>JAEYDL010000003.1 GCA_023403845.1 Pseudomonadota bacterium
CAACTCGCTCTTCACTTGTCAAAGAACCAGAGGCATTTGCCCCTGCCGTCGAGGCGTTTTCCTCAGCGGCGAAGCCGGGAACTTACTCCCGCCGGTTCGGCTTGTCAACAACTTTTTTTCGTTCCCCGAAAGTTTTTTCGGAGCGCCCCACCCTTCGGCTTCCCTTCAGGCGGCGCAGAAGCGGGAATCTATTCCGCTTCACTCAGCTTGTCAACAGTTTTTTCAACCCGTCCGGATTTTTTCAAACCCGGCGGCCAACCCTTCAGCCACCCCGAGGCAACTTGAAGCGTCTTTCTATCCTGCCCCATCCAGAGCAGCCTGTCAACAACTTATTTTCAGAGAGCAAAAAAAACAACCGCCTTGTCGCTCAGCAGTCTCCCGCGGAGACCCGCACTCTTGCAACTGGAACTTCCGTCCCGCAGCGGCGAAGACGGTTTATGCACCTCTGCTCCACTCCTGTCAACTCCTTTTTTGCAATTTTTTTCCAGTATCCCGAAAACGATCCTTCCAGGCTCGAATGCTTATTTTATAACACAAGGACATTCTAACGCTTTTTTCCTTCTTGCCGATTGCACTGGAGCAGCGTATTACGGTGTCATCTTCTTTGCACAGGACTCGGCAACGACGTTTCTTTCCCTACAGACGTCGGGAGCGACGCGAACACCGAGTGGGACAGCGCATAATCCACGTCATGTCCCTTCCCTCACTCGAACCCACAGATTCCTATGCAACAGCCCTTGTTCCGCACACGCCGCCTTCTCGTTTTCGCATACGGCATTCTTTCCCTCCTTCTTTTCCCCGCGTACGCGGTCTCCGAACCGCAGGACGGGCAGCCCGCCCTGCAGGCGCAACAGGAACAGACGCCAGATCCTGCAATCCAGCAGGCTCTGGCCAGCAGCGCGAGGGAAACGCCCCTCGCCGTCGGCCGGCAACTCCCTGTCCCACCTCCAGAGGTTCAGCCTCTGCCTGTCGACGACGACGTCCCGCTCTCCATGCAGTGGCTTCCCGACGAGCAGGGAACGCTGACCCTTCATGACATCCTGACGCCGGAAAATCAGAAGGCTTTTGCCCCTTATATGGAGGAAAGCCTGCCGCGCAAGACTGGCGCCTTCTGGCTGCGCCTGCCTCTGACCGGCCCCTTCCCTGCGGAACCGGTTCTGGATCTGAATACGCGCATCGCGGATCAGCTCCCTGACATTCCCCAGGTCTGGCTCGCCCAGTCCGATGGAACCGGCGCTCCCCTTCGTTCCACCAGCAATGGCCTGTACCCGCTGCCGTCTTCCGTTTCGGAAGGATCGGCCATTTATCTCCGGGTCAACGGACTCCCAGCTCCCGGATTCGAGCCGTCGCTGATCAGCAAGGCATCCATCGGTCTTGCGGACGAAATGGGCGAGGCCATTCTGCTTGCCGTACTGGCCGTCACCCTGTTCATCTGCCTGCTGCGCGGACTTACCGAGCGCCGTGAATGGCGCATGTGGGCCGCGCTCTATATAGGAGCCATCTGGGTCCAGTCCTTCTGGGGTCTGCCCGGCACCAGCGCGGGCGTCGTCAGCCGCTGGGATCTGCCCGGATTGCTCGCCCCCGGCGTCGCGCTGCTGATCCTTCCTCATGTGGGAAGACACATCATGCAAACCCGGGATCACGCCCATATTCTTGACCTCCTGTATATCCTTCTCGGTCTTGCAGGCATGACGCTGGCCGCCGTTCCCCTGATTCCCGACTACGCATGGACGCTGCGCTATCTGCCGTTCTGGCCCCTGTTCACCCTCCTGCTGCTTCCAGTCTGTCTGGTGGCCTGCCTGCGCCGTCTGCCAGGAGCCAAACGCTTCTTCCTCATCTGCCTGCTGCCGCCCCTCGGCATTCTTGCCCCCATCTCGCTGTCCATTCCAGAGAACACGTGGCTTACCACGGGAGTCATCACGCTTCTTCCGGCCATCGGCCTGACCTTGAGCGCCCTGTTCTCCGCCCTGTTCCGCAGTCCTAAGCCCCTTCCCGTGCCGAATCGCAAAAAGGGCAATCGCCGCACCGAAGAAAAAACGCGCGCCAATACCGCAGCCCTCAGTCTTGACGCGCCGCTGAGCATGGGCGACGAAGGCATGCCCGAACTCATTCTTCGCAGTCCGGACGAACCGGCTCCGGCAAGACCGGCTGTTCTTGAACCGGCTCTGCCCGTCAACGAGGCCCTCCGGCATGAGGCAGGTTCCAGACCCATTCTGCCTGGAGCCTTGCGGACCACGCTGACCTCGGGACAGGTGGAAGGTCTTCTGCGTGCGCCGCTTGACGCGCTTCTGAGGGAAATTTCCGCCCTCGACCAGATGTATCTGAGTCCGGAAGCCAGAGTACGGCTTGAAGCCCTGAGCCGGGCGGGGAAAACCCTGACCGGGCTGATCGGCAACATGTCCCGTACCGCTGTCCAGCCGGAAAAGGCGCAGGACCCCCAACTGACCGAAACCTTCGATCTGAATCAGCTGCTGCTGGAAGTTCATGACGCCGTGGAAGAACAGGCTGAGGCCAAGAACCTCGGACTGACCTGGTTCACCGCGCCCCACCTGCCGCGCTATTACGACGGCCAACGAGTCCAGCTTGCGGAAGTTCTCGAAATGCTGACGGAAAGCGCCGTACTGGCTACGGAGCGCGGCATGGTGCAGATTCGCGCGCAACGCGTTCCCGAAAGTACGGACCCCGGACACCTGCTATTTACTGTTTCCGATACGGGTGCGGGAACGCCCCCGTTCTCCCGCAGCTCTCTGGCCTTCGTCCGAGCCTGGGAACTCGCCGCCGCCGGCGGAAACAGCGTTTCTCTGACCTGCAAGCCCGAGGGAACGACCGTCTCCTTCAGCATGCATCTGACGGTGCGTTCGGCCGAAGTGCCTCTGGTCAAGCCCGAAACGCCGGACAGGGCCCTGCTCGCCAAGCTCCCCGCCAGCTCCCTGCGCATCCTCGTCGCAAGCGGCGTTCCGGCCAATCGACAGCTTCTGGCCTATTATCTGGATGAACTGCCACACGAAATCCTTGAAGCCCGCAACCCGGAAGAAGCCCAGCAAATCTACTGCAACGCCCCGGGCGCACTGATCATCTTTGATGACGACATGCCGGAGGAAAGCATCGCAAAGGCCGTCGCGGCCATTCGCATCTTTGAAGGAGAGCACAACTTTCCTCTGGCCTCCATACTGGCGCTGGTTTCCAACGACGCGCAGGCCATTCGTCTGCGCCGCGCCGGTTGCACGCATACGCTCATGAAGCCGGTGGTGCGTAAGGAACTCCGGCATCTGACGCTTCGCCTTGCGCCTGTCCCCAGGAAAAAAGATGCCGGACTGATCGAGGATGCGCGGCCTGGCGAGACTCCTGCCGTCCCCGGAACCCCCGAAACGCCCGTCGCGTCCCGGTCCGGACTCCCACTGCCCGACGCCGCGCCTGCGCAGGAAAAACGCCCCGGGCTGCTGGCCCGTCTGTTCAAACGCAAAAAATCATCCGAAAAACAGCCGGAAACGGTTCTCGAGCTTCAACCGGAAGCGCCCGCGCCGGAAAAGGGGAAGCTGTCCAGCGTAGGCGATCCGATGCCCATCCCCCGCGCCGCTGCGCTCGGGGAAACCCGGCCTGAAACGCCAAGCGCTCCGGCCGCCGCGCCCTCCCAGGAGCAGCCGCCAAAAGCGCCGGAACGCGAAGAGCGGCGGCAGCTCCGCAGACGCCAGCCGGCCCCGGCCGTGCGCGCTGCCTTCCCGGATGATCTGCCGCTGCCTTCAGGCGAGTGGGTCGGAGAACCCATGCCCATTTCCTCGGGGACAGGCACGGCCAATGCAGCCGGAAGCAATACCTTGAAGCGGGAAAATACGACCTTCGCCGCTCCCCCGGACAGCATCGAATGGGTGGGCGACCCCATGCCTGTTACCCGAAAGACTCCAGTCTCCCGGGAAACGGAAACGCCCCTGTCCCTGAAGCCTCTGGACGAGTCTGCTCGGAAACAGTCCGCTCATTCGGAAGCGCCCATTGAGCTCGTGGAATGGGTAGGCGAACCCATGCCCATTCCCAAGAAAAAAGACGCGCCCCTGACGTTGACGGCTCCGCGGACCGGCCTTGAGCTTGTCGATACGCCGCTGGAACTGCATGCCGACGCACCTTCGGATCAGATCATTACCCTGACTCGACAGGTCGAGGAAACGAAAGCTTCCCCGGCTCATTCCGCCGATGCCGCGGAATTGCCCGACCTGTTCGGTCCGGTCTCCGAAAGCTCCTCCGGCAATCTGAGGTTCATGGAAACGATCGTGGAACTCGGCGACCCCGTAGATGCGCCCGATCCAGAAGCGCGGATGGAAGTTGATGCGGATACGGCAACCAGCGGGGAAGAAAACCGACCTGCGCCGCACCCCGGCCAGAAAGGCGGGAAAACCGACGGCGATCAGGAAAAACAGGAACGAAACGAACAGGAAGCAACCGACGAGCTCATTTCCGATGCGACAGCGGACAAGACGTCCGTCTGCGGGGAAGAGTCCGCTCCCGGCGACGATTCCGACGCAACAATCCAGTGCCTGCTGCGGGAACTGGACGTAGCACTGGAGCAGATCGTCATCGGCCAAAAGCGCAACGACGCGAAGGAAGTGCGCAAGGCGGCGGCACGCATCGCAAAGCTGGCGGAAACCTTTGATCTCCGCGTCCTTGACGACCCGGCGCGCTGCATCGAAATGGCGGCGGAGGGAGGTGACATGGAAGAAATTGCGCAGCTGATTCCTGATCTGACCGCGGCTGTAGCCCGTAACCGCGCCTCCTTCGAAGAAACGGTCTGACCTGCTCTTCACGAAATGGAAAAGCCGGTTTCAGCTCTGGAGCTGAAGCCGGCTTTTCCATTTCGGGGGAGGCTCCCTTCAATTACTTGATATCGACAACTTCAATGTCAAACGTCAGATCTTCGCCGGCCAGAGGATGGTTGGCGTCAAGGACAACCACCTTGTCGGTGACATCCACGATTTCCACTTCCATGTCTCCGTCGTCGGTCGCGATCTGCAGCATCATGCCCACCTCGGGCTTGATGTTCTCGGGCACGTCGCTCAGGGGAACTTCCATCATCAGTTCATCAAGGTGCTCGCCGTATGCTTCGGCGCAGGGGATGGTAACCGTGAACCGATCACCCTTTTCGTGCCCGATCAGCGCCTCTTCGAAACCAGAAATCAGACTCTCGTCGCCGAGGGTGAATTCCAAGGGTTCACGTTCGCGGGAAGAATCGAACACTTCACCATCGGTGAAGGTTCCTGTATAATGAACACGGACGGTATCGCCATCTTTGATAGCCATGAATGGGCTCCTTGCTAGGGTTGAAGTTTTTTTACCATGTCCTCACCGGACCGGAATGTCAAATAGTCTCTGAGCAACAATCCCTTTCCGCAGCACCGGATGCCCAGGAACCGGCCGTTTCCAGCCACCTGCGCGTTCTCTCTCCAGACAAGGTCTGCCTCCTGTCCCTTCTCCTTACGCTTCCTTCTCTTCCGGATTATCCAGCGGACCTGCAACGCCTCCGACTGGCGTCAATCTTTCTATTGACAGCGAAAGCCATACTGATACTTTTGCCCGCGCAACCTTTTGCCTTCATAAGGAAAACAAGCATGCCAAACGTCCGCTCGGAACAAACAGACAAGGTCGATTTCTTCGGCAAGACCACGCCGCTCGAACTGGTGAAAACCTATGGCACGCCGCTGTACGTCTACAATGAAAACGTACTCCGCCGGCGTTGCCGCGATCTGCTGGGGCTTTCAAGCCTTCCCGGCTTCCACGTGAACTATTCGGCCAAGGCCAATACCAACCCAGCTCTGCTGCGCATCATCCGTGAGGAGGGCTGCCACGCCGACGCCATGTCTCCGGGCGAACTGTACATCAACAAGCTCGCCGGGTTCACCTCCCGGGATCTCGTCTACGTGTGCAACAACGTCTCCGCCGAGGAGATGCGCAACGCCGTGGAAAACGGTCTGCTGGTCAGTGTGGACTCTCTGTCTCAGCTTGATCTGTACGGACAGGTCAATCCGGGCGGCAAGGTCATGATCCGGATCAACCCCGGCATCGGCGCAGGCCACCACAAAAAAGTGGTGACCGCAGGCAAGGAGACCAAGTTCGGGATCGACCTTTCCTGCATGGAAGAAGTACGCGCCATCCTCGCCAGACATGATCTGACGCTGGCTGGACTCAATCAGCACATCGGTTCGCTGTTCATGGAAGCGGACGGCTATCTCGACGCCATGGACGTAATGCTGCACTTTGTGCGGACCAATCTGGCCGATCTTCTCCCCGGCATTGAAACCATCGACTTCGGCGGCGGCTTCGGCATCCCCTATCACAAGTACGAGGGAGAGGCCCGCCTCGACATGGCCGACCTCGGAACCCGCCTGCATGCCAAACTCGTCGCATGGGTTGAGGAGACCGGATATAAAGGGCGCTTTTTCATCGAACCCGGGCGATATGTCGTCGCCGAGTGCGGCGTCCTGCTTGGTTCGGTATACGCAACCAAGAACAACGGACCCAACCGCTATGCAGGAACGGATCTCGGCTTCAACGTCCTGGTCCGCCCAGCCATGTATGACTCCTTCCATGATGTGGAAATCTATCGGGAAAATGGAACTCCCGATCATGAACTCGTGGAACAGACCGTCGTGGGCAACATCTGCGAAAGCGGCGACATTCTGGCCAAGAAACGTCTTCTTCCTCTGATTCAGGAGGGAGACGTCCTCGGCATTCTTGACGCCGGCGCCTACGGATTCGTCATGTCTTCCAGCTATAATCAGCGTCCCCGCGCCGCCGAAGTGCTCATCACCAGCGACGGCACGCCCAGACTGATCCGCCGCCGCGAAACGCTGGAAGATCTCGCCAGACAGTTCGTGGATCAAGAATAAAAAGCCGCGGCTCCCATTCATCCTTCACCGGGACTTTCCGAAACCATCCGGAATATCCCGTTTCCTGCTCTTTCCGCAACAATTTTCCGGAAGGGGACTTTCCCCTTCCGGAAAATCCGCATTCCGGGCCTCCACGCCGTACCCCCCCGTTCCCTTTTTGTGCAGCCGCCGTTCTCCGACTTGCCAATCGCGGACAAATCCTTATCTATGGGCAGGCACGGCAGGAAACTCGGACTCCGATGGCATCCGCAGAGCATAACGCGAACGGTCATCTCTCGTCTGTACGCAGGGAGCAGCCCCGAATCCCGGCCTGTCCGTCGAAGATCGAGGATTATTGCGGTCAAGGGCATCGGGCACAGGGCAGATCCGCCCAATTTTCAAAGTATCCGTCAACAAGTTGTCTTCCCGTATGGATATTGTACTCTTTCAACCGGAAATTCCCCCCAATACGGGAAACGTAGCGCGTCTGTGCGCGGCCATGGACGTGAATCTTCATCTGATCGAACCGCTGGGCTTCAAGCTGGAGGATCGATACCTCAAGCGGGCCGGACTGGATTACTGGCCTCATGTACGCATGCAGGTATGGCCGGATCTCGGGGCCTATCTGCAGGCGGCGGGCAGAGGCAAGCGTCTGGTTCTGACCAGCGCCCGCCGAGGAGAGCCACTCCAGCATTTTACGTTCACCCGAGACGACGCACTGGTCTTCGGACGGGAAACCTCCGGTCTTCCGCCAGACGTTCTGGCGCTGTCCGAACATCGGGTACGCATACCCATCCGCAATCAGGTCCGCAGCCTCAACCTATCCACCGCCGCGGGCATCGTCCTGTTTCAGGCATTGGCCGGCACGGGACTGCTGGACGAAACCATCCCCTCCTGATAGGGGAATCCGCCGAAGGAATTGCCGCCTCCGGCGGCTTTTCGCGCTTTTGCCGTAAAATCCGCGCCGGACTGTCCGCGAAGGGACAGAATTTCTGGAACGCGGCCTGTCCGTTTCGCCTTCGGTTCCTCTCTCCTCCTTCGCAAACCGCCTCCATCAGGAACAAGGAAACGTCCATGATGCCGCATCTGAATACGGAACGCCTGAAAACCATCTGGCACATGACCTGGCCTCAGGGCATCATGCTGTTCTGCCAGTTCGTAATCGGCATTACCGACGTCTGGGCCGGTGGCCGGATCAGCCCGGAAGTCCAGGCTTCCATCGGTCTGATCACTCAGTGCCAGATGGTTTTCATGGCTCTGGCCATGGCTGCGGTAAGCGGCGCCGTGGCTGCCATCAGCCAGTCTCTGGGCGCGGGACAGGAACTGCGCGCCCGTCGGTATGTAGGACTGGTGCTTATCGCGGGCATCGGCATAGGCGCGTTTCTCGCCGCGCTGGCATCCCTGTGGCGGGAACCGTTTCTGCGGCTCATCCAGACTCCGGACGACATGCTCCCGCTGGCCCGGCTCTTTTTCACCGCCTACCTGTGGACTCTGCCCGCCCAGTACACGCTGACCATCGCCGCAGCCATATTCCGGGCCGCCAAGTCCGTTCTTCTCCCGCTCTATGTCACGCTGGGCGTCTGCGTTCTGAACTGTGCGGGAGATCTCGGTTTCGGACTCGGCTGGTGGGGCCTTCCCAACTACGGGGCGGCGGGCATCGCCTGGGCGACCTTCACGGCTACAGGCTTCGGCGCAGTGCTCATGCTCGTGCTGCTGGGCCGCGAACGGCTTTTCACCCGGGCCAGCTTTCCGGTCTGGCGCTGGATACGGGTCGGTTCCCCCTACCTGTTCAAGGTGGCCGGACCCGCCTTCGGCACCTCGTTCCTCTGGCAGAGCGGCTATCTCGTGCTGTTTGCGATTACGGCCTCCCTCCCCTTCAACAGCGTCAGCGCGCTGGCCGGCCTGGCCACCGGCTTTCGCGTGGAGGCCATCCTGTTTCTGCCGGCCGTGGCCTTCAACATGACCGCTTCCGTTCTGGTGGGCCATGCTCTGGGCGAAGGCAATCCCAGAGAGGCCAAACGGATCATTCTGACCATACTGGGCGTAGCCTGCGCAGGTATGAGCGTGGTGGGCATCCTTCTCTGGCCCTGGAGAATGGAACTGGCGGGCTTGCTCGCTCCCGACCCCACGGTTCAGTTTGAAACAGCCAAGTACCTGACCTTCAACATTCTCGCGGTCCCCTTTACCGTGGCCAGCGTCGTGCTGGCTGGTTCGCTTAATGGCGCGGGGGCGACGGTCTACCCCATGCTCAGTTTCAGCATCGCCACATGGTGCGTTCGTCTGCCCGTGGCCTGGCTGCTCGGGCACATCGTGTGGCAGGATGCCTCCGGCGTCTACGCCGCCCTACTCATATCCCAAATCGTCATGTCCACAAGTCTGCTCTGGGTGGTACTGCGCTGCGACTGGGCGCGCTTCGCCATGTCGGCCAGACCTTCCCATCACTGATGTCATCAAGGAATCAAAGGAATCTGCCATGCTGAATACCGAATACAGCCCAATTGATCTCAAGGATGCCTCCATCTATGCTCCGTATTTAGAAAAAACGCCGGAGCGCGTTGCTGACTACACTTTCACCAACCTGTGGGGATGGGGAGAGCACTACGGCCTTGAATGGAAACTCGCGCACAACCTGTGCTGGATTCGCCAGAGATTCCGCCATGACCGGACGGCTCCCCGCCTCTGGGCCCCCGTAGGCGACTGGGAGAACGCGGACTGGGAGTCCATGACCGAACTGGTCCCCGGAACCGTCATGTTGCGCGTGCCCGAGCGGCTCTGCACCCTGCTTGAAGAACGTCTGCCCGGCCGGATCGCCATCGAAGAAACACGGGGACAGTGGGAATACCTGTACACGCGGCAATCTCTCGCCACGCTCGCGGGCAACAAGCTGCACAAGAAAAAGAATCATGTGAACGCCTTCATGAAACAGTACGGCGAAACCTACATCACGCTGGAAGGCAAGGACATGCCGCAGGTTCTCGCTCTCCAGCACGACTGGTGCAAATGGCGCGAGTGCGAGCAGTCCGCGGCCCTTCTTGCGGAAAGCGACGTAGTCTGTTCCATACTCCGGCAATGGGATCAGCTGCCCGGCCTCATCGGCGGCGCTCTGCTGGTGGAAGGCCAGATGGTGGCCTTCACCGTAGGAGAAAGACTGGATGAAAAAACGCTGGTCGTGCACTTTGAAAAGGGACGCCCCGAGTTCCGCGGCGTCTATCAGGCCATCAATTTCTGCTTCGCCAAGTATGCAGGAGAGGGTTTCGAACTCATCAATCGCGAACAGGATGCCGATGAGGACGGGCTGAGACAGGCCAAGGAAAGCTACTATCCTGTGGCTTTTCTGAAAAAGAATACCGTCCGCTTTCTGTAGGAACGACCGAGCGCTCCGAAGGGTGAATGCATTGCGCGGACACCTGTCTCAATCGTTCCATTTGACGGGACATGCTCAATTCCTGAAAAAAGGCTCCGGTCAATCGACCGGAGCCTTTCCATACATTATAGCCAGGGAGGAAAAGAGATCTATTCTCCCCAGACAAGGGCTACCCAATCTCCTGACTGCATGCGCCGGGCCTTGCCGAGAACGGCGTAGGCGTCTTCCACGGCGTCGGCCTGAACATCGAGCAAACCGGAAAGAACGAGGCAGCCACCCGGTTTCATGCATTCCATTATCTGGGGCGCGAGTTCCCTGAGCGGTCCGGCCAGAATGTTGGCGACGACCAGGTCAAAACGCTCCCCGGCTCCGGCCTCTGCGCTGCCCGGCACGATGCGGAAGGCATCGGCCACCTTGTTGATGCCCACGTTCTCCAGCGCGTTGTCCACGGCCACAGGATCAATATCCGACCCAAGCCCCGTCATGCCGCCGAAGCAGCAGGCGATGCCGAGGATTCCCGTCCCCGTCCCCACATCGAAAAACCGCATTCCAGGCTTCAGCCTTCCGGATTCGGTCAGCTGCGTGATTGCGTCGAGACACAGCACCGTCGTATTGTGGTGTCCGGTCCCGAAAGCGGATTTAGGCTCGATCACAATGGGCTTTCTGCCCTCCAGAGGCGTGGTGTCAAGCAGCCATGGAGGCAGAACAACGAACGCTCCCGCCTTTACCGGCGTGAAGAATTCCCTCCAGGCAACAGTCCAGTCCTGTCGGGGAACACGGGTCTGCTCCAGACGCAGTCCGGGCACCCATGCGTGCAGCGCGCCGACAAGCCGTTCCTGAACAATGGCGTTGTCGCAGTGCACACGAAACAGCGTTTCCCCCGTGGGCAGACTTTCCTCTTCCCATCCATACGAAATGTTGCGTACGAGCAACCCGGCGACGACATCGTATTCATCGTCTTCCACAATAATTTCCAGACGTACCAGATCGGTTTCGGCCATCAGACAAACTCCTGCCGGGCTTCCGGCCCGAAAACGGGACCCGGCCTTGCGACATGCCGTTCCCGAAAAGGCGCTCCAACGCGCTTATTTATCTATAAACAGCGTGGAATCATTTATAATATTTCACGCAAAAACGCTTTGGTCCGCTCATGCTGGGGATTACTGAAAAAGCGGGACGGCGGTCCCTCCTCAAGAATCGTCCCATGATCCATGAAGATCACCCGATCCGCCACTTCACGCGCAAACCCCATCTCATGGGTCACGCACAGCATGGTCATACCTTCGCTGGCCAGATCCTTCATGCAATTCAGCACCTCGTTGATCATCTCGGGGTCCAGCGCGGATGTCGGTTCGTCAAAAAGCATGGCGCGAGGCTGCATGGCCAGAGCACGGGCAATGGCCACGCGCTGCTGCTGTCCGCCGGAAATCTCGCCGGGACGCTTGGCCGCCTGACGGGCGATGCCGACCCGGGCAAGCAGGCTCATGGCCAGCTCCGTGGCTTCGGCGCGGCTCATGCCCCGCACCTTGATGGGAGCGAGAGTCACATTATCAAGGACCGTCAGATGCGGATACAGGTTGAACTGCTGAAACACCATACCCACTTCGGTACGAAGCTCGTTCACATCCACGTCCGGGGCGAAAATGCTTTTGCCTTCAAACAGGATATCCCCCTTCTGAATGGGTTCAAGCCGGTTCAGGCAACGGATGAGCGAACTCTTTCCCGAGCCTGAAGGGCCGCAGATGACCAGCACTTCGCCCTTTTCCACCTGCTCGGAGATGCCCTTAAGGACATGAAATTCGCCATACCATTTATGTACGTCGCGTATTTCAATCAACGCCATGCATTACCTTCCTGATGGGGGGAGTTTCGGCGGACCCCGCCGCACGACCATGCCGGAGCGAAAGCCTCCGGACGAATTCGCGCCGGCCGAGACCAACGTCGTCAAGGTTTCTGATCGTACAGGAACCAATTCTTGGCAGAATAACAGGATATGCGCCGACAGGGAAGCCGCTTGTCCCCCCATTTCCCTTGTGCTATCCGTTGCAAAGACAATGCTTATTCATTCAAAGCCACCGCGGAGGTGCGTTTATGGCCATGTTTACGACCGAAGAGGCGCTCGCCTATCATGAATATCCCCGGCAGGGCAAACTGGAAGTCCTGCCTACCAAACCCTGTTTCACTCAGAAGGATCTTTCCCTTGCCTACTCTCCTGGTGTAGCGGAAGCCTGCCGGGCCATTGCCGCCGATCCATCCCTGGCCAGCCGCTATACGGGACGCGGCAATCTCGTCGCCGTCGTCTCCAACGGCACGGCCGTACTCGGACTGGGCAATATCGGCCCTCTCGGCGGCAAACCGGTCATGGAAGGCAAAAGCGTCCTCTTCAAGGCCTTCGCCGACGTCAACGCCTATGACATTGAGCTGAACCTCTCCGATCCGGACAAGATCATCGAAGTGGTCAAAGCCCTCGAACCCACATTCGGCGGCATCAATCTCGAAGACATCAAGGCCCCCGAGTGCTTCTACATCGAAGACGTGCTCAAACGGGAAATGAACATTCCCGTCTTCCATGACGACCAGCACGGCACAGCCATCATTTCCGGCGCTGGCCTGCTCAATGCGCTTGAACTGACCGGTCGCCGGGCCGAAGACTTCATCGTGGTCGTGTCCGGCGCGGGAGCCGCCGGCATCGCCTGCGCCCGCTTCTACGTCGCCCTCGGCGTGGACCCCTCCAATATCCGCATGTTCGACTCCAAGGGCATTCTGCACAAGGGCCGTACTGATCTGAACAAATACAAGGCCGAATTCGCATCGGACAGGGAAATGAGCATGGCCGAAGCGCTGAAGGGCGCCCATCTGTTTCTCGGTCTGTCCGGCAAGGACACGGTCAGCGCCGACATGATCAAGGGCATGGCCGAACACCCGGTTATCTTTGCCTGCGCAAATCCTGATCCCGAAATCGCCTATCCAGTGGCCAAGGCAGCGCGTCCCGACTGCATCATGGGAACAGGACGCACAGATTTTCCCAATCAGATCAACAATCTTTCCGGATTCCCCTATATTTTCCGGGGAGCCCTCGACGTTCAGGCCACGGAAATCAATGAAGCCATGAAAATCGCCGCGGCGAAAGCCCTCGCCGCGCTGGCCAAGGAACCCGTTCCCGCCGAAGTTTCCGCCGCCTATGACGGCCAGACCTTCTCCTTCGGGCAGGACTACGTCATCCCCAAACCATTTGATCCCCGTCTGATCGAATGGCTGACCCCCGCAGTGGCTCAGGCGGCCATGGACACAGGCGTGGCCCGCGCGCCCATCGCCGACATGGCGGCCTATCGCAGCGCCTTGCGCGAACGGATCGCGAAGGCGCAGGCCCGCACGGCCCAGCTTATCGCCACGCTCTAGAACATACGAAGTCCGCGCAGCAGGCCGGGTACACCCGGCCTGCTCCATTTCTGGCAAGTAAGCGTCGAAAGACGATCCCTAGACAGTCGGGGGACGACTCATCTCTATTGCAGCCAGATGGACAGCAGAAGTCTTCCCCCAAGCAGCAGCATGAGCACGCCGAAAAAACGGTCGATCAGGACACCGTGCAAAAGCACCCGCGCTTGCAGGCCCGGCTGGGTAAACAGCAGAGTCACCGCGGCAAACCAGAGAAACTGCAGCGCCATGATCCAGCTTCCATAGACGAGAAGAACGCCGAGCGGCATGGAGTCCGAAAGAACCAGCGTAAACAGGGCCAGAAAATAGACCGGGGCTTTCGGGTTCAGAACATTGCAGAGAAATCCCTGCCAGAGCAGCCTCCACGCAGAAGCCTCCGGCAGAACTTCAGCCTCGCTTCCTCCAGAGAAAGAGCGGGCCCGCAGACCGCCGATCCCGAGCCATATCAGGTAAAGCCCGCCGAAACATTTGACGAGATCGAGAATATTCGGCGAATGCGCAAGCAGTGTAGCCAGCCCGGCTATGGAGTAGGCAAGATGCACAGAAAGACCGACGGCAATGCCCAGGCTGGTCAACAGACCTGCCCGACGTCCCCGACGCAGGGACTGGCGCGTCACCATCAGGAAATCGGGTCCCGGGGACATGGCCCCCAGCAGATGAACCAGACTGATCGTCCAGAAACCGCTCCAGAAATCCACCATACGCCTCGTCGCCCCAAAAACTCTGAAAATCTCCCCTGCCTGTCCCTCTGGGACTGAGCACGGCGGCACCATATGGTACCAGAGGAAAGAAACAAAAAAAGGGCATTCTCGAAAGAATACCCTGAAAAATGGCGGAACGGAAGGGACTTGAACCCTCGGCCTCCGGCGTGACAGGCCGGCGTTATAACCGACTTAACTACCGTTCCGCACGGGATGGTCCGAATCTCTTCGGAATCCCCGGACAGTACCTGACGGCCTGTCCAGATATGTTGACGGGATATCCCGTATTGCCTGCAAATGGCGGAACGGAAGGGACTTGAACCCTCGGCCTCCGGCGTGACAGGCCGGCGTTATAACCGACTTAACTACCGTTCCGCATTTGATGGTGGACAGTACAGGACTTGAACCTGTGACCCCCGCCGTGTGAAGGCGATGCTCTACCAACTGAGCTAACTGTCCGTGCAGGAGTCGTATTTACCCAGCCAGTTCCAATCTGTCAAGAACAAATCCGGCTCCGTTCAAAAAAAATTTACCGCCGAAAATATCTAAAGAAGGTTCTTCTCCTGCATGGTTCCTGAATCCGTTGTCCGGATGCGTTCGCATGGATACACCAGTATGGGCACAAGTCAGGGAGACAGCGCGGAACGTCGATTCCCTTTCCCCGGCATCGGAGGGCCTTCTGTCGGACGAGTCCGGAGACTTTACTTCCGCCTTCGGAGCATTATGATCTGAAATGACATCTTTTCGACGGACGCCGGAGAAAAGCAGGCGATCGGGGTTCTTCCCTTTTCCGGCTTCCGCACATGCGACGGCCTTCCGGATACGGGGCGCGCGCCGGCGGACGCGCCCTCCAAAGATTGCGTTTTCATCGGAACACCGGTATCTTCCTTGAACTGTTTCAGCTTTGGAGGCTGGTTTTATGCAAAAGATTTCCCGGGCGTTCGCCCTTTTTTTCGTATCCATTCTGACTGCCGGGCTGCTGACCGGCAGCGCTCTTGCCGCCGGAGAAAGCAGCAGATTCGACGCTCTCAAGCGTTTCAGTCAGGTGCTTGACATCGTAGAGCGTTATTACGTCAAGGAAACGCCACGCAAGGATCTGGTGGACGGCGCGCTCAAGGGCATGCTGCAGGAACTCGATCCGCATTCCACTCTGATGTCCAGGGAAGAATTCAAGGAGATGCAGGAATCCACCTCCGGAGAATTCTTCGGTATCGGCGTGGAAATCACACGGGAAAACAACCAGCTTACCGTCGTCACCCCCATTGAGGATACGCCCGCGTACAAGGCGGGCATGAAGGCGGGAGACATCATTCTTACCGTGGCAGGGCATCCCACCATGGACATGACGCTGCAGGAAGCCGTTTCCCATATTCGCGGCCCCAAGGGGAGTACCGTGGAGCTGACGATTCTGCATCGTGACTCCAAGGATCCTGTGGTCATCAACGTCAAGCGCGATACCATTCCGCTTATCAGCGTCAAATCCCGCGAGCTTGAACCCGGCTATTACTGGGTGCGCATCACCCGCTTCAGCGAGCGGACCACCGAAGAACTCCTCGACGCCCTCAAGGAAGCCTCCGGCAAGGGACCGATCAGGGGCATCGTGCTGGACCTGCGCAACAACCCCGGCGGCCTGCTGGATCAGGCCGTCAACGTCTCCGACGTATTCATGAGCAAGGGCACCATCGTCTCCATGCGCGGACGCCAGAACGACACCGCCCGTGAGTTTACGGCCAAGCCTCAGAATACGGATATCACCGCGCCTCTGGTCGTGCTGGTCAACGCCGGCTCCGCTTCTGCCTCCGAAATCGTCGCCGGAGCGCTGGGAGATCAGAAGCGTGCCCTGCTCATCGGCGAAAGAACGTTCGGCAAGGGCTCCGTTCAGAACGTCATTCCCCTTTCCGACGGTTCGGGACTCAAGCTGACGGTGGCCCTGTACTACACGCCTTCGGGACGTTCCATTCAGGCCGAAGGCATCCAGCCCGATCTGGAAATTCCCTTTGAGATGCCTGCCGAACAGCCGAACAACCAGTTGCGCATGCTGCGGGAAAAGGATCTGAGCAGACATCTGGAAAAGGGCGTCTCAGGCAAGAAGGACCAAAAAACCGCTGAAGCCGTCGAACCCGGCAGACCACTGCCCGAGGCCCAGGAATTTCTGGACCGCGACAACCAGCTGCGCATGGGTCTCCAGTTTGTAAAGACGCTGCCGAAACTCCGCGATATCCGCTGAACATCGACTTGTGCCGGGCGGGGCTTTCCCCGCCCGCCGTGTACCGGGACGCAGACCCGGATAATGGACCGCTATGCCTCTATGGTTTCCCGCCATCCGCGCCGTATTCGCCCGGCGCGGCATCCGTTTGCCCCAACCCTATCCCCATACGGCCAGGACGCTGCTGGGTTCGGCTCTGGCCGCGCTGATCTCGGGAACCGTCATCGGCATCCTCTATCTGCTCTACAGTCTGGCCTGCCTTACCGTGGACATGACGCTGCAGGCGGCGGGATACATTTCCCGGACGACGTCCGAAATTGTCGCCGAAGTTTCTGGAGATCAGGACACTTCCCTGAAGGCTGGTGAGGAAACTCCAGAAAACCATACTGAAGATGCCGTCTCCGCGGGCCGGAAGCCTCTGGGCGAAGAATCCCGGACGGAGAATCTTCCCCGCAAAGCCGGAATTCTTCCCGACGACGCAGTCCCGCTGGAAATGCGCGCCAGCCTGAAGTACAGGGAACTCCCCTATCCTGAATACAGAAACCTCCCCTTCTCCGAAGCCGTCCGTCAGGTGGATTTCGCACTCGTTCAGACCATTCTGCGGCTGAACATCGAACGAGGACGCATCGTTCTGCTGACTTCCGAATACCGGGAACACAACTCCGAAAGCTATCAGCATCAGAGGATACGTATCTTCCTTCCTCCTGTTGCGGAGGACGCCGCCGAAGGCGTTCGCCCCTCCGACCAGACTTCGGGAACACCGCCGCTTCCCCGGCGCGTGGCCGTGGATGCCGTGGCCGAATTCGTGGGAACGCTGGAAGAAAACCTGGATGCCTGGGCCAGCCGGGGCATCCTGTCTGAACGTCCCGGGAAAATTACTCTTTCCGTGGGGTCCGTCGTCACGCACGAAATCTGGCTGGATGTGACAGACAAACGCTTTTCTCCCGCTCCGGCCATGGCCTTGCAGCATCCTCCGCGGCTGACCATCGTCATGAACGATCTTGGCGACGATCTCAGCGTGACGGAATCCCTGCTTGCGCTGCCCATTCCTGTTACCTTCGCTGTGCTTCCGTCGAGCGCATTCGCCCGAGAAACGGCCGAGGCAGCATGGCAAGCGGGATGCGAAGTGCTCATCCATCAGCCCATGCAGTCCACTCAGTGGCCCTACGTCAAGGCGGGTTCCGACGAACTTACGGTGGACATGTCCGGGGAGACCGTTGCGACCGTTCTCCGGAACGCGCAGGAAAAAATCCCCCACGCATCCGGTCTGAACAATCGTATGGGGTCGCGTCTGAGCGGCGACCGGAAAGCGACGGCACGGATTGTTCGGCAGATCGCGGCGGCGGGCCTCTATCTGCTGGACGACATGGCTCGGCAGGACTCGCTGTTGTATCCTGAAGCGCGTGGCCTGGGGCTGCCGGCGTGGAAACAGGATATTGCGCTGGATGACGGGCACCCGTCGGAGCTGGTCGTCCTTGCGACCCTGAAGAAGGCCGAACAGCTGGCAGTACGACAAGGGTACGCCGTCGTCACCGGACGCCCATATCCCGAAACGCTGGAAGCCCTGAGACGCTGGGCAAACGAGCGAGACACGGCCGTCGAGGTGGTTCCTCTGCGTTCGCTTCCCCTCGCGGATGGTCCTCTTCAGCTTTCAGGGACCGATTCCGCCGCGGACTCATGACGCCCGTATCCGGTCGATTTCGAGACGCATCGAAAGTCGAAGACACCTCAACCAGACCACGTCCGGCCAAAGACACATTTTCCCCTCTTGCGCAATCGCCATTTCCGGCTCAAAATCTTTCCACGCTCCCACAAGATTCGCGGCATGGAACGAAAGCCCCTTTTTCCATCCCTGCCCAGCGGCGGAAGCGACAGGGAAGTCTGCCGGCAGGCCGCTCTTCTTCAGCTTGCGCTGAATTCGGAGCGGGGCACGACATCCGGCCATATCGCCCCGGCGGGCCTCATTCATTCACCGTATACTCCCTTATCCGGAGGCCTTCATGCATACTCCCAACTCCCTGCAGGGCAAAAACATAGGCTGCATCGGCTGCGGCAACATGGGAGGAGCCATTCTCGGCGGTCTCTCCCGGCTTTCCGGCGTTCATCTGTTCGGATACAACAGAACCCCCTCCCGGCTTGATGCGCTGAAGGACAAGGGAGTCATCGCCGTGGATACGATTCCCGCCCTCGCCGCTCAATCCGATCTCCTGCTCATCGGCGTGAAGCCGTACCTCGTGGAACAGGCCCTCGCCGAGGCCCTTCCCGCTCTGCGTCCGGAAACGGTCATTCTGTCAATTGCCGCAGGAGTTTCCCTCTCGGACCTGAAAAAGGCCGTACAGGGGCGCTGCCCCGTGGTGCGAGTCATGCCCAACACTCCGGCTCTCGTGAATGCGGGCATCTTTGCGCTGGCGCTGGACGACCCCGCTCTCGGTCAGGATGGCCGACAGGCGACTGTAGATCTCTTCTCTGCTCTTGGACGGGTTCTGGTGCTGCCAGAAGGCAAATTTCCCGCCTTCACCGCCCTCATCGGCTGCGGTCCCGCCTATGTCTTCCATTTCATGGATGCGCTTGCCGAAGCCGGCGTTACGCTCGGCTTCACCCGTCAGGAAGCTCTGGAACTCGTCGCCCAGCTGGTGCTCGGTTCAGCCAAGCTCGCAGCCCAGCCAGGCAGCCACCCAGCCATTCTCCGAGAGCAGGTCTGTTCCCCCGCCGGAGTCACCATCGCAGCCGTCAACCACCTGGACCGCACAGCCGTTCGCGGCCATCTGATTGATGCCGTCCTTGCCGCTCATGCAAAAAGCTGAAGCCTGAAGATTGGGGGGCTCCCTCGAAATATTCCTCTTCAGCTCGTCCAAGGACTTTTACTTTTTTAAAAAACAAGCTACAAGAAGTTCGTAAAAGAAAACTGAACATTCGAAAATGAAAAGAATTCGGGAATGGTCCCGAATCATGTCAATCAGGAAAGAGGTGCGCGCATGACAACGCAAGACTATTTTCACGCAATTTTGGAAGTGGCGACGGTCATCAACTCCAGCCTCGAACCCTCCGTGGTCTTCCACAAGATTACGGAAGCTACGGCCAAGGCCATGAACTGCAAGGCCAGCACCCTGCGCCTGCTGGACCGCACGGGCACCATTCTGCTGGCTACTGCGGCCTCCGGACTTTCCGCCGGATACATGCGCAAGGGGCCCGTCGAAGTGGCCAAAAGCGGTCTTGACGGTGAAGTGCTCAAGGGCAAGCCCATCCATTTGCGTGACGCATGCAGCGACGGACGCTTTCAGTATCCTGAAAGCGCAAGGGCGGAAGGGCTGGTCTCTGTTCTGTCCGTTCCTCTGACGGTCAACGGACAGTCCATCGGCATCCTTCGCGTCTATTCCAGCGAGGAACGCGACTTCACTCCCGATGAATGCGATTTCATGAGCGGCGTAGCCAATATTGCCGCCATCGCCATTGAAAATGCGCGGATGCACGAGGCCACCCGTCTGAACTATGAATTGCTTACTACCTATAACTATCAGGTCTATGAAGACTAGAGGATTTTTCCATGCGTAAAGTACGAGTCGGCATCAACGGCTTCGGTCGTATCGGCAGGCAGGTTTTCCGCGCCATTCACGGCAAGTATCGGGATCAGGCCGAGATTGTGGCCATCAACGATCTCTTCGACGCCGAAACCAATTTCCATCTGCTTGAATACGACACCAATTACGGACGCGCACATCTCGACGCCAGGGTGGACGGAGACAATGCCGTCGTCGGCGACTGGAACATCCACTGCTTTGCGGAACGTGATCCTCAAAAGCTGACCTGGGGAGCCCTCGGCGTCGACGTCGTCGTGGAGTCCACAGGGATTTTCCGCTCCGCCAAACAGGCTCAGGTGCACATCGACAACGGCGCCAGCAAGGTCATCATCACCGCGCCGGCCAAGGAAGAAGACATCACCATCGTCATGGGCGTCAACGATGGGGACTATGACCCGAGCAGGCATCATATTGTCTCCAACGCATCCTGCACGACCAACTGCCTTGCTCCGGTCGCCCTTATCGTACAGCGCCTGTTCGGCATCAGCACGGGCGCCATGACCACCATTCACTCCTATACCAACGACCAGCGCATCCTTGACCTGCCGCACAAGGATCTGCGGCGCGCCCGCGCAGCCGCCTGCAACATCATCCCCACATCCACCGGCGCTGCACAGGCCGTGGCCAAAGTGATCCCCGCGCTCAAGGGCAAGTTCACAGGCTGGTCCCTGCGCGTTCCCACTCCCACGGTATCCATCGTGGACTTCACGGCCATTCTCGAACGGCCCACGGATACAGAGACGCTGCGTGCCGCGCTCAAGGAAGCCGCCGAAGGAGAACTGAAGGGCATCATGGCCTACAGCGACGCGCCGCTTGTTTCCATGGACTTCAAGGGCGATCCCAACTCCTCCATCGTGGAAGCCGAGTACACCACGGTACAGGACGGCACACTGGCCAAGATCGTTTCCTGGTATGACAACGAATGGGGCTACTCCAACCGCGTGGCGGACCTGATCATGCTCATGCGGGAAAGAGGATTCTAGAACCTTCCTCATGACCGATTACAGCCCTTGCGCGGCCTTCCCGCTGCCCGCAAGGGCTTTTTTCCGACAATATCCTCCCCCCTCGGTCTTTCTCCCTTCAAGGCGGCTTCCCCTGCAGCCGTTTCCCTTCCCGGCCGACTGCCCTCCTCTCCATCAACAAGCTCCTGCCTTCCCTTCGATAACTGCGTAAATGGAACGCCGGCGCACGCATTCCCGATTGCCAGCCCTCCCCCTTGCTTTTCCCTTTCCCTCTTCTCTATACTTGTCGAAACACTTTTCCATCAGGAGGCTCCTGGAGCGCATGTCCACACCAGTCAAGACCCTTTCCATAACGTTTTGCGGCGGCTGCAACGAGGCTTATGAGCGTTCTGCTTTTGTCCGCGACCTGCTCGCGGAACTAGCCGCCATTCCTGAAGGTCCCCAGATCATTCATAGAGATGAGGAAGCCGATGTCGCACTGCTCATCTGCGGCTGTCATGCCCTCTGCATCGCCGAGCGTGAAGATTGCGGAATCGCGCGTCTGAAGCGACACGTCATCGGCCCTGACAGTCTGGATTATCTGAGCATGCCCCTGACGGAAGTCAAACAACGGCTGCTCGAAGAATTCCGTGCCGTATCCGGCGCTGCACCATCGAACGATCGGGCAGTCTCCTGACACCCCTTTCCCCTACCCCAAAATGTCCGATAAAATATCCATGATTCTGCGGCAGCCCTTTCCGAGTGTCATGTCGCCTGTCCTGTGCGACGCTCAGCCGAATGTCGCGAAACTTCGAACATATTTCGAGTGGGCTTTCCTCTCTGATTGGTCTGCACGGAGATGCGCAGACAAACACTCTTTGCCCACCCTGCACAGAAAAAATGTCACAAGACAGATCATGGGCAGAATTGCATGACAATATACAGGCCGGGCAGCAATCCTGCCTGTCCCCCGGACAGCCTCTGTGAGCAGAGGAATTCGGGAAGGAAGGATCCCTCCTCCATCACCGTGCAGGCATAATACCAGACCCGGCATGCCGACCCGGACGCGAACCACCTGAAGAATCCGAATACAGGGCACCATCAGGGATACCGGCAGAGAGCACGAACAGCCCCGTACTCAATTACCGCCCTCCGTTCAGTGCTCTCTCAGACAGAAACCACGAAAGGCCGTCTGAAATTCAGACGGCCTTTCCATTCGGACCTTAAAAGGTCCCTGATGTCTCTTTTCCGGGCGTGAACCGGAAACTCGCTTATTCGGCGGCAGTTTCACCCGGCTGGCGAGTGAATTCAAAGATCGCCATGGGGGCGCAGTCCCCCTTGCGGGGCAGAGCCAGCTTGGTGATCCGAGTGTATCCGCCGGGAACGCCAGCAAACAGCGGCGCAACGACGTCGAACAGACGCTGCACCAGCTTGTGATCGCCCAGCGTTTCGTAAGCGAGACGACGGGAATGCAGATCGTTGCGCAGGGCAAGGGTGATCAGAGGTTCCACCACCCGGCGCAGTTCTTTGGCCTTCACTTCAGTAGTACGGATCTTGCCGTGAGTGATCATCGCACAGGCCATGTTGCGGAACAGAGCCTTGCGATGCGAAGGCGTTCTGCCGAGCTTTTTGCCGGAATTGCTATGCCTCATGGTGTTGTTTCCTCTTCCATTCCTGGTATTTCTTCTCGAAGTTGTCGACCTTCATGCCGAAATCAAGCCCCATGCTCTGCAGCACGGCCTTGATCTCATCAAGGGACTTCTTGCCGAAGTTCTTCGTTTTCAGCATTTCGGCTTCAGGCCGCTGCACCAGTTCCCCCACAGTGGAGATGTTGGCGCTGCGCAGGCAGTTCGTCGCCCGCACGGACAGCTCCAGCTCGTCGATTCCCTTGAACAGGTTGTCGTTGATGTCGGTGCTCCCGCTGCCTTCGCCTCCGCTTTCACCGGAGATGCGTTCATCAAAACTGATGAAAACCGAAATCTGATCCTTGATGATCTTGGCGCTATAGGCGATGGCATCTTCGGGAAGAACCGAACCATCCGTCCACACTTCAAGAATCAGCTTGTCGTAGTTGGTCATCTGGCCCACGCGGGCCTGTTCCACCGTGTATGCCACCTTGCGCACGGGAGAGAAGCTCGCATCCAGCTTGATAAGCCCGATCGTGTCCTGAAGACCTTCGTGCATATCAGCGGGCACATATCCCTTGCCCATGCGGACCTCGAACTCCATGTTCAGTTCCATGTCTTCGGTCAGGGTCGCGATGTGCTGTTCCGGGTTCAAGACTTCCACATTGGCGTTGGTCATGATATCCGCAGCAGTCACCGGGCCCTTCTTGGACACGGAAAGCGTCAGGTGCTGAGGCTCGTCAGTGGTCATGCCCAGACGGACCTGCTTGATATTCAGAATAACATCCGTAATATCTTCCAGCACGCCGGGGATGGTGGTAAACTCATGCTGCACGCCGGAGATCTTTACAGCCACAAAGGCTGCGCCCTGAAGGGACGAAAGCAGTACCCGACGCAAGGCATTGCCGATGGTGATCCCGTAACCACGTTCCAGCGGTTCATAGGTGAACTTGCCGTACATGGTATCGTTGGGATCGCTGTCGCACAAAATCTGTTCCGGCCGCACGAGCTTGGCCCAGTTGCGCGAATTGATGAGCCTGTTGCCTTGTCTGAAGAGCATGTACGCCCCCGCTTATTTGGAGTAGAGCTCGACGATGAGATGCTCGTTGATGGGGAACTGAATATCGTCACGCTGCGGCAAGGCTTTCACCACGCCCTTGAAATTGGGAGCGTCCATTTCCAGCCAGGCGGGGCAGCCGCGGCGGGCAACAGCTTCCTGGGCTTCAGCCAGAACGGGAATCGTCCTGCTCTTTTCCGGCACTTCAATGCTGTCACCGACCCGCACCTGAAGAGAGGGAATGGTGACCTTGTGGCCGTTCAGGGTGAATATGCCATGGCGCACCATCTGCCGGGCCTGGGCACGGGAGTTGGCGAAGCCAAGACGGTAGACGACATTGTCCAGGCGGCGTTCGAGGAAAGCGAGCAGGTTCGTACCGGTTACGCCCTTCGCCATATCGGCGCGGACGAAATAGCCGTGGAACTGCTTTTCCAGAACGCCATACACACGACGCACCTTCTGCTTTTCACGCAGCTGGGTCGCATAGTCGCTCAACTTTTTACGGGCGCGGCCATGCTGACCGGGCGCAGCCTGGCGGCGGTCAAAGGCGCACTTGTCGGTAAAGCAACGATCGCCCTTCAACAAGAGCTTCGTGCCCTCGCGACGGCACAAACGACATTTGGCATCATTATATTTGGCCAAGGCGGAGTCCTCCTGTGAGCGCGACTAGACGCGACGCCGTTTAGGCGGGCGGCAGCCGTTGTGGGGGATAGGGGTAACGTCACGAATGAAGGCGACCTTGAAACCGGCGGCGTTGATGGCGCGCATGGCGGCCTCACGCCCGGAACCGGGTCCCTTCACGTAGACACCCACCGTGCGCATCCCGTTGTCCTGAGCCTTGCGGGCGGCCGTTTCAGCGGCAACCTGCGCAGCGAAGGGGGTAGACTTGCGGGAACCCTTGAACCCGCTCTGTCCGGCGCTCGCCCAGCTCACGGTATTCCCGCGAGTGTCGGTGAAAGTAATGATGGTATTGTTGAACGAAGCCTGAATATGGGCCATTCCCACAGGTACGTTCTTCTTTTCTCTTTTCTTGGTAGCGCGTTTTGGTCTAGCCATGATTTGCTTCCATCGACCGAAAGCACGGTCGTATCAATGAACGTTTCGCACGATCAGCCGCCGAAGCGGACTGGTCGTGCCGGAAAGTTCCTTTACTTCTTCTTGCCTACGGCACCGCGGCGGGGACCCTTGCGGGTACGGGCGTTGGTATGGGTACGCTGACCGTGGACGGGCAATCCCTTGCGATGACGCAGTCCGCGATAGCAGCCGATATCCATGAGGCGCTTGATGTTCATCGAGATTTCACGACGCAGATCGCCTTCCACCTTGTGATTCTGTTCGAGTTCCTTGCGGACTTCGTTCAGTTCTTCGGCGGACAGATCGTCAATGCCGCGAGTCCAGTTGACGCCAGCGGCGTCAAGTATCTTCAAAGCCGTTACACGGCCGATGCCGTAGATGTAAGTCAACGCGATGTCCGCGCGCTTGCCTCTGGGCAGGTCAACACCAGCTATTCTGGCCACAGTCTTTCTCCTGAAGGCTAGCCCTGGCGCTGCTTGT
>JAEYDL010000022.1 GCA_023403845.1 Pseudomonadota bacterium
CCTACCGGAAGCATGCGCTGGCCGTAAGGAAGGATCGCTGAAACGGGCAGACGTTTACAGCTTGGGCTTGGGGATCAGGCCGCCCTGTCGGGCGAACATGTACATCTGGGAATCAAGGCGCAGAAGATGCTGCCGGAAGTCTTCCTGACTCATGTAGGCGGGATCCATTCCCAGCTTGGCAAGACCGGCGATAAATTCAGGATTTTTCATGACATTGGCCACAGCCTGATTCAGACGTTCGACGATGGAATCAGGCAGCTCCGCGGGACCGTACAGGGCAGGTTCATACATGAAGGTCAGGTCAACGCCCTCTTCCTTGTAGGTAGGTACGCCGGGCAGGCTCGGAATGCGTTCCTCCGTCGAACTGGCCAGAGCGCGGATACGCCCATCTTCCTTATACTGCATGACGATCTGCGGACTCGGAGTACACACGTCGATGCGGCCCCCAAGCATGGCGTTGATCTGGTCGGCCTCCCCTTCGCCGGCGACGAAGTGAAACTTGGTCCCCGTCAGGGTTTCAAAGCCGAGCGCCTCAAAATGCAGACCGGCCCCAATGTTTACGCCCCACTTGATCTTGCCGGGATTCTTGCGTGCATCATCAACGAATTCCTGCAGATTCTTCCACGGAGCATCGCCACGCACTACAAGCGTCTTGTAGAACCGAACGCCGTTGCAGATGGGAGTGAGGGAATCCCAGGTAAACTTGGATGCGCCCGTATGATAGGCAGTAAGCAGGGAAAGATGATTCCAGAGCAGCGTGTACCCGTCCGGTTTGGCACGAAGCACCTGCATGGAACCAATAGTTCCTGCCGCTCCAGCCACGTTGACGATGGCTACACTGGTGGACAGCTCTTTCTCCAGATACTTGACCATGAGCCGGGCGGCGGCATCCGTCGCATTGCCCGCTCCATAAGGCACAATCAGCTTGATGGGTTTGGCGGGATACGTATCCGCTCCGAAGGCCAGTCCGTTCATGGTCAGACACATGAATGCCGCAATCAGTAAGCACGCCAATTTTCGCATAAGACCTCTCCATGTTCTGTTGAAAATGGTAACGTTAACATTTTCGACTCCAAAAACATGCCACAGATGCAGGGACTGCTCCTGCGGAACCCCGGGACCAATGGAAGCAATACACGAAAGCGGATAGCGACGAGACCATCCTTCAAGAAGGCGCCGAAATGCCCCAATCCCACGCTTTCATAAAACAGCTAGGGATGAAAAACGACACGAACCAGATCTTCCGTCCGCCCCTGAACAAGCGCGAAGGCTTCATTACCCTTGTCCAAAGGAAATCTGTGCGTAATGAATTTTTCCAGATTCACGCCAGACTGCGCGGCCAGTTCCACGGCAATCCGAAAATCGGAAGAATCAAATGTAAGACTCCCGCGAATAAGCAATTCCTTGGACTTGGGAATCTGCAAATTGACCGAAACAGGATCCGTAAACAGGGCTATCATGGTAAGATGTCCCTGTTTTCTGGTTCCGCGAATGGCCTGATCGAACAACCCCGGAGCGTCAACCGCCATGAAAACATGATCCATGCCCATTCCTGAGGAGAGTTCCAGAGCCATATTCACCACATCCTGCCGCCGGGCATCGCAGACATGGGTCGCCCCTGCCTCCAGAGCACGATCAAGATTATAGGCGCAAATATCGCTGGCGAGTATCATTGACGCGCCGGCCGCATGCGCAGCAACGACGGTCATGAGCCCGATGGCCCCTGCGCCCAGTACGGCGATCCGGTCGCCAAGCCCCACTCCGCCACAACGTACGGCATGCACAGCCACAGCCAGCGGCTCGATCAGCGTGGCAGCATCATTGGAAAGATGTTCGGGAACGGGATACAGCAGAGAAGCAGGAGCCACAAAATATTCCGCATAACCTCCGGGCCATGTCTTTTCTCCAAGCATCACCTTTGAATCGCACAAGTTTGGCTTGCCTTCACTGCACCATCGACACACGCCGCACGCCTTCTGCGGCATCACTATGACCCGTCTCCCCAGAAGATTTTCCGTGACGCCTTCCCCAAGCTGTTCCACAACACCGCAGACTTCGTGCCCCATGACCGCCGGAGGAAGGCGTTTGGGGTGTTTCCCATGATAGGCATGAACTTCTGATCCGCAGATCCCTGCACTGAGCACGCGGACCAGAGCCTCTCCTGCTCCCGGAACAGGCTCAGGCAAATCCAGAACGGCAAAGGAATACGGTTTTTCCAGCACAAGCGCCTTCATGAAAGACACCTCCTCTCGTACAGCGGTGCCGTATTTCGGGATCGACAGTTTCGATCCCAGGTCTTTTAGAGGGATCATGAATTATGTAGATACATTTTTATTACCCATAACTTCATGAAAAAATCATGTCAAGATCCCATGCATAAAAAACAAACCTCCGCATCCCCCGGCATGAGCCTTCCGTCCCCCCAGTCAACGAACTGCCATCTTCTTTCGAGGGCAAACCAAACGGACAGGTACACCGAGACAACCGCACAATAATCTCCCATTACTGCATGATACTTTAATTTTATTCGCTAGCTGAATTCTTTTTGTCTGAGGACATACGCTCCCGGACAGTCCAATTCCCAAAGCACGGTTCAGGTATAGTCTCTTTTCTTGTGAGCAAACGTATCTTCCCATTCTTCGTTCAAATTTCTGCAGCAGGCTCTCCCGGAGCATTCCTCCTCAAAATAATTTCCATGGCATGCCACGACATCCGCCAGGGCTCGAAACCAGTTCTCCAATCTTCATGTAACGGTTTAACTTCAGCCGAATACTCATCAAAAAGCAGTGATTCTGCCGCAGAAACAACTTGCCATTCTATCTACCAGATCTGAAGGGCGGATATCATAAGTATCTGTTATTTCAATATGATAACAACATACTAAATTCACCTGGTACAAAATCATCAATCACCTGTCCGATAAAACGAAAACAATCTTCAAACGGATTCCTCGACGACCTTCCACCAGTCCATCCACCTTTGAGCGCCCGGCATTTCCGCATGAAAAGAGGCCGACATCAATAGATGCCGGCCTCACTGAGCACGATTTCCTGATCGTTACTGAATCCACTTGGCGTCAAGTTGACGAAGTTCACCACGGAGGTCCATGAGATTCCAGAGATAGTTCATCACACGCACAAAGTCAGGATCGTCCTTCTGCAACATGAAGCCCATGTAGTTCACGGAGGTCAGAGGCTTGTCCATAAACGCGGCGTACAGCTGAGGAAATTTCTTGGTATAAATTCTGGCCTCGGCATTCTCGGTAATCATGACATCGCCCTTGTCTTCAGCAATCATGCCCGGAATTTCATAGTTCTTTTCATGCACGGAAACCTTGGCTTTGGTCAGGTTGGCATCCACGAACTTTTCATTGGTCCCGCCGGGGTTTTTGATGACGCGGACATCCGGCTGATTCAGGCTCTCCAGAGAGGTGAAACGATCCTTGTTCTTCTTGTTGATGAGCGCCACCTTGCCGAAAGGTGCATAGGCAGGCAAGAATTCGGTCAAGGCAAGACGGGCGGGAGAACGGGTGATGCCCCCCACGGCCACATCGTATTTGTCGCCAGCCAAATCCTTGGCAAGATCAGACCAGCTTGACCGAACGAATTCGACCTTCCAGCCGTAAACATCCGCCATTTTTTGAATGAGTTCAATATCATGGCCAGAAAACTTATCGTTTTCCAGCATGGAGAACGGGCGATAGTCCCCGGGTGTTCCTACACGTAACACCTTGGTTTCCATGATCTTGTCAAGACGAGCTCCGGCATTGGCCTCCACGCAGTTCATCAACATGGCTCCGACCATGGCCAGAGCAAAAGCAATTTTTCCACTCAAACGAAACATATGTCCCCCTGCAATGGTAAAAGACAGGAACCTTTCCGTCACTGCAACAGAAGATCCCCGTTAAAAGAAAATTTCCTATACTGCCTCACGGTAGGAATGTCCATGACTGTGAATATCTGAAAAAATGCCGTATTCTTTCCCTTCCACAGGTCCGTCGACAACATTCACCAAGTCCCGAAGGAAGATGCAACAGAAAAAAATGCATATCGCCTCAGCAACAGACTGAGCACGTATGACAGGCTGCTGGGTCTCGCTTCCCTGATAATTGCGGTAATCCTGTTGCCGTGTCCGAGAATCAAAAATGTCCCGGTGCGCAAGCCCCAAATTGACTGAGAAATCATGTTCTCTGCCGTCAGACGACTCTCGGACGAAACCACCTGTTTCACTATCTCATGCCATTTTTTCGAAGACAGCGTTGACGGGTAACGTCGGCGCTCAGGCC
>JAEYDL010000007.1 GCA_023403845.1 Pseudomonadota bacterium
AGCCTGAACAACTCCGTTTTATCGAAAAGGTGTTTTTTTAAGTATAACCGTTTTGGGTTCCACCCGCTTAGCGGGTGGTTTTCTGTTTCGGTCGCTTCTGCTCCCTCAACTGCCTGAAGGCATTAACCATATAAAATGAGACGGGATATACGCCGAAGCGCACATCCCGTCTCATTTTATAGAAAATAAAAATAGAATCAGTATATTATCATATTATGCCATAAGCATTTTCTGTGCTACGTCCCGACGAGGCGGCGCCCCGAACTGACGCTTATACTCCCTGTTGAACTGTGAACCGCTTTCATAGCCTACCAGTATCGCTGCAGTACTGGCATCCTTCCCTTCGACCAGCATGAGACGTTCCGCCTCGTAAAGCCGCAGACGTTTCTGGAACTGGAGCGGACTCAGGCTCGTTACCTGCCTGAAATGCCGATGAAACGTCGAAGGAGCCATGTTGACCCGCCGGGCCAGCTCTTCAATATGGAGGGGCTGCACATAATTTTCCCTCAACCAGGAAATGGCCTGGGCAACCTGGCTTGCCTGTGTTCCGCTGGTACTGAACAGCCTGAGGCAGCCTCCCTGACTTCCCGAAAGTAAATGGAAATGAATCTCACGGAGAATCATGGGGGCGAAAATGGGTATTCTTGACGGAGTATTCAACAAATCAACCAGCCGGATAAAGGCTTCGAGCAGTTCTTCACCAACCTCGGAAATGGCCACAGGATTTGGAGGAGTCGCCTGAGATGTAACGATGGAAGGCATTTCAGTTATCAACTGTGCAATAATATGCCTATCCAGTCTGATTGAAAGCGAAAGAAAAGGCTCCTGCGGGGAAGCATGTGTGATATGAAACACGCCCGGCATATCCACGCCAACGACCATGCAATGTCGTTTACCATAGTTGGCTTCCTGATTGCCGATCATGGAACGTTTGAACCCTTGCACGACCAGTGCGGCTATCGGATAATAAAAGCATTTTGCCGCAGAGGTTTCCTCGTCATAACGGCTCAGTGCCAATCCGGGAACTCCGGTTTCCAAACGGGACTGTTGCGGCAGCCAGCGGAGCATCTTTTCTTTGAGAACCTCATTGAGTTCCTCTGCGCCTATCTTTTCAGTCATGCGCAATCTCCAGCAATCATAATGAATTATACTCTAATATCCGCATTCTGTTCACATAGCTTGTTTCAAATCTTATGTCCAGAGTCCTACAACGAACCCACGCGCCACACCTGTACCTCACTTCAAACAGGCCTCTCATATATTTCGAGCGGAACAGGCAAAGATCGGGCAGTATCGTATCTACTGCACCATCGTCACCTGAGTTATCATCCCTAGAAACGACTGCAAGAGGCCTGATAAAGCGACAGGAGCTGTCCTTTCACTGTATATGAAGGAGTATTTCCCGATGAAGGACGTCATAATAGTTACCGGAGCCGGTCAGATCGGCATGGCTATCGCCAGAAGGATGGGCCATGACAAGAAAATTGTGCTGGGCGATAAAAATCTGGAACACGCACGGACGATTGCCGAAACGATGGTTGAAGCGGGCTTTGATGTCGCTGTGGCAGAAATGGACATTTCATCGCGCAAATCCATCCTGGATCTGATTGCCGAGGCACAAAAATATGGCGCTATTTCCATGCTTGTGAATGCTGCGGGAGTTTCGCCGAGCCAGGCCTCCATCGAAACAATCCTGAAAGTGGATCTGTACGGGACGGCTGTTCTGCTGGAAGAAGTCGGCAAGGTCATCAAAAAAGGTGGTGTGGGTATCACCATTTCAAGCCAGTCGGGCCACAGAATGCCTGCACTCGGCGAGGAGGTGGACGAACTGCTGGCCTGTACACCCGTCGATGAGCTGTTGAAGCTGGATGCCCTGCAATCTGGGCGTATCAGGGATACGCTGCACGCCTACCAGATGGCAAAACGTTGCAATGTGAAAAGAGTGATGGCGGAAGCTGTCAAATGGGGAGCCAGAGGGGCAAGAATCAATTCCATTTCCCCCGGCATCGTCGTAACTCCTCTGGCTATTGACGAATTCAACGGGCCACGCGGAGACTTCTATAAAAACATGTTCGCCAAATGCCCGGCGGGACGTCCCGGAACGGCGGATGAAATCGCCAACGTAGCTGAGTTGCTCATGAGCGAAAGGGGCGCATTCATCACCGGGGCGGACTTTCTGATCGACGGCGGCGCTACGGCATCCTACTTCTATGGCCCTCTGAAACCCGAAGTCTGCTGAGGCCTGGGCCTTCCCATAACCGTCTTGCCATATGACACCTTCTGCGGCGGCATATTCCCGTTAAACGGGATATGACAGTAATTATTTCAATATGTTGATCTTTACGATTGGTGCCCCGGCCTCCACCATCAAGCCAGTTTCGTGAAACCCCGTGATGTCCCCAAAAGGCTCATGGGGCTTTTCTTTTCAGGTAATGACCTGTCTCCTGTTGTCCCCGAACCTCTCTGAAAATTTCAGCCCAGATTTTTGGAGCTTTTTGGACAACATCGTTTGCCCCCTCTCCAAAGGCGGCTGCCGCAATCCCCCGCAACGGACGGAGGCGGCACGAGGAAAGTGCAAGCCGCCTCAACCGGCACCTTCATTTCTGACCAAGGCCCAAAAAATCTATTCGGAACACGACATTCCTCGTCCTGCAAGCTCAACTTTCCTGATAGGCACGCTCTATCAGCGGCCTGATCCTGTCCATATCGCCCAACGAACGCAGTGAAACTTCAACATCACCAGTCCCCCAGTGTCCGATATGGCGAACGTCGCGACTGAATCCTTCCTCCAGCTGCACGCTGTCCGGGTCAAGGTGCAGCCAGAGCTTGAACCAGCCTTTCATGGGAGCCAGACAGGCAAAGTTCTTCAACCGGGTAAAGGCTACATAAAGCTGCAACTCCTTGATATTGACGTCATCTCCCAATGAGGACACAAAGCGGCACAGTTCATCATACAAAGCGCGCTGCGCATCCGGCATGGCGGCAAGCTGGGTACTCAGACCTCCATTCGCTCTGCCTGCTCCAGCTCTTTCCATATCGCCTGTTCCCGTCGCCCCGTTACCCATGTTTTCTGATCCTTCGGAGGAAACAGTCGCTTGCACCGGATTCAGCCATTCAAGCAGCAACAGATCTTCACCGAAATATTTGTAACGGATCAGCTCGATGTTCCGTCCGATCTGCGCTACGGCATGTTCATCGAACTTGGTAAAATCTCCAGCAATGCACAACACGCGCGTACCGCCCCACTCTATGGCATCAGCGGCCTCGCGGCCATAACGTTCCAGAACCAGCAGCTTGAATTCCGCCTGATGGTCAAGCAGCCAGTCCAGATAATACAGTCCCTGATTGATGACGTTCTCATTGATCTGACGCTTGTATTCCAGAATAACCGGACAATTGTTCTCATCCAGACCAAGGGAATCTATCCGTCCGCGATGAACTTTTCCCGTACTGTATTCATGGGCCACAAAGCGCACTCCCAGAAAACACTGCATATTCCTTTCCATCAGATCATGCAGTTCACGTTCCAAGAGCGCAGTCCGAACAGGCAGAACCTCCGCCCCATCCGATGAAAAACGAAACAATTTGATATCGCTCATGACGTCATTCCATATCTTGCTTTGCTGCGTATGTTCATGCCAGCTGACGCAAAACGGATCAGCCGCTGACCTGACTGTCGTTTTGTTTCATACGACAGTTCATCCGTCAACCGCTGTCCGCATCCTGAAAACAATGCTGTTCGGCATATCTTCCCTGCATTTTCCCTTTCAGATTCATCCCTGATGGACGAGACAACGTTTTCCCGCTGTCGTCCCGTATTGTTCATGCTTCATGCGCCGCGGTTATCAACCGGGCATGAAAAGGGAAAAAGCACGCACGAATCGGCCCCACGACATGTGAAGAGGCCGTCGGTTCCCCAAGAAACCGACGGCCTCCCGCCGCACGTCATCACCGAAGCATCCGCTACTTCGCAGCGGGAACGACGGATACCTTTTTCAGAGCCTCAAGCGCGTTCTTCAACTCGTCCAGCGAGTCTTTTTCGGGAACGGCCTTCTCCTGTTCCGTCTTCCCAACGGTCGCAGAAGCTGCGACAGGCGCAGTCAGACTGTCCCGGTACAGTTTCCAGCCCCAATAGCCGCCCACACAGCATCCCGCAATTACGGCGACAAGCACTACAGCCGTCATCCAGCCTTTCCATGCCGAAGGTTTTTTGAACGGGTCGTTGAGCGAACGCTGCACATTCCGGGGAAGAGCGGCGGACGCCGTCAAAAAGCGCCCCATCATGAAGTTCACGGGGATTCTGCTGTTGACGGCCCAACCCGAGGCGTCCAGCACCGGCCCCAGCGTGCGCTGGCGGAGACTGAGCCAGGCGAGCAGCATGGATGGACCGGAAATGCACACAAAAATCCCGAACAGCAGCAGTGGAAGCTGCCACCAGCTCAAAGCCAGCAGAGCCGCCGCAATACTGGCGAGCGCCGTACCCAGAGCGCCGAGGGCGAGACCGATGGCCGCGAAGATGCCCATGCTCCGGCCGATGTCGAAAGGAGCAGGCTTTCCGGCAGTCGCGCCCTTTGCACCCGTATCCACCAGCTTCTCGACGGATTTCGCCGCATTGACGGCGACGCTCTCGTCCTTGGCCGCAGTAAGCTTTTCCACCTGTCTGGACAGCATCCGCCCCATACGCCTGTACGGGGCGGACATGGCGGTCCGTATGCTGATGGGATTATCCACCAGACGAATCAACGTCGCATCCCACGCGGTTCCGCTTCTGTCCACGAAAACGCCGTGCCTGCCGGGGGTCAGCAGAGTGGAGTTCCCTGCCGTCACCGCCGCCGCGATGTTTAGTGTCTCCGGATGATCCTTGCGCACGCAGCGGCAATAGACGAGACACAGGCGGCTCAACTGCGCCTGCTGGGCATGGAGATCAATGTCATCCACCCGCACGCACAGCTCACAGCTTCTGCCGTCGATGTACAACGTGCCTATCTGAAAGGTCGTCGGTCGGGAAGGTGCATAAAAATCACAAAAGGACACGAAGTTCATCAGCAAACGATGCAGATGCCGGTGGTATACGACCAGACGTTCCACCTCTCCGATCAACGCGACGGTGCCGGCCGTTTCCTGATCCCGCAGCACCAGTGTTTCGAAGCGCCGGAAAGCATCGCCGTCCAGCAATGCCGCCAGCCGCGCAGGGGGCAGCTCCGCGACAGGCGTATCAGGCTTGCGCGCCATGATCTCCTCATAGGGGGCAAACCGGGCCTTTACCCATTCCCATGCATCCGAGTTCAGGCTGTCCACAGCACCCAGCAAAGGCGTCAGCACGACATGACAGAAGGCATTCATGGACTTCATCCACGCCGGATTAAGTCCCCCCAGAAGCGACAGGGGACGACCGGGGGCGATTCGAGCCAGAGGCAGTCCGGCCATGGCCTCCATATCCGCGTTCAGCTGCTGGCCTGCGAACTGTGCGAACAGATTTTCCGGCGCGTTGAGCAGCTGTTCCGCTCCCGGTTCGAATTCGGCAAGACGGCAGCGAATGAAGTAGTCGTCGAGTTTCTCCCGCACGGCGCAAAACAGCACGAAAGCCTCAGGCGTTCCAACGCCGGAAGGCAAAGAGGCCGCACACGCGTGCAGCGCATCCGACCAGTCCCGGCAGGTCCGGGCCAGTTCCATGAACTTCCGAGCCAGCTCAAGATCGACGCCCTGTTCTCCCCCGGCATCAGGAACGCCACCGCAGGCATCAAGCACATTGCGGATGAATTCCCTGACTTCGGCGTCGAACTCCGGCCTGTCGGGCATGATGCCGTCGCCGTTGAACGCGGTCTGAGCCGCAGCCTTCACCGCACCGGACACATCCTCCTGCGTCAGGGCAGCCGTTTCGGCCTTGCCCAGGTTTTCCAGCACCCTCCGGGCCGCCATGGCGAGACGCGTTCCCTCTTCCCCGTCAGTCCGCAGAAAGTCCAGAGAAAAGACCTCGTGTTCCCCCGCCAGCGAGGCGGGATCGCGCAGTCGTTCCGTCGTCCAGCGGACGGCATCCAGCACGTCCTGCATGCGGATACGCCCGTCGGCGTCGGCATCCAGAAGTTCCAGCGTCCGGGCGTCGAACTGCAACCCGTCCACGGGGCAGCTCAGAGCCACCCACAGTTTGGGGTCCAGTTCCTCAAGACGCCGCAATTCCTCTGCCGTGCGCAGGGTAAGCTGGTCCAGTCCGCCGATTCGATGAAATTTCCACGTGAAAGAGGCCTGTTCCGTCATTTTCCGCTCCCGATTGTCTGTTGCCATGTGACCGGAATATCCTCTTTCACGGTCAGAGGACATCCCGTTATTGTCCTGAGACGAAACAACCAGGGCCTCCACAAGGGAGGCCCCATAAAACTAGATGCGTACGTTCACGCCGAAGGCATGCCCGCCGACGGGCAGAAGAGGCGGCGCCTGCCGTCGCTTGAAGGCGCTTCTCGTAACCAGAGAAACGACACGCCGAATCTGTTCCTCCGCAATACCTGGAATGGACAGACCATCCACCGGGCGTCCCTCCTCGATCAGAGCATGGAGGATCGTGTCCAGTTCCCCATATTCGGGAAGCGAATCCTGATCCTTCTGGCCGGGGCGCAATTCCGCCGACGGAGCCTTGATGAACACTTCCTGAGGAATGACCTCCCGCCCTTCGCGTTCGTTGTACCAGCGCGCGAGCGCGTAAACCTCGGTCTTGTACAGATCCGCGATGGGGGCCAGAGCGCCGCACATGTCGCCATACATGGTGCAGTAACCGACGGCCAGCTCGGACTTGTTGCCCGTGGCCAGCAGCATCCAGCCGAACTTGTTGGACAGGGCCATAAGGATCACGCCACGGATGCGGGACTGCAGATTTTCTTCGGTCACATCCACTGGACGACCGGCGAACACGGGAGTCAGAGCGCCCTCAAAGGCGTCCATCATGGGTTTGATCAGAATCATCTCCGTAGCGATGCCCAGATTTCTGGCCAGCAGTTCCGCGTCGGTCACACTGCCCTCGCTGGACCAGGGGGAAGGCATCAGCACGCCGTGCACATGGTCCCGTCCCAGAGTATCTACGGCAAGCGCCGCCGTCAGCGAGGAGTCCATGCCACCGGACAGACCCAGCACCACATCCTCAAAACCGTTTTCATCCATGAACCGCCGCATTCCGGAAACGAGTCCGTTCCAGACATGCTCCCAGTCCCTGTCGAAAAGGGTCGTCATGACGTGGCCTCCGAAAGCAGAATGTCGCTCATGGAATACAGCCTGCCGGGTTCACGCCCGCTGATCCAGACGGCGGCCCGCAGAGCGCCCTGCGCGAAATTCTCACGGGAATGGGCCTGATGAGTCACCTCGATCCGTTCGCCGGGTCCCATGAAATAGACTGTATGCACCCCGACGACATCGCCACCGCGAATGGCCTGGACGCCGATTTCCTTTTCGGGACGCTCGCCGATGATGCCTTCCCGATGATAGCAGGCCACGTCGTCCAGCTTCCAGTCCCTCGCCTCAGCAAGACACTCGGCCAGCCGCAACGCAGTGCCGCTTGGCGCGTCCTTCTTTCGGTTGTGGTGCAGCTCCACCATCTCCAGATCGTAATCCGGTCCGAGCATGCGCACCAACCGAGGCAGAATTTCAAGCAGAACATTGATGCCCACGCTCATGTTGGGCGACCAGAACAGTCTTCCGGTGTGGGCCAGCATCTCCAGCTCGGTGCGTTGCTCGGGCGAAAAGCCGGTCGTGCCGATAATCATGGGATTGCCGTGCCGCACCGCCGCGCGGGCCGTCGCCAGAGTCGCTTCAGGAGCCGTAAAATCGATGATCACAGCGCCGGGAACCTGCGGCAGAACGACTTCGGCGTCGCTCCCGGAAAGACACCCCCAATGCGTCAACGCATCAAGCTTTTCCGGACGTTCCATAACCGCGGCCAGCGTCAACCCGCGTTCGAGCGCCAGCTCGGCGATGGTTCTCCCCATGCGGCCGCTTGCCCCCATTATGACAAGAGAAAGGCTCATTTCGTCACCTCGTTTCCATTATCTGACAATGCCTCCCGTTCCCCGGCAAGCAGCGCCGCAAATCCTGCCTCATCAAGCACCCGCACGCCCAGCGCCCGCGCCTTTTCTAGCTTGGAGCCGGGATTTTCCCCGGCCACGAGCAGATCAAGCTTGCGGGAAACGCTGCCCGCGAGTTCGGCTCCGGCCTGCTCGGCCAGCTGCTGCGCTCTGGATCGCGGCATGGACAGCGTCCCGGTGAACAGAACCCGCTTGCCGCGCAACACGCCGGAAGGGGCCGCGGGGGCCTCCACGGTCACAGGCCACAGTCCCTGTTCGTGCAGTCGCGTGAGCAGGAGCAGATTGGCCTCGTCCTCAAAAAAAGCCCGAATGGAACTCGCCACTTCCGGACCGATGTCCGGCAGAGCCTGCAATTCCTCCGCTGAAGCGGCCCTGAGCGCATCCATGTCCGGGTAAACGGCGGCAAGAGTCCGGGCCGTCTGTTCTCCAACGTGCCGGATGCCCAAGGCACAGATAAAACGCTGCAAGGTCGCGTCCCGTCTGGCGCGTTCCAATGAATCCACAAACTTCGAGGCCAGCTTTACACCCATGCGCTCATAATGCAAGAGCTCGTCCACGGTGAGCGTGAAGAGATCGGCAGGCGTTCTGACCCGCCCGGCGCTGATAAACAGCTCTATCCAGCGTCCGCCGACTCCCCCGATATCCAGCCCGGCCTTGGACACGAAATGCGCCAGAGACTGCCGGATCACCGCCGGGCACGACATGTTCACGCATCGCCAGGCGGCCTCTCCTTCCAGCCGGTGGGCCGGCTCGCCGCAGGCCGGACAGACGTGCGGAAATACGAACGGCTTCGAGTCCGCCGGACGCTCGGAAAGCACTGCTCCGACCACCTCGGGGATCACGTCGCCGGCTCGCTGCACGATGACGCGATCGCCTATTCGCACGTCCCTATTGATGATTTCATCCTCGTTATGCAGCGTCGCCCGGCTGACGACCACGCCTCCCACAGTGACTGGATGCAGCTCGGCCACAGGCGTCAGCACGCCGGTCCGCCCCACCTGAATAGTGATGTCCAGAAGTTCCGTGGTCGCCTGTTGAGCAGGAAACTTCCAGGCCACGGAAAAGCGCGGCGCACGCGCCGTATACCCCAGCCTGCGCTGCATTTCGAGATCGTTCAGTTTCATGACCACGCCGTCGATCTCGTAAGCGAGCCGCTCCCGACCGCCATCCCGAAGCGAGGTGTAGTAGGCCTCCACCGCATCCGGGGAAAGACACAGACGACCGTCAGGGGGGGTCTCGAAGCCGTATTCGCGCAGCCGTTCCATGACTTCCGCGTAGGTCGTCCACGGCGTTGCCCTGCCCCACTCGACCTCTCCGAAACCATAGGCGAGAAACCGCAACGGACGGGAAGCGGTGACGGAGGTATCGAGCTGCCGGATGGAACCCGCCGCCGCATTGCGGGGATTGGCGAAAGTTCTTGCGCCCGCCTTGCGCTGTCGAGCGTTGAGTTCCTGAAAATCCTTGCGATTAAAAATGACTTCCCCACGCACTTCAAGCAGGTCCGGCGCGTCGCCGAACAGCGTCCGGGGAAGATTGCGTACGGTTCGCATGGCCTCCGTAACCACTTCCCCCACCTCGCCGTCTCCCCGGGTCAGAGCGGCTGCGAAACGCCCCCGCTCGTACACAAGCTCCAGTGCCAGACCATCCATTTTCGGGTCGCACCAGAATTCCGGACGCACGCCGGGGGCAGCATTGTCCAGCCGCTTCAGGAATCCCTGCCACTCATCGGTGGAAAACACATTGTCCAGACTGTACATGCGCAGACGGTGGGAACGAGTTTCCAGAGCGGAGAGCACCTGTCCCCCGATCTTCACGGTAGGAGAATCCTCGGTTCTCAGCTCGGGGAAACGCTCCTCCAGCCGTACAAGTTCCTGAAAGGCGGCATTGTATTCATCGTCCGTAATCTGGGGATCATCCAGCGTATGGTACCGATAATTATGGTAGGCCACGAACCGGCGCAATTCTTCCGCGCGCGTCCGGTCCTCCTCCGCAGGGACGAGGGATTGCAACGATCCCTGATTCATCATGATGTTCCTTGGCATACAGCGTTGTTGAGAAGTATTCGGGGCCGAATGGGCCGCGGAATCGCGGGGCCTTCATTCGGGCGGCAGCGCGCTCGACGACGCTCCCGGAGAGCATCGCTAAGGACGGTTTCAGACCACGAAGCCGCCGCACCCCGTCAACTATCGTACCTGCTGCATAAAAACAAGATTCTCTAACGGACGCAGCATGGCAAAGGAGCCGGCCGTCCGGGGATGCGGAACGGTCGGCTCCTGCTCTCTGCAGGGGCAGAACGGTTCTACAAAATGCCGCACAGGACGGCCGGGAAGAACAGCAGGCGACTCAACATCGCGGCATAGCCCTCGGTCCGTTCCCGCAGCACACGGGATGAACAGGCAAGGAAAAACGCTGTGCAGACAGCGGCGGGAGCCAGCAGCCCGAACCATACGAGCACGCCGACGCCGGCCCCGTAGGCGCTGGATGTGAAGAGCAGAGCCAGACCAAGCGGCAACCATCCTTCTCTCCAGCGCAGGAAAACAGGGGAGTCATCCCCGCGACGGCCGCCGAGCAAAATGCAGGCGGCCAGCAACAATAGAAAGGCACAAGGAATCATGATCTTTCCTCCGCAGTTTCAGGGCATTCCGGCTCTCCGACCTCACGGGAACGAACGGGACGCTCCTCCGCCCCGTCGTCATCATCCCGCACAACGCCTTCAGTCCTGTTCTTACGGAACGTCAGTTTCTTCCACAGAACTCCGAATGCGTACATGAACTCTCGCGGCTTCCGCAACCATGCGCCTTTGGGTTCTTCGCCGTCCGCAAACAGCAATGTTCGCGCCCTGCGTCTTTCGCGCACGCCGGCCGACAGGAACCCCACGCCCAGCAACAGTACCGCGCAGTCGATCCCGGCGATCTGCCACGGACCATTCCAGAGCGTGTCGGGAAGGGCCGCGCCCCCGGTCATGCCATTCAACAGCGGCAGAAGCCCCAGGGCCGTGCCCAGGGTCAAAAGCTGCTCTCCTCGTGCCAGAGGCCATGGCCGCGCCCAGGCATGGACGAAGCACCCGCCCCAGACGAAAAAGAAGGTCAGCATTTCCCAGACATCGCGCTGGGGCAGATCAACGGCAAGCAACCGGTTGCTCCAGAAAAACGCGGCGACGGCAAGCGGCAACCCCACGATCACCGTGGTCGTCACCGCCGTGGCCCCGCGCAGGAAACGGGAGGAATTTCCCTGCCGTTCTCGCATTCTTTCCCACAACACAAGCCCGGAAGCGATCATGCCCGCCACGAGTACCCCGGACAAGAACAGCAGTGCACGGGGCAGCGGTGAGGCGAAGCGGGCAAGGTGAATCGCGCTGGCGGCGTACCAGAGGGAACGAACCAGAGATGGTGGCTCATCTTTCAGCACCTCGCTGACCTTCCCGCTTGCGGGGTCCAGGACAATGCGTTCCGGTACAGCCCGGTGGGCCAGCAGGTTCCCGCGCGCCTGAACGGCCTCGACGGCCACGGCATGGCCGCCATGGAAAAAAATTCGCAGCTCACCCGCGCCGCATTCCGGCCAACGTCTTTCGGCAAGGCGTATCAGCCGGGCCGGGTCGGGGATTCCATAGGCCATCCAGCTCAGCAGATCGCGAGAATGGTAGGACTTTTCGGCCGTCTCTCCCTGCGTGTCGACCGGAGGCTGTTTCGATTCCATAACGAAGGACCGGATGTTCTCGCGATAGAAGGGGTACAGGGCAGACGGCAAAAGCAGCTGAGCAAGCAGAATCAGTCCCGATACGGCGAAAAGCAGACTGAACGGCAGCGTCACGCCGCCAATGACGCAGTGGGAATCACGCCATGCCGTCTTGTCCTGCTGCGGTCGCAGCAAAAAGAAATCGCGAAAAAAACGGGTACGCAGACAGACGCCGCTCACCAGCACAACCAGCATGGCCAGTGTCGCCATGCCGATCAGCTTGCGCCCCGTTCCACGGTCCACTCCAAACAGGTCCACATGCAGACGGTACAGAAAGGTCCCGCCTCGCGTGTCCCTTGGCTCTACCCGACTGCCGTCGGCAGGGTTGAACACTTCAGGGTTCATACCATGATGCTCGTGGACGGCCTCGCCGGAGGCCCAGGCCACTGCGGGCAGCGGTGCTCTTTCCGAAGGCAGGACGATGCGCCACATCTCCTCTCCGGGAGCGCGTTCCGCAAGATACGCCAAGCCGGAGCGGGCCGCGCCCAACTTTTCTTCCAGCCCAGGACTGGCCGGAGCGACACCATGCGTCTCCGGCTGGAACCAGAAGGTGATCTCGGAGCGATACAGGGAAATTGATCCGAACAGAAAAATAAAAAAACCGAACCATCCGATGACCAGTCCAGCGGAAGAATGCAGCTCGCGCAGGCTGCTGCGAAAGGGATGCCTCATCGTTCCTCCGAGCGAAAAAACAGCAGACGGATTCCGAGATGCGTCAACATGACCAGCGGCACAAACAGAAGAAGAGACAGAAGAAAGGCCGCCGCCGTGGCCTCAAAGGAAGACAGAGGAAGAACGGACGCCAGCCCGGGAGCCAGCACCCAGATGCCGAAATACCCGATGGCCAGTGCGCACGTGATACGCAGCCACGGAAGCGCCTGTGGGGGCACGAATACACGAACCATTGCGATTATCCTCGCTGTTTTTGAAACGGGAACAACGGCATGCGGGACATTCGTCCCGCATGCCTGCCGGGAAACCTTCTTCCGTCTTTCGTCTAGAAGGAATAGGCCGCCTTGAGCCACAGACGACGACCGTCCTGCGCATAGCTATAGGAATCGCCCGTATCCCGCGTATCATTAAACAGATTGTAGATCACGGCGCTCAACTTAAGCCCGTCATAGGCTTCCCAGGTAACGCCGAGATCCGTGGTCAACGTGGTGTCTTCGTTCTTGTCCAGTGTCCCGCCCTGCCCGAAGTTGGGATAGAATTCCTTGTCCCGATACTGGAGGGTGACGAAGGTGCTCACCTTCTCCATGGGCAGCCAGTTCACGGTAAGATTGGCCATATGTTTGGGCATGGCTACCAGAGGTGCACCTACCAGACCGTCATACTTGTGGAATTCGTAGGGCATGTTGACAGCTCCATCGGTGATCTTGGAATGGGTGTAGGTGTAGTTGGCCCTGGCCGAGAGCGTCTCCGTGAACTTGTAGCCCAGACTGAACTCCAGGCCGTATACATGAGCGCCAGCGATATTGTAATAGGTGCTCTTCCCCACCCCCGTATCCGGGTCGATGACAGGATCTCCGTTCTCATCGACGATGCCGTTGCTACCGGTATTGACGATCTTGTTCTCATAATCCGTGTAGAAGGCCGTAACACCACCGCTGAGCCGCGAATCGTCATACAGGATACCCAGCTCATAGTTGACGCTCTTTTCCGGTTCCAGATTAGGATTACCGCGGGTAATGCCTTTCCCCTTCTGCGGCATGCCGAAGCTTGGATCGAGCTGAATGATGGTAGGAGACTTGAAGCCCCAGGCCACACCGCCTTTCAGCGTCCAGTCTTCCATGAAGTTCCATACCGCATAGGCGCGCGGCGACCAGTGACCTCCGAAATAGTCGTTGTGGTCGTAACGGATGCCGCCGGTCAGGCTGAAGTTGTCCAGCAGCCACCATTCATCTTCGAGGAAGACCGAAAATTCTTCCATGGACGTAGCGGTCTTCTTCACATGAGTACCGGGGGCTGTGATGGTGGAGTAATACCCCGAATCATCCAGTTCGCCCTTCTTGTACTGCCCGCCGACGAGCAGGATGTGGCTTCCCAGAGGAATATTGTAGGTACTTTCCACAGTGGTGTTGGTCACTTCCGGTCGTCCGCTCTGGCTGCCCTCGCTGGAAATCTCTTCCCGATAGGCATCCAGCTTCAGCCTGCCCGCGAGGATATTGCCGGCATAGGAAAAGTCGTACTGGGTGCGGTCGTAAATGGTTTCCGTGGATGTGGCCCCTTCGGCCAGCGTTTTTCCGCCAGACGCATTGAAGGTCTGTTCCTGATCAGTGATGCCCAGCATAAATTCATGCCCTTCTACAGGCGTGAACCACAGGCGGGTGGTACCGTTCAGCTTCTTGTGCCGGGCTGCACCGTCTATATAGGGGTCTTCCTGTCTGGCCGAGGCTTCGCCCCAGATCTGAATACCCAGCTTGCCGGGAATGATGGGGCCGGTCACATAGATGTCCCCGGCCAGCGCGTCGCCACCCGAACCTTCCCTGATGGTACCGCTGGTGGAAAACGCGCCTGCCCATCTGTCTCCGACCTTGCGGGTGATGACGTTGATGACGCCGCCCATGGCTTCGGAACCGTACAGGGTGGACATGGGGCCGCGAATGACTTCGATTCTCTCGATGGCTTCGATCGGGGGCATCCATCTGTTATTCTGCCCCTGGTCGATACCGCCCTTCTGTGTGGAACCAGTGGTGTTCTGGCGACGTCCGTCCACCAGAATCAGCACCTTGTCGGACTCCATACCGCGGATGGAGATGGTGCCCGTGTCCCCACCGACGATGGCGACGCCTTCCACATCACGCAGGGCATCGGACAGGGAGTTGACGGCCTTGTTCTCAAGTTCTTGCCTGGTAATGACGGTTACGGAAGCCGGGGCATCCTTGACCTCCTGCTCGTACCCCGTAGCGGATACGATGACCTCGTTCGCCTCGACGACATCCTCGGCCTGAACCGGAACGGTTCCCAGCATGCAATACATGACAGAAAAAACGGAAATCGACGCGACTTGTCCAATCCTCGCCAATTTTCTCCTCAACGCTGCGGGCATAAACCTTTCTCCTCCTGCGGGGCCGCTTGCCTAATAGCCCCTGTTGCAGTAATCAATTATGAAAATCAAAATCATTTACTGTGGAAATAAATATAAAACAGACCTGACAGCAAACTGACAAACCAACTCAACCCAAGACATTGACAACGGGATACATTCGTTTTTTCTCCGGGAGAGACATATGACCATACTGATTGTGGAGGATCACCCTGTTCTGTCCACAAGGCTGGCGGAGCATTATGCCCGAAAGGGCTTTGCCGTGGACATTGCCGAAAAAGGAGATGCGGCTCTGGCCTATCTGCGACAGAAGGTATACGATCTCGTCATACTGGATCTTGGATTGCCGGATATGGACGGGCTGGAACTTCTGGCCCGGCGCTGCTCGGGAATGGCGCGCTGCCTCATCCTGACGGCCCGGGACGGACTGGAGGACCGGGTACGCGGGCTGGACCTCGGCGCAGACGACTATGTCCTGAAACCATTCGCTCTGGAGGAACTGGACGCCCGTATCCGGGCCGTGCTGCGGCGTCCCGCCGGAACGGCTCCTGAAATGCTGACCTGCGGCTCTCTGCGCTTCGACACGCACGCCCGGCAGGCTGCCGTGGCCGGAAAGGCTCTGCCTCTTTCGCGACGGGAAGGCATGCTGCTGGAGGAACTGCTTCGCCAGTCTCCTCGCGTGGTCATCAAGGAACTGCTTGAAGAACGCCTCTACAGCCATCAGGAAGACGTCACTCTAAACGCGGTGGAGGCTATCGCCTCCCGCCTGCGGCGCAAGCTCCTGATATATGGTGCGGACTGCCGTGTGGAAACGGCAAGAGGACTCGGCTACCGCCTTGTTCCCCTTTCCGGTGGAGAATACTGAACATGCGCCTCCATCTGCCGCACTGGGGCGAACTCAGCCTGCGTTCGCGCATTCTCGCGGCGCTGACCGCCGTCCTTATCCCCGCCATCGTGCTTCCCGTCATTCATGTCTACGGCACACGTGATGACCTGAGACGCAACATTCTGCTCTTTCAGGCTGAAAAACTGGCTCGCGGCATCAGCACGGCAACACTGGACCGTCTTCCTCTTACGGCAAAAAACGGAGAAACCCTGTACTATACGCTGTATACTGAGGACGGAAAACTGTTGTGGCATTCCCCCAATACGAATCGTCCGCGCCAGTTCAGACCGGACCTGTTGCATGAGCACAAACGTTTCAGCGGCTGGTATTCTGCCTATGCGGGCCGGGAAATCAGCGTACCCGTGATTCTTGAGGACGGAAATATCCTCATGGTTTCCAAGCGTGATGAAAAGGAGTGCGCTGTGCTGGACAGACTTCTGGGCAGCAGGCTTGAAAAAAGTCTCCTCCTGCTGCTCACCTACGGTACGCTCTGCATCCTGCTTGTCGCCTTTCTTCTGCAATGGACGATGCGCCCGGTCTATCGGGCCGCCGCTCTGACCCGCCGCATCAGGCCGAACGAAACCGGACAGGGAATTCCTCTGGAGGGCATCCCCCAGGAATTACGGGAACTCGCCGAGGCCGCCAACAGCGTGCTCGGGCAGCTCTCCGCCGCATACCAGCGTGAAAAACGTTTCGTTTCCGACGCGGCGCACCAGTTGCGCACGCCTCTGACGGTACTCGGACTTTTTCTGGAGGAAGGAAAACGCGAAGGCAGATTCGACTGGGAAGGAATACGGAAGGAGTTCGGATACGTGGAACGTATGGTCCAGCAGCTTGGCAGACTGGCCAAAAGCGAAAACGGCTGCCACGAGCCACCGAATCCGGTCAATCTTGCGCGTCTGACCCGGGAAACAGCGGCGTCTCTCCTTCCTCTGTTCGAAAAGGAAAACCGCCTGCTGGAAGCGGACATCGCGGACAGCCTCTTCTATCCCTTCGACCCCATCGCCTTCCGTGAGCTGTTGACCAACCTGCTGGAAAACGCTCTGTTGCACGGCCGGGGTACTGTTCGGATACGACTGTATCGGGAAGAGAATCAAGTCATCATGGATGTGGAGGACGATGGAGAAGGCGTGCCGGAAGCGCTGCGTGAATCCATGTTTCAGCGCTTCCGCAAGCAGGAAAGCAACTCCCCGGGCTCCGGGCTTGGTCTGGCCATCGCTCGTCAGACGGCCCGCAACGCAGGAGGCAGCCTTGCCTTCGTCTCCTCGGCGCCCTGCGTGCTGCGGCTGAACCTGCCCGTCAAAACTCCCGACTTCCCCTCCGCCCCCCGACTTTCCGTATGATTCATCCCGCCGACACTTCCACCATCGGCTGCACGAGGGGGAGGGAGATCACTCAGACCGCCAGAAACCGTTCCCGCAAACCCCGGATTTTGTCACGCAGTTCCGCGGCCCGCTCGAATTCCAGATCCCGGGCGGCATCGCGCATCTCGCGCTCAAGCTCCTTCAGATATCTGCCCACGTTTTCCGGAGTCACTTCAACGGCGGCCTTCCCTTCAGCTCCCGGACGCGGCTGCTTCCTGCCCCGCCCGCGCTTTTCCTCCGCCGCGCCGTACAAGGCATCGAAGGGGGTGACCAGCGACTTGATGATGGTCGTGGGCGTGATGCCGTGTTCCTCGTTCCACGCTTCCTGCTTTTTCCGCCTCCGCCCGGTTTCCTCCATGGCGGCGCGCATGGAACGGGTTATTTCATCCGCGTACAGGATGACCTTCCCCGACGCGTTGCGGGCTGCGCGGCCGAAAGTCTGAATAAGCGAGCCGGTCGAACGCAAAAAACCTTCCTTGTCGGCATCCAGAATGGCCACAAGAGACACTTCCGGAATGTCGAGTCCCTCCCGCAGCAGGTTGATGCCCACAAGCACGTCGAATTCCCTGGAGCGCAGAGCCTTGATGATGGCCATGCGTTCCATGGTGTCGATGTCCGAATGCAGGTACCGGGCGGCCACGCCCATATTGTTCAGATATTCCGTCAAATCTTCCGCCATACGCTTGGTCAGCGTGGTCACGAGCACCCGTTCGTTCCGCTCCGCCCGTACACGGCACTCACCGAGCAGGTCGTCGATCTGCCCCTTGACCGGACGAACCTCCACCTCGGGATCCAGCAGGCCCGTGGGGCGGATGATCTGCTCGGCCACGATACCCGATGAACGCTCCAGCTCCCAAGGTCCCGGCGTGGCGGAGACATACACCACCTGATTCAGTCTCTGGAGAAACTCATGAAATTCCAGAGGTCTGTTATCCAGCGCCGAGGGCAGGCGGAATCCGTATTCCACGAGCGTGCTCTTGCGCGAGCGGTCCCCCTTGAACATGCCGCCCACCTGCGGGATACTGATATGACATTCGTCCGCAAACAACACAAAATCCTTGGGGAAGTAGTCAAGCAGCGTGGCCGGGGGATCCCCGGCCTTCCGGCCGTCCAGATGGCGTGAATAGTTTTCGATGCCATTGCAGTAACCAAGCTCCTGCATCATTTCCAGATCAAGCTGAGTGCGCTGTTCAAGCCGCTGCGCCTCCACCAGCCGGTTCCGGGACTGGAAAAAACGCAGTCTGTCGCCCAGCTCGTCCCGAATATCGGACATGGCCCGGTCCAGATTGTCCCGGTCCGAAACGTAATGGCTCGCGGGATAGATGACCGTCTTGCCAATGTTTCCAAGGAGTTCCCCGGTCAGAGGATCTATCTCGCGCACGCCTTCGATCTCGTCGCCGAAGAACTCCAGCCGCAGGGCCCGTTCGTGCTCGTAGGCCGGAATCACCTCCAGCACATCTCCGCGCACACGGAACGTTCCACGGTGAAAGTCCACGTCGTTACGCTCGTACTGCACATCCACAAGCCGGGTCATCAGCTCGTCCATGCTCATGCGCTGACCTGCTTCCACGGGAATAATCAGCTTGGCGTAGTATTCGGGCGAACCAAGGCCGTAGATACAGGAAACCGAGGCAACGATGATAACGTCGCGCCGCGTCAGCAGAGCGTGCGTCGCCGCATGTCTGAGCTTGTCGATATCGTCATTGATGGCCGAATCCTTTTCAATGTACGTATCGGATGCCGGAACATAGGCTTCCGGCTGATAGTAGTCGTAGTAACTGACGAAATACTCCACGGCGTTACGTGGAAACAGCGCGCGGAACTCATTGTAGAGCTGCGCGGCCAGCGTCTTGTTCGGCGCGAGCACCAGCGCGGGCCTGTTGACCCGGGCGATGACATTGGCCATGGTGAAGGTCTTGCCGGACCCGGTCACGCCAAGCAGAACCTGATCCCGGACGCCTGCCTCGATATTGGAAGCGATCTGCTCGATGGCTGCGGGCTGATCGCCGGTCGGCACGTACTTCGTTTCCAGCGTAAAGAGAGATGTCGTTTTCATACCGGAGAGATAACCGCCCCCGGCTCCCGAGACAAGGGCCGCTCCCGCTCCTTTCGAAAAAATCGATGATCTCCCATGCGAAACAGAATGGACTTACGCGGACGTTCGGTCCGCTCGGCGCAGGGTATCCAGCGTGGAGAACAGAATGCCGCCTATAATCAGCACGCCACCCAGCATCTGGGACAGCGATATGCCTTCGCCGAGCAACAGCGCGGCTTCAATGCTGCTGAACAAGGGAATACTGTAATAGATGACACCGGAACGCACGGGACCGATCAGATCAATGGCCTTGTTCCAGAAAAGAAATCCGACGACGGAGGCGAACAGGGCGATGTACACGAGACAGCCGAACTGCGGCAGGGAAGGCCAGTGCCCCTCCCCCACCCAAATGCCCCAGCCGAGAAAAGGAGCGAGTCCAAAGGTCCCGATGCCGAAAATGACCGTGAGAAAGGCCACGGGAGGCATTCCTCCCGGCCTGAAGCGCAGCTGAATAGTATAGATGGCAAAGGCGACGGCTCCCAGCAGCGCCCACAGGTCTCCCTCCGTAAACGTCAATCCCAGAAGGGCTTCCAGGCTTCCTCGCGTGACCAGCACCACAACGCCGATCAGAGCGATCACCAGCCCCACGCTCTGCTGACGGGACAGCCTGTCGCGCAGGAACACGCAGGAAATGAGCGCCATGAACACGGGGGCGGAAGTGGCGATGAGCGCGATGTTGGTCGCTCCCGTGGTAATGCCCGCCTTGTAGTTGAGCGTATTGATGAGCGAAACGCCGAAAAGCCCGAGGCAAAGATAACTGGGCCAATGAGCGCGCAGAATCCCCCTGTGCGCCCAGACGCTCTTTACCGTGAAAGGCAGGATCATCAAAAAGGCCAGCCCCCAGCGCCAGAAGGATATTTCCACCGGCGTCAACTGACCGGCCAGCCCCCGGGCCACAACGAAGTTCCCGCTCCAGAAGACCGTAGCTCCGAAGGCGTTGAGGCAGCCCAGAACAAAAGGCGAAAGAATTCGGCGCGTCATGCGTTTCTCCCCCGGCAGGACCATCCGGATGCCGCAATGGTCCGCCATTTGCATCTATCGCCCTTTCGATAAGCCCGCAGCTTCGAAAGAACAATCAAAACGGTATGGGGCCATATCACGACGGGCCGCGCAACGCAAATGTCTCTCTGCACTTTATTGCAGCGACTATCCCCTGTTCCGATCCTCTGCCAGTGCACTATAAATTTAACCAGACAATCTTATTGTCTAAAATATGGCCTTGGCCCCCATGCCTCACAACTTTGCCCGCAATCAGCAAACAGGAGCAGACAAAACGAATGAAACAGGTTTGAACTTCAGATCCCCAAATTGTTCATAGAGCAGAGACTACTCTTACCCTTTAGGTAGCCCATAAAACTTGATACACTTATTTTTGGGGGAATCTCGAGCAGCATGTGGATGTGATCAGGACAGCACTCTGCCCCGACTATTTTCACATCTTTCCATTCACACAGTTTACGCAGAATTTCGCCGATGGCTTGCTTCTTTTACCAATAGAAAACCTGTCGGCGGTATTTGGACGCAAAAACAATGTGATATTTGCAGTTCCATCTTGCGTGGGCTAAACTTTTTGCGTCACCCATCCTGACCTCCTTTTGATTTGTTGACTCGCAGAGCTGCCAGACCGCGAGACCTTTTAACAAATCAAAAGGAGTTTTACTGACATGGGCAAAGCTGTAAGCTTTTTACCCCCCCGCATAGCGGAGGGTTTTCTCCACACAAAAAAGCCTCCGGATTTCTCCGGAGGCCCTCAACGAAAGACAAACTTGTCAAAATATCATTCGTACCTGTTCTTCCTCATCCTGTCTGCGCGCGATGGACCCGATAATCCAGGCTCCCTTATGCATGGCTTCCAGTCGATTCATGGTTTCTTCCGCAATCTCGCTGGGTACGATAAAAATATACCCGACGCCGCAATTGAAAATCTGAAGCATTTCAGGCCAGGTCAAGCCTCCCTGCTCGCGCAGCCAGTGAAATACGGGCTGAATATTCCAGGAATCGAACTTGATCTCCGCAACTACGGAATTGGGTAGTACGCGCGGGATATTGTCGTAGAAACCGCCGCCTGTAACGTGGACCATGCCCTTCACAGGCAAATCACGCATGATGTTGCGCACTACGTCCGCATAGATATACGTGGGTTCAAGCAGCACGTCACGTACGGTTCTTCCAGAACCGGGCAGAATGTCGTCCGGACCAAGTCCGCTTTTCTCAAGCAGCTTGCGCACCAGAGAAAATCCGTTGGAATGAACGCCCGAAGAGGCAAGACCGATCAGCACATCGCCCACACGAATTCCCGACCCGTCCACAATCTTGGAATTATCGGCAATACCGACGCAGAAACCGGCAATATCATATTCTCCATTGCCGTACATATCCGGCATCTCCGCCGTCTCTCCGCCGAGCAGAGCACAGCCCGCCTGCTTGCAGCCGTCCGCAATGCCTGCGACGACCTGCGTCGTCCTGTCCACATCAAGCTTTCCAGTAGCGAAATAATCAAGAAAGAGAAGCGGACGCGCTCCCTGCACCAAAATATCATTGGCACACATGGCCACAAGGTCGATACCTACTGTATCGTGCTTGTCAAAGGCAAAAGCGAGCTTGAGCTTTGTTCCCACACCATCAGTGGACGCCACCAGCACCGGTTCGCTCATACCGGAAAGATCCGGCTTGAACAGCCCCCCAAATCCGCCGATATCGGACAGCACGCCATGAATATGGGTCTCCGAAACAAGGGATTTGATGCGGGAAACAAGGGAATTGCCGGCGTTGATATCCACCCCGGCATCGGTATACGCTTGGGCACGCAGGGACATGATCCTCTCCTAAAACTTGCAGATGTGAGTTCTCGGGGGAGAATAGGCTTTTCCAGACGCTTTCGCAAGGGGCAAACGAGCACTGTTTCTGTCCGGAAGGCTTGCGGGCGCGCCGGGCAGAGCATATCTTCACGCGCGTACCTAATCAGGGATTCTTCATTAAGGATAAGGTCAGACGATGAACGACGAAAAGCCATTTGCTGCAGAAAACCCATTCAAAAAGCTGGACAAGAAACAATTTCTCACGACTCAGGAAAAACGCGAACGACAGGAAGCCGCAAAAACGGCCCCAAAGACCCAAAAAAACGAAGAGGAAGCAGTTGTACGCTCCTTTTATGCGGAATTTGGCTCTTCATTCGGAGACAGCGATACTCGAGCCTTTTTGAACGCCGTATCCGGCGTCTCCCGCCTGGGGGAAAAGGCAGGAGCCGGCAAAAAAAAAGGGCGGCAGAACAGAGCCTCTCTTGAAAATCCGGTTCTCTCCTCTTCCGTGCCTGTGAAGACGGAAAAAAGAACGGCGAAACCTTCCGCACAGGAACCTCTCCAGCCCGTTGCTCCCAGGGAACAAGACGATGCTGGCGAATTCGCGGCTGCCATGCGGGATGTGGCGCCTCTCGCTGGCAGGGGGCGGGAAGTGCCTCCTGAAACACCGCCCGCCCCCATCTCCGCTCCCGGCGAAGTCAATCCCATGCGGGACTTCATGGAAGGCAAGCTTGAGTTTGCCCTCGCCTTTACTAATGAATACGTGGAAGGGCACGTGGTTGGTCTGGATCTTATGACCGTGGGCAAGCTTCAGGCAGGTCAGTTCAGCCCCGAGGCCCACCTGGATCTGCACGGCATGACGGCCCAACAGGCCTTCGAGGCGCTTGTCGGCTTTTTCCGCGCGTCCTACTTCAAGGGGTATCGCACAGTACTTGTCGTCCCCGGAAGGGGACTGAACTCTCCGCACGGCTTTTCGATTCTGCGGGAAAAGGTGCAGGACTGGTTTACGCAGGAACCGTTTCGGCGCGTCATCCTTGCCTTCTGCACGGCCAGGCCCTCAGACGGCGGGGCTGGAGCGCTGTATGTGCTGTTGCGCAAATTCAGAAAAGGTCAGGGCAAGGTGTACTGGGATCGCCGGCCTGCCGATCCCGATCTGATCTGAGAAACTGCCTCGGCATTGCGTCCGCCACGACGGCGGCCCTTCTCCACGGAGCGGGGGCCGCCGCTGCTTCATTGCACAAGCATGGGACCCTTCCATTCGTCCGCACTCTTGCGTATCGCAACATACGCTCTCCATGAAAAAAGGCCTGACCGTGTCCCTGTTGACAAGAAAATCGGCGCACCATACCATTATGTCACCCCGGTTGTTCGGGAACGGCCTTTGAAGTATCGGCGTTCACATGAGCGACCTCCGGCGCTTTTCCGGAAAATCGCGTTGCGGACCTTCGTGGCGAACGACCATGAAGGTTCTTTTGTATCCTGACCTCTCGGGAAACAAGCATCACTCCCTGTCCCAATCGGTCACCGCCAGCGCGCAGCCTGCGGCCAATCCCGTTTTTATCTGTCAAGACCTGTTCATTCGGAAAACAGCATCATGGAACTTTTCGTACTGATTCTTCTCATTCTCCTGAACGGCATTTTCGCCATGTCTGAAATCGCGCTCGTAACGGCCCGCAAAGCTCGTCTGGCATCCCGTGCCTCAGACGGTGACAAGTCCGCTCTGGCCGCCATCAAGCTTGGTGAAGACCCAACCCGTTTTCTGTCCACCATTCAGATCGGCATTACCTCCATCGGACTGCTGAGCGGCATCGTGGGCGAATCGGCTCTGGCCGCACCTCTGGCCCAATGGCTGCAGCAGTATGCCGGACTTTCCCCCTCCACGTGCGGCATACTGGCAACGGTGCTTGTCGTGGCGACCATTACCTATCTGTCCATCGTAATCGGCGAACTTGTCCCCAAACGCCTCGGACAGATCCACCCAGAGGGCATGGCCTGTCTTGTCGCCCGCCCCATGAACATTCTTGCCATCGTCAGCCGTCCGTTCGTTGCGCTGCTTTCCAGCTCTACCCGTGGCCTGCTACGCCTTCTGGGCATAAACCCGGATGAACATCAGGCTGTAACGGAAGAAGAAATTCAGGCCATGATTGATGAAGGCTCGGAATCCGGCATCATTGAGCACGAACAGCAGGCAATGTTGAAAAATATTTTCCGCCTTGATGACCGCCCCGTCAGCTCGATCATGCGTCCGAGATCCGACATTGCCTATCTGGACACGCAACTCTCGCCGGAAGAAAATCTGAACAGACTGAAGGAATACGATTATTCATGGTTTCCAGTCTGCCATGACGGACCAGATAACCTGCTCGGAGTAGCTCACGCCAAAAAGGCCCTGCTGCTGTACACAGAAAACAGATTCCAAGAGCTGACTGATTACCTTCTTCCTCCCGTCTTCGTTCCGGAAACGCTTACCAGTCTGGAGCTGCTGACCCAGTTCCAGACCAAGGGCATGCACATTGCATTCATCGTGGATGAATATGGAACGATGGGCGGCATCGTCACCATCCGGGACATTCTTGAAATCCTGACCGGTCAGATAAATGTCCCTCTTGAAGAAGCCTGGGCCATCCGCCGGGAAAACGGCTCATGGCTCATGGATGGGACCATCCCCATTCTTGAACTGAAGGATCGTCTTTCCATCAAGGCCGTACCGGATGAGGAAAAAGGCTACTATTCCGTCCTTGGGGGAATGCTCATGTATATGATGGGCAAGATTCCCCGGGAAGGGGATCATGTCGAATGGGAAGGCTGGAAATTTGAAATCATGGATATGGACGGCAACAAGATAGACAAGGTTCTTGTGGAAAAGGCCGACTGAAGTCCACGACCGGTGAGGTTCACTCCGTCCGCAGATTCTCCGCCGGCCTCAGCATGGCCGCAAAAGGTTCCGCCGATGTTCGACGACATGAAACGTTTTGAGGCCCGCGCCTTTCTGATCCTTCTGATGGGAGCCACGATCCTGCTCGGCTGGCTCCTGTTGCCTTTTTTTGATGTCCTGTTCTGGAGCGTCGTCATCGGCGTCCTTTTCGCCCCTGTCAATCTTTTCCTGCATGGTAAAGGACTGGGGACCAATATTTCGGCACTCCTGACGGTACTGCTCTGCCTGATTCTGCTTATCCTGCCGCTGGCATGGGTTCTATATTCCTGCCTGCATGAGGGAGCGAGCCTTTACGCCCATCTGGCTTCCGACTCCAGCAGCCTGACGGATGCCGTGGACCGGTTGCGCGAAACCTTCCCCGCCGTACAGGACTGGCTGGCGCGCTATGGTTACGATGCCGCGCGCATCAAAGCTGAACTGTCCGGGGTGGCGCTCAACATCGGGAGTCTTATCGCCAAGAATACCGTGGCGTTCGGCGGAGGCGCCGCCCACTTCATCACCAATCTTGCGCTTGTCCTGTATATTGCCTTCTTTCTTGTACGCGACGGACAACGCATCAAGGATCTTTTGATCCGGGCAATGCCTTTTGGAGATCACCGCGAAGAACGGCTGTTCAGCAAGTTCGCCGGTGCAATGCGAGCAACGGTCAAGGGAAGCCTGCTTGTAGCCATGGCGCAGGGAGCTTTGGGGGGATTCATCTTCTGGGCGCTTGACATCCGTGCTGCCGTATTGTGGGGAGTGGTGATGACGCTGTTGGCGCTTATTCCCATTGTAGGCGCGGCCCTTGTATGGGGTCCTACGGCCGTCTATCTTCTGGTGACGGGTCAATACTGGCAGGGCTGTATTCTGATCCTGTTTGGAGCCGGCGTCATCGGGCTTGTCGATAATCTCCTGCGTCCCCTGCTGGTAGGACGTGATACGAAACTTCCGGATTTCCTCGTTCTGCTGTCCACTCTGGGGGGCTTCATGCTGCTCGGCATGGACGGTTTCGTCACAGGTCCAAGCATTGCCGTATTTTTCGTTACGGTATGGGAAATCTTTATGGAAGAAAGCCGGAACAGACCGGAGGCCCCGCGCACAAGGAGAACAGCGCCCGCTGCAACCCCGATCCGGTCGACTGCGAGACGCGGAAAAAAGTTCGGAAGACGCCCGGATTCAAGGCTCTGAAAAAAGATCACAACAGGCTGCAGGGCATCATCGGAAATGAAAATGGAATTTCCGATGAACATCTGCCCCATGTTGCAAAGACCGGCAGGTCTCACTTCCCAAAACGAGTCAGGACCACCCGTAAAACGGGTGGCTTGTCCAGCCCTATAAGGGCTTGTTACTTACTCGCGCCTTAAGGGCGCCGACTTGAACTTCTCTGGTCGGCGCCCTGTCCCTTTCAACGGTTCAAGCCCCCATGCAATTTGACTCGCAGCCTGCTCCCAAAGGAGCTTTCCCTGCTTTGGATTGAACGGGTCCGTATATTCTTTGGCCGTTCTCTTATCAAGCATGATATCCTCTCGATACTGCTCCCTTATATATTTCCTGATTGTCGCTTCGTTCAAACCTACCGTGCTGACATAATACCCCACGCTCCAGAATCTCCGATTGCCATACTTATATTTCAGCTGGGAAAATTTATCAAAAATCATCAGAGAACTCTTCCCTTTTATATACCCCATAACTGAAGATATGGCATACTTCGGCGGTATCATAACAAGCATATGGACATGATCTATCATCATATGTCCCTCAATAAT
>JAEYDL010000008.1 GCA_023403845.1 Pseudomonadota bacterium
AGCCTGAACAACTCCGTTTTATCGAAAAGGTGTTTTTTTAAGTATAACCGTTTTGGGTTCCACCCGCTTAGCGGGTGGTTTTCTGTTTCGGTCGCTTCTGCTCCCTCAACTGCCTGAAGGCATTAACAAAAAAGCGCGAGGAAAACCTCGCGCTTTTTTACCATATCAACTGGAACCGACAATTACATCGTTGCGGCAATGTTCAGTCGTGAGATCGCCCGCTGCAAAGCAAGCTGAGCACGAACCATGTCCACATTGTCCGCAGAAGCGGCCAAGCGAGCCTGAGCCCGTTCCAAAGCGGCCCGAGCGCGGGCTGCGTCGATGTTTTCGGCCAGTTCTGCCGATTCGGCCAGCACCGTAATCGTGTTTCCGGACACTTCGGCAAAGCCGCCGGAGATGAACACATGCTGCGTCTTGTCCCCTACCCGGAAATACAGGTGGCCAATGGCCAGAGCCGACAACAGCGGAACGTGGTGCGGCAGAATGCCGAACTCGCCTTCAACACCCGGTACACCGATGTAATCCACGGGCTGACTGACCACAACTTTGTCAGGCGTGACAATTTCAAGCTGAAGCGTGGATTCCATGGTCGACTCCTAGTTTCCCTGGCGCTTCTGGTACTTCGCCAGAGCCATGTCGATATCGCCCACCATGTAGAAGTCGTCTTCGGACAGATGGTCGTAATCGCCGTTCAGGATGCCCTTGAAGGCTTTAACGGTGTCTTCCAGCTTCACGTACACGCCGGGCGTACCCGTGAACACTTCAGCCACATGGAAGGGCTGAGACAGGAAACGCTGGATGCGACGGGCGCGAGCCACCACGAGCTTGTCTTCATCAGACAGTTCGTCCATGCCAAGAATCGCGATGATGTCCTGCAGTTCCTTGTACTTCTGCAGCACCTGCTGCACGCCGCGAGCCACCTTGTAATGCTCTTCCCCGACGATGTTGGGGTCAAGAATGCGCGAGGTGGAGTCCAGCGGGTCCACGGCGGGATAAATCCCGAGTTCCGCGATCTGACGGGAAAGCACGAGCGTACCGTCGAGGTGCGAGAAGGTGGTCGCCGGGGCCGGGTCGGTAAGGTCGTCAGCGGGAACGTACACGGCCTGCACAGAGGTGATAGACCCCTTGTTGGTGGAAGTGATACGTTCCTGCAGGGAACCAAGGTCGGTACCCAGAGTAGGCTGATAACCCACGGCCGAAGGCATGCGCCCGAGCAACGCGGACACTTCGGAACCGGCCTGCGTGAAACGGAAGATGTTGTCGATGAAGAGCAACACGTCCTGATTTTCTTCGTCACGGAAGTATTCAGCGCAGGTCAGAGCGGTCAGGGCGACGCGGGCACGCGCTCCCGGAGGCTCGTTCATCTGGCCATACACCAGGGCGGCTTTCTCCAGAACCCCGGCGTCCTTCATTTCATGATAAAGGTCATTTCCTTCACGGGTACGTTCACCAACACCTGCGAACACGGAGATGCCGCCGTGCTGTTTGGCGATGTTGTTGATCATTTCCATGAGGATAACGGTCTTGCCCACGCCTGCGCCGCCGAACAGTCCCATTTTGCCGCCCTTGGGGAAGGGCACAAGCAGGTCCACGACCTTGATGCCTGTTTCAAGCAGTTCCACCGAGGTATTCTGTTCGGTGAAGCTCGGGGCATCACGGTGAATGGGCAGGTACTTCTCGGCGTTGATGGGACCCATTTCGTCAACGGGGCGACCCACAACGTTCATAATGCGCCCAAGGGAAGCAGAACCCACCGGGGCCATGATCGGCTTGCCGGTATTCACAACCTCCATCCCGCGAACCAGACCTTCGGTAGCGTCCATGGCGATGGTCCGCACCACGTTGTCGCCGAGGTGCTGCGCCACTTCGCAGATCAGATCGGGGGCGTCGCTGTTGTTGGGGTTCTTGATTTCCAGAGCGGTCAGAATGTTGGGCAACTCACCGTCGGGAAACGCCACGTCAACGACTGCGCCGATGACCTGAACGATTTTGCCGATGTTTTCACTCATTTATTGAGGCTCCCTTATTTCAGAGCTTCTGCGCCGCCGACGATATCGATGAGCTCGTTGGTAATGGAGGCCTGACGCGTCTTGTTGTAAAGCAGCGTCAAGGCGCCTACCATTTCGTCGCAGTTGCGCGTGGCGTTGTCCATTGCGCTCATCCGGGCAGCGTTTTCGCTGGCCGAAGTGTCAAGAAGGCCACGGTATATCTGCACGTTCACGAACCGGGGCAAAATCTCCGCCAGAAGCGTCGAAACCTCGGGTTCGTATACGTACTCTGTCGTTTCCCCTTTCGGGCTTTCATCCACGGGTTCGTCGGAAGTCGTCGCAGGCTCCACCGGCAGCAGAAGCTGTACGGAAGGAAGCTGTCTGGCCACGGACACGAACTCGCCGTAGATGATGAAGACCTCGTCCATCTTGCGGGCAGTGTAGCCGCTTACCACATCCTTGCCTATCCCGGCGGCAAGGCTGAAGTCGAAGCCGCCCATGACGTCCGCATACTCCGAAAGCACTTCGTATTCGGTCTTGCGGATGGCGTCACGTCCCTTCTTGCCCACGCAGATGAACTTGACGGTTTTTCCTTCAGCCGTCTTGCGACGGGCGAGGTCGAGCCCCTTGGCGATGAGCATGGCATTGAAGCCGCCGCACAACCCCCGGTCCGAGGTCACCAAAATGACGACCACGTTCTGCCCGTCTTCACGATGCTCCAGAAGAGCATGAGCCGAGCCGTCGGACTTGGCCGCGAGATCGCCGAGAACGGTCTGAAACTTTTCCGCGTAGGGGCGGAAACGTTCGATCCGGGATTGCGCGCCGCGCAGTTTCGCCGAGGCCACCATGTTCATGGCCTTGGTGATCTGCTTGGTCTTGCCGACCCCGACGATCTTCAGTTTTACGTCTTTCAACGAAGGCATGCGCTACTCCGTCCCCTAGGCATTATAGCCCTTTTTGAACTCAAGAATGGCGTCCTTCAGACGAGCTTCGATGTCGTCGTCCAGCTTTTCGCGGGTCTTGATGTCCTCAAGGATGCTCGCCTTGGAACCGCGCAGAAAATCGAGCAGATCCCGCTCGAAACTCTGAATCGAAGCGACCGGCACATCGTCCATATAACCGCGGGTGGCCGCATACATGGAAGCGACCTGTTCCTGCGTGCTCATGGGCTGATACTGAGGCTGCTTCAACAGTTCCACAAGACGGGCGCCGCGTTCGAGCTTGGCCTTGGTGGACTTGTCCAGATCCGAACCGAACTGGGCAAAGGCCGCCAGTTCGCGGTACTGGGCAAGGTCCAGACGCATGGTACCCGCCACCTGTTTCATCGCCTTGACCTGGGCCGCGCCGCCCACGCGGGATACGGAAAGGCCCACGTTGATGGCCGGACGGATGCCGGCGTTGAACAGGTTGGGTTCCAGGTACACCTGACCGTCGGTGATGGAGATCACGTTGGTGGGGATGTACGCGGATACGTCGCCGGCCTGCGTTTCGATCAACGGCAGAGCGGTCAGAGAGCCGGCTCCCAGGCTGTCGTTCACCTTGGCCGCGCGTTCAAGCAGACGCGAGTGCAGGTAGAAAACGTCGCCGGGATAGGCTTCACGTCCCGGAGGACGACGGAGAAGCAGGGACATCTGGCGATAGGCCACAGCCTGCTTGGACAGGTCGTCGTACACGATGAGCGCGTGCTTGCCGTTATTGCGATAGTATTCGGCCATGGTGCAGCCGGAATACGCGGCAATGTACTGCAACGGAGCCGGGTCGGAAGCCGTTGCGGAAATGATGGTGGTGTATTCCATCGCGCCATACTTGCGGAGCGTCTCCGCAACCAGAGCGACGGTAGAACGCTTCTGACCGATGGCAACGTAGAAGCAGTGCACGTCAGACTCTTTCTGGGCAAGAATGGCATCAATGCAGATGGCCGTCTTGCCGGTCTGGCGGTCGCCGATGATCAGCTGACGCTGGCCGCGTCCGATCGGGGTCATGGCGTCGATGGCCTTGATCCCGGTGACCATGGGCTCGTGCACGCTCTTACGGGCGATGATGCCGGGAGCCTTGACTTCAACGGCGCTGTACGTGGAGCTTTCCACGGGGCCGAGACCGTCAAGGGGCATACCCAGCGGGTTCATGACCCGGCCCATGACCGAATCACCAACCGGCACGGAGAAAATACGGCCCGTGCGCTTGACCGGATCGCCCTCCTTGATGCCGGTGTCTTCACCCAGCAAGGCAACGCCTACGTTGTCTTCTTCAAGGTTGAGCACCATCCCCAACACGCCGCCGGGGAATTCGAGAAGTTCCATGGACATGGCGTTTTCGACGCCATATACACGGGCGATCCCGTCCCCTACGGAAAGCACGGTGCCCGTTTCCGTGGCATCTACGCGCTGCTCGTAGTTTTGGATCTGCTCTTGGATGATCTTGCTGATCTCACCTGCATTGATGTGCATGATCCTATTCACCCCTCTTGATGATGTCTCTGAGGATGTTCAACTGTGCCCGGAGGCTGGCATCCAGCACCTTGTCCCCTACCTGAAGGACGACCCCGCCGAGGATGGACGGATCCACCGCAAACTCCAGGGCCAACTGTCTGCTGGTTTGTTGCTCAAGTTTGGCAAGGATGCTGGCTTGCCGCTCTTTGCTCAGGTTAACGGCAGTCAGGAGCCTGCCGCGAACAATGCCCTTGGCTTCGTCGAGAAGCTTGCCGAAGCAGACGACGATATCACCGAAAAGGGAAAGACGTTCCTTGTCGGCCAGCAAAAGGCAAAAATTTTCCACTACGGGATCGGCCTTGATCCGGGCAAGAAGCTCCTTGAGCACAGCTCGCTTCTCGGCGACGCTGATCACGGGAGCGTGAAACAGGCGTCCCAGCTCAGGGGCCTCGTCAAGCATGCCGGCGAGAGCGGACAAGGCTTTTTCAAACAGTTCCAGCTTCGGCATGCCCTCTTCCTTGCCTACGGCAAAGAGAGCATTGGCATACCGCTGCGCCACGATATCGCCGTTCAATTGAGCACCACCTTTTTCAGAGACTTGTCAATGAGCCTGGCATGCATCTTGCCGTTCAAACGGCCTTTCAGGGCCTCTTCCACTTCGGTCATGATCTCGTCCGCCATACGGGCGCGCAATTCTTCGAGCATGCCCTTGGTTTCATTGGCTGCAGCGCGCGCGGCCTGCTCGCGGATGCGCTCGGCCTCGGCATGGGCCGCAGCAATCAGGCTGGCCTTGATGGCCTCTCCCTGCTGACGGCTTTCCTCAAGAATGGCGGCGCGTTCGGCATCAAGTCCCGTCATGCGCCGCTGAAGCTCTTCAAGCTGCTCTTCGGCAACACGCCGACGCTGGGCAAGCCCTTCCAGTTCCTGAGCGATGTCAGACCGCCGGCTGCCAAGGGAGGCAAACAGCTTCTTTCCGGCAACACGCCACAGAATATACAGGAATATGCATACGTTGCCGACACGAGCAAGCAAGTTGATCCATGCGTTGTACTCATCGCTGAAGTGGGAAACCACCGCCAGCAACACCAGAGCCGCAATCGTCACCAGCCCGTCTTTGGACTTGAAAAAAGAAACAAGCGCGTTCAAGGATTCCCCCGTGCGTACCGTAAACGTTTATCCCAGAATCTTGGCGAGAGCGGCATCCGTAAACGCCTTCATGTCAGCCTGCAGAGCCTTGTGGGCATCTTCGGCTTCGGCACGGACGGCGGCCTGCGTAGCCTGAAGGCTGGCCTGAGCGTCTCTGCCGGCGGCGGCAAGAATGATCCGTTCTTCGGCTTCGGCTTCGGCCTTTGCTTCCTTGCGATGCAGATTGGCATCAGCGCGAGCCTTGGCAAGTTCCGCTTCATACCCTTCCAGAAGCTTCTGGCTCGCTTCGGCAAACGACTCGATAGCCCCGGAAAAGCCTTCCACTTTCTGCTTGCGCTCACGAATGATCTTCCGGATGGGAGCGATGAGCAGATAGTTGAGAACGACCAGGGTTATAAGAAAGTTCACCAGCTGGAACCACAACGTAATATTAAGGTCTATCACGCAGGAACTCCTTTGATCCTTACGGCTAAACAATCAGAATTAGAGGTCTATACACTACCCACAGTTATGTGTCAAAGCCTTCCCTCAAAAGCAAATGAGCACAAGCACTTTTTCAGACAGGGAGCGATGCCCGGGGTGATTGAGCGAATATTCAAAAATCGCATTGGGTTCGTCGTCTCCCATTGACGAACGTTTTATCGAAATGTCGACTTGGCCATATTGTGAAGAATAGGACGAAACGTTTTTAACCGCTTTTTTTCGTGGAAAGGGACATTTCGCTCAGCTTTTGAACAAAAAACGGCGCATGGAGATATTGAGCACCAGTCCAACCAGCGCAAAGTTGACCAGCGTGGCGCTCCCTCCGTAGCTGATGAACGGCAGAGGAATGCCCACTACGGGCATGATGCCGACCACCATACCGGTGTTAATGAAGATCTGCCAGAAAAAGTAGATGAAGATTCCTGCGGCCAGCGTACTGCCGAAACGGTCCTTGGCATCCCGGGCCGTGTTGTAGATGCCGAGCAGGAACAGACAAAACAGCCCCATCAGAACCACACAGCCGACGAATCCCCACTCCTCCGCGAACACGGCGACCGCAAAGTCGGTATGTTTTTCCGGAAGGAAGCTCAACTGACTTTGAGTTCCCTGCAGAAAGCCCTTGCCCCACAGCTGACCTGAACCGATGGCGATCTGCGACTGAATGATATGGTATCCGGCGCCGCGCGGGTCATTGGTGGGATCAAGGAAGGTCAGAATTCGCTGCTTCTGATAGTCGTGCAGCAGGAAGAACCAGGCGATCGGAGGCAGCAGAGGGATCGTCACCAGACAGAACTGAAAAACACGCCGATGCAGTCCGTGATAAAGAATCATGCCGCCAAGAATGGCCAAAATGGTCAGGGCCGTTCCCAGATCCGGCTGCATCACCACGAAGGCGGCAGGGATCATTCCCACGCTGGCGACCTGAAAAAGGCGCTTCCAGCGCAGTGGTTCGCCAGTGAGGGAAAGCACCTGCGCCCCCATGAGCAATACGGCTATCTTGGCCATTTCGCTGGGTTGAAAATGAAAGAAACCAAGATCGATCCACCGTCTCGCTCCGTAAATGACCTTGCCAAAAACGGGAATGAGGCCGAGAGAGAAAACGATGGCCAGGAAGAAGGGAAAGGCCAGCACCTGCAGCAGGCGGTAGTCGAAGCTCATGCAGACGATCATCAGCACGAATCCCATGCAGCCCCAGATAATCTGGCGCTCGTAATAGGGCGCGAGGCTGATGCCATCCTCAACACGCACGCCGCTGGCGGAATAGAGATTTCCGATCCCAACGAGGAACAGTGCCAGCATGGCCGCCAGCAACCCCCAGTTGATATGGGTGATAAGCCTTCGATCGATAAATCCCATTTCCCCCTCCGGAGGACTCTTGTTGCCGGGAACAAAAACGGCTCTGCAAGAACGGCTTTCGAGACGTCAGCCATGCCGCACGTCCGGGACGGAAGGACCGCAGACGACCGGAAATTTTGCTGACCTCCGGTCAGTCTTCGCGTGCGGTGCGCCCCACCGGCTTTTTCGCCTGAGGACCGAGCGGCGTTCCGTAAAGAATATTGTAGACGTCACGTGCGACCGGCCCCGCCGCCGAGCTGCCACCGCCGCCGTGCTCGAGCATGACAACCACCACGACATCCACTCCGTCCTTGCTGCCCCAGGAGGCTATCCAGGCATGGTCGCGTTCAAGGTAGGCCATTTCTTCCTTGCGCTGCCGCCGATCGCCGACCATGCGTACCCGCACGACCTGCGCGGTGCCGGTTTTCCCGCCGATCACGGCGTCCGTGCGCCGCAGGACCTTGGCCGTTCCGGTATCGGCTGTCTGGCGCATCCCTTCGAGAATCAGCTTGCGGTGCTGATCGGAAATGGGAATAACGCCCCGGACCTCAGGTTCGGCGTCCTCAAGCAACTGCGGCTTGAGCAGCTTGCCTCCGTTCAGCAGCGCGCCGACGAACGTGGCCACCTGCAATGGCGTGGTCAACGTATATCCCTGCCCAATGGACACGTTCAACGTCTCTCCACGATACCACGGTTCTCCCGAACGACGCTTTTTCCATTCACGGGACGGCACGAGTCCTGCCTTTTCGTAGGGCAGATCAATGCCCGTCCTGCTGCCGAATCCGCAGGCCCTGGCGAAGGCGTTGATCCTGTCGATACCCATTTTTTCGCCCAGCGTGTAATAGTAAACGTCGCAGGACTGCATCAGCGACCGGATCAGGTCTACGCCTCCATGCCCCCAGCGGCTCCAGCAGCGGAAGACCCGGTTTCCCATCTGCACGGCCCCCGTGCACACGATCTTCTGACTCGGAGAAACACCTTCCTTCAGAAACAGACCGGCCATCATGAGCTTCCAGACCGATCCGGGAGGATACACGCTCTGAATCGCCCGGTTCTGCAAAGGATGGAAAGGGTCGTCGCGCAGGGCCACCCAGTCTTTCTGAGAAAGTCCTCCGACAAACATGTTGTTGTCGTAGGAAGGGGCCGTCACCAGTGCGCGCAAACGCCCCGTATGCGGTTCGAGAACGACTATACTGCCCGTCTGATCGCCCAGCAGGGCAAACAATTTTTTTTGCAGTCCGGCATCAAGACAAAGCTGGAGATTCTCCCCGTTTCTGGGCTTTTCCTGCAGCGTCTTGCCAAGCGAACGCCCGAGAACGTCCACCTCCACGCTGTTCAGTCCCTTGCGGCCGCGCAGACGCTGTTCAAAGACGTACTCGATGCCCTGCTTGCCGACCGTATCTCCGAGGGCCAGATAGGGATCATCGGCAAGCTCCTTTTCGTTGGCTTCGGCAACATAGCCGAGAATATGAGAAAACTCCTTGCCTTCCGGATAAAAGCGCTTGGCGCGGGTAACGATCTCGAGGCCGGGCCAGTGCATGAGCTGCCCCTCGATGCGGGCCACCTGCTCGAAGCTCATGTCGGAAAGCAGCAGAATGGGTTCGAACGGTTTGATCTTGCGCCTGTCCTGCTGAAAGCGTGCTTCGAGCTGCTCCTGCGGTATGCCCACCCAGGCGCTGACCTGCGCCAGCGTAGCGGAAACGTCGCGGCAGTCCTCCCGGATCAGGGCCAGACCGAAGGCAGGCCTGTTTTCCGCCAGCATGACGCCGTTTACGTCCCGGATCACCCCGCGCGAGGCGTACAGCCACTCCTGCCGCAGCCGGTTGGCCTGCGCCTGCTGCGCGAACTCGTCCCCCCGGTGGATCTGCAGATACCAAAAACGGATGACGAAGGTGAAGAACAGCAACCCCACAAGAGAAAGCAGCAGCACAAGCCCGCCCTTGCGGGGCTGATAACCCTCGGTATCAACTTCAATTTTCATGGGGAACCAACCAGCGCCTCAGGACCATGGCGATCTTCCACGCAACGGCTGTAAGCAAAGCCTGCAAGATGCATTCGTCAAGAAGGAAGGCAAGCTCGACGGGAGCATACTGCAGCCGGGCCATGAGCAGGAATATTCCGCCGTGCGCCGCCCCCAGACATACACTCAGCAGCAGGATGAACAGCCAGTTTTCCGTTTCAAACAGCCAGCGCCCGGCAAAAAACAGCCCTATGACCAGGGCGTACCAGAGCAGAGAACTCCCGAAATCCAGGGAACCAAGACCTTCCTGCACAAGAATGAGAACAAGCACAATGAGGCTGATCTGCGCAAGGTTCTTCTCCTGCAGTGCGATCAGCAAGGCCACTACAAGAATATCGACGCCCGGCGCCTGCTGCTGCGCGCAAATGCCCGCCACAAGGAACGCAGCCCACCAGAGCAGGTTCCGCAGGGTCATTGACGACTCCTGCCGGCGGGAGCGGGCGGTCCCACAAACGAAGGGACCTGCCCCCCGGAAAAGTCTCCTGCCCCATTTCCCGGCAAACGGGCAATGAGCAGCAATTCCTCGAGATTGCTCAATATCGCCAGAGGCGATGCCTGAACAAGCTGAAAGGGAGAAAGATCAGAAGGCGTTGCGGCAACCACTCTCGCAACGGGGATACCCCGCGGGAAAACGTTGTCCAGGCCGGACGTCACCAGCAGTTCTCCCGGCTTGATCTGCATGTTGTGCGAAACAAATTGCAGATCCAATGGGTTGCCGGGACCGTTGCCGACAAGGATGCCCTGCACGCGGCTTTCCTGAGAAACCACGGCTATGCGGCTTCCCGGATCGACAAGCAGCAGCACGGTGGCCGTGGACGGCCCGGCCCGCAGCACCTGCCCGACTATTCCGTCCGGCGTCATGACCGGCGTTCCCGGCGCTGCGCCGGTCAGATATCCGCGTCCGATGAGCACGGTAGCCAGCGCGGCGTTCGGTCCCATACGTCCGGCCAGCACGCGCGCGCCCATGGTTTCCCACCCTTCGGGCGGATTGAACGTCAGGAGATGACGCAGCCGCAACAGCTCCGCCCGGTCCTCCGCCGCAAGAGCAAGGCGCAGTCTGGCCTGTTCAAGCTGCTTTTTCAGCGCATCGTTCTCTTCCCGGACATTGACAAGATCAAGATACCGGTTCCATGCTCCAAGGACCGAGTCTTCCACAAGGCGCAGAGATTTCAGCACCGCTCCGGAAGCCTCCAGACCGGTGCTGGATACTACGGTATCCAGAATATGTGTGCGCTGATTCCAGCTGTACATGCCCAGATACAACAGCAAGGCAAGCGCCGGGACCAGCAGAAGATGCTTGGGAGACATGGCCTGTCCGGAAATGTACTACAGGGAAGCGCCAGGGGACGGGGAACCCGGTCCGGCAACGGAAACCGGAAACGGGTTCTCCGCCCGAAGAAACGAACAGCCGGGAAACTCAGTCGATGCAGACGTCGCCGAGTTCGCTGATATCTTCCAGCGCACGGCCAGTTCCCATGACGACTGCGGAAAGAGGATCGTCCACCATAATGATCGGCAGAGACGTTTCCTCGCGCAAAAGCTGATCAAGCCCCTTGAGAAGAGCACCCCCGCCCGTGAGCACGATGCCCCGGTCCACGATATCCGCGGCCAGTTCGGGCGGCGTCTGCTCCAGAGCGATGCGCACGGCCTGCACTATGCTGTCTACCTGTTCGGAAATCGCCTTGCGGACTTCCTCGGAGGTGATGATGATGTTTTGCGGAATACCGGTGACCAGATCGCGTCCCTTGACTTCGATCTGCTGTTCCGGATCCATTGGATAGGCGGAGGCGATCTTGATCTTGATTTCCTCAGCGGAGGATTCGCCTATCAACATGTTATACTTGCGCTTCACGTGCGTCATGATGGCTTCGTCCATCTTGTCGCCGCCTACGCGCACTGACCTGGAATAAACGATGCCGGACAGGGAAATCACAGCCACTTCGGTCGTGCCCCCCCCAATGTCCACCACCATGTTGGAGGTAGGCTCCTGAATGGGCAGATTGGCCCCGATGGCTGCGGCCATCGGTTCCTCGATGAGATATACCTCGCGTGCGCCGGCGCTCTGGGCCGATTCCTTGACCGCGCGTTTTTCCACCTGTGTGATCCCGGTGGGCACGCAGACCATGATTCTGGGACGGACCAGATGACGACGGGAATTATGCACCTTGGAGATAAAGTGACGAAGCATGGCTTCCGTCACCTCGAAATCCGCGATAACGCCGTCCTTCATGGGCCGAATGGCCTGAATGTTGCCTGGCGTACGCCCCAGCATGCGCTTGGCGTCCTGTCCCACGGCCAGCACCACGCTGTTGCCCCGGGAATCTTTTTTCACCGCCACCACTGAAGGCTCGCGCAGGACGATTCCCTGTCCCTTCACATATACGCATGTATTCGCCGTTCCAAGGTCGATGGCCAAATCGTTGGAAAAGGCGCCCAAGACGAAATTCAGAAGCTTTGACATAGTCGACGTGCCTACTTCATTGATACTGTCTGTTCCCGGATGCGCGGCCCCGGCCGCAACTCGCTTTTCTCAAGGACAGGCTTCGCTTCTCATCCCGCCTCCATTCCCGGAAGAGCCGCTCCGAAACGTCCGGAAACGGTCATTTGGGAATGCAGGAATGACGGGAAAGAACAGGATCTGCGAACGGGGGCGCCCAGCCATGACGACCATGGTCCCCGTCGCTCTTTTCAGAATACGATTTTGCGGATAGCCTGAGTCCAGTGGTGGAGTGTTGGGCCAAAAAGGCTTCTCTGTCAAGGGGATGGAACGTTTCAAAATGACAAGGGAATAAATAAGCTCAATATTTTCGCCCAATAATCCGCCAAGTCAAAATAAATGTACCGTGGACCGCGTTCCGATCGGTACGCGGGAGCTTCGCCATGTATGTCTGGAACACCTTTACGGCGCATCTGCGCGGCCGCTTCGGCCAGCGCGTCCAAAAAATCCCTCTGGATGCAGGAGCGAGCTGCCCCAACAGGGACGGCACTCTTTCCCGTTCAGGCTGTACCTTCTGCAATGCCATCGGCTCCGGCTCGGGACTCGGTCTCGCAGGCATGAACCTGCCCGCCCAATGGGCGTACTGGCGCGAACATTTCCTCAAGTCAAACCGGGCTTCACTGTTCCTCGCCTATCTGCAATCCTTTTCCAATACCTACGGGCCTGCCTCCCGTCTAGCCACCCTGCTTGATATTCTGGACGGCCTTCCCGATCTGGCGGGAGTCTCCGTAGGCACCAGGCCGGACTGCCTTGATGCCGAGAAAATCGCTCTCCTCGCCTCGCGCCGCTGGCCTGAAATCTGGCTGGAACTGGGCGTCCAGACCATGAACGACGCCACGCTCGACAGAATCAACAGGGGACATTCCGCCGCCGCATCAGCCCGCGCCATCGAACTCGCTGCAGAAACCGATCTGCAGGTATGCGCGCACCTTATGCTCGGTCTGCCGGGAGAAAGTCTCGCCGACATTCTGCGCACGGTGGACCGACTGAATGCGCTGCCTGTCCGCGGCGTCAAACTGCACAACACCTATGTCTGCGCCCGGACCGCCCTGGAACGGGAATACAGAGCGGGCAACTATGAACCGCTCGAAGAAGGTGCCTATGTGGAATGGGCCGTGGAGGTCCTGCTCCGTCTGCGTCCGGACATCATCGTGCACAGGGTGGTGGCCGATCCGGCTCCGGGAGAACTCGTCGCCCCGGGCTGGGCCGCACGCAAGGGGGATCTCGTCCGCTTCATCGAGCACGCCTATCACAAAAAGCGCGTGGAACGGGACGGCCCTCAGCTTCAGACGCCGCGCCACGCCGGCATCTGACCCACTTCGGACCGGAGAAAGCAATGCCTTACAAGCTTTCACCGCCCCGAAGGCGGCGACGGCACTCTCCGGAATACAGGCGGTGGGCGGTCATGCCGAACGTCCCGCCTCCGAAGAAGCCTCATTTTTCCCGGGAGAATACCGCCATTTGAGCAACCTGACCGAATTCAGCACTACCAGCAGGGAACCGGCGTTATGGGCCAGTGCGCCCACGGCCGGTCCCATGAGTCCCGTGGCGGCAAGGACTACGGTCACGGCGTTCAGCAGCATGGACACGACAATATTGATTCTGATGGTCGAAACCGTTTTTCGTGCGAGCGCGACAAGCTGGGGCAATCTTCTGATGTCGTCGTGCACAAGGACGATATCCGCAGCGTCCACGGCGATGTCGCTGCCGATGCCGCCCATGGCCAGACCAATGGACGCCGTCTTCAAAGCTGGAGCATCGTTGATGCCGTCGCCGATCATGCAGACACTGTCCCCCCCTTCCTGCAGCTTCCGGATCCTCGCCACCTTGTCCGCCGGCAAGAGGTCCGCCGCCACCTGATCAATTCCGGCCGCCCGGGCGATCGTGCCGGCGGCCTGCGCATTGTCTCCCGTAAGCAGCGTTGTGCGAATGCCTTCCAAGTTGAGAAGAGTCACTGTTTCCCTCGCATCCGGTCGGATGGTGTCCGCAAGCGCGATGACGCCCACAATTTCTGCGTCCCGCCCGATGCAGATCACAGTGCTGCCGGACTGCCGATATCGCTCGACGACCCGCACCACCTCTTCGCCAGTGTTCATCCCGCTTTCAAGCATGAACGGCAAAGTCCCCCCGACGATTCTCCACCCATCCAAATGGGCCGAGACACCCCGACCGGGAAGTGTCGCGAAATCATCGACGCACCGCGGCACAATGCCTTCCCGGGCAGCATGGCGCAGAATTGCCCGTCCGAGGGGATGTTCGGAGCGCTGTTCGACGGAGGCGGCAAGAGCAAGCAGGTCTGCCGTGGACAGATCCGGCATGAAGGAGTGGACGGCAATGACCTCGGGTCTGCCGCAAGTCAGCGTCCCCGTCTTGTCGAAGACCGCTCGCGTTATCCCGGCCAGCCGCTCAAGAGCATCCCCCGAGGAAACCAGCACACCGAAACGGGTGGCGTTGCCGATCCCCGCCATGATCGCCGTGGGCGTGGCAAGAACCAGAGCGCACGGGCAGAAGACGACGAGTATGGTCACCGCCCGAATGGTTTCCCCCGTATACACCCAGATTCCGATCGCGGCGAGCAAGGCGGCAACGACGATCCATGAGGCCCAGCGATCCATAATCCGGACAATGGGCGTTCTGGAGGCATCCGCGGATTCCACGAGACGAATCATCCGCTGCAGAGAACTGTCGCTGCCGACCTTTGTCGCACGCATGTCAAATGCGCCGAACTGATTGACCGTGCCGCTGAAAACCTCATCGTTCACGCTCTTGTCCACCGGCAGTGATTCTCCAGTCATCAGGGACTGATCAATGGACGTCTGTCCCGCAACGATGACGCCGTCCACAGCGATACTTTCCCCCGGCAGGACGCGCAGCACATCTCCCACGCGAACTTCTTCGGCAGGAAGCACGGTCTCCGTCCCGTCCCGCAGTACACGGGCAGTACGAGGCGTCATGCCGACCAGCTTTTCGATGCCCTCACGCGCCTTGCGAACAGTCCGTTCTTCAAGAAGCTCCCCCAAGGACATGATGAACGCCACTCCCCCGGCGGCAAAGATTTCTCCGATGCATACGGCAGCGATGAGCGCCATGGCGACCAGCACGTCCGCCTTGATATCGAAATGCCTGACCAGGCCGATTGCAGCTTCCGCAACGATGGGGATACCGCACAAAAGCACCGCCACCCAGGCGGGATCGAAAGGAAAAGGGCCCCTCAGGTCGAAAAAACTGAGGACAAGAGCCGCTCCTCCAGTCGCCGCAAACAGGATATGCCGTTTTTCTTCATCCGCTGCCCATGTCATCCAGCCGCTTTCCATCGGCCCCTCCCAGTGAAGCACGGTTGCGACAAAAAAACGAAATGACTCCGGGAGCTGTCCTGAGGATCATTTCCTGAACCGCAGGACGCCGTTCATTCACGGGAAATGCCTATCCCATGCGTGAAAACTGTTCGATTGCTCCGGCAAGCTTCTTCAGTGTGTCGTCAGCATTGCCTTCGGCGATGCCGGTAAGCACGCAATGGTGGAGGTGCCCTTCCAGAATGATCTGTCCCGTCTTGTGCAGGGCTGACTTTGCGGCGCCTATCTGGATCAGGATATCTTCACAGGGGACATCCTTCTCCACCATGGCCATTATACCCCGGACCTGCCCTTCTATCCGCTTCAGACGCGCCGTTACCGCGTTAACGTCCATGCATTCGCGCATGTGTTTCCCTCCTCTAGATACCAGATACCCCTATAGGGTATAATTCCCCGAAAGAAAACGCAACCGCCAGCGCAAGAAACATCCCTCATTGCCGTTTCGTCATGAATGAATACATCCATCCTTTCGAGATGGACGACTCCCCCCCGCAGAAAGACATGCGTCGCATCGACAAAATCATGACCGCCCCTTCAAGGGGCGGTTTGATTTGGCCCTATAAGGGCCCGGTACTTGTCTGCCCGCTTAAGCAGGCATGTCCTGACTTCTGCCATTGTTCCTAGCTACCCATAAATGGGTTTTT
>JAEYDL010000001.1 GCA_023403845.1 Pseudomonadota bacterium
ACCTGCGGGCAAAAGCTCGGACTGCGAAAGGATGAGCCCGGCGAAGGTCAGGCCCGGCGTGCCGCCCTCGATGATGCGGGGGATGATTTGAACCAGTTTGTCGGCATTGACGCTCATTGCGCCCTCCTGTGTTTGCTATGCCAGCGGATGCACGGAAAGTTCCGCGTCGGTAAAAGTATCCATCTCAACGTGTTCAACGCGGTTTGCCTGAATCAGTACATTGAGCATAAAGCGGGGGTTGTACTGCTCGTCACCTTCCGCCTGTGTCATGTCCTGCGGGTCTTCGACGTACAGGGGGGCAATCCCGTACGTCTGGAGGAAGCGGCACCCCACGCCGTCGCGCAGGAGCGTTGCGAGCGTTTGGGCGCGGTCGGCGGCGGTCGGCCCATAGACGTCGAGCTGTATCCGGCGGCGCTGCGGCTGTACGATGGTTGTCCCGCCGCACTCCGTTTGATGCAGGTTCGTCGAGAGGCGCGTCATGGTCATGGGGGTGACGAGCACGCAGCTTTTCGTCTTCGGCCTGCTCACGCGGTTGACGTAGCCACGCACAACAACGGCGGAATCGCCGAGGTAGCGTTTGCAGAAATCCCCAAGGGCCTGCACGAGGATGCCGTCACGCATCATCTTCACCCCCTGACAGCTCCATCCGGGCCGGTTCCGTGGCCCCGATTTCCGGCGGCACGGTTTCCCGGAGCCTTACGCACCGGATTTTCGTCCAGCCCGCCGTGGGGTTCCAGCGTTCCAGCACCTGATCCACCTGCCACTCCGCGCCGTCCCAATAGACGAGATCGCCGCCCTGCTCCGCCGGGCGATCAAGGGCCGACCAGTCCCCGGCAAGGTAAAAATCGTGCCGGATCGTGTTCTGACGCTGCTGCGCGAGGAATTGCAGCGTCTTGTCCGCAACCGGCTGCGGCTGGGCCATGACCTCCACGGCAGGGGCCCATGCCGGAACCTGCTCATATTGCGCGTTCACCGTAAATCCTGCGGACACGAGGATCACGACCGGCTGAAAGGGATTCACGATGCCGACAAGCGGACGCACAAGCTCATGGAGATTCATCTTTTGGCTGCCTCGTAATCAATGGACTTGAGCAGGCTCCCCGAGTCGATGAGCGTCCCCTTTCCCGCCCCTCTGGCGTTTTTGCGACGCTTGGTGGATTCGGCGTTGTCCGGGGGCATATTGCTCTTGATCGTCGCCTGGATGTCGTCAGCCATGCGGCGCCCAACAAGCTGCATTGCCTCTTCCGGGGTCCGTCCGGCTGCCAGAGCCTGCGCAAGGTTATCGCACCATGCCTCCGCCCTGGCATCGAGCGTGGAACGCAGAAAGGGGCTGGAAGGAACGGCGGAGGTTCCGTATTCCCTGTCCGCCGCATACTCCGCGACGGACGCGCCGCCTTCGGCCAGCGTCGCATTTTCGAGCACCCCGGCCTTCACGACGATATCTGGGGTGATGTACCGCTTGAGCAGCTTTTCGAGTTCTCCGGACAAGTTACCCCCACGGGTGCCAGTACCGGGCGGCATGGTAGCGCCCGCCCACGGCATAGGGCTGGATGGCCTGCCAAAACGTCTGTCCGCACGGCGTCTGCGCGTAGAAGGCTTTCCCGGCGTTCCGGGGCATGGAGAAGCTGACGCTGACAGACCCCTCGGTCGCCGAGGCCACCGGTCCGGACTGGCCAGCCGGCCACAGGGCCAGTGTCGCCAGATGACAGACGAGAAGGCAGAGAAGCGTCCTGCGGATCATGACGCCGTTGGCCGGGTCGTAGGGAACCGGGGAAGCGTCCGTGTTGTCCAGAAGCAGACAGGCGACGTCGAACGCCTGCCGAAGCTGGGCGTCGGTCAGGAGGGGCTGCCCGGTCTTCGGATCGACGAAGCGCGGAAAGGTCTCCCGGAACGCCTGCGGATCAAAGACGACCACGGACACAGGCTAGAACCCCGCCTTGCTCTGGAGCGGTTCGGTCCGCGCCCGGGGATCGTTCTCCACGTCCACGGGTTCCAGCCCGTGACGCAGTTCCGCCCGTTCGTCGGCCTCGTCCACAGCGCCGGCCTTGCAGGTCTGCGCGAAAATGAGTCCGGACCTGAAGATTTCCATGTGCGGGCCATAGGTCCTTTCGATGCAGGCCCAGTCGTCCGCATTGACCCGCGTCAGCCCGAACGCGCCCACGGGCAGCACGCCCTTTTCCCTGCCGCGCAGGCTGGCGGCGTTGCCTTCGATGAGCACCCTGCGCCCGTCGGGCATCCTGAAACTGATTCCGGTCGCGCGGTTCAGCGCAACCATCACCGTATCCGGTCCGGTCGCCCGGGACGCCGCTTCCGGGGCTGTATTCCTTTTGGGTCTGGCCATATGTCCCTCCGTTCTTTCGGGCATCATGGCGAAAAGGCCGGAATGCCGACACCGTGAACAAGGTTCGCATGAGTAAAAACCGTTCGGCACGCATTGCCGATAAACGGGCTGAAGCGCATCCGCCGACAGGAACAATCCTTGGCAACCCCGCATGAATCAGATAGGATTTTCGCAACGGAGGGCTTCTCCCATGCTGTTGTTCGATACCGGGAAAAAACTGGAAAAGGCGTTTACCGCGGAGCAGTTCGACGCGCTTGTCGAGGTGCTCGAAAAACGCGAGGACAAGGCCGCGACCAAGGAAGACCTGCGCGAAACCGAGTTGCGTTTACAAGTCGAACTGGAAAAGGTTCGCGGGGAAACGGAAAAGGTTCGCGGAGAAACGGAAAAGAACCGAGCCCAAATGAAGGAAACCGAAGCTCGGCTGATGGTAGAAATCGAGAAGGTTCGCGGGGAAACGGAAAAGGTTCGCGGGGAAACGGAAAAGATCCGCGCCGAAATGAAGGAAACCGAAGCTCGGCTGACGGTAGAAATCGAGAAGGTTCGCGGAGAAACGGAAAAGGTTCGTGGCGAGGTAAAGGAAACCGAAGCCCGCCTGCGGACCGAAATCGAAAAGGTCAAATACGATCTGCTCAGATGGCAGTTCGCCATCGCCTTTGCCCTTGCCGCGATCATGGCCAAAGGCTTCGGCTGGATTGGATTCTGACGCGAAAAGAATGTTGCAGAAAAGGCGGTTCTCCGGGGCCGCCTCTTATTCTTGACGCCTGCCTTATTTGTACATATTCTTGTACAAAAATAAAGGAGGCGTCATGTCACAGGCCATCACCTGCTCCGAAGCCCGGCAGAACCTTGCGGAAACCATGAGCCGCGTCTGCGATCACCATGAGCCGGTCATCATTACCCGGCAAAAATCGCCCTCTGTGGTCATGATGTCGCTTGAGGATTACAACGCCATCATGGAGACGGCGTATCTGCTCCGTTCGCCCGCCAACGCCGCGCGGCTCAGGGAAGCGATACAGGCCGCCGATGCGGGCAAGGCCATGCCGCATGAGCTGGAGGATTGAGCATGCTGCTCACGTGGACGCCGCAGGCGTGGGAGGACTACCTCTCCTGGCGGCATACGGACAAGCGCACGGTCAAACGGATCAACGAATTGCTGCGCGATGCCATGCGGAATCCTTTTGAAGGGCTGGGCAAGCCGGAAACGCTCCGGTTCGATCTTGCCGGATGCTGGTCACGACGCATCAATCAGGGGGATCGGCTCGTCTATAAGCTGGACGAAAAGAGCGAAGCCCTGATCGTACTCCAATGCCGCTATCATTACTGAGAGTATATACCCCGAAGGTACAAAGAAGCCCCGACCGCCTGTAACGGTCGGGGTTTTCGCATGAAGGGAAGGGGGAGGCGCTACATGCCGGTCATCTGCGCAAAGGCGAAGGGCATGAGCACGATGCCGCCGTAGGTGGTGCCGACGAACTTCTGGCGGAAGCTGGACAGATCGGGCACGACACGGCCCGCACGCATCTTTTCACCGAAGGCCAGCGTTCCGGAGCGCTGCCCGTTCACCTCGGGAGCGATGAGGAACATGGTTTCCCCGGCGGTCATGCTGTGCAGTTCGGGCACGGTCACGATGTCGATGCGGC
>JAEYDL010000006.1 GCA_023403845.1 Pseudomonadota bacterium
CACTCCCGCCCAACCGATCCGATAAGAGGGTCGGGGGGGCTCGCGCCGCACGCGGGGCGCGAGCCTCGGTCTTTCGCCACAATACCCCCGGATCAATCGCGGGAGCCTGTTCCCTTTCAACGGCATATGCCAACAGCGTATCGTCCATGATTCCCAACTTCCGTCCGCTTTCCGCATCCAAAAAATATTGTCGCAACGCCCCATCGCCTTCCATCGACCTGTCGGCGGATCAAAAGTCCGCTCCAACCGGGCGTCGTCCGATTGTCAAAGACCTCGGCCATTGCCAGAAAGCCATTCCCCGAGGCGCCTCGCGCGGTCTTCCTTTGGCGGTTACCCTAGCGCCCGCTGGAGTCCCCGTCAAACGCTCCGCTCTGCTCCGGGTTCCAGACGGCTCCCCCCTGCGGCAGAGAATCTTCCCTTTCCCACTTGACGCCGCAAGCCTCTCCCCGGTAAACTGCCTTTACACGACACTTCTAATAAATCCGCCGCGTTGCCGTCAGACTCTTTCCCACATCGAGATTGGTCCTGCCCGGAAAGCGGCCCCCCCCAACCCTCCTTCGGAAAGGAGCTTTCATGTTTAAATCCGCCAGTCTTGGCCGAACCTGCCCGTCCGAGGAATACGAATCCATTGCCAATGATCTGCGTCTGAAACTTTTCAAGGCGCAACGGGAGGCCAGAGAGCATGGCATCCCTGTTCTCATCAGCATCAGCGGCGTGGGCGGCGCAGGCCGCGGCGCAGTAGTCAACATGCTGTCCGAATGGATGGATGCCAAGAGCATCCGCAACCATACATTCTGGCTGGAAACAGATGAAGAACGAGGCCGCCCCGAAGAATGGAAGTACTGGCGAAGATTACCGGGCGCAGGGGAAATCAGCGTCTTTTTCGGAGGCTGGTATGGCGAACCTGTCCGCAGGCTCTGCTGTGGCGAAATGAAAAAGAGAGATTTCGATCTGCTCATGCATCGCAGAACGCAGCTTGAACACGCCCTTACCGCCTCGGGCACGGTCATCATCAAGTTCTGGCTGCACATCAGCAAAAAAACGCACGCAGAACGCCTGAAAAGCAGACTGAAAAACAGAGAAGTGCACCACTTCACCCCGTATGACCGCAAGAGCGCCGAAGATTATGAAAGTCTTGTGAAGGCTGGAGGCAGAGCCATTACCCTGACCGACCGTGTGGATGCTCCATGGACGATCATTGACGCCTGTGATGCCACCTTCCGTAACGTTTCCGTTGCCAGAACCGTTATCGCAGCCATAGAACATGCCGTTGAAAAAAAGAAAAACGAGACCGCACGCCAACCTGCCGGAGACGAGACGCAGAACACGGGGCTGTCCGCGCTGGACGCCGTCGACCTTTCCCGTACATGTGATCAGGGAGCCTACAAGAAGGAGCTGGCCCAGCTTCAGGCCGATATTTTCGACCTGACCTACCGGGCCTACAAAAAGGGCATTTCCAGCACATTGCTCTTCGAAGGCTGGGATGCAGCCGGAAAGGGCGGGGCCATCCGACGCCTGACCGCGGGCATTGACGCCCGCATCACGCGCGTCATCCCCATCAGTGCCCCGACCGATGAGGAACTTGCCCACAATTACCTGTGGCGTTTCTGGCGGCATGTCCCAATGGCCGGCTTCGTAACCATCTACGACCGTTCATGGTATGGACGCGTGCTGGTGGAACGCGTGGAAAACCTGACTCCCCCCGAAGACTGGAAACGGGCCTATGCCGAGCTGAACGCTTTCGAAGCCCAGCTTCAGGATCACAAGAACATCCTTATCAAGTACTGGTTGCACATTTCTCCGGAAGAACAGCTCCGGCGTTTCCGGGAACGCGAAAACACGCCCTGGAAACAATACAAGATCACCTCAGAAGACTGGCGCAATCGAGAAAAACGGGCCGCCTACATGCAGGCGGCGGATGAAATGTTCGCCAGAACCAGCACCGAATACGCCCCCTGGCATATCATCCCCGCGGAAGACAAGAAGCTGGCTCGACTGGAAGTCCTCAGAATCTATGCGGATGAGCTGAAAAAAGCCCTTAAGAGAGGCTAGTCGAAACGTCGGCAAAAGAGAGTTTTCATGTCCCAACTGCTTTATATCTCAGATGTGTTCTGTCCCTGGTGCTTCGGTTTTGTCCCCGTTCTCTCACAGCTCCGACGCGATCATCCCGAGCTGCCTGTACGAGTGCTTGCCGGATCTCTTGTAGAAGAACCCACAACCATCGCCCGGATGCGGGAACGCTCTCCAAACATCCGTGACTTTTTTCTGCGCCTGGAAAAAACTACGGGAAGGTCTGCCGCGGCCTTCATCCACCTGCTGGATACGGACTCGCCGATCCTCATGCATTCCCCTGAAATCAATAGAACGCTCGCGGCCCTGAAACGCCTCGTGCCCGGAAACGCGCTCCTTCAGCTGGAAACCTTTCAGAACGCCCTGTACGGCATGGGAAAGGATATTCTGAATCCGGATGTACAGCGGGATCTCGTGACCAGTCTTGGCGCTGACGCGGACAGCTGCGCCCTTCTGCTGAAGGATCCCGCCGTGGCGGAAGAAGCCGTCTCGGAGACGGAAACGGCGCTGGACATTCTCGATGAGTTTCCTGTGTACCCCACGCTCTTTCTTGAAAATGGGATGGAACGGATGCCACTGACCCGAGGCTACGCGCCGTATGAAACGGTCAGGGCACGGCTGGATGCGGCTCTGACGGGCGGTGAAAAACAGAATGGCGACTATACGGAAGGAGCGGCCTGCGGCCTCGACGGTACCTGTTGCTGAACTCTTTCAGCCAGCACAAGCCATTCCGCGTTGCGCGGCTTGTTGCCGTCCGTGATGAACTGCACCCGCCACTCCTTTCTTGCCAGGCCCTCAAAAAATTCAAGTACGTTCCGGCACTCCTCCGCTCCCCCGGAGTGTCCTGTGTACAGGTGCACGGAAAGTACCCCATGTTCTCCAAGCAGGCGAACAGCGGCCCGCAACGCGGCAAGCGTCGTCTCTGCGTGTGTGGCCGTCTTTTTGTCGCTCCCCGGCAGAAAACCAAGATTGAACAGAATGGCCGTGACGGTACACTCCGGAACCAGTCCCGCCAGATTTTCATGCCCGGCATGAATAAGCGTCACCCGGTCCGCAAGACCGGCAGCCTCAAGCCTGTTCCGGGTAGCCCCCAGAGCCGCAGTCTGAACATCAAAGGCGTAAACGTGTCCCGTTCTTCCGGCCAGTTCGGCCAGAAAAACCGTATCATGCCCGTTTCCCGCCGTGGCATCGACAAAAATACCGCACCGCCCTTCCGCAACCGACGCCGCACGCCGGGCGGCCGCATGAGCAACGGCATCAAGAGTCACAAGGACTTTGCACGGATCATGCATGACTCATTTTCCTTTTTCTCGAAGGCTTTCCTGCCGTTATCTGCCATGGCATCTCGCTCCCGCCGCGCCGTACGCGCACTTGCCGACAACATTGCGTTCTCCCTCGCGCGCACGACAACCGCCTATCGAATAAAACGGAACGGCGCGGACCGCAATCATTCAGTCCGCGCCGGGCAACGTCTCCACCGTCAGAGAAAGAATCACGCCCTTTCCTGAAAACCTTCCAGAAGCTCGACGAGCTCGCCTGCCCGAAAGGTCAACTCATTCAGACGTCTTTTCAGCAATACCTCAAGACAATGCCGCCGATGCGCATCCGTCTCCGCAGCCCAGACCGGCACTTCCTCCAGCAAGGGCAAGGGAGCCTGCCGGGATGCGGCATCATGCCCGAACCTGGACTTCTTGACGTACAGCAGCGGGACCAGTTTCTGCTCAAATTTCAGAATCAGCCTGTTCGCCTTCTCCACATTACCGGACAATTCCAGAGAAGCCAGCAGCTCCTCCACCCGATGAATGCGAGACAGCAACGGCCCGAAATCCAGCCCGTTCCCTGTCGCCGCATAGCCGCGGACCTGCTCCGCAAATTCGGCGAATCCGGCCCGGATATCCAGAGGAATGACGGGGTCGGCGCAGGCCTTGTACACAGCCGCAAGAAAGATCCGCGTATCCCGCCGCAACAATTCGGGATCAATCTTGTCCGCCGTATCCGCCTCAGTATGCCACCACCAGCCGTAGCCACCGCTCTTGCTGCCTCCGAACATGAGTCCGAATGCCTTTGAAGCAGCATCTTCGGTTTCCGGTTTTGGTTGTTCAGAAACACTTGAAAACAGAGAGGGAGTCCCCGTTCCCCAGAACGACTGGTCGCAGGAACGACCGAAGCGGGTCCCTTCAAACCCCTCTCCCGTAACCGTGCGGATGGCGAAATCGCCAAGCGCCCATGATTCAGCCATGCAGCCGCCCTGGCTCAACAGGGTTGCGCCGCAGCCGCCCAGACAGTCCGCATTCACATGCAGGAACGCATTGTCGTGAATGTCCTGAAAAAACGCATCGCAGAACGCTGTGGAACCGGCATACCGCCCATGCGAATGCCCAGACCAGAACACCACGCGCACGCCGCGCCGCAAAAAAGCCTGCCTGGCCACCAGAATGCGGGCGATCTCAAGGGCCGCGGCATTGCCGGAGGCATTGTCCATGGCTCCCTTGTACCAGCTGTCCACATGCCCGGTAAGCATAAGATAGCCTTCGTCCGTTCTGCCGATATCCGCGGTGATCACAGGAAGTTCCACCCACTTGTTCTCGACCGTCGCAGACATGCGGACTTCGGCGGATTGCCGCAGCAGACTTCTTATGCGCTCGCCGTCCTTGTAGCTCACGGTCACGGCGGGGATATTCAGAAAGGCGGCGCAGTCGTCCGGCTCCGGGCTTCCCCATACCGTGGAAACAATCATTTTATGATAATGTCGGGACCCGGCGACGAATATGACGCCCAAAGCTCCAGCCTCCTGAGCTGCACGCACGACGGGAGCCATGGCCAGACCATCAATAAGAAGAATCCTGCCCGCCGCATTGCAGTGAAGGATGGAGGTGGCATCGGACACTTCCACGAGTTCTGCTTTCAGTTCCGCGCTCGGCAGCATAGAATGCGTGGTGCAGGGGATGTCTTCTCCGGCGACCGTCAACTCCGCGCGCACGGGAATGCTGACGTATGCGGGCAGCATGTGCCGCTGCGGGGAAAGACCGCAGGCTGCAAGAGCTGCCTCGATGCAGTCGAACGCGGCCCGTTCCTCATCGCTGTCCGGGATTCTCTCGAATCTCGTGATGTTGCGGACATGCGCCATCAGCCTGTCCGCATCCACCTGCGCCAGCAGGGTTTCAAGCTCAGACATGCCGATGCGCTCCCTCGATGTCCACCCGCCTGAACGCCTCGACGAACCCGACACAATAGTCCACCACGGCTTCCAGCATTTCCCTGCCCCATTCCTGCGTGCCAAGTCCGGATTCCAGTCCGCCGAAGCCCCCGGAATTGACTGTGGACCGGACATCCCGGATGACCTTCACCGCGGCATTGCCAAACCGGACCTGATTCAGATGAGTATTGCGGAGTTCTGCGGACAGATGATTGACCTCGGTAGGAATCAGCGAGTCATCCCGGATCAGGCTGTTGTCGATGGCACGGATCATGGCGACTTCCTGCGCAGCTCCATGCCCCGTGGTCCATTGGGGATTGAGAGCCGGAGCCAGGCTCCACCAGTTGATCTGGGCGCAGAGTCCGCCAGCCCGAAACGTTTCAAGCCCAACCTTATCCAGGGCCGGATCATTGCCCCCATGTCCGTTGAGGAACAGGAATCTGCGGGCCCCGTGCTTCATGAGATTCTCGACAACACCCCGCATGACGCAGGTAAGCCCCTCAAGCCCAATGTCGATGGTCCCCGGGAAATCCGTATGATGGGCAGCAACGCCGAAAGGCATGGTGGGAACGACCAGTGCCCCGGTTTTTGCCTCGATTCGTTCGGCCAGATGTTGAGGAATGATGAAATCCGTACCCAGCGGCCCCAGAGGGCCATGCTGTTCGGTACTGCCCAGCGGGATGATGACGACGAGGTCTTTCGCCTTCAGGACGGATTCCGCCTCTTGCCAGTTAAGATGGGCCAGAAACATCGTGCCTCCATGTGTTTTTTGTGAATGCCGCCTCCACTCGCTGGCGGCGCGTTCCTTGTCAGAAAGAACCGGGTTCGCCGGTTCCGGCTGCAGAAGGTCCCGCTATCGGAGCCTCCGCGAATGGCAGAAAGGCGTTTCGGACCCGAAACGCCTCCCAAAGATATACTGCGACGATACGGATCACCCGCCTGCCGGGGCTTTTCTCTGCGGAAGCCGCACCGAAAAATCTGCTTTCGCCGGGAGTCGCAGGACTCCCGGCGGGATTCGGGAATTCCACCCGAAATCCAACAGATCAAATGTCAGATCAAGCTGACTTCTGGCCATCCAGTTCTTCGAAGTGCCGTCTGATGGTCTCCGCGCTCACGGGCTTCGTATACAGGCTGACGCCGATAAGAATCAGAACTGTAATGATCCACGCGATAATCAGAGGATTGAAGCCAAACGTAAGGCTCTGGAACTTGAGAACCAGCAATACATAAATGATTTCGCCGCAGACGACGGAAACGACGGCTCCCATCTTGGTGGCGCGCTTCCAGTACATCCCGGCGAGAATGGGCGCAGCCCAGATGCCGAGACCGCCGAACGCGAACAGAACCAGCTGGAAGATGCTCGCGGGCTTGGAAATGCCGATCAGAATGGCCAGAACGCCGAGTCCGGCGGTCACGTAACGCGACAGTCTGAGCGCGTCCTCATCCGAGGCGCCGCGTCTGAAGATCTTCTGATACAGATCGCGGGTGATGGCGCTGGTGGTGGTCAGCAGAATACCGGATATGGTGGACATGCCCGCCGAGAAAATACCTGCAACCATGAGCGCCGAAACCACCTTGGGCACGCCCGCATGCAGGATATACGGCACAACGTAGTCGGACCCCTTCCCGACCAGATCGGGGAAGGACACGCGCCCGAGCACACCGCACCATTCAATGAGCGTCGCCGAGAAAAGCATGCCCAGCGTGCCCAGAATAACTGCCTTGAACATGACATTATAGTTCTTCATGGTGAAGAACTTGGTGAACAGATGGGGCTGACCGATGGTGAAGAAACTCCACATCACGATCATGGAAGCGTAGTTTGCCCACGGCATGCCGCCGTTGACGCCGGGGTGCGTCATCAGCCCCACATTGGTGGAAGAGAGCTTCTGGTTGATGAGTTCCATGCCGCCGCCAAGCTCAAGCGCGGCAAAGAAGGTCACCACCGCCGTCGCGACCATGAGACATCCCTGAATGACGTCCGTAATCATGATGCTTCTGATGCCACCGGTAATGCAGTAGGCGATTACCGTGATCCCCATGATCACGATGCCCAGCCATTCGGGAGCTCCCGTATAGGTGGAGAAGATGATCCCGCCGCCAATGGTCTGCGCGCCCATCATCGGGACAAGGAATATGATCATGATGACGGCCAGAAAACCGCGCATGCCCACGGATTCATATCTGTCGGAGAGATAGTCCGCCATGGTGAGCATCCCGTATTTGTGGCCAAGCCGGATGAGACGTCTGCCCACCAGCAGCGCGGGAATCAGCATGCTGAACACGATGCCGGGAACGGACACCGACATCCCGGCATAGCCGACATGATAGATGGTACCCGGCACGCCCATGAACGTGCTCATGCTGTACTGGGTCGCAAAATAGGCAAGTCCGCTCAGAATGGCTCCGGCCTTGCCGCTCATGGTCAGATAGTCGCTGAAGGTTCTGGTCTTTTTGGTGGCGTAGTAGCCGATGTAGGCCATAAGTCCGATATAGGAAATCATGACCACCAGAAACGGGATTGTTTGCGTCAACAGTTCTTCTTGCATGCTCGCCTACTCCTCTTCCTGGTATTCGGGACGGGACAGGCACTGATGACGCCACAGGAATATCAGAGCCACGACAACCACGGAATTGAAGATCCATCCGAAAACATAGTTGGGAATCCCATACCAGGAAGGATCATACTCGGTGTTGTAGAAAAAGGGGAAAGGGAGCATGATAAAGACATAAAAGAACATAAAGATGTAAAACCACTTCTTCTCAAAAGCATTACTGAACGGACTCATGCATACCTCCTCGTTAGAGAACGATCAGACACCTGCCACGGATATTTTCATTTTCAGATACCCCATTCCATGCAAAATATCAACAAACTCATGACAATTCCCTGACAAGATATTCTTTTCACACTCTCGTGTTTCCGAACAGAATGCCTGCCCCAGATTTGGGCAGATGCCATAAATTGCCATACTCCTTTCCCTATACGAAAGGCATCAATATATCCCGGCCTTAAACTCAAAGAAATAAAACGACAATTACCTGTACCCGCTTATTAAACAAGAAAATTCTTCTTATTTTATGGCATCTTATTTCAAGGAATCTACATATTTCAAAAATACGGCATATGATTACCCAGAATAAAATAACGAATATTTCCCGAGAAACATGTACATCTTAAAAAAAATTTTTATATCATAAATAATGGTACACTTTAATATGGTTACAAGATAAAATACAACTCAGGATTGCACGCGCTGCATCATGTTTTTGATTTTCCGAAAAAGAAAGTTCCCTTCGAACGCCTCTGCATGGCTACAAAAGGATTTCACTTCTATACGAAAATGGCAATCATCGTACGACATGGCCGTACATTTCCAAAAACTCCCCCAGATACGGCACAGGAACAGTACATAAATCCTGTTACCGTAAGATTTCTGAAACCGAACCCGACGGCGACGCCAACAAATTCTCAGGTCGGAAACATGAAAACTGATGAAACGAAAGACCATGGGTGACCATCTGGAGCCGACCGAAGCACGGCTCGACAGTACGGAAGGCGTTTTCCACACAGCCCTCCGAGCGAAGACAGGCTTCCGAGGCACTCGCACAACCCGTCACTCCGTTATTCGGAAGGTTCCCCGGCCGGCGCTTCGCCTTCTTCCAGCAAAATGTTCAACAAGGATTGCGCACAGAGGGAAAGCGGCGCATTTTTCCGGGCGCAGATCAAAATTCTTTCCGGGCTGAACAGATGATCCAGCGGCAGAAACTCCAGCTCTTCGGGGAACAGAGGCAGCCCCCCGGCCAGAGAGGTCACCAGACTCACCCCAAATCCCCTGCGCACGTATTCGCCCATCAGATAAATATTTCTGGCCTCCAGAAACACATCCATCTTCAGTCCCTGTTCCGCGAAGGACTGCTCCAGCTTCGTTCCGGAAGCGAAGCGGATATTCGACGCCAGCTTGATGATCGGATGCCGGGCCACATCCTCCAGCCGGATGATCCCGCATCGCGTCAGCCCATGCCCACGGGGCACCATCAGTACGAAATGGGCCATTTTCCAGTAATAGGTCACAAGATGCGCCGGAACCTGCGATTCCAGAGCCAGAGTGAGATCAATCCTTCCTCTGCTCAGCATTTCAAGAGCGACATCCGGCGAACGTTCCAGCAGAGTCAGACGGGCTTCGGGATACTCTCTCCTGAATCGGGATACTGCATCCGGCAGCATGAGGCTTAGCGTGGCCGTTCCAGCGGCCAGCGTGACCCGTCCGGCTCCCCCGTTGCGAAGACTTTCCAGTTCCCGCAGCAGACCTCCACGACGCTGAAAGACATCTTCCGCAAACGACAGCACACGGCGGCCCTCCTCGGTCAGCACCATGTTTCGGCTGTTCAGGCGGGTAAAGAGCTGGCACCCCAGCGCAGTTTCCAATGCCTTGATCTGCTTGGAAAGCGCCGGCTGAGAACGGTGCATGACCGTGGCAGCCTTGCTCAGACTTTTCAGCGTAGCCGCATAATAAAAACTCTCGAGATGCATCCAATCCATGGGATCCGCCGGGAAATCCGCCGCGCCGTCAAGGTTATGGACGGAATAAAAAAAATGAAATGGACAAAAAAAGGACCGGAAGCTAACTTCTAATCCAGAATTCCATACTTTTCAGTATGCGGGATTTGCCCCCGTTTGGCAATCTGATCAACGCCGGTGGGAAATGCATGAAACAGCCGTACATCTGGCCGGCTTCCATCCAGGCCGCCTTTTGCTTCACCATCGACGTGGATGCCGAAAGTCCGCAATTATGGCGCAGCCGCAACCAGTCCTCTTTGAGCATGAATGAACTGGAGCAGAGATGTTACGGTCTGCGCGAAGGCATATGGCATCTGCTCGAAATTCTGAAACGCCACGATGTCCGGGCCACCTGTTTCGTGCCCGCTCATGAGGCGGAAACACGTCCCTGGCTGCTGGAAACGCTGGCCGATGCAGGTCATGAAATCGGCTTGCACGGCGTTCTGCACGAGGTCGTCAGCGATCTGTCTCCCGATCAGTTCTCCGAAATCGTCGAAAAGGGCATTGAAACGGTCGTGAGGATGACGGGGCTGCGGCCGTTGGGGTTCCGTTCGCCCTCATGGGAAATGACGCCCTGGGCTTTTGACGTTCTGCGGCGGGCCGGCATTCTCTACGACAGCTCCCTTTCCGGCTACGACCACCCTTATTCTCTTGGTCAAACCATCGAAATTCCCATTCAATGGACTCTGGATGACGCCGTCTTTTTCAGATACGCCGGCACGGGAGCCGATCGCTGGGCGCCCCGCACGACATCCGAGACGGCTGGCAGCTGGCTCGAAATCTGCGCGGGCATCGAACGGTTCGGAGGATCGGTGGTGACGACTGTTCATCCATGGCTCACCGGTCGCAGCGGTCGCATTCCACTTGCCGAAGCCCTGCTTGAACATGCCAGGAATACTGACGGCCTCTGGGTCTGCACGACCGGAGAGCTGGCAGCCTATCATGCCCGATCGTCCAACAGTGACCGGTTCAGGGAATCCGCAACTCTTCCCGACCGGTCTTCTCCCCTCGACTGAGGACCAGCGGCCCGCCTGTGCGGAGCCGTTCACGCATACCCATGCCCCGAAGGAGAACGAGCATGCGCAAGAGTCTAGGAACCTATCTGGCCGGAGTCTGCTCCGCCATCCTGCTGCTGGCGGCTCCCGCCATGGCCGCCAAGGACACCGTCGTCATCGACCTGAGCAACGAGACGGCGACCTGCGACCCGCACATGCAGTGGAATCAGAACAGTTACGGCGTGTATCGCAACATCTTCGACAACCTGATCACCCGAGACAACGCCGGAATGATCATCCCCGCCGTGGCCACGTCGTGGAAGCATCTGAACGATACGCAAATCGAGTTCGTCATCCGGACAGACATCAAATTCCACGACGGCACGCCGCTGACTCCCGAAGACGTGGTCTACAGCATCGAGCGCATCACCGACAAGGCCACTGCCAGTCCACAACGCAGCCAGTTCGAAGCCGTAATCAAGGCTGAAGCGACCGGCCCGGATCGCGTGGTCTTGACCACGGCCAAGCCGTATCCGCCCCTGTTGGCCCAGCTGGTGAAACTGAGCATCGTGCCCAGGGCCTATGTGGAAAAGGTGGGCAAGGAAACCTTCAACAAGGCTCCCATCGGCAGCGGTCCCTACAAGCTTGTCGAATGGAAACGTGGTGTGCGCATTCTTCTGGAGCGCAACGACGCCTACTGGGGCGACAAGGGATTCTTCCCCAAAGCCGAATTCCGTTTCGTTCCCGATCCCGGAACCCGCGTGGCCGACCTGCGCACTGGCAAGGCCGATCTGGCCGTGGACCTCAATCCCGACCTCGCCGCCACCATCGAAAAGGACAGGGTCTGCGAACCGCGGGTGACCCTGACCGAACGGGTCGCCTTCCTGCGCACCAACAACGGGCGTACCCCCACGAACAACAAGCTGGTCCGGCAGGCCATCGCCTACGGCATAGACAAACAGGGAATCATTGACGGCCTGATGAACGGACAAGACCGCATCGCCGACACCATGCTCACAAAGGAAATGGCCGGCTACAGCAAACAGACCGGATTCCCCTATGATCCGGAGAAGGCCAGAGAACTTCTGGCCCAGGCCGGAGACGCCGCCAAAGAAGAACTTGTTTTCGCCACGGCGCCTTCATACGATCAGCGCATCGTGCAGGCTGTCCAGCAGATGCTGACCGACATAGGCATGAACGTCCGTATCGAAATGATGGATCAGGCGTCCTTCCTCAAGGCCGTGCAGCAGGGCGATCTCTCCGCCCGTCCGCATATTTCCTTCGGTCGCTGGTCTTGCGCATGCATGGACGCCGACGGTGTGGTCTACCCGCTCATGCATTCCAGCAGCGCATGGTCTCAGACCCGCAACGCCGACCTGGACGGTCTGCTTGACGAGGCCCGCATCTGCCTTGATCCCGACAAGCGCGTGGAGCTGTATTCCAGGGCCGACAGGATCATCCTGGACGAAAGCTATATCCTGCCGCTCTATCAGGTCGCCTATATCTATGGCGCCAACAAGCATCTGGTCTGGACGCCGACTCCCAACGAAAGTCTCTTCCTCAACCGGATGAGCTGGAAGTAACCCGCCAGGATGCCGGACGCCCCGGGAGGGACGTCCGGCTCTTCGTCAAGTCCCTTACGCCGTCCGCCGGCCGGTCGTCGCCGGTCCGGCAGAGGAAGTCCCATGAGTCGATTTATCTTGAAACGCTGTTGGCAGGCCCTCGTCGCCGCGCTCGGAGCACTGACCATTCTCTTCTTCGTCCAGCGGCTTACGGGCGATCCCACCCTGCTGCTGGTTCCGGAGGGAGCCACAGCCGAGGACATCGCCATGCTGCGCACCAGTCTCGGCTTCGATCAGCCCCTGTATATCCAATATCTGCACTATCTCAAGGATCTTGGAACATTTGATCTGGGAATGTCCTATGTCCAGGGCGTGCCAGTATGGGACATTCTGCTCTCGCGCATTCCCTACACGCTGCAGCTCACGGCCGGAGCCATGCTTCTCTCCATTGGTGCAGGACTCCCCATCGGAGTACTTATGGCCCTGAAGCGGGGAACACTGCTGGAGCGACTCTTCCAGGCCATCGTCTTCACGGGACAAAGCATGCCCACCTTCTTCAGCGGCATCTTGATGATCCTGCTTTTTGCCGTCCATCTCCAGTGGCTGCCCTCTTCGGGTTCAGACTCGGGAGCCTCTCTGCTTATGCCGTCCGTCGCTCTCGGTCTGCTCACGCTGGCCACCTTCGCCCGCGTGGCCCGCACCGCCGTACTGGACGAGCTGGGCAAGGACTATGTGCGCACGGCCCGGGCCAAGGGCGTGCCCCTGCGCCGGATAGTCTGGCGGCATCTGGCCCGCAACAGCGCCATCCCGGTGATTACCGTAGCCGCGCTGGAAATCAGCCATCTGCTGGCCGGCGCGGTCATTGTGGAAACACTGTTCGCCTGGCCGGGACTCGGTCAGGTGGCGGTACAGGCCATTGAGGCCCGGGACTTTCCCATCGTGCAGGCCGTAGTCCTGTTCGGAGCCGTGGCGTCGGTGGTCTGCAACCTTGTCGCCGACCTCCTGTACGGAGTCGTGGACCCCAGAATTCGTCATACGGGAGGCGCGCAATGAGCACATCCGCTTCCAACAGCATGCAGCAGGAAATCCGTCCCCGTCCGTCGCTTCGGGCGACGTTCCGCGCGGGGTTTTCGGCCATCCCCGGCTATTTGTGGATCTTCATCGCCATTCTCGCCGGATTTGCCGTCATGGCGCTGTGCGCGCCCCTGTTTGCGCCGAACGATCCCACATCCCAGAACCTTCTTGCCCGCATGAAAGCGCCGGGCAGCGTCATCCGGGGCGTTTCCTATCTGCTTGGGTCGGACGAACTGGGGCGCGATGTCCTCAGCCGTATCATCTACGGCGCCCGGGCCTCCATGAGCGTGGCTGTTCTCGCCGTATGTCTTTCCGGCGCCATCGGGATACTGGCGGGGTTGCTGGCGGCCTACTGCCGCGGCTGGGTGGAGACGGCGGTCATGCGCATCGTCGACATGATGCTGTCCATTCCCGCGCTGCTCTTCGCGGTCATCACCGTGGCCGTGCTCGGCCCCGGCTTCATCAATGTAGTGCTGGTTCTCGGGCTGACCCGCTGGACCCGCTACGCCCGCGTCGTCTATGGGCAGGCGCTGAGCCTCATGCCCCAGCCCTATGTGCGCTACGCGCGCTTTGTCGGCACCCCGGCCCTGTCCATCATGTGCCGTCACCTTCTTCCCAACGTCTTCGGTCAGATCGTTGTCGTGGCGACGCTTGAATTCGGCTCTATGGTGCTATTCGAGGCAGGTCTGTCCTTCCTCGGACTCGGCGTGCAACCGCCCACCCCCAGCTGGGGAGCCATGATGAACGTGGGGCGGCACTATCTGGACACGGCATGGTGGATCGCCGGCTTTCCGGGGGTCTGCCTCTTTCTGCTGGTGCTTTCTGTCAATATTATCGGCGACTATCTGCGCGACAGGATGGACCCTCGTCTGCGCTGAGGCGAACGCCCCGGAACCATGAATTCAATCCGGCGGAAACGCTTCCGCCGAACAGGAGTCCGAGATGATTGATCTTACCTGCCTCAAGGGGAAAAAAGTTGTTCTAACCGGAGCCTACGGCGTCTTCGGCGTCTGGATCGCGAAGGCGTTCAATGAAGTGGGCGCGGAACTCTGCCTGACCGGCAGCAAGATGAACAAGCTCGAAGAACTGGCTGCCGAACTCGACTGCGCCGTGTCTCCCCTGCTGGTGGCCGTTGACCTGACGTCCGACGCCGACATGCAGCGTCTGACGGACACGGTGCGCGAAGCGTGGGGCGCGCCGGACATTCTCATCAACAATGCGGGCGTTTATCCCTCGAGTTTTCTGCTTGACCTGCCCAACGGGGAATGGGATCGCATCATGAACGTAAATGTGCGCGCCCCCTTCATCCTTTCCCGCGACATGGCGAAACTCATGATCGAAAGGGGCGTCAAGGGTTCCATCATCAATATTTCCTCCGGAGCCGCGCGCAAGATGCGCTCCACCGCCGTACCCTACTGCGTGTCCAAGACGGCGCTGGACCGTCTGAACCTGGGCCTGGCGCTGGAACTGGCCGAATTCGGAATCCGGGTAAACGCCGTGGAACCGGGTTTCGCCGCGGGAAGCGAAAGCACCCCCCTCACCGATGAACATGTGCGCAAGGTCATCGCCAATATTCCCCTTGGTCGTCCCTCGGGTCCCACGGATGCGCCTTCCGCCATCCTGTATCTGTGCTCCGATGCGGCTTCCTTCATCACAGGGGCCAATCTGGCCGTGGACGGCGGCAATTCCGCCGGAGTACGCGCCGTCTATCAGGACAAGAAAAAGGCCCTGTAGCCAAACGACGCAACACCTGCCAAGTTATCCCGCATCACGACCGACGCCTTTCGGAGAAGAGCATGCACACGACACCGTGGAACATTACAAAATCGCAACTGACCAGTCCCGGCGGCATTGTGGTCTGCCAGCACTGGAAAGCCGCCGAAGCCGGCGCGGCCATGCTGGCCGCAGGCGGCAACGCCGTTGACGCCGCCGTGGCCGCGGCTCTGACCCTGAGCGTAGTGGAGCCGTGGCTCAGCGGTATCGGAGGAGGCGGATTCATGGTCGTCAGGGACGGCCCTTCCGGAGTCACTCGAGCTCTGGATTTCGGCATCTGCGCCTCAGCCAGACTCAATCCCGCCGACTATCCGCTGGAAGACGCCGCGGATGACGGGGACTGGTTCCACTGGCCCAGGGTCAAGGACGGACGAAACATCCACGGCTACGCCTCCATTGGAGTTCCCGGCGCTGTCGCCGGACTGGCCGAAGCCCTCAAAACGCTGGGAACCCTGCCCTGGGAACAGGTTATCGAGCCGGCCATCGCGGAGGCCGAAGCGGGACTGGAACTGGACTGGATGGCTGCGCTGGCCCTTGCCATGGATACGGACATGCTTCTGCGCTATCCCGAGTCTGCCGCGCTCTGGCTGCCGGAAGGCCGCGTTTCCCGCGTATCGGCGGGGGCTCGTCCTTCCAGACTGCCGCTTACGGCCAAACTGGCCACGCTGGAGCGACTCCGGAAGGCAGGACCACAGGATTTCTACACAGGCGAACTGGCCCATGCGCTGGTGGAAGATCTTCGAAAAGGAGGTTCTCCCATCGATCTGGACGATCTGGCCGCCTACCGTCCGGAATGGAAGGAGCCGCTGCACGGCGCATATCGCGGCTGGGATCTGGCGCTTATGCCGGGCAATTCCGCTGGGCCAAGCCTGTTGCGCGCCCTCGAAAACCTTGAGCGCGGCCTGAATCCCTCCTCCAGTCGTCCCGGAGCGGAGGAAGCCCTGCTCTACAGCCGCGTCTGCCGGGAGGAATATGAATACCGGCTCACGCATATGGGACAATCCGCCGTGCCCGGCAGCCGACCGGACCCCTCCTGCACCAGCAATCTCTGCGTGGTGGACCGACACGGAACGGTCGTCGCCCTGACCAACACCCTGCTGTCCCGCTTCGGCTCCAAAGTGACTTCTTCTCTCGGCATGCTGCTCAACAACGGCATCATGTGGTTTGACCCCATGCCGGGGCATCCGAACAGCATTATGCCGGGCATCCGCCCACTCTCCAACATGTGTCCTCTGGTGGCAAGTCGTGCCGGCGGCGAGCGCTACGCCTTCGGCGCAGCGGGCGGTCGCACCATCTTTCCCACGCTGCTGCAGATCCTGTCCTACGTTTTCGACTTCAACATGTCTCTGGAAGAGGCTTTCCTCGAACCCCGGCTGGATGCCAGCACCGAAACGATCCGCATCTCCTCGCGTGCGGACCCGTCCGTAGCGGCCAAAGTCTCCGAAGTCTTTCCGGCCGAAGTGGTGGACGACGCCATTTACCCGACCCGCTTCTCGTTGCCTTCCGCGGTGCGTCATGACCCTTCCGCGGGATTGAATACTGGAATGGCCCACCACAACAGCCCCTGGGCAGCTGCGGTTGCGGAGATTGCGTCATGACGGCGCGTTTCTCCACTGCCCCGGTGCCTTCCGGAAGAGGGGTTCCCGTTCTTGAGCTGCGCAATCTGGGCGTCAGACTGCGGGATATTCCCGCCGTGGACGGCATCAACCTGACTCTGCACGCCGGCGAAGCCCTGGCTCTGGTAGGCGAGTCCGGCTGCGGCAAGAGCCTGTCCTCGCTGGCGGTCATGGGACTGCTGCCCCTCGTGGCCAAGCTGGCTCCGGGGTCGAGCATCGTTCTGCAGGGCCGGGAACTCGCCGGACTGGACGAAGACGGCTACAACAAGCTGCGCGGCAGAGACATGAGCATGATCTTTCAGGAGCCGTTCACGTCTCTCAATCCGCTCATGACTGTGGGCGCTCAGATCATGGAAGGTCTTGCCGTGCATGGCGTGTCCGAAGCTGAAGCCAGAAAGCGGACGCTGGACATGCTGGACAAGGTGGGGATTCCCGACCCCGGCGTACGTTTCGACCAGTACCCCTTCGAGCTGTCCGGCGGACTCTGTCAGCGCGTGATGATCGCCCTAGCTCTGGCCGGCAATCCGGCCCTGCTCATCGCCGATGAACCAACTACGGCGCTGGACGTGACCATTCAGGCCCAAATTCTTGATCTGATGCGGGAACTCATGCACGAACGCAATACTGCGCTCCTGCTGATAACTCACGATATGGGCGTCGTGGCCGAAACGGCTGACCGGGTGGCCGTCATGTACGCTGGACGCATTGTGGAGCTGGCCGAAGCTGCCGAACTGTTCAGAAATCCTCTGCACCCCTACACCCGCCTGTTGCTGGAGAGCATTCCGGGTCTGACCACGCCGCCAAAGACCGAACTCCGCACCATTGCGGGAACAGTGCCCGATATCCGGGACTGGGCCGGGGGCTGCCGCTTCCATCCCCGTTGTCCTCTGGCCTCCGACGCCTGCCGCGCCGCAGCCCCTCCGCTCGCCGAACAGGTTTCCGCTTCTTCCCATATGGCCGCCTGCTGGCATGCGAATCAAACGGAGTTCTTATGATTGTCCATTCCGATACGGCGCGCGATCTCCCTCCCCTGCTGGAAGTTCGCAACCTCAAGGTACACTTTCCCATCAACAGGAATTTCATGGGTCGCCCCCGGGCCTGGGTCAAGGCGGTGGACGGCGTGAGCTTCACCATCCACAAGGGAGAAACGCTCTCTCTGGTCGGAGAATCCGGCTGCGGGAAGTCAACCACAGGATACGCCCTTCTGGGCATGCTCGAACCGACCTCCGGCGAACTGTATTTCGAGGGCGAACCATTGAATGCACGAAACGCCGAGGGACGTCGACTGGCCCGGCGGCAAATGCAGATCGTCTTTCAGGACCCCTTCGCCTCGCTCAATCCCAAAATGAGCATCGGCGAAAGCATCGGGGAGCCGCTCCGGGCCGGGGGCATGGCCGATGTCGAAGCCAGACGGAAACGGGTGGAAGGCCTGCTGGATCTGGTCGGACTGCATCGCACCTACTATGACAGACTTCCCAATCAGTTTTCCGGCGGTCAGCGCCAGCGAATCGTGATCGCCAGAGCTTTGGCCATGCAGCCCAAGCTCATCGTATGCGACGAGCCGGTTTCCGCGCTGGACGTTTCCATCCGGTCTCAGATCCTCAACCTGCTCCTTGAGCTGCAACGGGAACTGGGAATCGCCTATCTGTTCATTTCCCATGATCTGTCCGTAGTTCGCCACCTCAGCGACAGGGTCGCCGTAATGTATCTCGGCCATATCGTCGAACTCGCCGAGGCTTCAGAACTGTTCGAACATACGCTGCATCCGTACACGCAGGCACTGTTCAGCGCCATTCCCCGAATTGACCCCGACCGGAAAAACAAGCGCAGACTCATCCTGCAGGGCGACCTGCCCAGCCCGCTCAACCCGCCGCCGGGTTGCCCTCTGGTCTCCCGCTGTCCGCACCGGCAACCGTGTTGCGCGGAGTCCATGCCCGCGCTGGAAGAGATACGCCCGGGGCACGGCGTGGCCTGCTTCCGAGCCGCCGAACTTTTTCTGTAGCGGTTCAATGTCCAGAAACAGCGAATACTTCCAGAAACAGGTCAGAAAAGCCCCACGGTTTTATCGTGGGGCTTTTCGTAATTTCAAGAGAAAGCGCCTCCCGTCGGGAAAGGCCTGACGTCATTCGTCGGTCGCCGGTAACTCTGTAAGATGACTCAGTTCCTGCTTCAGGATCTCGGACATGGCGCTGGAAGAATGAAAGTTCTTCTGAATGTTTTCCTTTTCATAGATATTCTGCCAGTCGCTCCAGAACTCTTCACGACTTTTGAGGAACAGAATAAACTTTCCAAAACGCTGAACGATATCTTCCGAAACCATGTGCTCCAGCTCGCATGCCGCGGCATGTGCTTCCTGAGAATCCACCTGCAGGACGTTTTCCAGAAAGGAGTGCAGCACGATATGTCTGTGGACGATCTTGCGGCCAATGACCTTTCCCTGTTCCGTCAGACGAATCAGACTGTACGGGGAATATTCCACATACCCCATATTCTTCAATGAATTGAGGGCACCACTGACCGTGGAGCGAGCAACCTTGGTCATGTCGGCGATTGCGGAGGGTCTTGCCGCACCATCACGATTCTCTATCAAAAAAATGGCCTTGAGATAGTTTTCCATAGCCGGATTCAGCGACTGTTCCCTTGCACTCTGTTCTCGTCGGGGCATACACGTTTCTCCTTTGAGATTTTGGGCACACCAGAGGCAGAACAGGCTGACGGAAACGTGTCGTATGGTCCTTCTACCCTTTAGATTATATCCCAATACTCAAGTATGTGTGCTGCACGCAAATAAGTCAAGAATATACAGCCCCGGCCCCCCTCGTCACAACATCATTCCCTCACTGCGAATTAATCTGACTCAACCAGCCTCACGCGGTAATGACGTGTGGCGAATTGCCGCAGGGTTTCCACCAGCTCCTCATTGGAATCCACTTTTACCATGTTGCCGTTTTTGGAGCATATATTATAACTGTCTTCTTCGTCTCCTGTGATACTTTCTATATTAACCAGATAGGCATCAATGCCGTTATCTCGTATCATCTCGCAAAGAGGCGGGTTTGCATCACGATTTGCGGTTGTACTGTGACCAAGGATCATCAGCAGGCGTTTTTCTGTAATGGAATGATATGGGGCTGGAAAATTGTCTCCCTTTTCCCATATGCTGCTCCATGACGGGGAAAACTGCCGCAGCGCCCAAGCCAACCCTTCATCCGCACCGGTCGTCCAGGCCGTCTTGTACATGTCGATACGATCCATGACATCGCTGACACTACTCGCTCCCACCAGCATGGGCATGACCGAACAGTCATGGTACCACATGACGACCTCGTTTCTGATGGCACTCCAATTGTTGCCGCCTCCCCACTTGCTGTACTTGCTGAAGTTGTGCCTTTCGCTGTCCACAACCACACGCTGGGGCGCAAGCCCCAGCTTGAGGATATCTTCATTATATACGGGAGTATCTGACATGTACGGGGCAGACAGCATATAGCCATACTCAAAGGGCATAAGGGTACTTATATCCGTGGTGGAACCACCATTCTGTTTTATGGTTCTTCCATCGGACATAAGCAGGGAAAAACCTTCCGAGGACTCTGCCGGCGGCTCTTCTACCGTCTGCTTGTAAGCCGTAGGATTGCTACCCGGTGCGGCGAGAGGCCGGGCCACACAGGCGGCTCCCCAGTCGGAACCGGGGCCTCCGGTCGCCAGCAGGTCATCCACCAGACCGGGGTTGTACTCCTTCAAAGTCGCGACTTGGGCTTCATACATTTCCTGAGTCTTGTTCTTGCCCAGCTCCGTACCGGGTTTGGCCAAACGGCGCGATTCCGGAGTAATGATCTTGTCCGCGAACTCACTGCCTATATTGACGTAAGAGCCGTAAGCCAGCAGTCCCATGCGCACGTCGTCTGCCACTTCCTTTCCCCGAAACAACTTGTCCGTCACGGCCAGCGCAACTTCGTGCATCAGGTCATAGCCCATGGAAACGGAGGCATCGAGGACCAGCACGGCTTCAATAGGGCGATAAAATCTTTCCGCCTGAACGGTATCCGTAACGGGATTCTGGAAAATCGAGTTCATGAATTTGTCAAGTACCGCGCCCGGACTCCATGCGACATCCAGTCTTTCAGTATCCTGCGTACCGCTGAGAAAAGGTGTCCATACGTCACTAAGTTTCAGTGCCTTAAAATTTTCATTCAGCCATGCCTGCACCATAAGTGTACGATCTTCTCCGCTCGCGTCCTCCCCTTCCTTGGTCACGGCCAGAACAGCGGCGGTCTGCGCCTGATGCGTCCGAGTCCAGACGGAAAGATGCCGGGTGGTCAGAACAGCCGCCAGAGTCAACGTTATCAGAGGCACAAGCAACAAGGCCAGAACAATGGAAACGCCGCCTCTTTCCTCCCCGAGAATACATCGTTTCTCTTTTTCATTAGAGAGAGAGAGAGAGAGAGAGAGAGAGAGAATTAAAGATCGAATCATCACAGTTGGCTCCATTCATCTCGTCGCCATGCTAGGGAACTAAACCAAACACTTTTTACGGTCAGCCCCCAGATGGCTTATCCTCGAAAATCACATAACAAGTACGTTCCCCACAAACCAATTCAGCTTATCCAGACAATCGTACGCGATAATGTCTCTGGGCAAACTGCGTCATACCTTCAATGACTTCCTCATTCGTCTTCAGGTTCACCACATTGACGCCATTCTTTTCATACAAGGGAATAAGCAAGTAAGAAAACATAAAATTTTCTCCGGCCAGAACGACATATATATCTATGCCATTTTCCTTTGCATACTCGCACATGGGCGTTATGGCGTCCGGTTTGCCCTGAATGCCTCCATACCCCTGATTGTTGTAGCCTGAAACAATCAGAATACGTTTTTCCGTTCCCGAATGATAGGCTGCGGGGTAGGAACCTCCCTTGTCCCAAATGTCTCCCCAGTTCGGGTTCAGCATGCGCAAAGCCCACGCAAGCCCCTCTTCCGTTCCCGTAGTCCATACTCCGTTAAACATCTCCATGTGTTCCATAACCTCGCCGGTATCCGTTGCACCGACCAGCATAGGCATGGCTGGGCAGTCATAATAATAGGTTACAACTCTGTCCTTGAAGTTGTCCCATCCCCCGCCCCACTGAGAATATCTGGCATACTCACGCCGTTCCGAGTCCACGACGTATTCATGCGGCAGAAGGGCGAGATTCAGGATATCCTCATTATTGAACTGCTTGTCGCCGACCTGAGCGTTGGCGAGATAGTTTGTCACGGCCATGGGAGGATTCAGTCCGGCGACCGTCGTTGTCCCTTCCTTGATCATCCGCCCGTCGCCCATGAGCAACGTAAACCCCTTTGTCGGGTCCGATGGCGGGAACTTGATGGTTTCCATATATGCCGAAGCATTTGCACCGGAGGGAGCTTCAGGTCGTGCCACGCAGACCATCCCCACATGGGAAGCAGGACCGCCGGAAGCGAGAAGATCGTCAACCAGTCCCCCATTGTATTCGTTCAGCGTCTCCACCTGCGCATCGTACATTTCCTGCGTCTTGGTTCCACCAAGAGTTGTCCCCGGTTTGGCCAGCTTGCGAGATTCCGGCGTAACGAGCTTGTCCGCGTATTCAATGCCAATATTTATATGGTTGGAGTAGCTGATAACTCCCATTCGTACGTCACTGGCGGCGGTATTTCCCCGAAACAGCTTGTCCGCCACCTTTTCAGTAAGCTCAATCATCATATTCTTGTTCTTGGACTGTGAACTCGACGCATCCAGCACCACAACGGCCTCAATGGGGCGATAAAAACGTTCTGCATGTACCGTATCATACACTGGATTCTGAAAAAGGTTATTCATGAAACCATCAAGCAAGGTCGACGGAGTCCACGTTACCGCCAGTTGTTCCGTATCCTGCGTCCCGGAAAGAGAGGGAATCCACAGATCCCCGCTCCGAATGACGCTAAGATTTTCATTGAGCCATGTTTCAACCATTCGGAAACGGTCGCTGCCCGCAACGTCCTCCCCTTCCTTGGCCACGGCCAGAACAGCGGCGGTCTGCGCCTGATGCGTCCGAGTCCAGACGGAAAGATGCCGGGTGGTCAGAACAGCCGCCAGAGTCAAAGTAATCAAAGGTACAAGCAACAGGGCAAGTACAATGGAAATACTGCCCCTTTCTTCTCTGAGAAGGCTTTGCTTCCTTTTTCTATTAAAGAGAGAGAGAGAGAGAGAGAGAGAGAGAGAGACTTTCTGCCTGCACCCAAAACCAAGCGATTCATCGTAGTACTTACCTCCTGATTACTGCCCGTATCTGCCGCGAACGAGGAGTCATGTCCGCGGCAGATACGGAATGCCAACCAGCCCCCAAGGACGGGCGCCCGGACAGCCGAAGCGCCTCCAGGGCAGGTCATACGGCATCAACCAGCCTCACGCGGTAATGACGTGTGGCGAATTTGCCAAAAATTTCCACCAGTTCATCATCTGATTCTATATCTTCCACCAGATTTCCATTCACCGTGCAATCCTGAAGCTTCGGCCGGTCTTCAGTGCGCAAATCTCCATCGGGAACTATCAGATACGTCTGTATGCCGTTGTCCTTTGCCAGTTCGCAGAGCGGCATATAGGCGTCCGCATCGGATGTTGTGCCGCTGCCTATGGTCATAAGGATTCGCTTTTCCGTAGTGGAATGATACGGCGCGGGGAAATTCTCCCCTTTCTCCCAGATGTCGCTCCACCTGGGCGCAAGCGCACGCAACGCCCAGGCCAGCCCTTCATCCTGCCCCGTGGTCCAGGCCGGTCTGAACATTTCCATGCGCTCCCTGACGTCCTTGACGTTATCGGCCCCGATCAGCATGGGCATCGCCGGGCAGTCGTAATACCACATCACCACTTCGTCCTTGATGTTTTCCCACTGAGAAGCACCGCCCCATTGCTCATACTTGTTGTAATCCGTTCTTTCGCTGTCGACCACATACTCGGGCGGCACGAGGGAGAGTCTGGTGATGTCCACGCCGTAGACGAACGAGTCCGAATCGCCTGTAGCTATCATCAAATAATACGAGGTGAAGGGCGTTCTTGGATCCGTTCCGTAAACGTCTCCCGTGTTTTCCTGAATGGATCTCCCGTCTCCCATGATCAACGTAAAACCCTCGGTGGGATCTCCGGGAGCCTCCTCGACCGTATCCTTGTACGCTGAAGCATCGCCCGAAGGATACGCGGAAGGCCGCGCCACGCAGGCCATATCCCAGTCTGACCCCGGCCCTCCAGGAGCGAGCAGGTCGTTCACCAGACTGGAATTGTAGGCATTCAGGGTTTTCACCTGCGCCGCATACATCTCCTCGGACTTGTTCTTTCCGAGCGCCGTGCCCGGTTGAGCCAGCATACGGGATTCTGGAGTGATAAGCTTGTCCGCATACTCCGTTCCAATGTTGACATGAGCGCCGAAGTTGACCAGTGACATGCGCACGTCGCTGGCCGTCTCGTTGCCCCTGAACAGCTTTTCCGTCACCCTGTCGGCAATTTCGCGCATCAGGTCCGGATTCGCCGACATGGAAGCATCCAGCACCACGACCGCTTCAATAGGTCGATAAAAACGTTCCGCCCGGACCGTGTCCTCGACGGGATTCTGGAAAATCGCATTCAGGAAACCGTCCAGCAGCGCGGTCGGCGTCCATGTCACACCCAGCAGTTCCGTATCCTGCGTGCCGTAAAGGGCAGGCGTCCAGACGTCGTTGCGTTTCAGGGCATTGAGTCCCTCGTCCAGCCAAGTCCGTACCATGAGGTCTCGTTCTTCTGCATTCGCATCCTCCCCTTCCTTGGTCACTGCGAGAACGGCGGCGACCTGAGCCTGATGCATTCTGGTCCACGCGGAAAGATGACGGGTCGTCAATACTGACCCCACCATCAGAATAACAAGGGGAGCCAGAATCAACCCGGCGACTATGGACATGGAACCGCGATCCCGGTCCACGGTCGAACCTGTATCCGCCTTCCCGAAAAAGCGCCTTGCCATGTCAGGAATATGCGCCATCACGCTCCTCACCATTCCTTACGCATTGCAGTAAAATGACTGGAAAACTCAACAGGAAACACCCAGTCCCGGAAGGAAAGGCGTTCCGCTTCCCGAACGCAGGTCTCCACCCGAACCAGCTCCATCTGGGCGGCGTTCTCTTCCGTGATCAATCCCCCGCCGCCTACGGTCAGATCGGCCAGCTCCGTTACTTCCTGCGCCGGGCAACCCATGCCCGCACTGAATGAGGCCTGTACGACGCCGTCTGATCCCGGCGAGGTGTCGTAATAGGTGATGCTCAGACCGACCTGAAGCGATTCGCCCGTGGTGTCGCCCATCATCTCCCGCAACAGCAGCAGGGAGGATTCGGGAAGCAGGGAAAGACGGGCCGGCAGTGTTTCATCCTCATTCAGCGTTTCATTGGCAAGAATATCCGCCAAAGCAGCCGTGGACCGATGCAACGTATTTTCGGTTCGGTACACATGGCAGGCTTCAGCCCCGAACCACATCACAAGCATGAACAGAGGGATAAACAGGGCCAGTTCAATGGTAATCGCCCCACGTCGGGCGCAAAGCAGATCTCGTAAGGCACGCGTCATTCGTCCGCCTCCAGATCCGTCTCATTGACGTAGCAGTAGGTAATGGAACGGGTAAACTGCAACGGCTTAGGCACCAGCGAACCGAACAGATTCAGCGAGGCGTTCATCTCAAGCCTGACGAAATCTCCAGGTCCCCCCGCCCCCTGCGAGCCTCCAGAAGCCAGTTCCAGCACGCTGGGCGCCCACGTGGCCGTTACCGAAACCTCCTGCGGCGAAAACAGCGCATTGTTGCGCCGGGCAAGCACATCGGCCACGATGCCATCGAATCCGGAGCCGCGCGCCACCTTGGCCTGAAACGCAATGTCGTAGACCGAACGCTCCAGCAGGGCGGAGACGATCTGCACCCGAGCCGTTTCCAGGCACAAGGCCAGCAGCAAGACCAGCAGGGGCGCGATCACCGCGAACTCCACAGTAAGCACCCCACTCTCATTTCCGGTGAACCGGCTCAAAAGGCGGCTTTTCATTCGCCCTCTCCCAGAATGCGCTCTATCTCGTTCTGAGGCAGATAGCCTTCCAGCAGATTACGCGCTCCCTGCCTGTCATTGCTGCGGGCCAGAGCGGCAGCGGCGGCAAGCCGGGCCTGCGGAAATTCCGGAGAATCGGCCATCGGCAGCAAAATGGCCGCAGCCTCCCTGTTTCTGTTGGAAAGCATGAGTGAACGACCGTAATTATACCGCACGGAAGGTTCATTTTTGCTTGCCAGCAGAGCCTCATAGCGTTCCTGCGCCTCGGCGTGCCTGCCCTGCTGATCGCAGGCGACGGCCAGCAATTTGGAGGCCTCGCGTACAAGGGGCGCATTCTCCGTAGCCGCGACTTCATTCAGAAGGGGAACGGCCTGCTCTGGATGCCCCAGCGCGAGCCGGGCGCGGGCAAGCTCCAGTTTCACGCCCGGTTCCGCGCTGAGCTGAACAGGATCCAGCGTCAGCAGGGCCTGTTTCGGCTGGCCAAGACGGGTCTGCACCTGCGCCACCATGGTCCGGGCTTCCACATTGTCCGGTCTGACTTCCAGCTCCTTCTGCCCTGTGGAAAGTACAATGGCCGGATTGTCACTGGTCATGGCTGCCATCATGATGGCGCGGTTGGACTCCCAGCTGTCCGCCCTGGACAGCGGATTTTCTCCCTTAAGAGAATACTGTTGGGTCCGGGCAGCCCCGCATCCCGTGCTCAGGCAGATGGAGACGCCCATGAACAGGGCCGCGCAAGACCGGAATAAGGTATAAAACATAGCGAATTCCTTCAAAAGGCTCGGATAAGGGTAATTACAGCGGGAGCGGCGATGAGCGCCACCAGCGGAAACAGAATGAAAACCACCAGCGGAACACCTATTCCTGCGGAAACCTTGCCAGCTTTTTCTTCCAGTTCCGAAACCTGACGCAGACGGCTGTCCGTGGCGATGGAACGCAGAGCCTCGGCCAGCGGCGTCCCGTAACGCATGGATTGCAGAAGCGAATCGGCCAGCGTCTCCACCTCGCGTACACCGCTGCGCTTTTCCATGCGCCGGAGGGCTGCGGTACGGTCCATGACCATCATTTCCGATCTGGTGGCTCTGAATTCCGAGGCCACTTCAGGAGCGCGGGCCTCGATTTCTCTGGCCACGCGCTCAAAGGCATCTTCCAGACTGACACCGGATTCCACGCAAATCGTCATCAGGTCGATGGCGTTGGGAACGGAAGCCCTGATTTTGGCCTGCCGGCGGGAGATCTGTTCCTTGAGCAGCCAGTCGGGCAGACGCACGGCGATGAACAGCATGAACAGATACTTCAGGGAATTCAAAGGCGCGCTTATCAGAGTCGGGAAGCGAAGTTCCAGCCAGATCCAGCCTCCCGCCATGACGGCCAGCAGAAAAAGCAGCTTGCCGATCAGATACAGATCCAGCTGCCACGGGCGGCGCAAGCCCGCCGCAGCGAGTTCATCCGCCAGACGAGCTCGTTCACGAGGTCGCGCCAGAGGTACGGCAAGCATGGCAAGCAGATCCTGCCAGCCGAACTTTTCCTCACCTCTCACCGCTGTCATGGCATTGAGCCGCCGCCGAATGCGCGCACTCCGCACCTGCTCGCGGATCAGCAGGCCCGCCGCAGCCACAATGACCAGCACGGCCAAAACGAGATACGCATATGTGGGAACCATTACGCCTCCATCATGCGCGACATGCGCCGGACGATCAGCAGCCCCACGATCATGCAGGCAATGCAGCAGCCGAGCACGGTGCGTCCCGTGGGGTCATACAGCAGAAAATCCATCTGCCTGGGATTCAGAAACAACTGAAGTCCGATAATAAAAAACGGCAGCGCGCACAGCACCCGCGCCGCGGCCCGCGATTCGGAAGTCAGCGCCTGCAGCTTGCGATCCACGGCACGGCGATCCCGCAACATCTGACTCAGGGAAAGCAGCATGGGAGAAAGCTGGCTGCCCGTTTCCCGGTTCAGAGCCAGTACCGCGCAGAAGAAATCCACGTCAGGCAGGTCAAGATCGCGGGAAAAATGCCGCAACGCCTCGCGAAACGGCATGCCCAGCTCAAGATGATGCACCAGACGGCGGAAACGCTCGCCTATTTCACCATCGTAAATATCCCCCAGTGAAGCGATGATCTTCTCTACGGGCACTCCAGCCTGCACCGCGCGGGTGAAGCTGTCCACGGCCTCAGGAAAACGTTCGGCGAAACGCCGGCGCATCCGCTGCAATCTGTAGCGCCGCACCAGCAGCCAGGCCAGCGGGCACGTCAGGCAGAGCTGGAGCAGCAGAAACCAGACGGGCAGATTCAACATGAAGGCGAAAACCAGAGACAGGACCACGCCTGCGGTCGCAATCTGCGTCTCCGGGCTGGACAGTGCCTTCAGGGGAACCCGCCGCAGCCTCGGCCGCTCAAAACGCTCTCCCCTCAGGCTCAACAGACGTGCATCAAGAACGCGGCGGCGCTCTCCGGCCCTGAACATCACCCAGATGCAAGCCAGCAGAATCAGCACCGCCGCCGGCAGCAGCACTTCAAGCGGCATGGTGCAGAACCTCCCGGCAGGCGTCGTAGGTTCCGGCGGCAAGCAGCTTGTGGACGAAGCCGGGTTCGTAGTCGGAACGAACGAAGTCCCCACCGTCCTTTGAACGCTGGAAAAAGAAAATGTCCCGGCAGATGACCCCGTCGTCCCCCAGCGGGCAGACTTCGCTGATGTTGGTGATCCGGCGCTTGCCGTTCACGTCGCGCTCGATCTGCACAAGAAGATCCAGCGCGCTGGAAAGCTGCCGCCGCACGAGGGAGGAACTCATGGAGTGCGCTCCCATATTCAGCATGTTTTCCAGACGCAGCATGGCGTCCGCGGGGCTGTTGGCGTGCACGGTGGAGAGAGAACCGTCATGGCCGGTATTCATGGCCTGAAGCATGTCGAACGCTTCTGCGCCGCGAACTTCACCCAGCAGGATACGGTCCGGACGCATACGCAGAGCATTGCGCAGCAGATCCCGCTGCGTCACTTCGCCCTTTCCTTCCACCGAGGGCGGCCGGGTTTCCAGACGCACGACAAAGGGCTGGTCAAGCTGAAGTTCGGCCGCGTCCTCAATGGTGATGATGCGTTCGTCGCGGGCGATGTGCTGGGACAGAGCGTTGAGCAGCGTGGTCTTGCCCGCGCCGGTTCCTCCGGAGACAAGAATGTTCAGGCGCGACCGGGCGGCGATCTTGAGGAATTCCGCCATGACGTCGGACATGCTGCCCCCCTGGGCCAGCCGTTCCAGACTCATGACCCCACGGGAGAATTTACGGATGGAAATGCAGATGCCGTTCAGCGACAGAGGCGGAGCAATGATGTTGACGCGACTGCCGTCGGCCAGACGGGCATCCACCATGGGGGACGATTCGTCCACACGCCGTCCCACCGCACTGGTGATGCGCTGGGCAAGATTGAGCAGATGGGACTCGTCCCGGAAGGTGTACCGCGTTTCCTCCAGCTTGCCTCTGCGCTCCACAAGAACCTGCCTGGGACCGTTGATGAGCACGTCTGATACTTCGGGGTCGTCCATGCACGCCTGAATGGGACCGAGCCGGACCATGTCGTCCACGATTTCACGGGTCAGGGCGTGCTGTTCAAAACCATTGAGAAACAGTTTGTAGGAGGACACCGCATCTGCGATAATCTTTCCCACGACACGTTCCAGCTCCCGCACGTCCATATTCAGGGCCGCTTCCGCATCAATCTGATCAACGATAAGGGAACGCAGCCGCTGATGAGTATCGATTCCGATATTGGAAAGAGTGTCATTCATCGGGCAAGCCTTTTCCACCAGGAGGTTTTGCCGGTTGCGCCCATGCCCAGCAGGTCGGCACTCAGCTTTTCCAGTGTTTCATGCAGGCAATGGGAAGAGGAAGTGAAAGTCACTCCATTCAGCAGATCATCGCTCAGACGGCGCAGATACGGCAGCGTGTAATCCATCTTGCGTCCAAGCACGCCTTCCAGCGAAGTCTGGGGAATGGTCTGACGCGGCGACGTGTTATTGTACAGCGTGATGATGCGGGCCTTGCGATTCCGCTCGGCCATCCAGCGCAGAACCGTCTGCCCGGCCTTGGCAGACGCCAGAGAGCCGGACATGACCACCAGCGCCACATCCGCCGCCCCCATCAGGCAGGAACGCAAAGGACTCGCACCATTGCAGCGCCATACCTGATACCTGTATTCACCCCCCAGAAGATCGGACAGCGAAGAAACACCCTGCTCCGTGAACGAATAATGTTCTCCCAGCGGTTCCCAGCCATCCAGAAGAGCCAGCCCCGACATGGGGGAAAGCACGGCCTGCCGCACCAGTTCCCTGTCCAGACGTTCGCCCGCCTCCAGGAGAACCTTCAGATTGCCCGACTGGTCGCAGGAAAGGTAGGACCCCACCGAAGGAGAAGCCATGTCCGCATCCAGAACCACGGTGTCACGGCCATGCTTCTGGGACAGCCACGCTCCAAGTCCGGCGGTCAGCAACCCGGCTCCCACGCCGCCGTGCACGCCGTACACCACGACCATGCGTCCGCCCCGCCTTTGGACGACGGAATCCAGACGCAGCAGCGTGCGCAGAGACTGAAGCAACTCTTCGGCGGGAACCGGAGAAACGAAATATTCGCTCACCCCCACGGTGCGCAGCCGCCGGTAGAAACTGATATCATTTTCGCTTCCCAGAGCCACGACCACCGCATCAGCCGGGCAGCGTGCGCAGACTTCCCGTGCGAAGCCCTGCGGATCGGCCTGCCCGACCAGATCGAGAACGACGGCCCGCAAACGGGTGAAGTCAGCGGGACTGAAAGTCTTCAAAAAGGAGGTTCCTCCTTTGACTTCCGCCTCCATTTCCACAAGAAATCCATTGGATTTCAAAAGGTTTTTAAGCGGCATCGCAGTGCCCGGATCCCGCAGGAAAAGAGCGATCCGAATGCTGTCGTCGTTGTCCATTATCCCTTGAAAATGCATGGAAACCTCTGTGTATAATGTCCACTGCCGGGGCAGAATACAGCTCCGGCCAGCCGTGGGAAAATCTGTTTTCATCAGGCCGCACCGGCCACGGCGTTCCGACGGCGCAAAATGCGGGCCGGCACGCCGACTGCCGGTCGAAAAATACGGCCCCCGCTAGTTGCCGCTCCCGGAATCGCCAGCGTCCATGGATACTTCTCCCAATTCGCGCACTTCTCCTTTCTGGTAGCGTTCGATGGGACCGGTGGCGGCCATGGAATTGGGAGCGCCGAGCGCGGCCGGCCGGATCAGATCTTCCGGATTGACGGCCTGAAGCTCCATATTCGCCTCCATGCTGCGGGCATAGTCGCGGGAAACGGCGTTGGCGGTATACCAGTGATCGGCTCCGCCTGCGGGCTGATCCACAGGCTGCAGGGAACGCATCACCACAAAGGAAACGTCCAGCTGGTTCCCTGCGCCGTCATGTCGTTCGATACTCTGCGCATCCAGACCGTGACGAAGCAGAACGTCGTTCACGGCTTCAACCTGATCCCGCTGTACCGCAGGACCAGAGGTCACGACGGCGGAAAGCCGTCCCTTGGGCAATACGGCCAGAGCGGCTTCCAGAGCGGCGGGCCGTTCGGCGGCATTCAGCGTCGCCAGCGATACCATTTTGTCTTCGCGCAGCGTCACAATTCGATTCTGAGGCAGCACAGTAGTCTGTGACGCGCATCCGGCACTCAAGGCCATGGCCAGAATGAGGAAAGAAAGTCGTTTCATCAGGGATTCCTTTGCATGTCCGGTCGGCAGGCAGGCCGACTTCGATTCGAAATAGCTCATGCACATCAAAAACAGGGAGAATGGCTCCGCACGGCGGGCGCAATCCGCCGCACGGAGAACTGATCATAATCAATAGACGAAGTCGGCTGGCTGAATGGGACCGGACTGTACTTCCGGAGTCTCTCCCACCAGCATCCGCTCGAACACTCCGGGAACGTACAACTGCGCGTTGGGAATGCGCAGTTGCCCGCCCGAAGGGCCGGAAACGTATGCCGTGGCGATAATGACCAGCTCGGTTTCGCCGCGCTGGAATTCCGTGGAGCGGGCCAGAGCGCCGAGAACGGGAATGTCGCCGAGTCCGGGAATCTTGCTTACGGAATTGACCAGAGAGTTCTGAAGCAGACCGCCAATGGCAAAGCTCTGGCCGGAAGCCAGTTCCACAGTGGTTTCCGCACGTCTGACCACGAAGCCTGGCATACGAATGCCCTCCAGCGTAATGCCGTTGGCGTCGTTGGGTTCACTGACTTCGGGCCTCAGGCGCAGGCTGATGCGATTAGGGGAAAGGATGGTGGGCGTCACGCTGAGCAGCACGCCGAAATCCTTAAACTCGACGCTGATGTCGCCATCTCCCGAATAGGTGGGGAAAGGCGTCTGTCCACCGGCTAGAAAGCTTGCCGTTTCGCCAGAAACTACGGACAGGTTGGGTTCGGCCAGCACGGAAACAAGACTTTCTTCGGCCAGCGCGTCGATAAGACCGGCGATATCAGGCGACCCCTCGATGACGGAGCCGGGCATCCCGGTAATCACGTTATCCGCAAGACCAAAGGCTATGGAAGTGCCGCTCCAGGAGGAAGCCCCTGAAGCCCCCCATTTGAAGCCGAGCTTTTCCGAAAGATTGCGATTCACTTCCGCCACGCGGACCCGAATGGTCACCTGTGTGGGCATTGTCACGGTCAGACGGTTGATGATCCTGCCGTGCCGGGCGGCCAGCGTGCCCTTGCCCGTGCCAGGACCGCTCTTCTCATCGTCGCCGGAATCGGAATCCTGATTTCCCTTGCTGCTGGAGGCCCCGGACGCCGCAGCCATCTGCGGCTTGCCGATCTGTACGAAGGAATCGAGAAGCGCCACCACATCAGCCGCAACCTGTGCGCTGGGCACCTCGCCACTGACCACCACGCCATCGGCGGCCGGGGTCAGCTTCAGCGAAAGGGAAGGGAAATCCCGGCGCAGAGCTTCCATCATCTGCCGGGTGTCATAGGCCACGGAAATAGTCGCGCTGTAGCAGGTTCCCCCGTTTCCATCCAGAGCGAACAGAGAGGTCCGTCCCGGAAGGCGTCCGAACACCAGCAGCTTGTCGGGACTGACCACCTGATAGCTGGCGATTTCCGGTTCCGCTATGAATATTGTTCCCGCAGGACGAGGCAGAGAAACGGTCACGCCCTGACTGACGGCGACATCAAGCGTCTGCTGCGGAGTCCGGACGGTCGCTCCCGCAATGCTGCCCGAGCATGAAATCAGGACAAGGACGAGGAGAGTAAGGATGCGATGCATGCTGAAACCTTTATGATGGAAAAGTTAGGCGGATCGATCAGCGCTGTTCCTGTGCCGTGCCGTAATAGGTGACGACTGAACGCGGCGAGCTTCTGTCAATGCGTTTTGATCTCAGAGGCACGAATTCGGCGGCCGTTGTGGGGCTGGAATCCATTTCCTGTACAGAAGAGGAACTCTCTGCGAGATCGCACAGACTCAGGGAGAGGGTTCCGGCGGAACGGGCCACGGTGAGGACCTCCACCTGCTTGGGACTTACTTCAAGAGTCACGGTTCCCTTGCGGTTCCGCTGGGCGCGCGCGTTCTGCTCCTCACCCTGAGGACGCAGTCCCGTCCGTTCAAAATCGCGGTTGACTGCGATCACCCGGATACCCCGCAGCAAAGTCTGCGCTGAATCAAAGCCCAGCGTGCCTTCCGGCCCGACGCCAAATTTGCCGGACAGAACGACATCAACCCGGTTGCCGGGCCGTATCAGTCCCGCCCCGCCAGTCACGTCGTCCACCTGAATGGTAAAGGCCCTGAAGCCGGAACGGAGAACGGCGGAAAGAAAATCGCTCTCTCCCGGCTGGAGAATGTTTTCTCCCGAAAGCGGGTTCCCCTTGTGCAATGGGACACGAAGGATGGCTCCCTCAAGCTCTTCAAGCTTGATCTTTCCCTTGGCGAAGAAATCGACGGCGTCTTCCGCCTTCCCGGTCCATTCCGCCCACGTCAGATCCCTGGATTCGAGGAATTCTCCCGGCGCAAGATCTCTTGCCACGGCAGCGACGGAAAGCTGTTGCTGCTGCGTCCCCGCAGCCGTCGACCGGGAAGAGCCTCTGCCGCCGGACAGAACGTAGACGCACAGGCCAAGCGCGCAGACGATGATTACCGCCAGGGCCAGGGTAAAAGTTTTCTTCATACAAACGTCCCTTTTAGTCGCATGGTTCAATAATGCTAGATAGTTCGCCCTGCTGTCAGCCAATAAGGGCCGGACTCACGATATTCCACAATCCCGCCAGCCCGCCGATGCCGATGGCCACTCCATAGGGAATGACGGAGGGTCTGCGCCCCTTGAACAGGCCCCTGGCGCAATACAGGAGCGCAAGCAAACCACCCGAGCATGCGGTGACAAACAGAAAGGTTCCCATGTGGTCAGGCAGCCAGAGCGCACAGGCCGCAAGCAGCTTGACGTCGCCTCCTCCCATGACGTTCCGGCTGTACAGGCACAAGGAAACCGCAAACAGCAACAGCGCCTGGCGCCAGCCCAGCAGTGCCGGATCCCCGGTCAGCAGCGCATTGAGCAAGGCTCCGGCCGCCACCGCAAGCGACAACGCATTGGGAATCCGATAGGTTGTGGCATCCGTAAACATGGCGGCCACAAGGCAGCACATTGAGCCGCAAGCCAGAATCAGGGTCATTTCTTGGAACTCTCCTGCGGAAGCTGGTCGAGAATATTGTCGAACAGGGAATCAAGCGTTTTCGAGAAGGTGCCGTCGGAAGAGACGAGCGCCCCGATCACAACGGCCACGCCGGCAGCCAGAATTCCGTACTCGATGGCAGTGACGCCGCTTTCATCCTGCATGAACTTCTTCAATTGACGCAACATGTTTTCCTCCAGTTCAGGTTGATCTTGCTTTCCCGTGAAACAAATCCGTCCGCATTAGCAGCGGGCAGGATGCCCCACCCCGGGATGGGACGCGCCGGAATGAGGCATGCCGGAACGGGGGGCACCCTGAGCGCCCGCACGTTCTTCAATATATTCGATGAGCAGCTGGTTCAGATTGACGTACCAGAACTGCCCGGCCAGGGTCAGGGAATAAAAGGAATCCCGCTTCTCCAGAAGGCCTGCTCCACGCCACTGATCCAGCAAGGGCGCCACCAGAGCCGCGAGTTCTCCCTTCCCGGAGAGGGTCGCATATTCATGCTCGACGCAGAGCTTTTCCAGCATGGGCACGTCGATGTATCCCTGTTCCAGAGACTCGGTCAGAGCCTTGTTCAGAGCCGACAACGCCACAGGAGCCAGGAGCATGGCCACGGGCTTGCGCCCTTCCTCCACCTGAGCACGCCATGCGTCGTAATCCCGCGTGTTGTAGGTCATACAGCCGTTGAGCAGACCGCCCGCGCCGGGTCCGAACCCCAGACAGGAAGCGCCGCTCTTGGTATAGATGTTGTAAATGTTGCGCTCGTGGGGAGTACGTCCCCAGTGCTCAATGGACAGACGGCGATAGTGGGCATTCTCCAGAACGCGACTCGCCTCGGCGAACATCCGGCCCAGCTGCACGGTATCGGCGGCAGGAGGCATCTTGCCGGCGGCAATGGCTTTCGCCAGTGGCGAGTTGCGATGCACGCCGAGCTGATAGCAATCCATGCCATCAAGATTCAATTCCCGGGCCGTGGCCAGATCCTGCAACCATATATCCATGCTCTGACGCGGCAGCCCATAGATGAGGTCCACCACCACGGCCGCCTGCCTGTAGGACTGCAACAGGCGAATGTGTTCGGCGAGTTCTTCCCTGCTCGCCCGCCGTCCCATGGAGCGACGAATTTTCGTATCGAACGTCTGCACGCCAAGAGAAAAACGGTTTACGCCTCCCGCAAGCGCAGCCTCTATCCGCTCAGGAACCAGGTCGGAAGTCCGCCCCTCCAAAGTAATCTCGCAATCATTGGAGAGGGGGAGAAACTCATGCAGAGCAGCCAGCAGGCGGCTCAGGTCCTTCGGAGCCAGTGCGGTGGGGGTACCTCCGCCCAGATAAACCGCGTTCACGGGATCGGCGTCCTGAGCCTCTCTCCCCTTCCACAAGGATAGTTCCCGGATCAGCATATCCGTATAGGCCGCGCCAAGTTCCGAACTATAGGCTTTCTGGAAGAAGCTGCAGTAGAGACACCGGATTTCACAGAATGGCACATGGATATAGACAAGTTTCTTTCCGGCGCGGCTCTGTCGGGAAAGTCCCTCCAGCATGGCGGAAACCGCCGCACCCGTGACAGGGATTCCCCCCATGCCGGGATGCACGGAGATCTTGCCGTCAAAGGCTTCAGTGAGCGGATCACCGCCCTCGCGGGCATAGAAACGAAGAGGATCCCGCGAAGCGGAACCATGCGGCATTACGGCCCGTCCAATGCTCAGACTGTGCCGGGAATGTTCGGCGGACAACATTTCCAGAACTTCGGGACCAACGCCGGGATGTTCTCCTCTGGGTGACGACGGTGCAGCAGAATGCATGGCTCCATTACCTGTATCAATCAAAGATTTCTGCTCAAATTTACTGGAATAGTTCATATTTTTCTCTAATGTATAAAGTTTTGTTAATAAGACAAAAATTCTTTTTAACGTATAAAATTCTGTCTTACGAATTTTTTGAGTGATAAAGAAACTCAAATTCACTGTCAACAAAAAAGAACATCTCCCGGCGTAAAAAAGGGAGATGTCCTGTGTGAATAAAAGTAACTTGTTATTTTTATTTATGAAATATTCAAAAACACTCTTGCCGCCGGATCAGAAGAAAAACCAAAACTGCAGCCCTCGCCCCCTGCCTGAGTGTCAGGCCGGAAACACTCGGCCGCAGCAGCAATCCGTTTCGGAAGAAAAAACCGGGAACTCTCTTCTTCCGGCATGCTTCCTGAAAAGCCAGCCTGCACCATGTCTGACAATTATATATATTAGAGAGAGAACACGCGCGAAAAGAGTCCCGCAGTCAGAAAACCGTTTCCTGCACTCACTACAGAAGGATTACGCCGGACAGGAGGATATGGGATTCGAAAAATGCGTTCAGCCAAAGACAGGAAGAGCCGTCCCAGAACCAGAAAAGGCCCTGCAACTTTCATTGCAAGGCCTTGTACTTTCTGGCTCCCCGGGACGGACTTGAACCGCCAACCTAGTGATTAACAGTCACCCGCTCTGCCGATTGAGCCACCGGGGATCGAGACGCCTCGTTGGCGCGAAAAGAGGTCTATCGAAACTGGGGTCTCTCGTCAACACTTTTTTTTGCCTTTCTCATTTTTTTTTGCCTGACAGGCGTCACCGCTTGACTGCACAGCCCAATTGGACTACCGCTTTGCGGATACAACTCGGCATGAACAGTCGACTAACGGCTGCGTGCGTGCAGAAAAACAAGGCCTCGCGGCACGTCTTTATTACGGCGGACATCTTTTTCCGATTTCGCTCTTTTCCGCCCCGGCCGACAAGAGCGGGTCCGGAATATTCCTTTGGGAAAGGATGTCTCTCTGGTTTTGTCGATGTTCCGCCGCGTGGGAAACCGGACCCCGGGTCCTTTGTGCCACTTGTTATCCTACGGAGAGATTCCCTTGAGCAACCAGGAAAAAACGAATCGCAAGTCGATCAAGCTTGCCACCAAATCGGCCCATGCAGCCTATTTCATGCCCATGCTTCAGAGCCTCGCCGCCAAGGACGAGCTGAATGAAGTCGTGAAAAACTGTGTGGTGAAATCCTGCGACCTCATGGATGCGGGGGTGGATCTGCACCCCAACGGTTTCATCAAGGAACATGACGCGGGCGCCATCCGTGCCGAATACGAAGCCTACTCTGCTGCGGAACTCGAAGAACTGGACGAGCGTTTCACCTGTGCCGGACGCATCGTTTCCCAGCGTTCTTTCGGCAAGGTCGTCTTCTTCCATATTATGGATCGTAGCGGCCGTATTCAGTGTTATGCCTCCCGTGAGAAAATGGGAGAGGAACCCTACGCCCAGTTCCGCAAGTTCGACATCGGCGACATCGTGGGCGTGCACGGCAAGCTGTTCAGAACCAAGACCGACGAACTGACCATCGCCTGCGATCGGGTCGTTCTGCTCTCCAAGTCCTTTCGGGCCCTCCCTGAAAAACACAAGGGCCTCACTAACGTCGAAATCCGCTATCGTCAGCGCTATGTGGACCTGATCGTCAATCCCCGCGTCCGGGACATCTTCCGCAAGCGGAGCAAGATCATTCGCGAATTCCGGGCATTCCTCGAAGACAGGGGCTTCGTGGAGGTTGAAACCCCCATGCTGCATCCTGTAGCGGGAGGTGCGGCCGCACGGCCGTTCATCACGCATCACAATGCGCTGGACATGCAGCTCTACATGCGCATCGCGCCTGAACTGTATCTCAAGAGGCTTCTTGTCGGCGGATTCGAAAAGGTTTTCGAACTGAACCGCAACTTCCGCAACGAAGGCATTTCCGTACGTCATAACCCGGAATTCACCATGTGCGAATTCTACTGGGCATACGCTACATTTTATGATCTGATGGATCTCACGGAAGATCTGTTCTCCCACCTTGCCACCGAAGTCTGCGGCAGTCCTGTCATTACCTATCAGGGTACGGAACTGGATCTTTCCAAGGGGAAATGGCAGCGCCTGACTTTCCATGAATCACTGGAAAAAATCGGAGGGCACTCTCCTGAATTTTATAATGATTTCAATAAGATTTCCGCTTATGTCCGCGAACGTGGGGAAAAGATTCTGACTACGGACAAACTTGGAAAGCTCCAGGCGAAGCTGTTCGACCTTGACGTCGAGCCGAAGCTTGTTCAGCCGACTTTCATCTACCATTACCCGACGGAAATTTCTCCGCTGGCCCGCCGGAACAAGGACAATCCCGAAATCACCGATCGTTTCGAACTGTTCATTATGGGACGCGAATACGGCAACGCCTTCTCCGAGCTGAACGATCCCATCGACCAGCGCATGCGCTTTGAGGATCAGGTGCGCGAAAAGGCTGCCGGGGATGATGAAGCCTGTGAAATGGATGAAGATTACCTGCGGGCTCTTGAGTACGGCATGCCTCCGGCTGCCGGCGAAGGCATCGGCATCGACCGTCTGGTCATGCTGCTGACCGACTCCCCCTCCATCCGCGAGGTGATCTTCTTCCCGCTGCTGAAGCCGGAAGTATAAACAGAATGCGTTTTGAACTCTTTGTGGCCTTGCGCTACCTTTTTGCGCGGCGCAAGCAGGCCTTCATCTATGTCATATCCACCATGTCCGTACTGGGCGTGGCTCTCGGCGTGGCTGCCCTCGTCGTGGTTCTGGGCGTCTACAACGGGTTCACGAGCGATATTCGAGACAAGATTCTGGGCGCCAACGCCCATATCATCATCTCGGGTCCCCTGAACGCGCTTACGGCCCGTCCGAACGCGGATATGACGGTCACGACGGATGCCGGACAGCCCTCCCCGCAGGAACGGTTGTCAGGCATCGACGTCACCCTCCGCCGGATCGACTCCACTCCCGGGATCGTGGGTTCTACGCCCTTTCTCTATGCGGAAGGCATGATTTCCTCTCCTCGCGGTGTGAAAGGCGTTGTTCTGCGCGGGATCGATCCGGAAACGGCGCCAAGGGTGCTTTCCATTCTCGACAGTCTGGTCAGCGGCAATGTGGCCGCGCTTGCCCCCAGCGTACAGGGAGGGCCTCCCGGAGTACTTGTCGGCAAGGAGCTGGCGGATCGCCTTGGCCTGAGGGTGGGCAGCAGGGTCAATCTGCTTTCCCCGGCCGGTCAGAAGACGGCCGCGGGCTTTCAGCCGCGTATCCGCCCCTACAAGGTGGCCGGCATTTTCCAGACCGGCATGTTTGAGTACGATTCCTCGCTGGGTTTCGTCTCGCTGGAGGCGGCCCGGGATCTTCTGGGAATGCCCGCCGATGCAGTTTCCGGCATTGAAGTGACCGTAAACGATGTGTACAAGGCGGACGAAGCGGCCCAGGCCCTGAGAACCGAACTCGGTCCTCTCGTATCCGTACGAACCTGGATGGATATGAACGCCAACCTGTTTGCCGCCCTGAAACTGGAAAAAATCGGCATGTTCATTATTCTGGCCATGGTCGTGCTCATTGGCTCCTTTTCCATCGTCACCACGCTGGTGATGCTGGTTATGGAAAAAACCCGGGACATAGCCATCCTCATGTCCATGGGGGCGACCAGGGGCATGATACGGCGTATCTTCATGCTGCAGGGAACGATTATCGGCATTGTGGGCACCCTGCTCGGCTATGTGCTCGGCATCGGGCTGGCCCTGCTGCTTCAACGCTACCAGTTCATCAAGCTCCCGCCCGGAGTATACACGCTGGACCACCTGCCCATTCTGCTCGACTGGGCCGATATTGCGATCATCGGTATCGCCGCCATGGCGCTCTGTTTCCTTGCAACCATCTACCCCGCCCGGCAGGCGGCCCGTCTTGAACCCGCCGAAGCTCTCCGGTACGAATAAATGGGGATGGACAGTTTCATGAGCAATCCAGAAGCGCAATACGTCCTGACCGGAATAGGCAAGGCCTATGACGGTCCCGCCGAACAAATCAATATCCTGCGCGGCATAAATCTTGAGATCCAGACTGGAGAGTCGCTCGCCATTGTCGGAACCTCCGGGTCGGGAAAATCGACTCTGCTGCATCTGCTCGGCGCTCTGGACGTTCCGACTGAAGGCAGCCTTCTCTTTGAGGGGCGCAGCCTCCCCGAGTTGAGTTCTGCGGAAAAGGCCCGCGTTCGCAACCGCAAACTGGGATTCGTCTTCCAGTTCCATCACCTGCTTCCCGAGTTCTCCACCGTGGAGAACGTGGCCATGCAGGCACTCATTGCGGGCATGGACCGATCCCGGGCCATGCAGCTGGCCGAAGTGGCCCTCGACAGAGTGGGACTTGCGGACAGGCTCCATCATCGGGTAACCACATTGTCCGGCGGAGAGCGGCAGCGGGCGGCCATTGCCCGGGCCATCCTGCTCGAACCGCGAGTTCTGCTCGCCGACGAACCAACCGGAAACCTTGACCAGAAAACGGGAGACAAGGTTGCCGAACTCCTTTTGGGATTAAACCGCACACTTGGCATGACCCTTGTAATCGTCACCCACAACAGGGAAATGGCGGGCATGCTGGGGCGCTGCCTCGAACTGAGATCCGGAGAACTGTATGAAGAGATGCGTGTTCACGCTTCTGACGCTGGCGCTGTGTAGTTTCACACTCCTGTGGCAGGGACAGGCCCAGGCCGCTCCCCAGACCAAGGCCGCCCGGGTGCTCGTCCTGCCCTTCCAGATTAACGGAGGGGCTGATCTCGACTATCTGAACGAAGAGCTTCCCGCCCTGTTTACCCAGCGCCTGACCGCCAAGGGTCTTCAGGTCGTCCCGTACAGGGAGGCGCTTCAGCGCATCAGAAGCCAGAAGATCAGCCAGCTAGACCTGGCCGCAGCCCGCAAGCTCGCAACGCAGACTCGCGCCGACTATGCCGTATACGGCAGCTTCAACAAAACTGGCGACGCGTTCAGCATTGATGCACGACTGGTGGACGCTTCCGGCGGACAGAGCGCTCAGCCCCTGTATACCGAACGAAATTCGCTCATCGAACTCCTCCCTGCCGTGGACGAACTTGTGGACAACATGAGCGGTTCCATGAGCGTCACTGCTCCCGGCGTCCAGCAGGGAGGCATAGCCGATATCCAGATCCGGGGACTCAAGGTTCTCGATCCTGATGTCATTCTCATGCGTCTGGCCACGCACAAGGGCGATACTGTCGACCCCGCGTCAATCAACGAAGAAGTCAAGCGTATCTGGGATCTCGGCTATTTCAGCGATGTAACCGCCGATCTTGAATCGTCCGGCAAGGGACAGATTCTCGTCTTCACGGTCGTGGAAAAGCCCCGTATCAGCGACGTTGTCGTCAACGGTTCAGATGCCGTCAAAAAGGAAGACATCCTTGCGGCCATGAGCTCCAAGACCGGATCCGTGCTTAACGACCGTCTGCTTGCCGAAGATATCCAGAAAGTTACCGACCTGTACCGCAAGGAAGGCTTCTATCTCGCGCAGGTCGACTACAAGATCGAACAAAAGGCCAACAATCCCTCCGCTCTGCTCGTTTTCAACGTGCAGGAAGGCAACAAGCTCTACATCAAGGACATCAGGTTTGAAGGCCTTGAAAGCATCGACGTCAGCGATCTTAAAAAACAGCTGGCGCTTCAGGAACACGGCATTCTGTCATGGATCACGGGGACGGGCGTGCTGCGCGAGGAGTATCTCGAACGCGACTCCGCCGCCATCACGGCCTATGCCATGAACAATGGCTATGTAGACATTCAGGTAGCCGCGCCTCAGGTCGACTATGACGAGGACGGCATCACCATCACTTTCGCGGTCAACGAGGGCAAACGCTACAATCTGGGCGAGATTTCGTTCGGTGGCGACCTCATCGATACGGACAAACGGCTTTTTGAAGTCATTTCCAGTGACGAGCAGAAAGAGGACAACGGCTACTTCAACCTGTCCATCGTGCAGAACGACATCAAGGCCCTGACCGACTTTTACTCCAACTACGGCTATGCGTTCGCCGAAGTGGACCTGAAAACCCGGAAAGACCCTGAAGCGGGAACCCTTGACGTCATCTTTGTCATCGACAAGAAGCAAAAGGTGCATATTCGCCGTGTGGAAACCGAGGGCAACACCCGCACCCGCGACAACGTCATCTTCCGCGAACTTCGTCTCGGTGACGGCGATCTATTCGATGGGGCCAAGCTCCGCCGCTCCAACGAACGCCTGAACCGTCTGCGCTTCTTTACCCAGGCCGATACCACGATCCTGCCTACGGACAAAGAAGACGAGGTCGATCTCAAGGTCAACCTGAAGGAAGACCGTACAGGCGTCATTTCCGCCGGCGTCGGCTACTCCACTCTGTATCAGTTCGGCGTGTCCGGCAGCATCATGGAACGCAACCTGTTCGGCAAGGGTTACTCCCTCGGCCTGAGCGGCTTCGTTTCCGGCAAATCGTCCAGCCTTGATCTGAACTTCATAAACCCCCGCATCTACGATACAGACCTTGGGGTCAACAACAACACCTACGCCATCTGGCAGGAATGGGACGACTTTGAAAAGAAGACCGTGGGCAACACGATCCGCTTCTTCTATCCTCTTGGGGAATATACATCTGTGTCGCTGGGTTATCGACTCGACCGCTATACCCTGTACAACATTCCCGACTATGCTTCCCGCGCCTACAAGGAATATGAAGGCACGAACCTGTCCAGCGTTCTCAGCGCGGGCATCTATTACGACTCCACCGACTCCCGCGAACATCCGACGCGCGGCGTCATGGCCCGCATCTTCACCGAATACGGAGGCGGCGGTCTGGGCGGCAACGACAACTTCTTCAAGCCCGTTGCGGAAATGCAGTCATTCCACAAGCTGTTCCACAACCCGAACCACATCTTCCACTGGCGTGGCAGAGTAGGCGCGGCTTTCGAAAACTCGGACAAGCCGGTTCCCGTATTCGATCGTTTCTTCATCGGCGGCATGGACAGCATCCGTGGTTACGCTACAGAGGACCTGGCCCCCCGCGATCGTGAATACCACGATGAAATCGGCGGCGACCGCATGGGCTTCCTGAACCTCGAATACATCTGGACCTTCAACGAGGAAGTAGGACTCGCGCTCGTGCCCTTCTTCGACATCGGCTACAACATCGACTCCAAGCAGACCTCAGATCCCTTCTCCGAACTCAAGAAATCGGTCGGTCTGGAACTGCGCTGGCGGTCGCCCATGGGAGACCTGCGCTTCGCCTACGGCTACGCACTGGATAAAAACGTGAAGGGCCAAAAGCCCGGAGGACGTTTCGAGTTCTCGATGGGACAGTTCTTCTAAACCGGATTCCCGGCGATGCAGGCGCGCCTCCCGGACGTGTCTGCATCGCCCTCTTCATTCATCAAGGAAGACGATCGTCCAATGCCTCTCCCGCTTCCTTTCCGCCGCCATACTCTTCAGATCCCGTTTATGTACCGGATCTTCACGCGTCGTGTCCTTTCGGCGGCTCTTCTCATACTGCTGGCCGTACCTTTTCTCTCCGGCGGGACGGCGGGGTTCGCCAAGGCAGCCCCGGTCCATATCCAGCAATATGAAGCCGCCAAGCGCGAAATGGACCGGCTGGAAAAGGACGCCAGACGCAGCGCATGGCGGGAACCTTGGGAAAAACTCGCCAAAACCTTCCTTGACCTCTATGAAAACAACGTTCGCTGGGTAAACCGGCCAGCCGCTCTCTTCCGCTCCGCCAATGCGATGGAAGAACTGGGATCGCGCTCCCGGCTGCGCAAGGACAGCCGGGAGGCCCTGGCTCGTTATGAACGTCTGGTCAAAGATAACCCGGGCAGTCCTCTGGCCGATGACGCCCTGTACCGGGCTGCACGTCTGCGGGCCGAACGTTTTTCCGATCCGCGCGGAGCCCTTTCTCTGTTGAAAAAGATTGCTTCGAGCTATTCCGGCAGCGACACCGCGCCGATTGCCGCTGACTATGCCCGGGAACTGGCCTCCGTGCTGGCCGAACGGGCTGGAACCGCGACGCTCTCCAAGGTGCAATGGCGAGACAGCAATGGTTTCGTACAGATTACGCTCAACTTTGACAGACCCGTAGCCTGGAGCATCAATTCTCGTCCGCAGGACAAAAAAAACGGCAGCCCGGACCGGCTGATCGTCGAGCTGAGCAAGACGGAGCCGGCTTCCACAGTCCGACCGGGCATCCGCATGTCGAACAGCCTGCTCCGCCGTCTGCGCGTGGACCTTACGGCCCCTGACGCGACGCGATTGCTGCTGGACTTCAAAAAACTCAAAAGATTTACGGCGACAACCAGAACAGATCCGTTCCGGATTATCATCACCGGGTCGCCGACCGACAAGGGAATGCCACATGGTCTGCCTCTGGGGCGTTCGCTCAGAGCAGGACAACACCTGCGCATGAACGAATTCACGGTGATGCTCGATCCGGGTCACGGCGGCAAGGACCCGGGAACGGCGCACAACGGAATCATCGAACGCGACGTGACGCTGGATCTCGCCAGGCGCACGGGCGCCCTGCTCAAGGCTCGCAAGCTCAATGTGCTGTATACGCGTACCGACAATACGTGGGTTGCTCTGGATGCCCGTTCCCGCATGGCGAACGCTTCCGATGCGGATATCTTCGTCTCCATCCACGTAAACGCCAGCCCCAATGAGACGGCTTCCGGATTTGAGACCTATGCCTTTGATTTGCCCAGTGGCTCGGACGCCAACGCGCTTGCTGGTCGCGAGGACGCCTCTGGCGGCCACCGAAGCGGGGAGAAGCTGCCGACCGACGCGCTGAACGGAAACAGGCCCCGGGAGTCTAGAAAACTTGCCGAGACGATACAGCGCGAAGTCATGGCCAGACTGAAAAAAGGCAACTTCACCACCCTTGACGGTGGCATCAAGTCGGCCCCGTTCCGTGTGCTGGTGGATACCTCAATGCCCGGTGTTCTGCTGGAGGTCGGGTACTGCTCCAATGCGCAGGAGGCGAAGAATCTGGCGGCCCCGGCCTACCGTAACGCACTGGCCGAAGGCATCGCCGAAGGAATTCTCGCCGCGACACGGATTCTCAACGAATTGGAATGATAGCTTTCCTGACCCGGCTTGACGACGTCCGCTTTGAAGGCTATCCCTTTCGGTCTGCGGGATGCGTACTTGCGTCCACGCCCTTTCTGCATATGCAAGGAGAAAACCATGTTCAGAGTAGTGTCTCTTGCTCTTGTTATCTGTGTGCTGCTGGCTGGTTCGGCTTTTGCCGCCGATACGAAGATCGGCGTATTCAACTCCCAGGCCGTAGCCATGGATAGCGACGCGGCCAAGGCGGCCCAGCAAAAACTGCAGAGCCAGTTCGGCGCGGAAAAAAATCAGCTGGAAAAACAGGCCAAGGATCTCCAGAGCAAGGGCGAAGCCCTGCAGGCCCAGATGGCGACCCTGTCTGCCAAGGCTCGTGAAGAAAAGCAGATGGAATTTCTGCGCCTGCGTCGCGACTTTGAAGAAAAGTCCCGCAATTTCGCCCGTAAAGTGGAAAACTCCGAAGCACAGATTCGTCAGAGTATGGCTCGCCAGATCTACGAGGCCTCTCTGGCCGTCGCCAAGAAGCGGAACCTCGATCTGATTCTGGATGCCGCTACCGGCAGCGTCATGTTCGCCACGCCTGAAATGGACATCACGAAGGACGTACTCGCCGAAGTCAACCGCCTGTGGAAGGCCTCCGGCAGCAAGTTCCCCGAACCCAAGACTCCCAAGAAATAAATGGCTGCCCTCAGACTCTCCGACATTGCGGACCGTCTGGGACTGCCCCTTCAGGGTGAAGACGCCGAAGTCATCGGCGTCAACACTCTGGAGGGGGCCTCGACTGATGAAATCAGCTTTCTGGCCAATCCCAAGTATGCCGATCAGCTTGCCTCGACGCGCGCCTGCGCAGTCATCGTAAGTCAGGAACACGCGGGAGAAGTCCGGCGCGCTCTCATCAGCCGTAACCCCTATCAGGATTTCGGCCGCGTTCTCGAACTGTTTGCCCAGCCTCAGGGAAGTTTCTCCGGCGTCAGCCCTCTGGCCTTTATTCATCCTGAAGCCCGACTCGGTGACGACGTCACTGTATATCCCTTTGTCTATATTGGCCCCAGAACCGTCATCGGTTCCGGCTGCTCACTTTTCCCCGGAGTTTATGTGGGCGAAGACTGCCACATAGGCCAAGGCACGACACTGTATCCCAATGCGGTTCTCATGGCCGGAACCCGAATCGGCGACCATTGCATTCTGCACCCCGGCTGCGTTCTCGGGGCGGACGGCTTCGGCTTTGCGCGCACTCCCGGCGGAATACAAAAGATCCCTCAGGTAGGTCGCGTTTCCATCGGCAACGACGTCGAGGTGGGAGCCAATGCCGCCATCGACCGGGCTGTTCTCGATACCACGCGTGTCGGCGACGGTACCAAAATCGACAATCTCGTCCAGCTGGGGCATAATGTTCAGGTGGGACGAAACGGCTTCATCGTCTCTCAGGTAGGTATCTCCGGCTCCACCCATATCGGCGACAATTGCACTTTCGCCGGACAGGTAGGCATTGCCGGACATCTGCATATCGGTAACAATGTAACCATCGGACCCAAATCCGGAGTTGCCAAGAGCATTCCGAGCGATGTCGTGGTCGGCGGCATGCCCGCCGTAGACCAGCGGACCTATATGAGGACTCTGGCTCTCATGCCTCAGTTCCCGGATGTTTTCAAGCGACTTTCGCGGCTGGAAAAAGAACTGGAGAAACTTCAAGGAGAATCCGAAAAGAGTCAGGACTCCGTACTGAAGAAAACACCCGCGTGACGACGCGCTTCCGGTTCCAGCCGCCGAAGAGTCCTTCCGGGATTGTTCCCGGGAAACTTTCGGCAACGCTGTTAAAGCAGCTTACAGGGGCGTAGCGCCTTTGTTCCATCCGCAAGCGGATGGATCGAAGACAATACGCCCTCTTGCATACAAAAGAAGAAACGGCGCAGGGACGAATGCGCCCGCATCCACGATCAGGGAGGACCCATGACCCAGCCTGCAGCTTTCAACATCCAGAAAATCCTTTCCCTTCTGCCCCACCGCTATCCGTTCCTGCTCGTGGACCGGGTCAACGAGATTGTCGATGGAGAATACATCAAAGCTCACAAGTGCGTGAGCTTCAACGAGCCATTCTTTCAAGGACACTTCCCCGGCGTCCCCGTCATGCCCGGTGTCCTCATCATTGAGGCACTGGCCCAGACCGGCGGGCTTCTTGTTCTGCATGGCTTTGATCCCTCCGAAACCGAGGGCAAACTGTTCCTCTTTTCCGGGCTGGAAAAAGTCCGCTTCCGCCGCCCGGTCTATCCCGGCGACCGGCTTGATCTGGAATGCCGTCTCATTCGCCACAAGCTCAAGCTCTGGAAGATGGAAGGTCGGGCCTATGTGGAAGGGCAGCTTGCTGCCGAAGCCGAACTGACTGCCGCCGTTACCAGTCGGGAGGAAATGGCATGAGCGAAAGCCTGACGATCCATCCCACGGCTATTGTCGCTTCAAGTGCTGAACTCGGCGCGGGCGTGGAAATCGGCCCTTATGCAATAATTGAAGAGAACGTGATTATCGGCGAAGGGAGTCGCGTGGATGCCCACGCGGTCATCAAAAGATATACCCGCATGGGCAAACGGAATCATATCCATTCCCATGCTCTGGTGGGCGGGGAACCTCAGGATCTCAAATTTCAGGGTGAAATCACCTGGCTTGAACTGGGCGACGAGAACACCATCCGCGAATTCGCCACGCTTCATCGTGGCACGGAGGGTGGTGGCGGGATCACCCGTGTGGGCAGCCGGAACCTGTGCATGGCCTATACCCATGTGGCACATGATTGTCAGGTGGGCGACAACATCGTCCTGTCCAACGGGGCGACACTCGGCGGACATGTGAAGGTCGACGACTTTGCCATTATCGGCGGCCTGTCCGCCGTCCACCAGTTCAGCCATATCGGCACCCACGCCTTTGTGGGGGGAATGACGGGGGTCGCGCAGGATTTGCCTTCATGGATGCTGGCTGCGGGCAGCCGTGCCCTTGTACATGGTCCCAATCTGGTCGGCCTGCGGCGTGTCGGCGCTTCTCGCGAAACAATCGCCGCCCTCAAAAAGGCGTTTCGTCTGGTGTGGCGCAGTGAATTATCGCGAGCCGCAGCACTCGCCCAACTGAGTGAAGAATATGCCTCCATTCCTGAACTCATGGAATTCGTAGACTTTGTCCGTAACAGTGAACGAGGTCTCTGCCCGGCTGAAAAAAATATTGCAAAAGGGCTTGACGACGACGCCCCAACAAGCTAAAAGCTCTTTCGTCGACAGCGCAATGCTGTTGCTGATAAAAATGCCTTTGTAGCTCAGTAGGTAGAGCGCATCCTTGGTAAGGATGAGGTCAGCAGTTCAATTCTGCTCAAAGGCTCCATGAATTCAAAGGACTTACGGAATTTTCGTGAGTCCTTTTTTATTGTACTTTTTCCGCACCAGCTCTTCCGCCTTCAAATTGCCTGAAAACGCATGCCCAGCTTCCGTTCTCTCTGGAAAACTCTGTGCCTTTCAAAGAATCTCTCAGTGGACGCTCATGCCAGGTTGCTGGCGTCTTGCAGCTCAATGCAGATTGCCTTCCACCTGCCAAGACTCGCGCACAGTGCCAATCCCGTGGAAACAGTTTTTTCCGTATCATTGCGTTTTCCCGTTCCGGACATCACTCCGGGTCAGAGAAGTTTTTGAGCAAAAGGCTGTTCTCCATGCAGCTTTCTCACGATGATTCTCCTCTCCTCTTTTGCTTTGAGGGTGAATGCGTTATCCTGAGGGCCAACCTATAAAAGGCTCAGCCATAACAAAGAGGTAATTCATGTATCGCCTGCTTGCCTGTGCTTCTCTTCTTGCCCTGGCTCTCGGTCTCGCCGGCTGCTACCATCACCACGACCGTCCTGCGCCTCCACCACCGCGTCATGAACAGCCGGTACATAACAGGCCGGCTCCCCCGCATCATGGTCCGGCACACTGGATTTAACGAAAGAAAAGGTCATCTCCCCAAAGATGGCCTTTTTTCTATAAAAAGCTCTCCCGGACGGTCTTCCCGCCCCAATAAAGCCTTTTCCTGATCGGGGAATCATTCCGTTCCAATTGCTCTGCTCCTCTGCCGGCAGGCCACCGTTATGCGAAAAGGCCTGTCCTGATATTCGGACAGGCCCTCAGATTTTAATTGAAACGCTATTTCCAGACCTCTTCCGCTATATCCCGAATGAACGCGATCTTGGCCCACTGCTCTTCTTCCGTCAGAAGATTGCCTTCCTCCGTAGAAGCAAAACCGCATTGCGGACTAAGGCAAAGCTGATTTATGGGCACATAGCCGGTCGCCTCGCGAATTCTGTCGATCACGGTCCGTCTGTCCTCAAGCTGCCCGGTCTTGCTGGAAACTAGTCCGAGCACGACCTGCTGGTTCCGGATAAAGCGAAGAGGACGAAAATCCCCGGCCCTGTCGCTATCGTACTCAAGGAAGAAACCATCTACTCCGGCATTCCCGAAGAGTACCTCGGCAACCGGTTCGTAGCCTCCGGAAGAGAACCATGTGCTCCGGAAATTACCACGGCAGATATGCATGGTGACGATCATATCCGCAGGGCGATCCTCGATGGCCTTGTTGATCATGTGCACATAGTCTTCAGCAAGTCTGTCCAGATCAAAACCACGCTTCTGATAGATCGCCCGTTTCTCTTCGGAGCAGAACTCTCCCCAGCTTGTATCGTCAAACTGAAGATAACGGCATCCCGCGGCATAAAACGCAGCAACAGCCTTCCTGTAGACTGCGGCAATGGCATCAAGCAACTGTCCGCTCTCCTCATACTGCTCAATAGGCCGATAATTCGGATTCCTGACCGTAGTAATGAGGTGCAGCATTGATGGAGAGGGAATCGTGAACTTCACCTGCGTCCCCTGTGCGAGGGCCTGCGCGCTTTTGAAATCTTCAATAAACGGATGGTTGCCGAAATGAATCTCGGAAACGATCTCAATGGTTTCCGCCCTGGTCTGACGGTCCTTGAAGGCAATGGATCCCTGATCCGCCGCCACCTTGCGTACCCCTTCAAGGTTCCAGAGGAAGTCGAGATGCCACCAGCTGCGACGAAACTCTCCGTCCGTCACGGCATGCAGGCCTAACGCCTTCTGCTTCCGTATCAATCCGGCAATTTCGGCGTCTTCTACCTGCCGAAGCTCGCGCGCAGTCAATCTGCCCCTTGAAAAACGTTCACGAGCGTCTCTGAGTGCGGCGGGACGAAGAAAACTGCCTACGATATCATACCGGTAAGGAGCCCCTGTTTTTTGTATCGCCCCCGAGAGAGTGTCATTCATCACTTCCATCCCTTTGAAATGAGGTTCGAGATACGGCACATGTTCCCGAAGTATGCGAGCAGCCCTGACCATGTTGTCCAGAGAGGCGAGCACTTCGGGCCATGCCCTTGTCTTCAGACCGCAATCCGGATTTATCCACAACCTTTCCGGTGCGATGAAGCGCAGAGCCTGCTTCAGCCGCGTCAGCATCTCTTCCGTATCCGGCACGCGGGGACTATGGATGTCATAGACTCCGGGACCTATGGCGCTCGGATATCTAAACTTGGTGAACGCCCGCAGCAGACTCATACCGCTCCGGCTGGCCTCTATGCTGATGACGTCGGCATCCATGGCGGCGATCCAGCTGATAATGCTGTTGAATTCGCTGTAGCACATGTGGGTGTGGATTTGTGTAGTATCTCTGACGCCCGCAACAGTAAGCCGGAATCCCTCTATCGCCCATTCCAGATAGGCATCAGCTTCCCCCCTGCGCAACGGAAGTCCCTCACGCAAGGCGGCCTCGTCAATCTGGATGATATTCAGCCCGGCCCGTTCAAGATCGAGAACCTCATCATTCAGAGCAAGAGCTATCTGACGGCAGATATCCCTCCTTTCCAGATCGTCGCGGACAAAGCTCCAGCAAAGGATGGTCACCGGTCCGGTAAGCATGCCCTTTACCGGTTTGGATGTCAGGCTTTGCGCATAAGAGAGCCAGAAAACCGTCATGGGGCATTTTCTGGATACATCTCCGAACAGAACTGGCGGCTTCACGCAGCGGCTGCCGTAACTCTGCACCCAGCCGAATTCCGTGAAACAGAAGCCTTCCAGCTGCTGTCCGAAATATTCCACCATATCCGTCCGTTCAGGTTCCCCGTGAACCAGTACGTCAAGCCCCAGTTTTTCCTGTTGTTCAATGATGTCCCGAATTTCATTCCTGAGAAAAGCCTTATACCCCTCTTCGGAGAGCGCCCCGCTGCGATAATCAAGTCGAGCCTTGCGAATGACTTCAGTCTGAGGATAGGAACCGATGGTCGTCGTTGGAAACAGGGGAAGGTTGAGAATTTCCTGTTGCCGTCTGCATCGCTCCTCATAAGAACTTTTTCTTTGCAGACTTTCCGGAGAAATCCCCTTGCAGCGTTCCCGTACCGCGGCATCAAACGTTTTGGCATGACTGCAGCGGCTCTCCATGGCCAGCCTGTTCTTGTTGAGTTCCTCGGTACGCCATTCACCGTCGAGCGTCTTGCCGAGCAAGGCTATTTCATCGCATTTCTGCACAGCAAAGGCCATCCAGCTCCTGATCTCCGGATCAAGGTTCCTCTCCTGTTTCAGATCAACGGGAACATGCAGGAGCGAGCAGCTCGAACCGACAAGCAGTCTGTCGTTGCCGAGCGAATCCGAGGCATTCCGCAATACGGAAAGCGCGGTCGCGTAATTGGTTTTCCAGATGTTGCGTCCGTTGACTATGCCGAGAGACAGACTCATGTGGCCGGGAAGCGCCAGGATCGCCTCGTCAAGCTGATCGGGAGCCGCGCAAAGATCCAGATGAAGCCCCGAGCATTCGGATGCCAGTGCGACGGCAAGATTGTCTCCCACTCTGCCGAAATAGGTCGTCAGGAGCGTCCGGGCGTCCGGCGCTTCCTTCCTCAACCTGCGGTAGACGGCGACGAACGAATCCCGCAGAGGCTGCACCATGTCCATACACAGGACAGGCTCGTCAATCTGGATCCAGCCACAGAGCGGCGCGAGCTTTCTCAAAAAATCTGCATATATTTCTGTAAGTTCAGAAAGAACTTGCCAACGAGAAGAGTCCGTCAATTCCGCACCCAGCGCAAGCCAGGTCATCGGACCGAGCAGAATCGGCTTGGGCCGATACCCCAGCCGGATCGCACTCGCGATATCCTTGAGCAACGGTTCAATGGAAGGTCGAAATTTCTGGTTTGGTGAAAACTCGGGGACGATGTAATGATAATTTGTATTGAACCACTTCCGCATTCCCATAGCCGGAATGCTGCGCCTTCCATCTCCTCTGGCCATTGCGAAATAGGTTTCAAGGAGTGATTCGATGTTTCTGAAACGACTCGGCACGAACCCCAGAGCGACGGTCGTGTCAAGCACATGATCATAGAATGAAAAATCCCCCACGGCGACGCAGGAAAGTCCCGCCTCGTCCTGAATTGCCCAATGCTCTTTCTTCAATTCGTCAGCGACGGAACGAAGCTGTTCCTCGGAAAGCATTCCTTTCCAGAAACCTTCCAGAGCCTTCTTGAGTTCACGTTGTTTCCCTATGCGCGGGAAACCTAAAATGTGTGTCTGCATTTGCGTGTACCTTTCTGACTGTTGCAGTTGAAAAGTCCACGACCCTATCACCTCAGAAAACGGCGCAGAAATCCCCGCTACGGATATTTCGGCGTCACTGTCTGATCGCGAGACAGTCGTGCTTCCGGTGCATGCAAGGCGTCTCCTGGCTTCTGACCCCTTCTTGCTCGTGCCTTCCCACCCAAAGGCAGTGACAGGAGCGGGATTACGTCAGTTACAGTGGCGCGTCCGCGATGGATTTTCACCATCTTCCGTTTCTTGTATGCATAAATCAAGATTTATTAATATATAGACTTGAAATAAACGTCAACCCATGAGGAAACAGGAGAAACCTGTTTTCCGCGGGAATGAACCGCCCTGGCAGCTCCTCGCCCCCTGACGCATCGATTCTGCAATCAGGCTGCACATGTTTTTTCGGGAACGACCAAAGGTCAATGCGGTTTGTTCTTCTCAGGCATGGAAGTCATGTGCCTTTATCCACAGAAATTCCGCAAAAAATCCATTTCCGAGCCTGAACATGTTCTTCTTCCGGCATGGGCCGCCGCTAATGCCGCCTTCGCCTGACAAGGCTTACGAACACTCCGGTCAAACATTCTTTCGGAAACATTCCGCGCAGCCCCCAAAAGAAAAACTCCCGCCCCCGCATATTCACAAAAAATTCTTTAATTTCATCATAATACAATATAAAAAATTATCAACCACCTCAACAGATCGGCATGCCGCTCCAGGCAGCATGCGACATGCTGGACACAGATCGGCTAAAAAACAAGGCGCCGTCCCCTGGACGACGCCTTGCACCTGTCTAGTGCTGAAGCAGCCGCTTATTCATCTTGCGGCTTCAGATGATCCGGAACGTCAAGCATGCTGATGACCAGCGGCTTAAGGAAGGACCACTTGATGTCGTGCACATGGTAAACTTCCATGGTATCGCGGATGGCGTCCCAGCAGTTATGACAGGGGGAAATCACCAGCTTGGCGCCCGTATCCCTGATCTGCTCCAGTTTCATGTACAGCCCCTTGTCGCGTTGGGGCCGGAACTTGCCGATACCGTTGAACCCGCCGCCGCCGCCGCAACAGAAGTTATCCTCGCGGTTGCAGGTCATTTCACGGAAGTCTTCCGCAATCTGACTCATAATATACCGGGTATGTTTGGCAAGACCGTGATTTCTGATGTAGTTGCACGAATCCTGCAAGGTCACGGGGCCTTTCAGACGTTTGGCCGGATCAATCTTGAGCTTGCCCTTGCGCAGAGCGTCGGCGAGCCATTCGACGTAATGCAGGAAGGGGACCGGAGGTTTCCCGTCCTCACGTCCGGCCCAGTATGGACCTTCCACTACGGTAGCGCGGTGGGCATGCCCACATTCCGTGCCCACGACCATTTTCGGGCGAAGCCGCTCGACTGCCCCGTAGATACGGTTGATGTTCTGCTTGCAGGCTTCCCAGTCACCCGCGAACATGGCCAGAGAAGTATTTTCCCAGCCCACGGAAGGCACGGTCCACTTTTCCCCGGCGACATGGAACAGGATAGCGGCCTGAGCCACGTCTTCAGGATAATGCTTGGGTTCACGGGCGTTCAGGATATACATGACGTCGCAGTCTTCCCTGTCCACGGGGATCTCGAGTCCCGGCCATTCTTCGGCCGTTTCCTCTTCCATCCACTCGCAGGTGTCCACCCAGTCTTCGGTGGTTACATCCATCTGCGCCCCATAGACACGGTGCATGCCAGCCCCGATCTTCAACTCCCATGGCACGAATCCCTGATCATACAGAAGGCCGCGCAGATAACTGAACATGACGCCCATGTCGATTCCGTGCGGGCAATAGGTGCCACAGCGGTTGCAGCAGGTACATTTGGCCCATGCCACTTCCATGGCGCGGATCATGAACTGGGTATCGACATTACCCTTGCGCCGCAGCATTTCGCCGAGCGTAGACTGGATCTTGTATGAGGGAACCTGCTCGGGATCCCGATTGTTGGCCAGATACAGGAAACAGCTGTTGGCGCAAAGTCCGCAGTGTGCGCAGATTTCCAGCCACGTACGCGTACGGGATTTGCATGTTGTTTCCAGCGCCTTGGCCAGTGCGGGAACATCCACTTCCAGATGTTCCATTTCCTCGTAATATTGCTTTCCGCCCTTGTCCCCGAGCAGAGCCTTCAGCTCTTCCTCGGTCGTAATGGGCCGTCTGTTGCAGAATTTGCCTTCCGGCATGGTATCCCTCCAAGAACCCCGGTTTACCAGGGGAATACGGGGCCGCGCGTCGCGCCGCCACGCTTGATGGCGAAGTCCATGCCAAGCTGGCCACGCGACATGAAGTACAGCGCGATATGCGAAAGCTTGGTGAACGGAGCCAGAATGAGCACGAGTTCCGCCGCGAAGATGTGCCACAGCAGCCAGCTTTCATAGCCGGGAGCCTGCATCCGGGCGAGAAAGCCCGCAACCAGCACGAACAACGTCAGGCCCAGAACGAACCAGTCGGTCCTGTTCGTAATGAAACGCACCTCCGGCAGGGCGATACGCCGCAAGATCATCATGATCCCGCCGATGATGCCGAGTACGGTCAACGCGTCGGAAAGTCCGAGCGGCATGGCGGGAAGGCTGAAGCCGAGACGTTCCTGCATGATGACCATATGTCCTGCGAGGAAAAGCGGCGCAATGACCACCCCGACATGGAAGAAGAAGAAGGCAACGGTAAAATAGGGCTGCTTCCTCCAGCTGTGCGTGGCAAAGGGAATCAGCCACTGAAACACGGAAGACAGAGCGCCTTTCATGCCGATATCGCGCCCCGGCCCATAGGCCACGCGCTCAAGACGCCAGTCCAGCCCCTTGATATAGCTGACCACACGCCAGGCCAATCCGATCACGAAGACAAGGATGGACAGCCACAGCATGGGCCCGGTGAGAAATCCGTACATAGCAAAGCTCCTCGCTAATTAGTCGGGTCTGCCGGTTCTCTTGTCGCGTCCGAACAGGAAACGCCAGAACCCGAGAAAGCCCAGCAAGGTCACGCCCATGAGCACATACGTCCAGCTCTTGGTGTGCACCAGAAACGAATACAGAGTCGGAAAATCATCCATGATGTCTCCTCCCGCCTAGTGGGCGTCCTTGTAGTCGGGATGTTCGAACAGCACCGGCATTTTCGAGGCGATGAACCGATAGGCCGTCACAATAAGCGTCACGATGAACACGGACAGACCGATTTCGGCCAGACTCGGGAAGTACCGGTCGGCGGCAGGAAGCTGCCAGTTGAATCCTACGAGGCAAACGTTGAACCGATTGACCACAATGCCGAGGACCGCGATGATCGAAGCGATGCGCACCACCTTCACCCGACGTTCACGCACGCCGATGGCATACAGGAATGCGGGCAGCAGAACGAAACCGAGCATTTCGACCAGGAACCAGGCACCATAACCGGTAGCAAGGTAATGCCAGTCGTTGTCCATGGTGAGGTCCATGACCTTGATGGCGAAATATCCCATCAGGACGAAAGAGGCGGCGCGACCGAAGCCGAATACGACTCCATCGGCCTCACGCAGGTGCGTTTCATCCATCTTGTGATGCAGAGACGAATGACTCAGCGTCCCTTCGAAGATGACCATGGAAAGCCCGGCGACCATAGAGGAAACGAAGAAAAACACGGGCATAAAAGGTGAATACCACAGCGGATGCAGCTTGCTCGGCGCGATGAGGAACAGCGCACCCAGCGAGGACTGGTGCATGGTAGACAACACCACCCCAAGAATGGTCAACGGAATGGTAAAGGCCAGCACGGCCTTCCGGATGGGACGCAGCCGGGGACGCACCTTGGCGACCCAGCGCGGAGGCTCCTTCATGCCGAGCAGCCACTCCATCGCGGCCGGCGACCATTCGATGAACAGCACGGTTACATAGATACCCACGCACAACCCCACTTCGAACAACAGGGACGTGGTCCCCTGAGAAACGAACAGGGGATAGGGCAGTCGCCACGGCTGACCTACATCGTAAAGCAGCGCCACGACGACGAAGGCATACCCGAGGAAAGCCGTGGTGATGGCCGGGCGGACCGCAGAATGAAAACGTTTCAGCCCGAACAGATAGCAGGCCGCCGAGGTAACGTAGCCGCCAGCCGCCAGAGCGACGCCGCACAACAGGTCGAAGGCGATCCAGATGCCCCAGGGATTGTTGTCGTCAAGATTGCTTACCGCGCCGATGCCAAAACCGAAACGGCCTATGGTGATCAGAATGCCGAAGGCCAGAATGACGGCCGTAATCACATTGCCCGGGGTTCGAGGAATGGAAAGCAGAGTCTTGCCGAAACACCCCTGCATGCAGGGTCTGGCTGACCAGTAGGCCGCCTTCTCTTCCAGACGTTCAGAAAGAAGATTCCAGAATTTCATTAGGCCTCCCCGCCGTCGGTTTTGCCCTTGTCGGCAGCAGGCGTTTCAGCTTCGGGGGTTTCGCCGGCTTCCACGGGCGAAGGAACATCGACAGTCTCATCCGGAGCAGCTTCAGAAGCGCCCTTCAGTTCGGCCACGGCAGCGGCCACCGCTTCAGCCTTTTCCGCCTCAAGCCGTTCCCGAAGCGATGCCTCGGCTTCGGCCACAGCCTTCTTCACTTCGGAGGCCACGGCCTTTTCCTTGTCCTTTTCAGCCTTCTCAAGACTCTTCTTGAGGTTCTTCTCGGCCTCTTCCTTCGTATGCGCCACGGCAGCGGCCACCGCTTCAGCCTGTTCTTCCGCGGCGATCTTTTCCTTGCGCTTGGTAATGGCGTACGCCCCGCCAAGCAGCACGGGCCAGATACCCACGACCATGGGCACGGCGCCGAGCGCTCCGCTGGTATAGTCGGCCGCCGGTTTCGTGCCGAGTTCCTCATTCATGCCCACAGCGGAGAATTCAGCTCCGGAGATGACCATCCATGCAGTCCCGCCCATCTCATGCTCGCCATAGACATGATTCTGATACCGCTCGGGATTCTTGCGGATACGGTCCCAGGCAATCTTGATCAGATCTTCACGTCTGCCGAAAATCAACGCTCCGGTCGGACAGTTCTCCACGCATCCCGGGAGCTTGCCCTCCTGAAGCCGGGGGTGGCACATGGTGCACTTCTGCACCACTGGCGCCAGAACCCGATCATAGGTATAGGCGGGGATATTGAACGGGCATGCGATCATGCAGTACCGGCAGCCCACGCACAGCGTAGGATCATAGGTCACGGACCCATCCGGATTCTTGGAAAAGGCCTTCACGAAACAGGCGCTCGCGCAGGCGGGCTCCTGGCAGTGCATGCACTGGGTCTTGCGGAAGACGTCCCTGTCCAGACTGACCGGATGATATTTGTTCACCACGGTCCACTGGGAAGCGGAGGTCCGACGCGTCTTGTCCAAAACATTGAGGTCGGTAAACGGTTCCTCGGGTTCCGGCAGGTCGTTGACCTTGTTGCACGCCTCCTCGCACCGGCGGCAGCCGATGCAGAGCGTCGTGTCATGCAGTACGCCCTTGCCTTCGGGGTATCCCTTGAAGGTCCCTCCGGAGGCGGAAGCCGTGCCCGCACCCGCGAGCGCGGAACCAAGGCCCAGACCTCCCATAAGGGTAAGGAAAGATCTTCTGTTCATATGTCTCCTTACCTCCTACTTCTTAAGCGGGGCATGACATCCCGCGCAGTCTGTAGCGGCAGGCTTCGTGATCTGCATCCGATCATGGCAGGCCATGCACTGCTGATGATAGGCGGCCCTCAGCGCAGGCCTGCCCGAATCCTTCACCACCTGATTTCCCTGACTGCCATGGCAGCTCGCGCACTTCGGCGGAGACATGAGGTCGGCCTGAGGCGTATGGTGGTGACATGCGGCGCACAGCGTAGTCGGCGTCGAATGGAACGCAGCAGCCATGCCGTTGCCGGCAGTGCCGTTCAGCAGCGTTTCGTAAATCTTCCTGTGGGGGAAGTGGGATGGGGCGAATTCATCGGACAGACTGCCGATCTCGACCCATTCCGGCACGTCCTGAGGAGCGACGGGACTGGCGGGAGCAGGTTTGGAAGCAAGATTTTCGGCAGCCACGACGGAGAGACTTTTCTTGAGTTCCTCGTCGGAGGATGCGCCCTCCACAGCGGCGGAAAGGCCCGTTACGTCAACATGGCATACGGAGCAGGACTGCGGCGCCATCGCCGGCAGAGCTCCGTGGCAGCCCGTACATTCCTTCCGTTCGTTGATTTTCTGCTGATGGCATCCCACGCAGCTGCGATCTGAATCGGGGGCATGCATGGCCTGTGCAAGGGTCACAAAATTGCTTTCCGGAGTGCCTTCCAGCGTATGGCAGACCGTGCAGGATTCGATGCGCGTATGATGGCAGACCTGGCAGCTGTCCGTGACGCCCTCGTGGGCCTTGTGGTTGAACAGAACCGGCTTCATGCCGGAACCATCGGCAGCGACAAGGGAACGCTTGTCATTTCCGCCGACGGGCATCAAAACGGTGGCATCCGGCTGGCCGCGCATAAGTCTCGGCACATCCGCAATCTGGCGATATTCGGCCTGTGCTTCCAGAGTATGACATCCGGCGCAGGTATCAGGTCCGCTCGCAGCCTTCGGCGTTTCCGCGGATGCCCTATCTCCATTCTGCGCATCAGCGGACATGTCCGCATGACACCATACGCACCTGGTGTGCACAGCGTCCTTCAGAGAGGGTTTGCTCCCTTCGGCCTCGGCTCCGTGACAGGCTGCGCAGGCATCTTCCGTTCCGGGAACCCAGATCAGCTTCTGCAGCTTTTCATCATAAATATGATGACAGGCCCCGCAGTTTTCGCTGGAACCAACAGGTCCCTTGATGGCCTTGGAGCTGACATGAAGATAGTGGAGAGACTTGTCGCCCATCTTCACGGGCGCAGGCGTGGACACATAGGGCGACTTCGCATCATGACAGGCGCGGCATTCCCCGTCCTGCGGTCCTTTGTCCATTTCCGCATGACAACCGATACAGCCCTCATGGAACAACTGTTCCAGCTTTTTCGGGTCACTCTCCTCATTCCAGCGCATGAACCCGCTATGTCCATCCGCAGTCTCAGAATGACAGACGGAACAGTCCTTTCCCTGAAGGGCAAGAGCTTGCGTGTGCTTGTCATGCAAAAACACGGCGGGCGGCATTTCCAGCGCCTTGTGCTGGCCGATGGCGTCGATGCGGATCACGTCAGGTCTGCCGACAGCGGCGACGGATGACGTTTCGAACAGGGACGCAAGCCCACCCAGACCGATCACGGCAATCGCCGCCAGCGCAACCCAACGCAGCAGTTTTCGACCGTTTTCCATGGTGGCAGTCCTTTGCAAAAGAAAATAACCGATTCCCCAGACAATCCCTCCCCCGTCTCTTCCTCCATGAACCGGTTATAGTTCAAGAGTTCGGGGAAGTTCCTAGCTTCCCGTGCTGTTAGCGTGAAAAAAAGGCTTCGTCAAGGGGACTTTGTCAGATCGCTTCCTGCCTTGCAGCATCCATTTTCAACAGTTTAAGAAAAAAAGAGCAATCAAAGTACCTTTTACTGATCTTAAGGACTAATTATGTGATACACAAAACTATTTTTTAAAACAGCACATCTTCTTCCGCCGGAGAAAACTCAAAAAACTTCCCGCACGCCGCAAATCCCTGCCGACTGTAGACAGGCGCTCCTTCCTCGGAAGCCAGCAGAACGGCCCGCCCTGCCCCTGCCGCCCGTCCGGCCATAAGCAAAGCGGTCGTCATGGTCGAACCGACTCCCCTGCCCCGCCACGCCTTCAAAGTCGCGACCATATGCAGGCCAGCCACGGCCCCCCCTTCGCTCAAAAAGAGTTCCCCGCAACCTACCGGTTCCTCTCCGGCGAAGGCAAGAAAAAGCCGCATAGGACTCCGTTCCTTCAGCAACGCCTTTGCTCCTCTCCGGAAAAACAGAGGCACTTCCATATCGGGAGGCGTCCAGTTCGCCCCCATCACCCGCGCAAAGGCGTCAATTTCCGCCAGAGTCCGCACGGGCGTAATCCGTATTCCGTGGCGCTCTTGAAAATTATCCATACTTACTTGAGAAAACTGGAGAAACATGGCCTGTTCCTCTTCAGTTTTTCGATAGCCCGCCAGCTCGAAAGCCGAACAGAGCCTTCCTTCATTTTCCGGATGTTCCGTTCCCGTCCATATGGAGAAGGCCCTTTTCCCCTCCACCTGCGGAGAAAAGGCATCGGCCAGAGGAAACAGGGACTGGCGTTCCAGACCAGAAAAACGTCTGCCTGCAACTGCAAGCAACGCCTGGAACTCCTCCGTGCGCTCCTTGTCCAGAGCCATCCGGTCAGGGCACACAATCTTGTTGAACGTATCCGTACCAAACCCCGAGTCCGCCAGCAGCCACTCCCCATGCCGTTCAACCCGCATACCCGGCGTGCATGCCTGAATATATGCGACATGCTCAAACAGATTTCGACAAATGGATGTAAACAGAGCGCTCATGCGATCTCCTTTTCCGCCTCATGCGGGCATAAAAAACCCCGAAGAAGGATTCTCCGGGGCAGCAAAACAATCAGCCGTTTTCATTGACTTGTATTTTTCTGGAACAATCCAATGAACTAAAAGAATATCAACAGGACGCCTCATTTTCAGGAATGCGAAGCAATAGCTTGAAAAAATATGTCCATCACATATTTTCTTTGCCTTCGGCTCAGGCAAAATCAGGGTCCACGGCGGCACGTCCTCCGCCCAGCATGATTTTGACGAAATGCACGGTATGCTCGTCCACCGGAACAAGAGGGAAGGCTGTTCCGCAAGCCTCGCAATGAGCCATGGCAGGCTGCGTCGGTGCCACAAAAGGATTCTTGCAGCCGCACTTCGGACACCTGTAGAGAAAAATCAGTTCCATTCCCTCGGGTGCGACGGGCTGTACGGAACGCTGGTATTCGTTCATAGGACTTCTCCAGCGACCAGGCTCTCACCCGTCATGACCGCAGGCTTTTCAATTTCCCACAGATCCAGCAATGTCGGGGCGATATCGCCAAGCTTGCCGCCATCCCGCAGGGCAACAGGCTTCAGATCTCCCTCCACAACCACAAGCGGCACCGGATTGCAGCTATGCGCCGTCTGAGGATGCCCTTCCCCATCCAGCAGTTCCTCGGCATTGCCGTGGTCGGCGGTCACAAGCACACGCCCGCCCGAGCCGAGCACGGTTTCCACCAGCTTTCTGGCGCAGGTATCGACTTCGTGCAGAGCCTTCACCACGGCGTCGATCTTTCCTGTATGTCCGACCATATCCGGATTGGCGAGATTGCAGACGGCCAGTGTGTAGCCGCCCTGCTTCCAGCTCTCGATGAAACGGTCTGTCACTTCCCGAATGCTCATCTCCGGCTTGAGGTCATAGGTCGGCACGTCTTTTGGCGACTCCACCAGAACCCGATCCTCTCCGGGAAAAGGCTCCTCCCGACCGCCGCTGAAAAAATAGGTGACATGCGCGTACTTTTCCGTTTCCGCAATGCGCAGTTGCCTCAGTCCATGACCGGAAACGACCTCGCCGAGGGTCATTTCCAGATTGTCCTTGGCGAAGGCCACGGGAACATGCAGGGAGGCGTCATAGGACGTCATGGTTGCAAGACCGGCCAGATCGGGAATACGGCCACGTTCGAAGCCAGAAAAGCCGGCGTCGTGGAACGTGCTGACGAGCTGTCTGGCCCGATCCGCACGGAAGTTGAAGAAAAAGAGTCCATCTCCATCCCGAACGCATACCTCTTCAGGATCTCCAAGCAGGATGGGCTTGACGAACTCGTCCGTCACCCCGTCCGCATAGGAGGTCTCAAGCGCGACTGCAGGGTCGGCGGCATGTGCGCCCTCTCCATGGACCAGCATGTTCCACGCCAGCCTGATTCTGTCCCAGTTCCTGTCCCGGTCCATGGCGTAGTAACGTCCGCACAGAGAGGCCAGCCGCACAGGAACGTCCGGATGCGTGTTCCTCGTCTCATCCATGCTCCGCAGTAAGCGCTTCACAAAGGAAATGCCCGACATGGGACTGGTATCCCGTCCGTCCATGAACATCTGAAGCAGTACGGGGACGCCCTGTTCCACGGCAATGCGGATCAAGGCCTCAATATGGCCGATATGGCTGTGCACGCCGCCGTCGGAAAGCAGTCCGGCCAGATGCAGCCGCCCCCCGCGGGAACGGATCGCTCGCAGCAACTCCAGCAGCACCGGATTTTTCGCGAGTTCCCCGTTTTCCACGGCCACGTCGATGCGGGTCATGTCCTGATACACTACACGCCCCGCCCCGATGTTGAGATGACCGACCTCGGAATTACCCATGTATCCAGCGGGCAACCCTACGGCACGTCCCGAAGCGGCGATGCTCGTCGCGCCGGGAAGAGAAAAGAGACGATCCAGAAAAGGCGTATCGGCAAGGCGCACGGCATTGCCGGGTCCGGCCGGAGCCAGGCCATATCCGTCGAGAATCAGCAACAGGGTCGGGGTAAACGGCATAGTGAAATCCTTATGGAAAAAGCTTATTCCGCCGTTCCGGAAAGTTCTCCATGCAATACGGGAGCCTGCTTCCACAGGGCCTCGATCCGGAACAGATCGCGCATGTCCTGCTGAAAAATATGCACGACGACATCATTAAGATCAGCAAGGACCCACTGAGCGGCCTGATAGCCTTCCATCCGCAAAAATTCATAATTGAGCTTCGAACACTGTTCCAGCAGACCGTCGGCAAGACTTCTGGCATGCCGCTGCGAATTGGCCGTCAGGACGATCACGACGTCCATACACTGGCTGAAGGCGGATACGTCCAGCGCAACGACATCGCGCGCCTTGCTTTCTTCCAGCCATTGCACGAGCGTGGCAGCCTTTTCGGAAGCAGGCGCGGTGGAAAATTTGCGAGGCACCGCAGGTTGACGAGAGGAGGTTCCGGCGACGGACTCGACCTTGGCCATCTGAAGAGTAGGGTTATTCTGTTCCATTCGCAGGGCTATACGCCATTTCAGGGCGAATCGCAATTATGCACGGGGTGTTTCCGTTTCGCGTCTCATGAGGCCGCCGTGCGGTCCGTACCCGGACCAGACGCATTTCAGTCTCTGGCTACGGCAGCCATCCCGCCGGAAATGGACGTTTCCCTTTTCCAGTCCAGCTTCGGTCGACCAAAACAGCCGCCCCTATCTTCGCCTCCGGACTCCTGCTTCTCTCTGCAGCCGCCTCATCGCGTTCATGGCGCCCAAAAAATTCTCAAATACATCCTGTCCCGAAAAACACCTTCAACAACTGACTGCGTACCGCGCGGCAGGGAGCAACCGAAGAGCATACTCACGTCATCGCTTGTCGCAATCCCATTGATTTCACCGCAAGCAGGACCATTCTGACGAACTCCGAATCAGAAGACATGTTATCCCATCTGAAGTTCTTGCCTCCCGAAAACATGGCCTTGTTGCAGGAAGAGAAACGCATGGACACGGGAATCCTCTCACCACCCGTAACATCGCGAAAGCCCCGCACCTGTCCAGACTGAAGACCTCGTTTGACGGAAAGGATGCGTTCGTCTTTTTTGCTGACCAGCGTCATCCGCTCCATAACAGAACGGGGGCCTATAAAGCCCCCGCTTTCATTCCTTCCCGGCCCACATCAAAACGGGCTGGAAATCTAGCGTTTCCGCCGCAAGGGCTTGCTGTAGGCATGCTCGGCCAGACGACCGAATTCCTCCAGCCTGCGGTCCACCCTGTCGTACAGGGAGCCGTGCGTAAAACCTCCGTTCTTGAGCGGCCGCCCGGCGGGAATTCCGGTCAGCAGTTCCAGAGCCTCGGTGATGTGTTGAACGGGGTAGATGCCGAACTTTCCCTGATCCACGGCCTCCAGAATGCGCGGCGGCAACATGAGATGATCCACATTGTCCCGGGGCACGATGACGCCCTGCTCGCCAGTCAGTCCACGCCGCGCGCATACGCCGAAAAAGCCCTCGATCTTGCGGGAAACGCCGCCGACAGCCATGATATGGCCCGACTGGCTCACAGCTCCAGTGAAGGCCAGAGATAGCCGCAACGGAACTTCGGACAGTGCGGAAAGCAGCGCGGCAAGCTCGGCTCCGGAGGCTGAATCGCCTTCGATTCCGGCATAGTTCTGTTCGAAGCAGAGGCTTCCGGTCATGACCAGCGGCTTGTTGCGGGCGAACTGATCCGTCAGATAACTCTTGAGGATCAACATGGCCTTGGTGTGAATGGGGCCTCCCAGCTCGGCCTCGCGCTCAAGGTCGATGATGCCGCCATGTCCGACGCCCACCGTGCAGGAAATCTGGTGCGGCAGGCCGAACTCGAAATCGCCGTACCAGGATACGGACAGGCCGTTGACTCTGCCCACCGCCGAACCTGAGGTGTTCACCTTGATCAGCTCCCGGTCGTACTCCTCCATGTACAGCTCTTCCACAAGATTCGCCCGATAACGACGCGCCTCCAGAGCCTCGCCCAGATGCCTGCCCTCGACCAGTGCAGCACCGTTCATCGAGGCCATGGCCGAGGCTTCGATCATCACATCGCGCATAAGCGGAAACTTGAGGGACAGCTTTTTCTGGTCTTCCGCGACGCGCGAACTGAAATCGACAAGACCGGCCAGAGCATCGCGGCTGAACGGCAACAGTTTCGCCTCGTCGATGATCCCGGCAAGTCGGATGAGCCAGGCTCGAATATCCGCAGCCGTGCGCTCCACGGTTTCACTCATGTGGGCCTTGATCTTGAACAGCTTGCCGAAGCGGCCATCCGTTTCAAGAAGCGCCTCGTACAGTTCTTCGTTGCCGATAAGCACGACCTTGACGTCGAGCGGCACGGGCGCTGGCTCAATCCCCTTGGTCCGCACGGCCCCTTCGGGTCCGTCGCCGCTTTCCTCCAGTCTCGCGGCCCCCGCCCGCAGCGAACGCATAAGGCCTTCCCACGCCGCCGGGTGCTGCAGAATATCTTCCAGATGCAAAACCAGAAAGCCGCCGTTGGCACGATGCAGAGAGCCTGCCTTGATCAAAGTAAAATCCGTGACCAGAGCTCCCATTTCCGATTCGCGCTCCACGCATCCAAGCAGATTCGCGCTCGTGGGATGGTCTTCGATGACAACCGGAGCGCCGTGGGTTTCACTGTTGTCCACGAACAGATTGACGTCGTGAATATACAGATCGGGTTCGGAATGGGCCTGCCCTCCGTCAAGCATGTTTCCAAGCGATGAAGGCGACGCCTCTTTGGGCAGGAATGATTCGGGGTTGTCCACGATGTCCTTGCGCAGGGCCTCCAGATGCGCGCGCAAGGCCTCGTTGACCGAACCGTCAGGTTGCGGGCAGGCCTTCAGAATCCGCTCGACTACGGGGGCGAGCACACTTTCGAGCACGCCGTTGACGACCTCCCTCTCCAGCGTCTTTTCATCCGACCGGAACGCCTGTTCCGCCGAGGACAACTTGCGCACCATGCCGGACATGGCCCGCAGCAGGGTATCTCCCTTGCGCTTCAAGCCCTGGCGGAACTTGGGATCAAGGTGCTCGTATTCCTCTTCGCTGAGGCGCTTGCCCTCCACAAGAGGATACAGCGTAAGAGCACCCTGATCATCCATGTCAAGATTGAATCCCTGTTTCCCCGCCGTCTTGTCCATCTGTCTGATGAGTCCGGTCCGCACGGACTGGAAACGATCCTGAATCTCCGAATGCTTCTTGACGTAAGTCTCATTGTCCAGTCGGGCAGGCAGCTCCTTGCGCACGTCGTTCAACGCCCGAGAAAGCAGAACGCGCAGCTTTTTCCCCTGCCCCGCCGGAACAGACAGGAGCCGCGGACGATCCGAATCCTCAAAGTTGTTGACGTACAGCAGATCGGGCGGCGTCGAGGCACGGCGAACCCGAGGCGCCAGAAACTCCTTGAGCATGTAGGTACGTCCGAGATTGGCCTCGCCCGAAAGATAGACGTTGTATCCCGCGGCCCGGATGTTCAGCGCCAGCTCCAGCGCCCTGAGCGCACGCGGCTGCGGCGCGGCGCGGCGGTGCCCATTGCGGGGAATGGCGTCGCTGTTTTCCCAGGGAATTCGGTCAGGAGGAAGGCTCGCGCTCATGCGCTGACCGGGCAACGATTTGACTTTACTCATACTCTTTCCGTTTATATCGTCCGCGCTCGTAAGGGCCCCGGCTTGTATGGCTCCTCTCTTTCAAAACGAAAAGATTCATCATGCACGGGGACCCGCTTTGACGACGCGGCGGATACTTTTTGACAGGACGACAACCGCCGCGACGCCGGGACACGAGCATGTTCCGGTTTCGCGGCGGGCCGGCGTCGAAATATTTCAGAATTGAGCGTATGCCCGCGCCAGAATGGCATCCGCCCCCTCGGCCTTCAATGCGGCGGCAAGGGCAAGCCCCACCGTGCGGGCCTCTTCGGCCCTGCCTTCGACACTCTTGTGTATGATGCGCGAACCATCCGTCTCCCCGACAAGCCCTTCCAGACGAAAGCGTCCGTCGTCCAGCATGACGGCATGGCCGGCAATGGGCACCTGACAGCCCCCATCAAGACCTGCGAGCAGACCTCGTTCCGCCTCCACGCAGATTCGCGTGGGACGATGCTCCATAAAGGCGAGCATGTCGACGAGATCGGTCCGGTCGGCTCGGAATTCAATGCCCAGAGCCCCCTGCCCCACGGCGGGCATGAACTCCGGCGGCGCCAGAGGAACGGCCTTCGGCGCGGAAAGGCCGAGACGCTTCATCCCCGCAGAGGCCATGATGATGGCATCGAACTGCCCGTCCAGCAGCTTGCGCAGTCTCGTGTCCACATTACCTCGCAGGGAAACGACCTGAACATCCGGACGCAGGGCAAGAACCTGAGCCTGCCTGCGCAGGCTGCTTGTGCCGACCACAGCCCCGGCAGGCAGTGCCCCCAAAGAATCATAGGCCGCTGAGAGAAACAGATCCGACGCTTCCTCACGCTCCGGAACTACCCCTAGAGCCAGCCCGGAGGGAAGCTCCATGGGAACGTCCTTCATGCTGTGGACCGCGATGTCCGCTTCCCCGGACAGCAGAGCTTCCTCGATCTCCTTGACGAACAGCCCCTTGCCTCCAACTCTGGCCAGCGGCACGTCAAGAATGACGTCTCCCTTCGTCTTGATGATACGCAACCTGACGTCAAGGCCGGCATGGGCGGCCTCAAGGCGCGCCTTCACATGCTCGGCCTGCCAAAGAGCAAGCCTGCTTCCCCGCGTCGCAATGACTAGTCTGTTCATAAGCCTTCCGAAAGAAAGGTGGCAAAGCGAAAACCGTTCCCGCATGGGGAACGGTTCGACATCAGTGGCAACTGGCGCAATTGCCGCCCGAGCAACCCGCGCAACCGCCCCCTGAAGGGGCGGAAGACGGCATGCCCTCAAATCCCCCTCCCTCGCAGTACCGGCAGGGCCGGGAAAGCAGCTTTTCCGTATTCCCGTCATGGCAGACGGGGCAGGAAGGAAGCTGATCGCCAAAAACAAGTTCCTCAAATTCATGACCGCATTTCTTGCAGCGGTATTCATACATGGGCATGATTTTTCTCCTGTGCATCCAGCTGATCAAGCATGGGCTTGATGGCCATGACATTTTCAAAAAGATAGTGATCCGTCAGCGCGCAGAGCATGTGCCCTATGGCCGCATGCATTTCCTGCACCAGAGGCGTGGACGGATGCGGCACGGCCAGCAGGATATCGCACAGGGGTGCCATCCGCCCACCTCCGTCTCCGGTAAGACCGATGGTGAACAGTCCCTGTCTGCGAGCCGCCTGCAGGGCTCCAACCACATTGGCACTGTTCCCTGACGTCGAAATGCCGACAAACACGTCCCCGGCTCTGCCAAGAGCCTGCACCTGTTTGACAAACACAAGCTCATAGCCAAAGTCATTGCCGATAGAGGTAAGAACGGATGAATCCGTGGTCAAGGCCATCGCAGGGAGCGGGGGCCGATCCATAAGAAAACGGTTGACGAATTCAGCAGCCCAGTGCTGAGCGTCGGCTGCGCTGCCGCCGTTGCCCGCGAGCAGCACCTTGCCGCCCCGCGCCACGGCTACCGCCATGCGCCGGGCCGCTTCAGCCACGCTCTCCCCGTATGCGGCAAAAAACTCGCGCCGCAGTCTGGCGCCGTCTTCGGCATGCCGGGCTATCATCTGTAAGGCCCTGTCCATATGGCATCTCCTTGACGCCGCAGGGCTTCTGTTCCTCAAGGAGGCTTTCGGTCCATTGCGGCAATCGTTGTGATATAAGCGAAAGCCCGGAAACTGACAACCGTACCCGAAGACCACGCCGGGGGTCGACACGCCAACCGGAGGCACCGTGACGATCTGTCGTCGATACGCCCGGTTGCAAAGGCGTTCCGGCCCCCAAAAGCGTTATAATGAAGCGGCCATCGCGGACAGGCTATTCAGCAATCGACACATGACGGCGGGCGTTTCGGCCTCAAACCCCACGCACATGGGCGAAACCCGCTCCACGCCCGGCGCCATGGCGAACAAGTCGGCATGGAAGGAACGGACAGCGTCGATCCTTACGCTGAAGGGGCCTTCCAGGATCAGCGGCTCCACATTGCAGTTCATGGCCCGATACGCCCCCTCGCGCAGAGCCTGATGGGCCATGGCCGGTGAAAGATGCACCGCGGCCCGGTTGCCCAGCGCCCTCTTCACTGTGACGATTTCGGCAGAAGGGAAGACGATCGACGATTCGGCGGCGAGGCAGTCATCGCCGCTGAGAAGGCGTACCGGCGCGCCGAACGCCCCGGCGAGTACGCCGTTGAGGAAATACTCGCCCACCGGTTCGTCATTCACACGGATTTCTGCGAATACACCGCCGTTGATAGTATGCGCCAGCACGCCCGCGGCCCCGGCTCGGGCATGATATCCGATCATGAAGACGCCGTGCCACGGCCCGCAGTCGATACCGGCCATCATTCCGAACAGTCTCGGCTTCCCCGATACGAGTGCCGCGCGCTCATGCAGCTTCTCGATGAGCAGGTTCCGGTAGGCCCCGTGTCCGTCCACCACCCAGACTTCGGAAGCGCCTCCTTCGAGAGCCCCCTCCACGGCGGCGTTCACTTCTTCTGTCATGAGCAGCCGGGCACGCTCATATTCGCTTGAACCGGGATGGGTCTGTTCCGGAGCACAGACGCCGCTGATGCCTTCAATATCTGCGGAAATAAGGATACGCATTGTCGCAGTCCCTTTCATCACCAGTTTTTCCGGGTGATGTCGCGCCACTCCGGCAGCACTTCCCAAATCGTGCGGCGAAGATGCCCGTCACGCCCGACGACAGGTTCCGCCAGAAACAGAGCCTTGAAAATGGCCTGCTCCGTCGCTTCGGCGGCGGCCTGAAAAAGGCTGTCCAGCCAGCAGTCCGGGGCATGCGGCAGCGGAACGGCCTCATTCTGTTCCGGCCACGGCAGATGCTGGGCCGTCGAAAAACACACGGCCACATCGCCGCTGCCATGACCGTAAATGGATCCGGTCCGGGCAAGTCCATTTCCCGCCCGGCGGGCCAGACGTCCCAGCTGCGCGATGTCAAGGGGCGCATCAGTAGCAAGAATCATGATGATCGACCCCTTTTCCGGGGTCGAGATGGCTGCGGCATCCGCATCCAACCGGGACAGGCGCTCTTTCAGCAGACCACCCACGGCGCGCCCGTCCAGCAGACACTGTTCGGCCTTGCCGAAATTGGAAAGCACAAGAGCGCCTACGGCGTATGTCCGTTCACCGCAGGCAGCCACGCGGGAAGCAGAGCCGATGCCCCCCTTGAGCTGAAAACAGGACATGCCCCTGCCTGCGCCAGTACTGCCCTGTTCAAAGTGCCTGCCCGCCGCGCCCAGGGCAGCCTCGTAATGTTCCGTACCCACGGCAAGAGCCTGTATATCGTTCAGATATCCGTCATTGCACTCAAGAACCAGAGGATTCACGGTCGGCCACTCACGACCGATCTCCGGATGCCTGGCAATGGCGTTCCTGATCTGGGCCGTGGCCACGGTCCCCACGGACAGAGTGTTGGTCAGGGCCAGCGGCGTTTCAAGACATCCCAGCTCGGCAATCTGCATCAACCCCATGCTCTTGCCAAAGCCGTTGAACACCACGGTTGCGGCAAGCGGTCTTTTCAGAAGAGGGTCATCATTGGGCACGACGACGGTCACGCCCGTCTGAATCGGACCATCGCTCAACGTACAGTGTCCGACACGGATCTCGCCTACATCGGTAATGGCGTCCTGAGGACCGGACGGCAATATGCCGACACGGGGAAAATCACGCTGTTTCATGCCCTACTCCTGATCGATCTTGGGGTATCGAACACATTCGAAGTCCATCGCCGAGCAGATTGAAATCAGCACGGCAAGAAAGATGGCCAGACCGGGAAAAATGGCCACATGCGGCGCAATGACCATATCCGCCGGCCTCGTTCCGCATGGCCCATTCCGGCGTGGGGCTGCGCGCCAAGGCCGAGAAAGGACAGACCGGTGACCGTAACGATGGAAGTCCCGATGCGCATGGAAAAACAGACTACTATGCTATGTACCGGGGGAAATATGTCGCACCATGCAGGACAGATTAATAATTCTGTGAAGCAAACCGGCAAAAGAATGCTCAGAAAATCAACATATAAAAATCTATGATAGAAAGGAGTTTGCCACACATTATTTTCAATGACAAGCATGGCATTTTTGCTTAATCTGAATAATTTCACAGCATCCAGACGGCGATTCCGACTTTCGGCCCCTGAACAGTCCGATGCGCCCTGCTCGCCTCAGGAGGTATGCAGAGAACGGAGCGACCTTCACGCAAAGAGACGTACATACAGGGCGGCTTCCCCTTCTCCCAAATCAGAAGAACGCTGTTCAACCGTCTTTACCGCATGTCTTCCCCGACAGTTTCTCCAAGAGCCGGCCCCTGATTCCATGTCCGAAAACGGCTAGCCCTTTACGGCGGCTCGCGATAGGATTCTTTCAGCTGGAGGCAGGTAGATGCAGAAAGATACTTCCGGGTTGTATTCCGCCTTTCTCGCAAAAGATGCCCGTTTTGACGGCAGATTTTTTGTCGGTGTTTCTTCAACCGGCATATATTGCCGTCCCGTATGCCGGGCCAGAATGCCCAAAAAGGAAAACTGCACGTTCTTTTCTTCAGCCGCGGAAGCCGAACAGGCGGGTTACCGGCCCTGTCTGCTCTGCCGGCCGGAACTTGCTCCGGGGATGTCTGCGGTCGACGCTTCGACATCTCTGGCCAGACGCGCCGCCAGAATGATGGAAGAAAACTGCGGCACAGGGGAAAAGCTGGAATGCTATGCCGCCCGGCTCAAGTGTACGGGACGTCATTTGCGCCGCGTATTTGAAGAGGAATTTCACGTATCGCCAATACAGTACATGCAGACATGCAGGCTGCTGCTGGCAAAAACGCTTTTGGCGGATACGACATTGTCCGTCGTGGACGTCGCCATGGCATCAGGTTTCGGGAGTCTGCGCCGATTCAACGATGCCTTCAAAAGAAAATACCACCTCGTTCCCAGCGATATTCGCAAAAAAACGAAGGCAGAAAAGCAGAAAAACGCCGCAATAACAATCGCTCTCGGCTACAGACCGCCGTATCTTTGGGAAAATCTGTTACGTTTTCTCGAAGCGAGAGCCATTGCCGGCGTTGAAATGGTCAGGGGAAGCATCTATTATCGAACGGTTTGCCTTCCGGACGCGGGACAAAATCCGGCGACAGGCTGGATTGCCGTTTCAAACAGTGAAGAGAGGCATGTTCTTGAAGTATCTCTGAGCGAGTCTCTTCTGCCCGTTCTTCCACAGGTGCTGGGAAAAATCCGGAATATGTTCGATCTGTACTGCGATCCGGAAGCCGTTTTTGCTTCGCTCGCCGTCATGAATGACATTCGTGAGAATCTTTGCAGAAAAGGGACCAGACTTCCCGGCTGTTTCGACCCCTTTGAAATGTCCGTCAGGGCGATTTTGGGACAGCAGATTACGGTAAAGGCGGCGAGCACTCTTGCAGAACGTCTTGCTGTCCGTTTCGGAAGTCCAGTGGAAACGCCCATTGAAGGACTGACAAGACTCTTTCCTTCCCCGGAACGACTCGCGGGGCTTGAAGGCCCGCCGGAACGGCATCTCGGTCCTCTGGGCATCATCGGGGTCAGGGCATCCGCCATAGCCGCTCTGGCGGATGCAGTCGCACGACGGGAAATCCGTTTCGAAACCTGTCACGACCCGGAACAGGAGATGCGCAACCTCCAGGCCATCAAGGGAATCGGTGCCTGGACGGCGAGCTATATCGCCATGAGAGCCATGGCCTGGCCCGACGCCTTTCTGGCGACTGATTCAGGGGTGCGACACGCATTACCCGGCCATACCCCCAGAGAACTATCCGCCATGGCGGAACGATGGAGACCATGGAGAAGCTATGCCACGATCAATCTCTGGAACAGCATGCATGCGGATGCAGCCTCCTGAGAGAAGTGCGCATCCACGCAATTTGAAATACTATTGCTCAAAGGAGGAGCAGGTCAGAATGGGAAGCCTCGTTCTTCTGTTTGAAGCCGGCATCAAAAAGGGAGGCATGGAAGACTACCTGCAGCTGGCCGCCTCCCTGAAGAAAGAAGTGTCCAGAGCGGAAGGCTTCATCCGTTCCGAACGTTTTTCTTTCATGACTGAAGAGGGGAAACTGCTCAGCCTGTCTGTGTGGAAAGATGAGGAATGCGTAGTCCAATGGCGCAATCAGATCTTGCATCGCCTATGTCAGCGACAAGGCAGATCAAACGCATTTGCTGACTACACCGTTGCTGTGCTCGCTCCCATACGCTGTTACGGGATGAGGGTACGCCGGGCGACGCCGGAGGGCTCCAACCAGTTTTTGGGAGCATGACAATGCAATACGTCACTACCTGCCAATCCCCGCTCGGCGACATTCTCCTTGCCGCCGATGAATATGGCCTGACCGGCCTGTGGTTTGAAGGTGAAAAATTTTACGCGCTCAGCCTTGATCCGGAACACGAAAAAAAAGAGGTACCAATCCTTTCGGAAGTCAGACGCTGGCTGGACATCTACTTCTCCGGACGCGAACCTGACTTCATGCCGCCCGTACATATGATAGGATCGGATTTTCGGCTTTGCGTCTGGGAATTGCTACGAAAAATTCCCTATGGCAAGACAATTACATACGGAGAACTCGCAAAACAGATAGCCAGGTCGCGCGGGTTGCCCCGAATGTCGGCACAGGCCGTTGGCGGCGCCGTCGGACACAACGAGATCTCGATCATCATTCCCTGTCATCGCGTTGTCGGAACCAATGGGAGTCTTACCGGATACGCGGGCGGCGTGGACAAAAAACGCAGATTGCTGGAGCTAGAAGGTGTCGATACGGGAAAATTCTTCGTTCCTCTCAAGGGAACGGCGTTGTAGGACCGGCCAGTCCATCCTGCACCAGGATCTGATATATGAGATACTTTCCGTTGTTGAGGAAATACCGGAAGGATGCGTCGCCACATATGGTCAAATCGCGCGCCTGATCGGGCGGGACAAAAATGCCAGACTGATAGGAAAGGTTCTTGGAATGGCGGAAGACTACGGCACATATCCGTGCCATCGAGTCGTCAACCATGCAGGGCGTCTTGTCCCCGGATGGACAGAACAGCGCTCTCTCCTGGAAGCTGAACATGTCGTCATGAAGGACGACATGCATGTAGATCTGAAAAAATCACTCTGGAATTACTGAAAGGCAATGACAACATACACAACCTGCCATGAAACCCCTCTGGGACGGGTAACGCTCGCCGCCAGAGACGACGCCCTTGTCGGACTCTGGCTGGAAGGTCAGAAGTATTTCGGGGCTACCCTGAACGGTGAGATACGGGAGCGGAACGATCTTCCAATATTCGTCCAGACCAGAGATTGGCTTGGTCGGTATTTCTCCGGCGAAAAGCCCCTAATATCGGAACTGAATCTTGACCCGGCCGGAAGCTCGTTCAGAAAAACCGTCTGGAAACTTCTCTGCCAGATTCCCTATGGCGAAGTTACGACCTATGGAGAGCTGGCCGGAATGATCGCGACGGCATCCCACAAGAAAAAAATGTCCTCGCAAGCCGTAGGCGGAGCAGTAGGACATAACGCGATTTCCATCATCATACCCTGCCACCGTGTCGTCGGCGCAAACGGCAGTCTGACAGGGTATGCAGGCGGAATCGCAAAAAAAATTCAATTACTGATCCATGAACAGGCATATACGGACAGCTTTTTCATACCCGGAAACAGTACGGCGCCCTAGTCTTCCCCGACATCGTATGTACCCTGGGCAACGGAAGCGCATGACTGGATGACGGCTTCCTGAAAAGCGCCCGTCATGCGCAAGAGCGTGGTATGACTTGTTGTTGCATATGATCTGCTTTCAGCTGTATTCGTACGCCACGCTCATCAGCGTTTTCCCTGCTGTCTGTTACTGTCCGGGACGCTGTCGTGCATATTGTCGCGAGACCCCGCATCGCAACGGAAGGTTTCGCAATGCCGGGTCTCCATTCCCGGTTTGAAAGTTGCTCGCCCGAAGCGGCCTATGCCCTCACGCATGCAGGGCGAAGGAGTTCGCATTTCCATGACGGATGTCCGTAACGCTCCCCCTCCCGTTCCCCGATGCATCAAAATACGGGGAGCGAAAGTCCATAATCTGAAAAATATTGATGTGGATGTGCCGCTGAACAGGATCGTCGCCATTGCCGGAGTGTCCGGCTCCGGCAAGTCGTCACTCGCGCTGGGCGTCCTGTATGCCGAAGGCTCCAGGCGCTATCTGGACGCACTCTCCACCTACACAAGAAGACGGATGACGCAGGCGGCCAGACCGCAGGTGGATGAAGCCCTGTATGTTCCCGCCGCCCTTGCTCTGCACCAGCGTCCGGGCATCTCCGGTATCCGCAGTACGTTCGGCACGGGGACGGAACTGCTCAACAGTCTGCGCCTGATGTTTTCACGGCTTGCGAGCCACAGATGCCCCAATGGGCACTACCTTCCCCCCTCGCTGGCCGTTGCGGCGGGACGGGAACTCGTCTGTCCCGAATGCGGTGTCGTATTTTACGCGCCATCAGCCGAAGAACTGGCGTTCAACAGTCAGGGGGCATGCCGCACATGCGACGGAACAGGAATGGTGCGAACGGTTGACCGGGCAACCCTCGTGCCGGATGAGTCTCTTTCCATCGACGAGGGAGCCGTAGCGCCGTGGAACTCCCTGATGTGGTCGCTGATGACGGATGTCTGCCGCGCCATGGGCGTCCGTACCGATGTTCCCTTCCACGAACTGACAGAGGAAGAGAAGAATATCGTCTATGCCGGACCGGCGGAAAAGAAACATATCCTGTACAAGGCCAAAAACTCCAATCAGGCCGGCGAGCTTGACTTCACCTACTTCAATGCGGTCTATACCGTCGAAAACGCTCTGGCAAAGGTCAAGGACGACAAGGGGATGAGGCGTGTGGAAAAATTTCTGAGGGAGGACGTCTGCCCCGATTGCCTCGGGACGCGGCTGACCGCCGCCGCAAGAGCGCCGAAGCTGCGTGGCCTCTCTCTGGACGCCGCCTGTCAAATGACGCTTGCCGGCCTTGCAAAATGGGTCGAGGGCGTCCCCGCTTCCCTGCCGCAGGAAATGTTGCCAATGGCGGAAAGCATCTGCGGCTCCTTCAGGGATACGGCACGGCGATTGCTGGATCTGGGACTCGGCTATCTCACGCTTGATCGCGCCGCGTCCACCCTCTCCACAGGAGAACGGCAGCGGATGCAGCTTGCTCGCGCTGTTCGCAACCGTACCACGGGCGTTCTTTATGTGCTGGACGAGCCGTCCATCGGATTGCATCCTTCCAACATCGTCGGGCTGACCGGCGTAATGCGGGACCTGATTGCCGACGGAAATTCCGTGATTCTGGTCGATCACGACACGCAGATTCTGTCGGAGGCAGACTGGTTCATCGAACTGGGACCGGGCGCCGGGGCCAGCGGAGGTTCCGTTATCGCAGAGGGAACCATTGCGGACCTTACAGCGAACAGCCGTTCCCAGCTCGGAGAATTCCTTGCCGGAAAGGCAACCCGCACACGACGAGCACAGAGGGTTCAAGACGTTTTTTCCATTGGCATCATTCGTCTCTCCACGACACAAATCCATACGGTCAAACCTCTGGAGGTCGCAATCCCCAAAGGGAGACTGACTGTCGTGACCGGCGTGTCCGGTTCCGGCAAGACAACTCTGATTCTGGAAAGTCTCGTTCCGGGACTCAGTGCGCTGACAAAAGGCAACAAACTGCCGGACCATGTACTTTCTGTGGATGCGGATGGAATTGAACATGTAAAACTCATTGACGCCACCCCTGTCGGCATCAACGTCCGGTCCACCGTTGCGACCTATGCGAACGTGCATGATGAGCTGCGGAAAGTTTTTGCCAGGACGCCGGAGGCCAGACGACTTGGCTACAAGGCAGGAGATTTTTCCTACAACACAGGGAAGCTGCGCTGCCCCGTCTGCGACGGAACGGGCGTCATCAGCCTTGACGTGCAGTTCCTGCCCGATGTGGACATTCCCTGCCCGGAATGCCGCGGGACCAGATTTTCGCGGAATGCCGCCGGAATACGGTATCAGAACAGAGCGGGCAAGGCATATTCGCTGCCGGAACTGATGGACATGGACATCCATGCGGCACAGGAGGCCTGCGCGGATCTGAAAGTTGTCCGTCAGCGTCTGGACGTGCTGCAAAAGATCGGGCTGGGCTACCTGACGCTTGGGGAAGAAACACCCAGCCTTTCAGGTGGAGAAGCCCAGCGTCTGAAACTGGCAAGCGAAATGGGAAAAACGCAATCTGGGTCCGTGTTTGTCTTCGATGAACCCACCATTGGCCTGCATCCTCTGGATGTCCGGACGCTTCTGGATGTGTTCCAGACCCTTATCGAAAGCGGCGCTACCGTGATCGTGATCGAACACGATCTGGACGTGATGCGAAACGCCGACTACATCATCGATATGGGACCGGGCGGCGGCCCTGAAGGCGGAAAAATCGTGGCCGTCGGGACGCCATTGCAGATTGCGGCAAATCCCGCGAGCATCACCGGAAAATATCTGGCTCCCCTTCTATAAGCACGGTCTGCAACCGGCTCAGAACGGCGTCCGGTCCTTCCGCAGCAACATGCCCCGTCCGGCTTTTGCCGTTCAGGAGGCAGCGTCAAACGGATAAAAGAAAGAGGCCGGGAATTCACCCTGACTCGGGAGAAATCAAAAACCGGGATCGGGCGGTCTTTTGCGCTCGATCCCGGAACTCTGAGAATATCGTTTGCCCGCCGACTAATCGCCATAAATGGCGACCTGAGGCTCTTCACCGGGATGGACGCATCCTCTGTACATGCCTTCAGAAATAAACGGAAGCGTTACGTTGCCCTCCGCGTCTACAGCGATGAGTCCGCCCGTTCCTCCAAGTTCGCCCACGCGCTCCAGAACGATGCGGGCGGCGGCTTCGAGGCTGGCTCCCTGATAGCGCATGCGCGCGGCGACGTCACGTCCCACGACCAGCCGGATGAAGTATTCCCCCGATCCCGTGCAGGAAACCGCCGCGGTGTCGTCGGCATAACATCCCGCACCGATGACAGGGGTATCTCCTACCCGACCCGGCAGCTTGTTGGTCATGCCTCCGGTCGAAGTAGCGGCGGCCAGTCGTCCGGCAGAATCCAGAGCAACCGCTCCCACGGTCCCCATCTTGTTCTTTTCATCCAGCGGGTTGCCGATAAAGCTCATGCCGGACCTCTGCATGGATGCGGCTCCGTCATGATCAAGCAGCATGGCGCCGGGGTTCTGCGCCTGTGCCTGATGCAGCTGCGCGAGACGTTGTTCCGTATGAAAATAGGATTCGGGTTCGAAGGCCACCCCATGGGCGCGCAGAAAGGCCATGGCTCCTTCGCCGGTCATGAACACATGCGGCGACTGTTCCATGACGACACGAGCCGCCTGAATGGGGTTTCTGACGCCGTGCACGCAGGAAATGGCCCCGGCGGCCAGTGTGCTGCCGTCCATGACGGCCGCGTCAAGCTCATGGGTTTCCGCGCTGGTATATACCGCACCGCGCCCGGCATTGAACAGAGGGCAATCCTCCAGCATGGAAACGGCCAGTGTTACCGCATCCAGCGCCGAAGCACCTTCGGCAAGCGCATCCCTTCCTCTCTCAAGAATGACGCGCAACGCTCCCCGGTATTCACGTTCCGCCTCGACGGAAAGAGCATTGCGGTTGATGGTGCCCGCACCGCCATGAATGGCCAAAACCGGATTTGCCATACTGTCCTCCATGAATGGTGAAAAGGCCACGGCCCTGGTCGCGGCCTTCAAAGAAGCAAGGCGTTTGCTATCACCACTCACGGCATTTGTATAGTCCGGGATCAGGTCAGCATCGCCCGAGGCGCGACCTGGTCAAGAGCGGCCTCAAGTTCACTTTCATCCTGATGTGTCAGAGCGGTATGCAGCACTACGCCCCCGGACGCCGCCACGGCGCGAACGACTTCCTCCGAAAAGGCTTCCTCCACGGGGATGAACAGGGCTGAACTTCCGGGTTTCAGATGAGACGCAAGCTCCCGGATGAACGGCTTGCCGATGCCGAAATCACCCAGTTCTCCGGTGGCCGCGCCGATCCCGGCTCCGGCTGCGGCCCCAAGCAGAGGATTCAAAAACAACACCCCAACGAGAACGCCCCAGGCTCCGCCGATGAATGCACCGTCACGGGCGAGAAAATGCGTATACTGGAGATGCGTCTCTCCCTTTTCGTCACGCTCGGCCACTACGAAACGCGCGGGATCAAACCTGTCGGAAACAGGATGTCTGCGCAATTCGGCCCCGTAAGAGGAAGCCTTGTCCATATCGCCCGGAAAAACAATCACAACAAGATGTTTCACGCTATCGCTCCTTTTCTTCGAGCGATAGCGTAAACGACCGCATCGGGCTACTATATTGATAAAAAAATCATGTCCGAACCGGCTAGTTCCAGATCACCCCGGCGATCAGAAAAAACCCGTTGAGCAGGTACAGCTTGCGGACAAGATGCCCATGTCTGTCCAGATCCAGCCATTCCGTCGCATTGCGGATCAGCCGGCAGGTTTTCCAGTACAGCGGCATGGTAAGCAGACCGAGAGCCACGGGCCAGCCCGTCAGCCCGCATGCCCACAGATTAAGCATCAGAATCCAGACCGCGGGCCACCACAGCCGGAAGACAAGTTCCGCCTTTTCCTTGCCGAGAATATTGGCAAGCGTCCGCTTTCCCGCGGCAAGGTCTGTTTCGATTTCCGGCAGGCTCTGATAGTAGAGCACCCCGGCGACCATCAATCCCACGGGCAGGGCGAGCGCCAGAGCGGCCGGAGAAAAGCCCTTGGCCATGACGGCGTAGGAACCGACCACCATGATGAATCCCATGTTCAGGCATACGAAAAGCTCTCCCAATCCACGGCACCCGTAACGAATGGGAGGGGCTACATAAAATACGGCGGACAGAACGGCGAAAACCACGGGTCCCCACAGCCATGTCTGACCGCTGTTCGCAATGAGCCAGCCACCCACGACGACCGTGCCGATAATGAGGCCGATGATGGCAAGACTGATCTGACGCGGGCTGATCCAGCCGTTCTGAATGACATGAGTGCCGCCAATGGTTTCTTCCGTATCGACACCTTCCAGATAATCGAACAGGTCGTTCGCAATGTTGGCGACCGTATGCAGGAAAAAGCACCCCAGGAGCACCAGCAGGCACAATTCCCAGGGCCAGTACCCGAGATCTCGTGCGGCCAGAGCGAAACCAAGCCCTACGGGAATAAAATCCACAATGAAGAACGGCGGACGGCAGGCCCGCCACCAGACTTGCGCCTGCTGACGCAAAGTCAGAACGGGAGCATCGGGACGTTTCGGGGCCAGCGCCGCTTTCAGCCGGTTATGCATAGTTTCCTCTTCAGATGAAATGTCCCCGGAGCGACTTCGCGCCCGGCGGAGCCATCTTACACCGGGAACGGAACGGCGACAACGACCACGTTCGGAGTGAAAAGGAGCGACGAATCCACGCGGTTCCGCATCGTATGCGGGAAGAGCTTTCCGTACACGCTTCCGCCTCCCGGCAAAGATTCCTGTTGAAGAAAAACATGGTTTTTACTACTTACGGGGGATGCAGTCCGTCACTTCCATTCTTCTTGTCACCAAGAGCCGTAACAGACTCGCTGAAGACGCAGCCGCTGAAATCGGGCAGTGGCTCGAATCGCGCGGCGTTTCCCGCACGACGCTGTCCGCCGACTGCCGGCAGGAAACACTCCTTGCGGCGGCGCGTTCCGCGCAGGCTGCGGTCATCCTTGGCGGCGACGGTACGTTCGTCGGCATTTCCCGCAAGCTGACCGGTCTTGGAGTCCCTCTTCTGGGCATCAATTTCGGACAGGTCGGTTTTCTGGCCGAGCTGGCCTACGCAAACTGGGAACCCGTTCTTGAAAAACTCCTTGCCGGAGAACTTCGGATATGTCCGCGTTCCGTACTTGTATGGTCGGTCATCCATGAGGGGCGGACAATCCGCAAGGGACACGCAGCCAACGACGTCGTCGTGGGGCGCGGAGCCGTGGCCCGCATTCTTCCGGTGCAGGTTTCCGTGAATAATGAAGATCTGGGCTGTATCCGTTCGGATGGAATCATCGTGTCTACGCCTCTCGGCACTTCGGCCTATGCCCTCTCCGCGCACGGTTCGCTCGTGCATCCGGACGTGCAGGCGCTCGCCCTGACCCCTATCTCGCCCTTTTTCCGCAGCTTTCCTCCCATGATTCTGCCCATGACCAGCCTTGTCAGCCTGAAAACAGGCTCGCCCGACGCCTTTCTCACCATCGATGGGCAGGAGGGCTTCCCGCTGGCCGACGGCGACGTCGTCCGCGTCCGCAATATGGACGCGGGGCTCCAGCTCGTTTCCACCTGCGAAAGCAGCTATTACCAACGCCTGTGTGAACGGGGCTTCATCAGCACGCGGGACCTTCCGGCGGAGAAGGCATGAACAGACTTCCTCAAATCAGAAAAGTCAGCGATATCCGGCTTGGATCCAGCCCGGCCTTTGATGCGTGGTTCTACAGCTTCTGCGCGGAAAACAACATCGAACACGGCATCAATCCGACAGGAGTGGCCGGTCCCGAACAGTTGCGTTTCATGGTCGCCCTGGACGAAAAGCAGGTCTACTCGCCCTGCTCCGACACGACATTCATTCAATTGGTGGAAGCCAGCCACACACGTTCGTTTTCGCCTCGTCTCCGCCGCCAGTACGCCTCGGCATGGCGTTCCATCATCCGGGTTCTTTATCGGGTAATCGACAACCGGGAAAAACGCCGCACGATCATCAATTACTGCCGGCTGCGCTTCCGGGGCTGTCTGGCTCTGGGAAACATTCTGCCCTCGCGTCTGGTCAAACGTCTGGTTACGACGCTGCTCAGCCAGTTCGGCGGCATTGATCCCTGGAAGGAAGAACGGCAGAAACAAAACCGGGAACTTTCGGAGTTTCTCGCCTCGGAAAGGTTCCGTCGCCAGCTTGAGGCTATCCCGCAACAGGCGGCTTCCTGTACGGACATCCACGCCCTGCGCCGGGAACTGGATCTTGCGGAACTGGCCAGACTTTTCCACCTTGCCGGGAGAACGTCCCAGACGCTCGCCGCTCTCATGCGCGATTCCGGAGAAGGCGAAAAGACAAGCCCGTTCGAAGGGGCCGAAGCGTTCATCCCGCAGATCGAGGCGCTTCTCGGCGCGCCGGGCAACTCACGGACCTTTCTGTACATATGCGACATGGAAGGCGGTCTCGCGCTCGATCTTCTGATTATCCGGACCCTCCTCCGCCTCGGACACAGGGTCATCCTCACCCTCAAGGAAACGCCGCTCTACGCCGCTCCCACCATCTGGGACGCCCAGTTCGATCCGCTGCTCATGGATTGTCTGCCCGAGTCCTTCATTCTCAAGGATCCGGCCACCTCCAAAAATGCCCTGCTCAGAAAACTCCGGGAAAACCGGCTGCTGATCATCTCCGACGGAACAGGGGAGCGATTGAATCTCTATCGAACCTCCGTCACCTTTGCCAGAGCATGGAAGGAATGTGACGCCGTCCTCGCGCGCGGGCTGTGCAACAGAGACGTTCTGTTCTGGACCAGCCACAGATTCACCCGCGACATCTTCTGCTTCTGGGAGGGGCGCGACGGAGTACGCATGGAACGCAAGCCTCGGGCTCCGGAAGTGCGCAAGTTCAGCGAACAGAAGCTCAACGCCAAGGCGACCGCCATCATCCGCAGCATGCGCGCGGCCAGAGATGCCGGCAAATCCGTCATGTTCTACAGCTGCATCATCGGCAGCATTCCCGGCCAGACCCACGTCGCCATCAAGGTTGCGGAAACTTTCGTCAAGTTTTTGCGCGAACGTCTTGACCAGATCTTCATCATCAATCCGGCCGAATATTTCGAACCTGGCATGGACGGCGACGATCTCATGTTCATGTGGGAACAGGTGCAGCGCAGCGGCCTTATCACCATCTGGCGCTTCCAGAGCATGGAAGATATTGAAACCAGTTTCTCGCTCATGGGACGCAAGGTTCCCCCGCTCTGGTCGGGCAAGGACGCCACCTTTTCCACCGGCTGCACCAAGGAAATGCGCATCGCACTCGATATGCAGCGCACCCATCCCGAACTTCAGATCGTGGGTCCGGGACCTGAAAAATTCTTTCGTCGCGGCGACTACGGCGTCGGAAAATATTTCGACGCAGCGCTCGGCAACGCCAACCAGGACTTCATATGAATACGCAATCCGTCCTTTTCGATCTGCTCGATTCCTGCTTCACCCTTCAGAACGAAGCCACGGCACGCTGGCACGCCAGTGATCCCGAGGCGCCCGAAGTCGCGCCCGACGCCACCGCCTCGCCGGAAACTCTGCGCTCTCTGGTTCTCTCCCAGCATCTGCGCAACTTTCTCCTGTGGCATACCGAAGACACCGCCCGGCGCAAGGACGTAGGGCCTGAAGTGATCGCCGACTGCAAGTACCGCATTGACCGGCTGAATCAGGAACGCAACGACCGCATGGAACGTGTGGACGCCTGTCTCGTCGCCCTCCTCTCGCCTCTGCTGCCGCCTGATCCCCAGCCGTACATCAATACAGAATCTCTGGGCATGGCCATTGATCGCCTGTCCATCCTGAGCCTTAAAATCTGGCATATGGACGAACAGCTTCAGCGGACCGACGTGACGCCGGAGCATATCGCCTCCTGCCGCGCCAAGCTGAACGTACTGCAGGAACAGCGCAGCGATCTGGCCCGGGCCGTCCGGCATCTGGTTTCCGAATTCATTGCGGGGGCTAAAACCCCCAAGCTCTACTTCCAGTTCAAGATGTATAACGATCCGACGCTCAACCCCGAGCTGTACGGCAAATAAGACCTCATTCCGTCCGGAGTTTCCCCATGACCTCCTATGAAACCGTCATTGGCCTCGAGGTGCACGTTCACCTCAGCACCAGGTCCAAGCTCTTCTGCTCCTGTCCCACCACCTTCGGAGTCGAGCCAAATACCAACGTCTGCGAAGTGTGCGCAGGCATGCCGGGCGTTCTGCCCGTGCTCAATCAGACAGCAGTGGAATATGCGACCAAGGCCGGACTTGCCCTGAACTGCACCATCAACAACGACTCCGTCTTCGCCCGCAAGAACTACTTCTATCCCGACATGCCCTTCAACTACCAGATTTCCCAGTTCGAGCGTCCGCTCTGCGAATTCGGTCATCTGGACATCACCGTGGACGGCAAGACCAAGCGCATCGGCATCACCCGGATTCACATGGAAACGGACGCGGGCAAAAACATTCATGAAGGGGATCACAGTTACGTGGACCTGAACCGCGCCGCCGTGCCGCTGATCGAAATTGTAAGCGAGCCGGACATGCGCAGCCCGGAAGAGGCTGTGGCCTACCTGAAGGCGCTGCACGCCATCGTGGTCTATCTCGGCATTACCGACGGAAATATGGAAGAAGGCAGCTTCCGCTGCGACGCCAACGTATCCATCAGGCCACGCGGCACCGCGGAGTTCGGCACACGCACGGAACTGAAAAACTTGAACTCGTTCCGCCACGTACAGAAGGCCATCGAATATGAAGTGCTGCGCCAGCAGGACGTACTGGAGGACGGGGACAAGGTTGTACAGGAAACGCGCCTTTTCGACAGTGTGAAGGGCGTGACCATGTCCATGCGCGACAAGGAGGAAGCCCACGACTACCGTTACTTCCCCGATCCCGATCTCGTCCCCGTGCACATCTCCAATGAGCAGATGGAAGCCTGGAAGGCCGCGCTGCCCGAGCTCCCGGAAGCCCGTCGCCGTCGTTTCATCACGGACTGGAACATTCCCGAACAGGATGCGGAAACGCTCACCGGAGACAGGAGCATGGCGGAATTTTTCGAAGCCGCCGTGGCGATCTACCCCGAGCCGCGCAAGCTGTCCAACCTCATGATAGGCCCCCTGCTGCGCGAACTGAACCAGAGCGGCAAGCCGCTGGCCGAATCAGCCATGCGCCCGGAAATTCTCGCCGAACTGGCAAAAATCGTGGATAACGGCCTCATCAGCGCCAAAATTGCGCAGGATATCTTCGGAGACCTGTTCGCCAACGGCTTTATGCCCGAAGCTTACGTGCGTGAAAAAGGCCTTGTGCAGGTTTCGGACTCTTCGGCCATCGACGCGGTGGTCGCCGAGGTGCTGGCGGAAAACCCGGCGGAAGTCGAAGCCTACAAGGGCGGCAAGACCAAGCTCCTGGGCTTCTTCGTCGGTCAGGTCATGCGCAAGATGAAAGGAAAGGCCAATCCCGCGCTCGTCAACCAGGCTCTGGAGCGCCTGCTGTAACAGTCTGTCGCACTCCCGGCGGCTCATGAACAGATACAAAAACAGGAGTCATCCTTGTCAAGGACGACTCCTGTTTTTATACTATTGCGTTAAAACATTTTATCCCCACTGTGCATGGGGGACCGGAACATTGAGAACATACGAAAAAATGCAATATACAAGAAGCAAAAAGATACCGGAAAACACGGCACCATATCCTATTTTGTACAATATATGCTTATGGCCGTCTTCAATCAAAAACGGCACTGCAATCATGAATACAAATGAGGCAATATAAAATCCTATAAACCAAATCAAAAAACAATAAAAAAGTATCGCGACCGACAGCAATACGACATATCTATTTTGTATATCTTCTCTTTCTGACAATCCTCTTCTAAACCATGATCTAAAGCATAAAAATACCGAAAATACTATCAGAATTCCACATAATAATGTTGGATATATGTCATTTTTATCAAAAAATGAATTCATTTGATACAAAAAGGCCAAAGCCATTCCCAGACATGCGACAGAGCCCAGCAAGTCTCCCTTGCATCTGATCTTTACGGAACTTGCACTGTGCTTCATAAAAAGAGGGCTAAGCAGGGACAGGACCGTCAGACCGATCAAGACAAGGGAAATGGTGCTTCCCAAAAATACTGTTGCAAGTGATCCGGAAGCATCACCAAGCTGAAGACACTTTCCCAAATTTTCATCAACCATCGGTCCCAATATGATCCCAAGCGCCATGGCTCCCGTATCCAGTCCTGTCCTGATACAAAAATATCCAACAAATCCGAAAAAAATAACAAGATAAATATCCAGCAAATCATTTCGAACTGCGTATGCGCCAATAACGGAAAGAACCGTTATACAGAGTATCAAGTAGATGACTTTAATCTGAATGATCTTCACCATAAACTTGATAAGGAAATAACCAACTGGAATCAGAAGTATATTTACAATAAATTGGGATAGTACAAAGGTATGAACAAGCCCTCCGCTACCGGAAAAGACCTTGAATCCGGGAAGGATTCCCTTGGCCAGCAGAGCGCCCAGCATGACCGCCGCCACTGCGCTCCCCGGAATCCCAAGCGTCAGCATGGGGATAAGGGAACCTCCGATCACGGCGTTATTTGCCGATTCGCTGGAAACGAGTCCCTCAATGGCTCCTTTTCCATATTTTTCGGGATTCCTGTCCCAGCGCTTCGATTCGTTATAAGCAATAATTGACGCTATTTCTCCGCCAGCTCCGGGCAACATGCCGACGATGCTTCCGATAATGGAAGATCGCAAAAGCAGCAGCTTGCAAGAACGGACTACTTTTCTGCAAACCAGAGTAAACGCTCCCGGCACAGGAGAATAATCCGCGACATACGCGTTATGCCCTCCGACAAGGACAAGAACCTGCGCCAGGGAAAAAAGACCTATCATGGATGGTACGATTCCAATTCCCTGGACCAGTTCATACGACCCGAAAGTAAATCGTGCCATCCCTGTTTGCACATCCACGCCAATTGTGGCGAACAACAGTCCCATGACCCCTGAGGCAATACCTTTTATGGCATTGCCGGAAGACATTACGGCAAGAGTGCTTAAGCCGAACAGGCAGAGCCAGAAGGTTTCCGGAGCGCCAAATCGAAGGGCAAAACGTGCAAGCGGGGCGGCGATGAGCAACAACATGATGGTTCCGAACAGCCCCCCGAATGAAGAACTTATCAATGAGGCATAAAGCCCTATATCCGCCTTGCCCGCCTGACAAAGAGGCCAGCCATCAAATGTGGTCGCAACGGAAGATGGCGTTCCCGGCGTACAGATGAGAATCGCTGGATTCGATCCCCCATAAATGGCACCGACATAAATGGCGCCAAGCATGATCAAGCCAGATGAAGCATCCATCGAAAACGTGATGGGGACCATCAAGGCAACGGCCATGGTGGCGGTCAGCCCGGGCAGGGCACCAACAATGATTCCTCCCACCAACCCGGAAATCATCAAAAAGAGATTCATCGGCAGAAACAGTTCTGGAACAGTTGCGAGAAGACTTTCCAACATGGGAACCTTCCTTTCTTATATGACAATCTGCCCAAGCCGATAACGCGCTATCGGCATATGTCTCCATCTGCACGGGCGTGATTCAATCCCTGTCTCTCCACTCCATTTAGAAGTTCGCAGACAGAACAGGGACACGAATGTGTCCCTGCTGTTTCACCCTACAGATTAAAGGCCTCGGCTATATTTTGCTTCTGCCCTTCTATAAGCCTTTCGAAGTCGGGACCATCCAGATACTCGGCAGGAAAACCAAGACGCTTCATATCCGCCAGATAATCAGAATCCGTACAAATCTTTCTGAAGATGTCGCGAATCCACTCCACACGTTCCGGCAATATCCCGACAGGAGCAAAATACCCTCGCCGAATCTGCCCGGATGTGATATTGTAACCAAGCTCACGAAATGTAGGAACGTCAGGAACCAAGGGACTGCGCTGTTCCGCCGCCAATCCCAGAATGCGAACCTCCTCTCTGATCCTCAGCATCTCTGCAAGACTGGCATAGATAAAATCAACCTCCCCGCCAAGAAGAGCGGCAACCTGATCGGCTCCTCCCTTATAAAAAATCGGGGTTGCCGGAAAATCAAAATGCGAACTCATATCCAGATGGATGAGATGATGCCCGCTTAGAGGACCGACCAATCCTCCCTTGATGCGTTTGGGATTGGATCTGACCTGTTCGAACAGATCCTGTACGGACTGAATAGGACTGTCCGCGCGGACAACGAGACATGCAGGGTCGTTCACCACCTGACACAGATATGTAAACTTTTCTGGGGAGAACTGGGCATGCCCGGCAAGAGGCTGAATAATGATATGCGGGACATTCACATTTCCAATCGTGTATCCATCAGGCTTTGCCCTGAATACATCCGAAAACCCAAGTATTCCACCAGCTCCGGGCTTGTAAATGAAATTCCATTTTACCGGTGCATACTTGTTCCAGTATTTTTCCATAACTCTGGCCTGCACATCACTTGAACCACCGGCAGAAAAAGGAATGATCATGTTGACGACCTTTTCAGGGTAGTTTTCCCCGGAAGCATACGTAGCCGTGCAAAAAATGAATACGCCCAACAATCCAATGATTCCCCGCAACAATTTCATGTTTCCTCCTTATGCTACAATACCTGTTACCTACCGGGCAAAAATTTTTGAAGACTTGTATGTTCACAAAACTGGTGGGAAAATCAAAAAAATGCGCATGGTGAAACCACGTCTTGTCGTTTCAGCCTGACTCCGCTTTCCATATCAGCGGAAACGAGTTTATTGTCATATGAAAAATAACGACGGCAACGCAGCTCTATCCGTAAAATACATCTGCATAATACATGAATTTTAAATTATATTTTATATTACAAAATATAATTTCATATATTTTTGATAAAAATACCATGCCGATTTCATGAGTCAACATTTTTTTGCAATATTATCTATATTAGAAGATAACAAGCTACGCTTCGAAACAAGATCAGTCAGATGAAACAAATGACTGCCGTTTGTAAAAAAGAGAGTATTCTTGCAGTACCAGAAGAACGTAGCAGGAAGAGGAAACAGAATCTGCATATATCCATAAAAAAACTGGTCAACAACTCACATGGAGCAATCAACCAGTTTAAAGCTTTTGCAGTATGACCTGTTATACAATAATCTTCTTCATCACAACTGTTCGGGAAGAAGAAACTTCCTCAGTTTTACCGTATCACAGCCGCCAAAAATTCTTTCAAGAGGCATTCGCTCCAGTACCGCCGACATCGCCTCTCCCGTATAGGGAACACCGACAAGCACATTTTCGAGATCGGACAGTTCAAGGCATCCTTCTTCCGAGGAATCCCCGCCTGAACCAGCCATAAAGAAGTCTCCGTGAATGCGACAGGAGACGATGCTTCCTTTCCGAACGGCAAAAAAGACCTCGACATCTCCCCATGGAAAACGTCTGCGCCTGTGTTCCGTGAATGGAGGGGACGCGCCATAAGTCCAGTCCCAGGAGGCATACTTGCTGTCCCGCAGTTTTCCAACAGCGGCTGCGGCCTCGGCGTCCAGTTCCAGCACCGTCCCGGAACAACGCTTCATGATGGCCTCCCGCACGGACTCCACGGAAAGCCGGGGAGCGGCAGGGTCACACCGGGCAAGCCAGTCGGCCAGATTGTCTACCCGACTGCGCACGGAAGCTACGCCCTTGGAACGAAATTTCTCCGGATCGACCTGCAAAGCCTGCGTCAGAACATCCAGATCACTGTCGACGAGAATGCAGCCGTGATGCAGGAAACGCGGCCCCTGTCGGCAGTAGGCCACGCCAGCCACCTTGGCTCCTTCCAGAACAAGGTCGTTGCGACCGGAGAACGCCACAGGCAGTCCCAGACTGCGCAAGGCCTCGGCAATGGGTTTGCCCGCGTCACTGAAGCCCGGCAGAACGCCGTCCCTGTTCAGATGACGGATGAACGTGTAATTGAGCGTTCCGCCGTCGTGATACACCGCACCGCCGCCGGTCATGCGACGAACTACGGAAATATCGTGTTCACGGACATATCCGGCATTGATTTCCTGCCGGGTATTCTGAAATCGTCCCACGACAATGGTCGGTCTATTCTGCCAGAGAATAGCGTACCCGGGATGGCCTGGCTCCACAGAACGCAGAAGATATTCTTCCAGCGCAAGGTTAAAGGCCGGGTCCGTCGACGTGTTCACTATCCAGTCCATGGGGCGCTCCGCTTGGTTTCAGTGATGCTCTCCGCAACGTACCTCTCACCCGTGCAGGCAGAGATGGAATTCCGCTGCAGACGACCGACGTGGCCAGACAAAGACCTTCTCCGGCATCCGACAGAGGGTTTCGGGAGAGGCGTCAAGGACGCGCCAAGACAGCGCAAGACGAATTCCTTCCCTGATCGCGCCTTCGTGACTTCCCGAACGGGGTCAGCTTTTCAGCCGCCGAAAGAGAAATACGGACACAACGCCCTCGGAGGAAATAAATTTCAAAAAGACCGGGAAGACTGCTCGTCCTCCCGGTCGCAAGATGAGACGCTACATGTCTCCCGTTAAAACGGGCTTGCGGGCTGCCGTCACTTCGTCCACCCGGCGGACCTTGGTCCGTACGGGAGCCTCGTGGAGCACGGCCGGATTCGTTTCGGCCAGCTCGGCAATAGAGCGCATGGCTTCGATGAAGGCATCCAGCTCCTCAAGACTTTCCGATTCCGTGGGCTCGATCATGATGGCCCCGTGCACCACCAGAGGAAAATAGATTGTCGGCGGATGGAAACCGCAGTCAATGAGCCTCTTGGCCACATCCATGGTGCTGACGTCAAAATCTTCCTGTTTCTTGTCCGTAAACACGCACTCGTGCAAAGATGCCTGCGGGAACGGCAGATCGTAGACGTCACGCAAGCGGGCCTTGACGTAGTTGGCGTTGAGTACGGCCAGCTCGCTGGCCCGCTTGAGATCCGCGCCGAGGGTGTGCATATAGGCCCAGGCGCGCAGGATGACCCCGAACTGCCCCCAGAAAGGATGCACGCGACCGATGGACCCGGGCACGCTTTCAGCTTCCCATTCCAGCTTTCCGTCCCGCTCCACCAGCCGGGGACCCGGCAGGAACGGAGCCAGCGTTTTGCTTACGCATATGGGACCAGATCCAGGTCCGCCTCCGCCGTGCGGTGTGGAAAAGGTCTTATGCAGGTTCATGTGCATCACGTCGACGCCGATACGCCCCATGTGCGCATATCCCATGACGGCGTTCAGGTTCGCACCGTCTCCATAGACGAGACCGCCGCGGGCATGCACCAGTTCGGCGATGGCCTTGAGATTGGACTCGAACAGCCCCAGCGTATTGGGGTTCGTGACCATGATGCCGGCGCAGTCGTCGTCCATCAGTTCGGCCACGGCCTCGACCGTGAGAATGCCGTCGGGACCGGAAGGCACCTTGACCGCCGTATAGCCGCATAATGCGGAGCTGGCAGGATTGGTTCCGTGCGCTGTGTCGGGAATCAGAATCTTGGAGCGCTGGCGTCCCCGGGCTCGGTGACATGCCTGAATCAGCATGATGCCGGTCAGTTCACCATGAGCACCGGCGGACGGCTGCAGGCAGCATGCCTCAAGACCGGTGATCGCGCACAACATCTGCTCCGTTTCATAGAGCACGCGCAAGGCCCCCTGGGACAGTTCTGCGGGGAGAAGGGGGTGCGCTCCGGCAAAACCGGGAAGCGCGGCGATCTTCTCATTGATTTTCGGGTTATATTTCATGGTGCAGGAACCGAGCGGATACAGGCCGGTGTCCACACCGAAATTCCACGTCGACAGGCGGGTGTAGTGGCGTACCACATCCAGCTCGCCCAGATCAGGCAAGTTCAGATCGGTTCGCGTCATCCCCTCCCCGAAGCAGCAGGCGGAAGGCACATCGGATTCCGGCAGACTCGCGCCTGTCCTCCCCGGTCTGGCCTTTTCCCACAACAGGGGTTCGTCCAGCACAAGGCTGGTCATGCCCGGCCAGCGGGGCTGGCGGGGCTGAGACGGATTGCTCATTGGGCGACCTCCTTCAGAATGGCGTCCATTTCGGCGCGGCTCCGGGTTTCCGTGACGCAGAAAAGGTACCCGGGGACCGGGGCCCAGCCTTCCGCCAGATCAAGACCGAACATGACCTGCCGTTCCTTCAGAAGCCTGTCCCGCTTCTCGGCAAATCCCGCGGGTGCACTCATGGCGAACTCATTGAATGTGGGTCCATCGAACAGGGGACGGAATCCTTTCGCAACAAGACCGGCCTTCAGATATTCAGCCTTGTCATGGTTGAGCTTCGCCATATGAGCAAGACCGGTACTCCCCATGCTGGCCAGATAGATGGCGCAGGTCATGGCGCACAGCCCGGCATTGGAGCAGATGTTGGATACGGCCTTTTCCCTGCGGATATGCTGTTCTCTGGTGGCCAGCGTCAGCACAAAGGCCCGCTTGCCTGCAGAATCGACGGTCTGTCCGACCAGACGTCCGGGGATATTGCGCATGTAGGCCTTGCGGGTGGCCATAAGCCCAAGCCCCGGGCCTCCGAACTCCTGCGCGAGTCCCAGACTCTGCCCTTCGCCGCACACGATATCCGCCCCCTGACTGCCGGGACTTGCCAGCAGGCCGTAGGCCAGAGCTTCGGTAAAACCTGCCACGAGCAGTCCCTTTTTCGCGTGAATCCATTCCGCATGGCTGGAAAGCGGCTCGATCACACCGAAGAAGTTGGGGGACTGAACGATGAGCGCGGCCAGATCCTTGTCCTCTGCCAGCGCGGACAGGGGTTCGAAACCGTTTTTGCCGACTCCGCGTTCCAGATCGGTGAACCCTTCCCTGGTCAGGGGAAGTTCGACGATCCGGATTTCCGCAGCGCTGCAATAGGTTTTCAGAACATCCCGGTAATGCGGATGCACCCCAAGCGATACCGCCACGGTCTTTCGCCTGGTGAGACGACAGGCCATGAGAGCGCCCTCGGCCAGCGCCGTGGCTCCGTCGTACATGGAGGCATTGGCGACCTCCATTCCCAGCAGACGGGCGATCAGCGTCTGAAACTCAAAGATGCCCTGCAACGTACCCTGGCTCATTTCTGGCTGATACGGCGTGTAGGCGGTGTAGAATTCCGAACGTCCGGCCAGAGCGGGAACGATGGCCGGAATATAATGCTGATAACTGCCAGCTCCTATCCATGCGGATCCCGAGACGGGCATGGAAGCGGCCAGCGACTCGGCACGAGCCGTCAGCTCCCATTCCGTCACGGAGGTCAGAGGAAGCGGCCCTTCATGGCGGGAATCGGCGGGAACGGAGGCAAAAAGATCCTCCACCTTCGCCGCACCCACCGCCTCGAGCATGCACGCCTCGTCTTCCGCGGTATGGGGGAAGTAACGGTGCTGCATTACAACGTCTCCAGCAGAGCCTTGTATCCTGCGGCGTCAAGCAGTGTGTCCACTCCCTCGGCGCTTTCAATTTCCACAATCCAGCCCTCCCCGTAAGGCGACTGGTTCACCAGTTCGGGAGCGTCGGCCAGAGCCTCGTTCACGGCCTTGATGGTGCCGGATACGGGCATATACAGGGGGCTTACGGACTTGGTGGATTCCAGCGTGCCGAACTCTTCCCCCTTTTCAAACGTATCGCCTACGGAAGGCAGCTCTACATACGTCAGATCGCCCAGCGCATTCTGCGCATAGTCGCTGACCCCGATACGCCAGGGAGCCGAAGTGCTGATCCATTCGTGTTCGTCGGTATAGCGAAGATCAGAAGGAATGTTCGTATCAGCCATGATAACTACCTCATTTTCGAAATGTTGCGGGAATGGAGCCGAAACTCCGGACAGGGACAAAACAGCCTACAAACTGCCTAGCTTGCGACGGGCGGTGCGCGCAGGACGGATATCCGTCACCACTTCCACATTCAGCTTGCGGCGCTGATCCGCCAGAACAAGCCGGGTGCCGGGCGTCAGTTCCCGATCCACACGCACAAAACCGCAGACAAGCCCCTTGGGAGCAAAGTTTTCCGGTTTGTCCGGGCTGGCGATGCTGAAGATACGCCCATCCACCCGACCGATGGAAACGTCCGCGACGCAGGTCAGCACATCGCCGATGACCTCTCCCTCCAGCAGAACCTGCGGGTGGACATGATGATCGGCAGATGTGACCTTGCGGGGATCAAAGCCACAATAGGCATAGGTATACCGGGCCTTCCCAGATGCCAGAACCGCCTCCAGCGCCGTCCGGCCGAGAAAATCCTTGGTCCATTCGCCCTGTTCGTTCCGGGGCAGCGTAAACGGCCACGGATTGTTGACGAACGGCCACGGACCGATATCCTGCTGGGAAAGGGGAAGCATCGCTCCCGCGCGAATGGAATCGCGGGCAGCGAGTCCGCAAGGAATCACACCCTCTTCCTTTCCGGCCTCAAGGATGGCGTTCCATACCGAAACGGCCCGGTCATACGGAACGAAAATCTCAAATCCCTGCTCTCCCGTATAGCCGGTTCTGGACAGAAAGATCGGCGTGCCATCGGCAAGACGCACGTCGCTGCGATCAAGCTCGATGTCTCCCTTGAAGGAGAAGTACGGCAGGCCGTCGAAAACCGCATCGGGGTCGTTCAGCAGCTTGCGCATGACGCGAACGGTGGCGGGTCCCTGCAAATCCAGCTTGGCGTAGGTCCCGGCCAGATCCCGGACGACGAGCGACTTTCCTTCAGCCGCGCTCCATTCCCGCAGCTGAGACGCGATGCGCTCGCCCTTGCCTACATTGAGTACGACGAAATACCGGCCCTCGCTCAATGGATAGATGATGGCGTCGTCCACCACGCCGCCGTCGACATCAAGAAAGGCCCCATACGCGGCCCGGGGACCGGAAAGGGACAGGTCCTTGGTAAATGCCCACTGCAAGGCCTCGAGCGCGGCCGGACCGGACAGCAGAATGCCCGCCATATGCCCGATGTCGAACAGACCGGCCGCCTGAATGACGGCAAGATGTTCCTTCACCGCTCCGGTGGGATACCAGAGCGGCATATCCCAGCCGCCGAAATCGACGAGGTTGGCGCCGAGCGCCTGATGCGTCGCATGGAGGGCCGTTTGATGCAGCATGATGTTCTCTCCCGAAAATTCGGTTGACGTGATGGAACAAGATCCAAAAGCCTTTCGAAAGTCCCGTCTCCCGCGTTCTGTCCGCCGGAACGGGAAAAACTCTCCCATGGTCCGAAAAACTTCCCGAAACATTTGACCTTCCGGTCAGCCACCGAACCCCTGCTCGCCGGAACAGCCGCGACTTCGCGGTCGGAGCGGAGGCAGTGCCGGAAACGGCCTACAGCACGTACGGCACCTTCAGTCCAAACCCCTTGTAGACGATGAAGGTCTCGATGGAGGCCACCCGGTCGTGACACTTCGAGAATTCGCTGGTATAAAAGTCAAGGAGTCCGAATTCCTCATTAAGCAACACGGTGAGGATGAGGTCATGCCGGCCGGTCAGGACGGCCACGGACACCACCCCGCGCAGATGGGAAAAGATTTCGCCTTCTCCAACCAGATCAGGCGAGGCGAGCTTGATAGCCACGATGGCCAGAGTATGGCCGGGGAGCTTTTCCACGTCCACCTGACCGCAGATGTCGAGGACGCCGTCCTCGATGAGCCGCGCGGCCCGCGTACGGACGGTCACTTCGGACAGACCGAGCTCCGCAGCGATGTCCCGAAAAGATGCCCGCCCATTTCTCAAGGCCTTGATAATGGACAGGTTGGTATCATCAAGCTTGACTTTCATAAGTATCCCGTTGTGCGTTGAAGCCCGCATTCCGCTCTCGCAGCCGCATGCGCCGCCCCAGATTGCAATTGCATGACTCTTTTTGTTTCGAAAAGAATATCCGTATTTTCTTTTTCTTTCAATAAAGTTTTTGATTTTTTCTTACAATAACATTATTTCACAAATAATCCTTGCTAAAAAAACGGTACGACGGAACCTTCATGAATGACGATGTAACAAAACTTCCTTCCGCCGCGAACGACGGCCCATCGTCCAATGAACTGGACGCTCTCAAACGGCTGATGCGGGAACTGGACAGCATCATTGAGCTGTCCAGCGACGGCATCTACGTGACCGACGGTGCGGGTAGAACCCTCCGCCTGAATGCGGCCTATGAACAAATCGCCGGAGTCAGACGCGAGGAAATGCTTGGACGCACCATGAACGAACTTATCCGGCTCGGCTATCTGAACCAGTCTGTATCCATGCAGGTACTTGAAACCAAAAAACCGCATTCCCTGGTTCAGCGGGTCCGCAGCGGGGCCACCGTCGTGGTCAGCGGCAAACCTCTGATCAACGACGCCGGAGAAATCACCCACGTGGTGACCACTGTACGCGACATTGAGGAGCTGAACCGTCTGCGCGCCGAACTTGAAAAAACCGATGCGCTGAAAGAGCAGTACAAGCAGGAACTGCAACGCTTGCGCGCGCAGGTGGTTCATGAACCCGAGATCGTTTTCAAGTCCGGTGTGATGCGCAATCTTCTGGACATGGCTATCCGGGTGGCCGCCGTCGACTCCACCGTCCTCATTCAGGGTGAATCCGGGGTGGGCAAGGAAAGAATTGCGGAACTTATCCACCGTCACTCTCCACGCCGGAACAAGCCTTTTCTGAAAGTCAACTGCGCGGCCATTCCAGAAAGTCTGTTTGAATCGGAGCTGTTCGGCTACGTGCGCGGAGCCTTCACCGGAGCGCGGCGTGAAGGCAAGGCGGGGCTTTTCGAAGCCGCGGACGGGGGAACCCTGCTCCTTGACGAAGTCGGGGATATGCCTCTCCCCATGCAGGTCAAGTTGTTGCGGGTCATTCAGGAACGCCAGACCCGACGGGTCGGAGATGTGGTTTCAAAGGACGTGGATGTGCGGCTGCTGGTGGCCACCAATCGCGATCTGCGCGACATGGTCAGGCAGGGATCGTTTCGGGAAGATCTCTATTATCGTCTGAGCGTGGTGCCGCTCATGGTCCCCCCTCTGCGTGAACGACGCGACGACATTCTGTTTCTGCTCCAGTACTTTTTGCGCAAAAACTGCGCCCGCTACGGACTTGAGCGCCATTTCAGCCGGGATGCGCTTGAAACGCTTCTGCACTACAACTGGCCGGGAAATGTCCGCGAGCTGGAAAATCTGGTAGAACGTGTAGTCGTGGTCACACCCAGCTTTGAAATTGATGTCCGTGATCTGTCCATTCTGGATGTGCCGGAGCGTTTTGCCGGACGGGACTCCCTTCCGGGGCAAGCCCTCTCCATTCAACCGGTGCAACGTCCCGCTTCAACGGTGCTGCCGGATCGGACACAGCCCCCCGCCCCCGCAGACACCGATGACGAACTGCTCCAGGTGCCTCTCAGACAATCCCTGCAGGAACTGGAAAGCAGAATTCTGCGCACCGCCTTTCGGAAACTGGGCAGCTCGCGCAAAGTCGCCCGGGTTCTCGGTATCGACCAGTCCACTGCTCTGCGCAAGGCCCACAAGCTGGGACTGGACAAGAAAGACAACGAACGTGTCCCATAACTTTCCGTCGAAGATGGCATTCCCGAAGGCAGGCAAAGGACCACGTGTCCAACCATGCCTTGCACGACTTCTCTGGAAAAGTTGTATCACCGGCAGGACACGATCCGCACATCTGTGCGAATACTCTGGCCCGAATGGAGACGCCAGCAGGACCTCCATGTGTTCTTCCATTCAATTTTCCTGCCCTGATAGATTCAACAATTTTCCGATGATCGCCGAATCTGAGGAATCATGATATATTCCTCACAGCATGCTTTTCCCGTTACTCCATCTTGTAGCTTTCGTTCCCCTTTTACTCTATCATGGCTAGTTGATGCCGAGCCGCAGCAGGCATGAGTGTCTTGCCTTGACATGCGATCATTTTGTTTATAGAATATTATATATGCAATTTTATATTATCTAACTATTGTTTTTGCCTGATCAGCTCAGGAGCTTACCCCTAACGCTATTTTGTTCCGAAATATTTTTCCGCCCAACGCAACACCGGTAACCGATGAAAAAATCTACAGTCAAATCCATAACGGCATACAAACTGATCAGGGACGGAATCCTTTCTGGAGAATTTTTGCCGGGTTCCCGGCTTATTTTGACGGAACTCGAAAAAAAGCTGGGACTGGGCAGAGGCCCGATAAGAGATGCTCTGATGCGCCTGGACCGCTCCGGTCTTGTTGAAAACATCCCTTTCAAGGGCGCTCTAGTCAAGACGCCTCCGTCCATTCGAGAACTGGAGTATATTTACGAAACCCGCTTGACCATAGAAAAGCTGGCTATCATTGAAGCCATGAACAAATCCAATTCACACCATATCTCCAGCCTGCAAAAGATGATCAACGCCTCTCTGAAGGAAATCAACATCCCCCAGAATTTCTATTTTCACGATAGGAAATTTCATGCCTACCTGTATAAAATAGCCAACATGCCGCACATACAGGATATTATCAACATGCTCAATGAGCATATCGACATTTTTCTGAATACACATGTCTACGACTATGCCTATCGCGCGGAATCAATCCGTCACCATCAGAACATAGTCGACGCCATGAAGGCGAGAGATGAGGAAAAACTCCTGCAATATCTTGAAGCCAACATGACCATCGGACTGGACTATCTGTATAATCGCCTCGCAGAAAAGCAGGCCTTACCGCGTGCATGAGGGAGTGTCTTTCACGCGTACTGAAAAAGCAGGCTGTTGCCTGCTTTTTCAGTACGTCTACTCATGAAGTGGCCATGCGCCACAAGGCCTCACTCGTAATATCCGGGCGACGTTCCCGGACAAAACCAAGAGCCTCATCCTTTCTTTGGTGGAGATAAACGGCCGCCTGCGCAAGAACATCCGCAAGCAAATTCAGCTCCTCATCGGTAAAACACAGGGATTTCCACATAACGGCCTCATCTCTGGTAACAATGAGCGACAGCATGGCTCCCAGCCCCGGCCACAGCCCCCCGTTTCCTGCATACCGATGCACGCCATCCGACATGAAAATGCTGCCGCCCGCGTCGTGACTACAAATGGTTGCCAGCTGCGCCATGAGCGCAACCTTTTCAAAAGAGGTCTTCGCCCTGCCGTAGGCCTCCCCAATCCTAGCGATCCGCTGTCCCAGGCGCGCCGTTTCTTCCGGCAGCGACGATTCCATCCTCAAATATGCATCGGACTCGACAAGTACGGGATACCCGCTCTCTTCCGCCGCCCGAACGTAACACTCTCCGGCGATGGGATTGTCATACTCTCCGTTCCAGCGGACAAACAGCGAATTTCTTTCGAGAGGAGGGTCCATGGCTGGAGCATAGGCCTTGCCTTCAAGAACCAGCAGTGGCATGTCATCCATCCCCAGCCTGCCCATGACATCTGCCTTGTTGCCTATCGGCACGCAGCCTTCGGCATCTTCATTGGGTCCGATTCCCCCGCAGGATGCATTGATCGTCAACAGCCAGGATACTGGGAAGCCATCAAGCTCGAGGACCCCGCCCAAATATTCCCCGCAACAACCCGGCAAATCCTCAGGGGCAGAGACCAGCGCATACGGCCAGCTGACGCGCACTGTGTCCAGCATGGCTCTGGCCGCCGCAAGGCAGAACGCACAAGCCTGCGTTCCTGCCCCCTGCCCGTAAACTCTCCCATAAATCTGGCTTGCCAAAGTTTGGGGCGCGGCGCAGTTCCTCCCCACGGCGCACTGCATCATCCGCTCCTCGTGCGGCGTGAAGCCATGCAAGGCCGATGCAGTCCCAGTTCCTCCCCCACGAGTGGTCACGACGACCTGCTCGTTCTCCACGACTTCTACGGAGGCAATTTCAATATCCAGAGAACAGGCCCTTCCAAGCAACGTCAAAAGAATGGCAAATCCCCCTGAATCCTCCTGAAAAAAACCCGAATGGGAAAAGGCATGCCCCACTCCTACATGACCGGCAATGCCGATTAGCCCTTTTGAGCTCGCGGACGGCTTCAGTTTCATGATGACCTCACAACAGGAACAATGAAAGTTGCGGAACAAAGGCGAGCACGAACAATCCCAATATCATGATCCCTACAAAGGGAAGCACGGCCACGCTCAACCGTTCGATGGAAATGCCAGAAATACCGCAGGCGACAAATAGATTCACACCGACGGGTGGCGTCAGAAATCCGATGGACACAGCAACGATCATAACGATACCGAAATGCGTCATGTCGATACCCGCCGCACTTGCCAGCGGCTGAAGCAGAGGTGTCAGAATGAGTATGTTTGCCAGCGCGTCCATGAACGTTCCCATAATCAGCAGAAGCACAATAATGACAGACAACAGAATATACTTGTTTCCCGTCATCCCTGAAAGTCCCTCCACGATGAGATCGGGAACGTTATAGATCATCAGCAGCTGTCCCAGCGCAGACGCCGTGGCTACCACGATAAAAATGGATGCCGAGGTCAGGCAGGAACTCCTGAAAATGTCACGGATGCTTTTCCAAGTAAGTGTCTTGAGGATCAGTCCTTCGGTCACAAAAGCGTACACTACGGCAATGGCCCCCGCCTCCGTGGGAGTCGTTATACCCCCATAGATACCCCCAAGAACAATGACGGGGACGACCAGTGCATATTTGGCATGGGAAAAGGCACGAAGGGTTTCACGCCATGAAGCCCGCTCGGCTCTGTTCACAGGCTGCGTCCGCTTGGCAATCAGATAGCTCACGGCCATCAGCAACAGCCCGATGAAAATACCCGGGAAGATACCGCAGATAAACAGATCCCCTACGGAAACGTTGGCAGTCGTTCCATAGATGATCAATGGGACAGACGGAGGAATCATGACGCCGAGGCATCCGCCTGCGGTATTCACGGCGGAAGAAAAATCCTTTTTGTATCCTTCTCGTTCCATCGCGGGAATCATAATGCCGCCCACTGCGGCAACAGTCGCCGGGGCAGAGCCGCTGAGAGCGCCGTAAAACATGCACGTCAGAATGGAGACATGCGCAAGGCCTCCGGTAATATGCCCGACGAGGCATTTCGAAAAACTGAGTAGAGACTGTGCCATGCTCCCCTTTTGCATGATCTCGCCAGAGAGGATGAAGAAGGGGACGGCGAGCAAAGGAAAGGAATCCAGCGAAAAGAAAAGTTTCTGCATCAAAAATTCCGGAGGCAGATCCCCCGCAAGCAAGGCGACGACCACACTCGACCCTATGGCGACGCCTATAGGCACACTTACTATCAGAAACACCACAAGCGTAACGGCAGCAAGAAGAATAGGCAGTTCCATCAAAAGCACTCCTGCAGCAAAGTGTTCTCATGCATGGCTCCCTTGCCAAAAAGCTTTAGGAATGCCCGAATCCCCATGCACGCCATCCCTAACGGCAGCCAAGTGTATGCGATCCACATAGGAAACTGCATCGCGGGGGCGACCTGCCCGGTCTGGCAGACAAACCAGGCCATGCGCACACCCCATACTGTCATGAAGCTGCAGAATACGACGGTAACGATTACGGAAATACGAGGAAGATATTTGGCGCACCACGTTCCCCCGCTTGAACGCAGGATGGTAATGGCCAGATGCTTGTCTTTCTGCTCCGCGTAGCTGGAACCGACATAGACCGAGGCGATGAATAGATACCTGCCCAGCTCTTCAGGCCAATCGAGGGAATATGATACGCAGTACCGGAAAAAAACCTGGAGAATGATCACCACGGACATCAGGACAAGAAGGGAAGAGGAAAGAATCTCCTCGAATCTTTCAAGACAGCGAATCATCGGACGTCTTCCTTTGTTAGGAAATTGATGGGGCCCGCAGGGGCCCCTGCAAGTCATTTCCCGTTGACGGTATCTCTGATTTCCTGAACAACGGCCGGAGGTACCGAGTCAGCGAATTCGGCATAGATGTGCTTCGTGGCGTCAATCCAGCGCTGCCGCTCCTCGGGGGACAATTCAATAATCTCTCCACCCTGCTCCACGATTTTCCGCCTGATCATATCCTCATTCTTGCGGATCGTTTCCCGTTCAAACTTCTGCATGACGGCAAAGGATTCCTGGATCCACTGTCTCTGTTGCTCATTCAACCCGCTCCAGAAGGATTTTGAAACCAGGACGAGATGAGGGCTATAGAAGCTGCTGGTCATCGTGACATATTTGGTTATCTCGGGGAACTTGTTGAACCAGGCGAGATTCAAGTCGATGTCGATGGCGTCGACGGTCTTCTGCTGCAGAGCCGTATACACTTCTCCCCAGGCCACCGGCGTAGGATTCATGCCCAGAGACTTCAAAATGGCGATGTGAGCCTTGGAATGAGTCGCGCGGATCTTGAGATCCTTCGCATCTTCCAAAGTCCGCACGGGACGGCTGCTGAAAATGTTCCTGAATCCGATCTCAATATAACCAAGACCAAGAATATTGTTTTTTTCAAGTGCCTTGGCCAGATCCTTCCCCAGAGGTCCATCCGTGATTAGGTCGGAACTCGCGTAATCGGGAATCAGATAGGGCATATCGAACATCATCAGTCTGGGATTAAATACCGAAAAATTATTGGTAGCGTCAGCCCCCATCTGAAGCACGCCCATCTGAAGTCCTTGAACCACGGCGTCAAAATTGCCGTATTTCGAGCTGTCGTAGATCTGTACCTTGAATGCTCCGCCGGAACGTTTTTCAAGGTCGGACTTAAAAAGTTCGAAGGCCTGCCCTTCTGGGTGCGACGGAACATTCGGATGCGCGACCTTGATCACCATTGCGGCAACACTTGGCGAGACAAACATCGCGACGAACATACAGGAGAGAATAAAGAAACGAAAAATCCTCATGACGCCCCCCTAACTTTACAGGTGAAGAACCAAAACAGTCTCTGCCGAATATGCTTGCAGAACGTCCGGATCGTCCTGTCATGCTCAATCACTGTTTTATCGTCTTCGAGGCCCACGCCGACCGGGTCGGCATTTGTGAAAAGAATTTTCCAATAAGGTCAAATTGCTTGATCTGTCTCTTTTTGTCAATATTTCATAAAATATTTTTAAAAATATTTAATATCATATTGAATTAAATATAAATATTATAGTTTCAAGTCATGTTTTATTCCTTTTTAAATATTCAAGAAAAAGCATACCATTCAATAACATATTAAAATATATTATTTTTATACACTATATTACATATACAGATCTTCTCTTCCGGCTTTTTCGATCCGAAAACGTTCCCGACCGGACCGGTCCGTATGAATGGCAACATTCTCTCCGGCTACAACAAAATATCCGCCGAGCCTGTATTCGGAACGAGGTTACGGCGGGACAGAGGGGATCCGGCAAAAAACAAGGCATGCACTGGAAACAACCAGTGCATGCCCTCTATGCATAGCAACGACAAAATGTTCGGTTCAAAAGCAGCCTTTCAATCGACTTAGCGATCAACATTCTCTGCTCCAGGCCCTCCAGCCGTTAAAAAAACTCGGAGGAAAACCCGTTACACCCAGGTGCTCCTTCAACTCCCCGTTTTCGTTTATGAGCAGGCTGTGTGTTCCCATGACTATCCAACACGTCATAACCCCCCGCATGGCAGGTGAAATTCTGTTTCAGCTGCTTCGCTCCTTCATTCGGCTGAAGCCGTATACAAAAGGGGTGTCCGCAAGCGGACACCCCTTTGCTTTATCTTGAACAAATATCTGCCAACCACGGGACTCATAACAAGGCATTTTCGACAGAATGTCCCTCTGGACGCTCAACCTCCTTGTTTCTGGCTGCGCTTGGCAAGCATAAAACAGGACTTCCGGTTTGAGAACATTCAGGCCTTCGGCTGACGATGACGCCTGAAACGGCGCCGCAGCTGCCAGATGGAAATGGTGATGGCGACCGCGTTCAGGCACTGGAACATGTTGATGTTCATATGCATGGCACTGAGGAAGTCGGCGATGTTGGTCGGGTTCAGAGGGGAATCCCCCAGATAGATGTTCATGGTCACTGCCACGATCACCATGCTGGTCAACATGCCCATGGTCCTGGTCGTTCCCACCAGTCCCGAAGCCTGACTGAGGTGTGCAATATCCACCTTGGCCATGATGGCACTGGTATTCGGCGCGGCGAAAAAGGCGAGTCCAAGCCCCATCCATACCTGAGCCAGAGGAACCTCCCACAACTGAGACGTGGCGGTCAGACGCCCGACCATATACAGACCGACGCAGCACAGCACAAGGCCGATGGAGGAAATGAACAAAGGACCGTGCCGGTCCGCCATCTTGCCAGTCCAGGGCGCACAGACCAGCTGCACGACGGGCTGGACGGAGAGCACCATGCCGGTATGCAATACGCTCAGTCCCTGTACACCCTGAAGATACAGGCTGTAATAGAAAAGCAGGCCATAGGCGGAACTGTTGACGATGAAGGAAACGATCACGTTCAAGAGAAACGACGTATTCCGGACCACGAACTTCACGTCGAGAATGGGGTAATCCATCTTCAGCTCCGCGAAGGCAAACAGACCAAGCAGAATGAAGCCTCCCGCAACCAGTCCCACGGCCCAGCTTCCCGCAAGAATCCAGGTCGCTCCCATGGAAATGGCGCAGATGCCGAGGCTGTACAGAATGCTGCCCCGCCAGTCGAACGGCGCGTCGGGGGCATTCGTCCAGTCGCCCTTGATGGTAAAGGCCATGAGCACCCATGCGATGACGCCAAGAGGCACGACGCAGAAAAAGAGATACTGCCAGCCGAGGAACGACCCGATGAATCCGCCGATGGCCGGACCACTGGACACACCGGCAAACACACCGATGGAGGTGATTCCGAGAACTCTGCCGCGAATGGCCGGCGGCGCCGAAGCAATGAGAATGGATAGCGCCGAAGTGTTCATCATGGCCGTCCCAATGGCCTGAATGAACCGACAGCACAGAAAGACGATCATGTTGGGCGAAAACGGCGTCGCTACGGACATAGCCAGGAAAATAGCCAATCCCAGAAGAAAAAGCTTGCGCCTTCCCTTCATGTCCCCGATCCTTCCGGAAACCAGATGAAAAATGGACAGGGACAACGAATAAATGGCTCCTACCAGCCCCAGCTCCATGGCACTGGCCTTGAGGTCCTGCCCAATGGTGGGCAGAAGGGGACCTATGCCGGACATCATGAACGGCAAAAGGAACTGTGCGGTTGCCACCGCAATCATGAGGGAACGGAGCGAAGACTCCGAAGCGGCAGGAGGAGTGGGCTGATTCATCTTTTTATTATACGCCCCGGTGCGAGAACTCGTCAATATGGCTTCTCCAAAGCCTCTTTCGTCTTTATCGGGAACAATCCCGGTCAGCTACATCTATTCCTTTCCATACACCAAAAAATAAACAAAACACCGTGCAGGCCTCTTGCTCCGGGAAGGGACTTTCCCCTACAATGAAATTTCAGAACAACCTGTTATGATCCAAAGGGAATCCATGCTCCATAACGTCGATCTCATTTTTACTCTCGCCGGCGGCATGAGCGCGGCACTTGTGCTCGGCTTCATTACCCAAAAACTGCACATGTCCCCGCTGGTGGGCTATCTTCTTGCCGGAATCATCGTAGGTCCCCATTCCCCCGGCTTTGTCGCCGACGCCGAAACAGCGGCCCAATGCGCGGAGATAGGCATCATTCTGCTTATGTTCGGTGTCGGCCTGCACTTTCACCTGAAAGACCTGATCGCAGTCCAGAAGATCGTGCTTCCCGGCGCGGCGGTTCAGATAGGGGCGTCAACGCTGCTCGGCATGTTCGTCTTCCATGCCTTCGGCTGGTCATGGACTTCAGGGGCCGTCTTCGGCATGGCCATTTCCGTAGCGAGCACGGTGGTCCTCACGAGAGTTCTTTCTGACAACAAGGCCCTGCACACCAAGACGGGCCATGTCGCTCTGGGCTGGCTTGTGGTCGAAGACCTGTTCACCATTCTTCTGCTGGTCCTTCTGCCCGCCGTTTTTTCCGAATCCGGACAGACGGGCAACGTCTGGAGCATCCTCGGCATCACGCTGTTCAAGCTGGCCGTTCTGGTCGTCTTCACGCTGGTGGCGGGGCAGAAACTGATTCCCCTCCTTCTTGCCTATGTGGCCCGCACGGGAACCCGGGATCTCTTCACTCTGGCGGTCCTCGTGCTCGCTCTGGGCGTTGCCGTAGCCGCCGCCGAATTTTTCGGCGCATCGATGGCGCTCGGCGCCTTCCTTGGAGGCATGGTGGTGGGTCAGTCGGAATTCAGCGCCAGAGCTGCGGCCGAAGCTCTGCCCATGCGCGACGCCTTTGCCGTACTGTTCTTCGTCTCCGTAGGCATGCTCGTGGATCCCGCGGCTCTGGCCGCAAGCTGGCCGCTCATGCTGGCGACCCTTGCCATCGTCCTGATAGGCAAGCCTCTTGCGGCGTTCATCGTGGTCCGCTTGCTCGGCAAGCCGCTGCGGATGGCTCTTTCCGTCTCCGCGGCGCTGGCGCAGATAGGAGAATTTTCCTTTATCCTTGCCGGAATGGGGATTGCCTTCGGCGTGCTGCCGCAGGAGGCGTCCAGCGCGATCATCATCGCCGCCATCATTTCCATCACCCTCAATCCCCTGATCTACCGCCGGCTCGAAGGTCTTGCGCACTGGCTGGAAAAACACGGTGTGGGTCTGCCTCGCACGGGAAAAACCGAACTTCCGGAACAGGTCAACGAGGAGACGCAGCGCGTGATCGTCATCGGTTACGGCCCGATAGGCAAAATTCTGTCCCGCTTTCTGCTGGACAACAACCTTGACGTGGTCGTCATCGAAATGAACATAGATACGGTGCAGGCCGTCTCCGAACAGGGAGGCAAAATTCTGTACGGGGACGCGACCCAGCGCGAAGTGCTTCTGCACGCCGGAGCGGAACATGCCGAGGCCCTCCTCATCACATCGTCCTCCGCCCCTTCCGGAGAAATCATCGACGTGGCCAGATCAATCAATCCGCACATGCGCATCGTAGCTCATACGACCTTCCTGAGCGTTGCGGAATCCCTGCGCAGACACGGTGCGTCCGCAGTCTTCTCCGGCGAACGGGAAGTGGCCATAGCCATGAGCGAATTCATTATGCGGGAATTCGGGGCCACGGACGAACAAATCGATCGTGAACGCCGCAGGATTCGCGAAGAGATGGCGCCATTGTACGACATTTCCGGGACATCAACGACGGACGATCCGGAGACACGTACGGCATAGATATTGCATGATCCCGATTTTCCGGGTAGTTGTCTGGATGGCGCCGTACCACGGCGTAGCGGAAGCGGTCGACGAACATGTCGACCGCTCTCGTCTTCCGGAGAACGTCATGACCTTTTCAAGCTCTTTCCTCCGTCCATCAGTCCCTTCCCGGACGTTTGTTCTTCTGCCCGGTTCATGGTGCGGCGGCTGGTGCTGGACCCCCGTCACGGAACACCTTGCCGCAGCCGGACACCGGGTCATTCCCCTCACCTTCACAGGCGTAGGCGAGCGCGCGCATCTGCTGTCCGCAGCCATTACGCTGGAAACCCACGTCGCCGACATCATCAACACCATCCGCTATGCCGATCTGTATGATGTGGTGCTCGTGGCCCACAGTTACGGCGGCATTGCCATGACCGTGGCGGTAGACCGCATCCCCGACCGGATCCGCCATGTCGTCTATCTCGACGCCATGGTGCCTCTGTCCGGGGAATGCGCCATGGACATCATCCCTGAAAACGATCTTGCCCAGCGCATGCGCCGCATCGGACGCAGCAATCTGAGTCTTCCAGCACCCATCGGAGCCAATTTCTCCACTCCGGGCATGCGCGACTGGTTTCACTCCCACCTGACGCCCCAGCCTCTGCAACCCTACCTCGACCGCATCGAACTCCGCCACCCGCACGGAAACGGCCTGCCCGTCACGTATGTCGTCTGCACACCGGGACGCCTGCCCGCGATCATGCTTTCCGCCGAACGGGCCCGAGCCATCGCTTCCTGGCGGGTTCTGGAGGTTGTCTCGGGACACAACGTGCATCTCCATCGCCCTGCAGACGTAGCCAAAATTCTGCTGGACTGCGCGGAACGCGGCTGAATTGCGGAAGCTGTCCGGGTTGCACGCAACTGGAGCGTCAGTCGCGCCGAAAGCCGGAAAAGAATCTCTTCTCCGGCTAAACACGCAATCCATTGTTGTGACGGGTGAAAAAGAAAAGACAGAAGAACGGGCTATCGCTTTTTCTGCATCCGGTCACGAACGATGATGGCCACAAGATTCATGCCGAGCACCAAAACAAGCAACACCAGAGCGGTTCCGTACTGCAACGGTCGTGTTTTTTCGATTTCCGTTCCCGCCGTGGCCAGAACATACATGTGATACGGCAGAGCCATCACCGAACTGAATATCGAATCCGGCATGCGAGGCGTAAAGAAGACGGCTGCCGTGAACATGATGGCCGCCGTTTCCCCAGCGGCGCGGGCCAGTCCCAGAATGGCTCCTGTCAGCATGCCGGGAACAGCCGCGGGCAGGACTACCCGGGCGATGGTCTGACTGCGGGTGGCTCCCAAAGCCAGCGAAGCCTCACGCCAGGCATCGGGAACCTGACGCAATGCTTCCTCCGTAGTGTTGATGATCACCGGCAGCGTCAGGACAGCGAGAGTGAGCATCCCAGCAAGCAGACTGACGCCCATTCCGAGAAAAGTGACGAAAAAGGCCAGTCCGAACAAGCCGAAAACCACAGAAGGGACCCCGGCGAGATTGCTGATGCCGAGACGGAGATAACGGGTCCACGGTTTACGGCTGCCGTACTCGTTCAGATAGACTGCGGACGCTACCCCAAGCGGAAAGGCGATGAGCATGGAACCGAAGGCCAGCAGAAACGTCCCCACGATGCAGGGCCAGATACCGCCTTCCGTCATCATTCTGCGGGGTGATTCGGACAGGAATTCCCAGCTGATGGCCGGGCTGCCGTTCCAGATCAGAAAAGCGCATACGCCGACCAGCGCGAGCATGTTGATTCCGGCGGCAAGACGCAACATGCCGAACATAATGACTTGCCAGCGCTGGCGTCCCGCATTGCCTCGAACCGCAAAGAAGGTGCTCATACGACGATCCTAAAGCCCGGACGAGCCGGTCTGCTTGTGCTTTTCCGCGATGCGGAAGGCCAGCACGTTGAACAGCAAGGTAAAGAGAAACAGAACGATGCCGGTGGCGAACAAAGCGAAATAGTGGTCTCCACGAAACGGCGCTTCGGCCATTTCCGCGGCAATGGAGGCGGGCATGGGGCGGACCGGATCAAAGATGGACAGAGGAATAATCGCCGCTCCGCCGGCCACCATGAGGACGACCATGGTTTCTCCGATGGCGCGGGACATGCCGAGCATGACGGCCGTGCCGATCCCGGACAGGGCCGATGGAATGACCACGCGCACAAGCGTTTCCCAGCGGGTCGCTCCAAGCGCCAGCGAGGCTTCGCGCAGCGTCCGGGGAACGGCAAACAGGGCATCCTCCGCCACGGAACAGATGGTCGGTACGCTCATGAAGGCCAGCATCAGAGCCGCGTTGAACAGATTGAGTCCCGTATCCGCTCCGAGATAGTCCTGCAGAAACGGAGCCACGATGATCATGCCGAAAAAGCCTATGACGACCGAAGGAAGTGCCGCCAGCAGCTCAATGAACGGTTTGACGATCCGCCGGGTAGTCATCCCCGCGATCTCCGCCAGATACGCGGCAGTCATGATGCCAAGGGGAACCGCGATCATTGAAGCCAGAGCAGTAACGCACAACGACCCCACGATCAGGGAGAGAATCCCGAACTCCGGAGGATCGGAAGTAGGATACCAGAGCGTTCCGCTCAGGAAGCTCCACAGGGGATAATCCGCGAACAGCGGCAAACCTTCCATAAACAGGAAGAGCATGATGCAGGCCAGAGAAAGCAGCGAGACGAACGCCACTCCCGTCAAAAGCTTGCGGATGCAGTTTTCCTTAAAGTCTCTGGACATTCTTGTCTCCGGCCCGCCCCTTTCGCACAGGGGGAAGGGGGGTGACGAGGTGCGGGCCCGGCCGCCGTTCTCTTTCTGAAACGCGCGGCACAGGCCAAAGATGCCGGAGAGAAACTCCGGCAGCACGGGTTACTTTACAAGCGGAACGAAGCCGGCCTTGAGCACGGCCTTCTGTCCTTTCTCCGGATCGAGCATATATTTGATGAACGCTCCGGCGGTTCCCTGAGGCTGACCGTTGGTGAAGAGGTACAATTCGCGGGCGAGGGGCCATTTCTTGGACAGGGCGTTCTCGGGAGTCGCCGTGAGATCACCGATCTGCAGGCCTTTGAGCGTGTCGTTCATGTAGCCGATCCCGATGTAGCCGATGGCGTTACGGTTCTTGGCCACGGCCTGCACGACGGCTCCGTTGGAAGCCTGGAGCAGAGCCTTGGGCATGACCTTTGCGCCCTTCATGACCAAAGACTCCCAGGTTTCATAGGTGCCGGAAGAGGTATCGCGCGAAATGACCACGATCTTGCCGTCAGCGCCTCCAAGTTCCTTCCAGTTGGTGATCTTGCCGGTATAGATATCCTTGAGCTGTTCGAGAGAGAGGCTCTGCACCCTGTTTTCGGGATTGACCACGGGGACGAGGGCGTCCACGGCCACGGAGGTGCGTACGGGATCAATGCCCTTCTTGGCGGCCAGATCCTTCTCGCTGCTCTTGATGTCGCGGGAGGACATGGCGATGGTGGCCAGTCCGTCGATCAGGGCCTTGATGCCATTTCCGGATCCCCCCCCGGAAAGAGCGATGTCCACGTCCGGGTTCGCCGCTGTGTAGGCTTCGGACACGATCTGAATGATGGGAAGCACCGTAGTGGAACCGTTGATGACCAGTTCCTCCTTGGCCTGGGCGGGCAGTACGCAGGCCAGAGCCAGCAGGGAAGACAGCAAAAGACGTTTCATGAAAGCAAACTCCTTGAGAGCGGTTTGACGACAATGAAAAGTACATCCATGACAGACGCCGTCCGCCGGAATCCTCGCGGCATTCCTCTGCGGACAGGCTGGAAGATAGCGGCGCTTCGTGTCAAAATGGTGACGGCTTGTCGAAACACCCGTGACGAATGAAGACTTCTTCGACATGCAATCGTCACATTCGCTCCGCCGTTCCGTCACGGAAACGGCTTACAACCAGCCTCGTGAACTCATAAAGGAAAGGAAGCCATGCCTAACGAATCTTCCACAATTCTTGTTGTCGAGGACGAACAGGATATCCGGGAGCTGCTGGCCTATCATCTTGAAAGGGAAGGCTACACGGCGCTTCAGGCGGGCGACGGCAAGGAAGGGCTTGAACTGGCCCGCAGCCGCAGGCCCGATCTCATTCTGCTTGACCTCATGCTTCCCAAAATGGACGGCCTGGCCGTCTGCCGGGAACTGGAACGCAGCACGGACACCGTGCATATTCCCGTGATCATGCTCACGGCGCGCGGCGAGGATGTGGACCGCATTCTCGGCTTCGAACTTGGCGCGGACGACTATGTGGTCAAACCGTTCAACATCCGGGAACTGCTTCTGCGCATCCGGGCCATTCTGCGTCGCCAGACGGTGGCGGAAAACAGCCCGGTACTGGCTCGCCACGGGGTCAACGTCAACGCCACGGCTCACAGGGTCAGCGTCCTCGGACAGGAAGTCGATCTTACGGCCACGGAATTTCGCCTGCTGGAAGATCTGTTGCGCAATGCGGGCCGGGTTCGCACGCGGGAAGAACTGCTGGCCTCGGTCTGGGGATATCAGTTCGAGGGATATGCCCGCACGGTGGATACGCACATCCGACGTCTGCGCAACAAGCTGGGAGAAGCCGCCGAATTAATCGAAACCGTGCGCGGTGTGGGTTACCGCTGCAAGGAGTGACATGAACGAGTCATCTTTCCGGGTCCGCCTGTTCTGCTGCTTTCTTGCCGTAGTAGTGGTAACGCTGGTCCTTCCGGGTCTGTATGTCCGCCATGCGATCAAGGAAGAAGGCATTGCCGAAACCGTCCGATCCGCAGAACGTGAAGCCGGTCTGGCGGTTTTGCTGCTTGGGGAAGCGGCCGGTCCTGAAGAACTGCCCCGCGTTCTCGACGCCATCAAGAAAAAGCTCTCTCTGCGCGTCACCTTCATCGATCAGGCGGGCAAAGTTCTGGCCGAGTCGGACAGGCGGCATGTTGATCCAGCAGACATGGACAATCATGCAGATCGGGTAGAAATCATCAATGCCGCCCAAAACGGAGTCGGCATCAGCATTCGTCACAGCAACACGCTGGATACCGACCTCGTCTACGTGGCCGTCCCCTTCCCCTCTGTTCGCAACATGCCGTCCGGATTCATCCGCGTAGCCGCTCCCCTCGATCGCGTCGAAGCCCGTATCGCCGCCTCCGAAAGGCAATGGCTCGGCATCATTGGACTGGCGCTGCTCCTCGCACTCGGGATCTCCTACGCGCTCTCCTCCCGTCTGGAACGTTCCCTCAGGGAAATGATCCGGGTTGTGGAAGGCATCGCTACGGACCCGGACGGACGTATCAGAGGCCGTCGCCGTCTCCATGTCCTTCCCGGCAGGGAATTTCGCCGTCTGGCCCGTGCGGTCAACGACATGGCGGACCGCACGGAAGACCACCTGCGAACCATTGCCGAGCACAAGGCTCAGCTCAAAACCATTCTCGACAGCATGGACGAGGGGGTTCTCGTCGTCGGCGCGCAGGGGCGCATCCGTCTGGTCAACCCTGCACTGACCAGGCTCTTTCCCCTGACCGCACAGGCGGAAGGCAAGCTCCCCGTAGAAGTTGTGCCCGTGGCGGAAATCCAGCAGGCTCTGGATACGTTGCTCGCCTCTCCCCGCGAGGACAAAACGAAACTGATCGCGCTCGAGGTGGAGCCGCGCCCCGAAACCGTGCTCAGCGTCCATCTGATACGCCCGCGCGAAGCCGCGCACGACGTGATGGCCGTGGCCGTGTTCCACGACATCAGCGAAATGGCCCGCCTGATGCGCGTACGCAAGGAATTCGTGGCCAATGTTTCCCACGAACTGCGCACGCCGCTTACCGCCATCATCGGCTATGCCGAAACACTCAAGGATACGCCCCCGGATGACGCCGCCGCCAGCGGTCGATTCGCCGAAATCATTCTGCGCAACGCCAGGCATATGGCGACAATGGTGGAGGATCTGCTCCGGCTTTCCCGCATCGAAAGCGGCGCGGTCCCCATGGACCCGGTTCCCCTCAAGGCCGAGACAATCCTCGCGGACGTGGCCACGGCCTGCGGTCCTCTGGCCGCAACCCGTGAGCAAAGTCTGCTGTCGCAGGTGGAAGCCGGTCTGACCATCAAGGCGGACGCGCACTTCATAGCTCAGGTTTTCCGCAATCTTATCGAAAACGCCTGCCGCTACGCGCCAGAGGGAACCGCCATCGTCATTGCCGGAGAAGCCCGTAAAGACGGTATGGCGGTGTTTACCGTTCATGACGAGGGGCCGGGCATCCCGGCTCCCGAACTGACCCGGGTCTTCGAACGGTTCTACCGGGTCGAAAAGCACCGCAGCAGCCCCGCCTCCACCGGGCTGGGGCTAGCCATCTGCAAGCACATTGTTGAACGCCACGGCGGCGTCATCTGGGCCGAAGAAGGTCCCGGAGGCCTCTTCCGCTTCACCGTGCCTCTGGCTCAGGAAGCCTAATCTTCATGGAGAATCCCATGTCTCAAGCCATACCTTCCGTTCAGACATCTCCCCTCACGGAGAATTCAGACCTCTCCCACGTCGACGGCGTCCCCGTCAAAATGAACGCACGGCACATCAACTTCTTCTATGGAAGTTCGCAGGCCCTGCACGACATCAGCCTGTCCTTTCCCGAAAAACGCGTCACCGCGCTCATTGGACCTTCAGGCTGCGGCAAAAGCACCTTTCTGCGCTGCCTCAACCGCATGAACGACCTTATTCCAGGAACCAGAACCGAAGGGCGAATCGACCTTGACGGAGAAAACGTCAATACTCCGGATTGCGACATCGTGAATCTTCGCCGCCGGGTCGGCATGGTCTTCCAGAAACCGACCCCGTTTCCTAAAAGTATCTTTGAAAACGTAGCCTACGGCCTGCGCGTCAACGGGGAACGCAACGAGTCCTTCATCGCCGACAAGGTAGAGGAAAGCCTGCGCCGTGCAGCCATTTTTGACGAGGTCAAGGATCGCCTGCATACATCCGCGCTTGGTCTTTCAGGGGGGCAGCAGCAACGCCTGTGCATTGCCCGTGCCCTCGCCGTAGAACCGGAAGTGCTGCTGATGGACGAACCGGCCAGCGCCCTTGATCCCATCGCCACCCAGCGCATTGAGGAAGGAATCCACGAACTCAAGTCACAGCTCAGTATCGTCATCGTAACCCACAACATGCAGCAGGCCGCCCGCGTGTCCGACCGCACGGCGTTTTTCTATATGGGCAGGCTCATTGAATACGATGATACGGAAAAGATCTTTACCCGTCCCTCCCTCAAGCAGACGGAAGATTACATCACGGGTCGCTTCGGCTAGGCCCTGTCCTCATGCCGCCCAGCCGGGGAGCCTCCTTCCCGCAGCCGAAGTTCCACCGGCGCGGCGGCAAAACGCAGACTTGAGGACGCCAGAGAACTTTTTCGGCGGAACGACCCGAAAACGGCAGGTTTGACAAGGAGACACCCATGCCTCAACAGGAATACTATATTCATCAGCTTATCGACAATCTGCGGACCAAGCTCCTGACCATGGGGGCGAAGGCCCAGCAGGCGCTGGACGACGCCTGTCAGTCAGTACTCACTCGAGATCTCGCGCGTGCAAGTTCCGTAATGGACGGCGACGTGGATATTGACAACCTCGAGAACGAAATCGACGCAGCCTCGCTGAACATTCTGGCCCGCACCCAGCCGGTGGCCAAGGACCTGCGTTTCATCATGACGGCCGTGCGCATGGTCGTGGACCTCGAACGCATCGGGGACGAATCCGTTATCGTGGCCGAACGCGTCATCCTGTCGGAAAATCCGGTAGCAAACGACATTCGGAACGACCTGTCTCAGCTCATGGACCGGTCCCGCCTGATGCTGCGTAACGCGCTGACCGCCTTTCGGGACGGAAATACGCATCTGGCTCTTTCCGTCAGCCATTACGATGATGAAACGGCCCAGCTCATGGTTTCCATCTATAACCGGCTTATGGAAGACGTCCGCGCCCAGAAAATCGATCCATGGGACTCCATGCACATCATTCTCATCACCCGCGCTCTCGATCGCATCTGCCGCCGTGCGGAAAACATCGCCGAGCATACCTATTTCATGCTCGAGGGCATCAGCCTCAAGCACAATCACGCGCACTGATCGCTCTCCATCCCCCTGCCCTGAGGCCGCCGATGCACCTGACGGCCTCAGGACGCCATCGCTTTCCCGTTCCAAACAGACGCAGTGAATGATCTGTTTCGCCCACACATCTTCGGGACAATCAAAGAGGGCTTTCCACTGTCGCGACGGACAGCGGAAAGCCCTTCTGACGATGCCTCGAGAGGCGCGGATAAAAATGCCTAGTCAGCCTTCACGAAGGAAGAACCGGCAACCCCGCACACGGGACACTTCCCTTCGTACGGGCCTTCATGCGTGTAGCCGCAGACAGGGCAGATGTAGTAATCGACTTCAGGCATGGCAGCGGGATTTTCCAGAGCCTTGGTGTACAGGTTGGCATGCACTTCCTCAACCTTGTTCACCATCTCGAAGTACTTGGCGATGGCGGTGCGGCCTTCGGCCTTCGCGTCTTCGATCATTTCGGGGTACATCTTGGTGAATTCGTAGGTTTCGCCTTCGATGGCGGCCTTGAGGTTGGCGGCAGTGTCGCCGATCTTGCCGGCATTGCGCAGATGGGCATGGGCATGAATGGTTTCAGCGGCGGCAGCGGCGCGGAACAGCTTGGCGGCCTGATGCAGGCCTTCCTTGTCGGCCTGAGCGGCAAAAGCGAGATACTTGCGGTTGGCCTGGGATTCTCCGGCGAAGGCATCCATCAGATTCTTGTCAGTGTTGCTCATTGTCCTTTCCTTATTGCTTGTGCAGTAGAAGTTATGCTCTGAACTAATCAGTAACATTTCCTATTTAAACAAAAGTTCTCTTCCTGTAAAGAGAATTCTGTACCTGCGGCGAAACTTTTTGTCCGGTCCTCGATCTTCTTCCCCAGGCTGTTCCGGGATCGACCGGATCTTCGCCCTGCGGCTCACGTATAACGAAACAGAGGACACGCGCCGGACTCTCTGGCCCTGCCCTCCCATGCTTCATGGACACTTGACCCGGTCGGCGGCTGAACGCTACACCAGAACGGCCATGTCATCAGCCTACCCGATTCCAGATCTTGCACCCGACGCGATCCACCGCAGCGAAGAACTCATCCGCCGCAGCCGGTTCATCGTTTCCTTGGCACATACCCCCACTCAGGATGCGGCAAAGGCCTTCATCGACCGTATCCGCAGGGAATTCCCGGATGCCACCCATAATTGCTGGGCCTATGCGGCAGGAGCTCCCGGCCAGACCAGCCAGGTAGGTTACAGCGATGACGGAGAGCCGCACGGAACTGCGGGCCGCCCCATGCTCACCATGCTGTTGCATGGAGGCGTCGGCGAAGTCTCTGCTGTGGTCACCCGCTATTTCGGGGGCATCAAACTAGGAACCGGTGGTCTGGTGCGCGCCTATCAGGGTATGGTAAAGCTGGGGCTGGAAACGCTGCCGACCCGGGAGCACATGATCCCGGCCCGGCTGGAAGTCGTGCTCGACTACCCGCACATCACGCTTTTTCGGCGCATGCTTCCGGACTACCGGGCCAGCGTGGACATGGAGGAGTTCGGAGTGGACGCCACCTATCAGCTCCTTCTGCCCGATCAGAACATCGAAGCGCTGGAAAAGGCTTTGATCGAGCTGACGGACGGAGCCGTCCTTGTGACCCGGATCGAATAGAAAGGGAGCGGCAACCGCTCCCTTTTTCCAGACAGCGATCCTTTCCGTCCGGTTCAGGCCAGCTCTCCCACTGCTGCCGCCAAAGCCCGCACGTCATCTTCCCGCGTATTGAAGCTGAACATCCAGCGCACCGTATGCGCGGAAGCGTCCACTTCGTAAAAGGCATATCGCTCCTGCAACGCCGCAATATCCGCAGGACGCAGGTTGGCGAATACGCCGTTGGCCTCCACAGGATGCGCCAGAGAGACATGCGGCATGTCCGCGATCAGCTCGGCCATCAGACGGGCCATCGCATTGGCATGGCGGGCATTTTCGAGCCACAGTCCATCATGGAAATACTCGATGTACTGGGCCGCAAGAAAACGCATCTTGGAGTGCAATTGCAGGCACTGCTTGCGCATCGTTCCGAAGTCACGAGCGAAATCAGGATTGAAGAAGAGAACGGCTTCACCCATCATCATGCCGTTCTTCGTTCCTCCGAAAGACATGACATCCACGCCGAGATCCCGCGTCAGCGCCCGAACATCGCCCCCCAGAGCGGCAACCGCATTGGCTATCCGCGCTCCGTCCATGTGCACGAACATGCCGTTCCGATGCGCCGTATCGCACAGGGTCCGGATTTCCTCCGGCGTATACAGGGTTCCCACTTCCGTGGACTGGGTCAGCGCCACGACGCGGGGCTGATTATGATGCGGATCACCCAGAACGCCAAGGCAGGACTCCACAGCTTCGGGAGTGATCTTCCCGTGCATGGATGGAACGCCGAGCATCTTGCAGCCGACCACAGCCTCCACGGCGCCGCTTTCGGTCGTCAGCGTATGCGCGATATCGCTGCAGACAATGGCGTGCCATGGGCGAACCATGCTGTTGAAGGCCAATGTATTCGCTCCCGTTCCCAGAGGAACCAGAAAAACCTCGATATCCTCTCCAAACAGGGAACGAAAGCAGGCTTCCGCCTCCGCCGTCCAGGGATCATCGCCATAGGGCAAGGCCGCTCCCTCATTGGCCCGCTCCAGTGCCGCGATGATCCGGGGATGGATGCCGCTCGTATTGTCGCTCGCAAACATGCACTGCATTTGTCTCTCCTTATGCTGCCCTGTCTTCTGCAGGGCCGATACGTCGCTCCAGCTCCAGTATCATTCGTGTTCCTAAACAGCTATGCAACATCCACCTGCGGGAAAGCAGAAAGCATGATCTCATGAACATGCCGTTCTCTGCAACACACACTCATAAACGGTCAGCGTCTGTTCCAGAAAATGCTCATCGCTCAAGTCTGCAATGCGTTCCGTGCATATCCCGGCCAGCCGGTCCCGCCACGCCACATCCTCAACGCCCCGACGAATCAGGCCGTCCAGACCGGCGGCGTCGCCGGGAGATACCAGAGCCGCCGACGGCAGCAGATCGGGCATCACCCCGACGGACGTGGAAAGCAATGGACGCCCGCAGGCCATGATCTCCAGCGCGGCACGAGCTATGGTTTCCGACCACAGGGACGCTACAATACCAATATCCAGCGCGGAAAGGCAGGCGGGCACGTCATCCACGCGTCCGCTGATGACCACATGGCGTTCCATCCCCGTTTCCCTGATCCAGCCCTCGACCTCTTCTTGCGAAGTGGCGGACGAAAAACCAAGCAGCAGCAGCCGGATCTGCGTCTTTCCCTGCCTGACCAGCCGGGCAACGGACTCGATCAATTCCTTCTGCCCCTTGACCCGGTCAAAGCGCCCCAGCAGTCCGAGAACGCAATCCGCATCCGTAAAACCGTATCGGGCCCGCACCGCGGCGCGTCCGGCAGCGTCGAACCGGAATCGTTTCGTGTCCACACCACCGAGAATCGTGTACAGCCTCTCCCGAGGCACCCGCATATGTTCCGCGAAATACCGGGTCATGACCGTATTGGTGGCGATTACGGCATCAGCCGCCCGCGTATGCAGCATTCTGTTCGGCCAGTTGCCGCGCGGCAGACGCTGATCTCCCCGCGTGCGTACCAGACCGTACCCACCCCCGGCCTTGAGCAGCCCCCAGAACACAAAGGACTCCCCACGATGACAGTTGACGATATGCGGTCTGAAATCTCGGACAAATCGTCTCATAGATGTCAGAACAGATGGAAATTCCAGTGGATTTTTGGCATTCAGAGGTATTGCGACAGGATCGAGTCCCATAGAGCAGGCCTTGTCGAAGGCCTCCGTGCCGGCAAGGGCGATCACCCTGCTCTCGTTACCGGCCGCCTTGAGCAACCTGGCCAGTTCAAGACCGTACCAGACCGTAGCGTTGAACCAGCGGACATTAACGACCTGAACGGTACGAAGCGGAAATGGCAGCATACAGTGTCCGAAAAAATATGTAGAGAAAGATAAAGGCGATCTTCAGCCGCCGAAAGGAAGGAACCTGTTCTTCTGAAGATGCAGAGACCGACTTCTTCTGATTCATCGCCTCTGTTCGGGGCGAACAAGGCATACCAGTCTAGCATAGAAGCCGCCCCGGACAAGAGAGCCGAAGAGAAGCGCCTGCCCGGCGCCATGAGAGACTGTTCCATCCCGTAAGAGGGAGCCGCCGGGATGACGCCGCATGGACAAAAGACTCCTTCCCCGCAGTCGTCTGTTATCCGTACGGCGTTCAATGGTTCTGTCCATGCAGCAGGCCGGCAAGAACGCCAAGAGCCTCGGCAAGATCTTCTCTCCGGGACGATCCGCCAAGCGCCAGACGTACGCCCTCTTCGGGAGCGTCATGACTGAGCGAAAAATGTGAGCTGTCCGCCACCACGATGCCGCGTCTGCGGGCGACTTCGGCAAAGGCGGCCGCCGTCCACGGCTCGGGCAGTTTCAGCCAGCAGAAGAAGCCCGTCGTTCTGGTTTCCAGCCGGAAGCCGTCCAGCAGACTCCGCGCCAGCGCATTGCGGGCGGCAGCCTCCTCCCGCTTGGCGGAAAGAACTCGGTCCGCAGTGCCGCTGCGGATCCACATGCCTGCCAGTTCGGCCATCAGAGGAGGAGCCATGGAAATGGTATAGGAAATCGTCCGCTCCAGCTCGGCATGGAAGCACTCCGGCGCGCAAAGATAGGCTATTCGCAATCCGCCGCTCAGGGCTTCACTTGTAGAGGCGATAAAGCAACAGCGCTCAGGGGCCATTCCGGCAAGGGGCGGCAGCCCATGTTCCAGCGACAGGGCGTATACGTCGTCCTCAATAATCATGATGTCGTAGCGGCGGCAGATTTCCACCAGTTTGCGCCTCCGATATTCCGGAATCTGCGCCAGCGTGGGGTTCTGACAGGTCGGCATCAGATACAGTCCTTTCACCGCTCCTACCCGACAGGCCGCCTCCAGCGCATCGGGAAGCATGCCGCTCTGATCCATGCGGATCGGGGTGAGATTCAGACGCAGACGGCGAGCCAGCTGCTTGAGCAGAGGATATGTCAGCTGTTCTGCGGCGATACGGTCCCCGGGATTGAAGAGCGAAGCCAGAACCGTCAGCAGAGCGTGCTGCGCTCCCGCGCAGACCAGAACATCGTCAGGCGCTACCGCCAGCCCATAACGCCCGGCCCACAGCGCGCCTGCCTCACGATGTCGCAGCAGACCGCGAGGCTGCTGATAGTTGGCAAGTTCGCTCAGGTCGGCATATCCGGCCAGCTCGCGCACGGCATCGTTCAGGTTCGGATTAAGGTACTCGAACGGGGAAATGAACCCCAGATCATGGAGCCTCCCCGCTTCTCCATACATGTCCACGTCATGACGGGGAACGGCCACGAAGGTTCCCCGGCCCGTCACGCCGACGATATGCCCGCGTTGCGTCGCCTCGGCATACCCCCGGCTTACGGTTCCCACGGTGACACCGAGAGCCTCGGCCAGCTCCCTATGCGTGGGCAGCGATTCGCCCGGGGCAAGACTCCCTTGCTCGATGCCGTCGGCCACGGCATCGGCAAGGCGCAGGTATTTCGCCTTGCCGGAGTGTCCGTCGCCCTGAACCGCATAGAGCCGCAGCAGTTTTCCGGTCGGCGTCATACGGGTCGTCAACAGGTCTTCTCCCATCGCCCCCCCTTGTTCACCGAGCCTCCGGGCGATTCCGGCGCGCTTTCAGAGACTCAAGGAACGTCAGCGTGACCCGCAGCCCCCCCTTGCCGCGACCAAGCGCCACGCGGGGCTTGGTCAGTCCATGATAGTCGGACCCCCCACTGAGCCCCAGGTCATAGCGCGCGGCAAGCTCCACGCAAAAGCGCTCATCTCTGGCCGAGTGCTCGCTGTGATAGGCTTCGACAGCCCCCAACCCTGCAGCCTTCATGCGGGGAAGGATCTCATCATACCATGCGACCGGGCACCGAATCAGCATGGGGTGGGCAAAGCTGACCAGAGCACCCAGCCCGGCCATGAGCCTGATCCCCTCTTCCGGTTCCGGAATGTCTCGCGGCACATAGGCCGCTCCGTTCGCGCCTATGTAGCGGGCGAATGCCTCCCCCACGTCGGAAACGAATCCACGGCTCTGCATGGCCCGGGCAATATGCGGGCGTCCGACGGATTCCCCCCCGGCCTGAGCCAGAACGTCTTCATAGGGAATGTCGATTCCGAGTTCCTTCAGTTTTTCCAGCATCCTGAGATTCCTGGTTTCCCTCAGCCCGCGCAAGCGCATCAGTTCTCGCTCCAGAGGTTCCGCATCCTCGGGAAGCCAGAGTCCCAGCAGATGAATTTCTCCGTAAGGCCCCCGGACACTCAATTCACAGCCCCGGATCACCTCTATCCCGAATTCACGTCCGGCGGCTTCGGCCTCCGCGAGTCCGGAAAGCGTGTCATGATCGGTAACAGCGACGGCGGCAAGTCCGATGGCTGCAGCCTTGCGCACCAGCTCACGCGGCGAGTCGGTCCCGTCAGAGGCCGTGGTATGCGTATGAAGATCGACAAAACGAGGCTGCATCATGACCCTCCATTCTCTGTCGCCGGATCGGCGCGGTCCTTCCCGACCGCTGAACGAGACGCCGGCAGGACGGCATCTGCCGCATGGAACATTTCTCACAAAACGAGGATTCCGGCATCCGCCCGCAAACTTGTTCTCTTGCCGGGAAAACGCTACACTCGGGCATACTCAAAAAGGAAGGAGAAGCCTCATGGCTCTGAACCCGGAACTGCTCGACATCCTCGTCTGCCCCGTATGCAGGGGTCCCGTGGAATCTCTCGATAACGAAACAGGTCTGGAATGTCCCGCCTGTGGTCTGGTTTTCCCGGTCCGGGACAACATCCCGATTATGCTCCAGGAAGAAGCTGTTCGCAAGGACGACTGGGACAGGGGACAACGCCGGGTCTGAACTCGCGCAGACATTCCGCTTTCCATGTCCGGGGGAACCTGTCCACGGGAATCCCGCCCCTACAAAGAGAGCGGATACGTCCGGAAAATCCGGCAACCCGGCCTGTCGCATCACTTTCAAGAAGCATTTCCAGAAATGAAAAAGGGGAGAGGCGTCGCCTCCCCCCTTTCGTTGTTTACGCCATGAACATCCGGTCAAATCCGTTCAGGCCAGATATCCTTCTGGGTCATACTTCCCAGAAAGGCTCCCAGATACTTTCCATTGATGGAATCCAGATAGGCGGGAGCCGCCGGTCTGGGCAGCGCGTCCTCCCCAGAACCGAACCGGACCTGAAACGCCTTGGCAGCTCTGGCGGTAAGGGCCTGCACCGCTTCGTCGTACGGCAGCAAATCCCTCTCCGCCAACGACTCCGGCAACGGTTCGCGGTACTCCAGAATGATCTTGGCACGGTTGAAGTCGTCCCGCAGCACAAAGCGCTGGGCCAGCCAGTTGATCGACGCGCGCTGCTCCTCTTCGGCGGCGACCAGAGGCGAGAATGGGTCATTCGCGCCGTTGACGATGCGCACGGTTCCCGCGAACGACTTTCCGCCGAACACGGCTCCAGCCGTCTTTGTCCCATGCGGACCGCTGAAATCGGCCGAATCCCACTCCCAGAGATCATTGGGTACAAAACTGAGCGCCGTAATGGCCATGGGAGAGGCCTTATCCTTTCCATAAACGCCGAGCAGCGTCGACGGGAACTGATAGCCGCGATCTGTATACAGGAAAGGTGCGATCTGACCTTCGGCAAGCGTCGGCAATCCGGGAGCTGAAAGCATCACCTCGGGCCGGGATGGAGAAATCAGGGCAGCTCCGTCAAAACCGCGTTGCAGAGGCGTACAGGCGCTCAAAATGCAGATCAGCGCCGCCAGCAGAAATTGCAGTATCTTCATGGGAAAACCTCCAATTCAGACAAGGTTTGGAAACAGGGAAACGGTCCGGCCACAGCGCCATCGTTCCCGTCTGCATCGACCTTCTTCCAAACGGGAGCCATCGTCAATAGTTCCCGCCGTCAACAATTTCGATGCTCATGTATAGCCCGCTTCATCCCAAAACGCGATTATTCGTCCGTGACGGAAAAGGCCCCGCACGCCCACCGGAAACGAGACCGACGGCAGGCGAACGGAGCCTTTCAAGTCCAGACCGCGCCAAAAGCTAGTTGGCCTGTTTTCGAATGAACGTGGGGAGTTCGATCTCCTCTTCCTCAAAAATGAATTCCTCGCGTCCCGGCGTATGGGCGGAAACCTGCCGCGCCTGCTTGCGCATAAAGGCGGGCGTATCCATATCCGCCGGGTCCAAAGGTCTGCGCGGAGCAGCGAATCCGGATTCTTCCGGCCGCTTGCGGTCTCCGAACGAACCTGACAGCCCGGAAGAGGCGGGAGCGGTCTGCTGAACGGACTGGACAGGCTGAACCGCCGGCCGTGGTGCACGCAGAGAGGTCACGCTGGCCGCAGGACTCTTGCCGCTCTGGCCGACTCCGGGCGTCTTTGCCGCCGAAGCCCCTTCGATGCCGGTCGCAATAACCGTAATGCGAATCTCGTCACCGGCGGACTCGTCAAACGCAGTACCAATGATGATATTGGCGTCCACATCGCCCAGAGCATCATGGATGTACAGGGCTGCCTCGCTGTATTCGTCAAGTCCGAGGTCTTCGGTAGCCGTAATGTTGATAAGCACGGCCTTTGCACCCGCAATGGAAACATCCTCGAGCAGCGGACTGGTAATCGCCCGGCGCGCGGCCTCCAGAGCGCGGCCTTCGCCGGATGCCACAGCGGCTCCCATCATGGCCAGACCGGAAACGCTCATGATCGTGCGCACGTCCGCGAAGTCCACGTTGATGATGCCGGGCACGGTGATCAGGTCGGAAATGCCGCGCACGGCGCTGTACAGCACATCGTCGGCGCACTTCAGCATTTCGCTGAGCTTGGCCTTCTTGGGCGCGATGGTCAGCAGCCTGTTGTTGGGAATGGTGATCAGGCTGTCCACATGTTCGCGCAGTTCGGCAATGCCCTCTTCTGCGGCACGGGCTCGCTTGGTGCCTTCAAAAAGAAATGGCTTGGTCACGACGCCCACGGTCAGAGCGCCCATCTCACGAGCAGCCTGAGCCACAATGGGAGCCGCGCCGGTTCCCGTGCCTCCGCCCATGCCCGCAGTCACGAACACCATGTCGGCCTCGCCGATGACGTCCTTGATCGCTCCGATGCTCTCCTGCGCTGCCTCGCGCCCCACGTTGGGGTCCGCACCCGCGCCGAGACCCTTGGTAAGCTTTTCGCCGATCTGCAACTTGAATTCGGCCTTGGAACGCAGAAGCGCCTGCGCATCCGTGTTGGCGCAGATGAACGTCACTCCCTTGAGATTCGATTCAATCATATTCTGAACAGCGTTTCCACCGCCGCCGCCAACACCAATAACCTTGATATTCGCGGGGGGTCTCACCGCATCGAACTGCATATCCATATGCTCCTCCTCAAAAAAACCGTATCGCCGCCCGGTTGTTTAGGAAATTTCGGAAAACCACTTCTTCATTCGAGACAGAATCGAATTAAACACATTGCTGTCGCTACGGATACGGAACTTCTGTTCCATGCCTTCCTTCTCGGCTCCGAACTTGAGCAGTCCCATGGCGGTGGCGAACTTGGGGCTGTTCACCATGTCTCTGAGACCACCCACGTTGCGGGGATAACCGATGCGGGTGGGCAGATTGAAAACCTGTTCGCCAAGTTCCTGACATCCCTGAATCAGGGCAGTGCCGCCAGTGAGGACGACCCCCGCGCCGATCATGTTCTTGAGACCGGAACGAACCAGCTCCTGATCGAGCAGCGTGAGGATTTCCTCCATTCTCGGCTCGCAGATTTCCGCGAGCACCTGCCGGGAGAGGCGACGGGGTTCCCGTCCGCCAACACTCGGCACTTCGATATATTCATCAGGGCGCACCAGCTCGGCCAGCGCCGCCCCATGCTTGATCTTGATCTTTTCAGCAGCGGCCACGGGTGTGCGCAGACCAAACGCGATGTCGTTGGTAAGGTTCTGCCCGCCGAGAGCCAGCACGCCGGTATGCTTTATCGAGTCATTGGCAAAAATGGCGATGTCGCATGTGCCACCGCCAAGATCGATCAGCGCCACGCCGATCTCGCGTTCCTCCTCGGTGAGCACGGCCTTGGCCGAAGCAAGGGACTCGAGCACGATGTCGGAAACATCGAGTCCGCTCTTGTGGCATGAGCGCACGATATTCTGGGCCGAGGTAACTGCGCCGGTCACGATATGCACCTTCACTTCCAGCCGGACGCCGGCCATGCCGAGCGGGTCCACAATGCCCCGCTGATCGTCCACGATATATTCCTGCGGCAGGATGTGAATAACTTCGCGGTCCAGCGGAATGGCCACGGCCTTGGCCGCGTCGAGCGCCCGCTCGATATCGCGCGGGGAAACTTCTCCCCCCTTGACCGCAATGACTCCGTGGCTGTTGAACCCCTTGATATGACTGCCCGCGATTCCCGCGTAGACAGAGCGGATCTCGCATCCAGCCATCAATTCCGCTTCTTCAAGCGCTCTTTTGATCGACTGGACGGTCTGCTCTATGTTGACGACCACGCCCTTGCGGAGTCCCGTAGAGGGACTGGTCCCAATGCCGACGATATCCATTCCGCCGTTATCATTGGGTTCGCCGACCACAGCGCACATTTTGGTGGTTCCTATGTCAAGACCGACTATCAGCTCGGATTTGGACATACGCTACTCCTTGACGCGTTGCGCGATACGGACCGGCAGTTCGCTCCGACCCATGCAATAAAGTCTGATACTGTTTCTTCGCGGGGCAGCAACAAATCCGTTCCGTAACGCCACAGTCGCCATGCACCGATTCCACAGTCGGCTATTCCCCGTCTACAGCACATTTTCACTCAAAAGTCTAGAAAAACTTTTAAACCAGTGGGGATTAGACATTTTCCGGCTCCACGACCCACACGTTGCCGTCCGCAGCCCACACTTCCCGAGCCGTCTTCAGTTCGCCCCTGCGGGCAAGATCAGAGAGCACGACTCCAAGACGCCGCAAATTGATGTCCCAGTCCTCCGCCGCAATGCACAAAACCAGATTGCGGTTTTCGATGAACACTTCAAAACCCTTGGCGGCGCTGACACGGAACAACGACACCCCCGCCATATCCACAGGCAACGAGGCCGACTGAAACGCCCGCGCCAGATTATCGAGCTGCGGCAGCAGCTCCTCTCCTCCCTGCAGAATTTCCAGGGTGGGCAGCGAAAGAAAATTCCCCGGTTCCACAGGAGCGATGATATTTCCCCGATTATCTGCATAGTGGAGCACACCGTCCCGAAGCATCCAGAATGCGGGAATCCGTTCGCGAATCCGGATTTCAAAGGCATCGGGCAGTCTGCGCTTGACGGCGACCGAAGCCACCCACGGGTTATTGCGCAATCCTCTTTCCACATCGGCAATATTGACGGTCAGGCTGTTGACTCCAGGCTCAAGACCAGCCGACTTCAGAATCGCCTCACGCGAGAAATGCGTCGCTCCCCGGATCTCGATTTGCCGGACAGCGAAAAAATCGCTCGTAGTGGCCATTCGATAAAGATGCAGTCCTCCGACAGTCAGACCGAACAGCAGAGCCACGCCGAACCCCAGCCCCAGCGTCCAGCTCAGGGCCGTCTTCAGAATCCGGGCGAACGAACGCTGCGGGACCTCCCCTCTCCGGATGCCTCCGGGAGAGGAAGTGCCGCGCGCATAGGTATAGCTATTGCGCCCGTTCCGTCTGTTGCCGCGTGCGGCAGAACCTAGAATGCCCAAATCTTCACTTCCGGATGCAAGGAAACCCCAAACAGGCGAAACACGGCTTCCCGTGCCTCGTGCACCAGCCGCAAGGCGGCCTCCGCGCTGCCATTACCTTCGTTAACCAAAAAATTCGCGTGCATGGGAGAAAGACACATGCCGCCTATCCGCTTTCCTCTGAACCCGGCCTCATCCAGGAGCCTGCCTGCGGACAGCGGGGATTCCTCGGAAGAGGGGTTCTTGAACAGGCATCCGGCGCTCCAGCTCCGGACCGGCTGCACCCGGAGCTTGCGTGCCACATTGTTCCGGACGATCGCGCGAACGCTCTCCGGGTCCGACCGGCGCAACTCCAGCACGGCCTCGACGATCACAAACCACTCTCCCGTCATTTCTGAAAGAGAAAAGGATCGGTACGCACTGCGGAACCGGTCCCGCTCCAGAGTCAGCAGACCCGTTTCCGGCGAGAAAATCGTCACCCGTTGCAACAGGCTCCCCATATCCATCCCATGCGCACCTGCATTTCCGGCGATTGCGCCGCCCACGTCGCCCGGTACGCCGGCCATGCCTTCCAGACCGCTCAGGCCCCGCCGGGAGCACCATGCGAGCAGGCGCGGCAATTTCATGCCCGCGGCTGCCCGCAGCAGCACCCTGCCCTCCTGTTCGTCGAGAATCTCTGGATCGTCCCTCATCTCGCAGTGCAGCAGGGTTACGGGAAGCTGTCCGTCAGGCGCGAGGATGTTGGTTCCTCCTCCCAGCGAAACGACCTTGCCGCCAATGCGGGCCAGCGTTTCCGGAAGCGCGTCCAGATCACGCACCCCGGAAAAGGCGACCAGCGCCAGAGCCCGACCTCCCAGATGCAGGGAAGTTAAAGAGGCAAGTTTCGGCTCCGCATCGATACGCAGCATAAACAGATCCTGTTATCCCTTTTTCTCTTGAAACCTTCCGGCCTGAGAGAAAATGATTATTTCAAAATCGGGGAAGAAAATGGATGCCGTTTCTTCCTCTGCGGAAAAATCTCCGCTCTCGTTTGCCTCCGTTACGGCAGCGCCAGAAAACGCGGCCCCACAGTCGTCACGTTGCCTGCCCCTACCGTAAGGAACAGGTCTCCGGGTTTCAGGATGCCGGGCAGAGCTTCGACCATAGAGTCGAAATCCTGAAAATACGTTACGTCAGCTTTGGAAACCTGACGGATTCCCTGTGCGAGATTCTGTCCGGTAACGCCGGGGATAGGCTTCTCGGACGCGGGATAGATCTCCGTCAGCAACAGCTTGTCCACCGTGCCCAAAACCTGACAGAATTCTCCGAACAGGGCCTGAGTACGGGAAAAACGATGCGGCTGGAAAGCCACCACGATGCGCCGGCCGGGATACGCCGTGCGGGCGGTGGCCAGAGTGGCGGCGATTTCCACGGGATGGTGCCCATAGTCGTCGACCACCAGGATCCCGTTTTTCTCTCCCTTGTACTCGAAACGCCGCCCCACGCCACCGAAACGGGCCAACCCGTCGATGCAGCACCGGGGTGAAATGCCCGCGTCCAGCGCCACCCCTATGGCGGCCAGCGAGTTGAGAATCTGATGGCGGCCCGGCTGTGCAAGCCGCACCTCGCCCAGTTCCTTTCCCCGAATGAAGACGCGGAACCGATTGATCACGCCGCATTCCAGCACTTCGGCCCGGATATGATTTTCTGAACCGAATCCGTAGGTCACCACCGGTCTTTTCACCCGGGACAACAGGCGTTGCACGCCGGGATCATCACCGCACACCACGTTGAGACCGTAGAACGGCACCTGATTCATGAAGCTGACGAAAGCGTCGTCGATGGCCTCCTGGGTGCCGTAATGATCCAGATGATCCTGGTCAACGTTGGTCACCACGTTGATGATCGGCAGAAGGCACAGAAAGGAACCGTCGGACTCATCGGCCTCGGCGATAAGATACTTTCCCTGCCCCAGCCGCGCATTGGCTCCATAGGCGTTGATACGCCCGCCGATAATCACGGTGGGGTCCAGCCGGGCGGCATCGAAGATGGCCGCGGTCAGCGAAGTCGTCGACGTTTTTCCATGCGTTCCGGCAATGGCGATGCCCGTGCGCAGGCGCATGAGTTCGGCAAGCATTTCCGCCCGAGGAATCACGGGAATGCCATGTTCACGCGCGGCCACGATTTCGGGATTGTCATCCCGCACGGCGCTGGACTTCACCACCACGTTGACGGCGCCCACATTCTCCGCAGCATGACCGATATGGATCTCGGCTCCCAGCCCGCGCAGACGCCGAACCACGATTCCGTCGGCCACATCCGAACCGGAAACGGCGTAGCCGAGATTGAGCAGGACTTCGGCGATCCCGCTCATGCCGGCTCCGCCGATGCCTATCATGTGAATCTTCGTCACGTTGTTTCGCATCATGCTTTCTTTGTCTGTCATGTCCGTCCTCAAGCTTTGAAGCAAAGAGCCTGTATTTCCCGCGCTACCCGCGCTGCGGCATCGGGCCGGGCGCAGGACCGGGCCTGCCCGGCCATGTCTTTCAAACGGGCAGGGTCCCGCAACAATTCAATGAGCAAACCGCCCACGTCTCTCTGCCCGATAGTATTCTCCGGAACGAGCAGCGCAGCGCCCAGGTCTGCCATGACTTGCGCATTGCAGGTCTGGTGGTCGTGCGTCGCGTGAGGGAAGGGAATCAGCACGGCAGGCTTTCCGGCCACGGCCAGTTCCGCCACGGAAGTCGCCCCCGCCCGGCACAAAACCAGATCCGCCCAAGCGTAGGCCCCGGCCACATCCTCGATGAACGGCGTTACCCCTGAGGAGTCGAACCCATGCGCTGAATACCCGGCGCGCACCCGTTCCAGATCGCCGGGACCGGTCTGGTGCCGAATTTCCACACCTGAGTCAAGCAGACGCCCAAGGCTTGCCAGTATCACCGAATTAATGGCCCTCGCGCCCTGACTGCCTCCCATGACCAGCAGACGCCGTCCTGAAAACTCCCGTCCTTCCATATCCCCAAGCGCGACGATGGACTCACGAACGGGGTTGCCCGTGATCACGCATTTTCTTGCCTGAAAAGCGCCGGTGGCATCTGGAAGCGACAGGAAAACCCTTGTCGCCAGTCGGGAAAGCAGACGGTTGGTCACACCTGGCATGGCATTCTGTTCATGGACTGCCAGAGGAACACCGCACAGTCGCGCGGCCATAAGCGGCGCGAAAGAGGCATAGGCCCCAAAACCGACCACAGCATCGGGATGAAACTCCCTGATGATGGAACGAGCCTGAAAAACAGCCCGCAGAAGACCGCAAGCGGCCCCCACGGAACGGAGTCCCCGCCCGAGCACGCCGTGCACGGGCAGGCCACGGAAATCGATTCCCGCTTGCCGGGCAAGCCCCACCTCGGAACCGTATTCCGATCCTACAAACAGCAGCTCGGCCCCTTCACGTCGCAGCTGTTCGGCCACGGCCAGAGCAGGGAAAATGTGCCCCCCGGTTCCCCCGGTAGTGAGTATGATTCTGTTCATGCCTGTCCCCTCGCCGTCCGGGAAAAATTCAGCAGCAGGCCGACGCAGATCATGCTGGCCAGAAGGCTGCTGCCTCCATAGCTCATGAACGGCATGGCCACCCCCTTGGGCGGCGCCATTCCCATGACCACGGCCAGATTCAGGGTCGCCCCCAGAGCCAGCACCAGAGAGACGCCGAACGCGGACAGCTTGTCGCGCAGTTCCGACTGTCCCATAATGATACGGTAACAGCGCACAAACAGCATGACGAACAGAACCATGATCAGCGAAAGCCCGAAAAAGCCAAGTTCCTCGCCTACGACGGCCATAATGAAGTCGTTGTGCGCTTCGGGCAGATAAAACATCTTCTGCGCGCTTCCGCCCATGCCGACGCCGAAAAAGCCGCCCGATCCCAGCGCGTAGAGTGACTGCACGAGCTGGTAACCCGCGTTCTGCGCATCCTCGAAGGGATCGAGAAAGGCCACCAGCCGTCTGGCTCGGTACGGCTCATATACGATGAGCGCTACGGCTCCCGCCAGAGCGATGGCGATGGCCACGAACAGATAGATAAAACGCGTGCCTCCGGCAATGCACATGAAAAACAGGATCATGGCCAACACGACGGCCCCGCCGAAATCAGGCTGCGCCAGCAGCAGCAGACAAAGCAGGCCCGTCACGGCAAACGGCGGAATGACGCCCCGGCTGAACGTCTTGACCAGTTCCTGTTTGGTGCTCATAAAGTAGGCCAGATAGAAAGCCAGGGCTATCTTGGCGAACTCCAGCGGCTGTACGGAAAAGAATTTCAGCGAAATCCAGCGTTGCGCCCCGTTGATGCGCGTTCCCAGCGGACTCAGCGTAATCAGCAGCAGCATGATCACGCCGATCAGGAAAGGATACTGGAGCCTGTACAGCAGCTCGCGCGGCATGGCCGCCGCGATCCACATGGCCGCTCCGCCCACGCAGGCATACAGGACCTGCCGCTTGAAAAAGTAGTATTTGTCCCCGTTGAGCCTTTCAGCCACAACGCCGCTGGCGGACAGGACCATCAGAATGCCGATGCACAGCAGCATGAGCACGATGGCAAAAAGCCACCAGTCATACTGCCCGCCCGCATTCTCGACCGTCCCTCTGCCGGAGAGGGCACGGGAATCCTTCCGCCGCGCCATGATCATGCAAGCACCTCCCTGACGATGCGCTTGAAGTCTTCGCCCCGTCGCAGGTAATTGGCATACTGGTCGAAACTGGATGTCGCCGGTGCCAGAAGCACGGCATCCCCTGGCCGCACCACGGCAGGCTCCCCGGTTCCACATCCTGCCAGACGGCACATCGCGCGTTCCAGTGTCTCATCCCAGGTCACGGGCACCACATCCCGCCATGCAGGTTCAAAATGTTCCCGGCTCGCCCCGTACAGGGCGACATGCCGGACATGTTTCTTCAGCAACGGCTTCAGACTTTCCAGATCGCCGCCCTTGAACTTGCCTCCGGCCAGCAGCGCCACAGGACGATCGAACGAGGCCAAAGCCACGCGCAATGCCTCCACCGTGGTGCACTTGGAGTCATTTACGTAGAGAACCCCATTCAGCTCCGCCACCTTCTCCAGCCGATGCTCCAGCGGTCTGAAGGCGGCGACGGCGCGGGCCGCGGTCTCTTCAGAAACGCCGAACTCCCGGCAGGCCAGCCAGGCCGCCTCGGCATTGGCCCTGTTGTGCGGTCCCATCAGATGCATTTCGGGAAAACGATTGGAAACGGCATAGAAAACCCTGCGCGCCCTCAGCCCATACCCGTCGGCCAAACCGTTCATTCCTTCCTGCAGAACGGCGAGATCCTCGGACGTCTGGTGCGCGAAGAGACGCATCTTCGCCCCCACATACTCCGCCATATCCCTATGATAATCGAGATGGTTCTCGCTGATGTTCAGCAAAACGGCCACTCGCGGATGCAGCGTCGAACAGGTTTGCAACTGAAAGCTGGACAACTCCAGCACGACCACATCCGCTCTCTCTCCGGACAGCACATATTCAGACAGGGGCGTGCCGATATTGCCGCCGGTGAACACACGAAATCCCTGCTCTCTGAGCATGGCCGAACATAGGCTCGTCGTTGTGGTTTTGCCGCTCGTCCCTGTAACGGCAAGTACAGGTTCGCCCGTGAGCTGCCTCCAGGCCAGCTCCGTTTCCGCCATGATCTCCGGAGGATTCTTCTCCGGAAGAAAACGTCGGATTACGGCGGCCGCCACGCCTGGACTGGGAACCACAAGGGCTGCGCCAATGAACTGTTCCGGCGAATGTTCCCCGCAGACGATCTCTACGCCGGCCTCAGCCGCCCATGCGGCGAAATCGGCGGGGATACGTCCCGCGGAACGATCGAGCAGCCGGACGCGCGCGCCCAGACGATGCAGCAGGCGCGCGGCCGCCACACCGGAAACGCCGGCGCCCACCACAACGGCGAGCTGACCGGGAAAAACGGCGGGGCAAGATGCAGAAACGGAGGTGTTCATCAGCTTCAGTCTCCAGCAACGCGAACTCAGCGCAGTTTCAGCGCTGAAAGCGCAATCAGGCCTAACATGGCGGAAATAATCCAGAACCGAATAATGATCTTCGATTCGGGAATACCTTTCATTTCATAGTGATGATGCAGCGGAGCCATGCGGAAAATACGCTTTCCGCCGCTGTATTTGAAATAGCTGACCTGCAGAATGACGGAAAGCGTCTCGGCCACGAACAGACCGCCGACGACGAGCAGCAGAAGCTCCTGCTTGCACAGCACGGCCAGAAAGGCGAGCACGCCGCCGAGACCGAGCGACCCCACATCGCCCATGAACATCTGGGCGGGATAGGCGTTGAACCAGAGGAAACCCAGCCCCGCGCCCACGAGGGCACTGCAGAAAACAGTCACCTCTCCCACTCCGGCAATATATTCGAGCTGGAGATACTGGGAAAAAATCGCATGTCCGGTAATATAGATGTATACGGAGAATACAAGCCCTGCGACGACCATGGGGCCAATGGCCAGCCCGTCCAGTCCGTCGGTCAGATTCACCGCGTTGGAAGTCCCGACCATGACCAGCATGGCGAACGGAATATACCAGTAACCGAGATCCGGCGTCAGGGTCTTGAAGAACGGAAAGGCCAGTCTTGTGGAATAGGCGGGTTCCGACACAAGCAGCAACATGGCGATGCCGGCCACCACAAGCTGACCGGCCAGCTTCGCCTTCGGGGAAAGCCCCTTGTTCTGATGGTGCGACACCTTGAGATAGTCATCCAGAAAGCCGACGCCCGAAAAACCGAGGAAAACGAACATGGTCAGCCACAGATAGGCGTTTTTCAGATCCCCCCAGAGCAGCACGCTCACACAAACAGAAAAGGCGATGAGCAGTCCGCCCATGGTCGGCGTTCCGGCCTTCATCTGATGCGCCTTCACTTCCTTCAGAATTTCCTGCCGGCACTTGATCCGCTGCAGCCAGTGAATGAAGCAGGGTCCGACCAGAATGCTCACGGCCAGAGCCGTCACCAGCGCCCACATGGACCGGAAGGTGATATACTTGAAGACGTTGAAAACGCTAAAATCCGCGCTCAACGGATAGAGCAGACTATAAAGCATGCGGTTCCTCCGACTGCGCGGCGGCAAAGGCGGCGACCAGATTTTCCAGTCTGTTGACCCGGGACCCCTTGAACAGAATTACTCCTCCATTCCGACGTTCCTCGAGCGAGAGTCCCTCCAGCGCTCCGAACATGTCGGCCTCGGAATTCACGCGGAAAAACGTTCCGGCGAAACGCTCGGCCCTGAGTCCGGCTTCCACATCTTCGCCATGCTCTCCTTTCCAAAGCACAAGGCGGGGACGGGCGGCGGCCACGCGGCGGCCAAGGGCGCGATGTTCTTCCTCGGCAAGCTGTCCCAGTTCGCCCATCTCGCCGAGCACGCAGACGAACGGCGTCCCGGCCCTGTCTCCGGCCATTTCCGAGGCCGATTCCAGCATCCGGGCGAAAGACAGCGGATTGGCGTTATAACTGTCGTCGATCACGAGCCAGCCGCCGGCTCTGGAACAGGAAAAACGCTGTCTGGGCAGAACGGCGTCGGCCAGTCCGGCTGCGATGTCCTCCACGGACAGTCCCAGTCGATGCGCCACGGCAGCCACGGCGATCACATTTTCAGCACCGTAGGCTCCACGGAACGGGGCTTCGACATCCACGGGCGCGCCGTCAAGCCACAGCCTGAACAACCCCTTCTCCTCTCCGGCCGGAACCACATAGGCGGCCCGGTATTCGACCTGACGACCGGTGGTGGAGAAAAACACCAGATCCTGCCGCACAGCTCGAGCCTCCCGCACCAGATCGGGATAATCCGCGCTGACGACGGCCGCGCCGTGCGGCGCAAGATGCGCCAGCAGCTTCGCCTTGTAATGAGCGGTTCCCCGATCACCGAGTCCGGCGGCGTGTCCGGGACCGACGTTGAGAATCATCCCGATGTCCGGCTCGAGAATGGAACCCAGCTGATCCATGTCTTCAGGATGGCTGATGCCAGCCTCCATGACCCAGAAACGTTCTTCGCCGGTGGCCGCAAGCATGGACAGGGGCAACCCTATCTGATTGTTCAGATTCAAGGGGTTTTTGGCGGTATTTCCCTTCCTCTGCAGGACATGGGCGAGCAATTCCTTGACCGTGGTCTTTCCGGCCGTTCCGGTGATGCCCACCACCTTCGTTTCCGGTTTCAGCGCATGCCGCCATGCGTTCGCAAGCCGCCCAAGGGCTGCCACTGTATTCTCGACAAGCACGACAGGCACGGGAATTTCGCCGGAAAACGGATTGTGGTCGGCCAGCACCGCAGCGGCTCCCGCCTCCGCGGCCTTGCCCGCGAAATCATGCCCGTCGAAACTCTCTCCAGGAATGCAGACAAAAAGCGTTCCGGGAGTCACGGCGCGGCTGTCCGCACCCGCCCCTTCAATGGGGCCGGAAGGCATCGCCGCCCCCGGCAGAACCGTCCCCCCGACGGCGCGGACTATGGCCTCAAGACTCAGGCGCATCCCAAAAGCTCCCGAATGGTTTGCTGATCGCTGAAAGGATGTCTGACATCCCCGATCTGTTGCGTGCTCTCGTGCCCCTTGCCCGCCACAAGCAGGGCGTCTCCGGGGCGAAGCATGGCCAGTGCCTTGCGGATGGCCTGCCTTCTGTCCGCGTCCGCAATGACTTCATGGGCGGAGGCAAGTCCGGGCATGACGTCGTGCATGATGGCCTCGGGATCCTCGTGGCGGGGATTGTCGGAGGTCAGGACGGCCACGTCGGACAGACGGGCCACGGCCGCACCCATAAGCGGACGCTTGGTGCGGTCACGATCTCCTCCGCAGCCGAAGACGGTGACTATCCGCCCAAAACCGGCGCCGCGCAGAGAGGTCAGCACATTGACGAGCGCGTCCGGCGTATGGGCGTAGTCGACGAAAATATCCAGTCCCTGCGGATTGGGAATCCGCTCAAGCCGCCCCGGAACGCCACAAAATGTCTCAAAGCAACTGAACACGTCCGGCGACAGTCCCATGCCCACGGCAATGGCCTGCACGCCGAGCAGATTCTCGGCGTTGAAATTCCCGACCAGCGGAGAGGACAGCTCCCATTCCCGCCCCTCGAAAAGAACGTGCAGACGCAGTCCCGCCGTGTCGCTTGAAAGCACCCGGGCACGCATGTACCGGCGTACCCCCTCTGGCTGCGGACCAAGTCCGAATCCAATGGCCTCGGGCGCAAGCCGGGCCAGTCTGAGGCCCCACTCTCCGTCCGTTCCTATGGCCATCACGCGATCAGAAAAGGCCTTGCCCCCATCGTCGACGAACAGGCGCCGCTTGGCCTGAAAATAGTTTTCCATGTCGCCGTGATAATCAAGATGATCCTGCGTCAGGTTGGTGAACACGGCTCCACCGAAATCAATTCCTGCCACGCGCTGCTGATCCAGCGCATGGGAGGAAACTTCCATAAAGGCGGCCTGCACGCCGGCTTCCCGCATGGAGGCCAGGTCGGCATGGACGTCCAGACAGTCGGGCGTGGTCATGGGCGCATCCTGACAATAACCCGGCCAGCGGTAGGAGACGGTTCCCAGCACGCCCGTCCTGTACCCGGCGGAAGCGAAAAGATGGTCCAGCAGATAGGTGGTCGTCGTCTTGCCGTTAGTGCCGGTAACGCCGACCACGGGAAAACCGAGCCTCCCCGTGCCGTAGCGGGCACGGGCCAGCAATCCAAGCGCCTGTCTGGGATCAGCGCAGTCCACCACTTCGGCCTTGCCGCAATGCTCCGCGGCCTCCGGCGAACAGACCACATAGGCAGCCCCCTTCGCCACGGCATCGGCGATGAAAGAGGCGCCGTCGGTTCTGCTGCCCGGAAGAGCCACAAAAACGCACCCTGGAGTGACCCTGCGCGAATCGATGCACAGGTCCAGCCCTTCGGCGGCCACTCTGGCCTCCAGCAGCGACAATGGATACATATTCATTCTTCCTTCTCCGAGGAAAGCCAGAGAACGCATTCACCGGGCACGTCGTCCTTTGTCCAGCGCACGCCCGGTTCGGGCGTCTGGCGCACCACCCGGGGACCGTCCCCTCTGATTACAGGCACAAGTCCCTGCCGGGCGTACATTTCCACAGCCCGGCGCACGGACTGCCCGACCACATCAGGCACGACTCCCGAGGTTTTTGCCTTGCTTGCCTGTTTGACCGGAGCAAGTTCCCGCCGATACTCTCCGATAACCGTTTCTTCCGGCTTCTGCCGGTTCCGGCGTCTGGCCCGCTCCTCGGCCCTGGCCTGAGCCCGTGCCTGAGCAGGCGTCAGCGCTCCGGGATCAGGCAGCTGTCCTTCATAGGCCATCACCCTGGTAGCGACCTCACGGAAGACAGGCGCACCGATCACGCCGCCGTACTTGGTCCTTTCCGGCTCGTCGATGAAAATCACCACAAGATACTTGGGCTTGTCCGCCGGCACCAGCCCGACAAAGGAGCCGGTACGCCCCTGCCCGTAACCACCGCCCTTGCGGCTTGCCTTCTGGGCCGTCCCTGTCTTGCCGGCTACGGCAAGCCCCGGAATGGCAGCGCGCTTCCCGGTTCCGGAGTTTACCACTTCTTTCATCATGTTCAGGACTTCTCGCACCGTGCCGCGGGAGAAGATCCTCTGGTCTCCGCCGTCGATGGCAACCTGATCATCAAGCACAAGCTTCAGAGGACGATACACGCCCCCGCTGCCGAGGGTCAGATACGCCTGCGCCATCTGCGCCACGGTCACGGACAGGCTCTGCCCAAAGGATGAAGAGATCAGGTCGGCCTCGCTCCAGTCGCGCGGACGGCGCAAAATGCCCCGGCTCTCCGCGATATGCAGTCCGCTGGACTCGCCGAACCCCAGACGGGAAAGGTAGCGATGATACCGCACGGCCCCAAGTTCCAGTCCGATTTTTCCACACCCGATGTTGCTCGAATAACTGAGAATTTCCGAAACCGTCAGATTTTTGTACGCACGCCCGTCGTCCCGGATTGTGATGTAGCGGGAACGCCAGAGCCCATTCTCGCAGTCAAACACGGTATCCTTCGTCACCACACCTTCCTGCAGCGCCGAGGCGATCAGGAAAGGCTTGAACGTGGACCCCGGCTCCAGCGCGTCGAGGGCCAGCCTGTTGCGGTACTGCCCCGGCGAATAGTCACGGTAGGAATTGGGATTGAAAAACGGATACTGAGCCCAGGCCAGAATTTCGCCCGTCTCCACGTCCACGACCATGACGCCGCCCCACTTGGCGTGTTCCCGATCCACGACCGCGGCGATTTCCTCTTCCGCAATGGACTGAACCTGCAGATCGACCGTCAGTCGAACATCCCCGCCCACGGGCATGTCGTCATCGCCGTCGACATAAAACCGTCTTCCGAAGGCGTCGCGCTGCACGAGCTGGCGAGAAGCCAGACCAGTAAGCTGATCGTCGAAGGCGCGCTCGATTCCCTCAAGCCCCTTACCGTCCATGCCGACAAATCCCAGCAACTGCCCCGCCACTTGTCGATAGGGATAGACGCGCTCGTATTCACGCGTAAGTTCGATGCCGGGGATGTCGGCCTGCCGGATTTCCTCGGCGGTTGCGTCATCCACCCGACGGGCGACCCAGACGAAACTCCGCTTCTTTTCCAGCAGCGGCCTGATCTGCTCCACAGGACGTCCCAGTATCCGAGCCAACATCGCGGCGGCCGCGCCGGAATCATCTACGAGGTTGGGATTGGCGTAAACGGAACGGCATTCCACACTGCGGGCCAGCGTATGCCCATTACGGTCAAGAATCTTGCCTCTGGGAGCGGCCACGGTCTCGGCGGACATGTGCTGTCGTCTCGCCTTCTCGGCCAGAAAGGGTCCTTCCCATAATTGAATATACCCGGCACGAATCCAGAGGGTCGCCCAGACCAGACAAAAAATCCCCGCAACGAAATAAAAACGAAAATTGGCCCAGTCGACGGAAGCAACCCAAGCGCGCAGCCCCCCTTCAGACTGTCTCCGATTGGGGGTCGAAAGATTCCGGCGGGGACTCCGCCTGCGTTGTGCGCCCAGATATGCCATCACGCTTCCGTGTGCTCCCTCAAATAAGGCCGTCCGGATATGCCCGGTCGGGACAGCCGACCTACTTTTTTCCTGTTCCCGGGTCCGTCATGCGCCGAATCTGCCCGGCCCTGGCTTCGCTCATTCCCAAAACCGCCGCCTTTTCCCGCAGAATCTGCGGAGCGAGCAGCCTGTCCCGTTCAATTTCCAGCTTGCTTTTCAGAACCCGACGTTCCTCCACGCCTCCCCGCAGCTGGCGAATGGCGTAGGCCTTGTCCGTACGCTCAATGCTCAACCACACCAGCGCAAGGCCTGTCAGCAGACTGAGCAGTACTGACAGAATCAGGGCAAGAAGCCAGCCGCTCTGAGACATGGAACTCATTTCGCTTCTCCCTGCGCCTGCCGTCTGGCCAGCCTGGCCGCTCTTTTGGCCTCATAGCGGCGCCTGGCCTCGTCCTCGGGGGAAAGAACCTCTTCCTTTCCGTCGGTCTCCCCGGCCCGGGGCAGCTTCTCCGCCACGCGCAGCTTGGCGCTGCCGGAACGAGGATTAAGCATGACTTCCCGTTCGTTCGGAGCGATCGGTCTGGGCGTCACGAGCAGCGCTTCGGCCGTATGGTGACACACGCATACAGGAAGATGCTTCGGACACAGACACCCCTGAGCCCATGTGCGCATCCTGTGCTTGACCACCCGATCCTCCAGAGAATGGAAGGTGATGACGGCAACCCGCCCGCCGGGTTTCAGCCTGGCCAGAATGCCGTCCAGAAAACGTTCAAGCTCTCCGATTTCGTCATTGACCGCCATGCGCAACGCCTGAAAGGTGCGCGTCGCGGGGTGATTGCGCGCCTTTGCCCTCCAGGCGGCGGGATAGGCCTGCTCCACCAGCAACGCGAGCTCGCGGGTCGTCTCGATGGGCTTGCGCACACGAGCCTCCACGATGGCCCTTGCGATCCGTCCGGCCTGCGGATCTTCCCCATAGCGCTCGATAATGTCTTTCAGTTCCTCCTGCCTGCCCCGGTTGACCAGACGGCTCACGGGAGCCTCTCCGGAATCCCGGTCCATGCGCATGTCCAGCGGGCCGTCGGCATGGAAGCTGAATCCGCGCTCGGCGGAGTCGATCTGCAGGGACGACACTCCGATATCAATCAATGCGCCGTCGATCTCATCCCATCCGAGACTGTCCAGAGCTTCGGCAAAGCGGCTGTAACGAGTATGAAAGAGATGGACATGGCCCCCAAATGGAGCCAGTCTGGCCCGTGCCAGCTCAAGGGCCTGCGTGTCTCTGTCCAGCCCGCACAGCAACCCTTCTCCATTGGTCCGTTCGAGCAAGGCATGAGAATGCCCCCCCATGCCCACGGTGCCGTCAAGATAACGACCGCCCGCCTGCGGACGCAGTGCATCGACCGTCTCGTTCAGCAAGACGGGGATATGGACAGATTCCGGGGAATTCGTGAAGGATGCTGGTTTCATGGGCCGGTGGTACTCGATGTTGCGGTCAGGGCTTCGATTCGGAACAGGTCCGAAACAAAGCGTCAGAAGGAAAAGTCGATGCCGCTGTCAGCCAGCTCATCGGCTACGTCGTCAAAATTCTGCGTCAGCAGGGCCTTGAATTTGGCCTGATCCCAAATTTCAAACTTGTCGATCTGCCCGAGTACGATCACCTCGCGATCCAGCCCTGCGTACTCCATATGCGCGCGGGAAAGGCGGATCCGCCCCTGCGGGTCCAGAGTCTGCACCTCTGCCCCACCAAGAACGAGTCTCCTGAAATCTCTGATTTTCCTTGAACTGTTCCTCAGTCGGGAAAACTTTTCCTCAAGTTCTTCCCAAAGCTGCTCAGGGTAGCCCACAAGGCAGCCGTCATAGGTCGTCAAAACGAAAGACCCCGAACACGAAAGAAGATTGTCCCGAAACTCGGTCGGGAGCAAAAGACGTCCTTTCGCATCAAGGCTTCTGTAGGACTGCCCACGAAACTGCATGAGTCCTCGCCCGCCCCTTACTGGGCCTTTATCCACTTTTTCCCACTTTTCCCCACGTTCTCTTCCATTCCCTGCACCTTGTCAAGAGGATGACGTTTTTACAAAACTATTTATTATTATTATAAATATCGTATTTTTTAATACAGAATTCCCCATATCGATCAAGACATCATTTCCGCTCATGATCGTAAAAATACATGGAATAACAATGAGTAATTGAAGAGGTCCCCAGTGGGAACAAGCCCTCTTTCCCTTGCCGTCCCTTGCGGATTCTCCCATATTTTTTTGTCGGCAGTTCTGATGAAGAGCCTTTTGGAGAGTCTTTTCCTTCCAGGAAAAACAGGCTAGAGCAGGAGCCGAAGCCGGTTTTCCACTTTTTACCCCGGACCGCGCCTTCCATACGAGACGCAGCCTGCAACAGGATCATGCCATGACCTTCAAGACGTTCGAGGATGTTCTGGACCATCTGGACAGTCTGGGACTTTTTCATATGGATTTCGAGCTGGACCGGATGCGAGCCGGGCTTGAGGCGCTCGGTCTTGTCCAACGAGCGCCCTATGTGACCGTGCAACTCGTGGGCACCAACGGCAAGGGTTCCACCTCCACGTTTTTGGCCTCACTGGCCCGCGCCCACGGTCTCAACGTCGGCCTGTACACCTCGCCCCACTTTGTTACGCCACGCGAAAGGATTCGCATCAACGACCGCATGCTGGAGCCGGAATGCTGGCCAGAACTGGCCAACAAGGTCATACAGGCGGCCCCTGCGCTCACCTATTTCGAATTTCTGACAGCCCTGGGCCTTCTGGCCTTTCAGGAAGCTCATGTGGACCTTGTGGTCATGGAGGCCGGCCTGGGAGGTCGTTACGACGCCACTACGGCCATGTCGGTGCAGGGCGTATGCTTCGCGCCCATAGACCTCGACCATCAGAAAATTCTTGGTCCCACCATCGCCGCCATCGCAGCAGACAAGGCGCAGGCCATGCGGACCGGTATTCCGGCCTACACGGCGCCTCAGCCTCCGGAAGCGCTTGCCGTGCTGCGTGAAGTCGCCAGACAGAAAAACGTCGTCCTGCAGGAAACAACGGACCTGTCGTTTCCGCCTGTTCCCCTCGGACTGGCCGGACCGCACCAGCGCATCAACGCACGAACAGCCCTTGCCGTCTGGACCGATCTTGCCGCGCGTTTCGGCTGGTCCGTCCGGCCCGAGGCCGTCGCGACGGGACTGGGCAACGCCCGACTGCCCGGACGATTCCAGCCCCTGAACGACCTGGACGGACTGCCGCCGCTCATTCTGGATGGCGCGCACAATCCGCACGGACTGCGTGCGCTGGCGATCGCTCTGGACGACGCAGGCATTCGCCCGGCAGCCGTCATCTTTTCCTGTCTTGGGGACAAGGCCGTGGACGACATGATTCCTTTAATCGGAAGTGTGGCCGGCGACGCTCCCATCTTCCTTCCCACGATTCAAGACAATGAAAGGGCCATCTCCGGCGAGGCGCTGGCGGAACGCCTGCACAGGGAACGCCCCGGGCGAACGGAAGCGGTACAAAGACTCTCACTGGCCCTCTCCGCCGTGAACAGGCTTGATCCTCCCGCATCCCGGGAACATCCGGTACTCGTCTGCGGCTCTCTGTATCTGCTCGGGGAATTCTTTACGCTTCGCCCCGAGGCGCTGGAAATGCCCGGTGCTCCGCTACCGTCCGGCCATGCCGTTCCGGTTCGCCCTGACGCTGAAGCCCAAACACGCTCTCTCCGCGAAGGACATATCCGATGAAAGAACTGTTTCGAGCCCTGCCCTCCGTCGATGTCTGCCTGACCGGCCTTGAACAGACCGTGCCCGAACTTTGCGCCGCAACGCCACGTCCCCTTCTCCGCGACCTGGTCAACCGCTTCCTCGACGAACAGCGAGACGCCATCCGGTACGGCACCGTCACCGTTCCTGATGAGCTGCGCATCGATGCCCTTCTTCCGGCTCTCGTCTCTTTCGCGACGAAAGAGGCAAATACCCGTTTTCGCCGTGTCCTCAACGGCACCGGCGTCGTCATCCACACCAACATGGGGCGTTCTGTACTTGCCCGCGAAGCGGTGGAAGCCATCGTCCGGGCATGCAGCGGCTATTCCAATCTGGAGCTGGACCTCAACACAGGAGGACGCGGAACCCGCTATGCCCATGTGGAAAAACTCCTGTGCACGCTGACCGGAGCCGAGGCGGCTCTTGTGGTCAACAACAACGCCGCAGCTGTTCTGATTACCATGGACACGCTCTGTTCCGGAGGTGAAGTGGTGGTTGCTCGCGGCCAGCTTGTGGAAATCGGCGGCAGCTTTCGTATTCCCGACGTCATGGAGCGCAGCGGCGCAACGTTGCGGGAGGTCGGCTGCACCAATCGTGTGCATCCTCGCGACTATGAACAGGCCATCAATGAAAACACGGTCGCGCTCATGCGAGTGCATACCTCCAACTACCGCATCGTGGGCTTTCACTGTGATGTCCCGGTGGAAGAACTGGCCTCCATTGCGCATGGTCACGGCCTGCCCCTCATTGAAGATCTGGGCAGCGGAAGCTTTCTCGATTTCTCCTCCAGCGGCTTGCCCGGGGAGCCGACTGTCCGCTCTGTGGTTGCCGCCGGCGCAGATGTGGTTACCTTTTCAGGAGACAAGGTGCTCGGAGGTCCGCAGGCCGGCATCATCGTGGGCAGAAAGGAAGTCGTCGCACGCATCAAGAGCAATCCGCTCAATCGCGCCCTGCGCATCGACAAGATGACTCTGGCGGCTCTGGAGGCGACTCTGAGGCTGTATCTGGACGAGGCGCTCGCGCGGCGACGGATACCCACCATAGCCATGATGACGGCAGCCCCCGCCGAACTGCGCCGAAGGGCGATGCGGCTCGCCGCACGTCTGCGGCGAAGCTGCGGTGAAAAGCTGCGCGTGGAACTGGTCGAAGGCGAATCCCGCGTAGGCGGCGGCTCTTTCCCGGAAAACGGTCTGCCCACTACGCTGGTGCGGCTGGAACCCCAGACATGTACTCCCGAACAGCTGAAAACACGTCTGCTTTCCGTCAGCACGCCGCTGATCGGCCGTCTGGAAGGCCATGCTTTCCTTCTCGATCCCCGGACGCTGGCCGATGAAGAATTTTCCACCGTCGCCGCCGTAACGGCAGAAGCCCTTGCGGCGGACGCAAACAACAAGGACTTGTCATGACTCAGGAACTGCAATACGAAACCCGTAATGGATGGGAACAGTATACCAATGAGGCCGATCTTGCGCAGATCGACCGCCTCGCCGCCGACTATGCGGCCTTTCTTTCGGCCAGCAAGACAGAGCGCGAAACAGTGGACAACGTAGTGGCCCGCCTGAAGGAGGCAGGCTACTCCGAAGACTTCCAAAAGGATCTCGTCTTCCGCACCTATCGAGGCAAAGCCGTATTCGTTGCCCGAAAAGGCAAAAAAGCACTGGCCGAAGGGGTCAATCTCATCAGTGCCCACACCGACGCTCCACGTCTCGACTTCAAGCAGCGTCCGCTGCAGGAGCAAGTGGGCATTGGTCAGGCCAAAACCCACTATTACGGCGGCATCCGCAAATATCAGTGGCTGGCCCGTCCTCTGGCCCTGCACGGCGTAGTCGTCCGCGAAGACGGGAACGTAATCCGCGTAGTTCTTGGTGAAGACCCGGCCGATCCGGTATTCACCATCGCGGACCTTCTGCCCCATCTGGCCCAGAAGGAAGTGACGAAGACGCTTGCCGACGCCTTCGACGCTGAAAAGCTCAACGTGGTCATGGGGCACCGCCCCATCCGCATCGAAAAGGATCCGGCGGCCCAGGATGATGCGAAAAAGCCCGCCGATCCGGTGAAGGCGAACATTCTGGCCCTGCTCAACCGGAAATACGGGATTCGGGAAGAGGATCTCATGTCGGCGGAACTTCAGGTCGTGCCGGCCGGCCCGGCTCGTTTCGTCGGCCTTGACCAGGCCCTGATAGGCGGCTACGGTCAGGATGACCGCATCTGCGTGTTTACCGCGCTCTCCGCCCTGCTGGACGCGCAGTCTCCCGAACGCACGGCCTGCCTGATCTTCTGGGACAAGGAAGAAATCGGTTCCGAAGGTTCTACCGGCGCGCAGGGACGTTTCCTGGAATACTGCATGGCCGATCTCGTGGAGGCCTGGGAACCGCAGACCCGGCTGCGCGACGTCTTTCAGCGCTCCAATGCCGTATCAGGCGACGTGCATGCAGCAACCGACCCCGACTGGCAGGAGCTGCACGAAAAGCTCAACGCCTCCATCATCGGTCACGGACCGACCTTCTGCAAGTTTACCGGCTCGCGGGGCAAGTACGGCGCCAATGACGCGCATCCCGAATACATAGGAAGGCTCCGCGCCATTCTCAATCAACGAAACATTCCGTGGCAGATGGCTGAACTGGGCAAGGTCGATCACGGCGGAGGCGGAACCGTGGCCCTCTACCTTGCCGCCTACGGCATGGACACCATCGACCTCGGCCCTGCCGTACTGTCCATGCACAGCCCGTTCGAGCTGGCGTCCAAGGTCGACGTGTATACGACCAAACTCGCCTATCAGGCCATTCTCGAAGCCTGAGTCCTCTTCCATCCGCAGATCATATGGGGCGGCCTCAAGGCCGCCCCTCGCGGCAGGGAACCAGGCAGCCTTCTGAATGAACCGGACCCGGATGAACGAATCCGTTTCCCCTGCATGCCGCTTCCGGCAGAACATCGGCCCGGCATGTTCCTCTCTTCCGCACCCATATGCGCATTTAAACATAACTCATTATTATTCAATAATATTTTATAAAATTGCAAAAGTCTTTTGTCATCCGGGGCCGATTCTGATACATCGACCTTGCGGCAGCATCCCTCCTCCGTCATCCCAGCTCCCGTTTTCGAGGAACCATGTCCGAATCCTCCATGCACAGCCCCCAGCCGGAAGCCCCCAGGCCGAATCAGCCGTCACTGGCCAAGCGCTACATGGGCAAGCTCGTCGCCAACATCGCGACCGTCCCGGTCTATCTGATCATGGAGGCGGTTCTTCCCCGCGCTCTGGGGCCGCAGGTTTACGGCAACTTCAATTTTGCGACCAGCGTGTTCACCCAGTTCACAGGGTTTCTGGACATGGGAACCTCCACCTGCTTCTACAACGCCCTGTCCCGACGGCAGTACGAAATGCCGCTGGTGGCGTTTTACGCCAGAATGACCAGCCTCGTCTTTCTTATCACCATGCTGGCGGGACTGTTCCTGCTCATTCCGGAACTCGGCGAGGTTGTTCTGCCGGACGTGCCGCTCTGGTACGCGCCTTTGGCGGCCCTTTTCGGCTTTCTGCTCTGGGGAACCCGCGTCGTCCGCTCCATGAATGATGCGCTGGGCCTGACCGTACCCGGAGAACTGCTGCGCAGCGGCGTCAACCTGCTCGGGGCGGTGCTCATTCTGATGCTCTTTGCATTGGAGCTGCTGAACGCTGGAACCCTGTTCGGACTTCAGTATCTGATGATGGGCGGCATAGTCATCGGCTGTCTGTTCATTCAGCGTCGCTCGTGGGCTCGAATCGATCTTTCCCTGTCCCGCGAGCAGCGTATCGCCTATACTCGCGAATTTTCCGACTACAGCATGCCGCTTTTCGTGCAGGCGCTTCTTTCCGCAGCTGCGCTGTCCGCCGAACGCTGGATTCTTCAATGGTTCGACGGCAGCGCACAGCAAGGCTATTTTGCGCTTTCCCAGCGCGTAAGCGCAGCCTGCTTCCTGTTCGTCTCCGCCATGACGCCACTGATCATGCGGGAGCTTGCCATCGCCTGGGGCAAAGATGACCGCAAGCACATGGGCGAACTGCTGACCCGCTTCGCTCCGCTTCTGTTCGGCATCGCCGCATGGTTCTCATGTTTCACGGTGGTCGAAGCCTCTGTGCTCGTCCGGCTGTTCGGAGGAGCGGAATTCGCCGCCGCGCTCATCCCTGTGCAGATCATGGCCTTCTACCCGGCGCATCAGGCTTACGGCCAGCTTGCCAGTTCCGTGTTTCACGCCACGGGGCGAACCAGAACCTTGCGTAACATGGCCTTTCTGGAACATTTCGGCGGACTGATTCTCGTATGGTTGTTTATCGCTCCGCCGGATCTCATGGGCATGGGACTCGGTGCGACAGGACTGGCCCTCAAGACGGTGCTGACCCAGTTCGTAATGGTCAACCTGCTGTTCTGGCTGGCCTCCCGGCTTATTCCCCTTCACTTCCTCCGCAATTTGCTGCTTCAGGGACTCATCCTCGGTGCGTTTCTTCTTCTGGCATGGATCAGCCGGCAGGCTACGGAACTTCTGCTCGCCGACACGAGTCAGATTCTCCGTTTCCTCTTTTCAGGCATCGTCTACACCATCATGTCCGGCATTCTGGCACTGCTTGTTCCTCCGCTGTTCGGCTGTTCACGGCAGGATCTCCGGGAGATGGCCATCCGCGTCCGGGGCATGTTCCGGCGCAGATCCTGAAGCGAACGGACATCCCTGTTTCCCTGTCGCCATGAAGACAAACGGGCCGATCCGGCTCGAATACCGAATCGGTCCGCTGTTGCACCTGTATTTCGCTGCCGGACAGGACTACGAAAAGTCTATGCCTTTCTGGCTTCGTTCACGATCCACTGATGCAGCCGCAGATCATCCGTCAGTTCAGGATGAAAGGAAAGGGCCAGAATATTTTCCTGCCGTACGGCAACGGGCTTTCCGGACACCTCGGCCAGCACCTCGACTCCGCTCCCCACCCGCTCGATCAGTGGTGCACGGATGAAAACGGCCTCCAGCAGCGCAGCCTCTCCCGTAATTCCGGGAAAGGGATTCAGCGCCAGGGGCGTGACAAAACTGTCCACCTGCCGCCCGAAGGCATTACGGCGTACGACCGCGTCCAGTTCTCCGATACGGGGCTGTTCCGGATGTCCCAGAATCTCCGAACACAATAAAATCAGTCCGGCACAGGTACCCAGCACCGGTATTCCCGAACGGCACAAGGAACGGACAGGCTCCATGAGCTTCCATTCCTCAAGGAGCTTGCCCATGACCGTGCTTTCCCCTCCGGGAAGCACCAGCCCGGCCAGTCCGTCCAGATCCTTCCTGCCGCGGATTTCCACGGTTTCGGCCCCGCACCTTTCAATAGCCCTGATATGCTCGCGAAACGCGCCCTGCAGCGCCAGAACACCTATACGGGGGCTGCTCATTACCAGCCCCGTTCCTGCATGCGCTGTTCAGGAGCGATGGAGGCTATTTCAAGTCCCGGCATGGCCTCGCCGAGATCGCGGGAAACTTCAGCCAGTACCTTATAATCATTATAGTGGGTTACAGCGGCAACGATGGCTCTGGCCCGTCTGGCCGGATCAGAAGACTTAAAAATGCCCGAACCGACGAACACCCCGTCAAGCCCCAGTTGCATCATGAGCGCGGCATCAGCGGGTGTGGCGATGCCACCGGCGGCGAAATTGACCACGGGCAGACGCCCCTCGGAACGAATTTTGAGCACCAGCTCCAGAGGCGCGCCGTGTTCCTTGGCAAAAGAGGGAACCTCTTCCTCGGGCAACGCGCACAATGTACGGATTTCGCCCAGCACCATACGGCAATGGCGGACTGCCTCGACCACATTGCCCGTTCCGGGTTCCCCCTTGGTACGGATCATGGCCGCACCCTCGGCGATGCGCCGCAGGGCCTCGCCAAGATTCCGCGCTCCGCATACAAAAGGCACAGCAAACTCGCGCTTGTCGATGTGGAAACGGTCGTCGGCAGGAGTAAGCACTTCACTCTCATCGATATAATCGACGCCGAGCGCCTCAAGGATGCGCGCCTCCACGATATGGCCGATACGGGCCTTGGCCATCACCGGAATGGTTACCGCGTCCATGATGCGCAGCACCACGGACGGATCGGCCATTCGGGCTACGCCGCCGGCCTTGCGGATATCCGCAGGCACGCGCTCAAGCGCCATGACGGCGCATGCACCCGCTTCCTGCGCGATCTTCGCCTGTTCGGGAGTGGTCACATCCATGATCACGCCGCCCTTGAGCATTTCCGCCAGTCCCGACTTGAGCTGAAACGTCCCCTTTTCCATAAAAAATCTCCTGTGTTCCAAGTAGTTCATGGAAACAGGAGATAGCAGCACCTGTGGAAAGACGTAAGCATTCCGGCTGAAACGGGATCAATGTTTTTCGCAGCGGGGACAATTGAAATTGTCATGGAGACAATGATTCGTCTCCGGACGATGCGCGGATCATTCTTCAGTCTCTTTCTTCAGTCTGGAAACCAGCTTGTCCATGTTGGCGATTTCCCAAACTCTCCAGTCGTCCCGCTCCGCCCTGACCCGCAGATCGATGTGATAATCGCGCCCGTTGCCGTAGTCATGAACAGTCGCCGGAACAAGATAGCTCCCGGAGGCCTCTCGCTGCGCCCGAGACCGGAGTCTAAACTCCTTCCTCCCCGTGGAGGCGTCACGCATCAGGGGAGCAATCAACCCATCCGGCGACGAACCTGAACGGAGTTTGCCCGCAAACGCCCCGGAGGACACGCCATAGCGCACGAAAGAGGCCGTTTCGCTCTTGAGCAATGCCTTGACCTGCCTCGCCATTTCCGGTTGCCGCACGGACGACGCCATGAGCGCAAGCATGGGCGGAAGACCCGACGTATCGACTGTCCCGGCCTCCTGCAAGGAAGCGACCACTGCGGAAGCGCCCTGATCGAAAAGACGTCCCATATCGACATGTCGCTCGAACGCGTCCATGTCGCCAGTGTCGATGGCCTTTTGAATGGCTGCCAGCACGCTTTCCGGACTGCCGGCAGGAGCGGCAACGGCAAAACCGCACAGCCCCATAAACAGGATCAGACATGAAAGCAGACCAGAGACACGCATCCCTTACTCATCCTCCGTTTTCAGGGCTGCCTGCCCTGCAGCCTCAAACCGCTGCGCCAGATCCAGAAACAGGGTAGCGGCCTGAAGCGTAGCATCCATCTTTGCCGGATGGCTGCGGACACGCCGATCTACCCACGCCGCCACGAACAGTACGGTATCATTGTCAAGGCGTCGGGCATCACCATTTTTTTTGATGGCCAGCGCAAGCGCATCCCGACTCTGTTCGCGGGAGACGACTGCCTGCTGATAGATTCTTCCAGCCTCGGCGATCTGTTCCTGCAACCCGGCCACTCGCGCGTTCTCTCCCCGCTCCTGAGCGGCATCACGGGCAAAAACGAGTTCCGAATATCGGGAATTGGCCCGCACCACATTCTGCGCGCTGCGACGCAGATCGTCCATTCTGGCAGAAAATCCGGACAGGGCGGCAATACCTTGCAGCGTCCCGGACAGTCCTCGGAACTCGCGAGCATACCGCGCGTAAAAACCGTTCTTCTGACGGGGCGTCAACTGACGATTCCCGGAAGGTTCTTCCAGGGAACGCTCCACAGCGTCCATGAAGCGGTCAATATACAGATTATACAGCGAGTACAGCATGTCTCGCGTATAAACATGCGCCAGCGCCGCGCTGCGTCCGGCGGGCAGATCCTCCCCGATCCAAGCCAGCCCACGCATGTCGACGCCGTACCGAAGGTTGGCTTCCTGCAGGTTGACGGTCAGCAGACCTGAGCTGTTCGCGGCATACCCCTGTTTCAGCCATGCGGCCAGATCATTGATGAAGGCCACCTGAACCACCGAATCATCCTTGCGTCCGGCATCCTCGGGCGGGCCGGCTTCAGGTCTGGCCACTGGACCGCGGACGGAAGCGCCGCCCTCCTGTACCACAGTTTCGGCCATGGCCCGCTCCAGGTCCTCGGACGTCTCGATGGGATCGTCGCGATGCGGCGGTGCTCCAGGCAGGCTGTCGCCCGCCGTAGCCCCGACTTCAGGCGCAGGAGGCTGCCCGTTCAACTTGTCATGCACATCTGTAACAAGGCCTATCGCCAATTCCTCAAGTCCTCTTAGCCTTGCGGAGAGCCTTTCCCGAAATTCCGGCTCCCCTGCCAACCAGAACCAGCCCGCAATCCCGGCCAGCAGAACGACTACGAGCAGAGGCAGAAAACGATGTCTGCCGGAACCTGAACGGTTCCGTGAAGAAACAGCGCGCCCGGACTTGTCCATGCAACCTCCCCCAATTTCCACAGGGTGAACAGGACGCCGCAAAAAGACGTCCGTTCCTGGTGGGTACACCATTTTCCCAGCACTGTGAAGCGCCGTACAAAACAGGAAAAAATGCACTCTCAGGTTACACTTAATAATTGACCGACACCCCGCAGGATCCTATTACGAAGAAAACAACCTATTCCTTCATCAGGAGAATATCATGTCCGACTTTCCCAATTCCTCCAGAGCCACTCCCGATCAGCTGGCATCCAAAAGCACTTGTGTGGTTACTCCGGAAGGTGAAGAGGTTCAGGTGACCTTCAATATGGGGACCGGTGAAGTAACCTATCAGACTCCATGCTGCGCGAACAAAAATGCTGCGGACAATCCCTGCAAAAGCGAACGCATCGTTTCCCCCATCCGCTAGGCCGTCCGGAACATATCCGGTCTTGCCCCCTTTCCCCGACAACACTCTCTCCTCCCGCTCCGCAGGAGTTTTTCCCCTCAGTGGAAGAACTCCTGCGGTCCATCTCCGAAAATTCCCGCCCCCCTCCCGGAAGTTGCCGAATTTCGATTTCGGCAGCCCAAAATGCATGGACGGTCCCGCAGAACTCTGCGGGACCGTCCATGGCCATATGTGAAAGCAGGGCGAATTTGAAACGACTACAAAATCTGTTTGAGGAACTGCTGCAGGCGGGGATGCTTCGGACTGCCAAAAATCTCGACCGGAGGAGCAACCTCAAGAATTTCCCCCTGATCCATAAACACGATACGGTCTGCCACTTCCCGGGCAAAACCCATTTCGTGGGTCACGCAGACCATGGTCATTCCCTCCCTGGCCAGATTCACCATGACGTCCAGCACTTCTCCGATCATCTCCGGATCAAGGGCCGAGGTGGGTTCATCAAACAGCATGATATTCGGCTGCATGGCCAGGGCACGCGCAATGGCCACACGCTGCTGCTGTCCACCGGAAAGCATGCTCGGATATACGTTGACCTTCTCGGAAAGCCCCACCTTTTTCAGCAGCTGGAGCGCATGGGCTTCCGCATCATGCCTGGAAACCTTGCGCAGTTTCATGGGGGCCATGGTCAAATTCTGAAGGACCGTCTTGTGCGGGAACAGATTGAAACTCTGGAAGACCATCCCCAGATCCTGACGGATCTTGTTGATGTCGTTTTCCGGCGCGTTGATGTCGTTGCCTTCGACGACGATCTGCCCCTTGTCGATGACTTCCAGCCTGTTTATGGACCGCAGCAGCGTGGACTTTCCCGATCCCGAGGGACCGATGATCACCACCCTTTCTCCGGGCTTGACGTCAAAGCTCACATCATGCAGCGCGGTGAGCTGGCCATAAAATTTCCAGACATTCCGAATGCTGATGATGCTTTCAGAAGCGGAGACGTTACTTTCTGTCGCGGTCATAGTAGCTGAGCCTTCCTTCCATTATGCTCACGCCCTTGGAGAGCAGGAGAGTAATGATAAGATACACGAGGGCGATGACGGTATACGTCTCGAAATAGTCGAACGTCTGCGAAGCGAATTCGCGGCCACGACGCAACAGGTCGGCCACGGCGATAATGGAAACGAGCGACGTGTCCTTCAGCATGGCGATGCACTCGTTTCCAATGGGCGGCAGAATGGTGCGCATGGCCTGCGGCAGCACGACCATCACCATGGTCTGCGTCTTGTTGAAGCCGAGCGAACGGGCCGCCTCGGTCTGCCCCTTGGGAACGGACAGGATGCCGGCCCGGAACACCTCTCCCATATACGCGCCGTAGCAGAAGCTGATGGCGATCACGGCGGAAACCATGGGCGGCACCTGAATGATGCGGCCAAGAGCATAGTAGATGTAGAACAGCTGGACCAGCAGCGGAACGCCGCGGATCACTTCCACATAGGTGGAGGCGATCAGATTGATTACCCGATTGCTGGACAACCGTCCAAGGCCGGTCAGCAGCCCGATGGGCAACGTGCACAGCAGGGCCAGAACGGTGACCTCGAAGGTCACAAGCAGGCCGTCCGGCAGAAAAGTCAAAATTTCCAGATACGGCTCAGGAGAAGAGGCGCACAGGAAAATCAGCACGCCCAGAGCCACGCAAAAGGCCAGTGTCCAGGCATTCAGCAGACGATGATCTCCCGGATCAGGGATTGATGCGCCTTCCGTGACCTCGATGCGAATATTTGGGGGATTGTTTTTCATGCGTGTTCCTGAAAGAAGGATTACGGAAATCCGTCGACAACCGATGCCGAAAAGGACCTGCCGGAAACCGGGGAAGCATGCCCGTCGGCACTCTTGCCCTCCTCCGTCGCAGGGCAAAGAAAGGCAGAAGGGAGAGCATACCCTTCTGCCCGATATTTTTCAACCGAAAGCTCGCGCCTATTTGCCGATCCACTTTTCCACTATCTGCCTGTCCAGCCCCTTTTCCTTGACTGCTCTGATCCCCTTGTTCAATTTCTCGAGGAGATCTCTGTCGTCCTTGCGAACAGCAAAGCCATAATACTCGACATCGTCCGTAATATAGGCGACGTGCAGCTTGCCCTTGTATTCTTCCTTCTTGTTCGCATAGAATTTGGCCACCGGATCGTCGCAGACAACGGCATCTATGTTGCCCTTGGCCAGATCCTCAAGGGCCAGTCCGACCTCGTCATAGGTCTTGATGACGGCCTTTGACTTGGCCTTGGGCAGCGTTTCCACCAGACCGGTCGTACCGATCTGACCGCCGACCTTCTTGCCGTCCAGATCGCGAAGTCCACTGATCTCCACGCCGGCAGGTACGACCACGGCCTGCCGCAGTTCATAGTAGGGTTCAGTGAAGCCCATGACCTTCTTGCGCTTGTCCGTAATGGTCACGGAGGAAGCGATGATGTCGGCCTGATGCGACCCCAGCGCGGCAAAAATGCCGTCCCACGCCGTATTCACGAATTGTACGCTGATCCCGGCTTCCCTGGCCACGGCATCCAGATAATCGATGGAATAACCCACCACTTCCTTGTTTTCACCCAGCATTTCAATGGGCGGCCAGGTGGCGTCCGAGGCGACGATAAACGTCTTTTCTGCGGCGGCGGCCGCAGAAGCGCACAGGAACAGGCCGACAAACGCGGCGCACAAAGAACGAAACATGATATCCCTCCGAATCCCTATGAAGCTAGAAGTTCACGAAGCCGACGATCGATCTCCCGATTTCACCCGGCATGACGGTCCCGGTTTTGCACCCGGCGACAACGCGACCGGGGCACGCGCAACGCGGTCTTGCCGCCCCGCGTGGCCTTCTTTTGCAAGATGCCTTGGCAGCTGTCAAGAAAATGTCTATATCACGTGGAGAACGCTTGATTTTTGCGATATGATCCACGCGGCAAAACTTTTGACAATGGGAGCGTTGCATGACTCTGCCTCAAGCCGTCCTGCTGGACCGGGACGGAACCCTTATCGAGGATCGCCACTACCTCTCTGACCCTGAAGGCGTCGTCCTTCTCCCCGGAGTGGGGGAAGGGCTGGCCCGGCTGGCCGCAGCGGGATGCAGACTTTTTCTCGTTTCCAACCAGTCGGGCGTAGGTCGCGGCTACTTTTCGGAAGACGCCGTCCGCTCCTGTCAGGAGCGTCTTGAGTCGCTTCTGCGGCCATACGGTGTCCTTTTCGAAGATGCCGTATGGTGTCCGCATGCGCCGGCGGAGGACTGCCGCTGCCGCAAGCCTCTGCCGGGGCTATGGGAAAGACTGCGCGACCGCCACGGTCTTGATCCCCGGCATTGCCTTATGGCAGGCGACAAGATGGATGATCTGCTCTTTGCCGTCAACGCCGGACTCGCAACGGGTCTGCTCGTGCTTACAGGCAAGGGAAAGGATCAGGCCCTCAGGGCGGGGTTGCCTGTTCCAGAAACCGGCTGCGTCGCTCTTGACTCCGTCTCCGGTCCCCTCGGTCCGGTCCACCGCGCGCTGGCCTCCGATTTCGGAGCCGCGACGGACTGGATTCTCTCCGGGCGAAGCCTTTCCCCTGTGGACAGACCAATGTCCGAAGACGTATAGCGATCAACGCGGACGTTCCTGACCGCAAACAAAATGGGCCCGCCGCCTGAAGCTGCCGGTCGCCTCATCGACCGGGACTGAAGTTTGAACGGAAGGCTCGGTGTCTTCTTTCATTCGCCCTTCAATGGACGAACGGAGCGCCCTCCCGAGTAAAAGGAAGCGGGCCCATCCGGCTTCGTTTTGTTCTGACTGCCTATTGGAGGAATCATGCGACGTTTCGCTGTATTTGCCCTTGTTTCCCTGCTTGTCTCCCTTGGAGGATGCTTCTGGCACACTTCCCCCGCCGTCCCCGAACCGGAACCTGAAGAACTGTCTCCGGTAGCGCAATTCATGGTTTCCAACGCTCCCGGGGCCACCGCTCTGATTCAGGACGACACGTTCGGCGGCGAAGTCCGGGTCACCCTTGAAGACAGCTTTGTTTCCGCCGCCGGGGAAACCTGCAAACGGGCTACTCTGCTTTCGTTGCAGCAGGAAGCCGAAATTGTGGTCATCTGCCGCAATGGGGACCAGAATATCGGACACTGGAGACTCATGCCACGTATCTGGGGCCGTGGCATCTGAGCCGACTTTTCCTTTCGCATCGGAATCGCACCCGACATCTGGAGGTATTGCGTTGTTCGCGCGCATCCGTCTTTTCTGTTGTCTGCTGGCCGCTCTCCTCGTCTTGCCCGGAACCGCCCCTGCCGTCGAACAGAACGCAGGAGGAACAGGTCCCGCGCCCTTCGGAGTAAATCTGTTCCAGGGCCATTTTTCTCAGAGTCCTGCAGGCGCCACGCTCCAGGCCGGAGACAGAATTGTCGTCCGCCTCTGGGGAGAACGCACCTTTGACGACATCCTGACCATCGATCAGGAAGGCATGATCACGCTGCCCGAATTTGGCAGCATTCCTCTGGCCGGACTGCCTCTGGACCCCCGCGAACAGCTTGAACAGGCCATTCGCAGCAAGCTGAATGCGGCAGGAGTGGAAACCGTTCAGGTCTACGCTCGTCCGCTCGACACCCAGCCGGTTTCTCTCTTCGTAACCGGTTTCGTCCCTCGTCCCGGAAACTATGCGGGGACCCCCTCGGACACCATCCTGTCCTTTCTGGACAGAGCGGGCGGGATTGATCCGCAACGCGGAAGCTATCGCAACATCCGCCTGCTCAGACGAGGGTCGGAAGTCGGTACCTTTGATCTCTATCCTTTCGTCCTCAAGGGAAACATGCCGCACGTCCGCTTTCAGGACGGAGATACCATCGTGGTCGGAGAAAAGGGTCCCACTGTGGTGGCCACGGGCGAAGTGCGCAATACGGCCCGTTTTGAATTCAGACAACGCGATCTCACCGGAGCTGCTCTGACCGACCTTGCCGACCCCCAGCCGCGGGCATCTCACGTCAGCCTGACCGGTTCCCGCAACGGCGCACCGTACAACCTGTATCTGCCGTTGCGGGACTTCCGGACGCTCAGACTGGAAAACGGCGATCAGGTCCGCTACCTCGCGGATACGCCGGGCGATACGATCATGATCGAAGTGCAAGGCGCCATTCGCGGCGCGTCACGCTTTCCCGTACGCAGAAACGCCCGCCTCCGCGAAGTCCAGAGCTATATTGCCGTCGATCCCGACAGAGCCAATCTCGAAGGACTGTACATCAAAAGAAAAAGCGTCGCCGTCCGACAGAAAAAGGCCATTGAGGATTCTCTCAGGCGACTCGAACAAAACGCCTATACGGCGACCTCGGCAAGCTCCGATGAGGCGCAAATCCGGGCCAAGGAAGCGGAAATGCTCTCAAGCTTCATTTCCCGCGCCCGGGAGGTGCAGCCCGAGGGCATCGTCGTAGTGGGCAACAAGGGCAGCATCGCCGATCTGGCGCTGGAAGACGGCGACACCATAGTCATTCCCGAAAAGACGGACGTCGTTCTCATCAGCGGAGAAGTCATGATGCCGCAGGCCATTGTCTGGAGCAGGGACAAGGATCTGGACGATTACATTGATGGAGCCGGAGGCTTCAGCAACCGCGCGGATACCTCCAACCTCATCGTCGTGCGGCCGAGCGGGGAGGTGATTCCCCGAGCTTCCAGAATAGAACCGGGCGATCAGGTCCTCGTCCTGCCCCGCGTCGAATCCAAAAATCTTCAGGCGGTCAAGGACATCTCCCAGGTGCTTTATCAGATCGCCGTGGCCTGCAAGGTCATTCTGGACATCTAGCGCGCATTATATCCATCGGAACAGGAAGCCGGCCCCGACCTCCGCGTCGGGTCCGGTTTTTCAGGCACGCCGCCCCGACGTCTGAACTGACGAATGCGGCATCAGCGCGCATACACGCTGAAAAAGGGGAAAACAAGCCGGAAATCCATAACTTTTTCCGGGAAATCATCCTTCTCGTCAGTGGAGAACTCCGGCGAAGGCGAAAGCTCGCATCCCGTCCGGAGCGTGAAATCCTGCAAGAAAATCTGCCGTAAAAAAGGAAGGGATGCCGGAACCATTCTGGCCTCCGCGGCAGGACAGAGTCCTCCCGAAGGAGACGTCGCAATGTTCTGCCTCCATACGACAGGGAAAGCAGCATTGAAAAGGCTCATTCGCCAAAGGCAGGCACGAAGAAAAAGCAGCATGGCAACGGAAAACAATGGCATGAAGCAAGCAGAACGGATCACAACGAAAACGGAATGCCGATCAGCAACCTCACATCACGCTCGGACTGAAAACCGTTACGATAGGCCCCCCAGCTCGGTTGTCCAGTACCATTGCGGTATTCGGTGTAGTGCAGCTTGACGAAAGTCCCGGCGAACGCCCCGGCAGGACGGACATAATTGATATCAAAGGTAAAGGCCCATTCCTTGAAATGTTCCGCAGTACCGTATCCCCTTCCGTCAAAACCGAAAGCCGCGCCGGCTCCAACCGAAAAGCCCTTTGCCGGAAGCAAGTCGTCGAGCGTGCGCATCACGCTTCCATACAGGGCCTTTTCGTTATCGGCATTCCAGTCGGACCGGGCATCCCACCATACGTCAAGCGCCCCGCTGGAACTCCCGTTGCGATCCGTCAGCCGATAGGCGAACTGCCCCTGGCTCTGTGGACCGGACATGGGAGCGCGAACATAGGTGCCTTCAAAACGGAATGTCCACGGCGGCGTCTCGTACCTGCCGAACAGATAGTGCAGAGAAGCAAGGCCGTCGAAATTGTCGTTGGGGCTCTCGCCCGAATCATCGCTGTCGTCCATAAGATAGAGATGATAGCCTACGGTCAGGGGGCCGGTTCCTCCAGCAGAACGGTAACGGCTCTTGAAGTGGGCGTTCTTGAGATGCCCTCGGGACGCGCCGTAGCCCAGTTCCAGCAAGACGCCGTTCTCGAAGACATACCTCGCTCCGGCGCTCCATAACCACGGTACGGAGGTTTCACCGTCATTTTTGCGAAATCGATTCAAGTTTATGAACCAGGGGGCCTTGTATTCGTCAGCCCAGGCCGCCGCAATAGACAGACGCCCGATGTCCGCGCCCATATTTATGCCTCTGTATGTTCCCGGCATAATCGACCAGTTGACGCCGAGCACACCGGGACCGGCAGGCTGAAACCATCCCCCTCTGGCCCAGAAGGGACCGGCCTTGGCCTTGACCGCGGCCTTGTACACGGATGCGCCGTCTTCAGTGCTCCGTTTGCTCCAGTCAGGATGCCAGGGATCTCCCCACGGTTCAAATCCCATTTCGTGGTCCACGGCTCCCTTGTTCAAAAGATCATGCGACCCGAACACGCCGAAATCAAATCCAAGCCAGCCGCCCGCGAACCCCGAGACGAAATCCACGTTCGCCTGCATGGATGCATGATTGAGATTGGTTTCATAGCGGCGTTTATCCACATCATAGCGTCTGCGGTCGCGCCGAAAGAAGTAGACGCCGCCCGAAAGCTCGGCTTCATCGAAAAAGCGTGTCCCGGTACGAAATCCTGCTCGCGAGTCAAGTCCCTTCGTTTCAGGCGCGAGATCCTCTTCCGCCACGGCAGGCAGAACTCCAGCGACGAACATCCAGACCACGCACAGCAGCGCTCCAAAACGAAAACGACCTCTCAATATTGCTCCCTGCAGATTGAACGCTGATGCAGTCCGGCGAGATGACGAAACAAGAGCTGCTCCATGGCCTCCGCCCCATGCGGAAGCCTTTCCCGGGTCGACCGGAAAAAGCATACGCCTCCTCCCCGCCCGACCACTCCGGAAACACGGACTGGACACGGACTCCATGCACGCAACGTGCGCCGCTGTTTCAATCGCCGCCCTGTCCGCCCTTTCTTTCGTTTCTGTCCAGAATGAACCTGAGGCAGTCTTCGGCGGACAACGGTCTGCTGTAGAGGTATCCCTGAAATACATCGCATCCCAAATCCCGCAGCAGTCCGGCCTGTTCCTCAGTTTCGACGAATTCCGCCACGCTCAGCATATTACGTGCCCGGCAGAGTCGGGTAATCGAGGCCACTATGTCCTCGCAAATCGGGTTGGTGCACACGTCCCGGCTGATGGCTCCATCAATCTTGACCACACTTACGGGAAACTGCTTCAGATACTTCAGCGAGCTATGCCCCATACCGAAGTCGTCGATCGCGACGGGGAATCCCTCGTCGTACAGCCGGGCGAGAACATGGCTCTCGGGCGTGTCGGAATCAAGCGCGCCAGACTCGGTGACCTCCACTTCCATCATCCACGGGGGGAGATCGTAGCGATGCACGACGTTCAGGAACTGATCCGGAAGCGACCGTTTGAGCTGCAGAGCGGACACGTTAACGGCGATGCTCAGATCCCTGACGTCTGCATCAAGCCAGTCGCGACGTACCCGGCAGGCAGTTTCGAATACCCACAGCCCCATAGGTCGGACAAGCCCCGACTCCTCGGCCAGCGCCACGGTAATGGGCGCCGGGATCAAACCGTAAAACGGATGTCGCCAGCGAATGAGCGCCTCGGCTCCCACGACTCTGCCCGTTCGAGCGCAGACCTGAGGCTGGAATTCCAGAAATAGCCCCCTGCCTTCCCTGAGATCGTATTCCAGATCTCTGATCAGAGTTCGGGCAAGCGCTCCGGCATCGTCATTGCGACCAAGCCTATGCCCCGATGAATCCGCAGCGGTACAGGAACGCAGAAGGAGTTCATGAAAGGCGGCGCTGATCTGCTTCATTCTGACCCTGTTGCCGAGCAGAACGAACGGAGCATAGAGCAGTATCCCCATGACGAGATTCGCCAGCTGCAAAAACGACCCCTTCAGCGAACCTGTAGCCAGATATCCATTGAGCAGAACGGGCGTGGTCCATTCGGTCATAGTGCCGGTCCCCGGAACCAGTCCCGCAGCCACGACGACGTAGCTGACGGCGGCCAGGACAAGCGGCGTGGCCAGAAATGGAATCAGCAGAAGGGGATTAAGCACTATCGGCAGGCCGAAGAGCAGAACTTCATTAATGTTGAACAAGGCCGGCACCAGAGAAATGAGACCTATCTTGCGGCTTCCCTGAGCCTTGCCGAAAAGAATCAGCGCGCCTGCAAGGCTGATTCCTGTTCCTGCTCCTCCCATGAATACAAAGGTATCCATGAACGTCTTGGTCATAATGTGCGGCAGGGGGAGACCGGCAGCAGCCGCAGTCTGGTTGGCGAGCATCGCGGCGCCATAAATATCGTGCGTAATGGGATCCAGAACATTGGAACCGTGAATCCCGGCGAACCAGAGCGTATGCAACGACAGGATATAAAGCATGCCACGCCCGAGTCCGTCCCCAATGGCATCAAAAGGCATGCGGATGAGTTCATAAACCGTCTCATGCAGTGAAATACCCACTGCGGCACGCATGAACAGTCCCAAGAAAGCAAAGGCCGCCACCGTGAGAATACCGGGCAAAAAGGCGTTGAAAGCCTCTGGAATGGCTACGTCGGGCGTTCCGCCCGGCAAATGCAGATGCAGACGCTTGCAGGAAAAAAGGGCCAGAAACAACCGGGTGGCGACAACGCTCACGAGAATGGCCACAAAAAGTCCGGCGACACCGAGCCAGCGACGAGACAGGATGTCCCCATCCGGCTGAAGCAGACAGAAAAATGATGAGAACGCCACGAGCGCGGTAATGGCCGGGTTCGCCTGCGTGACGGAATGCGTGCGATCATACTGTTCCGCCAGATGATACCCTATGGAACAGACCATGATGAGCGACATCACGGCGAAGGTGGCGTCCTTCAGAATATTACCGAATTCCCGCCAGTCGGGTCCGAACTGCTGAAGCATGAACGCCCTGTAGGCGTCCAGTGGAAAACTGTTTACCAGCTCTCCGAGCGAACCGAGAAACATGAGCGGCAGAGTGACGATAAGTGCGGAACGGATTGCGGTAAGCGACGGCCATCCCGAAACCCTTTCCGCCAGAAGAAAAATTTTTCCGATGCAAGATGCTATGGTACGACGTTGGAGCATCATGCCCTCCTCCGGCACGCGCTCTATCGGGAGAAACCGAAGGAGGCGGAAACATGTCTGCTACACCCTTAAGGCTGCCAAATTTGTCTCTTCATAAGCGCAAAAACCTGCAATGTACAGCCGAGAATCTTGCCGATTGTGGTCCTGAAGAGGCGGGCACATGAAAATACTGCCAGCGGCTCGTCCCTTTCACCAGAAAGGGCGTCCGGAGAGAACAGGGTTTCAACGCAAAGTCATCCCCTCGTCGGCTTCCGCCCTGCCCGTCTTCTCTGAAGACGTATCGCAGCTTATGAGCAGCCTGCCGGTTTGGTCCGTACAGGAAAAGGATTCCCCCGGGACATGACGCGCCATGGCTTTCCATGTTGTAATGCCTCCTTTCCTTCCCGCCAGCTGCAAACACGATTCAGCATCTCTCGTTGTGGCTCTCTTCCCTGAACGCCCGTACACCTGCCGGGGGCCGCCCGCGGCAGTGAGAAAACCAACCCCCAGTCAGGACCACCCGTAAAACGGATGGCTTGTCCAGCCCTATAAGGGCTTGTTACTTACTCGCGCCTTAAGGGCGCCGGCTTGAACTTCTCTGGTCGGCGCCCTGCCTTTTTTTCAACAGTTCAAGCCCCCATGTACTTTGACTCGTAGCCTGCTCCTAAAGGAGCTTTCCCTGCTTTGGACTGAACGGATCCGTATATTCCCTGCACGTCCTCTTATCAAGCATGATATCTTCTCTATCCTGATCCCGTATATATTTCCTGATCGTTGCTTCGTTCAAACCTACTGTGCTGACGTAATATCCCACGCTCCAGAATCTCCGATTGCCATACCGGTATTTCAGCTGGGAAAATTTATCAAAAATCATCAGTGAACTTTTACCCTTTATATACCCCATAACCGACGATATCGCATACTTTGGCGGTATCATGACAAGCATATGCACATGGTCTATCATCATATGTCCCTCAATAATTTCGATTCCCTTGTAATTACAAAGCTGTCGTATTATTTTTCCTATTTCTTCACGGTATTGCCCGTAAATCACTTTTCTCCTATACTTCGGAGTGAAGACAATATGGTACCTACACAGCCATTTCGTATGTGCCAGATTTTGTTCTTTCGCCATAAAAAAACACCTTTTCGATGTGGACGGGAGCCTGAACAACTCCGTCTTATCGAAAAGGTGTTTTTTTAGGTATAACCATTTTGTGGTCCACCCGCTAAGCGGGTGGTTTTCTGTTTCGGTCGCTTCCGCTCCCTCAACTGCCTAAAGGCCTTAACATGAAAAAAGGCCCGCCTCCCTGTGAGCGCGGGCCTTTTTCACTGTCTGCATCATTACGGAACACGTCGGCTCCTGAGCGGAGCACTACGCGACGGGGCAACAACGTTCAGGACTCAGACCTTTCCGCATGTACAGGCCCGGAAAAGCCATCCCGGCCCCGTGCTTCTGACCGGAAAAGAAAAGTCCGAACTTTCTCGCCGGCACTACGCGCCCATCATACTCTCTCGTCGTGCCGGAAGGCTTCTCGGACACGCTTTCCAGAAACACGATCCTTTTATCGGGAAAACTTCATCCTGCGCTCTGCCGGCGCCTTATGCATGACGGCGGCCGTGAAACCTGCTGTGC
>JAEYDL010000004.1 GCA_023403845.1 Pseudomonadota bacterium
TTCATGGACTCCTCCTCCGCCGCCGCGGAAATGGTGACCCTCGTGGCCGCCGCCGGCGCGGTCGTGCACTTCTTCCCCACCGGACAGGGCAACGTCATCGGCAACCCGATTCTCCCGGTCATCAAGCTCTCCGGCAATCCGCGCACCGTGCGGACCATGAGCGAGCATATCGACGTGGACGTGACCGCCATTCTGCGCCGGGAAATGAACATGGATCAGGCCGGCGACGTTCTGCTCGACATGATGGTTCAGACCGCCAACGGCCGCAACACCAGCGCCGAAGTGCTCGGGCATCGCGAGATCGTCATGACCAAGCTCTATCGCAGCGCATAACCTCCCCTTATAACGGCCGCCGTCCCTACGTTTACACGCTGCGCGGGGATGGCGGCTTGAGCAAAAGCCTTATTGATCGGAATGGACGGGAATTTCATGGGCTTTCCCTTCCATACCGCACCTGTCCCCGATGCGCATCGAAGCGCCCCGGGAAGAGAAACGCAATCCGATCATGTCTTATGCCTCTGTTCCTCGCTTCTTATGCAGACACGGTCCCCGCGGTCCATCATGTGATGGGCCGCGGGGACTCCTTACAGTGCGCTCAGGTGCGTTGTTTTCTCCCCCGCACACGATGGAAACGGACGATCCCGAAACCGTGAGGCCAATACGTGATCCGCAACGTCTGAGGTTGACGAACAATCACGACACAAGACTGGCTGCACCCTGGAATCAGAGAGGGGTTTTACGTATCATACTAAAATAGATGATATGATATACTATTTATATCTATAATTCATCAATACCTATTTCTTTTAAATAGTTATACGTATTATCATAAAACTCACATTGGCGGGTTTTATCAGAGTTACTACCTGTAGGAATAAATATGGCCATGCCCTGTCGGGCTCGAGTTAACAGAACACGATAGGCATTTTTTAGATAGAGTTTATTTTCATCATTAGAGATTCGATTCCACCGGTTCCCCACAAATGAATAATATGTCCAGACATGACCGTCAAAACGATAATCAGCATCCCATGCCACAATAGAATAATCAATTTCCAATCCCTGAATATCAAACTCAGACACAACATCTTCCATTGCATAACTGGAACGTACATCATCTTTTGGATTTAAGAACCAATTAGCAACTGAAATATTATTTTTTACAAAAAGTCCCTCTGGTTTTAGGCGTAAAGCCCCACTCGTCGCAAGAATCCCATAACGTGTTGTACCTTGTGCGTGTTCACGTACCCAATCTTTTGCTTTATTTAAATCCCTTGTAATAATAATGGGATATTTATCATGAATATGTTTACTGAGTATTTTTGCTGTATTACTATCTTGATCAAGTATAGCTTTTATAAACGCAGCCAAGTCAGGAGTACGAAAAGACCGCACTGATGTTGCTAAATGAAGTTTATCTCTCCTATACATGTTAATTCCTGAGACCATACTTATCCAGCTGCGGCCACGCCGGTATTCATCATCATTAAGTTCATCTGCAACATATACGTCCCAACCTGGAAATGCTCGCTGTAGGGAATCAAACCATTCTGGTAATCCTGCTTCACCAGTATTAATTTCCTGTCCACCTCCAACCAGGCAAATCACTACAGCCCAATCATGATGACGATCCATTGTGCTAATCAGAAACTCTGGCTCACTATATGGAAAGTTCGGAACCCCTTTTTTAGTTGCCATAAATTTTTTAATTTTTTCATATGTCCATGCACGCTGAGCTTCATCAAATATTACTACATGTTCTGGAGGAACATTATTATTAGCGACAAAAGAATCGCGATATTTGTGAATAATTTGAATAAAAGCAGTTGTCCTACGAAGTGCATCTTTTTTAGAAATTTTATTACCATATTGCTCTTCCTGCTCGATTTTATCACGTGCAAGGGCTTCTTGCAGCACTGTTACCAATGGATAATTACCAGATAAAAATACCGCATGTTCACCTTGTTGTGTATTAGCATGCTGAATAGCAATATTTAGTCCAACTAATGTCTTACCAGAACCAGGAACACCAGTTAAAAAGCAAATAGACTTCCGACAATTTTTCTTACTATATTCAATTATACGATTAATCTCATCAGTTGTTGCTGTCAAATTTTCAACACCGGCATCATTTCGTGTAATATCGCGAACATCATGTCCTCGATATAAAGCTTGTGCAGCTTCTATAATTGTTGGAGTAGGCATATACTCAGAATTTTCCCAAAGACAATAATCAAATTTCGGTTCTATATATTGTAATGATATATTATTAATTATATATCCAATATTATTTTCATTACAACGTATTGGTTCAAAAATTCTATCTTTGACATATAATTTATTTTGAAAACAATCTGCTTTTGTAGCAATCATAATTGGAACTATTAATTTATCATGACTTTCTTTTTGAAAATTTCGAATATCTAATGCATAATCATAAACTTGATCATAGGCTATCTGCCGATACTCTGTATCTCCACACTTAAACTCTAATAAAAAAACTATATTTTTATACAATATAATGACATCAACGCGCTTCCCCATACGGGGTATACTATATTCAAATAGTATATTACCTTCATTAAAGTTTTTTAGCTGTTTTTTTAAAATAGATATTTCTATTTCCCAGGCATTTCTTTGTTGAATTGTAGTTTTTGTAGATGTATTACTTTCATAGATAAACCCAAGAATTTCTTGATCAGATTGTTGTAAAAACTGCTTAATCGATGCAGAATAGTACGATCGTAAATTATACATACAAGTTCCTATTATTTACTTATTTCTAGTATGATATGACACCATACATAATTATATCCATTTTTATTATATTAATATAAAATATGTACAAAGTAAAATATATAAATTATGTAACTATTTTATATCATTATATAATAGAATAACTCAATTAGCATAGTAAATTTCAGTATTTAAAATTGAAGAGTATAAAGTACAACCAAATATCTTTTTCAAATCTATATAGGCTATTTAGTCTATATTATATACTATTTATATTCTGTATTGTCTGTAGTAATAGATAGAACTACTTTCTGCTTCGAGATAAATCTCTTGTCTATTTATAGTAGTTTTACTCTCTCAAAATTTATATCGTTCTATTCTCCTAAAAATCCCCTATCGGTAACTTTTCTAAAATGGGGATAAAGAACGTGGCATTACTCCTGGAAAAAGAGAGAATGTCTTGTCCATTTCATAGAAAATATTAATAATTTTGTCTAGATTAAAACGTAAATGCTTCAACCTACTTCCTACCCTTACACAACGTCTAGTATTAACTATTTTCAAATATTTCAGAAAATACTAATAAATGTCTATTTGTTTTACATACTTAATATACCAATCCGATTGCAATACAAAAGTCCGCCGGGCCTTTCACGAAAGACCCGGCGGAGCTGAAGTTGGGAGGTTTTGCGTTAGTCGGCTATCTTCTTGGAAACAGGCTTGAACACTTGCGGGAAGGGAACCCAGATCTGGGACTGCTTGCCCGGGCCGCCGGAGACGAAGAACTTGATGGATTCCGTCTTCTTGAAACGGGGAATGAATGTATCGTCGTTATAAGGACCGAAGTCCTTGGGCGGCACGCAGGTTTCCTGCGAGTAGAACTTGTAGGGCATGGCCGCGGTTTCACGCATGAATTCGCGGGCATCCTGCTGAACCGGGAAGTCCCTGGCAATGGTCGCCGCATGTTCGGGGCAAAGCACCACGAACGCGAAGGAAACCTTGTTGGTGATGGCGTAGCTGGCATCGTAGTCGGCCATGCAGGAGGCGAGGCCGGAAGCCGAGCCGAGCAGGCCGGTGGACAGTGTGGTCAGCAGGCGCTGGCCGGTCTTGCTGTCATGGTCGATGTTGGCGTTGCCAAGATAGGCGCTGAAATGCGTCACGATGCTGTCCGTGGGCTTGAAGCCCGCTTCCTCGGCGTAGCTCGTTTTCCAGGGATTTTCCCTGGTATTTTCCGTAAACACCATGGCCACGAGGTCGTAGGAGGAACCGTGCGTGCTCTTGTCGAAGTTCGGAGGTACGGAACCGCCTACCACATCGCCCACAAGGTTGACGAAGTAACCGAGCGCATTGGTGACCGGGTTTTCGCCGCCCGCAGTGCCGGTACCGGGATTGAGCTTCAGCTTTTCAATGATGGGACCGCTGATGAAAAACACGGGAACCGTGGCGGCCGTGGTGGTGGTCGGTCCGCGCCATGCGGCTATGGGATCGGCCATGGCTTCCACCGTGGCGATGAGCAGCGGCATATGTTCGGGCTTGGCTCCAGCCATAACGCCGAGCGTAGCCACCAGTTCAACGGTCAGCATGCCCTGACGGGGCGGAACGACCCAGAGCACTTCAGCGGGGTCGCGCTTGGTGCCCTTGAGCATGGCCTGCACCTTGTCCACGGTGGGCGGAACGATGGGCAGGGAAAGCGACCACTTGCGCTTCTGGAACATCTCGTTCACGTCCGCATAGGTGCCGGAGAACTTGAAGGTCTTGGCGGGATAGGGTTTTACCTGAGCGCTGTCCTTCTCCCTGGTCGGCTTCCACTGAGTTGCGGCCTTGACAATGTCGTCGAAGGCTGCGTCCACCTTGGCGTTGACTTCGGCCTTGGAGATCATGCCCAGAGGATGCGGAACCGTCACGAAGCACATGTCGGTCAACCCCTGACTCTTCTGAGTGCCGCGCGAGAGGGTAAGGAAGGGTTCGGTAACGATGGTGACGGTGGGAATGCCCATCTTCTCGAGGTTGGACTGGTCAACTACCAGCCATGAAGTGCAGCTCCCTCAGTCGGCCTGTGAGGCGATCACGATATCGGGCCTCACGCTGGCTACGGCTTTGGAGATACGCATGGACTCGGCCTGCGTGGCGGAAATCTTGCTCACGTTCTGGTCAGCCATGTCACGATAAACTTTCACGACCTTGGCGCTGGGGTACTTCTTGGACAACAGTTCGGCCAGCCGGTCGAGTACAACATCCCCGTTGTTCTTGCCGTTCCAGCGCAGAGCGATGGTCTTGCCCTCCAGCGCCGTGATCCGCTTGGCCGGCTCCACGGCCACTTTCTCGATCACGCCTGCAGGGTTGACCAGCTCCCATTCCTGCGGCTGCTCGGTGGCCTGAGCCAGCGGAGCTGCACAGAGGGCGGCCGTTGCGGCGAGCGCTGCATGCTTCAGATACTTAAGCATACGTTCCTCCTGAGTTAAACGTCCATTCCTGTATTTTCCGATGGATATCCGTCGGATTCCTTCTTGCGGACGAAGGTTCTTCAAACTGCGCTCCGCGCGCAACCGCCGTTCGAACCGCAAGATCTCCTCTGCATTTCAACCCGTAAGGCTGCTAATCCAGCCCCAGCAGACGAGCCGGCACCGTTTTGGACACGAGCGTCAGCACATCCTCCTTTACTCCGACCTTGCGCAATCCGGTGATGAACGTGCGCATCCCGTCAATAGGATTGGGATTGAGAGCCTGCCCGAGGTCCGTGCTGATATACTGGCGATCCGGAGCAAGAGCGATGTAGGCGGCGAACTCCTCCATGGGTACCTGCTGTTGATTGCGATAGCCGGGAACCACCGCATGAGGCCCCTTGAAATATGGCAAAACGCAATGTTCCAGATAGGCCCCGTTGTCGATGCAGATCCTGGCCTGCTCCATCGTGAGCTTCCAGGGAGCCTGACTCGCATGGGTGACGACGGTCTTTTTCACGCCCACTTCCTTCGCCTTGGCCGTAAGCACGACGCACTCGTCGGGAGAAGAATGTCCGGTCGCAAAGATGATGTCCGCATCAGCGCACAGTTCCATGACCTTGATCACCTCGGGAAGCACGTTTCCCTGCTCGTCAAGCACGGGAACGCCGACTCCGCCCTTGCTCTTCTGATCAAACGCGGACTGGTAGGTGGGCATCCAGATGCAGCGACAGTAATGTCCGGTCACCTGCGTGGCCATCTTCGCGGCCTGTACGTTGACCGTGTCGCCGTAGTTGCGGTTGAGCGCGATGCCGCCGAACACCTCGATGCCCGGCACCATCGCCCGCAAGAGATAGGCAATGTCGTTGGTTATGAAGTCATGGCACTTGTACATGACGCCCCGATAGCCATTCTGCCTGCACTGCCGGGTCAGCGTAAGCTGATCAATGCAACGGGCGCGGACATCGGGATCGGCATGCACATGCATCTCGATCACACCGTCGAGATCCCTGTCGATGGGCGGAGTGGCCGCTTCCGCTTCGCTCTTCAGCAAATGTCCGGACATGGCGAGAGCGCCGGTAACGGCCGCGGCCTTCATGAACTCCCTGCGAGAACTGGGCATCCTCTGCTCCTTCTGCTGCGGGTTATGGAATGCCCTGCCTGTGTCCGACAGGGCTGCATCCGCTCGCTCATATGAAGACAGCTTAGAGGAGGATTGTTAACCTAATGTGAATTTCGTGACGTTTGATGTAAAAAATTGTTAAGCGAGTCTTTACAATCAAAAAATATACCATATCCCCTTGAAAGGAAATCCCAAAATCTTCCCTCTGAAAAGACTTCATATGGTTTTCCTTGCCTGTTCCGAACGGTTTGGCGCCATGTCATGGCGACGCGTTCCCAACAACGGGAAGATGCGGCACACACCTTCCCGACATCGCACAGCAGAGTATGGGAAAATCTTTTAATTATCCCTCCATGTTCTGTCGAACACGGCGACAGACGATGCCCTCCCTGCATGAGGGAAGTCGCCGTTTTTCGGTCAGACCAGCCCGTCCGTCTTTCCCTTCGGGAAAAACAGCGCAACCCAGAAGCCGTTTGGCTCCGCGTTGCCGTAGTCAAGCCGCCCGCCGCACGCCTCGACACAATACTTGACGATGGACAACCCGAGTCCCGAGCCTCCGGGATGCGTCAGAGAGGCCTTGCCGCGGTAGAAAGGCTCCAGCAACAAAGGCAAATCCTGTTCGGACACGCCCGGCCCTCTGTCGCGGACGGCGATGCAGACCTCCCCAGCTTCTTCGCTCACGCTCAACACCACGGGACCGGCGTCCCCCGCATAGGTAACGGCGTTGCGCAGGAGGTTGCTGACGGCTCGCCGCAAATAATCCTTATCCGTCCACAGCCACGCATCCTTGTCCGCAAAGACATGGATGTCGTCTTCCGGAGCCTCGCTGCGCACCAGGGAAGACAAAAACGGACACAGATAGATACGTTCCTTCTTCGGTATCCCCAGCGAAGCCTTGGCCTGAAGATAGGACAGAACTTCATCGGTAAGCACGGAAAGCCGCTCGATATCCTTCATGATCCGCCGGACTCGTTCTCTCGGTTGACCGTCGAGCCGTTCCTCCAGCACGGCAAGACCTATCTGCGTACGGGCAAGCGGCGAATTCAGCTCGTGCGCAATATGCCGGATAAACTGACTCTGGCCGGAAATGAGCAGCCCCACCCGTCGGGTCATGGTCATGAAGGCATGTCCGAGCCGCCCGATTTCATCCCGACGTTCGCCGGAAAAGGTCCTGGTATCGCTCAGCGCCTTGTCGAGACAGACGAAATTGTCCATTTCCACCTGTTCGGCATAATTGACCATCTTCAGCAAGGGACGAGACAGATGCCGGACAAACGGCCACCACCACAGACATGATACGCCGAGCACAGCCAGAATGACCACCAGGACGCCCCAAAATTCGAAAAACAGACCGTACCCGTAAAAGGAATCCGTTTCCAGGGCCAGAAGAACATAGTGAAGCTGCATGTTCTTGTCCGGGATGTACAGAACCCGTCCATACCAATAGCGCGTAGGCGACCCGGTACGGACAAAGATGGCCGGAGGAACGGGCGGCAGGCCCGCCTCCACATTTTTCTGCTGTGTATCGAAAAAGCCGCCGCGCAGAGAATCCCACAAAGGCGCATCCGGATCAGGACACAACGTAAAGGAGCTTTTGGGAATGTTCCGTGCTGCCTGCACTACCTTTTCGGGTATGCAGTCGTCAGGCAGCACCGCCGTTTCAAGACTCAGCAGGTGAAACCGGAGCGCATCGCCGCGATCGTTCTGCTTCAGGAGCCTCTGCCAGGAAAAGACGGACCGATACTGAAGATTGACGCTGACCAGTCTGAAGGTGTTTTCAATGTTCGAACTGAACAGATGCGCGGGCACAAGCCCATCGCCGCTGCCGAGGAGCACATACCAGCCAGTCCCGACTCCAAGCACAGCCAGCAGCACCAGATTGAGCACCAGCCACAAGAAAATCTTGGAATACAGGCTGAAGGGCATGCTCTTCAGAGTCATGCGTCACTCTGCTTGATGAACATGTATCCGAGACCGCGAACCGTCTTCAGATAGGTCGGACAGCGCGAATTGTCCCCGAGCTTCTTGCGCAGGGACGATACGTGGACATCCACGCAACGGTCGAACTTGTTCCATTCCTTTTCCGTAAACAGAGTGAGCAGGTCCTCACGCGAAAAGATGCGTCCCGCCCCGCGCGCCAGATGATAAAGCAACTGGAACTCCATGTTCGTCAGCTCAAGGGACTCGTTGTTCAGCGTCACCTTCATGGTCTGGGGGTTCATGCACAGCCCGTTGACGCACAGCATGCCGTCCGGCCTGTCCGAACTTTCGGGAAGTTCCGCATTCTCCATCCGACGCAGGACCACACGAATCCGGGCAAGCAGCTCCCGGGCGGAAAAGGACTTGGGCACATAATCGTCCGCGCCAAGCTCCAGAGTGACGATACGGTCCGTTTCTTCATTGTGGGCGGACAGAATGACGACCGGGGTTCGCGTCTCCATCCTCAGATGACGCAACACCTCGATTCCCGAAATATCAGGCAGGAGCATGTCCAGAAGAATGACGTCGTACTCCTTCTCCCGCGCGGCCTCTATCCCCGCAGTGCCCGTATGCACGGAAGTAACGGAAAACGAATGTACATCAAGATAGTCGGCCATGAGTTCGCAGAACTCGCAGTCGTCATCAACCAGCAAAACCTGATGTCCCTTTCCCGCATATCCTTCCATAGGCGCTCCTTCCGCTTTCTCGTCTCCCGAAGCTTTCCGGGGACGGGGCAACGTCCATCTCAATGATATTCCTGCATAATATCAAACTGGAGGGACTCGTTGCAAAGTACATATTAGGACGTTATTTTCCTGCCTGTCAAACAGCGGAACGGCCATACGGTCCGTTTCCGCTTCGGCATTCGTCCCTCGAACACTTGTTTCATGCGATTACTCACGCTCGTGCGGGAAACTGCCGCGTATGGAAACGACATCCGCCTCCTCCCGGCTCAATCTGATCCCGCGCAAAGGCATCCGAAAGGCAAAAGGATGTATCTTCCCAATATATCGGTTGAAATTTCTTTTTCTCTGTACTCCTTCCGGACTGCCCCCTTGACGAATAATATTTTTGTTTTATAAGGAGTTAAAAGATATCCAGCAAGGGACTCGATAATCGCGCGTCTTCGGTCCGCATTACCGATTCTTCCGTATATATCCGCAGAAGATGAGACCAAAACATGAGTACCTTTCTCGAACGAAGACGCGCACCGGAGCAAAGTCCTCAAAACGGCCCCCTCGGTTCTTCTCTTCAGTCTGATGCTCAGAAAGGAAGAATCACGCACGCCGGCTCCATGGCGTTTCTACCAGAGAGAGAGAGAGAGAGAGAGAGAGAGAGAGAATATGACGGCTACCGACTCATTGAAATTCAGTCGCACAGCTTCATTCTTGATTTCGATCTGAAAAACGGAACCGCATATGTCCCGCCTCTGGAAGAGGTCTTTTCCCTCTCCCCCTTGCGGACCGACAGCCTTGAAGCCATTCTGGAGAATCTGGAGGTCTACCCGGGCGATTATCCCCTTCTTGAAGCCTTTCTTTCATCTCTGAGCAATCAGCCACAAAACGAAACCACGTTGCGCCTCCGGAACAGGGACGGTTCCTTTACCTGGCATCGTCTCGCGTTCGCCGTCCGCCGGGATGAACACGGCAGGCCGACACGTCAGGTCGCCACCATCACCGATGTGGATGAGCAGGTTCACGCCCTGCGCCAGCTTCGCTATCAGGTGGAACACGATCCTCTTACCGGACATGCCAACCTCGTGAGATTCAAGGCTGATGCGGCGCGCCTGCTTGCTTCCCGCTCTGCGGGCACCCGGTATGCCGTGTGGTATTGCGATTTCTATAATTTCAAATATATCAATCAGATATATGGATATCAGATCGGCGACGCCCTTCTCCGGTACTGGGCGCGTCTGCTTGCGCAAAACCTTGGTCCCGAAGAGCTGTTCGCCCGCTCCATGGCGGACAATTTCGTGGCGCTCTGCGCTTATCAGGATGCGGAGGAGCTGGGCAACCGTTTCGACCAGCTGGCCGCGCAGCTCAAGCAGTTTGATCAACTTGCCAGCAGACACTTTCATGTGGATCTGGTTGCCGGCTGCTATCTGATAAAGCCTGATGATTCCCTTAGCATCGACGACATGCTGGACAGAGCCAATATCGCCCAGAAGAGCATCAAGCCTCTTGGGGGAAGCCGGTACGCGGTCTACTCCGAAGCCATGTGCAAAAAATTTCTGTATGAAAAGGAACTCGAAGCCTGCATGGAACAGGCTCTGCACGATGGCGAGTTTCTGACCTATCTTCAACCCCAGGTTGACATCCAGCACGGAAGCGCTCTGTTCGGAGCCGAAATGCTCGTCCGCTGGAAAAAGCCGGGACAAGGGCTTATCTTTCCCTCCACGTTCATTCCTCTTTTTGAACGCAATGGCTTCATAGCCAAGCTCGACGCCTACATGTTCGAAAAGGCCTGCGCCTACCTCTCGTCGCGTCTCAAACGTGGCCTGCCCCCGTTGCGCATTTCCGTGAACATCTCCCGGACAAGCCTTGAACAGCGACAGTTCCTCCACCACTATGCCGCCATCAGAAACAACTACGCTGTTCCCTCCGGCATGCTGGAGCTGGAATGCACCGAAAATCTTGTGGTCCATGACACGCCTCTGTTCCGGCATGTCATGACTCAGCTTCCCGAGTATGGAATACGCCGGGCCATGGATGACTTCGGAAAGGGGTATTCATCTCTGAACATGCTCAAAGACATCACGCTCGACGTGCTCAAGCTGGACATGGATTTCTTCCGTGAAAAGCCCCTCACGCCACGGAATCAATCTATCATCCGGAGCGTCGTCGACATGGCGCGGGCTCTGGACATGGCCACTGTGGCTGAAGGCATCGAGCATGAGGAGCAGGTGGCCTTCCTGCGCTCCATCGGCTGCGACGCCGTGCAGGGCTTCTTCTTTTCCCCCGCCGTACCGCTGGAGGAATTCGAGCGGCTGGAACAGGAAATTCCGCGTCGCATGAAAGCCTGACGCAGGTCCGGTTCTTCCTTTCTCGTTTTGAAAATGACCGATACGCACCGAAACGCATTGCCGCTTCCGATGCACGACAGCGAAGGCGGTCATATTGCGCCCCGGACCGCCGCATCCTGACTCCATTTTGTCAAATCTTCCTTGACGCGCCAAATTCATTGAAGCTAGACAGAAGACCGGAATCTGCAACCAGGAATGCTCATGAACGCAACAGCCACCCGGTCTCTCGACGTCATTCGCCGTTTTTTCCACGCATATCTGTGGGAAAGAGACCTGAAAAGCGTGGAACGATGTCTTGCCGACGACGTCCGATGGATCGGGACGGGAGCCTTTGAACGGGCCGGAGAAGGCTTTCACGACTTCAGAGAACTGCTGAACGAGGAATTCCGGCTCGAACCCGGACCCTATCCTCACGAATTAAGTAATCTTCACACCGTCCGGGGGGGGGAGCGACTCCTTCTACGTCGACGGCGATCTGGCGATTTCCAGAGACCTGCCCGGCGGCAACACCCTGCGGGTAAACATGCGCATTTCAGCCATGTGTCGCGAGGAAGACGACGGCATATGCCGCATCTGCGGTCTGCATGCTTCCGTCCCCAGCGAACAGCAGGCCGACGGCAAATTTTTCCCCGTCAGCCTCGGCGAGAACGCGGATGGAGGCATGTCCCCCCAGTCCAAGGAACAGGCCTTCGAGCTGCTCAAGGACAGTCTCCCCGGCGGTCTTATCGGTGGTTTCGTGGAAGAGGGTTTTCCGCTCTACTTCGTCAACGACAACCTGATCCGCCATCTGGGGTACGCCTCCTACGAGGAATTCGTGGAAGACATCGGCGGGCTTGTCGAAAACGGCATGCACCCGGAAGATCGGGACTATGTCAACAGGGTGGTGGAAACGTCTCTGAGCTGCGGCGACACCTACGAAGTCGTCTACAGGATGCTCAAAAAGGACGGTTCGTTCATCTGGGTTCAGGACAGGGGCCGCGTCACCACGGATGGCGGGCGCAAGGTTATCGTCAGCATCGTCATCGACATCACTGAACAGCGCCGACTTCAGGAACGTCTCAAGCGCGGGATGGCGTCTCTGGAACGCAAGAATGCCGAACTCGGCGCATTCTATCAGGTGGTGGTCAGCGGCATCGCCAAAATTTCGGACGACCCGGGCTATACTCTGCTCTACGCCAACGATCAGTTTTTCGGCAACATCGGCTACACGCGGGAGGAAATCCGGACCCTGTTCAACAATGAATCGCTGCGCCTTGTGCATCCGGACGACGTGGAGGTCACCGATCAGGCCATCCGCGAACTCAAGGACCGTGGCCGCTTCTCCATCAAGCTGCGCTTCATCAAAAAGAACGGCAACAGCGTGCGCATCCGGCTGGATGGATGCCAGACCAGCGAAAAGCACGACGGCTACAACGTCATCTACTGTTTCTATACCGACATCGAAGAGCAGGAACGCCGCAACGCCGACTATCAGAGACAGCAGTATTTCATGTCCATGATCAGTTCGAGCCTTGCGGGAGGCTCATTCATCGCCTGCGCCCGGCCCCAGCGCCCTCTCGTTTACGTCAGCGACAGCCTCCTGAATTTTCTCGGCTATGCCAGGGAGGACTTCGACCTTATCAGTCACGGCAGTCTTGCCAACATCATCCACGCGGAGGACCGGGAACGGGTTCTCAAGGTCTACTCAAGCGACGAGTCCGAGTATTACGAAGAAGAGTACCGAGTGCGCAAGGCCAACGGCAGCGTGATCTGGGTTCTGGAAAAGGGCAGACGCTCCGCAGACGAAGACGGCAGACCGGTCTACATCTGCATTCTTCTGGACATCACCAGCCGCAAGATCAGGCATGACGAGCTGCTTCGGCAGACTCGGCTCGACCCGCTCACAGGACTGTACAATCACGAATACGCCCGACAGTACATCCAGACCTATCTCGATATCCATCAGCAGGATCACGCTTCGGCTCTCCTGCTGTTTGATCTGGACAACTTCAAGCAGGTCAACGACAGGCACGGGCATCTGGAAGGCGACGCGGTCCTTGTCCGGTTCGGCAAACTGCTTGGAGAACAGCTTCGCAGCCGCGACTTCATCGCCCGTACCGGCGGCAACGAATTTCTGGCCTTCATGCAGGATGTTCCATCCTCAATGGTGGTGCAGGACGTCGTCAGACGCGTTTCCCAGGCCATGCGGGAATCTCTGTGCAAGGAATATTCCGATTGCGGTCTGGCCCTCAGCGTGGGCATGGCTCTGTCCACGGAACGTATGACCTACGATACGTTCTTCCACGCTGCCGACGAGGCCATGTACCGCATGAAGTACAGAAACAAGGGGCATAACGAGGAAATTGTTGTTCAGGACCTTGCAGAACGGGATTTCGAACGCCAGATTCTGTTCAGCCATGCGTTCGGCATCGTGCTGCGCATTGACCTCGACAAGGGTACCTACCATATCCGCTATGGCTCGCATGCTGTGGGAACCGACATCCCGCCTTCTGGTCCCTACGAAAAATTTATTCGAAGCGGGCTTTCCCGTGTCATTCCCGAGGACAGAGAGTCACTGCTTGAAACAATCGCCCTGTCCCGCCTCATCGAGGCGTTCGAGCGGGGAGAAAACGAACTTTTCTGCGAGGTTCGCGTCAAGAGAGCGAAGAACGATCTTATATGGATCAGATCTGGATTCCGCTTTCTGCGCACTGCAGGCAGACGCCTGGCCTACCACATTCTTTCTGACGTCACCGAAAGCCGGAAGCAGCGCGACCAGAGCAGACTTGCCGAACTTTACGCCTTTACCCAGAACGACACGTCCGACGAGATCTACGAACTGGACATGTCCATCGGACGGTATCGCACCATCCGCAGTTCCGGCAACTTTTCCCCCCTTCCAACGGAAGGAACTGTTCAAAATCTGCAGACCTTCGTTCGCGACAGTATAATTTATCCTGACGACCGGGAACATTTCGACCTGTTCCATTTTCGAGCCCGGCAGACAGAATACGGCAGACCCAGCCGTGGCGAGTTCCGCTGTCTCTGGCGAGACGGAAGCTATCACTGGGTCGCCATCAGCGTTCTTTCGGTCAAAGAGGAAGCGGACATTTTCCTCGTCTGCGTCACAAGCATCGAAGACCGCAAACGCCTTGAGGCGTTTTCCCGGGAAAACGCCCAGCTCCAGCAGACGAGGGAGGAAGAGGAACGCTACCGGATCATCGTGAATCAATCCCGCAGCATCGTTCTGGATATCGACCTGAAACGCGGTACGGTCTATGCACCGTATCTTGACAGGCTCCTCTTCTGCCCCGCAGTCGATCCCGACAATCCCATGACGCTGCTGACCAGGCTGGAAGTTCATCAGGACGATCGCAGACTCCTCGACGATTTCCATGCCCTCCTGCGCCGTCAGCCGCAGGCTGAGGCGACGCTCCGTCTCCGGCGCAGGGACGGCGCCTTCATCTGGTGCCGCATAACAGCCACGGTCCGCAGGGATTCCAGCGGCAATCCAGTCCGTCTGGTAGGCACCATCGCCGACGTGGACGAAAACGTCCGCACGCTGCGCCAGCTCCGGTATCAGGCCGAGCATGACCCCGTTACCGGCTACAGCAACCTGACGAAGTTCAAGCTGGATGCGGCGCGTCTGCTCGCCGAACCACGAGCCGGACGCTGTTATGGCCTGTGGTATCTCGATTTTCTCAATTTTAAATATATCAACGATATGTACGGATATGACGTGGGAAATGCCCTGCTTCGATATTATGCCGAGCTGATCGCGGACAGTCTGGGATCCGACGAAGCGTTCGCCCGCACTTCCGCCGACAACTTCGTGCTCCTCTGTTCCTGCCGTGACCCTCAGGAAATGATTCGGCGTTTTCACAACTCCGTCATGCTCCTGGGCCACTTCGAACAGCTCGCAAGCAGGCAGTTCCGCGTGGAACTTGTCGGTGGCTGTTACCTCGCCTCCGACAACGACCCCCTCAGCATCGACGACATGCTCGACAGGGCCAACATCGCCCAGAAAAGCGTCAAGCATCTGGGTGGAAGCAGATATGTTTTCTATTCCGAGGACATGCGCAAAAAGGTTCTTTACGAGAAGGAACTGGAGTCGTCCATGGAGAAAGCTCTGCACAACGGCGAGTTTCTACCCTATCTCCAGCCCCAGATCGACATACAGCATGGCAACCAGCTGTTCGGTGCGGAGGCCCTTGTCCGCTGGAGGCGACCGGGACGAGGGCTTGTCCAGCCTTCCGACTTCATCCCGCTTTTCGAGCGCAACGGATTCATCGTCGATCTCGATGCCTTTATGTTCGAGCAGGCCTGCGTCTATGTCGCCTCCCGGTCCAGACGCGGATTGCCGCCCCTGCGCATTTCCGTAAACATCTCCCGCATGAGCCTCTCTCAGCAAGGTTTTCTCGACCGCTACGCGGCCATCCGGAACCGCCACGCCGTCCCGGCAGGAATGCTTGAGCTGGAATGTACGGAAAATCTCGTGGTCAAGGATTTCTCCCTGTTCCGCACCGTCATGGCCATGCTTCCCGCGTACGGATTCCGCCGGGCCATGGACGATTTCGGCACGGGCTATTCATCCCTGAACATGCTCAAGGACATTACGCTCGACGTGCTTAAGCTGGATATGGACTTTTTCCGCAACACAAAGGGGACGCCGCGTGAGCGGGCCATAATAGAAGGCATCGTTCAAATGTCCCATGCTCTGGGTATGAACGTTGTAGCTGAAGGCATCGAAAGTCTGGAGCAGGTCGAACTTCTGCGTTCCGTCGGCTGCGATGCCGTACAGGGCTACATTTTCTCCCGCCCCGTGCCGGTTGAAGAGTTTGAAGCCCTGGAAACGCAGTTTGCCGCATGCGACATCGAAGATAAAACGCTGTTTCCCGGCGTTTCTCCTCTTGCCTGATCCCCGTTGAATGAGGAACTCTTAAAAAATATTTCCTTTTCAAAAGGTTATCCTTCTTCATCCGGTCCGAACGCAAGACTTCTTATAGAACAGAAGAGCGTAAATCAGTTCTGTTCTTCGGTTCCCGGTGCCTGCTCCTCCTCGGCGGCCCAGCGTGAAGACGGCGCCTGATGGCAGGCCTTGCAGGCCGTAGGACCTGCTGGACGGCCTTCGGCAAGCGCCTGCGTATGGCAGGCAAGGCAGCTAGGCCATCCCCCATGAAAGGCACGCCGAAAGTATTGCGGATCCGATCTGCTCCCTCCCTTTTCCTCCCCCGCGGCGAAAGGTTCCGTGGGGGAAGCGTCGTCATGGCATCCGGAAGCCGTACACAACAGGGATTTGCCGTCCTCATACCCCGTATGATGGCAGACTGTGCAGTTTACCACCGGAGTATGAGCCGCATGGGAGAAGCGGGCCGCAGGCATGGACATCGCCGCTCCGGGAGGAGGAACGATCTCCCGCTTGCTCCACGTTACCAGAGGATGGTGAGCGGAAAAATCCATGCTCTGTCCATGGCACAGGGCGCAGTTGCCGTAAGCGCCGAGTGTGGCCGCCTGCTGCTGGTACTGAAGAGGCTGAAGGTCGTCGAGTTCCGGAACCAGAGGATTGGAAGCCGGATATACCGCGTGGGGAGCGCCATGACAGATGATGCAGCGAGCCATGAGCATGTCGTCCCGTCGTCTGCTGAACAGCCCGTTTTCTCCTTCTTCCGCCGGCGTCCATTTATTGAAGGCCGATGCCGTGAGCAGGTTCGGCTTTTCCGAAAAATTATGGCAGCTCGTGCAGTCCGGTTCCTGCACCCACGGGAGACGCGGCTCAATTAGGTCAAGCGGGACGGCTCGCGCAGGGATGGCGGCCATGCTGGAAGCCACCTCCCTCCCCGCTTTCAGCTCGGCCTTGAGCAAGGCCAGCGAATGATCCTCCATGAATCCATGACACCGCACACAGGAGAGTCCCCTGTCCCTGTGAAAGTCACGGGCGAACAGCGACTTCGGCGTGTCATCCGCTTTCGTCCTGCCACGGTCGACGTGGCAGGTTTCGCAGGCGTCCGCCTCCCTGTCGAGCAAATAGGGGGCATGCCAGCCATGTACGGCAGCGGACAGATTAAGCGCTGTGTTTTTCCCATCCGTCGGTTCTTCCGGTCCGGCCTTGCCGGAACCGCTCCCCTCGCCTGCAGCGGCGAGCGGTCCGCCATGACAGGAGCGGCAGTCGATAACCTCACCCCGCCCGTGCCTCCGCATAAGTTCCGTAGCCTGATGTCGATCATGGGCTTCCAGAATGGCTGTCCCCGCGTTGGCGTGACAGAGCGCGCAGCCGAATCCCGGTGATACGGCCAGCACAGCCGCGCTCTCCGCCAGAATTCTGCCCTGCCCGTCCTCGGCGCGCAGCCTGACCACAGGATAAGGATCGAAAACTCCGTCCGTACGCATCGCGCTTACAGGAATGGCGGCTCGAAAACCGGCATCCTCCAGGGGTTTCATGATCCCCTTGCGGGCCGTGGCTCCGCCGGTCAACCCCGTCTTCGGGTCGAGCTCCCAGCTGACCCGAACGTCGCCGACGACGATTTCCGGAAACGGCGGCCCCCGCCGGACAAGCTGAACGTCAAGCAGCGGATCAGGATAGGAAAAGGTCCACACGTCATCCGGGGCGGAAGTCTGATAAAATCCCTGCAATCCCGCTCCAGCCAGTACATAGTCTTCGGAAAAGGCAAGTCCGGGCGGTCTGACCGCGCCCGGAGCGGGCAGGTCATCCAGCACCGAAACCATTTCCATGACGGGAGCGGTGCTGCTGGTCTGCCCTGCAACCGTAGGCACAGCCCTTTCCAGAGGTGAAGAACCGGAAAGCACGACCCAGCCCAGACAGATCAAAAACAAAATCAGCGCGACCAGCCAGACCGCCAGTGCCCTGCGAGAAGATGAAGATTCAGGCTTGTTCATTGCGCCTCCAAAAAGGAAGAAGTCCGGTGCGACGCAAGGCTTTCAAGCCAGGACGCCAGCGCCTCGCGGTCCGCGGCGTTGCCCGCGAAGGGCGGCATGTAGTCGAGCCGGCCGCCCTGCCCCCGCAACTGAGCCGCAAGCCCTTGCCGAGTCAGCCGCCGCACCCGGGGCAAAATATCGATTTTTGGCTCACCCAGCCCATGACAGATGCCGCATTGCCCGGCAAAAAGCAGTTCTCCCCTGCCCGGCCCTTCCCGTCCCTGCTCCGGAAAATCCACAGCACGGACCCAGCCGGACACTGCCGGCGCACCCTCCGTTTCCGCCCGCGCGACCTGTTCCACAGTAATGCCGTTGGAATACATCAGGCCCTCGGCCATCCACGGCCGGCGCGCCGTTTCGCGTACCCATTCGAAACTCCCCACCAGCGCCAGTCCTGCGCACAGGACAAGAACGGCCAAGGGCCCGCGCAGACGTTCTGCCCGCACAAAGGCCAGAATACCGACCAGAAGGACCGCGGGCAGCGTCCAGCCATAACCGATGAGAAACGGATGGATGTCGGAGGTCCGTCTGAGAATGGCCGCCTGCCGTCCCGGAGGGAGCACGGCAAAATACCATGCTGAACCGGCAAGCAGCAGAAAAAGGGGCAGTATGATCCACAGGGAACTCAGCCGCACGGCCATCCTCCGGGCGTCCCGCGCAGCGATGCTCGACGCCGTGAGCAGAGCAAACATGCCGGCCAGAATCAGGCAGATACCCGTGCGGCTGACCAGACTGGGCCAGTACGTGGGGTTGAAAAAGGCGTCCCATACGTTGCCGGTGGACAGTCCCTGTCCAGGCGTAAGCATGAAGGTGATGATGCCGTTGATAAGCACGAGAGACAGATAACCCGACACGGCGTAAACAAGGCCGACGGCCATATGCATTCCGGGCCGCATGCGCCCTTCCCGGGTCAGGGACCAGCTCAGGGAATAGACCAGCAGGGACACGATTTCGAGCAGGAAGACGGTCCATTCGGCCGCCCAGAAAAAAACGAAATTGTGAATCAGCATGGACGTTGCGGCTGGAGCGACCACGCTGATGGAAAACCATATGCCCACGCCGCTGATCCCGCCGAAGACCATGGTCAGAAGCAGAAAGAACCGGGTGTGCCGCTCCAGCCAGAACAGCAGATCAGGGTCATTTTCCCTCCGGACCCGGCGTTCCATCCAGACCAGCCAGATACCTCCGCCCACAGCGAACTGAGCCACAAAAACATGCAGGACGGACACGACGGCCACGATCAGGCCCGAATTGACGCCCGCCAGATGCCAGACAGGATACGTCATCCTAACCCTCCTGGATTTCGCCGTCGTTGGAGGCAAGCACCTTCAGCAGCACGCGGCCCAGCCAGACGAGCGCGACGATGACGACCGCCGCGCACGCCAGAAACAGCCCGAGCGCCGCCGTCTGTCCATGCGGCATGGCCAGAGCCTCAAGGGAGGCCGCATCGAAATATGGCAACAGCATGGCCTCACGGACCATATCGCGCACGCAGACCATGACCAGAATCACACCAAGGACCACCGTCACGGTCGGGCCAAACATTCCTTTCCGGCTCATAAACAGAGCCAGCCCCAGCCCGGAGCACGCCAGAAACAGAGCCGTCGTGGGCAACGCTCCGCCACCCAGAAACAGCCCCCGAACATGCACGGGCAATGAGAACAAGAACAGCAGCCCCACGGGAACCTGGGCCAGCGAGGCATGGAAAAACCAGTCCATTCCCCGACGAAAACGTTGCTCCGCACCAAGAACAACCGCATTCTGACGCCGTCCGTTCCGCCGTGCGCGCCAGCTCAGCGTCAGTCCCCCCACGGCGAGCGAGGCCAGAACAATGTGCAGATATCGGGGAACCAGCGTGGGATCATGCAGATTCAGCATCGTGCCGCCCGGACGAGAGAACCACTCAGGCCAGAGATCAGGCCGCAGCATCAGGGTACTGGCATTGGTCAGCATGAAGGCCGTCATCAGCAGCAAAAGGACCGCCAGCGCCAGCACAGGAGTGCGGAAAGCGGAAGTCCCCTCGCATATGTACAGTCCATAGTAGGCCAGCATGACGAAGAGGATGACGGCCAGCCACCACACAGCCATAAGCACGACGCCCGAGTAGAGGAAATTGCCGTATACGATCTGGAGGAACAGAAACGGCGCAATCCCGAAATTCACGGTCAGCGCCAGAATCTTGGGCAGATACGCGCCCTGCCCGTCCTCCACGAAATTTTTTCGTTCCACGATCGCCAGCAGCGTCGATCCCAGCAGAATATCCACCAGCACCAGATGCATGAAAAACGTGAACAGCAGGAGAAGGCGCAAAATCCCGTCCGGCACGGGCGGCTGCATGGCCGGAGGCACTAGAGAAGCGGCGAGCGGCAGCACAGCCGGAATCTCCGCCTCTGAAACCGCACCGGCAACGAATGCGAACGGCGCGTCCGGGAGCAGCATGACAAGGGCGAAAATCGCCGCAACAAACACAAGGGACAACCCCCATCTCTTTCTATTCATGCCGTGTTCCTCTCTCCCTGCAAAAATGCTCCGAGAAAAATCGGAGCATCTTCAGCCTGCGCCAAGGATGGTTCCGAAAGCAGACTCCATCCTACGCGCCTCCAGCGGCAGATTCCATTATAGAACCTTCGATCCTATTGGATACGGCAACGCTGCATCATGCAGATTATCATGGAATTCCCATACCCTCAGGGGATAACGGTAGAACAGAGGCATTCTTCCAAGGACGCGCCGTCCTTGCTCCCGGGAAAATCAATTGTGCAAGAACAGGAGAATTACCATGAAAAAACTTATGATCGTCGCTTCCGCCCTGCTTACGTTCATGACATTCAGCGTCGCCTTTGCCTCCGATAACGCGGCGGAACTGTTCAAGACGCACTGTCAGGGCTGTCACGGATCCGATGGTGGCCGCGTTCCCGCCAAGGACGTCGCACCCATCAGAGGACAAAGTGCCGATGCGTTGCTCAAGATGCTGGAAGGCTACAAAGACGGCTCCTTCGGCGGAACGCGCAAGCAGGTCATGACGAATGTGGTCAAGCGTCTTTCGAGCGAACAGATGAAGAGCGTGGCCGACTACGCTTCCACACTGTAGACGAAGTCGGGACGGAAACCCAAAAGGGACGGAGTTCCGTCCCTTTTTTATTCCATTACTCCAGATCTTCCACCAGAAAAGTCGACCCGCCCGGGGCATGTCAAAAAAGGAGTCGGGGCCGCTCCGGTGCTTCCGGCAACAGGCCGCTATACCAGACTGCCGCCCTTTCTGGCGTAGTTCAAAATCCCCTCCGCGCAGCGGTAGCCGAGCGCGCCCACGGTTCCCGTAGGATTACAGCCGCCATTGTGCGGAAAATTGCCCGCTCCCACCACAAAGAGATTGTCGGCGTCCCAGTGCTGCAGCCATGCGTTCACCACGCTGTCCTCCGGACTTCTGCCAGCAATGGTACCGCCTGTATTGTGCGTGGTCTGGTAGGGAACGATGCTGTAATCCTTTGGAGAAGGCTTGCCTGCGATCGCCACCGGCTTCATGGCCTTCGCTACCTCTTCGATCTTGCGCGTGATGAAGGCGAACAGGGCCCGGTCCTGATCCGTGAAGTTATAGGTCAGGCGCAAGAGCGGCACCCCGTAGGCATCCCTGTAGGTCGGATCAAGTGAAAGATAATTGTATCGCCAGGCGATGGACGCACCCTGCGCGCCGATGCCCAGAGAACGATTGAAGCCGTGAACAGACGCCCTTTTGAACGCCGCGCCCCAGGACGGCGTTCCCGGAGGAACGGCGTTGCTTTCGACAGGCCGCTTGCCGGTCTGGGTCAGCGAAATGACCCCGCCGTGAATGAAGTCGAGTCCGGCATGGTCGAAATTATCGGCATTGAAGTCGTCGTAGCACACGCCGAGTGCCCCTGCTCCGGCGAACAGATTCATGGGTTCGTTAAAGAACAGCGTGGCGCCCGGAGTGATCTGATAACAATACCCCCGGCCCAGCGTGCCCCGGCCGGTTTCGGGATCATACCGACGACCGATGTCTGAAACCATAAGAAGTTTGGCGTTGTTCATCACGTAACCGGACAGCACCACCACCTCGGCGGGCTGAATGAACTCCTCCATGGTCAGAACATCCACATAGCGTACTCCAGTGACCTTTTTCCCTTTTTTCAGCACCTCCAGTACGTTGGCATTACAGCGGATCTCGCAGTTTCCCGTCTTCTCGGCCACAGGGACAAAGGTATTGGTAGGTTGCGCCTTGGCGTCATACTCGCAGGCGAAGCGCTCGCAGAAACCGCAATACATGCACGGATTGTGCGTCATGCCGTCCGGCGTGACATAGGGCTGCGAAGCGATGGCCGCCGGGATCATGTAGGGATGACAGCCCGTCTCTCTGGCCGCCCGTTCAAACTCCGTCAGAACGGGCGTCTTCACCAGCGGGGGCATGGGATACGGTTTCGAGCGTCTGCCGCCGAAATGTCCCGGTTCCCCGGCCACGCCGATGGCCAGTTCGAATTTCGTATAGTACGGCTCAATCTCATCATACGTGAACGGGTAGTCCTGTAACTGATAGTCCTTGCCCAGTTTGTCCCTGCCGTAGCGTTCGTCCGTCATGGTTCTGATCTGAAAATCATAGGGAGAGAAACGAAAGTTCATACCGTTCCAGTGCGTCCCCGCCCCACCAAGTCCATCGCCCAGCAAAAAGGAACCGAGACGGCGCATGGGCAGGGCCCGCATGGCTTCCGTATTCCGGAAGCTGACGGTTTCTCTGGAAAGATCCTGCATAAGACCGTAATTGACAGCATAGCGCCATTCATCGTGGATTTCCTGAAAATCCTCCAGTCCCCTGCGCTCTCCGCGCTCCAGTCCCACGACGGACAAACCGGCCCTTGCGCATTCCGCAAGCACAAGACTTCCGGCAAATCCCACGCCGACGGCAACCACATCCACCTTTTTCAATGTCCTGACCATATCATTCTCCTCGCTCTACTGCATGCTGGACAGGGAAACAGGGGGAATATCCTCGAACTTCGCGCTGGTCATGAGAAAATCATAGGCCATCTGCGCACCGGGGTACTGCTTCATGCGCCAGCCGTCCATATTATTGTTGCCGTTGTAGATGGGATCGGCGTACGCTCCGGCAAGCACGGCCCCGCGCAAGGCGGCAAAGAATACGTCGGACCCGGCTCCGGGAACGGGGAGTTTCCCCGCCTCGCAATCGACGAGAATACGATCCTGATCCGCTTCTTCAAGCTGCGCAAAATCCCTTTTGAAGCGCTCCCGTGCGGTCCTGTTCAATGCGGCCAGCCCCTGCCGGAACAGGTCGCGGCGCAACAGAGGAGACTGATAGCCCTGCGTCGGCGCACCGGGGAAAAACGGTCCCTGCGTGTACTCTCTGGCGTTGTAGCCGTAGGCACCGGCAAGCTGGTTGTCGATGAAATAGGGAACGGCCAGCTCCACGGCTCCGGGACCGAGATCATCCTTCGGGAAAATCCGCTCGGCAGCGGCGGACAGAGCGGCAAACTCCACATCGTCGACAAAGAACATCCGGCCACGGGAAAGCGGATTTTCCGCGAGAGGTGCGGCGTGCATCGCGTGCCCCTGCTCCGCTGCGGAAATGCCCGCCATGCCGAGGGCCGCGGCAGCTCCGGCGGCTGCACCGGTGAATTGAAGAAACCTGCGTCTGCTGAAACCATTTTCTTCGGTCATGCGCTTGTCCTCCTTTTTGCCTTCACCCTAACCCTATTTCCCGATATAACTATGATTTTCATTCTTCCACGCTCGAAGAGCGATGTAGAAAACAGGCAAACGCAGACGGAGCAAGGCAGAAAACGCCTTCCAGCAAAACGGACCCGGACCCCTCACGACAGACATGCAACAACGAGGAAAAAACAGAAGAAAAGGACAGGCTGCTCTCTCTTCAAATGCAAAAGGCGGATTCCCGCCATGGAAATCCGCCTTGTCTGACAGGAGGATGAATCCGTCTCAGTCATGCGCCGACCGTATGCCGTCATGCCTGAAGAGACGTGCGCTCGCCGTAAGAAAGAGACACAACCCCAGCGGCAGCAAAAGCGCATTGCGCAGCCCCACCATCCCGGCGAGACCGCCAATGCTGGGCGGTATGACCAGAAGTCCGGCATACCCCATTGTGGCCATAACAGTGGTAGCCCGTTGCGGATCAATATCCTTGCGGTCACCTATCCGGCTGAGCAGCAGAGGCCACATGGGGGCCACTCCAAGTCCCGTCACCGCATAACCCGCGAGACACAGCAACGGCCAGGGGGAAAACAGCACCAGAGACATGCCCGCCGTCGCCGTCAGACCACCCAGCAGCAATACAGCGTAATCGCCAAAGCGGTCGCGCAGACGGTCCCCCATCAGACGGCACAGGGCAATGCAGACGGAAAAGGCCCCAAAGCCCAGTGCGGCGAAACTTTCCTCCGCACCCTTGACCGAGTGCAGCAAAAGCGCGCTCCACTCAGCGCAGGAACCTTCCACGGCGAAGGCCGCGACCCCCAGCAGCCCATAGAAGTAAATAAGCAAGGGAACGGAACCGCGCCGGGCTGCCTGTTCCTTCGGCAGCGTATCCTCCAGCAGATGACGCATGGCCAGAAACCAGCCCGCCAGGGCCACCGTCGAAACCAGCATGAAATTGGTCAGCGGCGTCTGTTCCAGCGCGGCGAAGCAGGCTCCGAATACCGATCCGGCCAGTCCTCCCAGACTATAAAAGGCGTGCAGCCGCGACATGCAATGTCTCCGGATACGTCGTTCGAACAGCACGGCCTGCGTGTTCACGGCCACATCCGCCAGTGCAAAGGCAAAGCCGAGAAAGGCGCTGCCCGCGCTCAAACCGGACGGCGACTGCGCCAGACCACAGAGGGGCAGAGATATAAGCAATCCGAGACTGCTCAGGCGCAGAATGGACCGGCTGCCCAGAAAACGATTCAAAAGGGGCATCAGGGCGAACCCCGTCAGGCTGCCGCATCCCAGACAAAAGACAACGAGGCCGATGATCGCTTCGCTTGCGCCGATCTGCTCCTTGAGAGCGGGAATGCGGGCCGTCAGCTGACCATAGGTCATCCCCAGAGAAAAAAAGAAGAAGACTATGGCATAGCCGCAATGACGTACTGCTCTGGCGTTCATGCTCCTCTCCGTTGAAACAGACTTTTTCCACAGGGTGCGCATGCGTCGTAGTTCCGTGAAATTTTTTGATGAATCCACCGAAACATCCTGCCCGAACCGGTCTTCCGCAAACGTGCCCCATATCAGAAGGACATGGGTCTAGCGAATCTTTCCATAAAAAACAACGCGTCCAATCCAAAACAGACTTTTCCGGACAGGGCCTCCGTCTGACACAGCCTCTTCCAGCATGCGACAGGCGGACAGCACTTCCAGAACTGTTTTCTGGTCCCGCCGGCCCCATTTCCTCAATCGCCGAACATGGCGTCCCGCTTCCATCGGAACAGTCTCAGCCGGGCCGTCCATGCAGAGTTGAGGACCGGCATACCCTGTCCTGATATGTGGAGATGCGCTCTTGTTCGGGGAATCCTTTTTGTCTAAGCTATTCATGAGCACGGCATGCCATCCCTGCGCAAGACCTTTTCGTCTGCCCGCGCACGGCTCTCGGCAGGACGAAAAACGGCGTGGCGTCCCCATATGCGTACAGCGTCGAGCCGATGGGCAAAAGCCTGTTCGCCGCAACACGGCGACAATCCGATCCGGCCGGGCAGTTCCGCCGTTTGGAGTACACAATCCTTTTTGGAGATAGTCGGTGGAAATTTCACGGGAACAGCTTGCAAGGACCTATTCGGCCAGAACAGACCTTGAATTGGCCATGATTGAGGAATCCGAACTCACGGAGACGGCTCTTGAGGTCTTGCGGGAAGTAAAACGACAAAGGAATATGGGAAGCAAGACCAGCGAATGTGCCGTCAGAATGGAACGGGAAAAAATACAAAGGGAAAAAAGAGCCAGTTCCAGAAAACAAATGAAGAAGTATCTTCTTTACCTCTGGCTTCTCTGCGTCATTCTTGCCGTAGAACCGTTCAGACAGCGCGGGCTTGTGCTTGTTCCCGTCATTCTCATGGCTCCCTGCGTTCTCTTTCTCCTGTACGACAGACACAGAACACGACGGCGCAGCCGCTTCTGAATTTTCTGTCCAGAACCTTCATGCAGCCGGGGAGGGAAACAGGAGCCGTCCACATCTATGCGCCTCCTTGGCGAGCTTCGCTCGAAATCCCTGCAGCAGGGCGAAGTTGCAGACAAATATAAAACCGCAAATGTGTAAATACTGAAAAATAAATTTACATATTAAAGCATATACATATCTTGTTGCAACCATGCTGCAATTCACATTTTTCCACCAGTCCGGGAGTCAGGCAACTACGGAACTTCCCTTGTACACCAAACGCCGCAAACAGATCACACTATGCTGAAAGTACCTGCCCTTCTTTCCACCCCTGCAAGGCGGATGTCCACAGAGGTTTCAGACATGGAGGGAACACCGGAAGTGCTTGAGTTTTCTCTCATGCTTCCCAAACGATGGCCCAGGCAGCCCCAACTTTCCGAACAAATATTCCTTCCATTCAGCCTCGCTCGCCTTTCCCGCAGGTTGTCTGAAGGTTCGGCAGCAGAACAGTCCCGGAAGATACGGAACCGCGGCTCCGGAAAAAGGTTCTCCTGTGCAATGCGCATCCAGCAATTGTTCCCCCGATGCATCCCCGCAACCGGAACGCTCTTATGACCTCTTTTGCAATACTCCGAAACAGAAAACGTAAAACCATTTCCTCTTCCGGTTCAAGAGCATTCTGGCTCGATAAAATGAACGAGATGCCGGTTCCAGTATGTCATAAGCACGCGGCTGTCCTGTCCGTCCAGATTCAGTTGATACATGCGGAAGATAACGGGGATATTCCTGGGCTGCCACTGCTCACGATACGAATAGCGGTAACGCATGCCGATCCTGCGCATGACCTGTCCGCTACGCAAATTCCGCACATCATGTGTGGCCGTAACCCAGGGCAGTCCCGCCTTTCTCAGGCTGTCCACAACGGCTCGGCAAGCCTCCGTCGCATATCCCTGCCGCCAGAACTTGCGCCCCAGAGCATATCCCAGATCCCTGCTTTCATCGTCGCTTACATCGACGCAACCGATGAGCGCGCCGTCCGCCTTTCGACAGACAGCATAATGCCAGCCGATCTGCTCCTTGTATTTGTCCAGGTACAGGCTCTTCAAAACGGCCCCAGCCTCTTCAGCATCCGCGGGAGGGAAAAGGGGAAGAAAGGCACTGACCTGCGGATCAGCCATGATATGAAAAAAGGCGTCGGCATCTCCCTCTGTAAAGCGCCGCAAGATGAGACGTTCCGTCTCAAGAACCGACGAATTTTTCATTCCGTTCCCTCCTTGTTCCCTGATGCATCGACACCTTTCACAAACCTTTTTCCTGCACCCCAAAAGCGCATCAGCCTGAAACCGGACCAACCTTTTCAATGAATGCAAACCATCCGCAGGGGACAAAACTTTCCGTACTCCGCCGGACTGTTCCGGCCAGCCCCCTGTCCGGATCCTTAAGCAGATGCTTTGGTCAGGTGCTCCGGATGGGAGTTCCGGCCTGTTCCTCCGCATCATGAGACGTCCGCTGCGGAAGCGTGATGTCCAAAGCCGTTTTGCCATCCATGCATTTCGATATGCGCACGACTACGGAACGACAGTCTCTCAGGCAAAAGTCCGGTATGGCCGTACCCAGCGCGGGACGCAAAACATACGATGGTGTAATAATTTAATTATTAAAAATAATATATAAAGATGCAAAACGCATCAATCTCCACAGCGGCTTCTCATGCAGTCATGAAAACAAACAGAACGCCCAACCGGCACGAGATACGTTCGAGGACAGGGTATCGACCTCAAACGTCGACACACATGCGCCGCAAGACTGCCGGACAACTTCTCCGCTAATGCGATTTACAGTATCTCCATGAGAGGATACTTTCTGAAAGTATTCGTAAAAACTGCAACCTGTCCGGAGACATACCTATGGAAAAACGCATCAGAAATATCGAACACGCCACAGTTCTGGCTCTTGTCGACCAGGTCGCCTGCCAGCCGGGACAGATCGTCAGCAAGACTCTGGCCCAGAACAGCTACTACAGCCTGACCCTGTTCGCTTTCGACAAGGGAGAGGAAATCGGCACGCATGACTCGAACGGCGACGCGCTGGTCACAATTCTGGAAGGCACGGCGCGAGTGACCATCAACGGAACGGACTTCACCCTGAACACGGGGGAATCCATCATCATGCCTGCAAAAATCCCTCACTCCGTCTTTGCGCCGGAACGCTTCAAGATGCAGCTGCTTGTTCTATTCCCCGGCAAGGAATAAGTTGCAACGCTCAAGCCCTGCCTGTCGGGGTTCTTTTGCGTCCGCCGCATCACCTCCCCCGAACGCCATTTCCTCGTTTCACACTGTCCTGCCCGAAAAAGGCACGACGTGCCTTTCCTGACTACCCCACCCGCTTCAGCCCCGTCGAACACTTTGCCTGAAACGTCTTTTCCTGCATATCATCCCTGTAACGCGGCACGTTCGTTCACCCCCTTGCACAGGGACTTCCCCGAGGCGACTTATGCTCTTCCCGGGCAGAACGGACACTCCCCTGGGGTTGATGGAGACGCGCGGCTGACATATTGAAAAGGGGCGCGGCATCGGCGCGCTCATTCCGGAACAGGAACCGCATTGATGAAAAAAGACAGAAAAACCCTGCGTTGGGGGTACTCCACCGGCGCGTGCGCGGCTGCCGCCGCCACGGCTGCATGGATACGCCTGACGCGCGGCGAGGCTCTGCAAAGCATCTGGCTGCGCTTCCTCGACGGCAGAGAACGGGAGCTTCCCCTTCTGCAATTCGGTGCAGGCCATATGGCGGCCGTCCAAAAGGACGGAGGCGACGACCCGGACTGCACGCATGGGGCTGTTCTGTATGCCGATATCCGCTCCTGCGACATTTCCGAAGCCCGCCCCGAGGACTACGTCATCAGAATCGGGTCCGGCACGCTGATTCTCCGCGGCGTGGAAGGCATCGGTCTATGCACCCGTCAGGGTCTTGATTGCGACCAGGGACGCTGGGCCATCAACGCGGGTCCCCGCCGCATGATCGCCGACAACCTCGGTCTTGCGGGCTTTACCGGGTGCAGACTCCTTGAACTTGGTGTGGTAAACGGATCTGAACTCGCAAGACATACGCTCAATGCCCATCTCGGCATCGTGGGCGGCATCTCGATTCTCGGCACGACCGGTCTGGTCCGCCCCTACAGCAATGAAGCCTATATTCATACCATCCGCATCTGTGTGAAGGCGCGCCTTCTTTCCGGCGGTTCAACGATGGTCTTCTGTACCGGCGGGCGCACAAGATCCGGTGCGGAAAACCGTCTGTTCGATCTGCCGCCCGAAGCCTTCGTCAACATCGGCGATTTCATCGCCGAAAGTCTTGCCGCGGCCTGCCGCTGCCGAATGCGTGAAATCGTTGTCGCCTGCATGCCCGGAAAACTCTGCAAGTATGCGGCCGGATTTGAAAACACGCACGCGCACAAGGTCAGTCAGGATATGGATCTGCTCCGAGCCGAGGTGCGTCGGGCGCTGCCCGCCGAGACGGCCCTGCATGACGCGCTCCGGCACAGCGCTTCCGTCCGCGAGGCACTCCTCTCCATTCCGGAGCACGCACGAGACGGGCTGCTTCGCCGCCTCGCACGCACGGCCCTTGGTCAGTTCGCACATCGCTGCACGGGCAATCCCGTTCTCCGCCTGCTTGTTTTCAATTTTGGAGGAGAGTTTCTCTTCGAGGAAGAATTGCAGCCATCCGAAACAGAGCGGCACGTTCCTGAGCCAATTCTTTTTTCTTCAGAAAATAACGAGGAAGCGATTATTGCCGACCCTGGAGAGATCGTCGGACCACTCTATTTCATGGAGAAACCTCCGGATGACGCCTGAACGGTCGCAAAGCGCTTCGACGACTCCGTTGAAAGAAACGCGAAACGACCTCTTTCCGGACTTTTCCTCGACGCGAATATATGGAAAAGTCCTCTGAAGACATTTCGCTGCAAACGGAATTTCGTCAGGTCCCGCAACGGATTTTGCGATAACCTGCCCATGCCTGCTGCAATGCCAAACGTAGCCATGCCCTGAGCATGACCTTCCATAACGAGACGACAGCATGAAACCACTCGTCGAATTCGTCGGCGCCGGACCGGGCGCCGCAGACCTCATCACCGTGCGCGGACTGCGCGCTCTGGAACAGGCGGACCTCGTGCTCTATGCGGGTTCACTGGTCAATCCCGCCCATCTTGGGGCATGCAGGCCCGACTGCGTCCGCCTCGACAGCGCCTCCATGCCTCTGGGGGAACAAATCGAAACCATGAGCGAGGCCGCACTTTCCGGAAAGCGCGTCGTGCGCCTGCATACGGGCGACCCCGCCATGTACGGGGCAATCAATGAACAGATTCGCGGGTTGGCCAAAAAGGGCGTGGCCTCGTCCATCGTTCCCGGCGTCAGCAGCGTATTCGCCGCAGCGGCTGCTCTTGGTTGCGAACTCACCAGTCCCGAGGTAAGCCAGAGTGTCGTTCTTACGCGCACTTCCGGCAGAACCCCCATGCCCGTCGGCGAGAACGCTGCGGCCTTTGCGCGCACCGGCGCGACGCTGGTCTTCTTTCTGAGTACGGGGAAGGCAGAGGAGCTGATGCGTCAGCTGAGGGAACAGGGAGGGCTGCCCGAAGACACTCCGGCAGCCGTCATCTATCGAGCTTCATGGCCCGACGAACGCATCCTGAGAGGTACGGTGGGCGATATCGCCCGGCAGGTTGAAGAAGCCGGACTTGGAAGACAGGCCCTCATCATCGTGGGGCGGGCGCTGGGAGAGCCTTCCGGAACTTCCCGACTCTACGACCCCGACTTTTCTCACGGCTATAGAAACAGGCTGGCTTCAGAGGATTTCGTCGGACGCTGCGCCCTGTACGCCTTCACTGACAAGGGGCTTGTCCGCGCCCGGGAAGTCGCCGCCGGACTGGGACTGCCCGTGGAAATCCGCACCAGCCGCCCCGGAGGCGGAGACGACGTCATGCATCTGCCGGGCCGGACCTTCAACGAGCGGCTTGCCGAAGACTGGGAACGCTTCGATGCTCACATCTTCATCGGCGCGACGGGAATCGCCGTCCGCAAGATCGCCCCTCTGCTGCGCGACAAGTCCCTCGATCCCGCCGTGCTGGCCTGCCCGGAAAGCGGCAGCCATGTCGTCAGCCTCACGTCAGGACATCTCGGAGGGGCCAACCGGCTGGCCCGGCGCGTCGCCCGCATTACCGGAGGGCAAGCGGTGGTCAGCACTGCCACGGACGTCAACGGCCTTCCCGCGTTCGATGAGGCCGCTGCGCAGGAACATGCGCGTATTCTCAATCTGGAAGCCGTGCTTCCTCTCAACGCCGCTCTGCTCGACGGAAAAACCATTGCCTTCTGCGGAACGCGCACAGTCTTCGAGCGTCATTTCGCCTCTACGGGGCAGATAGTCTTCGTCGAGAACCCGCAGGACGTCGCATGCGAGCACGCCGTCCTCTGGGATGCGCCCAATACTCTCCCGAAGGGAGTACGTCACCTTGACGTCGCCGGGCGAGCCTTCATCCTTGGCGTAGGATGCCGTCGGGGCGTGGAGCCGCAGGAACTGCTCCGTGTCGCCGAACGCTATCTGGCGAACCTTGGCCTGAGCAGAAAAAATGTCGCGGGCGTGGCCTCCTACTCGCTCAAGGCCGACGAACCGGCTATTCTCGAACTTGGCTCGATCTGGCAAGTTCCCCTGGAATTTCACGATACAGGGGAGCTCGACGTTGTGCCTGTTCCCACTCCCTCGGAAAAAGTCCGTGGAAAGGTCGGCACAGCTTCAGTATGCGAGGCCGCCTGCCTGCTGTCCGCCGGGTATGGCTCCGTTCCTTCTCCCCGACTCTATGCACCGAAAACAATTTTTGGAAACATCACCCTTGCTCTGGCTCGTCTGCCGCATCTTGGTTCCGGAAAAAACGGACGGGGCAAAGTCGTCGTCGCCGGGCTGGGATCGGGCGCCCCGGGACAGATCACGCCCGAGGTCGACAGAGCGCTCCGTCTGTGCGACACCGTAGCCGGCTACAGCCGCTACATCGACCTCATCCGTGACCGTATTCCCGGGAAATCCGTAATTCAGAACGGCATGCGAGGCGAGGTGGAACGCTGCCGGGCCACGCTGGAAGCGGCTCTCGCCGGACGGAACGTCTGCATGGTATGTTCAGGCGATCCCGGCATTCTGGCCATGGCGGGACTTCTCTACGAACTGCGCGTCCGCGAGCCACGCTTTAGGGACGTTCCCATTCAGGTTCTGCCCGGCATTACCGCGGCGAATATCGCCGCAGCCTCGCTCGGTGCACCGCTTCAAAACGGTTTCGCATTGATAAGCCTGTCCGATCTGCTGGTTCCGGCAGATGAGGTGCGCACCAATCTCAGGGCCGTCGCCCGCTCCATGCTTCCGGTGACGTTGTACAATCCAGCCGGGCGCAAGCGGCGGGAACTGCTGGACGAGGCGCTCGTCATCTTCCGGGAATGCCGCGGCGATGTTTTGTGCGCCTGCGTCAGAAATGCGGGCCGGGAACAGGAAAGCAAATGGACAGGAAGACTGTCCGAACTCCCCGTCGCCGACGTGGACATGTCCACGCTGGTCGTCATCGGCGGTCCCCGGACTCGTATCGACGCCGGAGCGATGTACGAAGCGCGCGGTTATATAGAAAAGTATCTGGAATAAAAACACGATGGACACGCCTTTTCATGCATTCTGTCTTGCTGCCCCCCGCTCCGGCGAGGGAAAGACAACAGTGGCAATCGCGCTGATGCGGGCGTTTTCGCGTCGCGGGCTGAAGGTGCAGGGGTTCAAATGCGGGCCGGACTACATTGATCCGACCTTCCATGCTCAGGCTTCGGGCCGTCCTGCCTGCAATCTCGATACATGGATGATGGGGCGCGAAGGCGTCAGGGCCCTGTGGGACTGTCACGCCCCTGCCGTCGAAGTCGGCATCTGCGAGGGCGTCATGGGACTTTTCGACGGTCACTCCCCCGGCGATCTGGCGGGCAGCACGGCCGATTGCGCCCGTGCGCTGGGCATTCCCGTAGTTCTTGTATGCAACGCCCGGGGCATGGCCGGGTCCGCGGCCGCGCTCGTCGCCGGATTTCAACTCCATGCCGCGCGTATGGGCGTGCGGATCGTCGGAGTGATCGCCAATAACGTGGGCAGCCCGCGCCATGCAGCTATCCTCCGCCGTGCACTTGAAGTGGAAGATCTGCCTCCTCTGATTGGCGCACTTCCCCGGAACGGAGCATGGAAAATTCCCGAACGTCAGCTCGGCCTGCTTCCCTCCGGGGAGGCGGGAACTACGGAGGAATGGCTCGACGCTCTCGCCGAGGCGGCAGAAGCCTCCATAGACATGAATCTCCTTCTACGCCTGACTGAAAACCGGCACCCTGAAAACCGGGATCGAAAATACCCGGTCGACGCTTTTCCAACGGGCGCCCGTCCCCGGCGCATGGCAATCGCCAGAGACAACGCCTTCTGTTTCTACTACGAAGAAAACGAACGGACTCTCGCGTCCCGTGGTTGGGAACTTGTGCCTTTTTCACCGCTCCGGGACGCCTCCCTGCCGCCGGACATCGAGGCCCTATATCTCGGCGGAGGCTATCCTGAAGTCTTTGCGCAGGAGCTTTCGGCCAACACGGCCATGCGCAAAGCCATCCGCGCCTTCGCCCTGCAAGGCGGAGAAATCTACGCCGAATGCGGCGGTTACATGTATCTGTGCTCCCGTCTCGAAGCCTGTGACGGAGGAACGCGCCAAGGCTGGCCCATGTGCGACGTCATTGACGCCACAGCCAGCATGGGCGGGCGCATCCGCTCGCTGGGCTATCGCGAAGTTGTGCTTTGTGAAGGCGCGCCTTTCGGGCTGGAAGGCGCAGTGTTCCGGGGACATGAATTTCATTGGTCGGACATTGAGCTGCACCGGGACTATGCACCGCTGTACTCGGTCCGAACGGCTTCCGGCCATACAGACGCGGGCGTCGTCGTCGGAAACGTGCGCGCGGGCTACATTCATCTGTACTGGGGGGCGGGAAGCAAGCCGGATTCTGCCGGACAGGCGTTTCCCGCGCCCTCTCCGGTACAGGTCTTCCCTGCCGCCTCCGGTTCCGCCCCGCCTTCCCACCCGGAACCCGCATCCCCCTGTCCGAAAAAGGATGTCGGGCAGGTGATCCTGCTCAACGGCCCCTCAAGCGCGGGAAAAACGACGCTGGCCCGGGCGTTGCAAGACAGCCTGCATGCCAAGTACGGCCTGTGCAGCCTTGTGCTGTCCGTCGATCAGCTTCTGCATTCGGCCACGGGCGATTGCGAATCGGTACTCGCCGGGCTTGAGCTGACCGGTCTGCCGCTCATCGAAACGTTCCATGCCGGAGTCGAGGCCGCGGCCAGAGCCGGGGCATGGACCATCGTCGATCACGTCGTCGGGGAAGCCCCCGGCTGGGTCGCGGACCTGCTCGAACGCCTGAAGGGCATCCCTGTGCTGTCCGTTCAGGTAATCTGCGATTCCGGTGAACTGCGTCGACGCGAACGCGGACGCACGGATCGTTCCCCGGACTGGCCGCACGCCGAACGGCAAGCCAGGCGCATCCATGTGCCTCTTCCCCGTCAGATGGTGGTGGACACGACCAGAACGCCTCCCGGAGCCTGTGCGGCCTGCATCCTTGACATGCTGTTTTTGCAGCGTGGGAAGATTTCCTCCCTTCCTCTTCGCAAGACCTGTTCCAAAACAGACAAAGACGTCGATTCCCGCCATACGACGGCTGAACGTCCTTCCTCAACGCCACGAGACTCCCATGAAGCCTGAAACGCACGGCGGCGATCTGCGCGCCATGGCGGCGCTGTCCGGACGCGCCCCAGATTCTCTGCTCGACTTCAGCGTGAATATCCGCCCCGAAGGAACGCCGGAATTCCTTCGGGCGGCTCTCCTGCGGGCCGCATCGAACCTTACGGCCTACCCCTCGCCACATGCCGAAGAAGCCGTCGAAGCCGCCACGCGCCGTCATGGCCTGTCCGCCGCCCGCTTCGTCTTCGGCAACGGAAGCAATGAAATCATCCACGCCCTTGCCCGTGCGCTCGGGAAACGCGGCGTGCCCGGTGCATACATCGTGGAACCGGCCTTCAGTGAATACGCGCTGGCCTGCCGCCTCGCCGGACTGAACATCCATCGGATATGGGGCGGTGTCGGCGACTTTCTGAATGCTCCCTCGTCGCAGACGCGCCACGCTGATCCCCTGCCGGACGCCCTGTTTGACGCGCCCCGCGGTTCGGCGGTCTTCCTGGCCAACCCGGGCAATCCGTCGGGCCTGTTCCGGCAAGCCGAAGAATGCCTGTCCCTTCTGGCGGCGCGCCCGGACCTGCTCTGGATAATTGATGAGGCCTTCATTGAATATGCGGGGCGGGAATCCGAAACGTCCATTCTGCGCAGACTGCCGGAAAACGGCGTAGTGCTGCGTTCGCTGACCAAGTTCCATGCGCTTCCTGGAGTCCGGCTCGGCTATCTGGCAGCTTCAGAGGAACTGGCGACGTCCGTCCGTGCCGAAATCCCTGCATGGAGCGTCAATGCCTTCGCGCTGACCGCCGCCGTGGCCGCGCTGGACGACGCTTCGGACTTTGCCGAGCGGACTCGCGCGGAAAACGCTGAACGCCGCGCCGATCTCTCCGCGGCCCTTGCCGCGTTGCCCGGCGTGCAGGTCTGCCCTTCAGCCGCCAGCTACGTGCTGTTTCGCTGGGCCGCCGCTCCCAAAAATCTGTACGACATCCTGCTGCGACATCACGGGATCGCCGTGCGCGACTGCTCCAACTACTACGGTCTTGAGGACGGAACATGGTTTCGCGCCGCCGTGCGCTTTCCCTCGGATCACCGCAGACTGACCGCCGCGCTGCGCGACGAGATGGAAGCGATTGCAATCCCAGGAACGAACGCCTCCTCCCCCCCGCGCCTGCCCCCGATCCTCCCCGAACCCGATATGTCGCGGGGGCTTCCCTCTCCGCACGCAGCATCTTCAGGTACGACCTCCGAGGCTTCTCCCGCCAACCGCCCCATATCCGCCCCCTTCGTCCGCCGCGCGTCCCGCAGGACGCCTGCCCTTATGTTGCAGGGCACCTCATCGGATGCGGGAAAAAGCATCCTCGCAGCGGCTTTCTGCCGTATCTTCCGGCAGGACGGCTACGATGTGGCTCCGTTCAAGGCCCAGAACATGTCTCTGAACTCCGGAGTCACGACCGGCGGCGACGAAATGGGCCGGGCGCAAATCGTGCAGGCGCAGGCGGCCCGCACGGACCCGGATGCGCGCATGAACCCCGTTCTGCTCAAGCCGCATTCGGATACGGGTTCTCAGGTCATCGTTCTCGGCCAGCCTCTGGGACATATGCCTGTCCGCGAGTATTTCCAAAAGAAACAGGAACTCTGGGGCACCGTCACCAAGGCCTATGACAGTCTGGCCGCCGAACACGACATCATGGTTCTGGAAGGAGCGGGCAGCCCCGGCGAGGTCAACCTCAAGAGCCACGACCTGGTCAACATGCGCATGGCCGTCCATGCCCAGGCTCCGGTGCTGCTCGTCGGCGATATCGATCGGGGCGGGGTGTACGCTTCCTTTCTCGGAACATGGCTTACCTTTACCGACGTCGAACGCCGTCTGCTCGTCGGATACATGGTCAACCGTTTCCGGGGGGACGCCTCCCTGCTTGAGCCTGCGCACCGATATATGCGGGAACACACAGGCGTTCCCGTGCTCGGCACCATCCCCTACATCCGCGACCTCAATATCCCGGAAGAAGACATGGCGGGCTTTCCGTGGAACCAGAATGCGAGCAGTGGACCCGACGATCCCGAAACCCTGGATATCGCCGTGGTCATGCTCCGGCACGTCTCCAATTTTACGGACTTCGCGCCGCTGACCGGAGAACCGGACGTGCGTCTGCGTCCCGTCCGCCGTACGGAGGAATGGGGCGAGCCGGATGTCGTCATGCTGCCCGGCTCCAAGAGTGTGACGGTCGATCTTGGGGAACTGCGCCGCTCCGGACTTGCGGACAGAATACTGGCGCACGCGCGGGACGGAAAGTGGCTCTTCGGCATCTGCGGCGGGCTGCAGATGATGGGGCGGGCCATTCTTGACCCGACCGGCGTGGAATCCTCATCTCCGGAAGTCGAAGGGCTGGGACTCATGGACCTGCGCTCCACCTTCGCTCCGGGCAAGACTCTCAGACGGGTGGAGCGCGCCGAAACGCCTCTCGGCGTGCCCGCAAGCGGTTATGAGATTCACCATGCGTTTACGGAGCACGGTCCCTCGGCCCTTCCTCTGTTCCTCCGTGCCGAATCCGGGACGACCGGAACGGAACGCGCGTGCGGCTATGTCTGCGGACGGCGCTGGGCTACCTATCTGCACGGCGTCTTCGACGACGACACCTTTCGCCGGGCATGGCTCGATCATGTACGCGCCGATCTGAACATGATCCCGCAGGGGCGCATTCTCGCACATTACGATCTGGAACGAGAACTGGACAGACTGGCGGACATCGTACGTGAAAACTCCGACATGAAAACCATCTACAGGCTCATGGGGCTGAAATGAACTTCGCCGCACTCGCGCTGCTGCCCGCAGCACTCCTGCTTGACCGTCTGTTCGGTGAACCGCCGAACAGAATTCACCCCGTCTGTCTGATGGGGGCGCTGGCCGGTCGCATCGAGTCCTTGCTTCGATGCGGTCCCAACGGCATGCTGCTGTTTCTGGCCGGAGGTCTGGCCTGTCTGCTCACGGTCCTTCCCTGCGCCGCGGCAGCGGGCGGAATCGTACTGACTGCTCAATGGTACGGAGGACAGCGCGCTGGATGGATCGCGGCCGTGCTGGTGGTGTACGTATGCCTCGCGCCGCGCAGTCTCGCCGAACATGCCCAGCGCGTCGCCCTGCCTCTTCTGCGCAACGATCTTGAAGACGCGCGCAGAGCCGTATCCATGATCGTGGGCCGCAAGACTACCGAACTCGACGCCCACGGCGTAGCGCGGGCCTGTGTGGAAAGCGTGGCTGAAAATCTTACGGACGGCGTACTGTCCACCCTGTTCTGGGCCGGAGTCGGCCTCGTTCTCTGGGGTCTTCCCGGAGCGGCGGCTCTGGCGACTCTGCACAGGTCCGCCAATATCCTTGATGCGCTCTGGGGCAAAAAAAACGAAACCTACATCCGCTTCGGCACGTTCGCGGCGCGACTGGACGACGCGCTCAATCTCCTTCCGGCGCGCCTGTCGCTCCCCTGCATCGCGCTGGGGGCCAGACTCGTTCCCGGACTCCGGCACGGGGACATTCTTCGCGTGGGCTGGAAGTATCATGCCGCTCACGAAAGCCCCAATTCGGCATGGAGCGAAGCAGCCTTCGCCGGAGCGTTGGGGCTGAAGCTCGGCGGTCCCGCAGTCTACGGCGGGCAGATCGTACAGCATCCGTGGCTCGGTGAGGGCACTCCCGACGCGGAACCCAGACACATCATCCTTGCAATCCGGCTGCTTCAACATTCGACTGCCGTCTTCACTCTCTGCGAGCTTTTCGTAATCGGCATGCTCGGCATCGGACTGGAACACCTGCAATGACCCGGCGTTCATACAAGGACCTCCGGCAGAAGCAGCATAAAGGACGACATGATGAACCAACTGACCATTCCGGCCTATTCGGAACAGGCGGCGCGGGCGGCGCGGAAACGGCTCGACAGTCTCGCCAAGGTTCCCGGAAGCCTCGGCAGGCTTGAGGAACTGGCGGTCCGGCTTGCCGGCATCACAGGACGGGAACGCCCCACCTTTCCACGGAAATCCGTGGTTCTGTTCGCCGCTGATCACGACATCGCCCGCAGAGGCGTAAGCGCCACTGGACAGGAAGTCACGACCATACAGGTACGTAACTTTCTCAGGGGCGGCGGCACAATCAACGCCTTCTGCCGTAATGCGGGAGCCGATCTGACCGTGGTGGACGTGGGCATGAAGGACGATGTGGAAAACATCGAAGGACTCGTACGGCGAAAAATCATTCATGCGGCGAACGACTTCAGCGAAGGGCCGGCCATGACCCGCGAACAGGCGCTGGCCTGCGTGCAGACGGGCATCGACATGGCCCGTGAAGAGGCGGCCCGGGGGACGACCCTGCTGGCCGCCGGAGAGATGGGCATCGGCAACACCTCGCCCTCTTCCGCCGTGGTCGCAGTGATGACCGGAACGCCTGTGGAAGAGGTCACCGGCCTCGGTTCGGGCATTTCCTCGGAGCGTGTCAGGCTCAAGGCCAGGCTTATCCGGCAGGGCATCGAGCATAACCGTCCCGATCCCGCCGACGCCGTCGACGTGCTGGCCAGGGTCGGCGGCCCCGAACTCGGCGCGATGGCGGGACTCATGCTTGGCGGCGCATCCCTGCGCATTCCCGTAGTGGTGGACGGCTTCATCGCCGGAGCGGCCGCAGCCCTTGCCATCGGCATCCATCCGGGTGTACGCGACATGCTCGTAGGGTCGCATCTGTCCCCTGAACCGGGACATCGCATCGTCATGCGCCATATTGGCGTTCCTGTCCATTTCGACTTCGGACTGCGTCTTGGCGAGGGCACGGGAGCGGCGCTGTTCTTCCCGATCATCGACGCCTCGGTGCGCATCCTCACCGAAATGAGTACACTTGAGGAACTGGAGATCAAGCTGTGATGCTTCGCGCCGCCCTTGCCTTCTTCACCCGGCTGCCTACGGGTTCCGCCCCTCTGCCCCCCACGTTCCGGGGCGTAGCCGCCTGGCTGCCGGTCGTCGGACTCATCATCGGTCTCATCGTCGCTCTGGCCGTGGCTCTGACGGCGACGGTCCTGCCCGCGCCGCTCTGCGGCGTCGTCGGGTGCCTCGTCTGGGTCGCTGTAACCGGCGGTCTCCATCTCGACGGGGTGGCGGACTGCGGCGACGGGCTTCTCGTGGAAACATCTCCGGCTCGACGACTGGAGATCATGAAAGATTCCCGGCTGGGTACCTTCGGCGGAACCGCGCTGTTTTTCGCGCTTGCGTTCAAGGCAGCCTCCCTCGCGTCGCTGGCCTCCGTCTTCACAGCAAGTCCGGGAGAATTCCTCTCCCTTGCGGGCGCCTGCTGCATGGCCGGGACACTGGCGCGGACGCTGGTTTTTCTGGCCATGCGCATCCCCTCGGCCCGTCCTGAAGGACTCGGCGAAATGCTGCGCGACGGCGTGACCCGACGGCACGAGCTGACGGCTCTGGCCATCGGTCTCGCCGTCTGTCTCCTCAACGGCTGGCGTGGAGCGATCGCACTCATTGCCGCCCTGTTCACGGCGCGAATCCTTCTTTCATCTGCTCAAAAGCGACTGGGGGGCGTCACCGGAGACGTTTTCGGTTGTCTCATCGAACTGACGGAATGCGTCGTTCTGACCGTCTGCTGCCTGCTCTGAGCAGTGTCGCACTGTTGAAAGGATTGATTGTGAAGCGATACGCCGTTCCCGGAATCCGCCTTGGAGGTACCTCGTTTCTGCTGCATGAGAGCTATGTTCCGGCAGTGCGATTCACGGCGGAGCGCTGCGAGGATGTAGCCTTGTTGCTGCTGGAGACGGGCGCACGCGGCGAATACCTCGCTTCTCCCGGGGAAGTCGCTGAAATAGCCCACATCCTTGACGGCGAGGGCGCGACCCTGCATGTACACCTGCCTACCGACGTGAATTTCGATACGCCGGAGAACGCGCGGGCGATGGTGGACAAGGTCCGGCTCGTGGCGGAACGCACTGCGCCGCTCCATCCGCACAGCTTCGTACTGCACGTCGATTTTCCCTCCCTGCGGAAACTGTTCTCCGTCCCGGAAACGGATCATGCCCGATACCGATGGACGGCTGAAGCCCTATGCGCAATCGCAGCCTGCCTGCCTCATCCCGAACAACTGGCCATAGAAAATCTGGAACACTTTCTTCCCGGCTTCTGGGACTCCTGGATTGAAGGAACAAGGTATTCCCGTTGTATTGATGTGGGGCATATCTGGAAAGACGGCGGCGACCCCGCGTCATTGCTTGCGGCATGGCTGCCCCGCATCCGCGTCATGCACCTGCATGGTCTGGAGCCGTGCCCGATCGAACTGTCTGCCGAACGTTCCTCTCCGCTCTGGTTTTCCGGGGCGTCAACCGCACGCTTTCCGAATCCCGGGGCACATCCTCGCGATCATCGCTCTCTCCGGTTCATGTCCCCTGAAAGAATCGATGCGGTGCTGCATCCTCTCTGGGAAAACGATTTCGCGGGAGTTCTTTGCCTTGAGGTATTCCGTTTCGACGATTTTGCAGCCTCGCACGCCGCACTTCTTCGCTCACGGGAACGCTATGAAGCGAAAGCCTGATTATGCTGCCCAATAACAGCCGTTTTTCTTTTTGCCCGTCTCCGGAGACGGACAGGCCCCGGGCATGGCGACGAACAGCGGCCAGACAACCTCATTCCGTCAGGCCGCCTGCCGGTCGACCCCTTTATGAGAGAATATGAAAATGAAAAAACCGGATCTGACGCTTTATCTTGGAGGCACCCGCAGCGGCAAGAGCGCGCGGGCGGAAGCGCAGGCCCTGAAGACCGGAAGCCCGGTGCTCTATGTGGCAACGGCGGAGACACGGCTGAACGATGCGGCCATGCATGAACGCATTCGCCGGCACCGTGACCGTCGCCCTTCCCATTGGCGTACGCTCGAATGCCCTTTGCATCTCGCGGAAGGAATCGCGGCGGCACTCTCTTCCCTCCCCGTGGGGAATTCCCAGCCCCTGCCAGACAGGCCCGTGATTCTACTGGATTGCGTAACCCTGTGGGTTTCCAACATCCTGTTCAGCCTGCCAGACCCGGAAGATCTGCCAGCCTTCGAAACCGCCGTGCGGACGGAGACAAACAACCTGATCACACTGATGGAAACGTCGGACTGCCGATGGATTCTGGTATCCGGGGAAACCGGCCTCGGCGGCATTGCTGCGGACCGGACAGGTCGCAACTACTGCGACGGACTCGGACTTGCCAACCAGCTCCTTGCCGCTCGCGCACGGCGGGCATTTCTTGTCGTCGCCGGACGCCTGCTGGAACTGAAGGAAAAACTCTGACCCCCGCCGATGCCCGACATCCTGTCCTTTCCAGACAGAAAGAAGGGGACCGAAATCCAAAAGGCCGCTGCCATGATCGCCATGCAGCGGCCTTCATGCCCCTTGTCGCACTTCGCGTCCGGGAGAAAGTTCCTGTGGCCACGGAGCCACAGGGAACCGTCGTCAAATGACCGGCCCCATGGTATAGATGTCGATGGCCGAGTAATACTTGATGGCCTCGTTCTTGGTCATGGTTCCGTTCAGGGTGTTCAGCAGAAGAGCGAAAGCCTCTTCCCCCACTTCATCAATGCTTTTTCTGCCCTCGATGATCAGTCCGGCATTGAGATCCATGTCCTCGCTCATGCGCTCATAGGTATGCGGATTGCCGCAGATCTTGACTACGGGCATGGACGGGAATCCCTGAGGCGCGCCGCGTCCCGTGGAAAACAGCATGCACTGCGCGCCGGTACAGGCCATGCCGGTCAGGATTTCCGGTTCGCGCCCCGGTGTGTCCTTGATCCACAGTCCCTTCTCGGTCGTAACCATGTCTTCATAGTCCAGCACGCCCTGAATGGGCCGCGAACCGGATTTCATGATCGCGCCAAGGGACTTCTCCTCAATGGAGGACAGTCCTCCCGCGATGTTGCCCGGCGTGGGCTGCCCCTTGCGCATGTCGCAACCGAGGGATCTGGCGCGTGTCTCCATCCGGTTCACGATCTCGTAGATCCGCTCCGCCACGGCAGGAGAAACGGCACGGCGGGCAAGGATATGTTCGGCGCCGAGAAACTCCGTAGTTTCACCAAAGATCACGGTTCCCCCAAGGTCGACCACCCTGTCCGCCACGTAACCGATGACGCAATTTGAGGCCATACCCGAAGTGCTGTCCGAAGCGCCGCACTTGATGGACATGACGATCCGGGATACGTCCGCCGGGCGACGCTGCTGCCCGGAAATGGCTCGCACCAGCCGCCGCGCCGCGTCGATTCCGGCCTGAATACCTTTGCTCGGACCGCCCAGTTCCTGAATATGAATGATCTCCACAGGCTTTCCCGTGGTACGGATGGTCTCATACAAACGCTGATGGTCCGTTCCCTCGCAGCCGAGACTCACAATGAGTGCAGCCCCCACATTTGGGCTGCATCCGAGGCTTATCAGCGTATTGGTGACCCGGTCCAGATCAGGCGGCAACTGGCAACACCCCTGATGATGAAAAAAGCCCACTGTGCCCTGCACCTGTTGCACGATGGCCTGCGCCACGTCATTGGCGCAGACGACGCTGGGAATGACCGCCACATGATTGCGCGCCCCCACCTTTCCGTCGGGACGATGGTATCCCATAAATTCCATATTCCGCTTCCTCCCGTGAGGATAATTTTCATTATGAAACGGGTTCGTTCCAGATGCCCCTTCTCGCCGATGCGCTGAAAACCCGTCGCAAAGCCGGCATGACTCCCTTTCGAACGACGCCCCTTCTTCGCCTGCAGAAACGTGCGGTCACGTTGAGACAGGATATCGGCGGATGCCCGAAATGCAACAGAACGCCGAGCGTTCCTGTCTCCCGCCTTTCTGCGGAATCGCTTCAGCGACGCTCTCCGAAACAGAATCAGAGATCGCCCCGTCCGCGCATGCTGTCCAGATTGTGGACGTGAACGTAATCGCCCTTGCGAATGGCCCGGCTGGCCACACCCAGCTCTTCACCATACTTGATGATGGGCTGTTTGAATTCAATATCTTCGAGGGCCAGCTTGTGTCCGTAGGGAATATCACCAAGGACCAGAATTCGTTGGGCATGACCTTTCTTGTCGCGCACTTCCACTTCGTCGCCTGCATGAACGCCATCAGCGAACAGCGTGGCGACGTTGTCCCTGTCGTTGACCTTGAGGGCCAGAACCAGACTCATGATTTTCCTCCTGGCAGGTTCGTCAGTTTCTGATCGCCATTACGGATACCCCGTCGGGAATAAGCACCACGGAAGCATCCGCCCCCTTGAGACGGAAGGCGATATCCAGCGCTTCTTCCGGCGTTCTTGCGGGCAGCATGTGCGCCTTGCGGATCAGTTCGGAATCAAGCATGTCGCTGCAGACGATCACGGGATGTTTCCTGAGAATCCGCGCATAAATCTGTGCGCACCACTGCTCGGGAATGGTCTTTTCCGGAGCAATTGCGGAGAGGCGACGTTCGATCTCGTCCACGCTGCCGGAAAGCATCAGCTCCTCGAAGTGCTCTCCGCCGATGCCGTCCGCGCAACCCGCGCACAAGATGATGACCCCGTCCTCGCCCGCGCAGGCCGCCGCCGTGGAAGCCGCCTTTGGGGTCTGATAAAGGTTCTGGTCAAGCGGATACCCTCCATTGGAGGTAATGACAATATCCCCCTGTACGGCCTCGCACTGCGACTGACTGCGAATGAAGTCGCATCCGGCCTCATGAGCCTGCTCCAGATCCCCGGCAAACGCCGCGATGATCTCCTTTTTCGCATTAAGCGCCACATTGCAGATGAAGGCAGTATTCACCCTGCGGGCCGCATACACCATGTCTTCATGGATGGGATTGCGCTCGAGCACGCCCGCCCTAGCATGGGGACTGGCAATGGCCTGAAAGGAATGATTCTGATTGACGGTCTCCTGCGCGCAGATGCCGGGCAGGATACTCTTTCGTCCCCCGGAAAATCCGGCAAAGAAATGCGGCTCGATAAATCCTTCCGCCAGCAGCAGATCGCATTCCACGGCAAGACGGTTGACACGAAAGTCCGCACCAGATGGCAGGCGGCAGACGTTCACGAAATCAACGGGATTGAACGCGTTGTTGATGCGAATCTTCTCTTTCGCCACAATCTCCTCGCCGAACATGCGCTTCTGTTCCTCAACCGTGGTGGGACGATGGAGTCCCGTGGCGATGAGAATGGTAATATCGGCGTCCGGGGCTCCCGCCCGGATCTCTTCCAGCAGAATGGGCAGAGTGATTCGGCTCGGTACGGAACGCGTATGGTCGCTGGTGACCAGCACCACCTTGCGTTTTCCTGCAGAAAGCTCACGCAGGCGGGGCGTCCCTATGGGGTTGGCAAGCGCCTGACGCACAAGCTCTTCCTGACTGGAGGTCGGGATATAGTCATGCAGCCTTGCGGACAGGACAGCCCTGATGTTGGCGTCCGGAATAAGGAATTTTCTGTGACCGGTGTGATACGGAATCGAAAATGTTTTCATGCCGTTGTCCTCTGCGGAAAGTCATACGGGTGAAATGGGACCGTCGAACCGGAACTTTCCGAAGACGACGGAAAACACCTCTGCAGTAGCCCTGAGGAACCACTGCGTTCCCGAAAATCGCCCGGCGATGCCGTTGATCCGAACACGCACGCGCAGGTTGTGAACGAAAGCGGAGGATCTCCCGGCTGCCTCAAGGCGATACACCCTCAAAAAGGGCGTATGATGGAAGACTATCTCCCCCAAACATGGCAGGACAAGCGCAAAAAAAAGATCTTGACTAGTTGAGGACGTGAAAAGATGCACAGGCAGGTGAAGCAACAGAGGACGATAACCAAACTCCCAACGCCGCCGCTCCATGGCACATTTTTCGAAAACAACGTTTTCTGCCGAATTCAAGAACTGGCAGAAACCCGCCGCGCACCATGAAACGGAAAACCCGGTCAGAATCTGCAGGCGACATTCAGGCTTCCGCCCAGGCTGTCGCGTACGCCCGCGCTGCCCTGAAACACGATGTCGATGTCAAGGGGATACTCTTTCGGCTCCATGTTCAGCCCCAGCTCGAAAATCCCGCTGTTACCCTTCAGTGAGGCGGAGGGAATGGCAAATCCCTGGGCCACGGCACGGGCCGTGCCGTCAAGTTCCCGCTCCCATGCTCCACCCGCATACGGTGTAATTCCGTCGGCCAACGTATACTCCAGACGCGCTCCCAAACGAAAACGACGAGAATCCACGGCGTCAAAGTCCACGTCTTCTCCGTTCATGTCCACACTCCGGCCATTTTGATGCGCCAGGAAAAACTTGCCGTATACATCGGCACGCAACGCGTCTCCCAGAGGCACGATTCGCCCCAATCCCGCATGACCGCCGTAATACATGGCCGTGACGTCATATTCCGCCGGACGATCCATATTGTCCCGCAGGTCGCCACTCCGCCATGAAGTGTCGATCAACCCCATGCGCAGGGAACCTTCCGCATACCAGCCCGACAGAGGCCCCTGTCCCGCATCGAAACGGGCCAGCAGGCCGCCGCCGGTATACCGGCTGGTTCCCGTGCCATTGACGTTTCCGGCTGCGAACCCACTGAACGTATTCAGGTGTGCCCTGCCGAACTCGAAAAAGGCTCCAAACAAAAGATCGCCCTGCTGTACGGCAAGGTTGCGCGTCACGCCGGTCATGAGCGAAAGTCCTTCGGCGTCCGCACGGGAACCGGTATGGTAACGGGTTGTGCCGCCGTACATGGTTCCGAAGACGGCCCACCCCGTCCTCTCGTCAGCGTGCAACGCCGCTTCGCGCGCCTGCCTCAGTCCCGCGCCCGCCGTCAGGTCCGCGCCCTGGTTGAGCACTCCCGCACTGGCGGCACGAGCTTCATTGAGCGCCGCAACGCGTGGATTGAGCTGTATGCCCGTCAGATCAAGCTGTATGCCAGTTCCGGTATTGACCAGAATCCCATCGTAAAACACGGCGTATCCCTGCTGCAGGCTGACCAGCTTGCCCGCGTGCGCCTGGGCCACGGCGCCGCTGTCATCCCTTACGAGAGTAAACGTTTCACCGATATGGGCCTTGCCGCCCGCAAGAATATCCGGCAGCTGCGCCGTGATCGAAGTCCCGCGGAAATCATCGGGCTGCGCGCCCGTCACCGTAAGCATGGGCACATCGACCGGTGCTCCCGGCGTGGGCAGAACGAAGTAAATATGTTCAAAACCTGCCACACGTCTGACATTGCCCTGCCAGCTGTCAACAAAAAGAATATTGCCGCTGCCTGCGGCGGCTACGGGATTCCCTGTTCCGGCAGCGCCTCCGTAAAGCGAGTTCGCGGCGGAAAGGATCGCTCTGCTGTCGATGATGACGCTGTTCAGGCGCGCCGTACCTCCTGGTCCTCCATCGCCGCCATAAATATCGCCGCCCACGGAACCGCTCTCGACGAGTATCGTATTATGGCTGGCCGAACCGGCGGCCTCAACCCTGCCCCCGTACAAATCCTTGCCCACCTTGCCCCCTCCGGTCACCACCAGCGTATTGAAATCCGCCTGACTGCCCTCCGTGCTGCCGGTAACGTCTCCACCATGCACATTTCCCTTCACGACGGCGCCGCTCCCGACGATGATGGTATTGTGACCGACCATGGCTGCTACGGTGCTCATGGGCGCAAATCCGCCGCTGATGTTGCCGCCTACCGCAGCATTGACCACACGTACCGTATTGCGGCTGGCCGAGGCAGCCACGGTGTCGCTCTGTACGGATCCTCCAAAGAGATCTCCGGTAATGCCGCCACGAATAGTCACGCTGTTGCCGTCGGCCGTAGCCGCGCCGTTCCTGCTGTACGCCTCGCCCCCTACTACTTCTCCCAGAACGCCTCCGTTGACGGTTACGGCATTATCGTTGGCCGAAGCAGCCGCATTGGAGGTCGCGGTCCCGCCGTAAAGCAGGATCACCGCGCCGCCATTGACGGTCACGGCATTGCCGTCGGCATGGGCTATGGCCACAGTATCGCTTTCTCCGTAAGCCTCACCGCCCACGGCGCGATACAGCGAAGCGCCGCCGCTGATCTCCACACGGTTTCCCGTCGCGGTCACTCGCCCGCCTGATCCAGAAGATTCCCTCGCAGAACCACCGATAACGGTCGCCCACTGCCCCAGGCTGAGCGAACCGCCAATGACCACACTGTTGTTACGGGCCGAAGCGTCGCTGCTGTCGCTTCGGGCATGACCTCCATAAATCTCGTAATCAAAACCACTCATGCCACCGCTGATCGAGACGCTGTTGCCATCTGCAGAGGCTGAACCATTACCGCTTTGCGCCGAACCGCCATACAATCCTTCGGAAATCGTACCACCGGTAACGGTGACGCGACTCCCATCCGCAACGGCGTCGCCACCTTGCGCCAGACTGCCGTAAACAGAATCGTAGGCATCCCCGGATGAAACCGAGGCACTGCCGTGTCCCGTCAAATCGGTGGCCACGGCAATGCAGGGAAAGACCGTTATCCAAAACAGCGCCGCCAGAACGGGACGGAGATTCATCCCGATTTGGCAAGAAAGAAGAACAGCCCGGAAACAGGCGTAAAAATCATGAACGAACTGAGGCATATGAGGCTCCTTTCCCGACGCGCCGGAACACCGCGTACTCCGACCGAATGCTGCCCGCCGGATGCCGGGAAAACAGGAAGACAAAAGCATGAATAATGCAATATGAAAAAATAAAAACGTTGAGAGAACGACAGATGCAGAAACTCCCGATAATCATAGGTCATCGGGAGTTTCACTCAATTATAATATTTCTAATTTTATGTTAATTCTGTCACAGAACAGGGTAGGTCAATCTTCTTGATGTATCAATACTATATTCTATAAACTTCATTTATATGAACTATAACAGTACTGTTTTTCTTCAATGCATCTTTAAATAGTATGGATAAAAGATTGCCCCACTTTTATGACAGCACCTTCTTCAGCAAAAAGATTCAGGAAAAAAATACCTGTCAGGAGGCATGAATGCGCCCCTTTGCGGCTGCTCCAGCCTGACGGCAAGTTGTTCCGATCCCCCAACGACGCTCCATGGAAAGACAATCCCAAAGGCCTGACGCCTCAGCTTCCCTTCATAGCCATCTCCGGAATTAAAAGATGTTCGGGACAACAGATTCTTTCAGGCAAAAGAATTGATTCGCTATTTGCTCAAAGGACTTGAAATTTCTCAGTCTCAGGAAGCTCTGCCTCAGTTATCAAGGATCTTTCTTGTCCTGACCGATATCTTATTATCTTATTTAACTATTTTTATAAATAAAGCCAGCACAAACTCATGAAGCTGCCCCGGACTCCCAATCTCCCTGAGTTATGCCTCCCGCATTTTTTGGGGGTTGGAGGTCAAAACAACAAAAAACAGCGCACTCTTTACTCCAGCTCTCATCTTCCCTATCATAAATCCTGTTATCAGGTAACTTACTAATAAGATCGCACCACCTTAAGGAACCGGGCTTGATACAGGATATAAGAATATTTATGTCCGCATACCCAACAACAGCCTATGTGAAATCCATATTGATCCGAACTCTTTTTTATTCATACGTTAAGGACGGAACGAATCATGTTCTATGGACACTCTTTACCGGAACAACCAGAATCGGCCTGGCAGACGCTGGACGAACATCATTGCGGCGTAGCTGAACTGGCGTCAGCATTTGCCGGTCACGATCTGGCCGAAACGGCAGAACTGCTCGGCAGCATTCATGATATCGGCAAGCGTTCTGACTCATTCCAGAACAGGCTCCGCGGCAAAGGTGGAAAAGTAGATCATACAACGGCAGCCTACCTCTATCTGCTGGAAGAATGGAAAAACAGCCCCTATCCCCAGTTGGGAGAATTTCTGGCCGAGACTTTGGCCTATCCGCTGCTTGGACATCATGGGGGCATGCCGGACTATGGCAGTCAGGCGGAGGAAGGAACTCTTCAATACCGCATCAAAGGAAAACGAGTGAATTCAGTTCCGGACTGGAAAAAGGGCACTCTTCCACCTCTTCCTGGGGTCGATACCTTTGCTCAACAAATGAAAAAATTCATGATGTGCGACAACGTCATGAATCCATTTGCCGCTGCATTTCTTCTTCGTATGCTCCACTCCTGTCTTGTCGACGCCGACTTTCTGGACACGGAACGTTTTTGCTCCCCCGACAGACATGGCTTTCGCCCCGTACCGCCAGATTTGGCATCCCTGGAAAACAAACTGCTTTGTCAGCTCTCGAAAAACGGGTTCTACTGCGATGTACCTGTGGATGAAAAACGATTGTCTGACGGAGCAAATGCACCGTGCGGCAGCCATGAGCGCCGATCTTCCATCCGGCTGGCACGCGCCCTTATGCTTCGGAACTGTCTGACCGCCGCCCAGATGCCTCCCGGGCTTTTTTCACTGACCATGCCCACAGGTGGAGGAAAAACACTGTCCTCCCTGGCTTTTGCTCTGCGTCATGCGCGTATGCATAACCTGCATCGAATTATTCTTGTCGTCCCTTATACAAGCATCATTGAGCAAAATGCTGACGTCATTCGGAATATTTTGGGTGAAGATGCAGTGCTGGAACATCACAGCCATTATGTACACCCGGAAGAAGGAATCCGAACGGAAGAATACTCAAATCTGACATATAAATTAAGCACGGAAAACTGGGACGCTGCTGTCATCGTCACGACATCAGTACAATTTTTCGAATCTCTGTTCGACAATCGTCCCTCACGTTGCCGCAAGCTCCATAACATCGCGCGAAGCGTCGTTATTCTTGATGAAGTCCAAATGCTTCCAATACCATACCTGAAGCCATGTCTTTCCGTGCTGAAAATTCTGGCCGATAAATATGGAAGTTCCATTGTTCTCTGTACGGCGACTCAGCCCGCATTGATGAAGTCCGCTTTTTTGAAGGAAGGGTTCGAACCCCAAGATGTCCGTCCCATTATCCGCCCTCCGCTTCTTCCGGTACTGTACCGCATTTTTGAACGTTCCCAAGTGGAAAACGTCGGGAAAATGAGCGAAGACGAAATACTAAAATGCATCATGCAAGAACGGCAGATTCTCTGCATCGTCAACTCCCGAAACCATGCGCGCGAGCTGTTTGAGCAGCTTGAAGGAGAAGAGGAAAATTTTCACCTCAGTACCCGCATGATGCCCGCCCACCGTACACAGGTGCTGGAACGCATACGAAACAGACTTCTGAAGGGACTTCCGTGTCGGGTCATCAGCACGTCTCTCATTGAATGCGGCGTAGATATCAGTTTCCCCGTCGTGATGCGCGAAAAAAACGGACTTGACGTTCTGGCGCAGTCAGCAGGACGGTGCAACCGCGAGGGGCAGGACAAGCTTGGTCGGGTGATATGCTTTTCAACGGAAAAACCTCTCCCCAAACGAGCAGCGGAGCTGAGTCGGCGCCGGCGCGCATTCGACGAGGTTTCCTCCATGCCTGACCTGTTTGGACCGGAAGCCATACAGGCGTATTTCAAGGCCCTGTATGCTTCAAGTCAGCATCTTCTGGATGAAAAAGAAATACTTGAAAAGACCAGCAGCACTGGTCAGAGCTTCAAATTCCAATTTGCTTCCATAGCGAGACAGTTCCGCTTCATAGAAGAGGAAACGGAAAATATCGTTATCGAGCAAGGAAAAGCTGCTGAACTTCTTCGTCAAGCAGGTCCGTACGGAGAGCTGTCTCCATCAATATTGCACCAGCTTCAGCATTTCAGCGTTCAAGTTTACCGCCATGAGCTGGAACGCATGAAAAAGGATGGCCGCATAGAAACAAGAAACGGCTTTCTCCACGTACTGGTCGGCGGAACAGGCTACAGCGAAAAAACAGGACTTGATGTTACGCTGGAAAACGGAATCCCTGTGGAAGATCTGATGTTTTAACTCATTTTTTATTGCGTTCTCCGTTGCGCCATCCGTATAAGTCGCATACAATCTGACCAGCCTCAATATCCGGCAGTTGGTGCAAGCATGTGCCAAACGAACAACTTTATAAAGTATCTTGGCTATACAGGAGGCTCCCATGAAAGGAGTCAAAATTAAAGTATGGGGAGACTATGCTCTGTTCACGCGCCCGGAAAATAAGGCCGAACGCATGAGTTACGATGTGCCGACTCCATCCGCAGCCAGAGGAATACTGGAGTCCATACACTGGAAGCCCGCCATACGCTGGGTCATCGACAGGATACATGTCCTCAATCCCATCGTTTTCGCTTCAGTACGGCGTAACGAAGTCTCGCAGAAAGGCCCAACCCCGTCGACCGTAAAAAGCGCCGCCAAAAACGGGACAGCTCTGGTTCAGCTCGTCGAAGATATGCGTCAGCAACGTGCATCTCTGGTTCTACGCCATGTGGCGTACATCATCGAGGCGCACTTTGAAATGACGGAACGCGCTGGCGAAGGCGACAACGAGGGCAAGCATATCGATATATTCCGCAGACGGGCAAGGAATGGAGAATGCTTTCAGCAGCCCTGTCTGGGGTGCAGAGAATTCCCTGCCTATTTTTCTCTTCTGGAAGATCACGCTATTCCCCCCTCCTCCCTGGCAAACGATGCTCCGCGTGACCTTGGACTCATGCTTTACGATATCGACTTCGCCCATGGCATGAAGCCCATTTTCTACCGCCCCCGGCTGGAAAACGGCATCATTGATGTGGCCCGATGGAGGGAGGAAACCTTATGTCGTCCTATCTGAACGAGCTTTGTCGCTTTTACGACCGCCTGAGCGCGTCCCCTGAATCCGGTATGCCACCGAAGGGCATGAGCGCTGAACAAATATCCTTTGCGCTTGTTATCTCAGAATCAGGCAAGCTGATCTCCGTAAGGGACCTGCGGGACAGCAAGGGGCGTGCCGTACGTCTTTTTGTGCCAGCCGCGGTAAAACGCTCGGTGAATGTAGCGTCTAATTTTTTGTGGGATAATACAGGGTATGTCCTCGGAATCGATGGCAAGGGGAAGCCAGAAAGAACAGCTCAAACGGCTGAAGCCTTCAAGAGCCTTCATCTCAACCTCCTCGCCTCCTGTGACGACATTCACGCCAGGGCCCTTCTGGCCTTTCTTGACGCATGGCGCCCTGAACACTTTGAAGAACTGGAAGAGAAAGAAGCCTTGCTCGACAGCAACGTCATCTTCATGCTGCAAGGTCATGACCAATGGCTGCATGAGACGGAAACGCTCAAGACAATCTGGAATTCATCACTCAATTCGGAAGAAGAGGAAGCTGACAAGGGTATCTGCCTCATCACAGGAGAACAGGGTGTCATAGCGCCTACACATCCCTCCATCAAAGGAGTAACGGGAGCGCAGAGTTCCGGGGCCGCGCTTATTTCCTTCAACTGTCCGTCCTTCACGTCCTATGGGAAAGAACAAAATGCCAATGCCCCCGTTACGGAGAACGCCGCCCGTGCCTACACATCAGCACTGAACTACCTCCTCCAGCGTGAACATCGGCAAACGGTGCGCATAGGCGATACCAGTATCGTATTCTGGGCAGACAAGGCCAATCCAGCGGAAAACATGCTGGCGAATTTTTTCGATCCCACTTCAGCTTCCGCATCTGCCCAGGATCAGGCACAGCTGGATCGCATAAAAGGCATCCTGAAGGAATTACGGAGAGGAGGTTCGCTCAACGACGCAGACAAGGAACTTGCCGGCGGCGCACGCTTCTTCGTCCTGGGACTCGCGCCCAATGCTGCCCGACTCAGTGTACGCTTCTGGCTGACCGACACGCTGGAAGTCATCCTGAAACATCTGAGTCGCTGGTACGAAGACCTGAGCATGGAACGACAATTTCCTGACTCCCAGCCCGAATTTCCACCACTATGGCTGCTCTTGCTTAAGACGGTCGCAGCCCAGGAAAAGTCGGAGAATCTTCCCCCAGAACTTGGAGGCCAGATGGCCCAGGCCTTTCTTTCAGGCTCAAACTTGCCGGAAAATGCCTATACAGCCGTACTGCAGCGTATACACGCCGATAAGAATGTCGGCTACTTTCGAGCTTCCTTCATCAAGGCATATCTCTGCCGAAATAAACACGAGGAAAAAGATATGACCACTCTGAACAGGAATGAAGACAATAAAGGCTATCGTCTGGGCAGACTTTTTGCCCTGCTGGAAAAAGCGCAGAAAGATGCTCTGGGCACGGTGAATGCGCCTCTGCGTGAACGCTACATCGGTGCGGCATCGGCAACGCCGCGTCTGGTATTTCCCATGCTTCTCCGGCTTGCTCAGCATCATGTAACTAAGGCCAAAAAAAGCAATTCCGCAAGCTACGAGGCATGGTTCAATAAAACCATGGGAGAGATAGTAGACTCAATAACAGCTTTCCCGGCTGTTCTTTCTCTGGAAGACCAGGGGCGCTTCATGCTCGGCTACTATCATCAGACCACAGCATTTTATATGAAAAAGACCAATGCCGCTCAGGCCGAAGAATAGGGAGAAACACCATGTCCGCTATCGCTCATCGCTATGATTTCGTATTGTTTTTCGATGTTCAAAACGGCAACCCCAATGGAGACCCTGATGCCGGCAACATGCCTCGCATCGATCCGGAAACCGGGTTCGGACTTGTCACCGACGTATGCCTCAAGCGCAAGGTCCGCAATTATGTCGAACTGGATAGGAATGAGAAGACTGGTTTCCGTATCTATGTACAGGAAAAGGCCGTTCTGAATCAGCGCAATGCAGAAGCGTATACAGCCCTGAACCTCAAGCCTGAAACGAAAAAGCTGCCGAAGAAGGAAGCAGAAGCTCGTGCCGTCACAAGCTGGATGTGTGAAAATTTCTACGATATCCGCACGTTCGGAGCAGTAATGAGTACGGAAGTGAACTGCGGTCAAGTACGCGGCCCCGTACAGTTCACCTTTGCCCGCAGCGAAGAACCGATCGTTCCTTCCGAGGTAAGCATTACGCGCATGGCCGTTACCAATGAAAAGGACCGCAGCAATGAACGCACCATGGGGCGTAAATTTATCGTTCCCTATGGCTTGTATCGTATGGAAGGGTTCATTTCCGTTCCTCTGGCCGAAAAAAGCGGCTTTTCTGAAGAGGACCTGGAACTCTTATGGGAAGCGCTTGTCAACATGTTCGAGCATGACCATTCTGCAGCCCGCGGCAAAATGAGTTCCCGCAAGCTCTTCGTATTCAAACATGAAAAACGTATGGGCAATGCGCCTGCCCAGAAACTTTTTGACCTTGTACGGTGCCGCAGAACAAGTGAAGGGGCGGCACGGGACTTTACGGATTATGAAATCACACTTCAGGACGGATGCCCCGAAGGCGTAACTGTGGAGGAAAAAATATAGCATGGACATAATGCTGTCAGCCCTGCAGCATTATGCGTTCTGCCCAAGGCAATGCGCACTTGTTCATCTTGAACAGGTGTGGGAGGACAACGCACATACGGCCGAGGGTACGTTAATGCATGAAAACGCGCATAGCGGAAAGAGCAGGATGCGCGACGGCGTGAAAATCGCCACGGATCTTGAACTGCGCTCGACCCGACTGGGGCTTCATGGCAAGGCGGATGTTGTGGAGTTCCATCGGATCGGGGCTGTATGGGTGCCTTATCCTGTGGAATACAAGAAAGGCCACCCGTACAAAGGAAGTGACGCCGACAAGGTTCAGCTTTGTGCTCAGGCTTTGTGCCTGGAGGAAATGCTTGGCATACAGATAAAAGAAGGAGCGCTCTTTTATGGAGAGACACGCCGACGACGAGTGGTGCAGTTTGATGAGAGCCTGCGGCACCGAACAGAGGATATTGTCTCTGCCGTCCGCACCATGCTTGAATCCGGCAAGACCCCTCTGCCGAAGGCAATTCCAGGGTGTAGCTCCTGCTCGCTAAAAGAATGGTGTCTGCCTGAGTTGCTTAACTATACGGCATCAGACTATCTGCAAAAGTTATGCGAGGTTCAGCCGTGAAGCGACACTTGAATACACTGTTCGTCACAACACAGGACACATGGCTTTCCAAAGAGGGAGAGTGTGTTGAGATCAGGCTGGACAGAAAAAGTCTGGGCAAGATTCCTCTCCATACTCTTCAATCAATAGTCTGCTTCGGTCACGTTTCATGCAGTCAGTATCTGTTAGAACACTGTGCCAAACGTGGTGTTTCCGTAACATGGTTTACGGAATACGGGCGCTTTATGGCCTCCATGCAGGGGCCTGTTACAGGAAATGTGCTTTTACGACGGACCCAGTATCGCCTGGCGGACTCGGAGCAAGCTTCCGCTGACCTGGCCCGTTTTTTCATTATAGGCAAAATTGCCAATTGTCGCACGGTGCTTCTGCGTCAGGCGAGGGCTGTGGAAGAGCCATCTCTTGGAGAAGCTGCAAAAAAAATGCGTGCAGTCCTGCAGAGACTGTCCCTTCCGCATACAATGGACGCCATACGGGGTATGGAGGGAGAGGCAGCCCGTATCTATTTTGATGGCTTTCCACGACTTATCAAGAAAGAATTTCGAGCCACCATGCGTTTTGAAGGAAGAAGCCGCAGGCCTCCTCAAGACGAGGTGAACTGCCTGCTCTCCTTTTTCTACGCACTGCTGGCAAATGATATTAAAAGTGCTCTGGAAGGTGTCGGGTTGGATCCAGCTGTGGGATTTCTACATCGTGAACGTCCGGGGCGGCCGAGTCTCGCACTGGATATCATGGAGGAATTCAGGCCCTATCTTGCTGATCGTCTGGCCCTTACACTGGTAAATCGTCAACAAATTACAGCAACAGATTTCATTCAGACGGAAGTTGGCGGCTTCTGTTTAAAAGACAAGGCAAGAAAAACCCTGCTTGCTTCTTGGCAAGAGCGAAAACGCGAGGAGGTGGAACATCCCTTTTTGAAAGAAAAAATGACAGTTGGCATGTTGCTCCATATACAGGCAAGACTTCTTGCCCGATACATACGCGGGGATATGGATGCCTACCCGCCTTTTGCCATGAGGTAACCCATGCTTGTTGTAGTGAGCTATGACGTCAACACCGAGGATGCAGCTGGTCGTCGCAGATTGCGACGCATCTCAAAACTATGTACGAGCTGGGGCCAGAGAGTACAGTTCTCCGTATTTGAGTGCCTTCTGGATAATGCTCAGTGGATGAGATTGAGAGCGGCCCTTATGAAAGAAATGGATGAAACCAGGGACAGCCTACGCTTTTATATTCTTGGTAACCAATGGCGTGGACACGTTGAGCACATAGGCGCAAAGCCCTCGTACGATCCCGAAGGGACGTTCATTTTTTGATGCGAGAACCTCAAGTCTCCTGAAAAATCCGGCAGGCTCTCGCAACCAGTAACAATCTGCTATAACAACGAATTCTGTCTCCTTAAAAAAATATGTCTTTTTCTCGGCCCCACCGGGGGTGGTAATCGTCGGAACAGATCTTGCAACCATGTACTATTTTTGATGATTAAAGCCATACCGTCGCACCCCACGCGGGTGCGTGGATTGAAACATTTGGGCCATAGCTTGCTGATTGTTGGCTGCCATGTCGCACCCCACGCGGGTGCGTGGATTGAAACAAGATGTCTGTGTTGTCTGGCAACTTGGAACTTGGTCGCACCCCACGCGGGTGCGTGGATTGAAACATCCGTGACCCCTCCGGTAAGCTCCTTCGGAGGGGGTCGCACCCCACGCGGGTGCGTGGATTGAAACCACAATTGCACATTTAAGATGGGCAATCTTTATCCGTCGCACCCCACGCGGGTGCGTGGATTGAAACATTCGCAGGGCCTTGAAAGGCTTTGGTCTAAACAGGTCGCACCCCACGCGGGTGCGTGGATTGAAACATGACCACGAATATTAAGTCTGCCCATAAACTACTGTCGCACCCCACGCGGGTGCGTGGATTGAAACACGACGACGCTGG
>JAEYDL010000033.1 GCA_023403845.1 Pseudomonadota bacterium
TCAACATAGCCTGATAGAGCATAAAAACCCATTTATGGGTAGCCAGGAACAATGGCAGAAGTCAGGACATGCCTGCTTAAGCGGGCAGACAAGTACCGGGCCCTTATAGGGCCAAATCAAACCGCCCCTTGAAGGGGCGGTCATGATTTGCGGAATGCGCCGGTATTTTCGGAAAAGGGGATGCCCTGCAGGGGGCGGTTCTTCTGCACGCCCTGACGGGACCTGTGCCTGATGTTTCTTCGGCTGGTCGCAGCCGTGGCTGGTTGTCTGCCGTCGCGAGGCCGCCGGGAAATATATTTTGGGAATGGAATTCGCACGAAGTTTCCTGATATGGGTGCAATAAACGCGCGGCAACTCGTTTCCGGCAGTGAACTATCGGGTTTTCCGTCCGGGATGCGGGTTTGCTCCGCCTTCGCGAGCTATTGACAAAACCTTGGGGATAAACATATCCGAATGGGATTAGATAATGTTCCATTGGGGTTGGAGAGGAGTGAAAAGGAGCTGCCTGTCGGAAGGTCCGTTGGACGTCACCCTTTTTTGATCTCCTCAAAAATGCAATAAGGAAAAAGACATGACGCGTGAAACAGATCTGGAGATCGCCAATTATCAGGATGCCTGGGCCAAGCTGTATCTGCATCTTGCAAAGGCCGTCGTCCGTGATTTCGGCATTGACGGGGAGCGTCTGCTGCGGCAGGCCGTCCGCCAGTTCGGCATCGACCGTGGCGTGGCCCAGCGCAAGAATCATCTTGCCGCCGGATTGAAGCTCAATATGGAAAACCTGTTCGGAAAAGGCGACCTGCCCGGTGATCCGCGTTTCCGCCGCAACAAGATCAGGCTGACCTCCCAGGAACGTTTTTCCGAAACTCTGGTCTGTCCTATCGCGAGCATGTGGCGCGAGATGGATGGGCTTGTTCTCGGCAGGTTGTACTGCGAAGAGTTTCACCACGCCAAATTCGCTGCCTACGCGCCAAAGTCCCAAACCAATCTGAGCCAGACTCTGACTCAGGAAGGCGATCAGTTCTGTCGTTTTTCCGTATATCTGCGTCCGGGCAACATGACCGCCGAGGAACGCAAGGAAGCGTTTGCCGAATTTGATCCCGATTTCCGGCCCGAGAACGTAAAGCCTCTGGCTCCGGTAACGGCGCATGATGGCTTTACCATGCTGTGCGTTCGGATCGTCCAGAATATCGCCCATGTCTTTCTCGAGCAGTATGACGAAGCTGGCGAACGCTGTATTCGCGGGGCGATTCGGGCCTTCGGCGAGGATTTCTCCGCGTTTCTCAAGGGAAAGGCAGCCAGCCTGAACAAGCCGTTCGATCTGGCTTTCGCCAGAGCCAATGCCCCCATAGACTTTGAAGCGGATGGCCCCGGAGCTGCCATCTGGGCCCTGTATGACGACATTCGACCGAAACGCCTGTTCGAGGAGGAGTTCTATCCCGCGTTCGGCATTGCGTTTCAGGCCTGAGGATGACGTGCGTACCGGCTGTCGAGCGTTTTCCCCTTTTCCGGATACGGCGGGGCGTTGCCCCGCCGCAGTCCATGACGTCCTCTCTTCCATGCTGAAGGGACGGACGCATTCGCCACCTGTAAGGTAACGGCTCCACGCCGGATACAGCATCCGGCGCTGGGCGTTCTCTGTTCCTCTCAACTGGAGGTCTTCATGTACAAGACGTTGCAGGACGAACTGTTTTCGAGAAGAAGCTTTCTGAAAGGGGTGGCCGTCGGCGCGGCCGCCATGACCTTGGGAGGTATTCCCAATCTTCTTTATGCCGCCGAGCCCAGGAGGGGCGGCACGCTGCGCGTCAGCGTCAGCCGCGAACTCAAGTCCCTGAATCCCTTCAAACACGTGAATCTGTCCGAGTACATGCAGGGAGAACTCATGTACAGCGGACTCGTCAAGATTTCCAAGGACCTGCAACCCGTCCCGGATGTGGCCGAAAGCTGGGAGAGTCCGGATGCCACGACGTGGTTCTTCAAGCTGCGCAAGGGCGTTCAGTTCCAGAACGGAAAGGAGCTGACCTCCGAGGACGTGGTCGCTTCCATCCAGAAGATCCTTCAGCCCGAAACGGCTTCCCCCGGTCGCAAGAACATCGGTCCCATCAGGGAAGTCCGGGCCGACGACAAGTACACCGTCAGGATCATTACGGAATACCCCTTCTCCTTCCTGCCCCAGTCTCTGGCTTATCCCTGCATGAAAATCTGCCCCGCGGAAGTGATTGCGAACGATTACGATTCTATCGCCACCAGAGGGTGCGGCAGCGGTCCGTTCCGTCTGCGCGAGTACATACCGGGAACGCACGTCATCCTTGAACGCAATCCCAATTATTTCGACGGCGACAAGCCCTATCTCAACGAAGTCCGGATGATGATCTTCCCGGACTCCGTGGCCGAAACCAACGCGCTGCTGACCGGGCAGATTGACCTGGTGCTTGAAGCAAACATCAATCAGATCGGTCGGCTGAAGAGTTCCGGGGACATCACCGTCACGCGGACCGGATGCGGCCAGTTCCCCAACACGGTGTTCGGTTGTGATGTCCGCCCCTTTAACGACGTGCGCGTACGCAAGGCTCTGGCCTTGTCCATCGACCGTCAGATGGCTCTGGACATGTGCCTTGAAGGATACGGACGCATCGCCAACGACAATCCGGTTTCGCCGGAGTATCCGTTCTATCATGAAATGCCCCAGCGCACGCAGGATCTTGAGGCCGCGGCTCGCCTGCTGAGGGAGGCAGGGATCAAGAAGGGAACGACGCTGCCCCTGTACATTTCCTCCGTGCCTGAAGTCCGCGGCAAGCTGGGCATCGTGATTCAGCAGTGCGCCGCCCAGATAGGCCTGAACATCAGGCTTCAGCATGTGGACTACAGCACATTTCTTGATCAATACTGGAAAAAGGCTAATTATTACATTGGATTCTACAATATGCAGTCCTGTGAGGACGCCTTGTTCCAGCTTCTGTATACTTCCACGGCTTCATGGAATGAAACGCGCTGGAACAATCCGAAATTCGATCAGCTGGTTCTGCAGGCCCGGCAGGAACTTGATCCCGACAAGCAGCGTGCCGCCTTTGCGGACTGCCAGGAAATGCTGCACGATGAAGTGCCGAGCTGCATCCCGTTCTTCCTTGATCTTGTTTCCGCGCACCGCAATACCGTCAACGGTTTTGTCAGAAATCCCCGTAATACGTTCTTTACGCTGGAGAACGTCTGGTTGAGCTAGAACGGCGTCCGGAAACGGAATCCGTGGAACAGAAGGTCGGAGCATGCCGCCATCTGTCGGATCCGTTTCCGGACTTGTTTCGGAAGCCTTTGCGCTTGGGGCGTTTTGCAGGAGGGGCGAAGCGTCTGTTTCTGATTTTCGGCCTGATCCGCCGGAAACCATGTTTTTTCGGAGCGGGGAAATCCCCGGGAAGAGAGGAGCGATGAGTCCGATTTATTTCTTTAAGCGACTTTGCTTCATGGTGGTGACGCTGTTCTGCATCTCCATCATTATTTTTGCGGTAACCATGATTCTGCCGGGCAATCTCGCTCAGGTCATTCTCGGCGAATTCGCCACGGATGATGCTCTGCGGGCCCTTGAGGAGCAGATGGGACTCAATCTCCCCTATTATCAGCAATACGCCAACTGGATATGGGGCGTTCTGCACGGAGACTTCGGTCAGGCTCTCTCCATGGATCAGCCTATTCTGCCCCTGCTGCTGTTTCGGCTGAAAAATTCGGGCATCCTTGCCCTGTTCAGCATCGTCATCGTCACGCTGATCGCCATACCGCTCGGGGTATTTGCCGCTTTGCACCGCAACCGGTTCAGCGACCGGCTGATTCAGGTGGGGTCCTATATCGGCATTTCCGTTCCCGAGTTCGCGACCGGCTCTCTTTTGATCATCGCCTTTGCCGGCCCTCTGCTCAACCTGTTTCCTTCCGCAGGCTATGCGGCCTTTTCTGAGGACCCGCTCCGGGCTCTCTCGCATATTGTCCTGCCCGTCATGACGCTGGTCATCGTGCTTATCGCGCACATCATGCGCCAGACGCGTTCCGAGATGATTCAGGTCATGCAGTCCGACTATATTCGCAGCGCCCGGCTGCGTGGACTCAGCAACTCCATGGTCGTGTACAAGCATGCGCTGCGCAACGCGCTCATGCCCACCATTACGGTTCTGGCTCTTGACGTCGGGTATCTGATCGGAAGTGTGGTGGTCATCGAGGAGGTTTTCGCCTATCCGGGCATCGGCAGGCTGATCGTCTATGCCGTGACCAGCCGGGACGTACCTCTTCTGCAAGCCACCGTGCTTACGGTGGCCTCGGTGTACTGCCTTGTGAATTTTCTGGCCGACCTCGCCTACGGCTGGGTCAACCCGCGCATCCGTTATCAGTAAGGAGCCTGACAGTGTCTCGTCTTTCCGAAGTCTTTTCCACATTGCGCCGCTATCCCTCGGCCATGGTGGGGAGCGTGCTCGTCTCGCTCCTGCTCATCATCGCGCTGCTCGCTCCGGTCCTCGCGCCCCATGATCCTCTCAAGCTGAATCCGCGCGAGCGCTTCGAGCCGCCGAGCGCGACGCACATCATGGGCACCGATGAATACGGCCGCGACGTATTCAGCCGCATTCTGATAGGCACGCGCACTTCGCTCGGCATCGGCCTCAGCGTTACCGTGATCTGCGCTGTTGTCGGCGGTTTCATCGGGCTGAGCAGCGGCTACTTCGGCGGTCGTATCGATGAGCTGATCATGCGCGGCATGGACATTCTCATGGCCTTTCCCGGCATTCTGTTCGCCTTGCTCATTCTGTCTATGCTCGGTTCGAGCATGCTCAACGTAATCATCGCCATCAGCATCACGGGCATCCCGAAAACGGCCCGCGTGGCCCGAAGTTCATGCCTCAACGTGCGCAACGAGGAGTTTATAGAGGCGGCCAAGGCCAGAGGCGACAGCACGTGGTATATTCTGCTCGTGGAAGTCCTGCCCAACGCCGTACAGCCGATCATCGTGGAAGCCAGCATCAAGGTGGGTTTCGTCATCCTGACCGCCTCCTCCCTGAGTTTTCTCGGACTCGGCACGCAGCCGCCCACTCCGGACTGGGGTCTTATCGTTGGAGCCGCGCGCGAATATATCTTCGAATCGCCCATGCTTATCGTCTGGCCGATTCTCGCCATCGCCGTGACTACCATTTCTTTCAATCTGCTCGGGGACGGACTGCGCGACATTCTCGATCCCAAGGAACTGGGGAGGGTGTGATGGCCGATCCGCTGCTTTCCGTAGAAAACGTTTCGATTTCCTTCAAGACCGTCAGCGGGTACGTCCGGGCCGTGCGCGACGTTTCCCTTACAGTGAACCGCGGCGAATGCTATGCTCTCATCGGCGAGTCCGGATCGGGGAAGAGCACGCTGGCCTTCGCCGCCATGGGCTATCTGCCGGCCAACGGCAGCATCGACGCCGGACGTATTCTGTTCAGGGGCGAGGATGTGACCCGGTACTCGCATGAACAGCTGGAAAGGCTGCGCGGCTCGCATATCGGCATGGTGTTCCAGAATCCGCACACGGCGGCCAACCCCTGCTACACCATCGGAGAACAGCTCGTGGAGGGGCTCATCCATCACGAGAGGGTCTCGCGCAAGGAGGCTGAAGAGCGGGCGCTGGCCATGCTCGAGGCTATCAATATTCCTGATCCCCGGGGGATCATGGAGCGTTATCCACATCAGATCTCGGGCGGGCAGAAGCAGCGCATCACCATTGCGCAGGCGCTGCTGTGTCATCCTGAACTGATCATCATGGACGAGCCTACGACGGCGCTGGATGTGACCACCGAAATACAGTTCCTGCGTCTGCTGGAAGACATCCGTTCGCGCATGGATGTGGCCATCCTGTACATTACGCACGATATGGGCATCGTGGCCCGGCTGGCGGACCGTGTGGGTGTCATTTACGCGGGGGCGCTCGTGGAGGAGGGGACACGGGAAACCATATTCACCAGCGCCGCGCATCCATATACCGAAGGACTGATGCGCAGCATTCCGAGTATGGGACTCGCCCGGGGACAGGGTGTCTACTCCATGCCCGGCCTTCTGCCCAATCTGCTGGATCTGCCTTCCGGATGCGTTTTTGCGCCGCGCTGTGCGCTGGCGGACGAGGGCTGCTCCCGGCTGCCCCCGGAGATGCTTATCCCGGAGGCCGGGGGCGGCGCTACGCATCGCGTCTTCTGCCACCATGCCGGCCCCGTTCCTCTGCCGGAGGGAGAAACTGCGCTGCTGCCGGAAGATCCGGAGCCTCAGGAACGCCGGGAACCGCTCATTGAGGTGCGTAATCTGAAAAAATATTATGAGAACAGCACGTTTGCTGACAGAATTCTGATGCGTAGACCACGCTGCGTCTACGCCGTGGACGACGTGTCCTTTTCCATCATGCCTGGGGAGACGCTGGGCATCGTCGGCGAGTCAGGCTGCGGCAAGAGCACGCTGGGCAAGGCCATCCTGCGTCTGAACCCCGCCACCGGCGGCTCGGTGGTGTACAGGGGAACGGACATTACCCGGATGGCCGAGGGACGGGATCTGTGCAAATCCATTCAGATCGTCTTCCAGAGCCCTGACTCTTCGCTGAATCCCAGACACAGTCTGTACACGATTCTGTCTCGCCCCCTGTTCCTGCACGGTCTCGCGGGAGACAGGGCGACTGCGGAAAAGCTCTGTTACGAACTGCTGGACATGGTGCGTCTGCCCAGAACCTATCTGTACCGCAAGCCGCATCAGCTCAGCGGCGGCGAAAAGCAGCGCGTGGCTATCGCCCGCGCCTTTGCGGTGAAGCCGGAATTCGTGGTCTGCGACGAAGTCACCTCCGCGCTGGACGTGTCGGTTCAGGCGTCGGTGGTCAATCTGCTGCGCGAGCTTCAGCGGGAATTCAACACGTCCTATCTGTTCATTTCCCATGACCTGTCCACCGTGCGGGAGATTTCCCACCGCATCGCGGTGATGTATCTTGGAAAGATTGTGGAAATGGGCACTGTGGAGCAGGTTTTTCAGCCTCCCTACCATCCGTATACCAAGGCCCTGCTGTCCTCCATCTCGCTGCCGTGCATTACGCAGCCGCACAAGAGCATTCTGCTGGAGGGACCTGTTCCGAGTCCGGCCTCGCCGCCGTCGGGCTGCCGCTTCCGCACGCGTTGTTACCGGCAGCAGTGCGCCGCCTGTTCCATGGAGGGGCCGGAACTGCGTTTCGAAAATGGACACGGCATAGCCTGCCATCTGGAGCCTTCGGTTCTGGCCGCGGACACGCCGGTATTTCCCGAGTCGTTCGTGTCGTGAAGACATGCCGGGGACGGGCGCGTTCCGTCTCCGGCTGTTTTTCAGGAGCGTTTCGGCAACCATAAAATCGTTCTGGAGGAATCATGCGGGCACTGACGGAATACATGGCGGAGCACGAACCCGCCATGCGGGAGCTGTTGCGGGATCTGGTGGATATTCAGTCGGGCACTCTGAACAAGCCGGGCGTGGATGCCGTGGCCGCCTTTCTGGACTCCTACCTGTCCGCCCGAGGGCTGCGGACGCGGCTGATTCGGCAGGAAGACGCGGGAAACATTCTGATTGCGGATTTCCCCTGCGCCGAAGAGGCTCCCGGGAGGATACTGCTTTCCGGGCATATGGACACGGTTTTCCCTGCTGATACGCCGTTCAATCGGCTGCGCTGCGAGGGAGACATCGCCTATGGACCGGGAACCTGCGACATGAAAGGCGGTCTTGTGGTGGGAATTTTTGCCATGCTGGCTCTGCTTGAACGTGGACTGGGGAATACGTTGCCGCTGCGTTTTCTGTTTTCGCCTGATGAGGAGAAGTCTTCCCGGACCATGCGGGCCTGTCTGACGGCGGAAGCGCCCCGGGCGGCCTTTGCGCTGGTTTTTGAGAAGGCCGGTCCGGACAATAAGCTGGTGCGCACGCGCAAGGGCAAGGTGGCTCTCAGCGCCCGGATTCGGGGCAAGGCCGGACACGCCGCCTTCGTCACCCACGACAAGGTCAGCGCCGTGCTGGATGCCGCGCGCAAGATCGTTCTGCTTGAAGCTCTGAATACACCCCGTGAAGTGACCGGGGAGGACGCGCTCAGCGTCAATGTCGGACGCATGGAAGGAGGCGTAGCCTTCAACGTGGTGCCCGACGAGGCCCGCATTGATGTGGAGTCGCGCTGCAACACCAAGGCCCAGATGGAAGAGGTGGAGGCGGCTATGTCCCGTATTCTGCTGCTGCCGCAGGTGCCCGGGAGCATGAGCGAGATCGTGGGTCGGACTACCAGTCCGACGCTGGAAGCCCGGGCTACAGGGGAACTCTACGCGCTGGCCGCCGAAACGGCGGCGGAGCTTGGTCAGGTCGTGGGTGAGGAATTCCGGCCCGGCTGCTCTGAGGCTTCCTATCTGGCACAGGACGGGGTTCCCGTTCTTGACGGGCTGGGGCCGCGCGGGGGCAGGGATCATTCTACGGATGAATTCTTGGTGCTCTCCTCCATGCGCCAGCGCGCCGAACTGACGGCCGCTCTCATTCTGCGGGCGTGGGATGCCTGGCAGGCCGGCAGGCTGAAGCGTCTTGACGGAAAGGATCTGAGAGCATGATGAATGGGAGAAAGGACGGCATGTCCATGACGGAGGCCGTGGCTGATTTTGCCGTCGGCCTGTGCTATGAGGCCATACCAGAGGCTGCCCGTTCCGCGGCGCGCATACTGACGGCGGATCATCTCGCCTGCGCCGTGGGCGGGAGCCGCACGCCGCTGGCCCGCAGCGTGGCCGCGTATGTGCGGCTCATGGGCGGAACGGCAATCTGTCCTGTGCCGGGCACGGACATTCTGACCTCGCCCGCGCTGGCCGCTTTTGCCGGGGCCAGTTTCGCCAACGCCCTGGATTATGACGATACGGGGTCACGGGGGCACCCCGGGGCCAGCATCATCCCTCCCGTACTCGCTCTGGCCGAATTTTTCGGTCTGTCAGGAAAGGCGGCGCTTACGGCTATCATCGTGGGATACGAGGTCAACGACAGGGTCGCGCGGGCCACGCTGCCTTCGCCCGAGCGATATGCCGCCGTGCATGCCAACGGAAGCATTCAGGCTCTTGGTGTAGCCGCCGCCTGCGGGCGGCTGCTCGAGCTGAGCAGGGAAGCCATGCTCAACTGTATCGGTATTGCAGGTGCCATGGCTCCGGTACCTCATGCAGGAAAATTCGGCTGGGAGGACAAGTCGATTCCTTCGATCAAGGATAATGTGGCCTTGCCCGCCGAAAACGGCGTGCGCGCCGCCTTGCTGGCTCGCGAGGGGTATGAAGGCAGCGAATCCATTCTGGACGGGGCTGGCGGTTTTGGGGCCATGCTGGGGTCAGATCGTTGCGATGCGGAAGTCATGTGTGATTTCAGTCGGTTTTCCATCGTCGACGTCTGTCTGAAGCCCTATCCCTGCTGCCGCTGGATTCATCCGGCGCTGGATGCCCTGAGCGAACTGATGACGACCTGCGCTTTCGGACCTGCCGAAACGGAGGCCGTGAGAGTATGGACCACACCGCCGGTGGCGGCCCGTTTCGGAAGGCGGACGGCGCGCACCTTTCTCGACATGGAATTCAGCACACCGCTTGCGCTGGCCCTTCGTCTGCACGGCGTTTCCCGCGCGGAGTGGTTCGAGGAGCGGCACTGGAACAGTCCGGCCATTCGTGATGTCGCCTCCCGGGTGACGCTGGAAGGCGACGAGACGTTGTGGCGTCGTTTTCTTGAGCTGAAACGCCAGTCTTCGCGGGTTCCCGCACGGCTGGAAGTGCATCTGAGGGACGGACGCACGCTGGAAAGACTGTGCGATCTGGCTTCCGGCTCGCCGGAGAAGCCGCTTTCCGCCGAAGAGCGCCGGATGAAATGGCTGGAACTGCTTGAGCCTCAACAGGGAAGGCACGGCGCGGAGTCCTTGCTGGAAGCCGCCCTGTGTCTGGATCATCTGGAGCGGGTAGAGGAACTCGGAGCGCGGACACGCTGCGGCGCGGCGTGAAGCGAATCTGCCGCCGTGGGAGCATTTCTGGCGCAATCGGGATCTTTCCCGCATAATTGCAGTATGGAATGGAATTGAAGCGAGGTGAGTCATGTCGCAACTGTTGTTTGACGCCGTCGCCCGCAAGGCCGGAAAGTTTCAGGACCTGGCGGACAAGATCTGGGATTTCGCGGAACTGGGGTTCACGGAAACGCGTTCGTCGAAAGCTCTGACCAAAGCTCTGGAAGAAGAAGGCTTCACCATTGAGCGTGGCATTGCCGGGATGCCTACCGCTTTTGCGGCCCGTTTCACGCATGGACAGGGCGGTCCCGTCATCGGCTTTCTGGCGGAATTTGATGCATTGCCCATGCTGTCGCAGGAGGCTGGCGTGGCGACGCCGTCGCCAGTAGTGCCCAATGGCCCCGGTCATGGCTGTGGGCACAACGCCATGGCTCCCATGCAGAGCCTGACCGTCAGCGCGCTCAAGGAAGTTCTGGTAGCCGAAAATATCCCGGCCACACTGGTCGTGTTCGGCACGCCGGCGGAGGAGCTTCTGGCCTGCAAGGGGTTCATGGCCCGGGACGGGGTGTTCGATGGGCTGGACGCCGTGATAGACTGCCATTCCAATTCATTTTTTGGAACCTCGTTCGGTATTGAGAACAATGCGCTGTTTTCCTTCCTCGTCGAGTTCAGGGGAACTACGGCCCATGCGGGAAGCCGTCCGTGGGAGGGGCGCAGCGCCGCGGATGCCGTGGAACTGATGCATGCCGGAACGGAGCGTCTGCGCGAACACATGCTGCCGGAGCAACGGGTTCACTGGGCCACGCTGAGCGGCGTGTCCGCCCCCAACGTCGTCCCCGATTTCGCCCGTACCTGGTATTATGTGCGCAGTCAGGATCCCGTCATTCAGGATCTGTACGAGCGCATTCGGCAGTGCGCCCGGGGCGCGGCCCTCATGACCGGAACGCAGGAGCGCATCACCTTCCTCGCCGCCTGCCACCAGCGCTACAGCAACAGGGCGCTGGCCACGACGCTGCACGCCAACATGCTCAGGGTCGGCGCTCCTCAGTATACGGAGGAGGAACAAACTTTCGCTCGTTCCCTGCAAAAGGCTCTGGGAGCTCCGGAGGTGGGGATGGAGATAGAAACCAGACTCGTGGACGCGGCCAAGGCCCCGTTCAAGGGGGATTCCAGCGATGTGGGAGATGTGACGCTCAAGGCGCCCACGGCATCCATGCAATTCCCTACCTGGGTTCCTGGAGCCAGAGCGCATACATGGTCGGTGACTGCCTGCCAGCGCGGTTCCATCATGCGCAAGGGAGTCGAGGCCGGCGCGAAGGTTGCCGGGCTGACTGTTCTGGATATCTTGACGCAGCCGGGTCTGCTTGACTCAATACGGCGCGAGTTCCGGGAAACGACAGCGGCTCATCCCTACGTCCCCTATCTCGCCCCGGACGCCACGCCGCCCCTGGACTGGCATGAGGCAGACATGGCCGGGCTGCGTCCCCTGCTCGACGCGAGACTGGGAACTTCGGACGAATAGCGCAGTCGTTTCCTGACCTGAAGCGGCTGCTGGAGGTCGCTTCAGCAAAAAAGAGCCCCCGCATCCTTTGATGCGGGGGCTTTCGATATGGCGCTAATCTGTATTAGTAGCGGGCATAGGAGGGACGACGGGGTTCGCGGGGACGGGCTTCGTTCACCTTGAGGTTGCGTCCGTTGAAGCTGTAGTTGTCCAGGGCCTGTACGGCATCCTGCACAGCGGTCTCGGCAATTTCCACGAATCCGAATCCGCGGGCGCGGCCGGTTTCCCGATCAATGATCAGGTTGACGGAAGCGACTTCCCCGTAAGGCGCGAACAGATCGCGAACGTCAGATTCGGTAGCAGACCAGGGAAGATTGCCGACATAGAGAGACTTGGTCATAAAAAGTAAACCTTTGTAAAAAATAAAGTAACACGCTTGCTGAGGCCGCCGTCGGCCATTCGCTCGGCGTGGATTCACAGTGCCCGTTTCCCCGGGTAAGTCAAGAATTATTTTTTTATTTTTAATATATTACGTGCCGATTTCAGGAGTCTGAACGCAACTAAGATATGGAATCCGGTCGCTTCCATCTCTTTTTCTTTTTTGGGCGGCAAAGAGGCTTTGCGAACCTTTCCTGAGTGATTGATGCGGGAGGAATGGGGTTGCAGGCGAATGGCAGGGGGGGGGACGCGCAGCCATGGAATTCGGCAGGCACGAAACAGGATGTAACATTCCGGGAAAGAGGACTGTTGCGGATTATCGCCACGGTTTTCCGCTGCGGTTTTGGGGCGGTGGCCTGCCGGGGCTTTCGCTGGTTTCATGGACCGGAATGCTGGGGGCAGAACGGAACGTCTTTCGAAGGCATCATGAGGAAAAATTATTGTTCAGGTGTAATGTAAATTGGTTATGTATGTTTTTTTCTGGGGCGGCCTTGTTTTTGGAGCAGGCTGCAGGCATAATTTTACGAGATCGGACGAAAAAAGGCGGGTTGACGTCGAATGACCCGGAATTTCGTTCATGACGGAAAAAGGGGTGACAGCATGAAGATTCGGAAGATATGCGCCGCGTATTTCAGCGCTACGGGAACAACGAAGAAAATAACGACCGGAATCGCCGAAGGAATTGCCGGTCGTCTTGGGGTGGAATGCGAACGATTCGATTTCACGCTGCCCGAGGCACGATCAACCGTTCGATGTTTTGATCCGGATACGCTGGTCGTATTCGGTACGCCCGTCTATGCGGGACGCGTTCCCAATGTTCTGCTGAAATATCTGGCTACGGTACAGGGCGGAAAGGCTCTGGCCGTCCCCGTGGTCGTTTATGGAAACAGACATTTCGATGACGCCCTTATCGAGTTGAGAGATATTCTGGAAAAGGACGGCTTCCATACGCTGGCAGCCGGGGCGTTTATTGGGGAACATTCCTTTTCTGTCACTCTGGCCGCCGGAAGACCCGACGCCGCCGATATGGCGATCGTGGATTCCTTTGCCGGACGGGTGTCGGAAAGGGTTGCTGCGGGCTTCGACGTCTCGACGCTGACGCCGGTGGAAGTGGAGGGCACGCCGTATCCGTACCGCGGCTACTATCAGCCGCGTGATCGCAAGGGCGCTCCCGTGGATATCCGTAAGGTGAAATCGCTGGTCAACGAGAATTGCAACGATTGCAAGATCTGCGCAAAAGTCTGCCCAATGGGATCGATCAGCATGGAAAATGTAAGGGAGTATACGGGAATCTGCATCAAGTGCGGCGCGTGCATCAAAAAATGTCCACAGCATGCCAGATATTATGATGACGCAGGCTATCTGTATCATCAGCATGAACTGGAGGAGGGACTGGTCAGACGGGCCGAACCCTCGTTGTTCGTATAGTCAGACGGACATCGTTCGGATGAAGGGCGGCGCGTTCTGCAGAACCCGCCCCCCGTCAACGTGCGCCGCCGGGGTGTCGGGGAAGGCACGGCCGCAGCGACCAGACCAGATGAAAAAAGGCATACCCATGCGGGTATGCCCTGTGACTCCCGCCTATTGCAGGCAAGTCAGCCGAGGCACTTCTTCACGGCGTCAAGAGCGGTATCGAAGTCGACTTCTGAGGTGACCTCGGGGACGATCTGTTCGTAGGTGATGACGCCGTCGGCGTTGACGACGAATACGGCGCGAGTCAGCAGACGCAGTTCCTTGATGGCAACGCCGTAGGCCAGCCCGAAGGAGAGATCGCGATGGTCGGAGAGCGTTTCCAGCGAGTGCGCGCCTGCAGCTCCGCACCAGCGGGTCTGAGCGAAGGGCAGATCGCAGCTGATGGTCAGAATGCGGACCTTGTCCGAAAGGCCGGCTGCCTCGGTATTGAAGCGTCGGGTCTGCATGTCGCAGACGCCCGTGTCCAGAGAGGGAACAACGCTGATGACGAGTACCTTGTCTTTATAGTCGGCAAGCGTACGCGGAGAGAGGTCGTTGGCCAGTACGGTGAAGTCAGGGGCCTTGTCGCCTGTATTGACGCCCTTGCCAAGCAACGTGAGAGGATTGCCGCCGAAAGTGATGACGCCGGTACGTTCTTCAATCATGATATGCCTCCTATTATTCCTGTTTGGAGCAGTATGTTCAAATAATGGATGCAGGTTAGCGGAAAGAATACTGAAAGTAAATGGAAATGATTCCTGATTATAAAATTTGTCATGAACGTCCTGCGGCAGGACGGACTTCAGGCCGGAATGCCGTATCAGTTGCGGCAGGAGGCGACGAAACGTTCGGCCCAGTGAGGAACCGCGGGGGCAAAAAGATGCGTGTAGGCGGCAAAAGTCCGCCGAACAAGCAGGCCGTCGCGTCCCTGCAGTTTTTGGCTCCATACGGCTTGTTCAGGGGATACGTCTGCCGGGAGCGGTGCGGTCAGCCCCCTTGCGCGATGTCCCGGACCGGACATGCCCACACCGGGGGAGAGACTCAAGGTCGGCTCAAGCTCGCCGAGAGGAACACAGCAGGAATAATGAAACTCATGACCGCGCAGGACGCTGCCCCGGGGATGAAAGGGATTTTCCCGCTCCACCGTCGCTTCCACATACCCGAGTCCCTGCGGGCGCGAATAAAACTCCGCACGGGCGGGAAACAGACCGGCCATGGGGTAGTCCCGCCCGTCGATACGTATTTCCCGGCACAGGATCATGAAGCCGCCGCATTCGGCATAAATGGGACACTCGGCCCGCGAAAGAGCACGAAGTTCTTCCAGATGCGGCGAGGCGGCGATACGTTCGGGAACCATTTCGGGAAAACCTCCGCCGAGATACAGACCATTCAGTTCGTCGCAGGGCCATGGTTCGGGGGAAAGAATGCTCAGTTCCACAAGACGGGCCCCAGCCCGTCGCAGGGCTTCAAGATTTTCCTCGTAGTAGAACCAGAGGGCGGCATCCCGGACATAGCCGATGGAGACCGGAGCTTTTACTGCGGAGGGAAGTGTCGGAACGGGATGTTGCCTTCCGCTCTCTTCGGAGGAAACACGGTCCGGGGCATGCGCGGGAGAGTCCTGAAGCGGGGGTGTGGCGCTTTCGGCATGGGAATGGGGGTGTTCGGGAGAAAGCGGGCCACCGGTCAGTTCTTCGGGCCGTTCTTCCCAGAACGGCTGTGCCACGACCAGCGGCGACGCCGAACGGGCGATGGCCAGCGCTGCATCCACGTCGGCATGCTTTTCAAGCAGATCGGCGAGGTTGTCCAGGGCTTGCAGCAGTTTTTCGTTTCCGCAGGAGGCCGTGCCTTCGTCATGCATGGAAACGAGTCCCATATGGCGTTCGGGAATGGGATTGACCGTGAGGCGGGGCAGTTCGCCGATGACAGGAATGCCCGTGTAGGTCTCGATGCTGCGGCGGATGAGGGCTGCATGGCGGGATGATCCCACCCGGTTGAGCATGACACCCGCGAGACTGACAGGTTCGAAGGAGGCCAGACCGGCGATGATGGCGGCGGCCGTCCGGGTCATTTTGGTAACGGTCAGAATCAGCAGGATGGGCGCGTTCAGGGTTCTGGCCAGCGCAGCCGTGGAACAGGAACCTTCGAGGTCACGGCCGTCATACAGACCGCGATTGCCTTCGATCAGGGCCATGTCCGCTCCCGCCGTCGCATGGGAGAACAGAGCGAGCAGGCGGGCTTCGGACAGAAAATAGGGATCGAGATTCGTAGGCGTCAGTCCGGAGGCAAGACCGAGCCATGCCGAATCAATGTAGTCCGGCCCTTTCTTGCAGGGCTTGACCGTCAGGCCGCGTCTGGTGAACGCGCGGACAAGTCCGAGCGCGGCGAGCGTCTTGCCGCCGCCTCCGGACAGGCCGGAAACCATCAGTCGGGGAATCGACGCAGTCGTGTTCATGTTTTATTTCTGCGGAAGCGGGGAAGCCTCCGACATTGAGGACAGGCTGTCTGGGAAGACTGTCGGCATCCCGGCCGTCCGTGCGGCGGAACTGCGGGCGTCCGGACTCCCTTTGCCGTTACATGGCAAAGGGCCGTCGGAATCAGTGATCCTTTCGGCTTCATGCTGTTACAGTCCGAGGGCGCTGCGCGCCTCTTCGATGTTCGGCGCGGAGGCATCGAGTTCGAAACCGCGTTTCAGGATGGACAGCGTGTACTTCTTGTTGCAGGTCGCCGAGGCGACGATATGGAAGACGATCATGTAGATGATGATGAATCCGTAGACGATCCCCATGCTGGGAATGCCCATGACCGTTTCGGCTCCATTGAAGATAGTATCAAGCAGTCCCTGCCGGGGAACAAGGAAGTACACCCAGAGCAGAGGCAGCCAGGTACATACAAAGGTGAGGAAGGCCCAGAAGTCGCCGCGGCGCAACCAGATGAGGCCGCCCGTATGCAGCGCGTCGCGGCTGAATCCGTAATAACCTGTCACTTCCTTTCCCGTTACCGGGTTGCGCAGAAGAATTGTCTTGTCCATGTCAATCCTGAATACCGAGCTTGCGCTTGGCCTCCGCCACCTTGTCCGGCGTATCGTCAAAGATATAGCCGGATTCAAGCAGGCGGGTTGTATAGACCCTGTTGTAGACGAAGGCCCAGATAACCGCGGCAATCCACAGGGAGGAAGCCGACAGCAGAAGGATGATGACTCCTGTGGCGAGTTCTCCACGGCAAAGAGCAGGGATACCGCTGAAGAACAACGTCGTCCAGCTGAAGCCGTACAGTCCTGTTTTGGTTATCCCGGTCCGGGGATGGCGCAGTCTGATCGTGCCGGCCATTGCCTTCCTTCCTGTTTGTCTGCGACGTTCGGACCATTTCCGGACGTGCGGTCTTTTTCTAACAGAAAACCGGGAAGGTTGTAACCTCCCCGGTTGAACGATATTCCGCAGAGCGCCCCCGTAGGCTGCATAGCCATACACTCGCGGGAAATCGGGATCGCCGCCGGAGAAGAATCTCCGACGGCGCGGGCCTGAGCCCGTGGTTATTTTTCGCCTTCGGTTCCGGCCTGCTTGCCCGCGCCTTTGAGGCCGTACATGGTGGTAGAACCGGAAGACCAGTATTCCAGAGTTTCTTCAGCCACGAGCACGGACAGAACGTTCTTGACGTCGCGGGTGCCCTTGGTGGGGAAGAGTTCCAGAAAGTCCTTGAAGTAGTACTTGGTCTTGGCGCCGGGACGGGCCAGCTTTTCCTTGAGGAAGTTCACGACCACGTCGCGGTCCTCGGCGGTCACTTCGGCGGCCGCGCCGGCGGAGTGACCTTCGCCGCCGTGAGCAGCGAGGGCTACGTCGGAGAACTTGAACTGCGTGCTCTGCCGCCAGGTGTAGTAGGCGGGATCACGGAAGTCGTCGATCAGGTGATGCGTGAATTCCAGACCAGTCAGTTCAAAGAAGGATTCCCAGCCGATGCGCTCGGCCCAGTCGCCCAGTCTTTCGTACTTGTTGGCGTTTTCGGAATAGACTTCGATGATGTGCTTGATGGTGGAGGTCAGGGTGTCCCAGCGCGGCGGTTCGTTGGGGATGTAGGCCACCACGACCTTCGAGAACTTGGGCATGGAGATGCGGTTGGAGATCTTGCCGCCGACCATGAGGGCCACGCCGTCACCTTCGCCGTCGGAAATGGGCAGCGCCGGGCAGATGGTGTAGCAGTTGCCGCAGTACATGCAGCGATCCTGCTTGATGGCCACGGAGTTGACCTTCTTGCCGTCGTATTCGGTCTTGACCGGGCGCACGGCGGCGGTAGGACAGGCGGCCACGGCCAGGGGGATTTCGCAGAGCTGGTCGACCCACTGATCGTCGATCATCGGGGGCTTTCTGTGGATGCCCACGATGCCGATGTCGGAGCAGTGCACCGCGCCGCACATGTTGATGCAGCAGGCGAGGGAGATGCGCACGGGAGCGGGAAGACGCATGTTCTGGAAGTCGTCGAACATCGTGTCCATCACGGCCTTGACCGGGCCGGAGGCGTCAGTCGCGGGGGTGTGGCAGTGAATCCAGCCCTGCGTATGCACGATGTTGGTGATGCCCGCGCCGGTACCGCCGATGGGGAACTTGTAGGAGCCGGCCGCGAACTTGCGCGAAGCGAGATCGGCCTTGAGGGCGGCGAGGGTCGCTTCGTCGGTGACCATGAACTCGATGTTGTTGCGGGTCGTCCAGCGGACATGCCCTTCGCAGTACTTGTCCGCGATATCGCAGATTTCGCGGATATGCGTTATGGACATGGTGCGGGGACCGCCAACACGCACGGTGTAGACCTTGTCGCCGGATTCGGCCACATGGACGAGCACGCCGGGTTCAAGAATTTCATGATACAGCCACTTGCCGAAGTTCTTCCGAATGACGTCAGGGAAGAACTCGTCGTATTTGCGGGGGCCGATATCGGAGATACGGCCTTCCATCGGCTTTTCAGGATTGTAGCCGGAAGAAATGAACGCCATGATGATTCTCCCTTCTCTTTAGCGTTGATGTCTGGAGCGGTAAGCGGCGAGGTCGCGGGTCCAGCCGCCGGGCACCTCTTCTTCCTTGAAGAAGATGTACGGGTTGGAACGAGGCTCTTTGACATGCTGGGCGAGGGCAGGAACTTCAGTGACTTCAAGCAGCTTCTGGAAGGAGAGGCGCTTCATGGTTTCGCCGAGGCGTTCGCGGTTCTTGCCTTCTTCCATCCACCAGTCCCAGATCTTCTCGATGAGTTCCTTGATTTCGGTGTAGGGAGCTTCGGTCGAGATGAAGGGAACGAGGAGGGAACCCATCTGGGCGCCGTCGACCACGGGAGCCTTAGCACCGCAAAGGATGGAAGCGCCGCGTTCGTCGCCGATGTCCAGGGCGCGGGGCATGACGTTGATGCAGTGCATGCAGCGTACGCATTCGCGGTTGTTGATGAAGAGATTCTTGCCATCCCACTTCATGCACTTGGAGGGACAGAGGTTGATGACTTCGGCTTCGATATCGAATTTGCCCCAGTCCCGACCGGAGTGAGCGCCGGCGTTGGGAGCGAATTCTCCGCCCACATAGGCTTGCACCGCAGCCTGATCGATCTTGATGTCGTCCTTCCAGGTGCCGATGACGGCGAAGTCGGAGCGGGCCATGGCGGCGACGCAGCCGTTCGGGCATCCGTCAAACTTGAACTTGAACTTGTAGGGGAAGGCCGGACGATGCAGTTCGTCCTGGTAGTCCTGCGTCAGCTGATAGCACATGTCCTGCGTGTTGTAGCAGGCGTACTCGCAGCGACTCTGGCCCATACAGGCGGCCGGGGTACGGAGGTTGGAGCCGGAGCCGCCGAGGTCGTTGTTGAGCTTGTGAGTCAGGTCGTGGAAGATTTCTTCCAGCTGCGGGGTCTGCGTACCGATGAGCACGATGTCGCCCGTGGAGCCGTGCATGTTGGTGATGCCGGAACCGCGCAGTTCCCAGATGTCGCAGAGCTGGCGGAGGAAATCGGTGGTGTAGAACTTGCCGGAGGGCTGGGCCACGCGAACAGTGTGGAAGTGCGCGACGCCGGGGAACATCTGGGGCTGGTCGCAGTAACGGCCGATAACGCCGCCACCATAGCCGAATACGCCCACGATGCCGCCGTGCTTCCAGTGCGTTTCACCTTCCTTATAGGAAAGTTCGAGCACGCCGAGAAGGTCGTCGGGAGCGTCAGCAGGAATCTGAAAATCGATATTGTCCGGGTTTTGCGCCCGATGTTCCGCTTCCTGCTTGATGTCGGACACGAAGCTGGGCCACGGCCCGCTTTCGAGCTGATCCAACATGGGAGTTGGATGTTTGATTGCCATTGCCTTACCTCCACTGGTTTGTTTGGGAACCGCTTGTGGTCGGCGGTTACGGATATGCCAAGACGAGAGACGATTTCTCATCCGCAAAGTTAAGGAGAAAAATCTCAAGTCTCAGTAATCTTACTTGCTTACCCCGTACCATAATTGAGATTATTGTGTCAAGGAGGGGTTCGGAAAAAGCTCGTCTTCAAAGTATTTTTCGCACATTTGTTGTTCTGTTTCCGGATTTCCGCATTGCAGGCCGATATTCCGGCATATTCATGCCGAGGAGTGAATTTCGGCACTGCATTCTTTCGCAGAAAAGTGTTTTGCCCGAGAGTAGCTTTTTTTTGCATTTTTACATAATTAGTTATTTATCCAAGTATATTATGAAAAATATGCGACAGCCCAAAAAAGATGAGTATTTTTTATTAGTGCCTGAAGTAACAAAAAGGCCCTTTAACACGCACATAAAAATGCCGTTCGGCATTATCTTCAAAAGTGCATTACTTTTTAAGGAATTATGGTTTCATGTCGTGCAGAGGGAAACGTGAAGGCAGGGTGGAGAAGGATGTGCCCCGACGATAGGCGAGTGAAAATGTCGACAGTGTACAACGGAGAATACTTCCATATACTCCTTGAATGGTTTCAATAATATATTGAAATATACTGTAATAACATCTTCTTTTGGAGTCTCTGGATTCGCGATGAATGCATGAACGGGCCTGGGGAAGCATGTCGGGGAGTGGAAAGGAGGAATTTCAGACATTGATGTGCTTCGCACATCTTGTGCGCAATTCGTCGAATGGCGTGTTACATTGTAAAATAAACAGTGATTTTTTTTGTTCTGTTTTAGACAAAGAGTCCGCAGAAAGCTCTGATCGTCTTCTGGGAGGGGGGGACTGGGCGTGAACGATTTGCTTGGAACTGCGGGAAGTGTGAGGAGAGGCCGTCGGGAAGCGGGACTCCGGAGAAAACCGTAATGAACGCTCAGCGACAGGTACAGTCATCGACGTGTTCGTCGTCTGAACAGTAGCAGGTTCGATTCCGGCCCTCCGACTTGGCCTTGTACAACGCCTTGTCCGCCCTATGCAGCCCGATGTTCATCAGTGCGGATGGTGTTTCGGAGCAGAGGATATCCCCGGCGCCGAGGCGGCCTATACCCATGCTGACGGTGATGGAAAGGGGTTGGTCCTCGAAGAGAATGGGGGTATCGGCCACGGTCCGGCGGATGCGCTCAGCGAGGTCCATCACGTCCGCTCCGGACATTCCCCGGAGCAGAACGACGAACTCCTCGCCGCCGAAGCGACCGGAAATATGGCCTTTTCCGATCTGTTCCCGGAAGCGTCCGGCAAACTCGTGCAGAACGGCGTCGCCCGCCATATGGCTGTAGGCATCGTTGACCTGCTTGAAGTTGTCGATATCCGCCATCAGAAAGTGGACAGCTTCAGGCGGCTTCCCGAGAGTCTTCAGCGCGTTTTCGGCCTGCTCGAAGAAGTGACGCCGAACGGGTATTCCTGTCAGCGAGTCAATATTGGCTCTGGCGAGCTGACGGCGGCTTTCCTGAAGGGAGAGGCGGGCCTGATGCAGTTCGCTGATGTCCTGATGGTAGCCCATCAGCTCGATCTGGCCGCCGTTCCTTCCTATGGGACGTCCTCCGCATCGGATGTAGATGCGTCCCCGATGAGGGTGGTCCCAGAGATATTCAACCTCGGCCTGCCGGAAAAGCAGTCTGTTCAGACACTGCGTGACACGAGGGAGGTACTCCTTTGGAATGTTGGCGCTCCAGTGACGATAGCATTCCTCGGGAGAAGGATGTTCCGTCAGGCCGAGCAGTTCCAGCATGGTGTCGTTGGCCAGCATCTCCCCCCTGCCCGTCCCGCTATCCATGACGATGCGCCACAGTCCCACGCTGCTGGCCTTCAGCGCTTCCTTCATCCATTTCGGATCGTCAAAGATATCCAGGCGACTGAGCATGAGATTCCGGATCAGTCCTCATCGGGGTAGACGATTTCGTCAGGCATTTCCGATTCAGGAGTGTGACTGGCGAACACGCGCCGTCTGGCAGGGCGAGCCGGAGCGGTTCCACTCTGTTCTTCCGCAGGCTTGCGCGTCAGCGTGGGGGAGGGCAGCGTATTGTACAGATTCCAGTAGTGGGGCAGGCGGCTCAGCACTACGCCAGGGTTGCTCAGCTTGATGTTGGGGCGCAGGAAAGCGGCCAGAGAGAGCGCAAGAGCCCAGCTGACGGAGGGGCTGGCCCAGGGCGCGGCGGATGGTTCGACCGTGGAAAGAGTGTTCCCGTCACGGAGGAGACCAAGCTGGCCCATAAAGCTGTCCACAAGGGTCATGTCCGTTCCGGAAGGAAGGGAGGGCATAACGCCGCCCTTGTTGCGGACGGCGGGAATGAGCGCCAGAACAAGTCCGAGTGGGAAGAGCGTGGACGGCAGGGCGCTCAGATCGGTCAGCGGGCTGAGCGCGGGAATGGCGTCTTCTTCGGTCGCTTCAGGCAGCGCAAGCGAAACGGTTACGCTGTCGGAAGTCGAGCCTGCGTTCATGCCCATGCCGGCGAAAAGATCCAGAACCTGCCTGCGGGAGTCCTCGTTCAGCATGTTCCAGGGGCCATGCAGGCGCACGGTTCCGCCGACGAAGGCAGGCATGGCCAGAAGATTGGCTGCGGCCAGCAGGTTGATGCCGGACGATGCGGTTTCGGAAAGAACGGCCTTGCCGGGAATGATGCGGAGCGTGACGTCGTCTCCGGATTCGGTCAGTTCCGCATTCAGACGTGCGGCCCTGAGGAAGGGAAGAACCCGCGCGACGATGGCTCTGCCCTCAGGGTGATCGCCGAGATGAAGCGTCGCTTCCCGTTCCCAGCCGGGCATGGAGAGAACAAGAGCCTCCACGGCGTCTGCGGGCAGTTCGGCGGGCACTGTGATTTCGGCGGGCAGCATCGCCGAGGATTCAAGCCGGGCCGGAAGCCCCTCCTGACCGGGAACCACGCTGGTCAGTCGCGCGCCGAGCAGGGGCAGGAAATGACGGAGAGGGGCGAGGTCCACGAACTTGAGTTCGCTCTCTCCGATAATCTTGAGCCGGGCCGGACGCGTGACCATCTGGAACAGAATAATGTACAGATTGAAGGCGTCGCCGCCCACATGCACGACCTTGTCCAGAATGGGCTTGTTGTAGCCGGTGATGGGTGCAGCTTCCTGACACAGGATCCTGCCGTCTTCTTCCCAGCGCAGTCGAGCACCCACCTGATTGAGTGCCTTGAGACATTCGAGCACGGGGGCGTTCAGGACGACGTCCTTCAGCGTGCAGATGCATCCGGAAGCCGCGGCCAGCACCATGTTGAGCCGGGGCAGGCGGTCGGAGGACGGAGCGGGAAGGTCCACGTTCACGGGTTTGCGGCTCGGAGCGAGGTTGAAGGCTGAAGGCTGTTCCATATTGGCCGGGGCCACTTCCACTTCCTGAAGCAGGGCGAACAGCTGCCGGATGAGCCGCGGATCACGGCTGACAGCCGCCGCACCGGCTTCCCATGCGGTGCGCAGTTCCCGTTCATGGTCGGCGGCTCCCCCGCCGGGAAGGCGGGTGAGCATCCGGCTGCGACGGACGATCATTCTGAGCAGCTCCCTGTCGAGTTCGCGCAGCTCCGCGAGCAGCCCCGCGCCACGGGGCGGACGGGGACGATCTCCTTCCGGCCGGTCGCCGCGCTCGCGCTGGGAACGCGGCTCGCTGCGCACGGCCCAGTCGGGACGGCCGGGGCGGTCCGTCCGATTGCGTTCGGAACGGGAGGCCCATTCGGAACGTTCCTGGGGACGGTTTCTGGGATCGTTGAAGTCTCTGGGATTGCGGGTTTCGCGGGAGTTGCTTCTGCTGGTCATGGGGAAAATCTCGTATGGGCGGAAGGAGGGGCAGTTCCGACTCCGACCGGCATTTTGTGCTGGCGAAAGTGCCTGGCCTTCAGGTGGCCGCGAAAAGATTTCTTATACGCTGAATATGGTTTGTCCGCAAGGTGTTCCTGCATGTGCCTTCCGGAAGAAATGCCCGTTCTTCGCCCCGTTTCGGACGGGAAAGGGACTTTGTCCTGATGTTTGACAGGGGGCTGCCCGCCGTCATAGTTATCTGAAAAAACGGATAAAGAGTCTCGTCGAGCGACTGGCGGCCGACGGGCAGAGCCGAAAAGGAGTCGACATGCGGTATCGCGAGCTTGGCAGGTCAGGCATTAGCGCTTCGGTTGTGGCCTTCGGGGCATGGGCCATCGGCGGCTGGAACTGGGGCGGAACGGAGGACGACAAGGGAATCAGAGCGATTCATGCGGCTCTGGATGGGGGCATCAACTTCATCGACACCGCGCCTATGTACGGCATGGGGCATTCGGAAGAGGTCGTGGGCCGGGCCTTGCGCGGGCGGCGGGACAAGGTCGTGCTGGCGACGAAATGCGGCATGGTCTGGGACGGTACGGAGCGGGGCGATTTTCGTTTTGCCACAGATGAACACGGCGTCCGGGAAGACGGGCCGATCAAGGTGTACAAGTATCTGGGCGCGGACTCCATCCGGCGGGAAGTCGAAATCAGTCTGAAGCGACTGGGGACCGACTATATCGACCTGTATCAGACGCATTGGCAGGATTCCACAACGCCGGTTTCTGAGAGCATGGGCGTGCTCATGGAGCTTAAGAGGGAAGGGAAGATCCGGGCGATCGGCTGTTCCAACGCCACGCCCGGGCATATGGACGCCTATGCCGCCAACGGCCAGCTTGACGTGGATCAGGAACTGTACTCCATGCTTGATCGTGAACACGAGCAGGACAATCTGCCCTGGTGCTCGGCGCACGGAACCGCCTTTCTCGCCTATTCCCCGCTGGGGCAGGGGCTTCTCACCGGTGCCATCGGGCCGGACCGCGTTTTTGGCCCTGGAGACATGCGGCGAACCAAGCCGCGCTTCAGCATGGAGAACCGGATACGGATTGCGGCCATGCTGGACAGGTTTCGTCCGCTGACCGAAAAATATGCCTGTACCACGGGACAGCTCGTGCTCGCCTGGACGCTGGAACAGACTGGCTGCACGCATGTTCTTGCGGGCGCGCGGGACGAGGATCAGATTCGGGAAAACCTGCGCGGCGGCGAAATTTTTCTTGAGGCCGCTGACGTCGCGTTCATGCGGGAGACGCTGCTCGCCTGCGGCCTGTAGCTGGCAGAGCGATGCGTCCGGGGGCTGACCTTGAGGCCTGTGCGGGGTCGGAAACCCACTTGATCAGAGAATGCCGCAGAACTGCATCAGGCCGATGCTGACGGGAATGGTGACGATGGACAGGGCCGTGTTCATGACGATGCCGAGTGAGGAGTCCTCAGTGGCCACCTGATATTTTTCGGCAATAATGTAGGCGGCGATGCCCGTCGGCATGCTCACGACGATGATGGACACCCCCAGCGCGACTCCCTGCACGCCGCACAAGGTCAGCACTCCATAGAGTATGAACGGCTGCACGATCAGCTTGAGCACGTGAATGGGCAACTGACGGCTGAACCAGCCGGGTACGAATCCACGCGAAGACGTCATCTGGGCCGAGAGGATCATGCCCATGCAGAAGAGAGCACAGGGCGAGGCCGTGGCGCCGAGCATGGAGGCCATGGCCGCGATGGGCATGGGCAGGGTCAGTCTGAACAGGCTGACGCAGGCTCCGAGCGCCGATGCGATGAGCAGGGGATTATGGGTAAGGGAACGCAGGATGTAGAGGATGACGCCGCCGCGGCTGGCTTTCTCGCGGCCGGATGCGATCTCGAGCTTGCTGTCCGTAAACAGCACGACCACGAAGGTCAGTACGGCGCACAGGCTTGCCGTGAGGGCTGCGGCATGGTTGTCCGGCAGAAGGAGAATGACGATGGGCAGACCCATGAAGGCGCAGTTGGGAAAGCTCGAGAGCATGGCCATGATGGCATTTTCCTGCCTGTGTCTGCGAAATCCCCTGGAATAGAAGGCATAGGAGATCAGGAGGCTGATGCCGATGCTGATCAGAATGCCGCTGACCAGCCAGCCGGAAACCTGACCGGCCTCCATGCGGGCAAGCTGATTGAAGAGCAGGGTGGGCAGACCGATCCAGTAAACGAACTGATTCATGCATACGGCTGTCCCTGCCGGCAGAAAGCCAAGCCGTTGAACGAGGAGTCCAAGAAAAATGATCCCAAAGACGGGAACGAGCGTAGCAAGGATGGTCAACATGGAAATACTCGATGCCGAAGACGGCGGATAAATTGATTGTTCACACAACCAGTATCAATGGCGGGGAGTCCATATAGCTTTCACTGCTACGGCATGCAAGTCTTTTTTTCAAGAGGAAAGAAAATAGTTTCAATATACAGTAAATAATTGAATATTATTTCGAATTACCTTGTTCTCCGGGGAGGCGGTGCGGAATGGAACGCATGCGGCGGGACGAGGCCGCGCCGTCTTCTTGTTTCCGATCCATCTGGAGAGCAATGAAAAATCAACGCACAGGCGTGTCCTTCCTTGTTTTTTCTGCGGTCAGCTGCTACTCTCGATCAGACCGTCCTTGCTGTCCTTTTTGAATTTAATCAATAATATGGCGAAACATATGCACCTTTGGTTTCGGTTTCCCCGTTTTCCCGGCAGTATCCGTTCCGTCATCGTCTTCATGCTTCTCTGGTTGATTCTGGGGAATCCGATCGGTTCTCTGGCCGCTTCGCCGCGGGAATACGACAGGGCAAAGGATGATCTGGCCGCCTTGCAGAATGATCCGCGTCGCAGCAAATGGCGGGAACCGTGGGAAACGCTGGCTGACCGGTTCATGTCCGTGTATGAAAAGGAGAAAAAGTGGGTGAATCGTCCGGCGGCCCTGTATCGCTCGGCGCTGGCGCTGGACGAACTGGCGCGTCGTTCGGGACGCCGTTCGGACTGCAATGAGGCCGAAGCGCGTTATCGACGCCTGTGGGAGGGACATGCCTCAAGCGTCTTGGCGGATGACGCCCTGTACCGGGCGGCGCGCTTGCGGGCCGAGCGACTGACGGACAGGCCGGGGGCGCTGAAGCTGCTCGACAAGCTGCTTTCGGAATATCCTCGGGGGGATATGGCCGATAATGCCGCCGCCTACGCCCGCAGACTCGCTCCCGAGCGGCAGGCTCCCCGTGCGGTCGCTGAGGGGAAGGCGCAGGCCCGGAAAAAAGGCCCGGCGAATCGGGAGGGAAAGTTCCGGCTGCATGTCCGCAGGGTGCTGCTTGATGCCGGGCATGGGGGGCGCGACCCCGGGACGCACCATAACGGGATTCTTGAACGTACGGTTACGCTTGATCTGGCCAAACGCGTCGGGGCCATCCTGGCGGCACACGATATCGACGTGAAATATACCCGTTTTTCCAATCGCTGGGTTTCGCTGGACGCACGGGCCGACAAGGTGCGGACGACGCGGGCGGACCTGTTCATATCCATTCATGTCAACGCCAATCCTTCTTCCTCGGTTCAGGGGTTCGAAACCTATTATCTCGATTTCGCGCGCACATCAGCCGCTTCACGGCTCGCCGCCGTGGAAAATGCGATCAAGGGACGTTCGGCCGCCAGTCGGGAGAAGCTGCCCGCAAGCAAACTGTTTCGCGTCCAGCAGCAGGAGTCGTCCCGGCTGGCCCGCAACATTCAGAATACAACGCTCGGCTATCTGCGCGGCAAGAAGTACGCGACCGTTGACGGCGGCATCAAGACCGCGCCGTTCCATGTCCTGCGCAAGTCGGGCGTGCCGGGCGTGCTGGTGGAGGTCGGCTACTGCACCAACAGGCAGGAAGCCGCATGGCTTGCCCAGCCAGCCTACCGGGCATTGCTCGCCCGCGGCATCGCTTACGGTATTCTGGCCTACGCCGGTCGGGAATAGGCGGCGCGGGGCGACATCCTTTAAAAAACGACGCGGCGGCCTCACACCGTACCCGCTGTTCGGGTTGAAGAGGGCCGCCGGGTGAGCGCGACCGTATCGCCGTTCCTCAGTTTTCACCCCATGTCCGGACTCCGGTTTCGACAGCCCGGGTTCGTCGATTCCCCGGGCGGGGAACCGGCCGGGCCGCTGCGGGAACGACGGGGCTGAACCTTCCGGAAGGTATGAAGCCTTCCGGGAAACATGCCTTGCTGACGAAAAATTTGTTCATTTTTTGCCCATGACATGCTCTGGTCAAAGCCCCCGCACTCATGCTATGCCATACGGAAAGGGGGCATAACGAAAATTGCATGCGGTTTCCCGTGCTCTGGCGGAAAGGGAGGTTCCGGTGGAGAGGAGGGGTGGCGCGTGTTCATTTGTTTCGCCCTGTTAAAGGGCGGATGGAGGAATTGGATGACCGGAAAGGTGTATCTTGGTCTTGACGTAGGGTCGACGACCGCCAAGCTGACCCTCGCTTCCGCCGACGGCCGAGTGCTTGAAGCCCGGTACCAACGGCATGGAGCGGCAGCACGCCAGACGCTGGCCTCCATGCTGCGGCAGCTTGCGTCCTCATATCCGGGATTGCGTGTTTCCGCCGCCATTACGGGATCGGCCTCCCTTGGGTTGTCCGAAGCTCTTGGACTGCCGTTTGTGCAGGAGGTCATGGCCGCCTCGAAAGCCATCACCACGCTTGCGCCCGAGACGGACGTCGCGGTCGAACTGGGTGGAGAAGACGCCAAAATCCTGTATCTCAGTCAGGGCATGGATCTGCGCATGAATGAAGCCTGCGCAGGCGGTACCGGCGCGTTCATCGACCAGATGGCTGCCCTTCTGCATACCGACGCCGCCGGGCTCAACGAGCTGGCCGCCGGACATCAGCGGATTTATCCCATCGCCTCCCGTTGCGGCGTTTTCGCCAAGACCGACATCGTTCCTCTGCTCAACGAAGGCGCGGCCCGTGAGGATCTTGCCGCCTCCATCTTTCAGGCCGTAGTCGAACAGACCATCAGCGGGCTCGCCTGCGGACATCCTATTCGCGGTCGAGTGGCGTTCCTCGGTGGCCCGCTTCATTTTCTTTCCGAGCTGAGAAAGCGGTTCATCATCACTTTGAATCTGAAGCCTGAGGAGGCGATCGTCTTTCCCGCCGGGCAGTACATGGTGGCTCTCGGCACGGCGCTTTCCCTTGTGCCGCCTTCTGGGGAAAACCGCCGCAGTACGGCCGTCGTGCCTTCGGTGACGCCGGTGACGCTGGAAGAGCTCGCCGACCGCGCGGCCAGCCGCGAACTGCATGTCGTTTCGGCGTCGGAAGCCTTGCCGCCCCTTTTTGTCGACGAGGCAGACTACGCCGCCTTTCGTCGCCGCCATGAGCGCGACGCGGCCCCGCGCCGACCGCTGGAACAGGCTCGGGGGGCCGTCTACCTTGGCGTGGACCTTGGTTCCACGACGGTCAAGACCGTGCTGGTGGACGACGAGGGGGCGGTGCTGGCTTCCTCCTATCAGCGCAATCAGGGTGACCCGCTGCGCGAACTGATTCCCTATCTGACGGATTTGCTTGAACGGCTGCCGGCGCAAGCGCGTCTGCGGGCCTGTGCTACCACGGGCTACGGAGCGCAACTGGCTCAGGCCGCCCTGAATGCGGCCTTTTCCGACGTGGAAACCGTGGCTCATCTTAAGGCTGCCTGCACGCTGGTTCCGGACGCCACCTACGTTATCGACATCGGCGGACAGGACATGAAGTGTCTGAAGGCCGAAGGCGGCGTCATCGCAGGGGTGACGCTCAATGAAGCCTGCTCCGCCGGATGCGGCGCGTTTCTGGAAACCTTCGCCCGGGGCCTCAATCTTGAGATGGAGGACTTCGTGAAGGCCGCGCTGTACGCCGAGCACCCGGTGGATCTTGGCTCGCGCTGCACCGTCTTCATGAACTCCAAGGTCAAGCAGGCCCAAAAGGAAGGGGCGAGCGTCGGGGATATCGCCGCAGGGCTTTGCTACGCGGTGGCCCGGAACGCCCTGTACAAGGTTCTGCGTCTGCGCAGCCCGGACGAACTGGGACCGCGCGTGCTCGTGCAGGGTGGTTCATTCGTCAACGATGCGCTCCTGCGCGTCATGGAACGTCTGCTCGACCGGGAAGTTTTCAGACCCGATATTGCCGGGCTCATGGGCGCCTACGGTGCGGCCCTGCTAGCCAGACAGCGCGCGGATACGGTTCCCGAGTCCACGCTTACGGCGGACGACCTGCGCGCGTTGAAGATCACGACTCGCGCCGCCCGCTGCAACGGTTGCGGCAATCATTGCCTGCTGACCGTCAACCGGTTTTCCAATGGACAGCGGCTCGTTTCCGGCAACCGCTGCGAACGGGGCGCGTCTCTGGACGGACATGCAGGGCCGGTTTTGCCGAATCTGTACGCCTGGAAGATCCGGCGGCTTTTCGCCTACGAGCCGCTCGCCCTGGAGGATGCGCCGCGCGGCCGTTTGGGCATCCCCCGCGTGCTCAACATGTACGAGCATTATCCTTTCTGGTTCACGCTGTTCACCAGGCTTGGCTATCGCGTCGAACTGTCTCCCTCGTCGGACAAGGATGTCTACGATCTGGGGTTGTCCTCCATGCCGTCCCAGACCGTATGCTATCCGGCCAAACTGGCGCACGGACATGTAACGGCCCTGATCCGGCAGGGGATAAAGGATATTTTCTATCCCTGCCTGCCCCGGGAAAGGAAGGAATCGTCCACGGCGGCGGACTGCTACAGCTGCCCCGTCGTATGCAGTTATCCCGAAGTCATTCGTCTGAATACGGATGAGCTGCGAGAACAGGGCTGCACCCTGCACGCTCCCTTTGTGCAGCCGGGACATACGGCCTCGCTCGTGCGCATTCTGGCAAAGGAATTCTCGCTTCCCGAAAAGGACGTGAAGCGGGCCGTGACGCTGGCGCAGCGCGAACAGGACGCCTACCGGGCTGAATTGCGGGCCGAGGGCGAGCGGGTGCTTGCCGAAGTTCGCGCTTCCGACGGGCTGGCCATCATTCTCAGCGGGCGTCCCTATCATGCGGACCCGGCCATTCATCACGGACTGCCCGAACTGATCGCCTCCTTGGGGGCTGCCGTCCTCAGCGAGGACAGCGTTGCTCATCTGGCGCCCGAGCCCGGAGAGCTGCGGGTCGTAGACCAGTGGACCTATCATTCCCGCCTGTATCGCGCCGCCGCTCTGGCCTGCTCGCGGGAAGATCTTGAACTGGTCCAGCTGACGTCCTTCGGCTGTGGGCTTGACGCCATTACGGCCGACCAGGTGGCCGAACAGCTCCGCGCAGCAGGCAAGCTGCATACGCTGATCAAGATTGACGAAGGGGCTTCGCTCGGGGCTGCGCGTATTCGCATCCGGTCGCTTCTGGCGGCGGTGCAGGAACGCCGGCAGGCTGCGGCGAAGAACAGGACGAAGGACCGGCCCGGCGATCGTGGAAGCGGACCGCGCATTCCCCCTTCCTCCTCTTCGCGCAAGCCAGTGTTCACCAGGGCCATGCGCCGGACGCACACCATTCTTGCTCCGCAGATGGCTCCTCTCCACTTCGAGATCATGGAGAAGGCCGTCAACAGCGTAGGGTACCGGCTGAAGCTCCTGCCCGAAGTGAACCGGGAGGACATTGAGACCGGTCTCAATCTCGTGCACAACGACGCCTGTTATCCTGCTCTGGTCGTCATCGGGCAGCTTGTCCGGGCCCTGAAGAGCGGCGATTGCGACCCCGGACACACGTCGCTTTTGCTGGCGCAGACCTGCGGCCCCTGCCGTGCCACCAACTATCCGGCACTGTTGCGCAAGGCATTGTGCGAGGCCGGTTTTTCCGAGGTGCCGATTTTGACCCTGAGCGGCGGCGCACTGGAAAATCAGCCAGGATTCGGCGTAACCCGCGAGCTGCTGCATCGCATGATCCTCGGCAGCCTGTATGGAGACATGCTGCAACGCGTGTCTCTGGCCTGCCGGTCGCATGAGCGGTATGCCGGGGATACCGACGATCTGTTGTCCTACTGGATGAATCGGGCGAAGTTCACGGCCGCGCGCGGGGATACGGGCGTATTCCGGGATCACATGCGTGAGATTGTCAGGGACTTCAGCGCGTTGCGGCGGGACTTCTCTCCAAAGCCCAAAGTCGGCATTGTGGGCGAAATTCTGCTCAAGTACCATCCTGATGCGAACAATCATGTCACGGAGCTTATCCGCCGCGAAGGGGGCGAGCCCGTGCTGACCGACCTGACCGACTTTTTCCTGTATTGCCTTGTGGATCCGCTGTATCGCTGGAGAAATCTTGGCGGCAGCGCCGTATCCGCTCTGGGGAACTGGGCGGTCATTCAGTGGATCGAGCATTTGCGCAACGCCATGCGCAAGGCCCTGGCGGGCAGCCGGTTCATGCCGGTTTCCCGGATCAGGGAACTCATGCAGGGCGTCAGTGGTGTGATTTCCTTGGGAAATCAGGCCGGCGAAGGATGGTTGCTGACGGCTGAGATGCTGGAACTCATCGATCATGGGGCAGCCAATGTGTTGTGTCTGCAGCCGTTCGGCTGCCTGCCCAACCACATCACCGGCAAGGGTGTGATCAAGGAACTGAAGCGGTTGCGTCCACAGGCCAATCTGATGGCAGTGGATTATGATCCCGGCAGCAGCGAAGCCAACCAGATTAACCGGATCAAGCTGTTCATGTCCGTCGCTCATGCCCGGCTGGCCGAACTGGGAGAGGATCCTGATGTTGCACAGGCGCCTCCGGCCCCGTCGGTGGCGGACATCGCCGGTCGACTCAAGGACAACCTTGCGGATACTCTCGCCGATACGGCGGGAATAGGCAAGGAGCCTAATCTGGTCTGAGCCTGCTTTCTGTTTTCCGGCTTCCATAAAATCCGGACCGTCCCGATGGGTGGTCCGGATTTTTTCCGGCCTTGTCCGCGCCCCGGACCTTATCGGTTTTTATTTGTTAATTTATTGTATTTGATAATCATGGCATCCTTCTTGCTCCGCGGTATGCTGCGTATGTGGGCATTCCCCCGGTGCTCGAAACGGTGCGGGCCGAGGTGTCCGTCCGCGTCGTTCCGGGGCCTCCCGTCCCCCCCTCATTCGGGAGGCCCCGAAGGGGGCGTCTGGCAACATCAAACCGGAACAAGGAGAAAACATCATGAAACGCCTTATCGCGACGCTTGCCGTCGTCGGCATGCTGGGCATGGCCGGAAATGCACTGGCTCTTGAGAAAAAGATAAATATCTTCAACGGAGCGGAGTACGATTTTTATACGTTGTACCTTTCTCCCACCAATGCCAATGACTGGGAAGAAAACCTTCTGAAGCAGGAAACCCTGCCCAACGGGGACACTGTGGACGTTCAGGTCAGCCGCACGGAAAAGGCTGAGGCCTGGGATGTGAAGGTGACCGACAAGAACGGCAACAGCATGACCTGGGTGGGACTGCCGCTGGACAAGTCCGGACAGATTACTCTGCTGCCCGATGGCCAGTACAATATTCGCTAGGCGGGATTCCGGGGACGGCCTTCCGTTGCGCGTGACAAACGCGGGAATGCCGTTTGCCTGTCTCTCCATAGTATTGAAGGGCACGCTTTTCACAAGAAAGGCGCGCCCTTTCTGCTATATTGCCTCCATGTCCGGTCGAGTGCCCGCCGGGGCTTCTCAATCGTGTCCCAGTTTATGCAGGCGTTCGGCGAGCAGCGCGGCCTTGCGCGGGCCGATGCCCGGAATGGAGGAGAGTTCCTGAGGCGTGGCTGCGGTCATGGCCTCCAGCGTTTTGAATCTGTCCCAGAGCAGACGGGCCGTGGCCGGTCCGACGCCGGGGATGCGCAGCAGTTCTCCCGAGAGCGCCGCTCCCGCTCTGGCTCGTCTGTGGCGTCCGATGACGAAATGATGGGCCGTATCACGGACATGCTGGAGGAACAGCAATTCCGGAGAGCCGTCCCGCAGGGGGAGGGGATTGCTTCGTCCTGGAAGAAAGATCCGGTCTCCCACGTTTCCGGCCCTGCGGTCGGCGCGCCCCTGCTCGTTGCGTGCCTTGGCGATTCCGGCCAGAATGAATCGACCTTCAGCACCCGCGTCGCGCAGCACTTTCTGGACCGCCGTGATCTGACCTCTGCCTCCGTCGATAAGCACAAGGTCGGCCCAGGGAGGGCCGGATTCAAGTCTGCGCCGGGCCCATTCGGCCAGTGCGGCATAGTCGTCCCCGTGGCAGGCGTTTTCCCCTTCCAGGGCATAGGTTCTGTAGTCGGATTTCTGAGGCTGGCCGTCCTCGAACACCACCATGCCCACACGGGTGGACGTGCCGCCCGTATGCGAGACGTCCACGCATTCCACTCTGCGCATGGCGCCGGAAGTCTGTCCCCGTTCACGGGAAAAGAGCTGGGCGAGGCGCTCGGACATGGGCGTTTCGGCCTTGGTCAGAGCCGCTTCCCGCGCGTTGGATACGGCCATGTCCACCAGCTTTGCTTCAGCCGTACTGCGGGGGAGGCTGATGCGCACGGAGTTTCCGCGCGCATCGCTCAGAGCCGCTTCCAGCGCCTCCAGCGTAACCGTATCCTCGTCGGACGTTTCCGGTTCGTCCTGCGCGTCGGCTGATTCCGGCGTTCCGGTCCCGGTAATGCCGCCCTGAAGATCTTCCGGAAGGCCTCCGGGTTGCCAGGGCACGACGATGCGGGGCGGGATGGCGCTTTGCGGACCGTAGAACTGGCCGAGAAAGCTCCAGAGCAGCTCCGGGGCCTCGGCAAGTCCGAGATCCGCCCAGAAGAAGGTCCGACCATCCACGAGACGTCCCTCGCGGACGAACAGCAGGCCCAGGGCAAGCCCGCCTCTGGCCGGGGCGATGCCTGCGACGTCCATGTCGCCGCCTTCGGGCAGGACGACGCTCTGACGTTCCACAGTGCGTTCCACGGCCCGAATCTGATCCCTGAATTCGGCAGCCCGTTCGTATTCCATGTTTTCGGAGGCTTCCAGCATGTTTTTGCGCAGGCCGTCAAGCAGTTCGCGCGAACGCCCTGCCAGCAGCAATTCCACCCGATGGACAAGGTCGGCGTAGAGGTTGGGCGGAACCTTCTCAGTGCAGGGGGCAAGGCATTGCCCGAGGTGATGATAGAGACACGGGCGCTGACGGTTCCTGAAGGCCCGATCGGAGCAGCGGCGCAGAGGAAACGCCTTGTGGATGGATTTCCAGGTTTCGCGGGCTGCGGCTCCCGAGGTGAAGGGGCCGAAATAGCGTGCGCCGTCCTTGCGCGGCTGTCTGACCACTTCCAGACGAGGGAAGGGTGATTCTCTGCCGATGCGGAACAGAACGTACTGCTTGTCGTCGCGCAGCACGATGTTGTAGTGGGGGCGATGTTTTTTGATCAGGCTGGCCTCAAGGAGCAACGCCTCCTTTTCCGTGCCGGTGGACAGGGTTTCCAGAGAGGCCGCGTGGCCGATCATCGCGACGGTCTTGGGCGTCAGGGCGGAAACCGGTCGGAAATAGGAGAGGATGCGCCGGCGCAGATTGCGGGCCTTGCCCACATAGATGATGCGTCCCTGCGCATCCTTGTACAGATAGACGCCAGGCGTCGTGGGCAGGGTCGAGGCTGGGGGACGTTCCATAAAATACTCCGGTTGGCAACGGTGACCGGCATACTGTAGTGTCGCTGAAGCGGGCTGTAAACCGGTTGCGCAGCCTTGCCATCCGGCGAGCTTTGCGTGTATTCTCGCCTCAGAATATTCAGGCCGGTCTGTCCGGCCCTCACTTTTCCCGTTGCGAGGCCGGTATGGTGCGTCATTCCTGCGATCCTGAAGTCATCATCGAGCTTGTCGACATCATCGCCTATGGAAAGCCTCGATCAGAAGACGAGGAGTCATCCGTCGATGCTCCTGTGGAGGAAGTCGTTTCGACTTCCGGGCCTTCTGCGCTCGCGGAAGAGCGGGCCGGTGATTCCGGTGAGGCCGGGACCGGCGCGGTGGTGGATGAAGATGCCGTGCCTGAAGCCTATGAAACGGCTTCGGAGTACGGCATGGAACGCTATCCCGGCTGGATAGCCTATCGCAGCGACGAGAGCGAGACTATGCTTATCGATCCCGTGTCCGGAGACGAGGGGGATCGACCTTCCGGGACGGATGGAACAGGGACAGCCTCTGGCGTGGATGCCGTTTCGAACGAGAGAGAGGAAGCCGATGATGCCGCGGGGCGGACCATGTCCGCAGCGGTACAGGCGGATGACGGAGACTTGGCGGATGATGTCGTCGGAATTGCCGATCCTTCTCGCGCTTCCGTCGTGCAATCTGTGGATGAGTTGCTGGCTTCTTCGGACGTGCCCAAAACGGAAGAGAGTGACGCATCCGAACAGAGAGCCGAAGAGCCTTCCGGAGAAGAACTCATGACGGAGACGCCGGGTGCGGCTTCGGCCCCTGATGCACGTCCTGTTTCCGTTTCTGAACCCGTTGCCCCGGAATTTGCTGTTGAAGATGTGCCTGCGCGGGGTATGCCCTGTCTGGATGCTGTTGCCGCCGGACTCTCCGGAAGAATCGAAGCCGCCGAAGCGGCGGAGACGCTGAACGAAGAGGAGATTTCGCCGGCTGCTGCTGTGGGAGCGAAGAGGGCCGGGGGGCCTGAGTCGCGTATTGAAGGACTGGAGCGCCGGCTGACGCTTCTTGAAAAGGATGTAGCCGTTCTTGCCGCCAGAATAGAGACGCTGGAAGCACTCGTTTCCGCCGGTGACGCCGCTCTGGAGGTTCAGACCGCGCAGTCTGAACCGGATGGAGGGGCGGTCGGCGGGGAGAATCTGCCGGGGGAGTCCGACATGCTGGCGTCTCTGGCTTCGCTGCGGGTCAGGGTGGAGGCGCTGGAGGCGTTGCCGCGCCCCGATGAGGAGTCCATAGCGCGGGATGTGCTGGGGACGGTGCGAGTTGAGCTGGATCGGTTTACGGCTGAACAATCCGCAAGCATCGTCAAGATCTTGTCCGAAATGCAGCGCCGGGTCCGGGAACTCGAAATGCGCCCTGCGCCGCAGTTGATTCTGCCGGAACTTCCCGATGTGGAAGGCGTCGTGGAAACAGTGCTGGAGCGCCTGCGCGGGGAACTGGACAGCACCGTGGCCGCCGCTGCGGCTAGGGTGCTGCGTGAGGAAATAGCGGCCTTGCGCAACACTCGCTGATTTCAGAACGCTTTTTGATGCAGAAACGCCCACGCGGGAAGGAGCCGCGCGGGCGTTTCTGCAAGTAAGATTACGGAGTTTGGGCTGTGCGATCCCAAATCGTCAATGAGGCAGGCTGACAATTCTTTTTTACATAGTTGATAATTTTTGTCAACTAAAAATATGCCCGTGTCGCCCGTCCCCGGTGAACGGCTGTTGACCATGAACAGTTGGGGCGTCCTGTCTCTTCATCGGGGCCTGCGGCAGGAAGATTGCGGGAGTCGGCGGAGGACAGGGCGGGGAGAACTGTTGATCGGGGTCTCTTTTCTGTCTCAGGTATTGGAGAGGCCTTCCCAGATTCTGACGTCGCTGGGACCGGCGACCAGTTCTTTGGTCTGTTCGCGGTATGCCTGCATATGCGCGGAAGCTGCATGGGCGGAGAGGGCTTCGCGGCTGGCCCAGATTTCATAGAACAGGTAGTCGCCCTTGCCGTTTTTGTGCAGATCGTAGCGGATGCAGCCCTCTTCCCGGCGTACATTCGGAATATTGGCCAGCGCGACGGCTTCGAGTTCAGCCTCATGGCCTGGTCTGGCGGAAAAGACGGCGGTAACGTAGCAGACGGACATTGAAAAGACCTCCGGATGACGGTTGTGACGCCATATGCGGCGTCGTGGATTCCGGTATCGGATCGGGCGTCCGTCCGTTTCCATATGCGGGGGTGCTCCCATGCGGGCTGATGATCGCTCCGGGGGAGGCTGGCCGGACAGGGAACGGTTCGGACTCCGGACCCGAGACCGATTCTAGTACATCGTTTCCGCACGCCATGCCGTGAAGTCGGTTTGGGCGCGGGCGGCGTACCATTCCTTGCGTTCCTTTTTTTTGATGCGCACGCCGGGTTCGGGCATGAGTCCGAAGTGCACGTTGGAAGGCTGAAAGTGTCTGGCGGGCGTGGAGAGATGGCCGAGTAGAGCGCCCAGTGCGGTGGTGCGGGGGGGCTGCACGGCTTCCCGTCCGGCAAGTTTTTCCGCCAGCATGAGTCCGACCCACAGCCCGCAGGCCATGGATTCCACATAGCCTTCCACGCCGGTAATCTGCCCGGCAAGGTGGATGTGCGGACGCGCGATCAGCGAGAGGTCGGACGCCAGGGCTGTGGGTGCATTGACGTAAGTGTTGCGGTGCATGCTGCCGAAACGAACGAAATCGGCGTGCTGCAGCCCTGGAACCCGCCGGAAACAGCGGGCCTGCGCAGCGTAGGTGAGCTTGGTCTGGCATCCTACCAGGTTGAACATGGTGCGGTTGCCGTTTTCCGGGCGGAGCTGGAGGATGGCCCAGGGCCGTTTCCCGGTCCGGGGATCGACGAAGCCCACGGGCTTGAGCGGGCCGAATACCAGAGTCCTCTCGCCGCGCGCGGCCAGCGCCTCCACGGGCATGCAGCCCTCGAAATGGGTTTCCTTCTCAAAATCCCGGCTGGCTACCTTTTCGTCTTCCACCAGCCCCTTATAGAAATTGAGATATTCCTCTTCAGTCATGGGGCAGTTCAGATAATCGCCTTCGCCGGGCTCGGCATAGCGCGAACCCCAGAAGGCGATGGACATGTCGATGGAATCCGCGGCCACGATGGGTGCTATGGCGTCGTAGAAGTAGAGATGCGTTGTCCCTACCGTTTCGGCCAGAGAGGCGGACAGCTCTTCGCTGGCCAGAGGCCCGGCGGCGACGACCACACGCTCGAAGGGGGCGAGTTCGGGAGCGTCCAGCGAGGAAATAGCACGATGGACAAGCGTGATCAGCGGTTCGACTTCGATCCGGGCCGTAACCTGTGCGGCGAAACGTTCCCTGTCCACGGCCAGAGCCTTGCCCGCAGGCACGCGCTCGGCGTCGGCCACGGCCATGAGTTCTCCGCCAAGCGCTCTCATTTCCTGCTTGAGCAGACCCACGCCGGACGTGGACTCGTCCGAGCGCAGGGAGTTGGAGCACACGAGTTCCGCAAGGTGCCGGCTGGCGTGCGCTGGAGACATGGTTTCGGGCTTCTGTTCGAACAGGGTGACGGCAATGCCGCGTCGCGCGAGCTGCAAGGCGCATTCGCAGCCGGCCAGACCAGCTCCGATGATGGCGATGTGTTGTTCCATGGTGATGCATTCAGGGTTGATGTTCGCTGGGGACATCGACAGCATGCCAAAACATGCGCGTCCGGTCGAGGAGAATTTCCCCGCCGTCGGCGGAGACACTGCAGGTGGTCTTTCTGTTCCGGCGGCTCTTGCTCCGGCCTCTTATTTTCGGTACACTTATCCCCATTCCCGACACATTCAACCGTTCCGGAGTTTCTCATGGATTTCTTCTGGTTCTTCCTCGGCATCATCGCGGTGGCTTGCGGTCTGCGTCACATCAAGAAGAGCTGTCCCAATCCCTATTTCCTCGGTAAATAGCCCGACGTGTCTTCGCATTCCGAATTCGAGACCTCTCCCGAAAGCGGACAGGTCTCTTTTTGCGTACCCGGGGTTGCACAGGGCTGGCGTCTGGACAGGGCGCTGGGGCTGCTGCTTGACGATGCGGCCCGTTCCGGAATCGGCGGCGACGCGCTGCGCAAGCTGGCGGTTCAGGGGGTGCGGGCCCGGAGACGACTGTGTGAACGCGGACTGGTGCTGGTCGGCGGGCGTCCCGGCGTTCCGGGGCTGAAGCTGCGGGCCGGGCAGGAAATCGTCTTGCTGCCTGATCCCGGGCAGGAAACTGCTGCGGCCATCGCGTTGCAGATTGCGGGAACGCGGTCCGCCGACGCGAGGGGAGAGCATCCCTTTGTCGTCCACGCCGAAAACGGGATCGCCGCATTGTTCAAGCCGGCGGGACTGCACTCCGCGGCCCTTTCGGGGAGCGCCGCACCCAGCCTTGAAGCGCTGTTGCCCGCGTTGCTGCCCGAGTGCGCCGAAGAATCCTTCCCGCGCCTGCTCAACCGGCTTGATGCACCCACCTCCGGACTCGTGCTGGCCGCTCTGAACGAGGCGGGCGTACGGTTCTGGCGACGGGCCGAGAATGCGGGACGGACGGACAAGCGTTATCTGGCAGTCATTGAGGGACAGCCGCTCTATGATTTTACCGTGGGGCGGCGCCTGGACACGGACGGACGCGCCCGCACGCGGGTACGGCATACGGATGATTCCGATTCGAGTCGCCACACTTCAGTGACTCTGCTTGCTCCCCTTTCTCCCGCTTCCGCCCCAGAGCTGTTCGCAGGGCTTGAAGCTTCTCTGCCGTTGATGCTGGTGGGATGTCGCATACGCAGAGGGGCACGGCATCAGATTCGCGCGCATCTTGCCGCGGCGGGGCATCCTTTGCTCGGAGACGCCCTGTATGGTGGGACTGCACTCCGCGAAACGGGTTTTCTGTTGCATCACGCCTCCGTGACGCTGCCGGAGTTTTCGGCCTGCTGGCTTCCCTTCTGGTTGTCCCTTCTGCCTGGAGAGGTCGGACGCGCGGCGGAGGAGTGGCTGCGAAGCGATGCCACAGCATGATGAAGTGGCTGCCCTTGTTCGAGGTTCGCGTACTCCTTTGATCTGAATTCGGCGGGAGGGAGAGTCGGTCCGGAGGCGGAGTGAGTTGCCCGTATTCCTTTTCGCGCCTTCCTGCGTCGTATATGAAAATTTTGGTCTTGTTTTACGGTTCAGACGACCGTGAAACGACGGTCCCGGTCATCCAGGATGGCTACATCCTTCTTTTGTTACAGGGAAAAGTCTGCGATTTGTTTTTTCGAAAGTCTTTTAGGCGATTATTCCGGACGGTTGCCTCTATTCATGGATTCCTGTAAAGATTGATTGTTTCCTCAATGAACGCTTGGGCCGTATCTGAGGCTCCGGAGCCGTCCGGTCGAGACGGGCGTTCATCTGGTCTGCAACCTTCGGGAGGTTCCATGCTTGCGCGTCTGTTGCCCCAATCCGTTCCCTTTTTTGAATTGCTGGAGGAGCAGAACCGGGTTATCCGGGACATGGCCGCCTGTCTCTGCCGCATAACCGAGATGGAAAATACGGAAGAAAACCTGAGACAGATCAACGTGCTGGAGGAAGAGGCGGATACGCTGAACCGGAAAATCACGTGGCATCTTTCCCAGACATTCATTACGCCCATCGACCGCGAGGACATTCACGCAATCAACCTCGCTCAGGAACGGGTGGCGGACGGTTTGCAGAACCTCGCCAGCCGTGTTTTTGTATGCGAAGGGTCGTATCCGCGTTTTTCCACGAAGATGATCATCCGCAATCTTTCGGGCATGCTTGACGATACGGAAACCATGCTCGGGGAGCTGGCCAAGAAGAAGGATTTTTCCCAGATTCTGCATTCGCTGAAGACGCGCAAGGCCGACTGCGAGATGCTTCAGGCTGCGGGGCGTGCGGAAATGATGGAAGGGGATCTGGATTCCTTTGAAAAGGTGCGCAACGTCATCGCCTGGAGTCAGGCTTACGACAGACTCGAGCACGTCGTGGATCTGACGTCCGATCTGGCCGATACTCTGGAGCAGGTGGTGCTCAAATATGTTTGAGATACCGCTTCTTCTCATCGTCATCATTCTCGTCGCTCTGGTATTCGATTTTACCAACGGTGCGCACGACTGCGCCAATGCGATTGCCACCGTCGTTTCGACCAAGGTCCTGTCTCCGCGCACGGCCGTCATGATGGCCGCCTTGCTCAATCTGGTGGGCGCCTTTCTCGGAACCAAGGTCGCGACAACGCTGGGAAGCGGCATCGTTAACCCTGACATGGTGGCGAGCTGTCAGCCTCTGGTACTGGCGGCGCTGATGGGAGCCATCGCCTGGAATCTGATCACATGGTATTTCGGGATTCCTTCCTCCTCGTCCCATGCGCTTATCGGTGGTCTGATGGGCGCGGCCGTGGCCTTCGCCGGGCTGGATACTCTGAACGGCCTCACCATTGTGGAAAAAATTCTTCTGCCTCTGGTTCTGTCGCCTCTGGCCGGATTCGCTGTCGGCTTTCTGTTCATGCTGCTCATCGCCATTTTTTTCGGGCGCTTTCCCCGCAACAGGCTGACCCGCGCGTTCACCCGGCTGCAGATACTCTCCGCCGCGTTCATGGCTACCAGCCATGGGCTCAACGACGCGCAGAAGACCATGGGTGTCATTACGCTGGCGCTGTTTATCTTTAACGAGATAGATACGATCGCCGTTCCCCTGTGGGTGAAATGTCTCTGCGCACTGGCCATGGCCTGCGGAACGGCCCTCGGCGGCTGGAAGATCGTGAAGACCATGGGGCACAAGATCTTCCGTCTGGAGCCGGTGCACGGCTTCGCTACGGAGACTTCGGCGGCTCTGGTCATCACCGGCGCTTCCCTGTTCGGCGCGCCCATCAGCACGACGCATACCATCACGGCCTGCATTTTCGGCGTAGGGTCCACGAAACGTCTGTCCGCCGTGCGCTGGGGCGTGGCCGGAAACCTGGTCATCGCGTGGATTCTGACCATTCCCGCTTCCGGACTGATCGCCTGTCTTTCCTTCCTGTTGCTGGATCAGATCGGCATCGTGGCGCATTAGACCGTCCGGAAGGTCCCGAGGACGTTTCCGGTAAGGCCCGTATCGTCATTTGCCGGATTCTCCGGAAAAGATTTTGTTCAGGGGACAGAAACCTTCTGCTGCATAAAGGGTTTCCGTCCCTTTTCTTCGGCGCTGTTCATTGCAGGTGATGGGCGCCGATTTCCGGAAAGGGGGCGGAGGGGGCCTTTCGAGTCAGGATGGGGCCTTTGTCGACCAGCAGTCGGGGCAATCTGCAAGAATAAATAATTTCCCCCTGTTAAAATAAGAAATCCGTTTCTTTGGAGAGAAAAGTTTATTTTTTGCTTGTCATAAAAAAGATGTAGATATATACATAGACGCAACAAGAGACTATTCCCCTTGTTTCATTCGGGATTAACCGCTTCACGCAAGAGGCTCCTCATGAAAAGCCTGTCCGCCTCCGTATCCCACCCGAAATCGGTTTCTGTGAAGAACCGGCCTTTTCTGCGCGGCGGCAGCCTGAACGTTCTCTCTCTCTCTCTCTCTCTCTCTCTCTCTCTCTAATCTTATCGGCTGATTCCCGCCGCCGTTTCACGGCGAGGGTTCCGTCGTTCATCGTCTGGGCGTTGCGCTGTTCGGCCTGCATCAAGGAGTGCATGACGATCGTCGGTCCGGATCGTCTTTCGGCTGCCCGTGGACGCTTTTCCGCGTTTGTGCTTCGGCTTGTCGTTTCAGAATTGTTGTATCTGTCGATAAAGGAACGTTCCGGCGTCGCCGCAGGGTGATCGTCGGACGCTTTTCGTTTGCAAGGCTGGTGCGTTCGGCCGTGGGCCGGACCGTGAGATGGGGCCGTCTGATGCCGGAACCCCCAACGCCAATCGCTTTCGGGAGAGATCCATGTTCGCAAATGGTTTTGTCGCCGTATTTCTCGGACTGATGCTGGTAGGCGTTCCTATCGCATTCGCTCTGGCGGCCGGTGGGATAAGCTATTTCGTTATCACCGACAAACTTTTTTTCCTGCAGAATCTGGCGCAGAAACTCATCGGCGGTGTGAATCAGTTTCCTCTGCTGGCCATCCCGCTGTTCGTGCTGGCCGGGGAACTCATGAACGTGGGCGGCATCACCAAGCGACTGGTCAGTTTTGCGCACGTCTGCGTGGGGCACTGGCGCGGCGGTCTGGCTCAGGTGGGTATCGCGGCCAACGTCATGCTGGCTGGTCTGAGCGGTTCCGCCGCTGCTGACGCGGCGGTTCTTGGCGGCATGCTCGTTCCCGCCATGGAAAAGGACGGCTACACCCGGCCTTCGGCCTGTTCCGTCATCGCCGCTTCCGCAATCATCGGGCCGATCATCCCGCCCAGCATCATCTGCGTGCTGTACGCCTTCGTGATGCAGATTTCGGTCATCGGCCTGTTCATGGCCTGCGTCGTTCCCGGTCTGCTGCTCGGTGCCGGTCTGATGCTGGTCACCCGGCTTATCGCCCGGCGCAAGCATTTCCCCGAACCGACCAGGGCCGCATCTTTCAGGGAAGTGCTGCGGGCTCTGCGGGACGCCATACTGCCCCTGCTGACGCCGGTAATCATTCTGCGCGGCACCGTGAGCGGCATGTTCACGGCCACGGAAGCCGCCGCCGTGGTGGTCTTCTATTCCTTGCTGCTCAGCCTGTTCGTATACCGCAGCATCACGCCCAGGGAGCTTCCTCACATCCTTTACCGCGCCATGCTGTCCTCGGCGGTCATCCTGTTCATCGTGGCCACGGCATTCGTTTTCGCCTGGGCCGTAACCATGTCGGGTCTTCCTTCCAAGCTGGCCGTTTTCTCCGCCGAGCTGACCTCCAACAAGTACATTTTCCTTTTCTGCATCAATATCGCCCTGCTGATAGTGGGCATGTTTCTGGATGCCGGTCCCGCAGTTCTGATCATGGCCCCCATTCTTGCGCCTGCGGCCATGCAGTTCGGGGTGGACCCCACCCATTTTGCCATCATCATGTGCATCAATCTCTGCGTGGGGCTGGTGACGCCCCCCATGGGACTGGTGCTTTTCGTCACTGCCGCTGTGGGCAAGGTGAGCGTCGTGGAAATTTGCAGGGAGATGGTTCCATACTGGATTCTGCATGGAATCATCGTTCTGCTCATTACATATGTTCCGGTCATTTCGTTGGGGCTGCCGCGCATGTTCGGCGTCTGACGCCCCGACCCCGGAACAGGAAAAGCATCGTTGCGCACGGAACGTTTTTCAAACCGTAACCCTGGAGACTGATCATGAAAGCGCTCTCTTGCATCAAGGCATTTCTGCTGCTCGCCCTTGGTCTTGCTTGTGCCGTTCCCGCTTCGGCGGCCGAGCAGTACGTCATGAAGTTCGGACATGTGTCCGCACCGAACAATGACTGCGACGACCAGCTGATGGGCGTGTTCATGAAATCCTATATCGAAAGCCGCTCCAACGGCCGAATTAAAGTGGAAATCTATCCTTCCGGTCAGCTGGGAGGCATGCGGGACATGCTGGAACAGGTTGCAAACAACACGCTGGAATGCACAAGCACGACCGTAAGCGGCATCGCGTCATACATTCCGGAAATTCAGGTCACCGACCTGCCCTACACCCTGCGCGACGATGCCGTGGCCGCCGAGCTGCAGCGTTCCCCCTTCTTTGACGACATGCGCAAGCTCGTTCTGGAAAAGACCGGCAACATCCTTCTGGTGGCCGTGGGCAACACCGGCTCGTGGAGAAATTTCGCCACTACCAAGAAACAGGTAAAAACCGCCGCCGATCTCAAGGGACTGAAGCTGCGCACCATCGAATCCGACCTTCAGATGGAATTTGTGCGTGCTCTCGGGGCCAGCCCCACGGCCTGCGACATGAGCGAGCTGTACACGGCTCTGTCCACTGGCATGGTGGACGGCACCAAGAATTCCATCGGTGACTATGTGCCCATGGGCATGGCCGAACCGTTGAACCATATTCTGCTGGACGGACACACCTATATCTTCGGGTTCACCTGGGTCAGCAAGGCATGGCTGGACAGCCTGCCCGCCGATCTCCGTTCCGTGGTGCTCGACGCCTGCAAGCTGGGAACGGATGTGATGACCAACTTCAATCTTCAGTACCAGGCCATCGCTACCGAAAAATGGCTGGAAATGGGCAATACCATCTCCGTTCCTGCACCTGAAGCCCTCAAGGACTTCCACAAGGTCCGCGATCACATGATCGAATGGTATGCCGGAAAGTACGGACGCACGTGGCTGGACAAGTGGCTTGCCGCGGTCAAGCAGGCCGAGGAGATCGTGGATGCGCGCAACGCGGCGTTGATCAACATCAAATGACTGAGTGAGTTCGAATGGCTCCGGCGGTCAGCCGCCGGAGCGGAAGTGCGCTTTGATGATGGGAATCCCGGTTGAGCGCATATGGGACTGTCCGCTCCTCCGGGAGTTCTTTCAGTGGAAATGAAGGAGTGATCATGCGTAGTCTGGTCAACTTTGTGCGGATGTGCGATACGCTGAATCTTTTTGTGATCAAGTGGTGCGGAAGGTTCGCCACATTGCTGCTGACGGTACTGGCCTGTACCATGTTCTGCGGCGTTGTGTTCCGTCTGGCCCTGAATTCTCCGTTCAGCTGGACCGACGAGTTCTCCAAGTACTGCATGGTGTGGCTGACGTTCATCGGAGCTCCTGTGGTGATGGTGAAGGCTTCCCATGTAACCGTGGATATGCTGCATCAGTACCTTCCTCCGCGGGTCCTTCATCTTCTGCGTCTGCTGATCGCAGTCTTCTGCGGCGTCATTCTTGCTCTCTTCGTGCGGTACGGCTGGAGCGCAGCGCTTTCCGCCCGGCACCAGTCGATTGTTATAATGAACAATCTAAGCATGTTCTGGGTTTATGTATCCATTCCTCTTGGAAGCGCGATTTTCCTCTTCGCTCAGATGGTCAATGTGCTGAAGGAACTCATTTCCTTCTGCAACCCGGAACTTGAAGACGCTCTGTCTTCTCAGGAGTAGTTGTCGTATGTCTTTTGATTATGTCGTCATCGGGGCTGGAAGTTCGGGATGTGCCGTTGCGGCGCGGCTTGCCGAGGATTCTTCGGTCAGAGTGCTCTTGCTGGAAGCCGGGAAAAAGAGTTCCAACATATGGCTGCATATCCCGGTCGGCTACTACAAAAATGTCTACAACCCCGATCTTACCTGGCAGTATGTCACAGAGCCGGACCCCAACATCAACAACCGTACCATCGGCTGGCCGCGGGGACGGGTCATCGGCGGCAGCAGCGCGGTCAACGGGTTGATTCATGTACGTGGTCAGGCGGAGGATTACGATACCTGGGCAGAGCTTGGAAACGCGGGCTGGGGTTTTGACGACGTGCTCCCCTATTTTAAAAGGCTGGAAAATCAGGAGCATGGCCCGAGCGAGTATCACGGCGAAAACGGCCCCGTGGGAATCAGCGACATGCGTGATCCCCGGCAGATCTGCCATGCCTTCGTGACCGCAGGGCGGGAACTCGGAGTTCCCTATACTGATGACTTCAACGGTCGGGTTCAGGAAGGCGTGGGCATGTATCAGCTGACCGTGCGCAACGGCGTGCGCACGAGTTCGGCGGACTACCTGAAGCGGAAGCGGGCTAATCTGGAAGTACGCACGGAGTGCCTTGTCGAGCGTATCGTCTTTGAGGGCAGACGGGCCGTCGGCGTCGTTTACCGGGACAAGAGCGGAACATCCCAGACCGTGCGGGCCGGACGTGAGATCGCCCTGTGTGCCGGAGCCATCGGTTCCCCTCAGATTCTGCAGTTGTCCGGCGTGGGTGCCGGAACGCTGTTGCAGGAAAAGGGCATTTCCGTTGTGCATGATCTGCCCGGCGTCGGGGAAAACCTGCTCGACCATTTCCAGGTCCGTACGGTGCACAAGTGCAACCGGCCGATCACCATCAACGATCTTTACGGCAGTCTCTGGCTCAAGTTCAAGGCTGGCTGGCAGTACCTCACCGGTCTTCGCGGTCCGCTGACCATCGGCGCGGGGCAGGCTGTGGCGTTCATGAAGTCGAATCCCGAAGAAAAGATTCCGGATATGGAAATTATCTTTATGGGATTCAGCGCCGACGGCCCGGGCAAGATGCCGCATCCCTTCTCGGCCTTCACCATTCTCGGATATCAGCTTCGCCCCATCAGCAAGGGCTACGTGCGCATCAAGTCCCCGGACCCTCTGGCTCATCCCGCTATTTTCCCCAATTATCTGAGCGAGGAACTTGATCGTCGCCTGACTCTCGAAGTTTTCAAGGCCTGCCGCAAATTTGCCGCGTCACCGGCTCTGAAGCAGTATATTTCAGAGGAATATATGCCCGGGAAGTCCGTCTCTACCGAAGAGGAAATGATGGAGTATGCCCGCCGCGCCGGGTCGACCGTCTTCCATCCAACGAGCACCTGCCGCATGGGGCAGGATGATATGGCCGTGGTGGACGAACGGCTGCGGGTGCGCGGAGTAGAGGGGCTGCGCGTCGTCGATGCTTCCATCATGCCGACGATGATTTCCGCGAACACATGCGCTGCGTGCATGATGATCGGAGAAAAGGGCGCGGATCTCATCCGCGAGGATGCGCGGCGCTGATGGCCGTACGAAGAACGATCAACGATTGACAGGAGAAAATACAATGTCCGGCAGAGTGGAAGGTAAGCGGATTCTGGTGACCGGGGCCTCGAGCGGAATCGGCAGGGCTGTTGTCGAACTTCTGGTCCGGGAAGGCGCGCACGTCGTTTTTTGCAGCGCCAATCGGGAGAAGGGCGAACGCGCGGCGGCCGAGATCGGCATGGGCGTGGGCTACCGGCAGTGCGATGTCCGCAGTGAGGAAGCCATCGCCGAGTTCATCCGTTCCGGCGTCGAGACGCTGGGGGGGCTGGATGTGCTTATTCAGAATGCGGGGATTCAGTATAACGGGCATGTGGAAACATTCCCTACGGAAAACTGGGACGACATCATGCGCACCAACGTCCGTTCCGTCTTTCTTGGCGCGAAGTACGCAGTTCCGCATCTGAAGGCTGCCGGGGGCGGGTGCATCATCAACACCTCCTCCGTGGCCGGAAAGCGCGGGGGGGCGGGCATGACGGCCTATGCGGCCTCCAAGGGCGCAATCATCGCCTTTGGAACCGGACTGGCGCGTGAGCTGGCCCCGTATTCCATCCGCGTCAACACGGTCTGCCCCGGCTGGGTGGATACGGAATTCAACGGTCCGGCCATCACCAACCTCGGAGGTCTGGACAAGCAGGCCGAAGCCATTCGCAACAACGTGCCGCTGGGACGGCAGGCCGTTCCTGCGGAAATCGCGCCCATCTATGTATATCTGGCCTCGGACGAGTCGAGCTTCATGACGGCCCAGTCTGTTCTGGTGGATGGAGGACAGTTCAACTAACGCTGCGCCGGATCCATTTCCATGGATGCTCTCGTCTTGGGTGAAAAACTCACAGGAAAGGGGAACGGCGTGGCTCGCGTCGTCAGGACAGGCCGACATTAAAAGGGAAGCAGACAAAAAGGGAGGCGGGAACAAGGTTGTTCTCGCCTCCTGCATTATGTTTTCGGTCTGCTCTCATCAAGCGCATCAAGGCCATGCCCGGCGCCCATCGGGGAAGGTTACTCCACGGCCCGTCCGATCCGGTCAAGCCGGATGTTGGAAAGACCGTTTGCGGACCAGTAGATCCGCCACGCCTTGCCCCGGATGTCCTTGCGGTCAAGATAGCCCCAGAAGCGGGAATCCGAGGATTCGTCCCGGTTGTCCCCCATTGCGAAGAACTTGTCTTCGGGAACGGTGATGGGACCCCATTCGTCGCGGCCGGGAATGACCACCAGCGGCTGTGTCTGCCGGACATAGGGTTCCGAAACGGGCGAACCGTTGCGATAGAGAACCTTGTTGTGCATTTCCAGCGTATCGCCGGGGACGCCGACGATGCGCTTGATGTAATCGATTGAACGGTCTTCGGGATAGCGGAACACGATGATGTCGCCGACCTGCGGCTCTCTGCCCCGGATGATGTACTCGTCGGTGAACGGATTTCTGAGGCCGTACAGGAACTTGTTGACCAGCAGATGATCGCCGATCTGCAGCGTTTCCAGCATGGAGCCGGACGGAATCTTGAAGGCCTGAACAATGAACGTGGTCAGGACCAGTGCCAGAACCACGGCCCAGACAAGGGCTTCGGCATATTCCCAGAACACTGTCTGACGCAACCTCTGAAACAGGGTAGGCGGAGTCTCTTGCAACATGGCTTCTGCCTACAGGCTGTATTTGTTTTCAATTTCGGCGCCGGCCTTTTCGATGTCGGCCTTGAACCTGGCGCGGGCGGCACGAATGCGGTCGGTCAGCCCGGAATCGTGCAGCGCAAGAATCTGGGCGGCCAGCCAGCCAGCGTTCTTGGCGCCGGCCTTGTCCAGAGAAACTGTGGCCACGGGAAATCCGGGAGGCATCTGGACCGTGGCGAGGAGCGCGTCCATGCCGCCGAGCGGCGAGGCCGCCACGGGAATGCCGATGACCGGCTTCTGCGTGCGCGCGGCGACGGCGCCGGCCAGATGGGCTGCCATGCCGGCGGCGCAGATGAACACTTCGCATCCTTCGGCCTCCAGTCTGTCCACCAGTTCCGCCGTACGTTCCGGCGTGCGGTGCGCGGACGTGACAGTAAAGAGGTAGGGAATATCGAGGCTCTTCAGGATTTCGGTACAGGGGCTGACCATCGCCTCGTCGGAGGCGGACCCCATGAAAATGGCGACCTTGGCTTTCATTTATGCAAGTCTCCTCAATCCTTTTGCACCGATGTCGGTGCGATGCTGACTCTTGTCCATGTGAACGAGGGCTACCGCTTCATAGGCGTGTTTCTGCGCTTCCGCAAGGCTTGAGCCAAGGGCCGTCACGCACAGAACCCGGCCGCCGCTGGAGAATGTTCTGCCGTCCTCGCGTCGGGTGCCGGCCTGAAAGACCTTGGTGTCCGGCAGCGCGTCGGCGTCTTCGAGTCCCGTGACGAGCATGCCCTTGGAGTAGGAGCCCGGATAGCCGGCGGCCGCGACGACCACGCCGAGCGCCGATTCAGGGCGGATAGTCAGTTTCGTCTCTCCGAGACGTCCGTCGAGGCAGGCTTCCATGACGTCGATCAGATCGTTTTCCAGCCGCATGAGCAGCGGCTGGCATTCGGGATCGCCGAAGCGCACGTTGTATTCGAGGACTCTGGGGCCGTTCGCGGTCATCATGAGTCCCGCATAGAGAATGCCGGTGAAGGGGTGCCCCTGAGCGGCCATTTCGCGCAGAATGGGACGGATGGCGATGTCGGCCATGCGTTCGAGTTCCGTATCGGGCAGGATGGGCGCGGGGCTGTAGGCTCCCATGCCTCCGGTATTGGGGCCGGTGTCGCCGTCGAAGACCGCCTTGTGATCCTGCGCGGAGGGCAGGGGCAGGGCTGTTTCGCCTGAGCAGAAGGCCAGCAGGGAAGCCTCCTCGCCTTCAAGGAATTCTTCGATGACGACCCTGTTTCCGGCGGAACCGAAGGCCCCTCCCATGATCTGGTCCAGAGCCTCTTCCGCTTCGTCTTCGGTCCGGGCCACGACCACGCCTTTGCCCGCGGCGAGTCCGTCGGCCTTGATGACGATCGGTGCGCCCTTTTCGCGCACAAAGGTGCGGGCCGCTTCAAGCTCCTCGAAAATGCCGCAGGCTGCCGTGGGGACACCTGCCTTCTCCATGATGCTCTTGGCGAAGGACTTGCTGCCCTCGAGCTGCGCGCACCACTTGTCCGGCCCGAAGCAGCGGATTCCGGCGGCCTGCATGGCGTCCGTCACACCGAGGGTCAGGGGCAGTTCAGGACCGGGAATCACGAGGTCCACGCCCTTTTCTCTGGCGAAGGCCACAAGGCCCTCTACATCTCCGTCCTTCAGGGGAACATTTTTGCCTTCGGCCGCGGTTCCGCCGTTTCCGGGCGCGCAGTAAATCGTTTCGGCCTTGCCGCCGCGCCGGATTTTCCACGACAGGGCGTGCTCCCGCCCTCCGGAGCCGATGATGAGCACTCGCATGGGGTTTCCCTCCGATATCTTTTCTGCTAAACAGGCATCTTCATTTTGGTTCAATCCGCAAACACTAGCTGTTTAGCGTCGAAAAGACAACCGGCACCATCTGCCGCGAACCGGAGAAATGACCATGGCCCTCGAATCCCGATTTCTGCCGCATCTTCCTGCCGACTTTCTCGCTGAACATCAGCTTGCCGGCGTTCGATGGTCGGTGGATCAGGCCATGAAAAGCTCCCAGTATCGTGCCAAGCTGACGGCTGCGGGCATCGCGTCGGGGGCGGACATCCGTTCCCTGGACGATATCCGCAGGCTTCCGTTCACCGATGTGACCGACCTGCGCGACGGGTATCCGTTTCCTCTGCTCTGCGTGCCGCTCGAGGAGGTCGTGCGCGTGCATGCCTCGTCCGGTACCACCGGAAAGCGCAAGGTGCTGGCCTATACGCAGAAGGACGTGGATACCTTCGCACTGCAGATGGCCCGCTGCTACGAGCTTGCGGGACTGACCCGGGAGGACCGGATTCAGATCGCCGTGGGGTACGGCCTGTGGACGGCCGGAGCCGGTTTTCAGGCCGGAAGCGAACTGTTCGGCGCTCTGACGGTTCCTGTGGGACCGGGCAACCTCGACATGCAGCTGCAGCTGCTGACGGACATGAAGGTGACCTGCCTCGGCGCGACCGCTTCCATGGCGCTTCTGCTGGCCGAAGAAGTGGAAAGACACGGGCTGCGTGACAAGATCGCCCTGAAGAAGATCATTTTCGGCTCCGAGCCGCATAGCCTCAAGATGCGGCAGTCCTTCACCGAAAAGCTTGGGCTGGAAGCCAGTTACGACATTGCGGGGATGACCGAGATGTATGGTCCCGGAACGGGGCTGAACTGCGAGGCGGGGGACGGCATTCACTACTGGGCCGACCTCTTCTATATCGAGATTGTTGACCCGCACACGCTCGAACCCGTTCCCGACGGTGAAGTGGGCGAGATGGTGGTGACCACGCTGAGCAAGGAGGCCGTGCCGCTCATCCGCTACAGAACGCACGATCTGACCCGCATCATTCCCGAACCCTGCGCGTGCGGCCGCGCCATCCCCCGGCACGGACATATTCGGGGCCGTTCAGACGATATGATTATTTTCCGCGGCGTGAACATCTATCCGGGACAGATCGCCGACGTGCTGAACGGTTTCCCCGAAGTGGGCGGCGAATACCATGTGGAACTGACTCGGAGAGAGGGGCTTGATTACATGCGGCTGCAGGTGGAACGTCTTGCCGGTCTCTCTTCCGGCGACGACGCCGGTCTTGCCCGTGCCATAGGCATGGAGATGCACAAGCGCATCATGGCTCGCATCGAGGTGGAAATAGTGGATCAGGGCGCGTTGCCGCGTACCTTCTCCAAATCCAAGCGCATTACCGATCTGCGTCTGGACTGACGTTTCGAATTTCACGCCGTCTCCCCGGAGGGAACGGCCTGGAAAGGCGGCATGGACTCCGTTCCGTGCCGCCTTTTTCATGCCTTTCGTGATCCGGAGCGCCGGGGTGGTCTTTGCCGGGAGACGAAAAGAAGGACCCCGGAGAGGTTGTCTCCGGGGGCTCTTGCGGGTTCGCCTGTTCTGACGGGCCGGGGCTGCTCATCCGCTGGAGGTCACCTTTCTGACCAGCAGTCTGTCGTGAGGCAGAACGGCCCGGTCGGGCGTCAGCAGTTCCCGGTCGCGGGCGACCAGCGCGGTGCATTCGCGGATGCCGAGATAAAGCAGAAGACGCTTGACCGTCTTGATCTTGTGCCTGGGAATTTCGAGAATTCGTTCTTCCGGCTGCAGATGTACGGTCACCATGGGAATTTCAAAAGGCGGTCTGGTCATCGAATCACCTTGTGGCGGACGGGACGGATCATGTTTTCCGGTTTCATGATGTCGTCAAGCTGTTCGGCCGTGACGTGTCCGTCCTCGAGAATGAGTTCGCGCACGGAACGCCCCGTGGCGAAGGCCTGTTTGGCAATGTCCGCGCAGACCTCATAGCCGAGGAATGGAACCAGAGCTGTTACGATACCGATGGAGTTGTCCACAAGTTCATGGCAGCGCTCCACATTGGCGGTGATGCCGAGCACGCACTTGTCGGCCAGCGTGTAGCAGGCGTTGCGGAGCATGGTGATGGACTGGAACAGGCTGTAGGCGATCATGGGTTCCATGACGTTCAGTTCCAGCTGTCCGGCCTCGGCCGCGAGCGTAACGGTCACGTCGTTGCCGATGACCCGGAAGGCCACCTGATTGACCACTTCAGGAATGACCGGATTGACTTTGCCGGGCATAATGGAGGAACCCGGGGCCCGGGGCGGCAGGTTGATTTCGTTGATGCCGCAGCGGGGACCGCTGGAGAGCAGGCGCAGGTCGTTGCAGATTTTGGAGAGCTTGACGGCCACCCGCTTGAGCACGCCCGAAAGCTGCACATAGGCTCCGGTATCCTGTGTGGCTTCCACGAGGTCCGCCGAGCTGGTCAGTTCCAGATGCGTTTCCTCGCACAGATAGTTGGTGGCAAGCGCCACATAGCCGGGAACCGTATTGATGCCGGTGCCGATGGCCGTGGCGCCCAGATTGATTTCATGAATCAGCTTGGCGGCTTCGCGCACGCGCTCCACGTCCTCGCGGATCATGACCGACCAGGCATGGAATTCCTGACCGAGCGTCATGGGCACGGCATCCTGCAGCTGCGTGCGCCCCATTTTGAGCACGTTCTTGAATTCCTGGGCCTTGGTTTCGAAAGCGGCGCTCAGGTGGTGCATGCCGCCGCGCATGAGCTTCAGTTCCTCGATAAGGGCCACCCGGAAGGCCGTGGGGTACACGTCGTTGGTGGACTGGGACATGTTCAGGTCATTGTTGGGATGGAGATACTGATATTCTCCCTTCTTGTGTCCCATGATCTCCAGCGCCCGGTTGCAGAGCACTTCGTTGGCGTTCATGTTGGTGCTGGTTCCGGCTCCGCCCTGCACGCAGTCCACCACGAATTCGTCGATGAGGGCGTCGTCGAGGATGACCTCGTCGCAGGCCGCGACGATGGCGTCCAGTTTTTCATCAGGGAGCAGACCCAGCCCGTTGTTGGCGCGGGCCGCGGCTTTCTTGACCTGAGCGAGCGCCTTGATCAGCGTGATGTTCTTGCTGATGGTGTCACCGGTAATGCAGTAGTTTTCCAGCGCTCGCACTGTCTGGCAGCCGTAGTAGGCGTCTGCGGGGACGGAAAGTTCGCCCAGACTGTCGTGTTCCTTGCGAAATTCTTGCATGATGCGTCCTCGGGAAGCAGTGGGTTGGCGAACGGACGCCGGGGGCGTCCCTTCGAAACGGCGGATTGCGCCGTCCGGAATCATAATCTATGCCGCTTTCAGGAAAAAGGAAACCGGCCATTCCGCGTTCCGGGTCGTTTTCGGAAAACGCGGCGTCCGTTCGATGGGCCGTATCCGGCACGTCGTCGGAAAGGCTGAATCCGGTGTTCCCGAACTGACCTTCCTGCCGGATCCGGGCATATCGAAGCGCTTCCGGCGGGGAGCGCAAGTGGCGCACTCGCCAAGGAACATTGAACAACCCCCCGCCGGAGCTTGACCCCCGCTCCGCTTTCACTTAGCGTAAGCAGTTGCCGCGCGAAATACGGCGACGGCGTCATAAACGAATTTTGCCCCTGGACGGGCTTTTACATGAGGTGAGCTCCATGCTTCAGAAAACGGAATACATCTGGTACGACGGCAAACTGGTTCCCTGGGATCAGGCACAGGTTCACGTGCTCGCGCACGGTCTGCATTACGGCTCCGGCGTGTTTGAAGGCATTCGAGCCTACACGTGTCCCGATGGTTCTTCCTCCGTATTCCGTCTCCCCGAGCATGCGAAGCGTCTCATCAATTCGGGCAAGATTCTTGGCATCAAGATTCCTTACACCGCCGAGGAAATGGAAAAGGCCATCATTGAAACGCTGGTGGCGAACAAGCTGCCCGAAGGCTACATCCGTCCTCTGTCCTTTGTCGGTTATGGTGAAATGGGCGTGTATCCGGGCAACAACCCTGTGAACACCATCATCGCGGTGTGGCCGTGGGGCGCTTATCTCGGCGCCGAGGCCCTGGAAATGGGCATCCGCGTGAAGACCAGCTCCTTCGCCCGCATGCACGTCAATACCCTGATGAGCAAGGCGAAGGCCGCCGGCAACTATGTGAACTCCATTCTGGCCAAGATGGAAGTCAAGGCGGACGGCTATGACGAGGCCGTCATGCTCGACACCAATGGCTTCGTGTCCGAGGCCACCGGCGAGAATATCTTCATCGTGCGCAACGGCGTAATCAAGACGACGCCGCTCACCTCCATTCTGGACGGCATCACCCGCGATTCGATTGTGACCATCGCCCGTGATCTCGGCTACGTGGTGGAAGAACAGATGTTCACCCGCGACGAGCTCTATATCGCCGATGAAGCCTTCTTCAGCGGCACGGCTGCGGAACTGACCCCCATTCGCGAGGTGGACGGTCGCATCATCGGCGAAGGCAAGGCCGGAGCCGTGACCAAGGCGCTGCAGACCGCCTATTTCAATGCGGTCAAGGGACATGATTCCAGGTATGCGCACTGGCTGACCCGGTACAGCTTCTAGCGATCAAGGGGGAGGAGAAACTTCCTCCCCTCCCTGGAAACGCTCCGTCCCGGCAGCTTCGGAATCGGAGCAGGGGCGGCCTTTCGTTCCGGCGGGATATGCCGGCGGACGGAAAGACGTCCCGTTTTTATTTTTCATTGTCGCAGACCTCGGTTTTTCCGGGCCGCGCCCTTTTCTTGATCCTCAAGTCGGGAGACATTCGGGTTTCGCATGAGCCACGCATCGCTTGCCGCACGCTATCGCCCGCAGACCTTCGCCGAGGTTACCGGGCAGGACACCGTCAAGGCCATCCTTTCCCGCTCCGCGGCAGAGGACAGGGTGGCTCCCGCCTATTTGCTGAGCGGAACGCGGGGAGTCGGCAAGACCACCATCGCCCGAATTTTCGCCAAGGCCCTGAATTGCGAACATGCCCCTACGGGTGAGCCATGTAACGAGTGCGAGCAGTGTCGTCGCATCACTCAGGGCAATCATGTGGACGTGGTGGAGATCGACGGTGCGTCCAATCGCGGCATCGACGACGCCCGCCGTCTGCGTGAGGCCATCGCCTATGCTCCGATGGAAGGGCGGTACAAGGTCTTCATCATCGACGAAGCCCATATGCTTACCCGTGAGTCCTTCAACGCGCTTCTGAAGACGCTGGAGGAGCCGCCCGCCCGTTCCACGTTCATCCTCGCCACCACGGAAGTGCACAAGTTCCCGATTACGATCGTGAGCCGGTGTCAGCATTTTATTTTCAAGGCTATTCCCGAGGCGGAACTGGCGGCCCATCTTTCCCGTATTCTGAAGAGGGAAGGAATTTCCTTTGAGGAAAACGCGGTGCGTCTGCTGGCCCGGCGCGCCGCCGGAAGTGTGCGCGACAGCATGTCCCTGCTCGGGCAGACGCTGGCTCTTGGCGGCGATGAGCTGACCGAAGCCGCGACCCGCAGCGTTCTGGGACTTGCGGGACAGGAACTGTACGAGCGCCTGTTGCACGCACTGAAGGAACAGGATTGCCTTGCCGTGGCCGGACTGACGCAGGAGCTGCTTGAGCGTGGCGTTGATCTGGGATTTTTCTTGCGCGAGCTGGCCACGTTGTGGCGCAACCTGTTTCTTATTCGACAGGCCGGCCCCGCCGCTTCGGTTGCCCTCGACATGCCGGAGGCGGAGAAACTTCGGCTGATGGAGCTCGCACCTCAGTTCGACGTGGCCTATATTCATGCCGCATGGCAGATGGTGCTGGAAAGTCAGAGACAGGTTCTCGGCAGCCTCGAGCCTTCTTCGGCTCTGGAACTCCTGCTGCTGAATCTGGCCCTGTTGCCGCGTCTTGTGTCACTGGAGCAGCTTTCGCGAACGACCGTCGCTCCTTCCGGCGTCTCCGGAGATGCTCGGCCTGCCGCCTTTCCCCATCCGAACGAGGCTTCCGTATCCGGCAGTCGGCCCGCTCCCCGGATTGCGCCTCAGCCCGCGCCCGCGCATCCCGCAGCCCGTCGGCTCGCCCAGGAGACGGACGCACAGGGCGACACGCCCCCGTGGGAACCTGCTCCCGTACCTCCTTCCGTTCCGCAAACCATCCAGAGCGGGGAGAAGGCTTCCTCCGCGACGCCTGACGTTGCGAACATGTCTTCTCCTTCCCTGAAGTCAGTACGACCTGCCGCCCGCGCTGCGGTCGATCATGCCGCAGGGCATAAGGTTGCGCCGGCTCTGGAAGAGGACGCGGAACCGGTCGACGAGTGGCCCCGTTTCCTCGATCATTGTGAAACGGTCGGCGTATCTGCCGGATTTCCCCTGCAGGCGGTGAAGGCGGCCAGAGGAACGTTTGCCGGAGAATCTCTTGCTCTTGCCACGATGAGTTCGTTTCAGTATGAACAACTTGTCGCCCCGTCCCATCTCGCCGAGCTGGAACGGCTGGCCTCCGGCTTTGTCGGGCGCGCCGTACGGGCGGAGATTCTGCCTCCGTCAAATCCGCGAAGGACGGAAGCCGATCTGAAGAAAGATTTTGTATCCCATCCCCTGATCAGGTCTCTCGCCGAGACGTTCGATGCCGCGCTCGTGCGCTGCATTCCTCTGGAACAGCCGGGGGCTTCGGATTCATCCTCAAAATAAATGAACAGCATCCAAGGAGAAACGGAATGCGGAACATGAATGACCTCGTGCGCCAGGCCGGCGTCATGCAGAACAAGATTGCCAAGCTGCAGCAGGAACTTGCCTCGCGGACCGTCGAGGCTTCCAGCGGCGGCGGCATGGTGAAGGTCGTGGCCACCTGCAAGCAGGAAGTCAGGGAAATCGTCATTGATCCCAAGGCCCTTGAAGGCGGGGACGTGGAGATGCTTCAGGATCTCGTACTGACGGCCGTGAACGAGGCCCTGCGCGTCGGGCGCGCCACCATGGAGCGGGAAATTGCGGCAATCACCGGCGGCATTCATCTGCCCGGCATCATGTAGGTGTCGATCTGTCCCGGATGTCTTTGCCCGTCGCTCACCTTGTGAGCGGCGGGCTGTTTTCATGCGTGTCCGAGTGCTCGGGCCATTCCGGAATGCCGGAAAAGGATGAGAGATGAACAACAGAATCCCTGAACCGCTGAAGGCGCTGGTGGAGCAGCTGGCCAGGCTGCCCGGACTGGGACCGAAGTCGGCCATGCGGGTCGCCATGACCCTGCTCAAGTGGCCGGAGGCGGAAACCCGACGGCTGGGCAAGGGCATTCATGACCTGCGCGACGCGCTGCACCTCTGTTCCCGCTGCGGCGCCTTGACGGAGAGCGATCCCTGTCCCGTATGCGCCGACCCCGAACGCGACGATTCCCTTCTCTGCGTCGTCGCGGAGTGGGACAGCATGCTTACGCTTGAGGAGGGAGCTTTCTTCAGGGGGCGTTATCTTATTCTCGGGGGGCTGCTCGCGCCTCTCGACAACCTGAGCGCCGAGCACCTTGAGCTGGATCGTCTCACGAGCCGCCTTGCGGAGGGGCGGGTACGAGAGGTCATTCTCGCTCTCGGCGCAACAGTGGAGGCCGAAACGACGGGTGCCCTCATCCGGGGGCTGATCAACCGGCGTTTTCCGGAGGTGCTGGTGACGCGGCTGGCGCAGGGCATTCCGCTCGGGGCCGAGGTCAAGTTCATGGATCGTGAAACCCTGCGTCAGTCCCTGCAATACCGGCAGGAAGTGCGCTGAACGCTGCCCTGCGTCTCTGCGGACCTGTTTCCCGAAGTTCCGCAAGTTCCGTTCCGGGGTTGCGCCGCCGTGCGACTGGAAGGGGCTGCGGGCGGAACGGAAGCTCTCCAGAACAGACGGCTTGCGTCCCGAGCGGTTAATGACTATAGATAAGAAAGACGTCGAAGGAGTTCGACGTCGGGCAAGTCATGAACTTTTACCCCCTGTCTTCGGAGGTTTTAATGGAAACATTACGGGATTCCACCAGCAGCGTCAGCAGCATCAGCGTTGCGTCCGTCTTCATGCGGCATGTGTATCAGTGGATGACGGTCGGGCTGCTCGTCACCGCCGCCACCGCCTATTTCGTCGCCACGTCGCCCACGCTGCTTTCCCTCATTTTCGGCAGCAGCGTCGGCGTCATCATTCTCGCCGTTGCTGTCATCGCCCTGCCCATGGCGCTCATGGGCATGATTTCCCGCCTGTCCGCTCCTGCGGCCACCGCCATCTTCGTGATCTACAGCGCATTGATGGGAGCGTTTCTGTCCTCGCTGCTGCTTGTGTACACGGGGACGTCTGTCATGCAGACCTTCGTGACCTGCGCGGGCATGTTCGCGGGCATGAGCCTCTACGGCACGGTAACCAAGCGTGACCTGACCGGAATGGGCAGCTTCATGACCATGGGGCTGATCGGCATTTTCATTGCCATGATCGTGAATTTCTTCCTTGCCAGCAGCATGCTGACCTTCGTCATCAGCATCCTTGGCGTGATCATCTTCACCGGCCTGACCGCCTATGATACGCAGAAGCTGCGTCAGTTCGGAGCCAATGCTCCCCTCGACGACGCCACCGCCATGCGGCGCGGCGCGCTTCTCGGCGCTCTGACCCTGTATCTGGACTTCATCAACCTGTTCCTCATGCTGCTGCGCCTGATCGGCGACCGTCGCTGATCGCGTTTCCTGCCGTGTTGAACGACAGCCCTCCGAGCCGTTCCGGTCGGAGGGCTGTTTGCGTATGCGCCCTTTTTCTGCCTTTCCGGGAGAGAGCGGCTCCTTTGACCGTGTGAGGGGCCAATGTTACTCTTGGACGGCAGCTGACCGTTTCTCTTTCTGATCCATTGATGGGGCTTTTCAAAGCGGGATTGCACGATGTGCATCCGCGATACGGGAGAATCCAGCCGTGCGGCTACGGAAACACCCGCCCGGCTTTCATGATTTCTGGTTGCGACGCTGCCGCAACCGGAGCAAGGAGGAGCCATGTCTTCTCGCTCCAGAGCAAAACGGCAGGCCCGGCGGCGCAGAGAGCGGCTGTCGGGTGCAGGCTCCCGGCCAGCGGGAAGGTCGTCCGGCGGGCGGGAGACCGTATTTCGTCCGCGTTCCGGCGGAAGCGACGCAGTTTCCCTGCCGCGGACGAGAGGCGTTGTTGTTTCCTTCGGGTGGGGGGAACGAAGGAGGCGGACAGGGCGCTTTTTGCTGTTCGGGGCGTTTGGTCTGCTGTCCGTGTGGGTCCTTCTGGTTTTGGTCTTGCCTCCCACTGTTCTGCGCGGTCTCCTGGAAGAACAGATGTCCGAGACGTTCAACGCGCCGGTGACGCTGGATGCGGTCCGCGTCAATCCCTTCACGCTCCGGATTACGGTTTCCGGAGTCCGTATTCCCTACGCGCAATCCGCGCAAACGACCCCGAGCATGATTTCCGGAAGCGCTTCCGGGACGGACTCGACTGCATCAGCAGTTCCTGGGGGAAACTCCATGCTCTCCGTCGAGCGTGTAGTCATCCGTCCCCGCTTCGGCGCTCTGACCCGGCCGTTGCCGATTCTGGCCTCGGTGGAGGCCTCGCGGCCCGTGCTCGATATCGCCTACCTCGGCGGAGGTCGCTTTTCCTTTTCCGAGCTGCTGCCTTCCGGAGACAATGAGGACGGTTTCGTCGCCTCGCTGTTCTCCATACGCGATCTGAAGGCCTCCGGAGGAACTGTAATTCTGCGCGACAGGCCTTTGGGACTGGTGCATGTCATCCGTAATATCGCCCTGGACGTGCCGCTGGCTTCGCCTGTCGGAACGATGCCCGAGCAGCTTCCTTCTCTGTCGGCGGAGGTGGGAGGAACCCAGTTTTCTCTGGTCGGCGTCAGACAGAAAGACTCGGGAGGCGCGTATTTTTCCATCCGGACCACCCCTCTGCGCATGGAGTACTTCCGAAAATATCTTGCCGCCTTCACCCCGGTACGTCTGACCTCCGGGGAGGTAGCTCTGGATTTGATCCTCGGCATCTCCCAGCCGCGCCCTGGTGATGTGGAAATAGCTCTTTCCGGCAAAATCCACGCCGAAAACATGGAGGTGACGAGTCCGACCGGAGAGATCGTGGGCAGGCTGAAACGGGGTGAGGCCGAGCTGGAACGGTTTACACTGAGCGAACGCCTGCTCAGACTACGGCGCATGGAGCTGGACGGCCTGTATTTGCGCGCGAACCGGGACAGGACCGGAAAAATCGACTGGGAAGACTGGCTGACCAGCGCCGTTGCCGCCCGTTCCGTCTCCGGGGCGGCAAAAACGCTTGACGGCGGGTACGGACGGATGGACGCCGTCTCCGAAACGGCAGCGACAGAGGATGACGATACGGCGTTCATGGTGGAGGGAGCGGACCTTATTTTGCGCAATTCCGACTTCGTCTGGCAGGATGAAAAGCTTGCCGCGACCCGTCAGATCGAGATCACCGGCGTGGATGGGCGTATCGCGGAATATTCCACCCGTCCCGGAGCGAGAACGGCCATGCGTCTGTCCTTCGGCATCAGTTCGGAAGGCGTACTGGCGCTGGAGGGGGAGGGGACGATAAGTCCTCCTTCGCTGAATGCGGCGCTGACGGTTCGGGATCTGCCGCTTTTTGTCGCGCGTCCTCTGCTTGGGAAAACTCTTTTGGCGGACGTTTCCGGGTATGCAGACCTTGAGGGCAAGGTCCGGCTGGGAACGGCGGCCGGAACTCCCGGCACTGGCGCAGCCGACTTCATGCCCGTCGTCGTGGAAGATGCCGGAGCGACGATTCGCGAGCTGACGTTCGCCGGAGGAACCTCCGGGGGAACGCCAGCCGTCAGGATCGGTTCCTGGGCTTGCGACGGTCTGCTGCTGGATACGGGAGGACGGATGCTGAGCGTTTCAAGCATGACTGTGTCCGAGCCTCGCGTCCGGATCGTCATGGATGCAGCTGGAACGGCTCTGGCCGTCCCGGGGCGCGCAATCCCGTCATCTGCCGGGAAAGACATCGTACAGGGACATGCCTTGCCCCGGGGATTCCTGAGTGATGCCCTTCCCGCCGCCGTTGCTGCCGTACTGGCGGACTGGAAACTGGACGTGGAAGCTTTTTCCCTGAAGGGCGGGCAAGTGGAGCGGGTTCTGGCGGGCGGCAAGGTCGAAACGCTGGTTTCAGGTCTCGCTCTGGAAACGGGGAGAATGACGCAGCGGCTCGACATGATGACGGAATTCCGTCTGCGCTGCGGCGTTCCGAAATCGCTTGAGCTGCATGGGCGCCTGCGTCCCGTGCCTTTGGAGGGGACGATGCGCATGAACGCCTCGGATTTCGGACTGGAGCCGTTGAATGTCTTTGGGCGGCGTATTTCCGATCTGAACGTGGGCGGACGGATGCAGGCGACGCTGGAACTGGGGCTGAAGGAACGGGACGGTACACTGGATATGCGGGCCTCCGGAAGCCTGACGCTGCGGGACGTGACCTTGCGCAACGCCATCACAGGGAAGTTGTTCGGAGGGATACGGCGGCTCACGGCGGAGGCATTCCGGTGGGAGTCGGAGGCGCGGGTTTTTGAGGCGGATTCTCTGCTGGTGGACAAGGCGCGGCTGGGGCTTGTCCTCTCTGCCGACAGCAGGCTGGATCTGCTGGACGCTCTCGTGAAGCGGAGAGGCGGAGTAGAGAGAAACGCGAAGACCTCTTCCGGCCTTGCGGACGGAACAGACGTGTTCGTGAAAAGAATCCGCGTACAGGACGGCGCCGTCGCGTTTCGAGATGCGCGCAGAAAGCCCGAACTGGTTTTGTTTCTGCGAGATGCCGAAGCCACGGTTTCCGGTCTGACGCGAAGGAAGAACGGAAGCGGCGCTTCGGCGGCGGTGCAGCTTTCCGGGCAGCTGGACGGCGCGCCCTTGTCTCTGACGGGACGGGCGGATCCGCTGGCGAAATCGCCGTCCGCCTCATTGACGCTGAATGTTCGGGGAGCCAGTCTGGAGAGATATTCCTCCTATTTTCTGGAATTTCTGGGGTATCCCGTGGAGCAGGGACTTCTTGATCTGGAGAGTCGGCTGGAACTGGCCGACGGTGCGTTCACCCTGAACAACGCCATTCGGGTGAAAAAGCTGGTGCTCGGCCCGAAGGATACCCGCCCAGGAGCGCCGGACTATCCGGTGAAGCTGGGGCTTGCCCTGCTGGAGGACATGCGCGGCAATCTGTCCCTCGACCTGCCGATCAGGGGACGGCTTGATGATCCTTCCTTCAAGGTGGAAGGTCTGGTCGGTCGGGCTCTTGGCGGACTGTTCGCCAGGGTGGTGACGTCCCCGTTCTCGCTGGTGGGGAGTTTCTTCAGTCTGTTCATGCCGGATGATCCCTCCCTGAGTCTGATAGTCTTCCGTCCCGGTCAGGCCGGGCTGTCCCGGGAAACCCGCGCCCGACTCGACGAGATCACGCGGTTGCTTGAGGCGCGCCCGAAGCTGAAACTGGAACTGACCGGGCAATACGAACCTTTCGGCGACGGAAACGGCCTGCGCCGCGAGCGGTTGCTGCAGCAGCTGCGGAACCTGCCGCCGGTCAAAAGAACCGCCGAGGTGCGTTTTTCTCCGGAAGAACATGAGAAGCGGCTGCGTACTCTGTACTCCCGTTCATTTAACGCAAGGGGAGACGAGGAGGCCGACGTCATGGAACGGCGGCTGCTTGCCCTGGAGACGGTGGGAGAACCCGAACTGGAGGCGCTGGCCCGGCTTCGCGCCGAGGCCGTGCGCCGCTACATCGTATCGAAAAATGCGGGGCTGGCTTCCCGGGTTACACTTGCCAAAGACGGAAACGCCGTGCGCAGCGGGAGCGCTCACGTGGAGCTGAGTCTGCGCTGAAGGCCCGGCGCGCGCCGTTTCGGCGTCCGGCTGGAGAAAGATCGCGACAGGCTTCTTGACTATATGTATTTTTCTTGATATTAAAGCATCCGCTGTTTTTGATATATTTATAACATGTTGAAAGGTCATGAATAACGCTATCCGCTATTTCAAGGCCCTGTCGGATGAAACCCGGCTCCGCCTGACGTGCGTTCTCCGGAAGTACGAACTTTCGGTCAACGAACTGGTCAGCATTCTGGAGATGGGGCAGTCGCGGGTGTCCCGCCATTTGAAGATTCTTACGGAGGCCGGGCTGCTGTCCTCGCGGCGCGACGGACTGTGGGTCTTCTATTCCGCCGTGACGGAAGGCAAGGGGGCTGATTTTCTCAGAGCCGCGTCGCCCTTTCTCGACGACGAAACCATGCGGGCCGACATCGTCATGGCTGCGCAGATCATTGAGGAACGTGCGCTGAAGACCCGCCAGTTCTTCAATACGATCGCCGAGCACTGGGATACCCTGAGCCGGGAAGTTCTGGGCGGTTTTGATCTGGCCGGGGCTGTCTGTGACGCCATGCCCGGGGACTGCGCCGTGGCCGTGGACCTTGGCTGCGGCACGGGCATCGTTCTGGAGCGCATGTGCGGCCGGGCCCGGGAAGTGATCGGGGTGGACGGCTCGCCGAGGATGCTGGAACTGTCGCGCCGCCGTTTCGCCGCGCTGGAAGGCGAGCCTGTCTCGCTGCGGATCGGCGATCTGAGCCACCTGCCCCTGCGCGACGAAGAAGCGGATTTTGCCAGCATCAATATGGTATTGCATCATATTTCCGAGCCGGAAGGCGTGCTTTCCGAAATCCGGCGCGCGCTGCGCCCCGGCGGGCAGCTTCTGGTGGCTGATTTCGATCAGCACGATCAGGAGCGGATGCGCGTGGAGTACGGCGACCTCTGGCTCGGCTTCAGCGAAGCGACCATGCGGCGTTTTCTTCAGTCCACCGGATTCGAGGTTATTTCCTGTATCCGGCGTCCAGTAGAACAGGGGCTGGCCCTGAATCTGACGCTGGCCCGGCGCGTCTGAACATCGTTTTCAACCTAACTTCTGGAGTACGACAATGTCTCAAGCTCAGCCTCTTGATCTGTCCCTGGCCTACAAGGTCGCGGACATTGCCCTCGCCGAATTCGGCAAGAAGGAAATGCAGCTCTCCGAGCGTGAAATGCCCGGCCTCATGGAACTCATCAAGCGCTACGGCGACAAGAAGCCCCTCAAGGGTTTCAAGATCACCGGATCGCTGCATATGACCATTCAGACGGCCATGCTCATTCAGACCCTGCACGCGCTGGGCGCGGACATCCGCTGGGCTTCCTGCAACATCTTCTCCACGCAGGACCATGCCGCCGCCGCCATCGCCGAGCTGGGCTACGCCAAGGTCTTCGCCTGGAAGGGCGAATCGCTGGAAGAATACTGGTGGTGCACGGAAATGGCCCTGACCTGGCCAGACGGTTCAGGCCCCGACCTGATTGTGGATGACGGCGGCGACGCGACCCTGATGATTCACCTCGGCGTGGATGTGGAAAACGATCCTTCCCTGCTGGACAGGCCCTGTGAATCCCATGAGGCCCGCATCCTCATGGATCGTCTGGCCCTGAGTCACGCTTCCCGGCCGCAGCGCTGGCATGAAGTGGCCGCCAACGTGCGCGGCGTTTCCGAGGAAACCACCACGGGCGTGCATCGTCTGTACCAGCTTGCCGAAGAAGGCAAGCTTCTTTTCCCCGCGATCAACGTCAATGACTCCGTGACCAAGTCCAAGTTCGACAATCTGTACGGCTGCCGCGAATCTCTGGCCGACGGCATCAAGCGCGCTACGGACATCATGGTGGCGGGCAAGATCGTGCTCGTTGCCGGTTACGGCGATGTGGGGAAGGGCTGCGCCCAGTCCATGCGCGGCTTCGGTGCCCGCGTGCTGATTACCGAGATCGACCCAATCTGCGCGCTGCAGGCCGCCATGGAGGGCTTTGAAGTCACCACCATGGAAGACGCCGCCCCGCTGGCTGATATTTTCGTGACCGCCACCGGCAACTATCACGTCATTACCGGCGAACATATGGCGAACATGAAGGACGAAGCCATCATCTGCAATATCGGGCACTTCGACAACGAAATCGAAATGACCTGGCTTGAGGAGAATAACTGCACCCGCGTGAACATCAAGCCGCAGGTGGACAAGTGGCTTCTGCCCAACGGGCGTTCGCTGGTTGTGCTGGCCGAAGGTCGTCTGGTCAACCTCGGTTGCGCTACCGGTCACGCCAGTTTCGTCATGTCCAACAGCTTCACCAACCAGGTGCTTGCGCAGATGGAGCTCGCCTCCTCGAAGATGGAAACCCGGGTCCATGTGCTGCCCAAGAAGCTGGATGAGGAAGTCGCCCGCCTGCATCTCGCCCGGCTGGGCGTGAAGCTGTCCAGACTGACGGAAAAACAGGCCGCCTATATCGGTGTTCCTGTTGATGGCCCGTTCAAGGCCGACCACTACCGCTACTGATTTCGCCCCGCCTCGGGCGGACGATACGATGCAAGGGGGACGCATGCTTCGGCATGCGTCCTTTTCGTTTATGTCTTATGTGGTTGAGCTGTCTTGTGGCCAGGCAGGGCTGACTGAAAGGCTGTCCGCAAGCATGTCCGGGAACAGGATCATGCGAACATGCCGCTCAATACGCAGCGGGTCCGGAAATCACGGATTCGTTCTGTTCGAAACAGGGAAAGTTCTCCTGGAGAGGAGAAAAACGCGTCTCTCGGGATCGATCCTGTTTCAGGACTTCCGCCCTGTGGACTCCAGAAGCTGCTGGACTTCGTCGACAAGCAGACGAGGAGTGGAAGCTCCTGCCGTAATGCCTATCGAGGTATGGGAGGCAAGCTCGGCGAGAGGCAGTTCCTCTGCGGTTTCGATGTGCCACACCGGAACGCCGCAACTCCGCACCACGTCGGCCAGACGCCGGGTATTGCCGCTGCTGCGTCCTCCCACGACGATCATGGCCTGAACCTGCCCGGCGACTTCCTGGGTTTCCTTCTGCCGCTTGCGGGTGGCGTCACAGATGGTCGAGAGAACGGAAAGATCGAGCCTGCTTTCCAGCCATTCCCGGATGGCGTCGAACTCAAGGCGTTCCTGCGTGGTCTGTGCGGCCAGAACGGCATGCGGGCCGAATTCGGAGGGCATGGCCCGCAGTTCCTCCAGGCTGCTGAACACCCGGCATGGTCCTGCTGCATAGGAGACAAGCCCTCTGACTTCGGGGTGATCCGCTTCGCCGAACAGGTAGAGCGGACTTCCGTCTCCAGTGGCGTCGGCGATGGCAAGCTGGGCCTTTTTGACCTTGGGGCAGGTCGCGTCCACGATGACGGCTCCAAGGGACCGCAACCGGGCTTCGTCCGTACGCGGGATACCGTGCGCCCGGATGACCACAGTGTCGCCCGATCGGATTTCATCCAGCGAGTGGGCCTGAATGACGCCCTGTGCGTCGTATTCGGAAAGAACCTGCGGATTATGAATGATCGGTCCGAGCATGACCAGTCTTCCGGTGAGATTCGTATTTCTTCTGGCGCCGAGTTCCTGATCCAGCTTGCGCAGGGCCAGGCCGACCCCCATGCAGAAGCCTGCTGTGCGGACACGTATGACGTTCATGGCATCCTCCGTTCTGTCTTCGCGCGCAGGAGGCGCACGGTATAGGGAACTATCAGGATCTTGCCGGCGACGCCGCGAGATTCGTCAGTGCTCAGAGCGTCTTTGTCTATGGCATGGACGGCCCCGGGTTCGAGGCTCGAATCGAACAACGGCAAAACGTCTTCCTGCGGCGTGCAGCCGCAGGTCCAGTGCCGGATGACGATCTGGGCGGGAACAAGGTGGTGGACGAACTGAAAGACGACGGCGCGGCGCGGATTCCCGGAGAGCCAGCGTTCCAGCGTCGTCCAGAGTTCGGCGGGCGGAACCGCATCCGGGCCGGGAAATGAATCGGGATATGGCGTTTCCACATGCAGCATGCCCTTGCGGGTCAGCCTGCCCAGCATGGCGTCCACCCAGTCCACATAGTCGGTCTGCTGTTTCAGAAGCGCGGCGAAGAACTCAGGCTTTCCGGCCGCATCGAGCAGCGCCTCGTGCAGCAGTTCCCGACAGCCCAGAAGGCGTGTTCCGTGGATTCTGCGCATGGCATTGATGACCGCATATGCGGCGCAAAACACGTCGATCTGTCCCTGATAGGCTGGATTCATGGGTATTCTCTCCGGGGGGAGAGTTTGCCGGTCGCCGGGCCTCAGGTCAACTGATTTTCGTGGAATCGCACGCCGATGTGATTCAACGTACTGGACAATGAAGGGCGGGCATGGTAAAAAGGCCCCATAGTTTTTCTATATCTGGATAGCTTGATATATTTATACAGTCTGTCCAGTTCAAATTCAGCAGCATTTCGCCTTGCGGCGAATGTCAAGGAGCAGTCATGCAACCGGAAAAAGGCAGATATTTCTTCACGTCCGAATCCGTGACCGAGGGGCATCCCGACAAGGTCGCCGACCAGATTTCCGATGCCATTCTTGATACGTTGATTGAACAGGATCCCAACTCCCGTGTGGCTTGCGAAACGCTGGTCACCACGGGCATGGCCGTCATCGCCGGCGAAATCAGCACCAAGGGGTATGCCGACCTGCCGAAGGTCGTACGCGAAACCATCAGGGAAATTGGATACAACAGTTCCGAGATGGGCTTCGACTGGCAGACCTGCGCCGTCATTTCCTCCATCGACCACCAGTCCGGCGACATTGCGCAGGGCGTTGACCGTACCGCCCCTGAAGATCAGGGTGCAGGCGATCAGGGGATGATGTTCGGATTTGCCTGCAATGAAACCCCCACGCTGATGCCTGCCCCCATTTACTGGGCGCATCAGCTTTCCCAGCAGCTGACCCGGGTCCGCAAGAACGGGGAAGTTGACTTTTTCCGTCCCGACGGCAAGACGCAGGTTTCCTTCGAGTACGTGGACGGCAAGCCCGTGCGCATCAATAATGTGGTCGTTTCTACGCAGCATGCCGCCTCAGCTTCGCAGGACGACATCATCGAGGCTGTAAAGAGCAAGGTTATTCGTCCTGTTCTGGAGCCTACCGGGCTTTTTGATGAAAAGAACTGCGAGATTTTCATCAACACCACCGGCCGGTTCGTTATCGGCGGCCCCATGGGCGACTGCGGTCTGACCGGTCGCAAGATCATTCAGGACACCTACGGCGGTTCCGGGCATCATGGCGGCGGCGCTTTTTCCGGAAAGGACCCCTCCAAGGTGGACCGTTCCGCTGCCTATATGGGCCGTTATGTAGCCAAGAACGTGGTCGCTGCCGGGCTTGCTCCGCGCTGCGAAGTTCAGATCGCCTATTGCATCGGCGTGGCCCAGCCCGTATCCGTGCTCGTGTCTTCTCTGGGCACCAGCGACATCCCGGACGAGGTACTGACCAGGGCCGTGCGTGAAGTGTTCGACCTGCGCCCCTACTTCATCACCAAGCGGCTGGATCTGCTGCGTCCCATCTACCGGAAGACGTCCTGCTACGGCCACTTTGGCCGTGAACTGCCGGAATTCAAGTGGGAACAGACCGACGCAGTGAACGATCTGCGTACGGCCGCGAAGCTGTAGGCTCTGAACGAGCCGGTTTGCAGGCCTCTTTGGGAAAGCCCTCCTTCCTTGAAGGGGGGCTTTCCCTTTTTCGTGGATTCCGGCAGCGCTCCTGCCGCAATCCGCCGGAAGCGGAGGCTTGACATCCTGCGGGATTCACAGGACTGTAACGAACTGCGCGAAAAGCCATTTTCGCGAAAGGCATCACGTCAACCCATACCCCCATACAGCCATGATAGTCGTCGATCTGCATAATCATACCCGGGCTTCCCATGCCCGGAACAGCGTGGCCGAAATGGTCGCCTCCGCCAAGGGGCGCGGGCTGACCGTATACGGCTTTTCAGAGCATTCTCCACGCCCTCTGGCCTATTCCTATCCCAAGGAATACCGGGACCATCTTCAGGCCTCTTTCGGCGGATATGTCGAAGACGTGCTCTCCTTCAAGCGCAATGATCCGGAGCTGCGCGTCCTTCTGGGGATGGAGCTGGACTGGTTTCCGGCGGATCGCGGCTTCATGGAACGGGCCGTGGCGGCCTATCCTTTTGATTACGTTATCGGGGGGATTCACTTCCTGGGAACGTGGGGATTTGATTTCACCGCCGAGGACTGGAAGGGCGGTCCGGAATTCTGCGAGGAACAGTACGTCGCCTACTTCCGGACGTTGCGTGAACTGGCTCTCAGCGGACTGGTCAATATCGCGGCGCACCCCGATATCATCAAGCTCTTTTCGATAGAGACGTTCAGAAACTGGCTTGATCGCCCCGGCAGCCTCGACCTGATCGCCGAAGCCCTGACCGCCATCCGTGATGCCGGCATGGGGATGGAGATTTCTTCGGCGGGATTGCGCAAGCCGTGCGGGGAGATTTATCCCGGACCCAGAATTATGGAACTTGCCGCCGATCTGGGGGTGCCCATCACCTTCGGTTCGGATGCGCACGATGCTGACACCCCGGCATATGCCTTCGAGCAGCTTGCCGCTTATGCCCGGTCTTTCGGTTATACGCACAGTCTTGTATTCGAGCGCGGGGAGAGACAGGAAATACCCTTCTGAACCGCCTTCCGGGGCCGAGGAGAGCGCCGTTTCCGTGAGGGGCGGCAGAGAGTCCCGGTCTGTTTTTCCTTCCCCGAAGAAGGGGAGGGCGTTTTTTGAATCTGCGCAAGAGTGGAGGCTGTTCGTGGCTTCTCGACATCCTTTGATTGAAGTGGAACATGTGCGGGTCAGCTACCCCGGCTCGGGAAACAGGGCGCTCGACGACTGTTCCCTAATCCTGTACGCCGGTGAACATTCCGTGATCCGCGGCGGCAACGGAGCGGGCAAGTCCACCCTGTTGAGGCTGCTGCGCGGCGAACAGTGGCCGGATCAGATTGGAGCGGGACGTATGGGCCGGGTCATCTGGCATACGCCAGAAGGGCCGGACGAGGCTCCTCTTGCCGGGCGCAAGGTGACGGCGCTGGTTTCCGCCGCCCAGCAGGAAAGGGCGGTCCGGCAGGGTTGGCATGTGACGGGAGAGGAACTTGTCCTCGGCGGATTTACGGATACCATATACATGCAGCGCAGGCCCTCTGCCGGGGAGACGGATTATGCCCTGCAGATGGTCCGTCTGCTGGGGGGCGAATCCTTGCTGTCCCAGGAGGCGACGGTGCTTTCACAGGGACAGTTGCGGCTTTTGCTCATAGCTCGTGCGCTTGTCCGAAGGCCGGCATTGCTTCTGCTCGACGAGGTGACCGACGGGCTGGACGCGCAGGCCCGGAAGGTCCTGCTGGACGCGCTGGAACGGATCGCCGGGTTGTCCACGCTGGTCATGACCACGCATCGACCCGAAACGCTGCCTGCCTGGGTCCGGCGGGAAGTGACGCTTGACCATGGACGGATTGTGGCGGTTCCCGCTCAGGGGAAGGACCCCGTCGGCGCATCCGGGGATGGTCCGCCGGATGCCTTTCCCGGTCTGCGAGGCATTCAAGGGCGTCAGGCGCGCGTCGTCATCAGCAACGCTTCCGTTTTCATCGACCGCGTTCCCGTGCTGCATGACATCAACTGGACCATCGAGCCGGGAGAAAACTGGGCCGTGCTCGGCAGCAACGGGGCGGGTAAGTCGACCTTGCTGCGGCTGCTGGACGGCGACGAGATCGTGGCCTATGGCGGCAGCATTGTCCATGAACTGCCGCGACAGGGCGGAGTGGTCAGGCGACTGGAGGATCTGCGGCGCGGCGTACGGCTGGTGTCCGATCTGCAGCAGGCGACCTATGGCTACGATGTGACCGGAGCTGAGTTCGTCTTTTCCGGCATCGACAATGCAGTGGGCATATATCGTGGTGCCACGGAGGCGGAACGGGCGCAGGTGGATGCACTGCTGCATGATCTGCATCTGGGCTTTCTGGCGGATCGGCCCATCCGTTCCTGTTCCACCGGCGAACTGAGGCGTTTGCTGCTGGCGCGGGCTCTGGCGGGTGATCCAGACCTATTGCTGCTTGACGAGCCCTTTTCCGGTCTGGATGCGGCTTCGCGTTCGGAATTCGCCCGTCTGCTTGACCAGCTGGCCCTGCAGGGGGTGCAGATCGTTATGGTGACGCATCATGAATCGGATATCATTCCCGCAATCACGCATATGCTGCAGCTTGAACAGGGGCGGATCAAGGCTGTCTGGGAACGGCGTCCGGAAGGCTCCCGAGGACGAGATTATGATCGAAACGTGAGCTGCGTTTCAGAAAGCTGAACGGACGAAGAGACGCCCCTCGTCAAATGAACAAGAAATCCCCGCCGCCCTTGCGGGGGCAGCGGGGAGCGAATCAGGCCCGGAACGGCCTCAGGCTATCTTGAAGCCTGCGGCGAGGATTTCTTCCCGGGAGACGGCACCGTCCCGCAGAATGTGCAGTTGGCCGGTCTCGTCATATTCCACAAGGGTGGAGGGAAGCCCCCCTGCCGGCGCGGGAGGTTCGTCGAGGATGCCGTAGACCGCGGCGCAAAGTTCCGGGTCCAGCTGTTCCGTGCTGATGACCGCGGGGTTCCCGCTGATGTTGGCGCTGCTTGAGGTGATGGGTTCGCCGACCGCCTGCGCGAGCGCTCGCGCCACGGGGTGCGAGGACAGGCGTACAGCGACGCGGCCGGTGCCTCCGGTCAGAATGTCGGGGACGCGCAGTCTGGCCGGAAAGATGACGGAGAGGGGACCTGGCCAGAACCGTTCCAGCAGCGGAAGAATGCCGTCCGGAGTTTTGGCTATCAGGTCGAGCTGATTCCATTCGCCGAGAATAAGCGGCAGAGGACGGACCGTGGAGCGATGCTTGGCTCGAAAGACGCGGGCCGTAGCGTCGGCGTCCAGCGCCCTGCTTCCCAGCGCAAAAAAGGTTTCTGTGGGAAAGATGACCGGGTGACCGTCCAGCATCAGTTCTGCCGCGCGTTTCAGATTGACGAGAGGGGCTCTTTTCCGCGCTTTTTCCATATTGCCTCCTGGCTTCGCCGGTGTCCGGTGAAGGCCGAAACCTTTACCTTACAGGGGCGTCATGACCTTAAAACCATTGCGTATCATCGCCGTCGGACGGCTGAAGACGCCTTTCTGGAAGGCCGCCGCCGAACATTATGCCGACCGGATTCTGCGCTGGAGATCCTACACGGAAACCATCATCCGGGACGGTGATTCTGCTTTGCCCATTGTTGACCGTAACGCTCTTGAAGGCAAGGGGATTCTGGCGGCAGTCACCCCGGCGGACATTCCGGTTGTGCTTGACGAGCACGGCAAGCAGTTTTCTTCACGGCAGTTTTCCGCCTTTCTTGAAAGGCTTTCGGAAAACGGTTCCCGGCGTCCCTGCTTCATCATCGGAGGCGCATTCGGTTTCGATCCAGCGGTAAAGCGGATCGCCGCGCATACTATCGCCCTCGGCCCTCTGACTCTGCCGCATGAACTGGCGCGGGTCGTTCTGCTGGAGCAGTTGTACCGGGCTGAGTCTCTGCTTCGTAATATTCCCTACCATCACGATTAGAAGAACGAATCTGTCGTATCGTTCGTTCGGAGGGAATGATTTTCGGGGTAGTTCGCATCGGGGGAGGGGAGAAATCGGGAGGACGTCCCCGGAACATGCCGGGCGGCTCATTTTCTTCCATCCCTGCCCCGCAAAGGAAAAATGGCGCAGACTGCGCATTTGCGGAAAGGCAGACCGGCAAAGACGATATGCAGGTGGCCGTTTGTTTCCATGACTGGAACGCGACGAAGACAGATTACCGGTTTTTCACGAAAGACAATCCTGCTTTCCGTGTTCCGTCATGTTCCGGAACCGGGACATGGTTCATGCGGCGGGCTTGAGGAGAAAGAGAAAGGGGGAACCTTCGGGTTCCCCCTTTGGAGACATGATGGTCAGATCTGCTAGATGACCTTGTTCAGCGCGTATTCAAGGATGCCTTCGGCCCCGGCTTCACGGAGCTGCGGGATAAGATCGCGCACGATGCCGGTGCTGACCACGGTTTCCAGAGAAAGCCACTCGCCGTTCTGAAGCGGAGCGACGGTGGGCGAGTTCAGGGAGGGCAGCAGAGAGAGAATGGCGTCCAGTCGGGCTGCCGGGGCGTTCATCTTGAGACAGACAAGGGATTCGGCCCGCAGTGCCCCCTGCAAAAGCAGGTCAATCTGTTCGATCTTGCGACGTTTGGCAGGATCGGCCCAGGCCGCGGCGTTGGCGATGAGCACTGTGTTGGTGACGAACACTTCTTCAATGACGCGCAGGCCGTGAGCGCGGATGGTCGTCTCGGTCTCTGTAACCTCGACGATGGCGTCGGCAAGCCCTTCCACGACCTTTGCTTCCGTAGCTCCCCAAGAATAATTGATGTTCACGGGAATGCCCCGTTCAGCAAAATAGGCGGTGCTCACGCCGATAAGCTCCGTGGCGACCCGTTTGCCGGCGAGATCTTCGGCTTTCTGATAGGGAGAGCTGCCGTCCACGGCCAGAACCCAGCGGGCGGGCTTGTTGGAAACCTTGGAGTAGATGAGGTCGGAAACGGGCACGACATCGGCTCCTGTTTCCTTGACCCAGTCCTTGCCGGTGAGTCCCACGTCAAGGATGCCGTCCTGAATGTAGAGCGGAATTTCCTGAACGCGGCACAGACGGGCCGTGATTTCGGGATCATTGATGTCTGGAAAGTAGTTGCGGGGATGGCGACGCACCTTCCAGCCCGCGCGATCGAACAGGTCGATTGTGGCTTCTTCGAGCGAGCCCTTGGGCAGGCCGAGTTTGATCAGCGGATTAGCCATGGTATACCTCTTTGGGGTCAAAAATGAGTTCGGAGCAGCGGCGTACCTCGCCGTCCCGGAGTTCACGGGAAAAACAGCTGCGGTAGCCTTCATGGCAGGCGGCTCCCCCTCTCTGCTCGATCTGCAGGAGTACGGCGTCGGAATCGCAGTCCAGCCGGATGGAGCGGACTTTCTGGACGTTGCCCGAGCTTTCGCCCTTGTGCCACAGGCTCTTGCGGCTGCGGCTGTAGTAATGGACCTCGCCCGTTTCAAGAGTTTTTTCCCAGGCTTCGGGATTCATCCAGGCAAGCATCAGCACTTCGCCGGTTTCGGCGTCCTGCGCGACGGCGGCCACGAGACCTCCAGATTTGCTGAAGTCCGGCGTAAAATCAAGCGACGATTCCATGAAAGTTCCTTTGCAGTTCGGTAAGTTGGCTGTTCCACAACAAAGCGCCACGTCCTCCGGGGAGGGCGTGGCGCTTGGGTACGCTTGCATCAATGAAGGAGGCCGCTGTCTTTCAGGGTCTCGACAAGCCGTTCACGATTGGAGGGCTGGAGCGGGACAAGCGGCAACCGCAGTTCGGGTTCCCGCCCCTGCATCAGGCTGTAGGCCGTCTTGACCGGAATGGGATTGGTTTCGAAGAACATGGCCCTGTGCAGCGGCATAAGTTCGAAGTGGATGCGGCGGGCCTCCTCCAGATTGCCTTCAAAAAAGGCGTGGCAGAGACGGGACACGCGGTCGGGCGCGATATTGGACGTGACCGAGATGACGCCGCAGCCGCCGATGGACATCATGGGCAGCGCCACGAAGTCGTCGCCGGACAGAACCTGAAAGTCCTGCGGGCAGAGTTCCAGAATGTCGGAAGCGGCGATCAGGCTGCCCGTGGCTTCCTTGATGCCAACGACTTCAGGAACGTCCTTTGCGAGACGGGCCACCGTGACCGGCAGCATGTTGCAGCCTGTGCGTCCCGGAACGTTGTACATGACGATTGGCATCGGCGCTTCGGAGGCGATGGCCCTGAAATGCTGATACAGGCCTTCCTGCGTGGGTTTGTTGTAGTAGGGAGTGATGTGCAGGACGCCGTCGGCGCCCACGCTCTTGGCAAACTGGGTCAGACGAATTGCCTCCGCCGTATTGTTGGAACCGGCCCCTGCAAGTACGGGAACGCGTTTTCGAACCTGCTCGACGCAGATGCGGACGACCGTTTCATGCTCCTCGTGGGAGAGCGTGGCGGATTCTCCGGTGGTTCCGCAGGGAACAAGGCCGTCTATGCCCTGTTCTAGCTGGGTTTCGATCAATTCGCGAAAGGCCTCCTCGTCGACCTTTCCGTCCCTGAAGGGCGTGACCAGCGCGGTAAAGGCGCCGCGAAAGATTCCCGTACTCATAAACATCCCCTTGTCGGCAGTCTTGTATGGCATAGGACCCTAGCGCAAAGAGGAGGCCGCGTCCAGCCTTGTGGGGGCTACCAGTGATCGACCGCAGCAATCTCGAAATGCGGTACGCCGTTCTTGTCCAGCCTGTTCCTGTATTCCAGCCGTTCAGCGATGCGGTTGGGGCGGGCGGGGTCGCTGTTGTCGAAGGTCAGCACACGCGGCGTGGAGGCGTAAAGCGCCCGAACGCCGGTTACCCGACGGGACGTGGTGACGATGACCTCGTCTCCGGTCTGGCAGGTACGCGCGGCCGCTCCGTTAAGGCAGACGATGCCGCTGCCGCGCTCTCCGGGCAGAACATACGTGCTGATTCGCGCGCCGCTCTGCTTGTTCCAGATGTAGGCGAACTCCAGAGGGACGATGCCCGCCTCGTCAAGGATGGCCTCGTCGATGGTGATGGAACCGTGGTAGTCAAGTCTGGATTCCGTAACGCGGATGCCGTGGAGCTTGGCCCAGACCATTTCAATGCCGCCGTCCCGGTTGGCGATTTCCTTTTCCAGTTGTTCAAGAGTTTGCATTGCTTTGGCAGAGTTGAAGTAAGGCCCGGCTGTACCGGGCCGGAGTGTTACAGAAGCACCATTTCATCCAGCGACGCCCCGGCAGGCACCGTGGGATAGACTATTTCGTCGCGTTCCACCCAGACGTCGATAATGGCCGTCTTCGGCGAGGAAAGCGCGGTCCGCAGTGTGGATTCAAGATCGGCCGGACGGGTCACGCGGTAGCCTTCGGCTCCGTAGGCTTCGGCCAGTTTCACGAAATCGGGCTGGTCGGCGATATCCACAGCCACGCAATTCTGTTTGTAGAACATGTACTGCTGCTGGCGGACCATGCCGAGATATCTGTTGTTGAGAATCAGAATCTTGACTGGCAGACGGTTGCTGACGGCGGTGATGAGTTCCTGCAGGTTCATCTGGAAGGATCCGTCGCCGGATACATCCACGACCAGCCGGTCGGGAAAGGCAAACTGGGCCCCGATGGCCGCCGGAAAACCGTAGCCCATGGTGCCGAGTCCGCCGGAGGTGATGAGCGTGCGCGGCTCCTGGAAGGTGTAGAGCTGGGCCGTCCACATCTGATGCTGCCCCACTTCCGTGGTCAGGATGGCCTTGCCCTCCGTCACCCGGTAAAGCGTCTCGATGACGTCCTGAGGCTTGAGCACGGCCCCGCCGGGGGTCCAGGTGATGGGCTGCTCGGCCTTCCATTCGTTGAGCAGGGCTCTCCAGGGTTCGAAGCGTCGTTCCCAGGGCTGCGGTTCGCGCTGGGACAGATGTTCGCGGATGGCCGCGAGAGCGTTGCGGCAGTCGCTGACCACGGGGATGCTTACGTTGACGTTTTTATGAATGGACGTGGGATCAATGTCGATGTGAACGATGGTGGCCTTGGGGGCGAAGGAGGAGATGCGCCCGGTCACCCGGTCGTCGAAGCGGACGCCCACGGCGATGACGAGATCGGCGTTGCTGATGGCCTTGTTGGCGGCATAGGTGCCGTGCATGCCGAGCATGCCGAGCCAGCGGTCGTCGTCGCAGGGAAAGGCCCCCAGCCCCATGAGCGTCGACGTCACGGGAAGGTGCAGATCATCGGCCAGCGCGCGGAATTCCGCGCTGGCATTGGCCATGATTACCCCGCCTCCGGCGAAGAGCAGAGGCCGTCTGGACTGATGGATGGCGTCCACCACCTTGCGGATCTGGGCGAAATTGGGGCGGTACGTCGGGTTGTAGCTGCGCAGGCTCACGTCCTCGGGCCAGATGAATTCCGTTTTGTCCTGCTGGACGTTCTTCGGAAGATCCACAAGGACGGGGCCGGGACGACCGGAACGGGCGAGATAGAAGGCCTGTCTGATGACGCGCGCCAGATCCTTCACGTCCTTGACCACATAATTGTGCTTGGTGCAGGGGCGGGTGATGCCTGCGATATCCACTTCCTGAAAGGCGTCGTTGCCGATGAGGCCGGTGGGCACCTGCCCGGTGAAGACCACGAGAGGAATGGAATCGCAATAGGCCGTGGCAAGTCCCGTGACGGTATTGGTGGCGCCGGGTCCCGAAGTGGCCATGGCCACCCCTACCCGTCCGGACGCGCGCGCGTAGCCGTCGGCGGCATGCACCGCAGCCTGTTCGTGCCGCACCAGAATATGACGTAGCTGCCTGGAGTAGCGGGGAAGAACATCATAGATGTCCAGAACTGATCCGCCGGGATAGCCGAACAGGATGTCGACGCCTTCGCGGATCAGGCATTCCATGAGAATCTGCGCTCCATTCAGCAACATTGGATACTCCATCTGGTACGGTTAGAGGAACTGCTTCATTGAACGTCCGCCCGTCGCTTCGAGAACAGACGCCCTTCCGGCTCTTCCGAAGATGGCCGGAAATGCAATCCCGAAAAGTTCCGGAGGGACAGCATGATGCATATTTGCTTGGTTTGTCAAGGCGCTACGGCTTCAGAGACTTTTTTGTTGTTGTACAGGAGGTACTTGGAGACGTTGTAGAAATCGTTCGCCCACTGGCGCATGTGGGCCGCACGCTCCGGTTCGCTTTCGACGAGATTGCGCAGGACAGGATCCTCCAGACTGTACATGCCCTCGGTTTCCGCGAAGGTGTAGCAGTAGCCGTCTTCCACCAGCTTCACGATGGACTCGGCGCTGCCGCCGATGAACTGGCGCGCGTCGTGCCGGGTATCCGGGGCAAGGAGGTTTCTGCCCAGCGCGTTGTACCTGTAGGGAATGCCTGCGAGGGAGGCCAGCGTGGGGAAGATGTCCGGCTGGCCGCACGGGCGGTCGTCCGTACCGATTTCAAGGAGGCCGGCCTCGGTCAGTCCGGGAGCGTAGATGAGCATGGGCGTATTGTAGGCATGCAGGCCGCAGGCCACGTATCCGGGGGACATGTTGCCAGGGAGATCGGTCAGGCCATGATCGCCGAAAACGGCGAATATGGTGTTCCTGAACCATGGCTCTCCGCTTGCCAGCCGGAAGAATTCGCCAAGAGCATGATCGGCGAAGCGCATGGAATTGTATTCGTCCGCCCCGGTGAAGCCGTAGTTTTTCAGCGTTTCCTCGGAAGGCGTTCTGGTCTGGAATCCCGCGTTGTCGTCCGGAATGGTGTAGGGACGATGATAGCCCGCCGTCTGGATGACGGCCACGAAGGGTTTCGTCTGCCTGTCGAAGACGCCGACCGCCTCGCGGAACAGGCTGAGGTCCGAGATGCCCCATACGTCCACGTTGGGAGCCTCCCAGGCGCCTTCCTCCATCAGATGCAACCCTTCCACGTTATGGTCGAGAACACCGCGTATGTTGGCCCAGCTGGCGCTGCCGCCGATCATGTAGAATTTTTCGTATCCCTTGAATTCGTTCATCATCAGCGCCTGGTCCACCAGAGCGGGATTCCGCGAGCTGGTGCCGCCGGAACGGTTTACGTCCGGGATGCCGGTCATGGTGGTGAAGACGGCCCGGGCCGTGGTCCGGGTAGGCGCGAAGAACAGCGGATAGTAGCGGGATTTTTTGGACAGGGCGAGAAGGTTCGGCGTGGGGTCGTCCGGATGAGCCGTTTTGTCCGGCGCAAAGGAGGTCTTGGGGAAGGACAGGGACTCCATGATGATCACCACCACGTTGAGCGGCTGCTTCTGTTCGGCAGAGGGGGTTCCGGAAACACGACGAACGAAATCGAGTCTGTCCGCGTCGGGATTTTTCACACCCAGCCACTGGGCGACGCGAGGATAGCTGTCCCGAGTCGCGGTCATGTCCGGTCTGGTTCCCCGTGCGGACTTGAACGTATCCCGAAGATTCTGGATGGGGTTGAGGGCCAGCGTGGCCATGTTCGGGTCGGTGCTGAAATAGGCGTTGCTCCAGCGCAGAGGGAAGAAGTTGGAGCTGATCTGACCATAGGCCAGCAGAAAGAGTGCGACGAAGGCGAAGACCGTCCAGCCCGTGCGGGCCTTCCAGCCCAGACGGGGCGTAATGTCGTGCGTTCGCAGAACCCGGCTGAAGAGCAGGGCGTAGAGCGTGGTTACGGCAAGCATGGCGAGGGCGATGGGAATGACCGGGTAGGACTCCCAGACCATGTTGCCGGCGATGTCCGGGTTGCCCGCAAATTCGAACAGCGTGGCGTCCACGCGCTGGTTCATGTAGAAATACCAGCCGAAGTCGATCACATAAACAAGGACCGCACCGAAGAAAACCAGCGTGTACACGGCGGCGATCGCACGACGGAACCATGCCCGGTCAAGGGTCCGTTCCAGTGGAGGAATGCCGAGGACAAGCGCTGCGGGGATGAGATCCAGAACAACCATGCGGATGTCGAATTTCATGCCGATATACAGGGCGTTGGCGATGTCTGCGGGCGGGTTGGCGCTGATGCTTTTCCAGAGCAGCGCGAGCATGGCGCAACGGGCCAGAAGGAGGACGGCCAGCGTCCCGAGAAACAATTTTGAAATGCTTTTGATGAATGGCGGGATATGGAGTGGAGTTTTCATGACGGCAGAGTAGTTCCGGAGGGCAAAAAAGGGAAGTCCCCCCTCAGATCGTTTTTCTTTTTTTCCGGAGCAGCGCAAGGAACGTGTTGCGGTCCCCGATCAGCAGAATGAAGGCGTAGGACAGGACACCTGCAGGAATGGAGACTCCCAGCGCGACGATGGGAGGCTGGGATGAACAGAGCGTTACGGCCCACGTTGCGGATGCGAAGGTGCATGCCGTTCCCAGCAGCATGGGAGCCAGCGAGCGAAGACGCAAGGGGGGGGCAAGGCGTCCAAGTCCCCGGCGCAGCAGCCAGACGTTACACCACAGGCCGAGCGAAACGCCCAGCGGAGGTCCCCACGGTCCGATCGTGAGCAGAAGCGCAAAGCCAGAGATCAGGGTGACGAGCAGAGCGGGCAGCGCCGCCCGGAGGGGCGTCTGCACATCCCGCAGGGCCTGACAGGCGGCCAGCAGCGGGCGGGAGAGGGCATAGGCGGGCAGTCCGGGGGCGTAGGCACACAGGGCAAGCGCAGTGGCGTGCACGGCTTCGGCATCGAAGGCTCCATGTCCGAGAACGAGCGAGACCAGAGGAATCGCCACGGCCGCCAGGCCTGCCGCAGCAGGGAGATTCAGACTCAGAGAAAGGTGCTGGGCCCGGGCTGTTTCCGCAACGAAGGCTGAAGATTCGAGGCCGTTTTCCTGTACCGGGACATCCGGTGAAGGCGTGCTGACTTCGCCGGCCAGCGCCGCAAGACGCGGCGCGGCGGCCATGCCCGTCGCCGCTCCCAGAACGCCCAGAGGGAATTCCAGCAGGCGTTCGGCATAAAACAGCGAAGCCATATGCCCCTCGGGCAGCAGTGAGGACAGGCCTGAGGCAAGGAGAAAGGCCAGCTGAGGAACGGCGGCGCCGAGAACGCCCGCCGGGAGACTTCGAAACACGGCGCGAACTCGTTCCGGCGCGGGCGGGCATGCCTGCGATTCCTGGCGACGCAGGAGACGGGTTGCGGGAAGCAGGCAGAGCCATTGCAGCAGGCCGCCGCAGAGCACGCCGCAGGCAAGGAGCATCCCCGCCTGTCGGGGAGGCAGAGCGAGTGCCGGAACCGCCGCTAGCAGAACTGTAAGATTAAACAGGGCGGGCGTCAGGGAGGGGAGCAGAAAAAAGCCTCTGCTGTGCAGTTCGGCCATGCTTACGGCGGCAAGCATGGCGAACATGGCGTAGGGAATACAGATCTGGAACAGAAGGACGGCCTCGTCCAGTACTTCCGGACGGGAAAGCAGACCCGGCGCGGTCAGGGGCATGATCAGACCCGCTCCGAAAACGGCCAGGATGGCGAACAGTCCGGCTCGAACAAGCACGCGACGCCCCACGGCTGAGGCCAGACCAGAGCCTCCTTCCAGTCGTTCGCGGACGCAGGCTGCCGTGAGGGTCAGGGAAAGAGTGCCTTCGCCGAACAGGCGTCGGATCATGTACGGCAGACGCAGCGCCGCCGTGAGCGCGTCTGCCGTTCCCGATCCCCCCAGAATCCAGGCAATGCTGGCGTCTCTGGCGAACCCCAGCAGCCGGGAAAGCAGCGTCCCTCCGGTAACGACGATGGCGCTGTGCAGCATTTCCCCCGTCTGGCCGGGAGAGGCCGGAGTCTTTGCTGGAGGAGACGCGGGCGCGGCGTTCGACTTGTTCATGAAAATCTCGCAAGTGAAGGTCGGCTTCCGCCGGGATGGCGCGACAGGAAGGCAGCCCGGCGGATGGAGCCGGAAGGGGCGCCCCGGAAGACCGGGGCGACCGCGCGTTCAGACGGTGTACAGTTCCTCGAAGCGCTTTTTGTAGGCTGCCCAGCGGCCTTCGCGGATGGCTGCGCGCGCTCCGCGCACGACATCCAGGAAATAGGTCAGATTATGAATGGAGTTGAGCCGGAATGACAACAGTTCCTGCGATACGTAGAGGTGGCGCAGATAGGCCCGGGAAAATGTCCGGCAGGTATAGCAGTTGCAGGCGGGGTCCAGAGGTCCGTCGTCTTCGGCAAACTCCCGACGCTTGATATTGAGCTTGCCGAGAGACGTGTACAGCGTTCCATTGCGGGCATTGCGCGTGGGCAGCACGCAGTCGAACATGTCCACTCCGGCATCAATGCCCCGGATGATGTCCAGAGGCGTCCCCACTCCCATGAGGTAACGGGGCTTGGCGGCGGGGAGCAGCGGGGCTGTGTGGTAGAGCATTTCCATCATGGTGGATTTGCTCTCGCCCACGGACAGTCCTCCGATGGCGTACCCCTCGAAATCGAGGTCGGTCAGCTGCCGCGCGGATTCCGCACGAAGATCCTTGAACATGCCGCCCTGAACGATCCCGAACAGGAGATTGCCTGCCGTTCCCTTGGGATAGGCCGTGCGACAGCGTGCCGCCCAGCGGGTGGTCAGACCAAGGGATTTTTCCGCATAGGCATGATCGGCATCGGGATGGACGCACTCGTCGAGCACCATCATGATGTCCGAATTGAGGTTGCGTTGAATGGAAACCACCTTTTCAGGAGAGAAGAGATGCTTCGAGCCGTCCAGATGGGAACGGAAGGTCACGCCCTCTTCCTTGATGGTCCGCAGAGAGGACAGGCTGAATACCTGAAAGCCGCCGCTGTCCGTCAGGATGGGCTTGTTCCAGGAGTTGAAACCGTGCAGACCGCCCCTGCGGGCAACGAGTTCATCGCCCGGGCGCAGATAAAGATGATAGGTATTGCCGAGGATGATTTCCGCCCCGATGGCGTGCAGGTCGTCGGGGGCAATGGCCTTGACGCTGCCCACCGTGCCTACAGGCATGAAGATGGGCGTGTCGACCGGTCCGTGGGCCGTCTGCAACGTGCCGGTGCGGGCCGCTCCGTCCGTCGCGTGAATATGAAAGGTTCCGGGTACGTTCATCTCCTCATTCTAGCGGGAAAGAGATCTTTTGAAAAGTACGCCACGGCGGAAGGAAAGACGGCAGAATGGGGCGAGGAGGTCGACCATTCCGTTATTTTCCGGAATCAGCGACGTTCCGCTCTCTTCCGCAGTTCGCGCAGGAACGTCCGGGTTCGTCTTGAGGTCGGACTGAAGAACGCCTTGACCTGGCGTCGGATGGTGTGAAAGGCGTTGCCCTTGTCGATGGCGTGGGAGGGACGTCGGCTCAGTCTTTCCAGAATGGCATGGGCGGTTTCCATATTTCCATTACGCAGCGCCGACGCCAGAGGGACAAGATCCCTGTTGGGCTTCAGTTCCGGGGCCAGAAACGAACCTTCGAACCATTCGGGGCTGGTTTCCTGGAAAAGTTCCCGGCCAAGCTGAAGGGCCCGCTCCCTCCAGCGGCTGTCCGGCCCCGTCATGCGTGGCGCGATGTTCTTGATATCCCGCCAGTAGTTTTCGTTCAGGTATTTTACGAACGGCTTGACCTTTCCCGCAGGAAGGAGAATCTCCTTCACGGCATTGAAGTGGGCCAGCTCATGTTCGATTTCCGTTTCCAGAGAGGCATGGGCGGACTTATGCTCCTGCCGGAAGAAGTACAGGCTGTCGGCGCATTGGGAGAAGGCGTCGACGCGCGTCAGCGTATCGTACATGATGCAGACATCCTGTCCCAGCCTGAAGGAGGGATGCGCGAACGGCCCGCCGTTCTTTCCCGTTCTCAGGAAGGGCAGCGAGAAGATCCAGCGCCAGACCACCTTGCTTTTCCAGTACTCGGGAGAGGAGTCGAACGAAAGTCTGGAGGCAGCTGGGTGGGGAAAATAGCGTCGGGTATTGCAGGTCCTGTCCGAAAAGACGATCGCGTTGGCGCAGACCATATCCACCTGATCTTGCTCCGCTTGGGCGAGCATGCGTTCGGCAAAGACAGGTGAAAGAAAATCGTCGGCGTCGAGCCAGGTGATGAAATCCCCATGAGCTTCATCCTGTCCTTTCTGACGTGCCTTGCCGAGTCCCTGATTGAACTGGCGGACATGGCGGACTCGGGAATCCAGTCGGGCATATCTGTCCGCTATTTCACCACTCTTGTCGGTTGACCCGTCATTGATGACAAGAATTTCTATGTCGCGATGCGTTTGCCATAGACAGGATTCAATGGCCGCAGGCAGCCAGCGTTCCATATTGTAGGTCGGAATGGCGATGGACAGTATCGACATGGGCATGCTCTGTGGAATTGAATGAACGGCAGAGAGATACCCAAAAAATAACACAAGAAATGGAAAAATAAAATCAAAAAGATATACCTCGTTCCTTGCAGGGAAAATCAGGAATAAGACAATGAATATTAGTCGGTTGGGTATGCGTCATCACGCTGAAGATGTACGATTGCGAAAGCGTTTCGTCATATGGCCGGAGATGAATGTTCTTTCTGTGACCTGCAAGGTGGAAAACGCGCACCCAGAATTTTTCTACCCGTGCCGTGATGAACCTTTTCGGCGCTGAAGCCTTTTGGGGCGGCCGTCGCATGCATAACCAGACCGGTTCATGAAGACCGTGCTGCCGGGGAATGTTCCTCGGCGACATGATATGGGGCAGGCTCCCCGGGCATCGGTTTCATGGGGGGATGAGCCAGGGGCACCGTGGGCGTCGATAGTTTCGAAGTTCTGGAAGGGGGGGAGCGGACCCGCCACCGGTGCGGCGGTTCATCGTCTGTGTTCGCGGACGGGGCGTTCACACACTGAACCGACAAAAAGGCTCCCCTCCGAAAAACGGAGAGGAGCCATGGAGAGCCGGAGAAAACCTCCGGCCGGTAAACTGTCATTTATTGATCCAGATCCACGAGGATGGGATTCCCTTCGAGATCTTCAAGGAAACGGTTGGGACGTTCCTTCTGTTCTGGAACGGAGATGTCCTGATGCACGTATTCGCGGTAGCCCGTTCCGGCGGGAATGAGCCGGCCCACGATGACGTTTTCCTTGAGGCCGCGAAGGTAGTCCATCTTGCCCTTGAGGGATGCCTCGGTAAGAACCTTCGTGGTTTCCTGGAAAGACGCCGCGGAGATGAAGGAAGACGTGGTCAGAGAGGCCTGCGTGATGCCGAGAACCAGAGGTTCCGCGGTGGCGGGAGCGCGGCCTTCGGCCATGGCCTTCTGATTTTCGGCCTTGAATTCGGCCTTGTCCACCTGTTCGCCCACAAGGAAGCTCGTGCCTCCGGTATCAGTGACCGTGACTTTGCGCAGCATCTGGCGCACGATGACTTCGATGTGCTTGTCGTCGATGCCCACGCCCTGGAAACGGTACACTTCCTGAATTTCGTCCACCAGATAGGCGGCGAGGAACTTCTCGCCCTTGGTGCGCAGGATGTCGTGCAGTTCCGGATTGCCTTCGGTCAGCAGATCGCCGGATTCCACGAAATCGCCGTCGGAAGCGGTGATGTGCTTGCCCTTGGGAATGAGATATTCCTTGGGTTCGCCGACCTCGGGGGTGACGATGAGCTTGCGTTTGCCCTTGGCTTCGCCCGCAAAGGAGACGGTACCCGCGATTTCAGAAACCACGGCCATGTCCTTGGGCTTGCGTACTTCGAAGAGTTCGGCCACGCGGGGAAGACCACCCACGATATCGCGGGTCTTGGACGTTTCACGCGGCTTGCGGGCGATGATGTCGCCGGCGCATACCTCGGCTCCGTCCTTGACCATGATGATGGCTCCCACGGGGAGACTGTACACTGCGGGGAGCTGGCTCGCGCCGCGCAGCTTCGGCTCGCCGTTTTCATCGCAGACCGACACGGACGGGCGGAAACTCGTAGTGCGGTACTCGATGATGGTCATGGACGCCTGGTGCGTGGCTTCGTCCAGCTTTTCCTGATAGGTCTTGCCGTCCACCAGGTCCGTGAACTTGATAAAGCCGTCGACTTCGGACACGAAGGGTTCGTTGAACGGGTCCCATTCGGCCAGAAGCTGTCCGTTGGTCACGGCCTGTCCGTCTTCCACATGGAGGCGGGCGCCGTTAGGCAGGGTATAGCGTTCGGCTTCACGCCCCTGATCGTCGATGATGGCGATCTGACCGCTCTTGCCGAGAACCTGAGAGATGCCTTCGCGGTTCTTGATCGACTTGACGCGGGTCAGCACCACGCGACCATCGTGCTGGGCTTCGAAGCTGGACCGTTCGATTTCCTTGGATGCAGTACCACCGATGTGGAAGGTACGCATGGTCAGCTGCGTTCCGGGTTCGCCGATGGACTGGGCGGCGATGATACCGACCGTTTCCCCGATGTTCACGAGGTGGCGGCGGGCAAGGTCGCGACCGTAGCACAACGAGCAGATGCCGCGTTCGGACTGGCAGGTCAGGGCAGAACGGATCATGACCGAATTGACGCCCTTGTCGTCCAGCACCTTGGCTACGGCTTCGTCGATCAGGGTGTTCTCGGGATAGAGCAGATCGCCCGAGGCCGGATCGTATACGGGGTAGAGCAGCACGCGGCCGAGCGCACGCTCGGAGAGCTTCTGCTTGATTTCACCGCCGTCCTTGATGGCGCGTATTTCGATGCCGTCCACCGTGCCGCAGTCGTGCTCGGAGATGATTACGTCCTGCACGACGTCCACGAGACGACGGGTGAGATACCCGGAGTTCGCGGTCTTCAGAGCCGTATCCGCGAGACCCTTGCGCGCGCCGTGCGTGGAGGTGAAGTACTGGAGCACGGTCAGACCTTCACGGAAGCTTGCGGTGATCGGGGTCTCGATGATTTCGCCGGAGGGCTTGGCCATCAGGCCGCGCATGCCGGCAAGCTGACGCATCTGGTCGGCGTTGCCTCGGGCGCCCGAGTTGGACATCATGAAGATCGGGTTGAAGCTCAGGTTGGCTTCCTGTTTGCCGGTCTTCGAGTCCGTCAAAAGGTCGGTGGATATTTCCTTGTTCATGGCCGCGGACACGTCCTGCGTGGCCTTGGTCCAGACGTCGACGACCTTGTTGTATTTTTCCGTTCTGGTGATGATGCCGTCCCGGTACTGGCTTTCGATGCTGTCCACTTCGGAGCTTGCGGCATCGATGATGCGTTTCTTGGAGTCGGGAATCAGCATGTCCTTCACGCCGATGCTGATGCCGGATCTGGTCGCGTATTCGTAGCCGATGGCCTTGATGCGGTCGCAGAGAATGACCGTGGACTTGATCCCGGCTTCTCGGTAGGCGCTGTCCACCAGCTTGGCGATGTTCTTCTTGGTCAGAACGACGTTGACGTTTTCGAACTTGATGCCGGAGGGCATGCCCTGCCAGACAAGAATGCGTCCTGGAGTCGTGTCGTAGAGCTTGCCGTCCTCCATGCGCACCTTGACGCGGGCATGGATGCTGACCTGCTTGGCGTCCAGAGCGGCGACGGCTTCCCACGGACCGCAGAAGACCATGCCTTCACCCTTTTCGAAGGAACGTTCCACGGTCATGTAATAGAGACCGAGGACCATGTCCTGAGAAGGAACGATGACCGGGGAGCCGTTGGCCGGAGAGAGAATGTTGTTGGTGCTCATCATGAGCACGCGGCATTCGATCTGCGCTTCTACGGACAGGGGAATGTGCACGGCCATCTGGTCACCGTCGAAGTCCGCGTTATAGGCGGAGCAGACGAGCGGATGCAGCTGAATGGCCTTTCCTTCCACCAGCAGGGGTTCGAAGGCCTGAATGCCCAGACGGTGCAGGGTCGGAGCGCGGTTGAGCATGACTGGGTATTCCCGCACCACGTCGGCCAGAATATCCCATACCACCAGCTCTTCGCGTTCCACCATCTTCTTCGCGCTCTTGATGGTGGAGGCAAGACCTCTTTTTTCAAGCTCGGAATAGATGAACGGCTTAAACAGTTCCAGCGCCATCTTTTTGGGCAGGCCGCACTGATGCAGTTTCAGGTACGGACCCACGACGATGACCGAACGACCGGAATAGTCCACGCGCTTGCCGAGCAGATTCTGACGGAAGCGGCCCTGCTTGCCCTTGATCATGTCGGACAGGGATTTCAGAGGACGTCCGTTGGTTCCCGCAATGGCGCGTCCGCGGCGTCCGTTGTCGAACAGGGCATCCACCGCTTCCTGAAGCATGCGCTTTTCGTTGCGGATGATGATGTCGGGGGCTCCGAGTTCCATCAGACGCTTCAGACGATTGTTGCGGTTGATGACACGGCGGTACAGATCGTTCAGATCGGAGGTGGCGAAACGGCCGCCGTCGAGAGGAACGAGAGGGCGCAGTTCCGGCGGAATGACCGGAATGACTTCGAGAATCATCCATTCGGGACGATTGCCGGATTCGAGGAAGGCTTCCACGATCTTCAGACGCTTGGTGAGCTTCTTTTTCTTGGTCTGAGACTTGGTGCTCTGGGATTCCTCGCGCAGCTGAACCTTGAGTTCCTCAAGGTTCAGTTCTTCCAGCAGGCCGCGGATGGACTCCGCGCCCATGCCCACAGTCAGGGCGTCTTCACCGAAGTGGTCGATGATCTGGAGATACTGGTCTTCGGAAATGACCTGCATCTTCTGGAGGTTGGTGCTCCCCGGATCAAGGACGATGTAGGAGTCGAAATACAGAACCTTCTCCAGATCGGCCATGGTCATGTCGAGCAGGGTACCGATTTTGGAGGGCAGCGTTTTCAGAAACCAGATATGGGCCACGGGCGCGGCAAGTTCGATATGCCCCATGCGTTCGCGACGCACCTTGGAAGCGATGACTTCGACGCCGCACTTTTCGCAGACAATGCCGCGGTGCTTCATGCGCTTGTACTTGCCGCAGTTGCACTCGTAGTCCTTTACGGGACCGAAGATCTTCGCGCAGAACAGACCGTCGCGTTCGGGCTTGAACGTGCGGTAGTTGATGGTTTCCGGCTTCTTGACTTCGCCGTAGGACCATTCGCGAATGTTCTCCGGGGAGGCGATGGAGATCTGGATGGCTTTCAGATTGCGGACCTGCGAGGCGTTGGCGGCCGCCGCGCTGCGTCCCATAAACAGATCGTCGAGACTGCTCATATATGTGTACTCCCTGTGGATTGAGGGAAAATGGTTCCCGGCTGGCCGGGAATGCTCGAATCGGGCGGCATGCAGGGCCGTCCGATTCGGGCCGTGGAAGGCGCGTCCTTCGTGAAGGACGGGGAGGGGCGGACCCCTCCCTCGGAATTATTCGTCTTCCTGTCGCTGTTGCTGGCGGAGCTGCTGCTGTTCCTCTTCCATGAAGGTGAACTTGGGCTTCTTCTTTCCCTCTTCCTGATGGAGGGTGACGTTGAGGCCGAGGGACATGAGTTCCTTGACCAGAACGTTGAAGGATTCGGGCAGGCCGGCTTCAAGGAAGTTGTCGCCCTTGACGATCTTTTCGTACATCTTCACGCGTCCGGTCACGTCGTCGGACTTGACGGTGAGGAACTCCTGCAACAGGTAGGAAGCGCCGTAGGCTTCAAGCGCCCACACTTCCATTTCACCGAGTCGCTGACCGCCGAACTGCGCCTTGCCGCCCAGCGGCTGCTGGGTGACCAGAGAGTAGGGACCGGTGGACCGGGCGTGAATCTTTTCGTCAACCAGGTGATGCAGCTTCAGGAAGTACATGATCCCTGTGGTGACGCGGTTTTCAAAAGGCTCGCCGGTACGACCGTCGTACAGAACGGATTTGCCGTCGTCGGGCAGACCCGCGCGGGACAGCCAGTTCCAGATTTCCGATTCGTCGGCCCCGTCGAAGACGGGCGTATAGGTGATGATGCCGTTACGGAGCTTGAGCACGGACTGACGGAATTCTTCGTCATCCATGCGGTCCACTTCGGCGGCGATTTCCGGAGAACCGAAAATGTCCTTCACTTCGGACCGAACCTGCTGGAGCGCATCGCCGCGATCGACCATCTCGGCGAGCTGGCGGCCCAGTTCACGGGCGGCCCAGCCCAGGTGCACTTCCATGATCTGCCCGATGTTCATACGCGAGGGCACGCCGAGCGGATTCAGCACGATGTCCACGGGGCGACCATCGGCGAAGAAGGGCATGTCCTCTTCGGGCAGAATGCGGGATACGACACCCTTGTTACCGTGTCGACCGGCCATCTTGTCGCCCACGGAGAGCTTGCGCTTGATGGCGATGTGCACCTTGACCATCTTGATGACTCCGGGAGGCAGATCGTCCCCTTCCGTCACCTTTTCGCGCTTCGAGTCGTAGATGACCTTGATGTATTCGAGCTGATGGTCGTACTGCTTGAGCAGCTCGTCTACGGTCTCGTTCACTTCCTTGCTCTTGAAGGCGCCGGCGAGCTTCTTCAGCGGCAGCCCGGCAAGGATATCCGCGGTCATGACCGCGCCTGCTTCGGCGATCACCTCGCCTTTTCTGTCGCCCAGGATGGTAGTCGCGAGCTGCTTGCCGTCCATTTCGGCGAGCAGCTTCTCGCGCATGCGGGCGGTGATGGCGCGCACATGATCCTGTTCCTTGGCGTCAAGGCGGCTGATTTCATAGTCTTCGATGTTGCGGGTACGCTCGTCCTTCTCGCCGGAACGACGGTTGAACACCTTGACGTCGATGACCGTGCCCTCCACTCCCGGGGGAACCTTGAGGGAGGTGTTCTTCACGTCGCGGGCCTTGTCGCCGAAGATCGCCCGCAGAAGCTTCTCTTCGGGAGTGAGCTGCGTTTCGCCCTTGGGCGTGATTTTGCCGACGAGAATATCCTCGGGCTTTACGGGCGCGCCGATGCGGATGATGCCGCTGTCATCGAGATTGCGCAGCATGTCTTCGCCCACGTTGGGAATATCGCGGGTGATTTCTTCCGGTCCGAGCTTGGTGTCTCGGGCCACCACTTCGAATTCCTCGATGTGGATGGAGGTGTAGATGTCCTCCTTGACCACACGTTCCGAAATGAGCACGGAGTCTTCGTAGTTGTAGCCGCACCAGGGCATGAACGCGATCATCATGTTTTTGCCGAGGGCAAGACCACCGTCATGGATGGCGGGACCGTCGGCCAGCACATCGCCCTTCTTGACAATCTGTCCGGGCACGCAGGAAGGCACCTGCCCGAAGCAGGAGTTCTGGTTCGACTTGTGGAACTTCAGCAGGTCGTAGGCGCGGACGCCGCCCATTTTGGGATAGAGAGCGGGGTCGTCATAGGCCACGATGATGCGGCGGGCGTCGGCATAATGCACCACGCCGTCGCCTTCGGCCAGAATGCAGGCTCCGGAGTCGCGAGCCACATCCACTTCCATGCCGGTGCCCCCGAGAGGACGTTCGGAACGCAGCAGAGGCACGGCCTGACGCTGCATGTTCGATCCCATGAGGGCGCGGTTGGCGTCGTCGTGCTCGAGGAACGGAATCAGCGCGGCGGAGATGGACACCATCTGGCTCGGAGAAATGTCCATGAGGGTGACTTCGTCGCGGGAAACCATGAGCACGTCGCCACGGGCGCGGGCGGTGATGAATTCGTCCTTCAGGCGGCGGTTCTCATCCACCGCCGCGTTGGCCTGCGCGATGACATGGCCGGTTTCGCAGGAGGCATCCAGATGGACGAATTCGTCCGTCAGATAGCCGTCGCGCACCACGCGATAGGGCGTCTCGATGAAGCCGTAGTCGTTGACCTTGGCATAGGTGGTCAGCGAAACGATCAGACCGATGTTCGGACCTTCGGGCGTTTCAATGGGGCAGATGCGGCCATAGTGGGACGTATGCACGTCGCGGACTTCGAAACCGGCGCGTTCCCGGGTCAGACCTCCGGGACCCAGAGCGGAAAGGCGGCGCTTGTGCGTCACTTCCGACAGGGAGTTGGTCTGGTCCATGAACTGGGACAGCTGGGAGGTGCCGAAGAATTCCTTGAGCACGGCAGCCACAGGCTTCGGGTTGATCAGGTCATGGGGCATGAGCGTCGCCACTTCCTGGATGCTCATGCGTTCCTTGATCGCTCTTTCCATGCGCACGAGTCCGATGCGGTACTGGTTTTCCACCAGTTCCCCGACGAGACGCACGCGGCGGTTGCCGAGGTGGTCAATGTCGTCGGCGGGGCCGTGGCTGTCCTTGAGCTGCACGAGTACCTTGATCGCATCGATGATGTCGTCGTCGGCCAGCGTGCGCAGGTCGGCATGGTCGGTCTTGTTCAGACGCTGGTTCAGCTTGTAGCGGCCCACTGGCGACAGATCGTAGTAGTCCGCGTTGCGGAACAGATTGTCGAAGAAGGAGGCGGCGATTTCCGGCGTGGGCGGAGAACTCGGACGCAGACGACGATAGATTTCCTCCTGCGCCTTTTCCATGGTGGGCGTCTTGTCCTGCACCAGCGTATCGCGGATGGAGGAAGACGTGTCCGTGCCTCTGGTGTGCAGCACGACGAGCTTGTCGATCCCGGCTTCGCGGCAGGCTTCAATGAGACCGGCCGTAATTTCGTCGGCGGCTTCGGCAAGAATTTCGCCTGTGGATTCGTCCACGATATCCTCGGCGAGGAACTGGCCGAGGGGCATTTCGGGATCGACTTCCATGCTTTCGACGCCTGCGGCTTCCATCTGGCGCCAGGCGCGTTTGGTGATGGGTTTGCCGGCCTTGACAAGGACATTGCCGTCCTTGTCCGTGATGTCGGCGAAAGCGGGTTCCTTGCGGTACAGGTCGGCGTCGAAAAGCCACGAAACACGACCGTCTTCCTGCAGGAGGAAGGTTTCCTTCCTGTAGAAGCAGTCGAGGATGTCGATCTTGCTCATGCCCATGGCCTTGAGCAGGATCGTGGCGGGCATCTTGCGGCGGCGGTCAATGCGCACATACAGGATGTCCTTGTGGTCGAAGTCGAAGTCGAGCCACGAACCGCGCATGGGGATGACGCGGCAGGAGTAGAGCACCTTGCGGCTGGTATGAGTCTTGCCGCCGTCGTGTTCGAAAATGATGCCGGGCGAGCGCTGGAGCTGGTTGACGATGACGCGCTCGGTTCCGTTGATGATAAAGGTACCCTTCTCGGTCATCAGGGGCAGGGTACCGAAATAGATATCCTGTTCCTTGATGTCCCGCACGGTGCGGTTTCCGGTTTCATCGTCCACATCGTACACGACAAGACGGACCTTGATGCGCACGGGGGACTCGTAGGTGAGTCCCTTGGAGATGCACTCCGCCTGATCGTATTTGGGTTCGCCGATCTCGTAGCTGACGAATTCCAGACTGGCCGTCCGGTTGAAGTCCTCGATCGGGAAAACGGAACGGAAGACTCCTTCCAGTCCTTCATCGGGCAGGAGCTCGGCGCGGCCTTCCTGCATGAATTTCCGGTAGGAGTCCACCTGGAGGTTGAGAAGGTGCGGAATCTCAACCTCTACCTTGATTTTGCCAAACTGTTTGGTAAGCTGACCCATCATTTCACCTCTGAGAAGGTTGGTCGGCAGGAACCGGAGCGGGGCGGGTTGCACGCTCGCGGCTATCATTTATCTATAAAAACACAACAAGGTCGACAACATGTGTCCCTTCAGAGTCCCTGAAGGGTTGTTGCCGACTGGTGCTACCTGTGTTAAGATGAGGTATTGAAACAGATCTCACCTCTGCTCGTGTCGTGTGAACTTGAAAAGATACGAATTTGCCGCGACATTGGCAAGTCTTTTTTGTGCGCGAACTCGATTTTTCGTGAAAAATATTTAAGACGGGCACGATTCTTGAATAGGCATTTCCCGATGTCTTTCCGTGGCTTCACAGCCCGGCTGAACCTCCTTTGAATTTCCCTTTTTCTGATTCGTCGTTTCATGGCTTGCCTGTCGCTCATGGCGCATGCCGGCCTTCCCGCATGGTTTCCCCTTTATTGCTCTGTTTCAGCCTGCGTGTCCGCAGGAACGGGGAGGGACGGTCTTCTCTCTCTCTCTCTCTCTCTTACAACGCTGTTGTTTTCCTGTCGGAAAGAACGCCTGCGAATGTGTTTTCCCCTGTACGGACAGAGGAGGAGCGCCACCGCGCTTCCCGCTTCGGTTATCTCGCTGCTGGCTGAATGGTTTTTCCGCGTCGCCTGCTGTAATGCGTTTTTCTGTTCAGGGGGGATTCTTGTCCGAACGGCGGACTGTCCATGGCGACGGGCTGTCCGCTTCCGAGGCGGCACCATTCCCGTTCCGGGAGATCCGCTTCAGCATTCTCTCAGACAAGGTGAAGAGGAAGGACAGGCACCCGGTCGGATTCCTGAACTCCGGGAAATGCCGTCGGAATTTTCTGAAAGGGGCTTTGAAGACGAGGAGGGAGTTCGTCGAACAAGTTCCAGACCGGAATGTGTTGCTGCTCTCATGAGCTGGAGCCAGGGCGACGCTGGAGGAGGTCTTTTTTCTCCTTCATGCGGGACTTTCGCACGCTTTCTGAACGCTGGGGGGAGAAGCACAGGGAGGAAGGCAACCGGCTGGCGGCGTCGGGGAGAGGAGATAAAAAAGGCGGCGCAGGATGACCTGCGCCGCCCAGGAATCCGCAAAAAGCGAACTTACTTCACTTCGACGACAGCGCCGGCTTCGGTGAGCTGCTTCTTGGCTTCTTCGGCGTCTTCCTTGGACACGGCTTCCTTGATGGTGGAAGGAGCGCCGTCAACCTTTTCCTTGGCTTCCTTCAGACCGAGGCCGGTCAGAGCGCGGACAACCTTGATGACGCCGATCTTGTTGGCGCCGGTTTCCTTCAGGATAACGTCGAATTCGGTCTTTTCTTCAACTTCTTCAGCAGCGCCGGCAGCGGGGGCGGCCATCATCATGCCCACGGCGGGAGCGGCGGCGGACACGCCGAACTTTTCTTCGAGTTCCTTGATGAATTCGGAGAGTTCGAGAACGGTCATGTTGGAGATAAATTCAACGACTTCTTCTTTGGTAACGGCCATGGGATTGCTCCTTTAGATTCTTTGGCTTGGTTGATTGGTAGCTTGCCTGTACAGGTCAGGCGGCCTTCTTCTCTTCGATCGCCTTGAGGGCGTAGAGCAGAGGACGAACCATGTTGGCAAACAGGGATACGAAGTTGGTAGGCACGGCGTTCATGGTGCCAAGGAGGTGAGCCAGCAGTTCCTGCTTGCCCGGCAGCTTGGCGAGATCTTCCACCTGCGCGGCGGTAAGCGTCTTGCCTTCAAGGCTGGCGTGGCGAACGGTGAACAGCTTGCTGCTCTTGGCGAATTCCGTAACTGCTTTCGCGACTGCGACCGGATCTTCGGTGGCGATGGCGATACCGCAGTTTTCTTTGAACATGTCCTTAATGGAATCATGCATACCATCGGTGAGGGCAATGCGCGCCAGCGTGTTCTTGACGACGAGATAGTCGCCGCCGCACTCATAGAGTTTTACACGAAGCCGCGTCAGCTCTTCCACCGACATCCCCTTGAAATCTGTCACTACCAAGAAAGAGGCAGCATCGGCTTTCGCCTTAATCTGCGCAATCAGGGCAGCTTTTTCAGATCTATTCACGTGAAGCTCCTCACGTTGGGGGTTGCCCGGGGCATCCGAAGATGTCCCTCAGTGGAAAGCCGAGCCAAAGAGATTGTCTGAGCAGGTGTTTTTAAGGGATTGAACCCGCCTGCCGTCTTCGACTCGAATTCCCAATCCATTGCCGAAAAACGGCCCCCCGAAAGAGGCCGTTCCAATTCCCGAAAGCGGTATTAGCCTTCGATGAACTTTTTGACAAGAGCCATGTCCACCTTGAAGCCGGGGCCCATGGTGGTGGAGACGGCCATGCTCTTCATATAGGTGCCCTTGGCCGCAGAAGGCTTCAGGCGGTTGACGGCATCCAGAAGCGCCTTGAGGTTGTCGGCGATCTTGGCGGGACCGAAGGAAACCTTGCCGAGAGGAGCGTGCAGAACGCCGGCCTTGTCGACCTTGAAGTCCACGCGTCCAGCCTTCAGTTCCTTGACGGCAGTGGCCACATCAAAGGTCACGGTGCCGGTCTTGGCATTGGGCATGAGGCCGCGGGGACCGAGCACACGACCTACCTGACCCACGAGGGCCATGACGTCGGGAGTGGCCACGGCTGCGTCAAATTCCAGCCAGCCTTCCTTGATTTTGGCCACGAGCTCTTCAGCTCCGGCGATATCGGCACCGGCTTCACGCGCTTCGGCTTCCTTTTCACCCTTGCAGAACACGGCCACGCGGACGGTCTTTCCAAGGCCATGAGGCAGGGAAACGGCGCCGCGCACCATCTGGTCGGAGTACTTGGGGTCGACGCCGAGGCTGATGGCCACGTCTACGGTCTCGTCAAACTTGGCGAAAGAGGCGGCGAGAGACTTCTCGACGGCTTCTTCCACCGAAAAGCGCTGCGAAAGGTCGACACCTTCCACGGCTTTACGATATTTCTTCCCGAATCTGGGCATTGCTCTATCCTTTCAAAAGCTGGTCTTCCAACATCTCCTGCCGAACTCCTGCTTGAGCGAAGAAGGGCAGTACGACTGACGCGGCGGAGATCCTTACTTGATCTCGATGCCCATGCTGCGGGCAGTGCCCAGGATGGACTTGACGGCGGCTTCCATGTTGTGGGCGTTAAGATCGGGAAGCTTCAGCTTGGCGATCTCTTCGACCTGCTGCATGGTGATGCTGCCGACCTTCGTACGGTTGGGCTCGCCCGAACCTTTTTCGACCTTCGCGGCCTTCATGACGAGCACGGCGGCCGGAGGAGTCTTGGTGATGAAGGTGAAGGAACGGTCGGCATAGGCAGTGATGACCACGGGAATGATCATCCCCTTCTGTTCCATGGTGCGGGCGTTGAACTCCTTGCAGAACTGCATGATGTTCAGGCCATGCTGACCGAGGGCGGGACCTACCGGCGGCGAAGGGTTCGCGGCGCCAGCGGGAATTTGCAACTTGATTTTGGCAACTTCTTTCTTGGCCATTGTCTTTCAACCTCTATTGGTACGGCGGAAAGCCGTGGACTGCAAGCATTTCCGATCCGGGCGGCTACCCCTTGGAGACCTGGATGAAATCCAGCTCCACAGGAGTCTGTCTGCCGAAAATGGATACGGACACCCGGAGCTTGCCCTTGTCGTAGTTGACGTCTTCAACAACGCCGTTGAAGCCGCCGAAAGGCCCGTCGATAACGCGCACATCGTCGCCGCGCTCAAAGCTGAACTTGGGACGCGGCTGTTCCTTGCGGGTCTCCATGAGCGAGAGGATGCGGGCTGCCTCCTCATCTTTCATGGGAGCAGGGCGGGTCTTGCCTCCGACGAATCCGGTCACCTTGGGAATGGTCTGCACAAGATGCCAGGAATAGTCGGTCATGGTCATGCGGACCATGATGTAGCCGGGGTAAAATTTGCGGGTGGTGGTGCGCTTGGCGCCGCCCTTGCCCAGTTCGATGACTTTTTCGGTCGGCACCACGACCTCATGAATGAGGCCCTGGTCCTGGGCATTCCGCATCATTTCCTTGATGGTGGCTTCTACGCGCTGCTCAAAGCCTGAATAGGTATGGACGATATACCAGCGGGAGCGACCGGCATCCTGCGGAGCAGCGCTGGATTCAGTCTGAGCTACCGAGGCCGCGAGGATATCCTGAGCGGTCAATTCGGACTGCCGGCTTTCCTTGCGCGATTCGTCGGCGGACTGTTCCACCGTTCCCGTGGATTCGTTGTTTTCTTCGATCATAGGGCATCCCACTAGGCGAGAATAAGAGAGATAAGTTCAGAAAGCCCGAGATCGACAACGCCGAGGAAGATCGCCATGACAACAACGAAGGCCAGCACGGCCAAGCTGGTCGTGCGGGTTTCCTTGGCGGAAGGCCAGGTCACCTTGCGAAGCTCGACCCTGGACAGCTCAAGGTAATTTTTGAAGGCCAGGACCTTGGCGACAAATCCCGTAGGAGTCTTCGCCTGTTCTTGGGCTGTCATCGGTTTCTTTGTCATGATTCTTTCCTGCAGAAATGAAAATGGCAGGGCAGGAGGGATTCGAACCCCCAACATCCGGTTTTGGAGACCGGCGCTCTAGCCGTTAGAGCTACTGCCCTGCGTTTATGAAGTCACTACCGGGTTTCGCGGTGAGCCGTGTGAGTTCTGCACCAGGGGCAGTACTTCTTCAGCTCGACACGAGCGGTGGTGTTCTTCTTGTTCTTGACCGTGGCGTAGTTGCGACGCTTGCACTGGGTGCAGGCGAGCAGGATATTGACGCGCATGGCTTACTCCACGATTTCCGTCACAACGCCAGCGCCTACGGTGCGGCCGCCTTCGCGGATAGCGAAACGGAGACCCTTTTCCATGGCGATGGGGTGAATGAGCTCGACATTGAAGGTAGCGTTATCGCCGGGCATAACCATTTCCACACCTTCGTTCAGAGCGATCACGCCGGTGATGTCGGTGGTGCGGAAGTAGAACTGAGGACGATAGCCGGTGAAGAACGGGGTGTGACGACCGCCTTCTTCCTTGGACAGAACGTATACTTCAGCCTTGAACTTCTTGTGAGGCGTGATGGACTTGGGAGCGGCGAGAACCTGGCCGCGTTCCACTTCGTCACGCTTCGTGCCGCGGAGCAGAGCGCCGATGTTGTCGCCGGCTTCGCCCTGATCAAGCAGCTTGCGGAACATTTCCACGCCGGTGCAGGTGGTCTTCACGGTGGGACGGATACCCACGATTTCCACTTCGTCGCCGACCTTGATGACGCCGCGTTCCACACGACCGGTCACCACGGTGCCGCGGCCGGAGATGGAGAACACGTCTTCGATGGGCATCAGGAAGGGCTTGTCGGTTTCGCGGATGGGATCCGGGATATAGCTGTCGCAAGCGTCGAGCAGTTCAAGGATGCACTGGGCATCCGGAGAATCGGCGCTGTCGGACTCCAGAGCCTTGAGAGCGGAACCACGGATGACCGGGATGTCGTCGCCGGGGTAACCGTAGGAGCTCAGCAGTTCGCGAACTTCCATTTCGACCAGTTCCAGCAGTTCGGGGTCGTCCACCATGTCGCACTTGTTCATGAACACGACGAGGTAGGGCACGCCGACCTGACGGGCGAGGAGGATGTGCTCGCGGGTCTGAGGCATGGGACCGTCAGTAGCGGCGACGACGATGATCGCGCCATCCATCTGGGCCGCACCGGTGATCATGTTCTTGATGTAGTCGGCGTGACCGGGGCAGTCCACATGAGCGTAGTGACGCTTGTCGGTTTCGTATTCGACATGGGCGGTGGCGATGGTGATACCACGTTCCTTTTCTTCAGGAGCCTTGTCGATTTCATCATAAGCGATGAACTTGCCGCCCTGCTTCATGGCCGCGACCTTGGTGATGGCAGCGGTCAGGGTGGTCTTGCCGTGGTCAATGTGGCCGACGGTGCCGATGTTCACATGCGGCTTGGTACGCGTAAATTTTTCTTTACCCATGACGGTCGTCTCCCTTCTTGGTTGCAAAAAAGATAACGGATTTATGGGACAGAGCCTGTACGTCGTCTTGACGTGATTCACGTCCATCAAGCTGGGCGCGCTCTGCGATCCCGATTCGTTAAGACACGCTGAGGAGAAAAATGAGGGATGGAAGGCATAAGTGGAGCGGGAAACGAGACTCGAACTCGCAACCCTCAGCTTGGAAGGCTGATGCTCTAGCCATTGAGCTATTCCCGCTTGTTTACCGTAGTCCCCTGACAGGTTTCAGCCTGTCTCCTACAGTTGTGTCAGCATTGTTCAGTCTGGTGGAGGGGGGAGGATTTGAACCTCCGAAGTCTCACGACGACAGATTTACAGTCTGTTCCCTTTGGCCACTCGGGAACCCCTCCACTCTGGGCGGTCGGGCTTTGCCCCAACCTGAGTCTTCGCAGTCGCCTGCGAAATTCCGCCAGTATGTCGGCGAAAAGCCTTGCAGCTTTTGTGGAGCTGGTGATGGGACTCGAACCCGCAACCTGCTGATTACAAATCAGCTGCTCTGCCAGTTGAGCTACACCAGCAACAGGGATAAGCTCTTACACAATCTTCGCGCATATGGCAAGCGAAAAAAGTCCCTGTTGCAAAATAAATCGAAGATTGGCTCTGGACCGCTCTTCCGCTATCCGGCAACCACCGAATCCAGCAAGAATCCGGTGACGGGGCCAATTCGGCCCCGTCTCGGATGCTATAGTGTGATTTTGGGATTATGGCAAGACTTTTATCACGTATTCGGAACCGGGAATGAGGTACTTTTTGATGATTTCCCTGAGTTGTTCGGGAGTTACCTGTTTGCTTCTTTCTATCTGGTCTCGGGTGAAGGACAGGGGGCGCCCGGCCAGAGTCAGGGCTGCCGCCTCTCTGGAGCGGGCTCCAAGGCTTTGCAGACCCCGGTAATAGTCGCCTTCAAGCTGGTTTTTGCCGCGGTTCAGCTCGGAAACGGGCAGAAGATCGCTGTGCAGATCGGCAAGAATTTTCCGGAATCCCTCTTCCGCCTGCTTCAGCTTGCCGGGCTCTGTTCCTATATAGAAGATGAGCATCCCCAGTTCGGCGTTCTGCTGGCCGAGGGCCGTTACCGTATAGCCGAGTCCCTGTCTGTCGCGCAGTTCGCGGAAGAGCGGACCGCCCATGCCGCTGAGCGTGGTTTCGAGCAGATCCAGAGCCGGTGCGTCGGGGCTGGAGTCGGGCGCGGTTTTGAAGATCAGCATCAGATGGGCCTGATTACGGTCGGGCATGGGAATGGTCAGAGCCTTGTCGCCAGTCCATTGCGGTACGGGCAGGGAGACCTCGGGCGTCGTGGGCGCGGGGAGGTTCCGGGCGAAGTTCAGGACGTCCTCGCGGCTGAACTGACCGGCCACGGCAAGCACCCAGGGTCTGGTTTTCTGGCGGTTCCAGTAGTCCAGGACATTTCCTCTCGTATATTTTTCCACCTCTCCGATTTCCCCGAGCTGGAGATAACCGTAGACGCTGTGAGGGAAGAGGAAAGGCATCAGTCTGCGGAATGCAAGGGCAAGGGGCTGGTCTTCGCTGGATTTGATGGCCGCAGCCTGATCGCGTATGCCGCGAGCCGTTTCTTCGGCGGAAAACGCGGGCATGCGCACCACCTCGTCCAGAAGCTTGAACAGATCGGCGTTAAAACGGGCTGGACCGGTCATGCTCACCGTGAAGCGCTTCATGCCGGATGAGGCTCCCAGGGAAGCCGCCCGATCGGAAAGGAACGTCTCCATTTCCGGGGCGCCGCGTTTTACCGTGCCCTTGGTCAGCACGTTCGCGGTCAGCGAGGCCAGCCCCTGTTCCGAAGGATCAAGCAGCGCCTCTCCTCCTGAATAGGCAAGATTGGCGGAGATGTAGGGAAGAGTGGAGTCGGGAATAAGCACCACCGTGCGTCCTTCGCCCAGTTGTATGATCTCTGTCTTTCCGTCCTCAGCCGGCATCGTTTTTCCGATAGTGGCGTCAGCTTTCCAGTTGGCGGCGAGGATGGCGTTCAGGTCCGGGAGTTTCGCGTCGATGGGGGGAAGAACGGCGGTCGTGAGCCGGTCGGGGCGCACCCAGGTGTCCAGAGCAGACTGCAGGGCCGCCGCGTCCACGTTGCGAATAGCTTCGATGGCGTTGCGTTCGCCCTGTTCGCCGCCAAGGAAGAACTGGAAGTAGCCCAGCTTGGAGGCAAGTCCGGGGAGCGTTTCCTTTGAACGGTACAGGCTGTCTTCAAGATTCAGCCGGGCCCGTTCGATTTCTTCTGCCGAGAACTGCGAGGCCTTCAGATTGGAAAAGGCGGTGGTGAGTTCCTGCCAGAACTGATCCACCTTGTCTGCGCTCAGTTCTGCCATGACGAGAAAGACGCCTACTCGTTCGAAACTTGCGTTGGACACGCTGATGCTGTCCACAAGCTGACGTTCATACTTGAAGGTACGATGGAAGAGGCTGGTCCGGTCGCCTCCGAGCAGATAGGCAAGCGCGTCCAGCGTGGCCGACTGGTAGCTGGCGGAACCGGGAACGGGCAGGGCCGCCGCGAGATAGACCTTGTTCCATGCGCCCGGCTCCACGATGACGGAAGCCTTTCCGGAAAGCGGCAGTCTGTCCGCCTCGATGGGCATCTGTTCGGCCAGCGCCGACGTATTGCGGTAGCTTCCGAACAGGGTCTCCGCTTCGGCCAGGACTTCGTTCGGGTCTATGTTGCCCACGACGACCAGCAACATGTTCTGCGGCTGATAGTACCGAGCGATGTAGTCGCGCAGATTCTGCACGTTCAGCGCCCGGATGGTTTTTTCAAAGCCGATGATGGGGTGTTCGTAGGGCGTGCCTTTCAGCGCTCCGGACAGGAGTCCCTTGAACAGACGGCTGCCGGGATCATCCTCTCCACGCTTCAGCTCGGCGACGATGACGTCCTTTTCCGATTCGAGTTCGGCGGGGTCCAGCGTGGGATTGAAGGCCATGTCGCGGACCACATCCATGCCGAGCTTCCAGTGACGATCGGGCATATCCGTAATGTAGACGGTGTAGTCGTAGCTGGTGGCTGCGTTGAGATAGCCTCCGGCCGCTTCGACTTCCTGACTGATCGCGCCCTTGGGGCGGGTCGTCGTTCCTTTGAAGACCATGTGCTCAAGCACGTGGCTGATGCCGGCCTCCCCGGGTTTTTCGTAGGTGGAACCCGCCCGTACGTAGAGCCGGGTGGAGACGAGGGGGAAGCGGGTGTCCCGCAGGACGAGGACGGAGAGTCCGTTGGACAGGCGGACTACCTGTTCCTGCTTGCCGGAAAGGGGTTCGGGGGCGGCATCGCCCGGTTCGACTCTCGGGGCGGCCTGCGAGGCAGGTCCCGTCGTACCCAGAAAGATGGTCATGAGAGCTCCTGTCAGGAGATATTTCAACGGATGCATGGCGGCTCCTTGGTCCGTTTCCGAATATCCCGCCGGTGTAAGGGTACGGAAGGTCGGAAAACGAAAGTCTGTATTTTTTTACAATAAGATCGTGGAGAGCGGAAAGCAAGCCGGATGCCGTCGTCTTTTTTTCTCATTTGCCGGAAGGAGGGTTGCGGAGCCGTGGAACCTGCGGCACAATATGCACGGATGAAAAGTGTTCCGCGCCGATTCCGCGCGGTCTCATGATCTTTAACGAGGAGCGTTTCGTGTCCATTTTCGTCAAGAACGCGGCCCTGCAGGGGCTTATTGATGCCCACATGGCCGATCTGGCAGCCTGTGAGTCGTTGTCGCCGGAAACCATTCGGGCGGGCATCGAAGCGGGAACCATGGTCCTGCTGGGCAATCCCCGCCACCCGGGGGTGCGTCCTGTGCTCGTCGGCCAGCCCGCTCGAGTGAAGGTCAACGCCAATCTCGGCACTTCGCCCTTTCAGAATCACCCGGGGCGCGAACTGCAGAAGCTCGAGATCGCGCAGAAGGCCGGAGCTGATACCGTGATGGATCTGTCCATTGCAGGCAACCTGAACAATATCCGCAAGGCGATGTTGGAAGGCTGCCCCCTGCCCCTCGGTACCGTGCCTCTGTATTCCGTGGCGCAACGATATATCGACAGGGATCTTGATCCGGCCACCATGGATCCGGAAGAGCTGTTCGCCGAAGTGGAGATGCAGGCCGAGCAGGGCGTCGATTTCATGACGCTGCATTGCGGTCTCACTCGACGGGGAGCGGAATGGGCTGCCCGCGGCAAGCGGGCTCTGGGTATCGTTTCGCGCGGCGGTTCCATTCTCGCCCGCTGGATGCTCAGAAACGACAGGGAAAATCCTCTGCTGACGGGCTATGACCGACTTCTTGAGATCGCCCGCAGGCATAACGTGACGCTTTCTCTCGGCGACGGACTCCGTCCCGGGGCCGGGTGCGACGCCGGAGACGCCGCGCAGTGGGAAGAGGTCATGACGCTCGGCGCGCTGGCCGAACGCGGGCTGGAAGCCGGCGTGCAGTGCATGATCGAGGGGCCGGGACATGTGCCCATGCACGAGGTGGAAGCGCAGATCCGGGGTATCAAGAAGCTGACGCACGGCGCGCCTCTGTACGTTCTCGGACCGCTGACCATCGACTCGTCCCCGGGATACGATCATATCGCCGGAGCCATCGGCGGCGCACTGGCCGTGCGTGCTGGCGTGGATTTCCTGTGCTATCTGACGCCTGCGGAGCATCTGACGCTGCCTGACGGCGATGACGTAAAACAGGGCATTTTCGCCTCCAGAGTGGCCGCGCAGGCCGGAGAAGTGGCTCTGGGGCGTCCCCATGCCCTGAAGCGTGAAGCCGATATGGCTCGCGCGAGAATGGCGCTGGACTGGGACGGCATGCGGGCCGCCGCTCTGGATCCGGAAATTCTGGACAAGCGGCGCGAACCGCACAAGCACGAGGACGCCTGCGCCATGTGCGGCAATTTTTGCGCGGTGAAGATGCTGCGCGAAATCTGACGGGTTCGGTCGGTTCGGATTCGGAATAAGACTCTTGACGCTGCGGGGACGTCCTGCGAAACCGGAAGACCCCGGTTCGGGACGGCCCCCTTCGTCGTTTCTCCGCCGGGAATTCTGGGAGGAAATCCAAATGAAGAAAGCCTTGCTCCTGCTCGGGGTGCTGTGCCTCGCCGGAGGGTTCTGGTGGTGGGAGGACGCCCGGCGGGGAAACGATGGAGACATGCTGACGCTTTACGGTAATGTGGATATCCGGCAGGTGGAGTCCGGGTTTCGGGTCGGAGGCCGCATCGTGGAACTGAGCGTGGAGGAAGGGCAGGCCGTAAAGGCCGGCGACCCGCTGGCGCGACTTGATCCGGAACCCTACGCGTATGCGCGGGATCGCGCCCAGGCCGAGCTTGCCATGCAGCGCGCAGAATATGCCAAGATGCTGGCCGGCAATCGCTCTGAAGACATCGCGCAGGCACGGGCCGCGCTGGAAGGCGCTCGCGGCGTCTATGCCAATGCCGCCGCCAATCTGCGCCGCATCGAAAAACTGAAGAGGCAGCAGGCGATTGCCCAGAAGGATCTTGACGAGGCCCGTTCCGCCTATACGGAGGCGGCCTCTCGACGGAAGGCCGCCGAGGAACAGCTTCAGCTTATGGAAAGCGGATACCGCGCTGAAGACGTGGCCAGACAGGAAGCGGCCGTCAGAGCTGCGGAAGCCGCTCTCGCCTCCGCCGAAACGGATCTGGCCGATACTAGGCTGGTGGCGCCGCAGGACGGCGTCGTTCTCACGAAGGTTCGTGAAAGAGGAGCCGTCGTACAGGCCGGCGAAACGGTTTATGCCATCACGATCAATAATCCGGTCTGGATACGGGCGTATGTCGCGCAGCCGAATCTTGGCAACATTCGTCCGGGGCAGGAGGTGCTTCTGTCCGTCGATGCCAGACCGGACAAGACGTACCGGGGCCGGATCGGTTTCATTTCTCCTGCCGCAGAATTTACGCCCAAGACCGTGGAAACGAAGGAGGTTCGCAATGATCTCGTCTTCCGTTTCCGGGTGATCGCCGATGATCCGGACAATGTGATGCGGCAGGGCATGCCGGTTACGGTGACGCTGCGCAGGGATGGAGGCAGACCGTGACGGCCGTTCCTGAGGCTGTCATTCGGCTTCAGGGCGTTTCCAAGTCGTTCCCGGACGTTCCGCCGGATACGCCCCCAGCCCTGGATGGTCTGACGGCCGATGTGCCTTCCGGCATGGTCGTCGGGCTGGTCGGACCCGATGCGGCGGGAAAGACGACGCTCATGCGTCTGCTTGCGGGGTTGCTCTTGCCTTCCGCCGGTACGGTGGAAGTTCTTGGAGGGCCTCCGGACAGTTCCGGCCGGTCGGCCGACGCTCTGCATGACGTCGGCTACATGCCGCAGCGATTCGGATTGTACGAAGACCTTTCCGTCATCGACAACCTGAACTTGCATGCTGAGTTGCGCGGACTTGAGGGGGCCTCCCGCGAGGCCATGTTCGAAAAGCTGCTGACGTTCACTGATCTCAAGCGGTTTACCGGTCGTCTGGCCGGAAAGCTGTCCGGGGGCATGAAGCAGAAACTGGGACTGGCCTGCGCGCTGCTGACCACACCGCGCCTGCTGCTGCTTGACGAACCCGGCGTCGGCGTCGATCCGCTTTCCCGCCGCGAACTCTGGAGAATGGTGTCCGATCTCGCCGTGGGGGGCATGTCGGTTTTATGGTCCACGGCATATATGGACGAGGCGGAACGTTGCGCGCATGTGCTCATGCTGGATCAGGGCCGGCTCGTGTATCAGGGACCTCCCGTCCGATTTACGGAGCGGGTGGCGGAACGGGTCTTCGCCTTCGTTCCTCCAGCCGGAGAGGCGCGCAGGATGCTGGCGCACTGGCAGCAGGCTCCGGATGTCCGGGACGCGCTGATACAGGGAAGCCGCATCAGACTGGTGTTTCGGGACAGGCATGAGGGGGCCTTTTCCCGGGACGGGGTGGAGCTTCATCCCGTCGAGCCGCGTCTTGAGGACGCCTATATCGACGCCGTGGGCGGCATGGACCGGCGGCCTTCTCCCTTCTTGCCTTCGGACGCAGACAGGGATGGGACAGAATGTCCCGCAGAAACGCCGCGTTCCGGGCGGGGAAGACTGTTCGGTTTCCCGAAGCGTTTTGGGCGCGGAGGGGAGGATGATCCCGTTCAGGGAGTCGCTTCCCGACGCATTGGGGAAACACCCGGCGGAGTTGCCGCCTCTTCCGCAACGTTCCCGGACGCACCGGTCATCCGGGCCGTGGGACTGACGAAGCGGTTCGGGACGTTTACGGCGGCGCATGATATCACGTTCGATGTGCCTCCCGGAAGAATTTTTGGATTGCTTGGTCCCAATGGAGCGGGCAAGTCCACGACTTTCCGCATGCTGTGCGGTCTGTCGCGGCCCACGGAGGGCGAGTGTTTCGTCGCGGGGATGAATCTGCTCGGGGCCGCAGGGGCAGCCCGGGCCAGACTGGGCTATATGGCGCAGAAATTTTCCCTGTACGGGGAACTGACGGTGGAACAGAACATGCGTCTGCTCGCGGATCTCTACGGGCTGCCGGGAGGCCGGGGCGCCCGACGGATCGAACAGCTCATCGAGGCTCTGGATCTGGAGCCGTTCCGCCATGTCCGTGCATTCAGCCTCCCGCTGGGGCAGAAGCAGCGGCTTGCCATGGCCTGCGCCACGCTGCACGAGCCGTCGGTTCTGTTTCTGGACGAGCCGACTTCGGGAGTCGATCCGCGCACGAGACGCGAGTTCTGGAAGCACATCAACGCGATGACCCAGAACGGAGTGGCCGTACTGGTGACGACCCACTTCATGGAAGAGGCCGAATATTGCGATGAAATCGCGCTGGTGTTCCAGGGGGGGATCATTGCCCGGGGAACGCCGGACGAGCTTAAGGAGAAGGCACCGCATGGTTCGGAGGACCCTGCGGACATGACGCTTGAGGAGGCGTTCATCGCCTACATCAAGGATGTGCAGCGCAGGGAAGGAGAGCGGACATGAGCATGGCGGAAACGGCTTCGCAACAGTCCGGACGCCGGTGGCTGCGGCAGCTTCTGGCTCTGATGGGCAAGGAAAGCAAGCAGATCATCCGCGACCCTTCCTCATATTTGGTGGCGGCGATTCTGCCCATGATCTTTCTTCTGCTCTTCGGCTACGGCATTACGCTGGATGCCGGCGTCATGGACATCGTGATTCTTGACGAGAGCAACAGCAAATCCGGGTTGCAGCTTCAGGAAAACTTCGCCCATTCCCCGAATTTCCGGGTCCATGAGGCCTTTTCGCGCGCCGAAGCCGGTCGCATGATGCGCGACAGCGAGATTTCCGGATTCATCGTCATTCCCTATAATTTCGAAGCGCTGCTGACAGGCGGACAGGGCAGGGCGGGAATCGCGCCCATTCAGGTGATCGTTTCGGGAAGCGAACCCAATACGGCGAACTTCATCCGGGGATACAGCCAGGGCGTCATCGCCAACTGGCAGCAGACGCGGACGCCCGGAGCGACCGTTCAGAAGCAGCCCATTGAAACTTCGCCGCGCTACTGGTTCAATCCGGCGGCAAAGAGCCGCTGGTATCTGGTGCCAGGTTCCATAACCATCGTCATGACGCTTATCGGGACCATGCTTACGGCTCTGGTCATTGCCCGCGAGTACGAGCGAGGCACCATGGAATCGCTTTTCGCGACGCCGGTGACCCGGATGCAGATTCTGCTCGGCAAGCTCGTTCCTTACTATGTTCTCGGAATGTTCTCCATGACCATCTGCGCTCTGGCCGGAGTCTTCCTGTTCGACGTGCCTCTGCGGGGATCTCTTTTCGCCCTGTTCGTCCTGTCCAGCTCCTTTCTCATGCCCGCTCTGGGACAGGGGCTGCTGATCTCCATTCTGACCAGACAACAGCTTCTCGCCGCCCAGACAGGGCTGATCACGGGGTTTCTGCCCGCCGTCATCCTGTCCGGGTTCATTTTCGACATTAACAGCATGCCCGAGGTGTTGCAGTATCTTACGCTGGTCATCCCCGCACGGCATTTCAATACCGCGTTGCAGACCGTGTTTCTCGCTGGCGATATCTGGGCCGTTTTTCTGCCGCGCATGGCCTTCATGCTGGGCCTTGCCGCCGTCTTTCTCATCATAACCTACAGAAAGCTGATCAAAAGGCTGGACGCCTGAGCGACGGCGACGGACGGCGGAGCGAGTGTCGCGGAAGGGCGTGCCATTCTGTTCGTCGGGACAAGGTTTTTCCCTGCCGCTCGTCTCTCGCCGGAGAACGCGAACGGGAACATTTTTTGATACGAACGGCGGCAATACCGCCGGAGGCATTCATACATGATGCAGACGCTTCGCCGCATACTCGCCATCGCGCGCAAGGAGCTGCTGGTGCTCATGGGCACCAGACAGAGCCGGTTCATGGTTCTGATTCCTCCGGTCATCCAGATTTTCATCTTTGCATGGGCGGCCACGATGGAGGTCAAGAACGTGGACCTGATCGTCCTCAACGAGGATTCGGGCTACTGGAGTCAGGAGGTCGTCAGCCGTCTGCGCGGTTCCCCGACCTTTCGCAACATCATGTTTGAGGATGATCCGAAAAGGGCCGAAGAGGCGATCGATCGACAGCGGGTTCTTGCCGTTCTGCGTTTTCAGAGCGACTTTTCCCGTCGGGTTGAGAGGGGAGAGGCTGCGGAAGTGCAGTTGCTGCTGGATGGACGCCGTTCCAACACGGCGCAGATCCTTGCGCAGTATGTTCAGGAGATCGTTCAGGGGGTGGCCGTGGCCTCGCCGGCCTTCAAATGGGCGAAGCCCGTGCGCGTGGAGATGGACGTACTGAACTGGTTCAATCCAAATCTGGATTTTCGCTGGTTCATTCTGCCGAACCTGATCGGCACCATCAACTTCATGATGGGCATGATCATCACGGGGCTTACCGTGGCGCGGGAACGGGAACTGGGGACATTCGATCAGATGCTCGTTTCCCCCGCCAGTCCGGTGGAAATCGCCTTCGGAAAGCTGATCCCCGGATGTGTGGTCGGACTTGTGCACGGCACCATCTTCGTCTTTTCCACGATCTGGTTTTTCAGGGTGCCGTTTGTCGGTTCTCTGGCCTTTCTGTACGCTGCAATGCTGCTGTTTTCCTTTTCGGTAAGCAGTATCGGACTGATGGTGTCCTCGTTCGCGTCCACGCAGCAGCAGGCCTTTCTTGGCTGCTTCACCGTCGCCGTGCCCTGCATTCTGTTGTCGGGGTTCATGACCCCGATCAACAATATGCCGATGTTCTTGCAGAACCTGAGTCAGCTGAATCCGCTTCGGCATTTCATCGTCATTCTTCAGGGGCTGTTTCTCAAGGACATCACCCTGAGCGCCGCCCTGGACAGTTGCGCGCGGATCGCCGTCATCACGGCCGTGTCCATGTTGTGCGCAATCTGGATGTTCAAGCGCAAGGCGTAGGCATCCGGGCCGTTCCCGCGAGCGGAAGAACGCTGCCCGCGCCGTGAGAGCGTTGCGTATCGCGTCGGGAAAGGCTAAGATGAAAAGTGCTTGGTGCAGGCCTGTTCCGGCCGGGGGGCTTCTGAGCCTCTGACGGAACCTTTTTCGGGGCGCGGCCGGCGTTGTCCGGCGGATGGACAGTCGCCCCTCATCGTCAACCGAGGAGTTGTTTCTTGGACCGAAGTACGGACAAGAGTTTGTGGGGGCGTTTGCGCGGTCTGTTCGGCGGGCGTTCCGGCGGCGATTCGCTGGAGCAGGCCGTCATGGAGGCGCGTGATGACGGCGAACTGGATATCGCCGAAGGATCGATGATCCTGAGCATTCTTCGTCTTGACGACGTGCAGGTGCAGGACATCATGACCCCGCGGACCGATTTCGACTGTCTGCCCTCCGGCGCTCCCGTCATCGACGTGGTGCGGTGCATTCTCGATACGGGGCATTCCCGCCTGCCCATCTACAGGGATACGCGGGACAACATCATCGGCATCGCCTACGCCAAGGACCTGCTCGAACTGCTTATCGACCCCGCCCGGCATCAGACCCCGGTGGATACGATCATGCGTCAGCCCTTCTTCGTCCCCGAAACCAAGATCGTGAGCGAGCTGCTGCAGGAGTTCAGGGCCCGAAAGAATCACATCGCCATCGCCGTCGACGAGTACGGCGGCACCTCCGGACTGGCCACCATCGAAGATATTCTTGAAGAAATCGTCGGAGATATCGAGGACGAACATGACGCCCCCAAGGAAGAGGAAATCCATGCTCTCGGGGATTCCCGATACGAGCTGTCCGGACGCGTCTACCTTGAGGATCTGAACGAGCTGGGTATCAATCTTGAGTCCGACGAGGTGGATACCGTGGGCGGCTACCTGTGTCTTGAGGCCGGTCACGTTCCGGAAGCCGGAGAAAAATTCGTGTTCGACGGCTGGGAATTCACCATCGAGGAAGCAGATCTCAAGCAGATACGGCGCGTGCTGGTCGAACCCCGCGCTCAGGAAGAGGCCGCGGAGGCCTGAACTCCGTCCGATCCTTAGCAGATCGGCGGGCGTGCCGGGAATATCCGGCATGCCCGTCTTTGTTTTCGCCTTCAAATCGCGCCGCACAGGGTCGCTTGCCGCATTGTGCGGAAAACAGACCGATCTGTGCGTCATGCTTGACAGGAAGCGGAATGCGGGGTACAGCACACTCCTTTCGGAACATTTACCCACTCCTATGGAGGAAAACACATGCCGACTATCAACCAGCTTATCCGCACGGCGCGGAAGAAGGTTGTGAAGCACAAGAAGACCCCGGCGCTCCAGGCCTGCCCCCAGCGTCGCGGCGTGTGCACCCGCGTGTACACCACGACCCCCAAGAAGCCTAACTCGGCTCTGCGCAAGGTCGCCCGTGTGCGTCTCACCAATGGTCTTGAAGTCACCGCGTACATCCCCGGTGAAGGGCACAACCTGCAGGAACACTCCGTCGTCATGATTCGCGGCGGCCGTGTAAAAGACCTTCCCGGTGTCCGTTACCACATCGTTCGTGGTACTCTGGATACCTCCGGCGTGCAGGATCGTCGCCAGCGTCGTTCCAAGTACGGCGCCAAGCGTCCGAAGTCCTAGGCCGCGATTTCGCGCCCGTATTGGTGAGGTTTCGACGGCCTGCGGCCGTCTTCGCGAATTTCCGCGTCACAGTGTCATGCCAGGGACGCGCGTCCATGTCCTTTCCGCAAGGGAAAGGGCGCAGTGGGAACACGTCCGGGCACCCGCGCGATCAGTGATCGTCTTGCGGGAAACAGCATAGCACTGCAACCCCTGACGCAACGCGTCCGCGTTGCCACGGAGAATTTTCATGCCCCGTAAAGGTCCCATCCCCAAAAGGGAAGTTCTGCCTGATCCGATTTACGGCAGCCGTCTTGCCGCCCGTTTTGTGAATCGCCTGATGTATGACGGCAAGAAGGGCGCTGCCGAGAAGATTTTCTACGGCGCTCTTGAGGTGCTGGCCGAAAAGACCGGCGAAGAGGCGCTGCGCGCCTTTGAAAAGGCTCTCGAAAACGTGAAGCCTCATCTGGAAGTCAAAGCCCGCCGTGTGGGCGGCGCCACCTATCAGGTGCCCATGGAAGTGCGTCCTGACCGTCAGGTTTCGCTTTCCATCCGCTGGCTGATCACGTATGCGCGTTCCCGTGGGGAAAAGGGCATGGCCAACAAGCTCTCTGCCGAGCTTCTGGATGCCTTCAACAACCGCGGCGGCGCCGTCAAGAAAAAAGAAGACACCCCCCGCATGGCCGAAGCCAACAAGGCTTTCGCCCATTACCGCTGGTAATCGGGGAGAAAGACAGTGTCGCGCTTAGCTCCTATCGAAATGATGCGTAATATCGGTATCATGGCTCACATCGATGCCGGTAAGACCACTACGACTGAACGTATCCTGTACTACACCGGCGTCAATCACAAGATTGGCGAAACCCATGACGGCGGCGCCACCATGGACTGGATGGAACAGGAACAGGAACGTGGCATCACCATTACTTCCGCGGCGACCACCTGTTTCTGGCGCAAGCATCAGATCAACATCATCGACACTCCCGGCCACGTGGACTTCACCATCGAAGTCGAACGTTCCCTGCGCGTGCTCGATGGTGCCGTTGCCGTGTTCGACGCCGTGGCCGGCGTGGAGCCCCAGTCCGAAACGGTGTGGCGTCAGGCCAACCGCTACGGCGTGCCCCGCATCTGCTTCATCAACAAGATGGACCGGATCGGCGCCAACTTCTTCCGCAGCGTGCAGATGATTCATGACCGTCTGAAGGCCAAGCCCGTCTGCCTGCAGCTGCCCATCGGTTCCGAGGACAAGTTCGAGGGCGTCGTCGACCTCATCGAAGGTCGCGCCATCCGCTTCGACAAGGAAACCAAGGGCCTTGAGATGATCTACGGCCCCGTGCCGGAAGATCTGCAGGATCTGTACGAAGAAAAGCGCCTCGAAATGATGGAAGCCGTTGCCGAAGAGGACGAGGAACTGCTCGCCAAGTATCTCGATGGTCAGGAACTGACCAACGACGAACTGCGTTCCTGCATCCGCAAGGCCACCATCAATCAGACCGTCGTGCCCGTTCTGTGCGGAACCGCGTTCCGCAACATCGGCGTGCAGCCGCTGCTCGACGCCGTTGTGGATTATCTGCCTTCTCCTCTGGATATCGCCCAGATGGTGGGTCACGATCCCGACACCGGCGCTGAAATCGTCTGCCACAGCTCCGACAAGGAACCTCTTGCCGGTTTGCTGTTCAAGCTGGCTTCCGACCCGTTCATCGGCCACCTGTCCTTCTTCCGCATCTACTCCGGTCAGATCGAAGCGGGAACCACGGTGTATAATGCCAACACGGGCAAAAAGGAACGCCTTGGACGTCTGCTGCGCATGCACGCCAACAAGCGCGAGGACATCAAGTCCGCCGGCGCTGGCGACATCGTGGCTCTCGTGGGCATGAAGCTGGCTTCCACCGGCGACACGATCTGCGATGAGAAGCGTCCCGTGGTGCTGGAATCCCTCGATATTCCGGAACCGGTTATCGAAGTGGCCATCGAGCCTAAGACCAAGACCGACCGTGACGCTCTGTCCGCCGCCTTGAACAAGCTGGCGAAGGAAGACCCGTCCTTCCGCGTGAAGGGGAACGAGGAAACCGGACAGACGCTGATCGCCGGCATGGGCGAGCTGCATCTGGAAATCATCGTGGACCGTCTGGTGCGCGAGTTCAACGTGAATGCGAACGTGGGCAAGCCGCAGGTGGCCTACCGCGAAACCATCACGAAGCCCGCCAAGACGGACATGAAGTACGCCAAGCAGTCCGGCGGCCGTGGTCAGTATGGCCACTGCGTGATCGAAGTGGAACCGAATCCCGGCAAGGGGTACGAGTTCGTCAACTCGATCACCGGCGGCGTCATTCCCAAGGAATACATCCCGGCCATCGACAAGGGTATTCAGGATGCTCTGAAGTCCGGTGTGCTCGCCGGTTTCCCCGTGGTGGACGTGAAGGTCAATCTGGTCTTCGGTTCCTACCACGAAGTGGACTCCTCCGAACAGGCCTTCTATGTAGCCGGCTCCATGGCCATCAAGGACGCCTCCAGAAAGGCTTCTCCGGCCCTGCTGGAACCCTATATGGACGTGGAAGTCGTGACTCCCGAAGATTACCTCGGCGATGTCATGGGCGACCTCAACGGTCGTCGCGGTCGTGTTCAGTCCATGGAAGCCCGTACCGGCGCTCAGGTCATCCGCGCTCAGGTTCCGCTGTCCGAAATGTTCGGCTACGCGACCGACCTGCGTTCCCGTACGCAGGGCCGCGCGACCTTCACGATGCAGTTCGATCACTATGAACGTGTTCCTGCCGCCATCGCTGAAGAAGTCTGCAAAAAGGCCACCGCCTAACGGATCACGATCCTTTTGAATGCATAAGGTCCCCCGGTTTCCGGGGGACCTTTTTTATGGACTTTGGCCTGTTGGGCGGCACAGGTGCGAAACAGGAAACCCCGCATGCGGATGGAAACATGTTTCGGCTGAATGTCTTCCGCCATGCGGAATGGTTGCCGTCCTGACCTGTTCACATAACACTCCTTTGAATTGACCGGATGGACATGTTCCATACCACATGAAGGGTGGAGAGACTGCAATCTGCAAGAATCAAGACAAGTCCGCCAGATGTGCCTCAAGTCGTGGAAACGTTATGTCGCTCTTCACATATGTACCGTATTGCCTTTGGGGGAGCGTATCGTGCCTGGGAGAACGCGATGCCACATCTGCTTCACGCGGATCAGGGTGGTGGCGAGGGGGAATTCTGATTGTCTCGTGAAAGAGTCAGGGAGCAGGACAGGCTGGTGGTTCGCTGCGTACGAGTCTGCATGAAATCCGGCCGGAAAGCGGGATCTGGTCATAAGAACTTGCGAGGGGCATGCCAGTCTGTTTGATGGCGGAGAAAGGCGAGGCCATATGTGCCTCGACATGCGCAGATCGCTTTTTCAGGGGGAAGCATGGCGGTAAAATGCTGCCGGGTGAACAGCGTAAAGTGTGCTGTCTGATCGACACAAGGGGCCTGAGGGATTCTCCTGTTTTATGTGGGGGGCTCTCTCGCAGGGGGCCATATCCGCATGGACAGCAGCTGGGCGATGGCTGATCGGGGGACGGAAATCTCGCAGGTCAGTTGCGCTTCGTATTCCGTTCCTCTTTTCTTTTGGGCGTTCCGGAAGCTGGGGCCGCAGTCTGGCTTTCGAGTTCTGGGGTATCCCCCGGTTCGGGGGGAAGCGGAGGCGGATTGGGCGTTCCAAGCTCGGAGAGGAAGAACTCCACGGCCTTTTCCGCCAGCCCGGTCTGTACGGCAGTTCGTTCAGGAACGGGACGGCAAAGCTCCGGCAGAGTTTGAGCCAGCGTACCGTTGCCGCAGGGGGAGGTAAGGGTAACTGCGCTGGCATTGGGAAGCGTCGCGTAGGCAGGCGGGACGGGAAAGGCGGTACGCACGGATTCAGACAGAGATGGCGGGTCAAGAATCGCCTTTTCGGCATGAAGAAGCAGTATGGGAATCCGGATTCGGGACAGGGCTGTGCGGGTCAGAAGCATTCCGTACGAGGGGGAAACGGCCGCCGCCGTGCGAATCCGCCTGTCCCGGAATGAAGCATCCAGATGGGGCGTTGCCGCAAGCGCATCCATGCGGGGTTCCACCCAGCGGGAACAATAGGGATCTTCCGTCCGGCCCGCGCAATAGCCGTTCCAGCCTTCGGGATCAAGTCTGGCCCCTGCCAGCATGAGGGCCGCCGTTCCGCCGGGACCGACTCCGAGCACGCCGATGCGTTGCGAGTCGATAAGAGGTTCGGTCGCCGGATTCTGGAGCAGAATATCCAGCGCCGCGCGCAACTGTTCAGCTCTGCCGGTGAGCTGAGTCCCCGTATACAGCATGCTCATATCGTTGAGGTTATCCCCTGCATGGGTGGGAGCCGCGACGACGAAGCCGTTGCGGGCCAGTTTCCCGGCAAGGGCGTGCAGAGAGAAGCGTGAACCGGGACTGTCATGGGACAGCAGAACCAGCGGATGGCGACCGGGGAGAGGGGCGCCGCCGCGAGCCGCGGAGAAGACCCAGTCTCCATAGTCGAGCTTGAAGGGGGAACGCGTCGTGGGATACCAGACGGCGAAATCAAGACGAATCCCCTTGACCGGTTCCCAGACCCCGAGAGTCTTGAAGCCGGGCTGGGGCGTCTGAGCGGCCTGTGCCGTGGCGCACAGCAGATACAGGCAAAAGACGAGAAGGAAGCGAAGCGTCACGTTGACTCCGGAAAGATTGCTTGGGGATGTGCCTTTTTACGGCATTCCGGTTTAAAAGGGAACGGGCGTTGACCTGCCAGATCTTCTGTCTCCCGGAGGAGGAGAACACAGCGGCTGTTTATCTGGGGATCGGCTGGGGATCGGCCTGCGTCGGAGAGGTGTTTTTATCGAAAACCCGGGATTGGGAAAATGGGGGGCATTCGTTTCGGTATGCAGGCTGAGAGGGCTTGCAGGCTGTCGGGAAGGTAGCCCAGCGCGGAGGTGTGTCTGGAAGGACCAGGTACGACAGGTTTCAGTCCAACTGACGCTTGTGGAGAAGATATGAGGGGCAGGGCAGGGGAAGGTTCGGACTTTGCCCGTGCCCTGCAAAAAGAGTCTCTATGGGTCCAGTCACGAGGAGGGACACAGGGAATCAGGCGGGCATACGCTCGCCACAGAGTGGGGATGTGCCCTCAGGGTATGCAAAGTCCCTCTTCCGGGGGAGGAAGAGGGACGGGGTCAGTTGTTCAGGGGAAAGCGCAATCGGGCGTTGGTCAGAATATTTTGAGCCTGTTCCGTATCCTTGCGGATCTGCGCCACGAGAGCTTCCGGACCGGTAAATGAAACTTCGCCGCGCAGCCGTTCGACAAAGGCTACTTCCAGCTGTTTTCCATACAGGTCCGCATCGAAGTCCAGAAGGTGGGTTTCGATAGTCAGGCCTCCGGGACCAAAGGTCGGGTTGTAGCCGATATTGGTTACGGCGGCATGGATGTCCGGATCGTTGGGGTCCCTGATGGCGGGAAGTCCGCTGCCGAGACCGTTGGACGGGGTCGCCAGCGTCGCATAGACTCCGGGTTTGGGGAGCATGGTCGTCACGGGAGCCAGATTGGCGGTGGGAAAACCGAGGAGGCGGCCTCCGCGATTCTGCCCGTGGATAACCTCTCCGCGAACGCTGTAGAGGCGCCCGAGCAGGGCGCTGGCTTCCCAGACATCTCCCTGCCGGAGCAGATCCCTGATGCGGGTGGAGCTGACCACATCTCCATCAACGCTGAGCGCGTCGAGGCGCTCAACGGCAAAGCCCTGACTTTGCCCCAGCTCGGCAAGAACTTCCGGAGTTCCTGCGCGTCCCTTGCCCAGCGTGAAGTCATAACCGAGGAAGAGTTCACGCATGTTCAGATTGTCCAGCAGCACGCGCCGGACAAAGGTTTCCGGAGCCATTGCGGCGACTTCCGGGGTAAAGGCGATCAGGATGACGAGCGCCATGCCGGAAGCGTCCAGCAACGCCAGACGGCTCTGCGTCGTGGTCAGGCGGGGCGGCGCATGAGGGGTCAGCACTTCAAGGGGATGCGGATCAAACGTGATCGCTATGGGCAGAGTGCCCGCCGCTTCGGCACGGTTGCGCGTCAGGGCGAGCAGGGCCTGATGCCCAAGATGCACGCCGTCGAAATTGCCGATGGTTACGGAAGTCCCGGCGCTGATGTCCAGCGGCAGGGGCATATCCATGGAGGAAAGGGTGCGGGTACAGATCATGCCTATTGTTTTCCGGTAGCCTGAAGCGCCATTTTGATGGCTTCGTTGAAGAGATTTGAGGACAGGGAACCACGAATGACCAGATTGTTTACCAGAAAATAGGGCGTTCCCTGTACGCCGAGCTGCACGCCCTGCGCGATGTCGGCATCCACGGCGTCGGCTATGCTTTTCTTTTTGAGGTCGGAAGCGAGTTTCTTCATGTCCAGCCCGGCATCCCTGGCCGCTTTTTCAATGGCCGGGACGCCTTCCTTCAGCACCTCGTTGCGTCGGTTGAAGAGCAGGTCATAAAAGCCCCACGCCTTGTCGTCGCCCTGAAGCGCGGCGGCTGTATGATACTCGGCGGCCTTGCGGGCAAGTCCGACCTTGTCCAGAGGGAAGTGCTTGAACACATAGCGGACCTTGCCTTCATTCTGCTTCATGACGGAACGAATTGTTTCCGAAGCCTGCTGGCAGTAGGGGCAGGTGAAATCGGAGAAGGCGATAATGGTCACGGGTGCGTCTGCGTTGCCTCTGATCGGAGCTCCGGCGATATCGACCTGTTTGGGCTGGGTGAGGTCGGCCTTCCACTGATTGAGCAGGGCCTTGTGCCTCCGCTGGTTGGAACCTTCCTGTGCGATATCAAGCACGGATTCGCTGTTTTCCCTCAGAATGCTGAGCAGAAGATCAGGATTCTTCTGGAGAGTTTCGCGAAGCAGGTTGGGAAAGTTTTCCGATGTAACCGCAACGGGCGCGGCTGCGTGGGCTGCCGTCGCTGCGGAGGCCCATTTGTCGGACAGAAGGAGCAGATAGGCTGTGAGCACCAGCCAGAGAATGACGAAAGCCCAGAATATCTTGCGGCCCAAGCTCATGAGAGTATCCTTTGTCTTTTTCAGTCCGTATTTATCCGATTCTTGTGGTCGCCGGGCAGGGGAGGGAGAAATGCCGGAGACTGTTCCCTGCGGCGTCCCTGGCAGGAAAGGCCCTCTTTCCTTGCGGATGGCGGCAGCTACCGGATACCGCATCTCTGCCCGTCACCTTACCGGCAGTGCCGCCCGGTGGCAAGACTCTTTGCATGACCATGCGCCGTACGGCTTTCTTTCCGGAAATCATGTTCGAAGAGAACAGAACATCCCGCGAAGCCGTGCTTCACGGGATGCCTTTCAGCGTGGCGACGCAGGAAGGCTGCGCCGCCGGAAGACCGGGGGATTACTTCTTGCTCTTGTTGAGGAAGTTGGCCATGGCTTCCTTCTGGTCAGGGTTGGAGAAGCAGAGACCGAAGGCCTGAGCTTCAAATTCCAGAGCAGTCTTCAGCGGCGCTTCGATGCCGCGAAGAGCGCACTGCTTGGTTTCCTGAACGGCGAACTGACGCTGCTTGATGATCTTCTTGGCGATATTCTTCGCGGTGTCCATCAGAGCTTCGGGTTCGGCCACGAAGTCCACCAGACCCCATTCCAGAGCCTTCTGGGCGTCGATGATGTCGGCGGTGTACAGAAGGTAGCGGGCACGACCCTGGCCGATCAGGCGGGGCAGACGCTGGGTGCCGCCGAAACCGGGGGTGATGCCGAGGCCCACTTCGGGCTGACCGAACTTGGCCTTGGTGGAGGCTACACGGATGTCGCAGGCAATGGCCAGTTCGTCGCCGCCGCCCAGAGCGAAGCCGTTGACGGCCGCGATGACGGGCTGAGGCAGGTTTTCAATGGCGGTCATGACGGCCTGACCCTGACGGCCCCACTTGGCGCCTTCTTCAGGGGAGAGGGGCTGCATCTGCCCGATGTCGGCGCCGGCCACAAAAGAGCGGTCGCCTTCGCCGGTGATGATCAGCACCTTGATCTCGGGATCGGCGGCAATCTGGGGCAGGCAGTTTTCGAGGTCGGCCATGACGGCGGCGTTCAGCGCGTTCAGCGCCTTGGGACGATTGATTTTCAGAATCCCGATGCCATCTTCCTTTTCAAGAATCAGATTTTCCCACGACATGATATAACCCTCCAAAAAAGGTTTTGATGAATGCGTCCGGTACGATCTTGCCTGCGTACCGGGATTGGGAACCCGTTTCTCCTGTGAGTGTTTGTTCGCTCAACTAGGATCTGAATTCCAGACATTCGCTTGTGGCGTTCCGTCTTGGAGTGGAGTGGCATGAACGGTTAGGCCGCAAGACGATTTCCCGGGCGACCGGGGTCGCCGGGACGGGACCCGTCTTCCATGAAGCCGGGTCCCGGAAAAACGATTAATATTTGAAGAAACCCTGCCCCGTCTTGCGGCCGAGATGACCGGCGCGGACCATCTTGCGCATGAGCGGAGCGGCGCGATACTTGCTGTCGCCGAATTCGTGATAGAGCACGTCCATGATGGCGAGGCAGACGTCCAGACCGATAAGGTCGCCGAGAGCCAGCGGTCCCATGGGATGGTTGGCGCCGAGCTTCATGGCGGTATCGATTTCGGCCGGAGTGGAGACGCCTTCGGTCACCATGAAGGCGGCTTCGTTGATCATGGGGATGAGGATACGGTTGACCACGAAGCCGGGGGCTTCTTCAACGAGAACAGGCGTCTTGCCGAGGGCTTTCGCCAGTTCGCTGATGGTGTTGTAGGTTTCGTCGGAAGCGACGAGGCCACGGATGACTTCCACCAGCGCCATGACGGGCACGGGGTTGAAGAAGTGCATGCCGATAACCTGGCTGGGACGCTTGGTCGCGGACGCGATTTCGGTGATGCTCAGGCTGGACGTATTGGTCGCGAGAATGGCCTTGGGCTGGACGACCTCGTCAAGTTCAGCAAAGATCTTTTTCTTCAGATCCATACGCTCGACGGCGGCTTCGATGACCACATCGGCGTCCTTGCCTTCTTCAATGGTGAGAATGCCCTTGATGCGTCCGAGAGCGGCATCCTTCTCTTCAGCGGAGATCTTGCCCTTTTCGGCCATGCGGGTGAGATTTTTGGTGATCCCGGCCAGACCCTTCTCGACGAACTTCATATCGATGTCGCGAAGGTATACGTCGTTGCCAGCCTGTGCCGCCACCTGGGCGATACCGGATCCCATTGCGCCTGCGCCGACTACAAGAATTTTCATTGTCTTCCTCCTGGGCGATGCCAGAATTTGAAGGGTGGGAAGAATGCTTTGACGAAGCATTTCGGACGTTCTCCGTCACGTCGCCAGCTTTCCCGGCAGGCATGAAGCTTCTACCGGGATTCACGCAATCCTATCGTTCGAGGATTGGTGCGTCAACCCCCTTCGCCTGCAGCCGTTGCAAGTACACGGATATGGTCAACGGCTTTTCCAGCTCGCCCGCAGGTGAAACTCAGGAGCGCCATCCCGAGGGACGGCGCTCTCCTTATGCCTTACTTATCGAACTGAACGCGGGCCTGACCGTCGGTTACGACGGTTCCGTCCTGCTTTTCAACCCAGGTATGCAGCACGAGGCGCTTCTTGGCGTCGTCCTTTTCCACCACTTCAACCCAGGCGGTAACGGTATCGCCGATGAACACGGGGCGCTTGAACTTCAGTTCCTGTCCCATGTAGATGGTGCCTTCGCCGGGGAGCTTGGTGCCGAGCACGGCGGAGATCAGACCTGCGCTGATCATGCCATGGGCGATGCGGCGGCCGAAGAGGGTCTTCTTGGCGTATTCTTCATCCAGATGCAGCGGATTGTGGTCCGTGGTCACCTGAGCGAACAGACGTACGTCTTCGTCGGTGATGGTTTTGGAAGTGCTTTCCTTGGTGCCGATGGTCAGAGTATCATAGGTCCAGGCCATGATGAATGCTCCTTTGGAATGCCTCCGCAGCGCGAAGGATCAATCAAATTGCCCCGGCGGCCGTTTCCGGCAGCCGGGAATGAATGTCGACTACTTGCCGAGGCCCATGGGTTCGTCGCGGAAGATGCGGGCGTCCATCAGCTTGGGTTCGCCGTCCATCTTGGGCTTGAATGCCATGTGGGCGAGGATGTCCTTTTCGATGTCGATGCCGGGGGCGACTTCGGTCAGATAGAGGCCGTCCTTGCGCAGTTCGAACACGGCGCGTTCGGTGATGTACATGACCGGCTGGCCCACGGAGTTGGCGAAGTCGCCGGAGAAGGTGACGTGGTCCACCATGGTGGGGAACTTGTCCTTGGCGCCTTCCTGCACGATCTTCAGCTTTCCGTCTTCGACGGCGATCTTCAGACCCTTGGTCGTGAAGGTTCCGCAGAAGAACAGGCGCTTGGCGTTCTGGGTGATGTTGATGAAGCCGCCGCAACCTGTGATGCGCGGACCCATCTTGGAAACGTTGATGTTGCCCTTTTCATCGCATTCGGCCAGGCCGAGGAAGGCGAGATCCAGTCCGCCGCCGTCATAGAAGTCGAACTGATAGGGTTCGTCGAGGATGGTGTCGGGGTTGACGGACAGACCGAACAGTCCGCCGCCGGCGGGCACGCCGCCCACAGGGCCGGCTTCCACGGTCAGGGTCATGTAGTCGCCGATGCCTTCTTCGTTGGCGACGACGGCCACGGCTTCGGGCATGCCGATGCCGAGGTTGACGATGGCGTCAGGCTGCAGTTCCATGGCGGCACGACGGGCGATGATCTTGCGCTCGTTCATCTTCAGGGCCGGGATGGAATCGGTGGGGATGCGGATGTCGCCGTTGCAGGCGGGGCTCATGGCCGCGTCGGCTTCAGGCATGTTTTCCGCCGGAGGCACAACGACGACGGTGTCCACGTAGACGCCGGGAATCTTGACCAGACGGGGATCAAGAGTACCGGCCTTGACCACACGTTCGACCTGCACGATGACCTTGCCGCCGGAGCACTTGGTCGCCTGGGCGATGGAACCGGTGTCGAGGGTCACGCCTTCCTTTTCAAGGGAAATATTGCCCTTTTCGTCGGCGGTGGTGCCGCGGAGGAGGCAGACGTTGATCGGGAAGGCCTTGTACAGAAGCTGTTCCTTGCCGTCGATGACGAGCTTCTGCACGGCATTTTTCTGAGCCTTGGCCGTGGCGTTGATGGCGCCGCCGTCAATGTCGGGGTCGACGAAGGTCTTCAGCCCCACATGGGTCAGAGTGCCCATCTTGCCGGCCGCAATGTCGCGGAACATGTGGCAGATGGTGCCCTGAGGCAGGTTATAGGCCTCGATCTTTTCTTCAGTGGCGAGCTTGCCCAGATCGGGAGCGAGGTTCCAGTGACCGCCGATGACGCGCTTCAGCATTCCTTCATGCGCGAAGTGGTTCACACCTACCTGACCGGCGGAGTACACGAGGGTCAGGTTGGAAGGTTTTCCGGTTTCAAGGAAGCGCTTTTCAAGGGCCTTGGCGAGAACTTCGGCAAAACCATTCGATACGAAGCCACTCGTGGCCAGGGTATCATTATCGTTGATCTGGGCGACGGCTTCTTCGGCTGTCAGAAACTTGACCATGGTATTATGCTCCTGAGTTTAACAGTTCGACATCTCCGGGATGTCCCATACCGTTTACACTTGCTATAAGCACGAATTGGTGAATAGCAAGGGGAGGTTGTGTGCAAATCTGGATTGATTTGATGAAGTGGGAAAAGACCCGTACCGCACGGGAATCCGGATGCGGCACGGGTCCTTTTCAGCGGGAGGTTTAGCCCATGTGGAGACCGAGCATGCTCCACACGATGACCATGAAGAAGGTTACGCCCACGGGGATGACCAGGGAGACCATGCCGATGTCGGCATAGGATTCCTTGTGGGTCAGACCGCAGATGGCGAGCAGGGTGATGACCGCGCCGTTGTGAGGCATGGTGTCAAAGCCGCCGGAAGCCATGGAGGCCACGCGGTGCAGCAGTTCAACGCTGATTCCGTTCTGGGTGGCGAGGTCCATGTAGTACTGGCCCATGGTTTCAAGAGCGATGGACATGCCGCCGGAAGCGGAACCGGTGATGCCGGCAAGCAGGTTGACCATGATGAATTCGGAGATCAGCGGGTTGCCGGCACTGACGCCCATGAGGGCTTCCTTAACGGTGGTGAAGCCGGGCAGGCTGGAGATGATGTTGCCGTAGCCCACTTCCGAAGCGGTGTTCATGATGGCGAGCAGAGAACCGATGGTGCCGGCGTTGAGGCAGGTCATCAGGTTGCCGCGCACCTTGAACTGACGGGCGGAGATCAGGATACCGGCGAGAATACCGGCAACGAGGGCGATGATCAGGGCCCAGGTGGCGACGGGGATGACCTTGGAAGCCAGCGCGAGCTTGCTGGTGGGTTCCATCATGGCCGGATCCCAGCCGGAGATGACCTTGGTCATGACATAGTTGAGCACGAGGGTGATGATCAGAGGCAGAGCGGCGAGGCCGGGGTTCACGTCGGGAATGTCGTGTTCCAGATCTTCCTTGACGTGACGGGTGTCGATGGCGCCGAAACCTTCGCCGTTGGCGATCATGCGATGCTTGCGCCATTCGAGCCAGGCGAGAGCGATGCCGTAGATGAGGGCCGCGCCGATCAGGCCGAACACGGGAGCGGCATAGGCATCAGTACCGAAGTACTTGGTCGGGATCATGTTCTGGATCTGAGGCGTACCGGGAATGGCGGTCATGGTGCAGCCGAAGGCGCCGAGCGCAATGCAGCCGGGGATCAGACGGCGGGGGAAGTTGGCTTCCTGGAAAATGGCATTGGCGAAGGGATAGACGGCGAAGCCCACCACGAACAGGGACACGCCACCGTAGGTGAGGATGGACGCGGCAATGACGATGGAGATAACGGCGCGGGAGGTGCCGAGCTTGCGAACGATCCAGCCGGCGATGGAGCGGGCCATGCCGCTGTCTTCCATGACTTTACCGAAGACGGCGCCGAGCAGGAAGATGGGGAAGAAGTTCTTTACATAGGTACCGGCCGAGTTCATGAAAAGCTCGGAGTAGGTGGGCATCGGCGACAGCCCGGCAGTCAGGGCCGCCACCAGCGCGCAGAGCGGGGCGAACAGAATGACCGAGAAGCCGCGGAAGGCGATCCAGGTCAAGAGTGCAAGAGAAACAAGAATACCAATAACCATAACCTAATCCCTCCAGGTTAAGTACTGCCCGTATGGGCCTGACGTCCCCGCTCCTTGATGCGGGAAATCCCAACCTTGCCGGCTGCCTTCCGGTTGAATCGGATTCAGTCCGTCGGACACTTCTCCCGAATATCCGACGGCCGGTATGCGGCCGGGCCATTATCCAAAAGCGTATTCGACAATAGTGAATGGTATTTCGTCGAACAGCTTTTCGGGCTTGTGAAGGCTTACGGTCAGCGTCTGTTTTTCCGGTACTCCCTTCCAGAAAAAATACGGACTCGTAATCTTTTTTCACAATGTGCCGGAACTGTGACGGCTCTGACCGGTCTCTGCCCCGCAACACATGGAGGGACCTTAGCCCAACAGGAAGAAAAGCACAAGAGGTTCAGACTGAAAAAGCTCTGTCGCAGAGGAAGAAAAATATGGCGTAATACGGCATGTTGACCAGCGTCCCCTTCAGGGTCTGTTTTGTCATCTGTTCCGAATTTTCACATGATAACCATGTTGTTGACGCCATTAGTTCCTATTTAATGGATAGTTCCGTTCAGAACATCCGGTTCTGCCGTGATATCCGAGAATGTCGCATGTGAACCGGAAGGGACGAAAGGGGCAGGAGCCACAGTGCGGGAATCCGGTGGATTGGGCGCGGAAGGAGGAGCAAGGCGGCTGGGAACGTGCGCACATGTGAATCCGGCTGTTCCGCATGCCTGCCCGAATACGATGATGGAGATCGGCAGTCCCGGAAAAATGCAGTGGGGAATGAAACAGGGACGCTTTCGTTTTGGCAATGCCGAAATCCGTTAGCCGGGAGGTGGAGGAGACACCAGACGTCTGTCTTATGAATGTCCCCGGGAAGGACGCCGGACTGATGCGCCATGCGATAGTCGCGGAAGAAGAATGCGATCCCGTCGCGTCGGCCGGAAGCCATGAACCATTTTCATTGAAGTGGCGATAAGGCTAGTGTATGTTCAAGAAAACCGAAAAGATGCAAAGGAGCTTCGCATGCACCCGGATCGTCTTCAGTCCGCCCTTTCTCCTGTTCTTTCCCCTCTTTCCGCCGTTTACGGCGGCATCATGCGCTTGCGCCGCAAGGCATGGGAAAGCGGAAGGCTGCACCGTTTCGAGCCTCCCTGTCCCTGCATTTCCGTGGGGAATATCTCATGGGGAGGGACGGGCAAGACGCCGATCACGGACTGGCTGCTGACCTGGGCAGAGAGCAATTATCGGCAGGCCGTCGTGCTTTCTCGTGGCTACAAGGGCAAGCCGCCGCATTTGCCTCTGGTGGTGACGCCCCGGCTGACGGCGGGGCAGAGCGGGGACGAGCCTCTCATGCTGGCGCTGGATCATCCTGCGAGCGCCGTTCTCGTCGATCCGGACAGGCGGCGGGCGGGGCGTCATGCTCTGAAAACCTATGTGCCGAGCCTGTTCGTGCTTGATGACGGGTTCCAGCATCTCGCCGTGCGCCGGGATCTGGATCTTGTACTGTTGCGCCCGGAAGACGTGCTCGACGGCTGGAACAGGGTTCTGCCCGCGGGAACCTGGAGAGAGGGGGCAACGGCGCTTTCGCGGGCGGGGGCGTTTCTCGTCAAATGCGAGGCTGCAGCCTTTTCGGAGCTTGCGCCGCACTTCGAGCGGCGTCTCGGCGGGTTCGGCAGGCCGCTTTTCAGCTTTTCACTGCGCCCGAAGGCGCTGGACTTCGTGCGTTCGCATGGAGAAAGACAATGGTTTGCGCCGGATTCCGGCGAGCCGTTTCCGAAAGGACAGGACTACGCTCTTGTCAGCGGTGTGGGCGATCCCCGGCAGGTTGCCGAAACGGCCACAGCCTTTCTCGGCTATCCTCCGGAGCGATGCCAGGTCTATGCCGATCACCATCGGTACACGATGCAGGATGCGGTTACCCTTGAAAACCTGGGACTTCCGCTTGTGTGTACGCCCAAGGACGCCGTCAAACTGCGGGAGCTGCATCTGTCGCGGCTCTGGTCGTTGCGTGTCGAAGTGGCGTTCGGCCCCTGTCTGTGGAGCGAGGAGACGTTTCCCGCATGGCTTGATCGCTGGTGGAGCGAACACGGAACAGGGCGGTAGAGCCGTTCCGAAAACGACAACTTTTGCGGCGGGGAGGTCTTTCCGCCTTTTGAGGATATGCCATGATGAAGCGTGGACGCCGCGTCGGGAAAGGAAACGGTACTCCGGATCGGGAGTTTGCCCGGCGCGAGGGGAAAGTCGCTTTGGCGGTGCCCGGCGGGCTGGACATGAACGAGATCGTCGAACTGATGGGAAGAGTGAATCATCCTGTCCGGGTGGATGATCTGCTCCGTTTTCTGGATCTTTCCCGGCGCGAAAGGAAGGTGCTGGAGTCTGCGCTGGAGATGCTGGAAACGGAGGGCAGGATTCTGCGTCTGCGGGGAGGCCGCTGGATTGCGGCGGAACAGGCCGCTCTGGTTACGGGCACGTTGTCCGTGCAACGGTCCGGGGCCGGATTTGTAACGCCCGACTCCCCGGACAGGGGGACCCGGCGCGGACGGGAATCCGCGCCGTCGGACATCTTCATCCGGGCGGGGCTGTTCGGCGACGCCTGGCATGGAGATCGGGTTGAGGTGGTTCTGCAGCCCGGAAGTTCTTCCCGACGGGGGAAAGGCGTGCGACATGCCGCGCGTGGTCCGGAAGGGCGTATCGTTCGGGTGCTCGAGCGCAGATTGCGGGAAGTGCCGGCCTATGCGACGAGGCGCGTCACCGGACGCGGGGTTTTGTGCCGACCGGCCGACCCGCGTCTGGAGTTCGTGCTTGATACGGACCTGTCCAGTCTGCCCGAGACTCCCGCCCCGGGAGAGCTGCTGCTGGTGAAGCCCGGAGAGAAGATCGGGGCCGGCGTCTGGAGCGGCGAGGCGCTTTCGTCACTTGGAAGGGAAGACGACACGTTCGTGCAGGAACGTCTGACCAAGCTGAACCATCAGATTCCACTGGAGTTTCCGCCAAATGTGCTTGCCGCGGTGCATGAACTGGAGGGGCTGGAAGATCTGGACGGCCTGCCTCCTCTCGACACGCAGGGGGCTGCCCCCGTTCCCGAACTCCTGCCCCTTGTCTCCACGAACAGGCGGCAGGACTTGCGTGGCGTTCCCTTTGTAACCATCGACGGGGCGGACGCCCGGGATTTCGATGACGCGGTGTATGCCGCACCGGTCAGGAACAGGGGACCCGTGGCATGGGAACTCTGGGTGGCCATCGCGGACGTGAGCCGTTTTGTCCGTACCGGGTCCGTTCTGGACCGTGAAGCGCGGGAACGCGGCAACTCCTGCTATTTTCCCTCCTCGGTGGAGCCGATGCTGCCGGAAGTGCTCTCCAACGGACTGTGCAGCCTGCGTCCGGGCGAAGACAGGCTGGTCATGGCTGCCCGGATCGGCTTTGATGAGCGGGGAGAACCGCGGACGGCGGCGTTTTTCCCCGGTCTGATCCGCTCGCGGGCCAGACTCGTCTATGAGGAAGTCCAGGCCGCTTTCGATGCGGCTTCGGCGGGCGAAGCGTCGTATCCGGGAGGGGCGAAGGCCGGACTGCCGGAGTGGCTGCCCGGGGCGAGAGTTCTGGCGGAACTGCTGCTCAGGCGAAGACAGGAGCGCGGAAGTCTTGATTTCGATCTGCCCGAGGCTCGATTCATCGTTGACCCTTCCGAAGGCAGAGTCACGAACATCGTGCGCCGCGAGCGGCTTTTTGCGCATCGGCTGATCGAGGAGTTCATGCTGGCGGCCAATGAGGCTGTGGCCCGTTTCCTGACGGAAAAGGGCGTTCCGTTCCCCTGTCGGGTGCATCCGGCTCCCGATCCGGATCGTCTGCAGGCTCTGTTCCGCACTCTGGCCGCAACGGGGCTGGTTTCTCCGGCGCGGCTCGCCGAGTGGAGTCCGCGCGGCGGCGCGCCGGACCCGAAGGCCCTGCGCGGTATTCTGACCGAGGCCAGAGGAACGCCGAGGGAGTATCTTGTGGGGCGTCTGGTACTGCGTTCCATGATGCAGGCGCGCTATTCTCCCGACGCCGGGGAGCATTTTGGTCTGGCGTCGCCCTGTTATTGTCATTTCACCTCTCCCATCAGACGATATGCCGACCTGCTCGTGCACCGGGCGCTGCGCCACGCTCTGGGCGAAGATCAGCCCGTGGTTTCCGGCGGAAAGCTGCTGGCGTTCGCGGATCAGTGCAACGCGCGGGAGCGGGCCGCCACCGAGGCCGAGCGCGAAATTGCGCGCCGGTTCGGTTGCCTGCTTCTGCGCGACCGGGTGGGGGAAGTTTTCCCCGGCATCATTTCCGGCGTATCGGAGTTCGGCTTTTTTGTGGAGCTGGACGCCATGCCGGTGGAAGGGATGGTGCGTCTGGAGACCATTCGCGACGACTGGTTCGAATACGATCCGGACAGGCAGGAACTGATCGGCGTGGGCACGGGGCGGCGGTTCCGGCTGGGGCAGCGCATGACGGTGCGTCTTGCGGATGTCCATGTGGGACGTCTTGAAATCAATCTGGAGCCGATGGAGACTACAGGTACGGAGAAGCGATCCAGGCCGCGGCGTTCCGCAGGCGCGCGGGCAGAGCGGGGAGGACCGTCGGGACGGGGACGGAGCGGGTCTTCACCTCGTCGAAAAAGGCGATGAGGTCGGCAGTCACCGTTGGGTCGAAAACCTCCATGACCAGTTCGAAATTGAGATTCAGGCTGCGCGGGTCAAGGTTGGCCGAGCCAAGCAGCGTATAGTCTTCATCGACAAGCAGCAGCTTCGTATGCGCGAAGGGCGGTGGCTGATAGAAGAGGCGTACTCCCGCTTCTTCCAGCAGAATGTTCTGGTGTCGCATGGCCCAGTCTACCAGTCGGTGATTGTTTTCTCCGGGCAGGATCACGTCCACGTTGACGCCGCGCAGCACCGCGCTGGCGAGGGCGCTTTCCAGCCTGTGCGGAGGCAGGAAGTACGGACTCATGATGCGGACGGAATGCCGGGCCGTGGAGATCATGGCGCAGATGAGATCGTGGATGATCTCGTCCGGGGAACCGGGGCCGTCCATGAGCAGACGGCAGGCCGAGCTGCCCTGTCCCAGTCCCAGATGCGGCGCCGGAGCGAAGGTTTCTCCGGTCACGAAGCCCCAGTCCAGCAGAAAGGCCAGAGCGAGCTGCTGGGCGATGGGACCCCGGAAGCGGAAATGCACGTCCTGCACCCGCGCCTTGCGGGGCAGCGTCACAAGATGATGCTGTGAAATGTTCATGCCGCCGGTGAAGGCCGTCGTGCCGTCGCATACGAGCACCTTGCGGTGCGTGCGCAGATTGATGGAAAACTGTGGCGGTATGAGCGACGGCGGCAGAAAGTAGGCCAGTCTGACCCCGGGGCCGAGCCGTTTGCGCCAGCGGGCCAGCGGATTGAACGAACCCACGCCGTCCATGAGCAGACGGACATCGCATCCCCGCTCGGCTGCGGCGGTCAGCGCTTCGGCAAACCGCAGTCCTGCTTCGTCGCAGCCGAAGATGAAGCTGGAGAGGTAAACCCGCTCCCGCGCCTCGGCGATGGCTTCCAGCATGGCCGGATAGGCTTCCTCACCGTTGTGCAGGATCGTAATGCCGTTGTCTCTGGTGGGGTAGCGCCCCGTAAGAAGGTTGCCCGGCAGCTCAAGCCTGCGCTGGGTCGGTGTCAGCTCTTCCGGTACGGTAAAGCCGAACGGCTTTTCGCCCAGCGTCCTGCCGTGCAGATCCACGATGCCGTTGATGAGCCTGTGGGCGGCCTTGTTCATGAGCTTGACCGCTCTGCTGTCCGTGCGGGCGATGCCGAAGAGCCAGTAGATGAAGGGACCGAGAGGCGGTACAATGAGGATGACCGCCACCCAGCCGAGAGCGGCGCGGGAGTCGCGCTTGTGCAGCAGGGCATGTGCCGCGCTGAACAGAGAAAAGACATGCAGCGCGGCAACGAGGACGATGAGCAGATACCGGGTCGTTTCGGACATGGCGGCCTGTGGTGAGAGTGGCTGGAAACGTGTTCGTTCCGGAATGGGCGTGGAAGAGGCGCGGACGACGTACCGTACGCCGTCCGCAGACGTTTTGTAACGAAACTAGCGTACGACCAGAACAGGGAAGGGGGACAGAGAGAGCACCCTGTGCGTGACGCTGCCGAGAAGCAGCCCCTCGATTTCGCTGCGGCCGCGGGGGGCCATGACGATGATGTCGCATTTGAGGTCGGCTGCGGCGTCCACGATGCCCTCGGCCGGGGAATCGGCGAAGATGATCTTTTCCTCGCAGGAGACGCCCGCGGCGGTGATGGTCTTGAGGGCGTTCTCCGTAATCAGCTTCCCGCCGCGCTCCACGTCACCCCTGGCTTTCAGAAAGGCTTCGCCTGTGACGACTTCGGGAATGACGGGAACGATGGTCGCAACGATGATTGTTCCTCCGCCCTCGGCGAGATGGATGGCCTGTTCAATGGCTCGTGCGGCGTGGGGGGAACCATCCACGGGGAGCAGAATTTTGCTGTACAGCATAAGAAACCTCCTTGTCCCGGAGGACCGGGCTTGGTTTCAGGGTACACGTCAGCCCCTTCGGAGACAAGCGGTCTAGAGCCGGCCCGGAAGGGGGGCATCCGGGGCGGGGCCGTGCGCGAGAGCGGACCTTCGGAGGGTTGGTCAGGGAAGTGGAAAGGACCGCGAGGAATCTGTTTCCCGGGGGGACGGAATGACCTCTAAACGTGTGGTCAATTGACAACGTGACGTGGGCAGAGTACCCTTATCCATTCTTTTTATTTCCTAACAGCAATGGTCTTTCGGGGCTCGTGGGGCGCCCGGAAACCTTATGTCCCCTAGGAGGACACGATGTCCAAAATCCTGAGCAAGGGTCTGACCTTCGACGATGTGCTGCTGGTGCCCGCCTATTCGGAAGTTACGCCCGACATGGTCGATGTGTCGGCCTGGCTGACGCCGTCCATTTCTCTGAACATACCGCTGCTGTCCGCCGCCATGGATACCGTGACGGAATCGGCCATGGCCATTTCCATGGCTCGCGCCGGCGGGATAGGCATCATTCATAAGAACATGAGCATCGAACAGCAGAAGCTGGAAGTCGAGAAGGTCAAAAAGTCGGAAAGCGGGATGATCCTCGATCCGATTACCGTGGACCCTGACGACACCGTGCAGCATGCGCTGGATCTCATGCATGCCTACCGGGTTTCGGGTCTGCCCGTCGTCCGGGACAAGAAGCTGGCCGGTATTCTGACTAACCGCGATGTCCGGTTTGTGGAGAATCTGTCGGGAACTCTCGTCCGGGACGTGATGACCAGCGAGAATCTGGTGACGGTGCCCACGGGAACCACGCTCGAGGAAGCCAAGCATCATCTGCACACCCACCGCATTGAAAAACTGCTCGTGGTTGATGAGGAAGGTCAGCTTGCCGGGCTTCTGACCATGAAGGACATCGACAAGGTCCAGAAATATCCCCACGCCTGCAAGGACACCAAGGGCCGTCTGCGCGTCGGCGCCGCCATCGGCGTCGGCCCCGAAGGAGAAGCCCGGGCCGCCGCGCTCATCGCCGCCGGCGTGGATGTGCTTGTGCTCGACTCCGCGCACGGACATTCCCGGAATATCCTGAACGCCGTGTCTGCCATCAAGGGCGCGTATCCCAACTGTCAGCTCATCGCGGGCAACGTGGCCACCTACGAAGGCGCGCGGGCCATGCTGAAGGCCGGCGCAGACGCCGTGAAGGTAGGCATCGGACCTGGTTCCATCTGCACCACCCGCGTGGTCGCCGGCGTCGGCGTGCCGCAGGTCACGGCCATCATGGAATGCTCCCGCGCCGCGCGCGAGCTTGATCGCTGCTGTATCGGCGACGGTGGGATCAAGTTCTCCGGCGACGTGGTCAAGGCGCTTGCTGCCGGGGCCAACACGGTCATGGTGGGCAGCCTGCTGGCCGGAACCGAGGAAAGCCCGGGCGAAACCATCCTCTACCAGGGACGCACCTACAAGATTTATCGCGGCATGGGTTCCATCGACGCCATGAAGGAAGGCAGCTCCGATCGTTATTTCCAGGAAAAGAGCAAGAAGCTGGTTCCGGAAGGCATCGTCGGCCGCGTCCCGTTCCGCGGCCCGGTGGCGGAGACCATCTATCAGCTTGTGGGCGGAGTTCGTTCCGGCATGGGCTACTGTGGTTCCGCCAACATTCAGGAACTGTTCGAAAAGTCCCAGATGGTGGAAATTTCCGCGGCGGGCCTTCGTGAAAGCCACGTCCATGACGTCATCATCACCAAGGAAGCTCCCAACTATCGCGTAGACAATGCCTAGAACCGCTGTGGGAAGCCGCCCCGGGGCTTCCCGCGCTTCGTCCCTTTTTCGAGGGATTCCCTCTATACCAAGGAAAGATGCATGCCCAGCAAGGTCGTCATTATAGATTACGGTTCCCAGGTCACGCAGCTCATTGCCCGTCGGGTACGTGAAGCCGGCGTTTATTCCGAAATTCATCCGTGTGTGGTCACGGCCGATCAGGTCCGGGCCATGAATCCTTCGGCCGTCATTCTGTCTGGCGGCCCGGCCAGCGTGGGCGAAGCCGATGCCCCCCGGCTGGACAGGGGACTGCTTGAGCTGGGAGTACCCGTTCTGGCCATCTGTTACGGCATGCAGCTGCTCGCGCATAACCTCGGAGGCGAGCTGTCCCAGTCCGCGACTCGGGAATATGGTCCGGCGGATCTGACCTTCTCCGGTTCCTGCGCCCTGTGGGACGGCATCGACCTGACCAAGACCTCCCGCGTGTGGATGTCGCACGGCGATACGGTCATGACGCCGCCTCCCGGCTTCCGGGTGACGGGCAGCACGTCCACGCTGCGGGTCGCGGCCATGGCCGACGAGGGCCGCAGACTCTATGCCGTGCAGTTCCATCCCGAAGTGCACCACTCAGTGGACGGGGAGCGGATCATCCGGAATTTTCTTTTCAACGTCGCGCACATCACGCCGGACTGGACCATGTCCTCTTTCGTGGAGCGCGTCGTCAACGAGGTCCGCGAAACCGTGGGCGACGGGCATGTGGTCTGCGCCCTGTCCGGCGGGGTGGATTCCACCGTGGTGGCCGTGTTGCTGCACAAGGCCATCGGCAAGAACCTGCACTGCATTTTCGTGGATAACGGCGTGCTGCGTTCGGGCGAGGGCGATGAAGTGGTGGACTACCTGCGCGAGCACTTCGACCTCAATCTCAAGTTCGTGCAGGCTCAGGACCGTTTTCTCGACCAGCTTGAGGGTGTCGAGGATCCGGAGAAGAAGCGGAAGATCATCGGTCATACCTTCATTGACGTGTTTGACGAGGAAGCCAGAGCCATCGGCAACGTGGAATGGCTCGCACAGGGAACCCTGTATCCGGACGTGATCGAGTCCGTGTCCCACAAGGGACCGAGCGCCGTCATCAAGAGCCACCACAATGTGGGCGGGCTTCCTGAAAAGATGAACATGAAACTCATTGAACCCCTGCGCGAACTGTTCAAGGATGAGGTTCGTCAGGTGGGAGCCGAGCTGGGCATGCCGGAATCCGTGATCTGGAGGCAGCCTTTCCCCGGTCCCGGGCTGGCCATCCGCATCGTGGGCGAAGTGACCCGCGAACGGCTCGCCATTCTGCGCAAGGCCGATGTCATCGTGCAGGAGGAACTGCGCGAAGCGGGCTGGTATCGCAAGATCTGGCAGGGATTTGCCGTGCTGCTGCCGCTGAAGACCGTGGGCGTCATGGGCGACGGCCGGACGTATGAACATGTGATCGCCCTGCGGTGCGTGGACAGCGTGGACGCCATGACTGCCGACTGGGCCCGGTTGCCCTATGATCTGCTGGAGCGCATCTCCAGAAGGATCATCAACGAGGTCAAGGGCGTCAACCGGGTCGTGTACGACATCTCGTCCAAGCCGCCGAGCACCATCGAATGGGAATAAAAGAGGAATAAGCCATGTTTGGAATTGGCGGTACGGAGCTGCTCGTCATTTTGGTGATTGCTCTTGTCGTTCTTGGTCCCAAAAGCGTCCCCCAGATCGCGCGGACGCTGGGCAGGGCCATGGGCGAATTTCGCAAGGTGTCCACCGAGTTTCAGCGTACGCTGAATACGGAAATAGAACTGGACGAGCACGAAAAGCGCAAGAAGGAAGCCGAAAAGGAATTGTTCGGCGATACCGGAAGCGCCGGGGCCGACAGCGCGAAAAGCGCCGCTTCTCCGGCTCAGAAGACTGCGGCCGCCGCTTCGGCGAAAGCGGCTGATGGAACCGAAAAGGCTTAAGGCATGACGGATCGCGCAGGAGCAAACGGTCCCCGGGCGGATGAAAGCGCCGTGGACGCCATTCTGTTGGATGTCATCGTATCTCCCGGAAAGGAGCACCCGGTGGCTGATGAAGCCGCCGGGGAGATTCCTCCCGTTTCTTCCGAAGAGGAGAACGCCGGAGAGACTGTTTCCGGCGTCGTTTCCGGACGGGTTCCGGAATCCGTTTCCGCTCCCGAAGAGAGCGGAACGCCGGTTGTCGAACAGGAATCCGCCGTATCGGCCGGGTCGGACGCCATGGATGTTTCTGAATCGGCGTCTCGCGTGCCCGCTCCAGAAGCTGTCGAGACGACGGAACCGCGCGAGGGCGCAGACGGAGAGGAGGAGACTTCCGAACAGGCTTCTTCAGATGAAACTGATGGCAAGCTGCCGTCCACGGAAGAAGACGCCCCCGTTCTGGAGGGCGAGTCCACTCCCTGGACTCCTCAGCCGAAAATTATTGATCCGGAAGCCGACGCCGACGAGATCCCTCCGCTTGCGGGGGGACACGGAGCCGGAGGCGCGTTGCCGCCTTCCGACGGGGAAGGCGATGACGATGAGGAAGACCCCGAAGAGCGCCCCATGACGCTTCTCGAACACCTCGGAGAATTGCGCGTCCGTCTGGTGCGCAGCTTTCTTGCCGTCACGGTGGCCTTCTTCGTCTGCTACGCCTTCGCCAGGGAACTTTTCTATTACCTGTCCCTGCCTCTGCTGAAGGTCATGCCGGCCGACTCCAAGTTCATCTACACAGGAGTTGCCGAAGGTTTCTTCGTAGATCTGAAGGTCTCCTTCGTCGCCGCCGTGTTTGTGGCCTGTCCTTTCCTTTTTTATCAGATATGGGCCTTTATCGCGCCGGGGCTGTACGAGGAGGAGAAACGTTACGTCACGCCTCTGGCCTTGTGTTCGGCCATTTTCTTCCTTGGCGGGGCGACCTTCTGCTATTTTGTGGTGTTTCCGTTCGCCTTTGAATTCTTCATGAGCTATTCGACGGACAATATCGTCGCCATGCTCTCGATCAACGAGTATCTCAGCTTTGCGCTGAAGATGCTCATTGCGTTCGGACTCATTTTCGAGATGCCTCTCTTTTCCTTTTTCTTGGCCAGAATGGGGCTGGTGACGGCTGCCCGCATGCGTGCTGTCCGCAAGTACTCCGTGCTTGCCGTGTTCATTATCGCCGCGATTCTGACGCCGCCGGACGTCTTCTCCCAGATCATGATGGCTCTGCCCATGCTGGTTCTGTACGAGATCAGCATCCTCGTGGCCGCCGCCTTCGGAAAGCGCGCGAAGCCGAAGAAGGAAGAGGATGAAGGCGAGGAGGAGGCCGCATGAGCCGCACCGCGCGTATTGCCCGCACCACGGCGGAGACGGACATCTTTCTCAGTCTGGAACTTGACGGAGCCAGTCGTACCGATGTGCAGACCGGCGTGGGACTTCTGGACCACATGCTGACGCTGACGGCCTTCTGGGGAGGTTTCGACCTCACCGTAGGCTGCAAGGGCGACCTGCATGTGGATGCGCATCACTCCGCCGAAGATGTCGGGCTATGTCTGGGGCAGGCGCTGCTTCAGACCCTTGGCGAGCGCAGAGGAATCGCCCGGGTCGGTTTTGCCCGGGTTCCCATGGATGAGGCTCTCGCCGAGGTGACGCTGGACCTTTCTGGGCGGCCGTGGCTTGAATGGCGCGGCGACGAGCTGCTGCCTCCGGTGCTGGCGGGCGAGGAACGCGATTTATGGCGTGAATTTTACAAGAGTTTCGCATCCGCCGCGCGGATGAACCTGCACGTGTCCTTTCTGTACGGCAAAAACGGACATCATCTGCTGGAATCGGCGGCAAAGGGATTGGGGCTGGCGCTGGCGCAGGCCGTGGCCCGGACCGGCAACGTGGTGCGGAGCACCAAAGGGAGTCTTGACTGATGACTGGACTGATTCGCCGGGCGACCGGCCTTGTTGCAATGGCTCTGGTGGCGGCGACGCTGTGTCTGCTGACCGCCTGCCAGAAGAACACCCCCGCTGCGCCCGAACTGCCCGATCTGACCATCGGCGTCATCGGTGTGACCCAGCCCATGGGGACGACGGACCTGCTCGCCGGGTTCATTCCCGATGATCGCGTGCTGGCTTCTCCCAAGGCCCTCTCCGAGTTCAACGAGGCGCTGATGAAGACGCTGCGGATGGAAACCAGACGGACCTATACCTTTATTCCCTACGCTCAGGGAGCGGACCCGACGGAAGCCCGTACCGCCGGACGCAACGGCGCTCTTGCCTACTGGACCCGCGTCGGCAAGGAGATGAAGGTGGATCTTCTGATCGTGCCGCAGATCCTTGACTGGCGCGAGCGCGTCGGGGGCAAGGCCGGCGTGACCTCCTCCGCCGCCGTGAACATGGATTTTTATCTGATCGACGTACGTGGTCCCGAGGGGACGCTCGTTTCTCGTTCCCATTTCCGGGAAAAGCAGATCGGGTTGAGCGATAACCTGATGAACTTCGATACCTTCCTGAAGCGTGGCGGCAAATGGGTAAGCACGCAGGAACTGGCCCTGGAAGGCGTGGACAAGATGATCCGGGAGTTCGGTCTATGATCCTGTTTCCCGCCGTGGATATCAAGGGAGGGCAGGCCGTCCGGCTCAGGCGCGGACGGGCCGACGCATCTACCGTTTTTTTCGATGATCCTGTGGCTGCGGCCCTGCAATGGCAGGGACAGGGCGCGAAGTTCCTCCATCTTGTGGATCTTGACGGGGCGTTCGACGGCGTTTCTCCGAATAGAGAACTGGTGCGGCGCATCTGCGAGGCCCTGGCCATTCCCGTGCAGCTCGGGGGAGGCATCCGGAGCGAAGAAATCGCTGCGCGCTGGCTGGATGCCGGTGTGACGCGGCTGATCATCGGGACTATGGCGCTTGAGGAGCCGGAACGTTTTGCCGCTCTGTGCCATGCCTTCCCCGGTCGTATCGGGGTTTCGCTGGATGCGGAGGGCGGACGGCTCAAGACCCGCGGGTGGGTCGGCGATACCTCTCTTGTCGTGGATGATGTGGTTCCCAGACTCGCGGACGATGGCGCGGCCTTTCTTGTGTACACGGACATAGAGCGCGACGGCATGCAGACGGGAGTGAATCTGCCCGCCCTGACGCATCTTGCCAGGACAAGTTCCGTTCCGGTCATCGCCGCGGGAGGCGTCGCCACTCTGGCCGATGTGCAGGCTCTGTATCCTCTTTCGGTACACGCCAATCTCGAAGGAGCCATCAGCGGCAGAGCCATTTACGAGGGGACGCTGGATCTGCGTGAGGCCATGAACTGGATTGCCGCGCAGGGAGCGGTCTGAGCTGTCCTCCGGTGCAGGCCGGACCGGATTCATGGCTGCTGGGTTCCCCATGCGGACGCCGCTGCTTCGCGCGTCTGAAACCGGATCGCGGACTTTGCGGAGGGACGACCAGACTCCGGGAATGTTTTCAGGGTGAATCTGTTCCAAAGACCGTCGCTGGGCGGAATGCCGGAGGCGCGTGATGCTCCTGTCCTTGCGGACGAAACTGTTTTCTCTGGTTATCGCCTCCCTTGCGCTGGCGGTCATACCTCTGCTCATTCTGACCTACAACAATCTCCGTCAGTCCGGGCGGGAGCTGGAGCGGGAATCCTTCGGCAATATGGTGGTTCTGGTGGAGGACGGCATCAGTTCCCGGTATCTGAACCTGCTGTCCACCGAAGTCATGGACGTGCTTCAGCGCAAGAACGAGCTGCGTCGCACGGCCACTCTGGCCCGTACGACATGGCTTGGGGCTTCCGCCCTGCATGACGGGACGTTGCGGGAACGGATCATGTCCGACTGGACTGACCCGCTCATGTCCTTTTCCACTCATCTGGAAATCTTTTCCCCGGAAGGAGAGCCGCTGCTCGGCGCGCCTCTTCTGTCGTCTCTGGCCTACGACGCCGGACTGTTCGACTTCAAGGGCCGTCCGCTTCAGCCCATGCTCGATGTGGGCAACCTGCCGCCCGAGGGGTCATTTTCCGTCTTCAACATCAGTCTGGAGAAGGCCGTTTCCACCTCGCGCGGAACGGAGAGTCTGCCGGAAGGGCCTGCCCCGGTGCTGGTCTATTTCCTGCCCGTGCCCGAAACACGCAATGTGATTTCTGTGGCTCTGCTGCTTTCGGACATTACGCAGGCGGCATCCTATTCCGAACAGGAGATCGTCCGCAGCACGCAGGAAAAGTTCAATACCCTGAATCTGTACCGCAACGGTTTCATTTCTCTCTTTGACGGCAGCGGCAAGCTGCTGGCTCATAAGGGAAACGAACTGGGGCGCGACGTGTCACTCATCCCGCACGCCGCGCTGAACGAGGCCCGCGACAAGGGATTTGTGGAGTTCGTCGCGACGAAGAGCGGCAAGGAGGAGGATGCCTCCTTCGATTCGACCATCTTCCGAATTGCCCACTTCAAGGCGTTGAACTGGTATGTGGTGGCCGCCGCTCCAAGCGAGGAAATCGAGGCTCCCACCAATGCGCTGATGCAAAGGCTTGTCGCCGTATCGCTCGCCATCGTGGTGCTCAGTCTTCTGTGCACGCTTGTTTTGACGGCTCGCCTGATCAATCCGTTACGGGCGCTGACGCGCAAGGCTCTGGCCCTGCCGAACATCGACTTCGCCTCTCCGGATGCGGAAGAGCGAACCCGCAGGGGATTGCCGCTGACGCAGTCCGACGAGCTGGGGCAACTGGCCCGGGCCTTCGCGCGGATGGGGGAATCGCTGGCCCGCAATATCCGCAAGCTGATGGATACGACGGCCAGCAAGCAGCGCATGGAAGGGGAGCTGAACGCCGCACGAGATATTCAGATGGGGATCCTGCCCGCGGCGGATACCGCTCCGGCTCTTCCGGAATACGCTTCATCGGCCTTTCTTGAACCGGCCAAGGAAGTGGGGGGAGACCTCTACGATTTCTTCGTCGCGCCGGATGGGAGACAGGCCGTCGTCATTGGAGACGTTTCCGGAAAGGGCGTGCCCGCAGCCCTGTTTATGTCCATGACCGTGACGCTCGTGCGCTATGCTCTGTCCGGGGGTCTGAGTCCGGCGGAGGCGATGACGCGCATCAATGACGTGATGAGCGCCAACAATCCCGGCTGCATGTTCGTGACTCTCTTCATCGGTCTGCTGGATGTCAGGACGGGAGAGCTTGAGTACGCCAACGGCGGACATTGTCCGCCTCTGGTGGTCAATGCCTCCTGTGGAGATGTCCGCACCCTGGCCGGGATGAGTGGTCCTCTGGTGGGAGCGATGGACGGAATGGCCTATGAGTCCTGTCATGCCGTTCTTGAGCATGGGGACCTCTGCCTCCTCTATACGGACGGCGTGACTGAAGCCATGAACGAGAAGCAGGAACTTTTTGCCGACGACCGGCTTGCCGGAATCATGGAGGAACTGCGCGCCGCTTCTCCCGACGCGCTGATCCGGGCCGTTTACGATGCTCTGCTGACCTTCAGGGGAGCTGCCGAGCCTTCTGACGATATCACCATGCTGAGCTTTGTGCGCCGTTAATGTCCTTGGGAAAGGGCACGGGAGGGCTGGCGCAGCCTCGCTTCTTCCGGCGTATGCACGAAACCCGCCGTCGTTTCCGATGGCGGGTTTCGCTTTGGGAGTTCCGTGTTCTTCCTGTGACCGGCGGCGGACTGTGCCGGAGAACCGTGCGTGTGCCCCGGTCCTGAACGCCATTTTGGCAGACATGCCCTTCTGCGCTTCCCGTTTTCGTGTTTATGCTCTTTTCAGGGGGCTGCCGGGGCGGGAGGAAGCTGGTTCAGCCGCATGCGGGATGGTCTTTGCGAGATTCTGTATAAAGGCAGGAAGGTGCATTGGTGGAACACCTTGATGTCATACGAATCCGGCGGCTGAGACCGCATTGCAATTCGGGAAAAACGGATTGCATGCCATAAGGAAAGGGCCGCCGCGCAGGCGACGGCCCCCTTCGCACGGAACAAGAAATTTACCGCGCTCGGCTGCGCCGGGAAAACAGGCGGGTCACGACGACGAAAAAGACGGGAATGAAAAAGATCCCGAGAGCCGTAGCCGAGAAGGTGCCTCCCATGACGCCGGTGCCGATGGCGTTTTGGCCGCCTGAACCAGCCCCTGTGCTGATCGCCAGCGGCAGCACGCCGAGCAGGAATGCCAGCGAGGTCATCAGAATAGGGCGCAGTCTCAGACGTGCGGCCTCCGTTGTGGCTTCGAGAAGTCCCTGTCCGCGTTCATGCAGATCCTTGGCGAATTCAACGATCAGAATGGCGTTCTTGGCGGACAGGCCGATGATGGCGAGCAGCCCCACCTGAAAGAAGACGTCGTTGGACATGCCCCGGAGACCGGATGCGCCGAGCGCGCCGAGAATGCCCAGAGGAACGACCAGCACGACGGCGAAGGGGATAGTCCAGCTTTCATACAGGGCGGCAAGACTCAGAAAGACGACGAGGATGGACAGGGCATACAGGTAGGGGGCCTGCGATCCGGTCAGGCGTTCCTGAAAGGACATGCCGGTCCATTCATAGCCGATACCTTCGGGGAGCTGGCCGGCAAGTCGTTCCATTTCTGCCATGGCCGTTCCAGAGCTGACCCCGGGGGCGGCCGAACCCTGGATGAATATGGACGAAAAGCCATTATAGCGTTCAAGCTGCATAGGGCCGAATGTCCAGTTCGCCGTACCGAAGGCGGCAAATGGAACCATATCTCCGTTGCTGTTGCGGAAATACCAGCGGTTGAAATCTTCAGGCGTCATGCGGAACGGCGCGTCGGCCTGAACATAGACGCGCTTGACACGGTTCCGGTCGACGAAGTCGTTGACGTAGTTGCCGCCCCAGGCCGTGGACAGGTTGTCGTTGATGTCGCCGAGATCCAGCCCGAAGGCGCTGGCCTTGCGGTCGTCCAGATCGATCTGGAGCTGCGGCGTATCTTCAAGCGCGTTGGCCCGCACGTTCCATAACAGGGGACTCTGGTTTGCAAGCTCAAGGAACCGGTCTCGCGCGGCAAGCAGCCTTTCATGGCCGAGTCCCGCATAGTCCTGCAGCTGGAGAGCCAGTCCGGACGAGCTTCCCATGCCTCTGATCGCGGGAGGAGCCGATACGAAGATTTCCGCGCCGCGAATGGATGAAAAGGCCTGCTGCGCCCGGCGGATCACGGCCTGAACATGCTGTTCGGGTTCCGTGCGCTCGCTCCAGTCCCGCAGACGGATGTTGGCCTGCGCGGTACTCTGACCCCGGTTGCTGCCGCCCCCGTTGCCGATGGTCATCATGAGTCCCTGAACTGTATCCGTTTCTTCTTCCAGAAAGTAGCGCTCGACCTCTTCCGCGATCTTGAGTGTTTCGGTTTCGGTCGCTCCGGCGGGAAGGCGTATCTGTACGCTCATGACGCCCTGGTCCTCTTCAGGCAGAAACGACGTGGGCATTCTCTGGAACAGCCAGACCAGCGCCACGCCGAACAGGAGATAGAGGCACATGATCCGGCCTGTCCGGCGAAGCAGCCGGCTGACGACGCTGCGATACCCTGTCTGGGCACTCTCGAAGGTCCGGTTGAACCAGCCGAAAAAACCGTTCTGGGAAAGTTCCTGCTGTTCATGACGGAGAATCGTGGCGCACAGGGCCGGAGTGAGCACTATGGCGATAAGGACGGAGAGAGCCATCGACGACACGATGGTGATGGAAAATTGCCGGTAGATGGCGCCCGTCGCGCCGCCGAAAAAAGCCATGGGAACAAAGACGGCGGACAGAACTACGGCAATGCCGATCAGCGCGCCGGTGATCTGTTCCATGGAACGGATGGTGGCTTCTCTGGGCGGCAGATTCTCTTCGCGCATGACGCGTTCCACGTTTTCCACCACGACGATGGCGTCGTCCACAAGCAGGCCGATGGCGAGAACCAGACCGAACATGGTCAACGTATTGATGGAGAAGCCGAAGGCTGCCATGACGCCGAACGTGCCCAGCAGCACGATGGGCACGGCGATGGTGGGAATTATGGTCGCCCGGAAATTCTGGAGAAAGAGATACATGACCACGAACACAAGGGCGATGGCCTCAAGCAGGGTCTTGACCACTTCCTGAATGGAGATGCGCACGAAGGGCACGGTGTCGTAGGGGGACACGACCTTGACCCCGGCCGGGAATCCCGGCTTCATGCGTTCCAGAAAGGCGGAAACTCTTTCGGCCGTTTGCAGCGCATTGGCGCCGCTGGCCAGCTGAATGCCGATGCCGGCCGCAGGTTGTCCATTGTAGCGGGAGGACATGGTATAGTTTTCCTGCCCGATTTCCACACGAGCCACGTCGCGCAGAAAGACGGAGGAACCGTCCCGGTTCACTCTGAGCAGAATGTTTTCGAATTGCTCGGGCGTATTCAGCTTTTTTCGCGCATTGACCGTGACGTTGAGCTGCTGCCCGTCCACGATCGGACTCGCGCCGATCTGGCCTACGGAAAGCTGCACGTTCTGGGTGGAGATGGCGTCGGCAACATCCTGAGGAGTCATCTTGTAGGAATACAGTTTCGCGGGATCAAGCCAGATGCGCATGGCGTATTGCGCGCCGTAAAGGGAAACCGCGCCGACGCCGTCGATGCGGCTTAACGGGTCCTGAATGGTGGACGCGACGAAGTCCGCAAGGTCCACAGCGCTCATGGAACCGTCTTCGGACACGAAGGCGAACATCTGGAGAAAGGAATCAGAAACCTTGTTTACCGTGACGCCCTGCCGTTTCACTTCATCCGGGAGGGATGGCATGGCGAGTTGCAGCTTGTTCTGGACCTGCATCTGCGCCGTATCGGGATTGACCGAGGAATCGAAGGTCAGGCGCATGGTCATGCGGCCGGCGGAACTGCTGCCCGAGGTCATGTACAGAAGACCGTCAATGCCGTTGAGCTTTTGTTCGATGACCTGCGTCACCGTATCTTCCAGCGTTTGCGCCGACGCGCCGGGATAGTTGACCTGAAGGCTTACGACAGGAGGCGCGATGCTGGGATACTGGGAAACGGGCAGGCGGAAGATGGAGATGCCTCCGGCCAGCATGATGAGAATGGCTATGACCCAGGCAAATACCGGACGGTTGATGAAAAATCGTGCCATGAACTGCTCCGATGGGCTCGCGGAGGTGTGTTTTTGCGGAAGCGCGGCATCACCGTTGATCGGCTGCAGGCGTTTGCGTGGTGTCGCGTTCGTGCGTATTCGATGACGGACCTTGACTGTCCCCCATGTTACGTGGATCGAGAGGCAAAAGATAGTCTTTCTTGTGTTAGTTATGACGTTGTCGGGGGGCGGTCCCTTTCCTCTTGTGGCAGGCCGGGTTCATGGAGGGAACGGGGCCGGTGGGGAACAGGGCGGATCTGAGTCAGACTACCGGGTGAAGGGTAAAGAAAACGTTAAGAGAGCCGTACGGCATCTGCCGGATTGTCGGATTCGTACTTGTCACATTCCCGAGGAGGATCTTTCGACAGGGCCGGGGTTCTGGCGGTCATTCAGGAAGTGATCTTGCGGCGACGGACGGCGGTGAGTTCTTCCAGCGCGGCGAGCACCTCTTCGCTGGAGGAAACGATGCATGCGCAACTTCCTTCTATCATGGCGTTGACCCGGGAATGCCCCGTATCGCCGCCCTGACGGAAATCCGTCCGGATGCCGATCACGGGGATGGCCCGGGCGAAGGCATACCCGATTTCCCATGCCGTGCCGTCGTCAACCTGAGCGCCGTCCAGAAGAGCGATCACGACGTCGCAGCCATCCAGTGCGTTTCTGTCCGCTTCCATGATGCGTCGCGGCGCCTCCTCGCCCCAGTTTGCCACTTCCTGCTGAGAAAAAAGCTCAAACGGCCAGACGACATCATAGCCGGCCTGTTGCAGGCGTCTTTTGAACAGCCTGTGCCATTGTTGTTCCGCTTCGCTGAATAGCGGCCCGGCCTGATAGATACGCATAATTGCTCCGTTCTGCGAAATGTGTTCCCGGGGTGAAGTGCGGGGCGGGCAGGATGGATAACATCTTTCTGCCTTGCCCGCGTGCCATATCTGAGTCGTCAATCAGGAGACAGGAAACGAAAGACGCAGATAAGGGCTGATGCGGAACCCTGACAGCGCCGAAAGCCGACAGAGTCGGACTGGAAGAAGGATAAACGAAAGGGACTCGCGATAATCTCGCAAGTCCCTGAAATTTGTGGTGGAGATGGACAGAATTGAACTGACGACCTCTTGAATGCCATTCAAGCGCTCTCCCAACTGAGCTACATCCCCACGGCTGGAGTTGCTTGTAAGAAAAAGCCGGGTCCCTGTCAAGCCTTCCTGATTCAGTTTGCAGGATTTTTTCGAGGATGCGAAATGCATCGCCGTGCTCTGCCTGTACGTGAAGTGCAAGGGCAACTGGACAAAATTTATTGAAAAAGGACACAACAATTTTGTATAATCTGCGCACATGGATGATCCTGCACAAAGGGTAACTGTATATTCACAGCAAACCTTCATTAAAGACTGGCCTCAGCCTTCCATCCTTAATTGTGGGGAAATAAAAGACCCCGCTGATTGTGTCGTTTATACAACCATCGGAGCCTGGGATGACAGGAGGGGTGAAGGCCATGTCGAAAAATGGAATCAACTGAAAACAGTAACACCACCGTTTGAACAATAAAAATATCCGTTGTGATGAGAAGAGGGGCAGGTCATCAGTCTGAATGCTGTTTGCGAGCATAACTGGAAGTTACGATAAATGCCCCTGCAATAACGAGTATGGCCGCTACTGGTTTTTCCCATGTGAAAGTGTCCTGTCTGACTGCAATAGCGACAATTGCTGTCACAACAGGTTGGAGATTCATATAGATACTGACGGTTGTCGCTCGTAAATGCTTCAGGGCCACAGGCATGAGGAGATAACCAATGGCTGTGGAAAAAATAAAAATGTATGCGAGAAGTCCAATTGCCTGTATTGTTGGTTTTGATATAAATATTGGTTGTTCAAAAAGCTCGCTTCCACCAAATGGAAGCAATATGATGGCTGTGAATAGAAATAACCATCGCATCACAGTTACAGGAGAATATTTTTGTGATACATTATGAGTAATAATTATATATAAACTATAACTGAGTCCTGCAAGAAAAGAAAAAAAGATCCCAAGCAAATTACTGGGATCATAGACTCCTATATATGAACGCATTATTAAAAGTGAAGCTCCTGAAATTCCTAGTGCAACACCGGCTACTTTTATGCGCGTAATCGATTCGCCTAATACTATTGAAGCCAGCAACATGACTATTGCAGGATTTAACGCCGTAATCATAGCGTAGTGTACCGGTGTTGTATATTGAAGGCTTATCATCATAAAAAATTGAGCACCAACAAACCCCGACAGACCTCCAGCTGCAATAGTAATCAAGTCCCGGTTACTAACGCGCTCACGAGGAATGACGAGGCACGTTCCCCAAAAAAATACAGCAGCAAAAAGAATACGTGATAATGTAAAACCCATCGGCGTCATCCACGGTAATAAACCTTTTGCTACCGGGGTATTCAGTCCAAAAAATAAATTTGCTGCGATGGCAGATATATGACCGATAACTGAAGCTTTCATATAGTTATAGTGTGGTATAATTAACTTGTTTTATTGCAGTATGTTTAAATATATGAATTTTATCTTGAAAACGCATGATATAAAATACTGTATATTAGTATGACTGAATATATATTCCCCATTGAATGCAATTTGGGCATCCGCAGTGTGATGAATGCTTATGGAAAATTAATTCACTATTAATTTCACGATATTAGTGTCAATTTGCTTACGAGGGCAAGGCTTGTTTTAATAGCTGTATCGTTGATCTGATGGAGTGCATGCCAAAACATTTGGAAGTCAATCTGCGGTGCATATTGATAGAACATTTCCTGTTCGATCTTCTTTGGTTCGGTGGCTACGGACTGGCGTAAAGACCGATAAAGGTCGTCAGGGTAAGGCCAGCAGTATTGTGGTAATCTTTTTCTTGTCGTTCTCCTTCCATGTTGAGGTGTCGCGTTGAGAAGAAGGTTACTATGCGGTTCTGGTTGTTGATAGAGACATTTTTGGCATTTTTTTGCCTGATTCTTGCATGCGAAGGTAGCGGGTTGCCATAAACCAAGGCTGGTTAACCCCAGAATGGGTAATGTGATGGTATTGGGGGGGATACTGATTCCATCTGTTTCAGTCGTCGTACGGTTAAATATCTGAAGCTGTCTTGGCGCGTGTTGAATTGGGTATTCTCCAGCAGTCCTGCCGGAATTTTTGAGAGCGCAGGAAAACGCCACGCTTACGCGAATGGTGTTCTGTCCGGGGCTTCAGCGCGGAATTTCCCGATGGCTGGCGGGAGATATACGAAGGGGAGGCTGTACTGTTGCAGTCGCCGAACGGGAAATACGGGGTCCTGACTTTGGTGATGGAATATGAGGCGGGCAACCTGCCCCTGCTCGTCAAGGACAGGGGTGCGGCGGGGAAGATCAGTCGGCTCGGAGAGAATTCCTGCATATACGAGACTGATCGCTTCCCAAGGGGGCCCGGGAGGAGTTCCTCAAGGTGGCCAATTCGTTATCCGGAAATACTGCGGACAGACTGTGCGTTCGGTCAAGGGCCTTATTGAATTTAACGGCGGCGGCAATAACCATGATATGGCGGGAGTGAGCGATCAGTACGGAAAGAACGCCTTTCTGCGTCTGTATCTGGATGACGAACCGGTATCCGGGCTGCTCATGCTTTCCATTGTTCTGTTGTATTGAACCAAAGGGAGAGGGTGACGATGTGGGCAAGGCGGAAACATCAAAAAGTATTTTGCCATCGATTTTCAGGTGCACGGCAGCGTCGAGCAGTTCCCCCTCTCATTCTTTTGACGGTACGTTTTACCATTTGCATGCCCCTGATGGCGAAACGACTCTCCTCTTGTTATAGCCATTTTCGTCACTCCGGGCAGGACCGCAAAGAAGACTCTTCCTGTATCTGCTCGTCGCCGTGCCGATACAGAGGGGCTGGACTGCCGTCATGGATGGGGCAATAGAAAAGGGCGAGGAAGCGTCCTGTATAGCGCGGAGTGAAAACGTTCTTCGAGAAGGTCTGATTGATGGCGCACGCGCGTTTCAGCGGGGAGATTTGCAAGGCGTCGCGAAAACGCGGGTCTCCACATGTGACTGGATACAAAAAAAGGCTTACAAAGTAAGCCTTAAAATTTGTGGTGGAGATGGACAGAATTGAACTGACGACCTCTTGAATGCCATTCAAGCGCTCTCCCAACTGAGCTACATCCCCACTCGGTGAAAAGAGTTCTAGCGAAGAGCCTCAGAGGTGTCAACTGGTTTTTTCGAGATACTTCGAATTTCCTTCCTGATCTGTCCGGGGGGTGGCATGCGGTCTGATTCAGAACCTCCGGCGGAGGCAAGGGAAAGAAGGGGCTGGCCGGGAAGAAAGGAACGGGCAGAGGTTGTTCGAAGTTGTTGACAGCGCTCTGAACCTTGCCCAGAATAAAAAGGATGTTGGCACGATAATCTGTTTTGGTCCCGGGAGGGGCCATCGGGCCTCCGGCCCCGGGAGAACCCATGCGTTTCATGCGATTGGCCCTTTGGGCGATTTTGATGACAGTAGCGGTCTCCGTAACCGCATGGGCCGACGGGTCCGCAGAAAAGGCCGCGCCGAAGAAGTGGCGGATCATCTACGTGGAGGGCGGCCCCTACACGAACTACCAGCAACTGCTGGCTGGAACCGCCCGGGGACTGGCGCGGCTCGGCCTTATCGACAACGGAAACGTGTCCGTTCCTTCGGGGACGGAAAGCTCCAGAGAAATGTGGGAATGGCTGTCCCGAAATGCCGGCGGTTCCCGTATTGAATTCGTGCGGGACGGCTACTATTCCTCCAACTGGGATGCCGTGGAAAGAGAGCGCGTCAGGGAGGCCATCACAAACCGTATCCGGGACAGGAAGGATGTGGACATGATCTTTGCCTTCGGAACCTGGAGCGGTCTGGACATGGCCCGAAACGTGAAGGATATTCCCGTGTTTTCCATGTCCGTATCCGATGCCGTGGGGGCGGGGATCGCCATGTCCCCGGAGGATTCAGGGCAGGACAATCTCCATGCGCAGGTGGAGCCGGGCCGTTACAGAAGGCAGATCGCCGTATTTCATGAGGTTTTCAAGTTCAAACGGCTGGGGGTTCCCTACGAAGATACGCCGGAAGGCCGCAGCACGAGTGCCATGGATGAAATCGAGGCGGCCGCCGAAGAACTGGGAATCGAGCTTGTGCGGTGCACCACGCCGCTTGATTTGCCCGATCCGGACGAGTCGTTCCGGAATCTGAAGCAGTGCGTCACGACTCTGAGCACCTCTTCCGACGCCGTCTATCTGACGTTGAGCGCAGGGATTCAGGGAAACCGCATGGTGGAACTGCTGCAGCCCATCGTGGACGCGGGCATACCGTCCTTTTCGCAGGGAGGTCCCAACGAAGTCAGGCTCGGTGTGCTTATGAGTCTCGCTCAGGCCAGCTTTCTTGACTGGGGGCAGTTCGAGGCCGACTGCATCGCCAGAGTCATCAACGGTGAGAAGCCCCGTATGGTCACGCAGATATTCGAACCCGCTCTGGGGCTGGCCATCAATCTCAAGATGGCCATGCTGATCGGCTGGAATCCGCCTCTGGAAATCTTGGCGGCGGTCGATGAAATCTATCAGCAGATCCAGAACGCCGAATGAACGCCGGAGACAGGCGCGGAGGACGCGCACGGCTGCTGGCGGGCGGCGTGGCTGCGCTGCTTTGTGCTCAGGTTCTGTACGGTGCGCTGGTCCTTTCTGCCCTGTACAAGCAATACCGTCAGCCCGCGCTGGTTGTGCAGGGGCTCATGTGTGAGGACATTGCCGGGCATCTCAGTCGTCTGGTCCGCTTTGGCAAGACCTTGCGGGCGCAGACGCTGGAGCATTTTCTTGATCCCTATCATGGCAGGACGGATGCTGAAAATCTTGTCGTCATAAACCGTTCAGGAGATGTTCTTGCCGCCTGGAACGCGCCGGGCGCTTCGTTTCCCGTTCCCGAAAAGAGCAGGGTGCTGTACGGTTCGGTGCGTGAATTCACGGATGACGGCCATATCTGGCTGACGCACGATGTCCGGGACCGCAAGAACGTCGTTGTCGGACATGTTCTGCTGGCCGTGGACAAGGAAAGCCTGTCCGCGTCGCTCTGGGAAGCGGCCAGAAGTCAGCTGGTCCTTTTTCTGGTCATCACCATCGGCGCTTGTCTGCTGCTTGCCGTTTTGTTGTATCTGTTCGCACAACCCGCCGGAGCGGATGCGCCCCGGAGGGAGCGGACCGTTTCCCGATTGCGGTTGTACGCATGCCTGATTCTGCCGCTGGTGCTGGGACAGCTTCTGTTCATGTTCCTGCTGCGTGCGCCGCTTCACACTGTTTACGAACAGGAAATGCAGCATGTCGGGCATCAGCTGGGACGTCAGCTGGCCTGGGATCTCGAACGACTGGTGCGGCTCGGCCTTCCCGTGGGGCAGCTTCCGCCCGTGGAAGAACATCTGAGCCGTTTGCAGCGTTCGCTTTTCCAGACCAGGGGAATGGCCGTGTTCACCAGCGACGGCACGTTGCAGGGGGCGGCCGACGCTGAAGGCTCTCTGGACGCCCGTCAGTGGAGCGGGACTGCCGAGCAGGCGTTCGCGGCCCGGACCAGAGTGCACGATCCTCTGTTCGAAGCCGGGGAAACGGGTGTCGACAGGGGAGGCGAAGTGGTCGTGCTCATGTCTCCCGCCGTCATCAACGACAACTTGTGGACGATTACGCTGGATACCCTGACCATGACCGTGGTCGCCGTCCTGTTTCTGCTTGAGCTGATTCTGCTCCTGCTCATGACCGGACAGGGAACAAAGGAAAAGGGCGGGGAAAGGGTTGCCGTCTCGCCGCGTTTCATGCGTCCGATCATTTTTGTATGTCTTTTCGCCACGGATCTGTCCTCATCCTACATGCCCCTGCGCATCGGTGAACTTGGGCTTGATCTGTTCGGGTTGCCGCCGGACGTGGTGACGGGGTTGCCCGTTTCCTTCGAGCTGTTCATGGTCGGCGTGGCGATCATGATCGGCGGTTTCTGGAGCCAGAAGTCGGGCTGGCGTCCCATGCTGCTGGCAGGAACGGCTCTGGCCGCGCTTGGCGCGGCGATAAGCGGTTTCGCCGGAACGCCGCTGGTCTTCATCGCCTCGTGCGGACTTTTCGGCATAGGCTACGGTTTCATCAATCTGTCCGCACAGGTTTTCGTCATAGCGCATTCCGGAGCGGACGAACGGGCGGGGAATTTGGGATTCATGTTTGCCGGCCTGTATGCCGGAACTCTGTGCGGCAGCGCCATGGGAGGACTGGTGGCGGATCGTCTGGGCTATGCGGCCGTCTTTCCCGCCTCGGCCGTGCTGTTGCTTCTGATTTGTCTGACGCTGTGGAGGCTGCTTCCCCGAGAGCCGTGGACGCCGGAAGTCCATGAGCAGGGGCGGCTGTCGCTTCGCGAGTGCCTGCGTTTTCTCGGCGATCGACGAATGGGGGCCTTGCTGCTTCTCAACATCATTCCCTGTGCGCTGGTGACGGTTTGCCTTTTCCAGTTCTTCATTCCCGTATCTCTGAATCAGGCTGGCACGAATCCTGCTACCATCGGACGTGTCTTCATGCTGTTTTGCGTCGTGGTCATGTTTCTGGGGCCGCTTTGCGGCCGCACTCTGGATCATTCGGCGCACAAGGAACGCTTCCTTTTCGCCGGACAACTGGCCGGGGTGTTGAGCCTCATTGCCCTGCTCTGGTTCGACGGAGTGACTGGAGCGACGGTTTCAGTCCTGCTGCTCGGGGTCTGCAATGCCATCGTGACCAATGGGCAGGGGGCCTTCGCCCTTGAACTGCCGGCTGCTGCAGCCTTCGGGAGAGCCCGGACCATGGGGGTATACAACGTGGCCATGCGCATCGGACAGGTTTTCGGACCGATGACGCTCGGCATTGCCGCGACCTTGTGGAACGCGGGTACGGGCCTGACGCTGCTGGCGGTTTTCCTTTTCGGAGCTGGCGTGCTGTTCTTCATTGCCTGCTTCAGAGGGGCGCGGGGCCGACGGCATGAATAAAAATCATTGCTGAAAAAGAGGTTGCAATGGCCAGTCTTGTCGTCAATGTCGGCGCCATGCGTCATAACTTGAAGCTGATCCGGCAAGCCTGCGAAGAGGCCGGGGCAGAGTGTCTTTTCGTATTCAAGGAAGCCGGGTTGCGTCCGGAACTCGTGAGGTGTCTCCTGGAGGATGAAATCGTCCCGGGAATCGGAGTAAACTGTTTCGGCAGGATTCCCGCAGTGCCTTCCGGAGTGAAAGTGCATCAGATCTATCTGGTCGGGGACGACAGGTTGCCGGATGCGGCAAGAGCCGACGTCGTCTATCAGACGGGCCTGCGCTCCATACGAGGGCTGGCTGAGGCGGCGAAAGCCAGAGGCGTCCGTCCGGAGGTGATGCTCATGGTGGAAATGGGCGATGGACGCGACGGCGTGGAGCCGGACGCCCTGCTTCCGATCGCCGCCGAGGTCGTACGGCATGATTCCCTCCGGCTGCGGGGACTGGCAACAAATTTTGCATGTGTGGGAACCGAAGAGCCAACGGTGGAGGCTCTCCGGAAGATGGTCGAGTGCCGGGATCTTCTTGAGCGGGACCTTGGGCATCCTGTTCCGGAACTTTCAGTGGGAGGATCGGATGTGCTGGAGCTGGCCGGAACGACCCGGTTGCCTGCAGGGATCACCGAGATCAGATGCGGCACGGCCGTGCATCTCGGTATATACCCTCTTTCGGGGAAACCTGTTCCCGGGGCCAGCCGTCGGGCGGCCTTCTTGCGGGGACAGGTGCTCGAATGCCGTCTGAAAGGGGGAAGACGGCGGGCCGTTCTGGACTTCGGCGTCTTGCATACGGAGCCGGAGAGGCTGTATCCCGAACTGCCCGGAATGGTCCTGCAGGGAGCTTCTTCGGGCTACTCCATTTATGATGTAACCGATTGTCCTGTTTTGATTGAAGACGGCATGACCTGCACGTTCGGACTGCATTTCAGCAGTTTTTCCCGGTCACTTGCCGCAGTTGCGGAACTGCCGCTGGAGTTGCTTCGTGAAGAAAACGATGGATGAACTGGTCATCAGGCCGGCCGGGATGGAGGATCTGGATGCGCTGGTCGCTCTGGAGCACGCCGTGGCTCGGGAACTCCCCGCAAAAGAGATGCTTGTGGTGGACGAGCGGGAGTTCTATGAACCGCTTGTGGCCGGAAAGGGGCAAGTTCTGCTCGCTCTGCATGGGGGGCGTCTGGCAGGAGCGGGAATCATGGCCTTTCCCGGCCTGTCGGATGCGGACAATCTCGGACGCGAGCTGGGGTTTGCCTCGGAAATGCTCGAACGGGTCGTGCATATCGAGTCCGTATATGTCTCGTCCGGTTTCAGAGGAAAGGGACTGGCGCGGATTCTGACGACAAGGAATCTTGAACTGGCGTCAGAGAACGGCAGAGATCTGGCGCTGTCCACGGTCTGGCCCGGGAACGCTTCCAGCATGAGCTTTCTGTATGCGCTTGGTCTGACCGTGCGCAAGCTGACCGGAAAATACGGCGGCCTTGATCGATTCATCATGTTGCGCATGCCGGGAAACGTCGAGCTTGAGGGGCCTTCTGTTCTGGTTCCCTGTCTTGATCTGGATGGGCACAGGAGTCAGCTTGCGCAGGGACGGATCGGCGTCGGAATCCGGCGTCATGCCGATGCACGACGGGAGGAACCCGGAAACCTGGCCTTTTCCGTTGTCTATCGTGACCTCCGTCCCGGATCGTCCTGCGAATGCTCTGGAAAGCTTGACAGCTTGCCGTCTGAACAGGTATGAAATAACGTTCTTTTTGCGCTCGTAGCTCAGTTGGATAGAGCGACAGCCTCCTAAGCTGTAGGCCGCAGGTTCGATTCCTGCCGGGCGCACCAGAAAATCACAGGGTTACATCAAGCGGTGTAACCCTTTTTCTTTTGTCCATATATTTTCTGTCACATATGTGGAGGCAGACGGAACGCGGAAAAAGGAGGTAAACCACCTTTTCTGCATGCTGAGGAAAAGGCCGAAACCTGAGGCAAAAAAGGATAAAGTGGATGAAAACGTTCCGTTGTTTCTTGGGAACAGGAAGCTTGTTTGTCGGGGATAAGAAGGGGCGTTTTCTGCAGGGCTATGTCGTTGCCTGGCTATTTGAGGTGAAAAGAGAGTGATTTCATTGAGGCTTAGAATTTGTCATTAAAGGGCAACCTCGTTCAAGGCGAAGACACAAAAGGCTGATTCCAGCCGGTCACAAGCTCCCCCGCTTTATTTCTCGCCTCATCTCCAAACTTTTTTCCTCTTTATTATTGCTGCAGCCCGCTGGAATCAGGCAGCTTCCAGCGTTTTCATGGGGATGGTTTGCCGCATGCCGGCCTCCCTGGCGTGCTGGATGCGTGACCTGACAATTCCGGGGCCTGTGAACATGATTCAGGGACCAGGCGGCACCCCTGAGCTTGGTTCATGGCGAATCAGCAAGAAGGAAAAGCATCAATTTTTTGCGGCATGTCCATAGAGTATGCCGAGTTTGTCCAGTTTGGCTCGCATCGTATTGGGCTTGAGTCCTGCCAGTTCCGCGGCTCCCCGGTCTCCGGAGATGCGTCCGTTGCACATCTGAAGCAAATGGGAAAAATATTCACGCTGCATATCGGCGAAGGACTGTACATGCCTTTGATCCTGCAAGCGCGTTTCATGTACCGGGCACCCCAAACGGAAAATGACTACTCCATTCGCGAAACTGCGTACAAAACCTTCGGTTACCACATGGATCAGCTCCCGCACGTTGCCGGGCCAGGCATGGTTCAGCAATTTTTGCATTTCCCCCTCTGCAAGTACTGGGAGAGGGACTCCATGGCGGGTCGCTTCCTTCTGGAGCACGTGCTGGACCAGAAGCGGAATATCCCCCGGGCGATCCCGCAGGGGAGGAATATGTACGGTTACGCCAGCCAGCCGAAAATACAGATCAGCGCGAAAACTCCCTTTCTGCACCATAGCCTGAAGGTTCTGGTTTGTAGCGCAGACAAGGCGGAAATCTACAGGAACAGGGGATGTGCCGCCCAGCACTTCCACAGTGTGGCTCTGAAGGACGCGTAAAAGCTTCGTCTGGGCTTCCATGGGAAGTTCTCCTATTTCATCCAGAAACAGCGTTCCCCCCTGGGCGCGTTCAAAGCGTCCCTTATAGTCCTTCAGTGCTCCCGTAAAGGCTCCTTTGGCATAACCAAAGAGTTCGCTGTCGATGAGCGTGGCTGCGATGCCGCCGCAATTTACAGGAACAAAGGGTTTGTTCGCACGCGATGACAGCCGGTGCAGTTCTGAGGCAAACATATCCTTGCCGGTCCCTGTTTCACCGGTGATAAGCACCGGTATGTCAAAAGGCGCCAGAAGGCGAATTTCCCTGGAGACGTCCTTAAGCCCCGAATTTGCGCCGATGATGTCTGGAAAACCGCTGACCTGCTTGCGCAGGGAAATATTGGTTTCCTGTGTTATCTTGAGAATATTTTCGAGTTGACTTTGCTGATGGAAGAAACGGATGATGAAGTATAAGGGCTTCCATAGCAGTTCAAGAAAATGTTTTTGTTGCGGAGTGAACTCGTTTTCCTCCGGACAGCCAAGATAAATGCTCCCCTGAACCTGACCATGATGCATAAAATAAAAATAGAAACAAGGAGATGTTATCTTTACCTGATCCACAATGATACTGAAAAAGTCATCTATCTCTTTGTTCAGACTGAAATAAACCATTTTTCTGGTATTGAAATATTCTCGATGCTTGAAAATGCGCTTGATCTGCATATGGGTTGGGGATTTTTTATTTTCAAAAAAACGGACCCCTTCTTCCGTAATATAGATGTGATCAATGGACTGGCTTTCGTAAGGAGGGGTATAGAGCAGATAGGTTATCGGAAGAAATTCTTTTAAAAAAGTAAATAGTTGCAGGAGACTGTCCTCGAGCTTTTCATTCTGGATCAGAAGCTCGACCGTTCTGAGAAATGTTTCGCGCTCATCCAGTATTTGGGAGTTTTTCCCTTTATAGTTCAATATTTGGGATTCTTTTTTTAAAAATATGGTATTTTTTTTCTTTTGCATGAGCAACCTCTTGATATTAAATAAAATTATATTTGGCACAAATATAGCACAAAGAAAGACAGAAAGAAATGCTTCCGGGCCTTCTTTCTTTCCCGATCCGCACTGACGGCAGATCCGGAAAAACGGCAACTCCCCGGAATATCATCAGGAGGAAGCGATGAAACCCTTGTATAAGGAAAAGTATCCCCATGTATTCTCCCCGTTGACCGTCGGCAAAAAAGGCCAGGTCACCTTCAAGCATCGCATCATGGTGCCTCCCATCGGTTCTCAGGGCGACATCGTGGACTCCCATCACCGTCTGAATCGCGATGGTGTGGAATTCTATACCCACTATGCCCGCGGCGGAGCCGCCTGCATAACCGTTCCCATGGAAATTCCGCCGAATGGCGGCCACCGAGGCGACCTGGTTCTGGATGATGAGGTCGACGGTTTCATATACATGCACAATCTGCAGCGTCCCGTGCACATGTACGGCGCGAAAACCTTGTGTGAGATTTATCATGCAGGCTGCTGCATGCTGCCCTGGCCCGGGTATGAGCTTATCAGTTCAAGCGCCTTCATGTACAATGGACGCATGACCAAGGCCATGGATGAAAAGGACATGGAAAAGGTCAAAAAGATGTATGTGGATGCCGCCGTTCTGGCCATGCGCTCCGGCTTTGACGGGATCTTGCTGCACTACGGCCACGGCTGGCTGATGAACAACTTCCTCTCTCCGCTTTGCAACAGGCGTACCGACAGCTACGGCGGATCTGTGGAAAACCGCTGCCGCTATCCCCTGGAAATCATTAAAGCCATCCGTGACGCCATAGGCTATGACATGATCATCGAAGTGCGTCTTAACGGGGACGACAAGAAAGATGGGGGCATCACTCCCGATGACTGCGCACAACAGGCTCTTATTTTTCAGGATTACGTGGACATGATTCATGTTTCCTGCGGAACACGTCTTGATGCTCATGCGCGTCCCAAGATGCATCCCACCTGTTTCGTGCCTGAGGCCCATAATGCCGATGCCGCCCATACCCTTAAAAAAGCGGGGGTCAAGGTACCCGTGGGGGTTGTCGGCGCTATCGGCAGCGCGGAGACTGCCGAAAGACTGCTTGCGGAAGGCAAGTGCGACTATGTGCTGGTGGGGCGTCAGACCGTGGCCGATCCTTATTGGATCAACAAGGTGCGTGAAGGCCGTGAGGAAGATATCCGGCCCTGCATCCGGTGCGATTATTGTCTGGACGGCGGACGCCGTGGATCTCTCACCACGGAAGTGAACATCTCCGATATTGCCACCTTCGACGGTCACTGTTCGGTGAACCCTCTATATCGTCAGGGACAGTACAAGGAATATATGCTGCGTCCCACTACGCCCAGGCGCGTGGCTGTGGTCGGCGGCGGAGTGGCCGGTATGCAGGCCGCCCTCAAAGCCGCAGAACGCGGTCATACGGTGACTCTTTTTGAGAAGAGTGGCCGTCTTGGAGGGCAGCTGGGCATGTATCCCGAACATTTATGGTTCAAGGATCATGTGCGCATGTTGCGGGACTACTTCATTTGCCAGATCAGAAAAAGCCCAGTAACCGTTCTGCTGGATACCGAGGCTACTCCCCAGATCATCGAAGAAGCCGATTTCGACGCCTGCATCGTGGCTGTGGGGGCCGCACAGGCTGTTCCGTCCATCCCCGGTATCGAGAACGCCATGCTGGCGTGGGATGTGTTCGGCAATGAAGACAGGGTCGGCAAGAAGGTCGTCATCGTGGGCGGAGGTTCGGTTGGGTGCGAACTTTCCATTCAGCTCGGCGGCAAGGGGCATGAACTTACCGTCGTTGAAATGACGAAGTGGCTGGCGGCCAACTCCCAGATCTCCGAACGTATGAGTCTTGAAGAGCACATGGCGCTCAACCACGTCAAGACGCTGATCGAGTTCACCTGCACGCGCATCACCGACAAGGGCGTGTACGTCAGCGGCAAGGACGGGGAGGAAGTCTTCCTCGAGGCCGATACTGTTATCGTCAGCGCCGGATCCCGTTCCTTGAGCGAAGAACGTGACAAGTTCGCAGACACGGCCTTCGATGTCATCAACATCGGCGACTGCGACAGCGTAGGCACCATCCGTACGGCCATCGAATCTGGCTGGGATGCGGCTGCCCGCCTGTAAACGCAACCATCTCGGGATGGCAGCAATTCTGCCATCCTGTCTCCCAAGGAGAACATCATGAATTTGCGATCCTCGTTCCGTCTCTCTCTCTCTCTCTCTCTCTCTCATGCTTGCCGGTCTGTTGCTGATTCCGGCTGCTGCTGAGGCCAGGACGGTATTCCGTCTGGCCAATACGGGCGGTCCCAGCGACGACTATACGTATGGCTGCGAACAGTTCGCCAGAAATCTGAAAGAAATCTCCAAAGGAGCATTTGAAGTACGCGTGATGAATAACGGCGTACTCGGCAATGATCGCGTGGTTACCGAAATGGTTCAGCAGGGTTCTCTGGACTTCAGCCTTGTCGGTCAGAGCCAGCTCAATCTGTTCATCAAGCCTCTTCTCGCCATGGATCTTCCCTATATGGTGTCCTTCGAGAAAAATCGGCCGTTTCTCGAAGCGTTTGATCCATACGACGGCCCCCTCTACAAGTATCTGGATGCCGAAGCGCAGAAAGCGGGTCTCAAGCTCGTCATGACTCTGGATACGCCTTTCCGCAGTTATGCCTTCACATCCCGTTCCGGAGTCGAAAGTCTGGAAAGCGTTCGCGGCGTCAAGGTTCGCGTAACCATGTCCCCCATCGAAAAGGGTTTTGTGAACACACTGGCCATGAATCCCTGTCCTGTAGGGTGGACCGAAGTGTACACGGCGCTCCAGCAAGGCACTGTAGATGGCGAAATCATCAACTTCGGCACCTTCGCCTCCTTCAACCGCGCCGAGATTGAGGATCGTTTTCTGGTCACCCGCCATAATATGGCCAAGGTTTTTGTGGTCATGAACAAGGCCAGATTTGATGCGCTTTCTCCTGAACAGCAGAAGATGATTATTGATGCGGGCCGCAAGTCCCAGATGGAAGAATGGGATATGAGTCAGGAGTTCGAACGCAAGGGCGAAGAATACTGCAGGCAGCATAACATCAAGCTCATCGAACTCAGCGACGAGGAGCTTGCCGGGATCAGGAAGAACCTTCAACCACTGTATGCGGAATACATGAAGGATATCGATCCCGTCTTCATCAGGCTTATTCAGGAAGTGCAGAAGTAACGCCGTTCCTGTTGTTTTCCCGGCCGTCGGGCAGACCGTCGGCCGTATCTCCATCTTTTCCTTCTTCAGGAGCCTGCGATGTCAAGCTTTCAAAAGATCCTGCACTGGCTGGATGAAAGTGGAGAAAAGCCCATTATCGTCATCGCCTGTGTAGCCTCGTGTCTTCTCATCCCGTATCAGGTCTTCGCCCGCTATATTCTCGGTACCTGGTTCAAGATGAACGTGGACACCTCTCCCGTGGAGGAACTCGCTCTCTTTTGCCTGATATGGTGTACCTATTTCGCTGTTCCTCTCGTCATCAAACGGCGCGAGAACATTCGCATGACAGCGTTCATCGACTGGCTGGTTCCTCAGAAGTTTCACAACTTCGTCCTGATGTTCAATAACGTCGCCACGCTGGCGCTTACCGTAACCATCATGTGTCTGGCCGTGCGTCTGATACGCCTTCAGTTCCAGTTCCCGCAGGAGACGCCCACCCTTCGCATCCCTTACTGGATTCCCTATTCCGTATTGTTCTTCGGCTTTTTTGCCCAGAGCGTTCGAGTGACGCAGGATACGTTGAAGCTCATCCGCGAGGAGGGCTGGGGCAGATTTCTGCTCTCCGCGGCATTTCTCGCCGCAGTCGCCGCCCCCATGGTCTGCTTCGAGCACAGTACGGTCTTCGTTCTCATGGTCACGCTATTCGGCGGCATGATTTTGGGCATCCCCATTGCCGTGGTTCTGGGGCTCTCCGGGGCTCTCGCGGTGCATGCATCGGGTTTCCTTCAACTCAACATTATCGCGCAGACAGCATATAATTCCTTGGATTCCTTTCCGATGCTGGCCGTATTTTTCTTTGTGCTGGCAGGCATCTTCATGGGGAAGGGCGGTCTGTCCGGTCAACTTATCGGGCTGGCCGACATGATGATCGGCCGACGTACCGGAGGACTGGCGATGGCTACGGTCATTGCGTGCACCTTTTTCGGCGCCATTTCCGGTTCAGGCATCGCGACCTGCGCCGCCATCGGCATGATCACCATTCCCGCCATGGTGGAACGAGGGTATTCCAGGGCCTTCGCGGGCGCGATTGTGGCCTGTTCCAGCGCCATCGGCGTCATGATTCCTCCAAGCAATCCCTTTGTACTCTACGGCGTTATCACCAATGTCTCTATTGGCAAACTTTTCGTAAGCGGCATTATGCCCGGTATCATCACCTGTATTTTGCTTTGCCTTACCGCATGGCATATTTCCAAGAAAAACGGCTGGAAGGGTGAAGACAAGGTCTATAGCTGGAGAGAAATCGGTCGTGCAGTATGGGAAGCCCGCTGGGCGCTCATGGTGCCGGTCATCATTCTTGGCGGCATTTACGGCGGCATCATGACGCCTACGGAAGCCGCAGGCGTGGCCGCGCTTTACGGTTTTCTGGTGGGCATGTTCGTACTTCGGGGGATTGACCGCAAAAACTTTATCGAGATTCTGGTAGACAGTTCCGTCACCGCTGCCACAGTGCTTTTTCTGGTGGCCATGGCCAGCGTCTTCGGCTATGTGATGGCCATTGAGCAGGTCCCCGATCTTATCTCCGAATGGATGATCTCCATCACCTCGAACAAGTTTGCCATGCTCCTCATCGTGAACCTGCTTCTGCTCATTGTGGGAGCGCTCATGGAATCTGCTTCCGCTACTCTCATTCTTTCTCCTATTCTCATGCCCATGATGGTCAAGCTGGGGGTGGATCCCATACACTTTGGCGTCATCCTTGTGTGCAACCTTTCCATCGGCTTCATTACGCCACCTGTCGGTCAGAGCCTGTTCGTGGTCTCGGCCATCTCCGATGAACGCACGGAGCGTATCGCTCTGGCAGCCGCTCCATTGCTGGCAGCCATGCTCGTCATGCTTCTTATTGTCACCTATATTCCTGAGGTTTCCCTTTTCCTGACCCGCTTCATGTAGTTCTCCTCTGCTGCCCCTGCGAAAACGCAGGGGCAGCTTGCACGGGGAGAACACTGCATTTTTCCGGGAATGTCGCTGCGGGGGGAAGGGGCCGTCGGTCGGAACGGATTTATTATGTAGGAACTGACTATGTGATTTCATTTTTTCTGCGCCGGAGCGAGGCCCATACGAGTGCTTTTTATGACGGCGCCAACGTCATCGCGCTGGACGCCCGCCAAAAGAATGGTCATGCGATGAACGGGAGGGAATTCCTCAAGGACATGCGTGAGCGCGGGGAACGGGACGTTTTGTTCTCCTCCCGCGCGTTTTTATTTTTGGGGGAGGGACAGACGTATGATCCGCAGAGGCGCAACTGTGTCGCGAAGGGGAGCTGACTGGCAGAAGGATCATGGAGAAGACATGTGCCGATGCGGAAAGACAGGCCGGAGATGTGTGTCTTGTTGAGAGCTTTGGCGGTATTGCCGATCTGGGTTCCCGGGTTTTCCGGGAATGGGAGGAGGGGCTTGAATCCGTCGCGGCCAATATGCCGGGATAGGGAAAGCTCCATGGATTTTCGGGATCTGCCGAAGCTGTATGTGCCGTGTCCGATATGGGACCTGAAGGCAAGGACGCGCATGGGGATAGCAAAGGCTGGAGCTGGACTGTTTCTTGTGCCTTGTTTCCCCATCGTTGGGCCGAACTGTGCGGCTTCTTGTCGAATCGGACGGGCGGTCTGAGCGTGGCCCTTTCCGGTTGTGGCGTCGAGCTTGAGGCACGATGTTCATTTGGGGGATAATGTGTTATGGAGACTGGCGCAGGGCAGAGACTCAGCCCCGGGAGTCCGGGAAAGGGGATTTTAATGCCATGTAGGAGGCGGAGCCGCATTCGATGCGGCCGTGGCTCTCAGCCTTGTGCAAGAACCATCAACATGGAATCGGAGAAGAGATTCATGCGTTGTGACCTGTGCACGAAAAAGTGCAACAAGGGATCGCCCTGCGAAGTGCGGGACAGCGTTTCCCTTTATGATGACGAAGATCGTGAAATGTTGCGAACTACCAATGAGATGAACAGACTCACACGAGGGCAGTTCAATCGCCTTCAGGAAACCATCGAATTCGCCAAACGAATGGGATATGTGCGGGTAGGTCTGGCCTTCTGCGTGAGTCTGTCCGAGGAAGCCGCCGTGGCCGCCAAAATCCTTGCGCCCCACTTCGAACTGCACACGGTCTGTTGCAAGACTGCGGGCATGCAGGACGACGTATTCGATACGGAGCCGCGTTCAGGCAAGGTCGCCGTCAGTTGCAATCCGGCGGAACAGGCCAGAATTCTGGGTGAACTTGGAACGCAGCTGAATATCGTGATGGGGCTGTGCGTGGGACACGACAGCGTTTTCTACAAGCATTCACAGGCACCATGCACGACATTTGTGGTCAAGGACCGAGTCCTTGGACACAATCCGGCCGTGGCTCTGACCTGTTCCTTTATTCGTTCCAGGATGCTTCCAAGGCCTGAAAAATAACGTGAACGATGCCCGCCCGGGCTGGGGTGGCATTTCGCAACCAGGCGAAAAAGGCATTCTCCTGAGGACGCCTTTTTTATGACCGCCGGGAGGAGCCGCAAGGGAAGCGCGCGTGCGCCAGCAGTCGGGCCGCCTCAAGATCCTGCGGCGTGTTGAGGTTGAAGAATGCAGGCGTCTCCTCCGGAAGGACGGGAACAAGCGTACGGCGTTCCGCCGGAATAATCAGTCCGAGTCTGCGGTTGCCTTCCGTCGCCGCGTTTTCGAACCACATTCGGGCTTCCTGTTCGTACACGGCCACAAGAGGCTCGACGCGGCCGTTTCCCGTGTGATGGAATGCGGTCATGACGGATTCGGGGCGGCGGAGATTCCGGGCGTCTAGCAAGCGACGCAGAGGCGCTTCTTCCATGAATGGAAGGTCACAGGATAGAACGAGCACAGGCTCCTTGACGGTGCGAAGGACGGAAAGAAGGCCCCCTGCGGGACCTTGCCCCTCGGTTTCGTCATGGATGGCGGGATAGGGGGAGACGTCCTGCGCCGCCCGGCAGGAAACGAATACGGCATCCGCACAGGCTTGCAGCAGTGTCGCCGTACGTTCGAGCAGAGCAGGGCCTTTCTGGTCGTATAAGGATAGGCGGGCCTTGTCCCGACCAAGCCGGGAGGAGAGACCTCCCGCCATGACGATGCCGATCATGCCTGTTCCCCCGGAATCACGGTCAGAAAGAAATCTGGCAGGAGTCTCAGCAATAGCGCATGTCAGGGGGGGCTGTCCATCCGGAAGAGGGTCCGGTTCCATTGGGACAGGTCTGACTCGAGACGCTGGTGACGAATTTCCCTTTGTGTCTCCGAAAATTTTTGCGGAAAAAATCATGCCCGTTTTTGCCCTGCTTCTGGAGAGGCAGGCATCTGGTGAATTCCTTTGCTCTTTAGGCCTCGACACGCTCTGAGACGTCTGCCATTGTTCGGTGAACAGGATACCAGATACTTGTTTTCATATTATTCCATATATTTCATAACATGTTTTATTTTATTGAAATACAGAATATTTTCGGAGTCTGTTTCGGTTGTTGCACAACCTTGAAAAATGGGGGCCCCGGCTTGACACCATCGCCTTCCGGTGTCTAGAACATGCGTATGCTTTTTGCGCATGGTTCCTGATAAGGGATAAAAAGGGAATCCGGTAGTGCCGATGGCCGAAGCCGGAGCTGCCCCCGCAACTGTATCCGGAGAGCCTTCGCCATCTGCCACTGGATGAATCCGGGAAGGCGGCGAACAGGGTGTCGACCCGGGAGCCAGGAGACCTGCCGTGCGCGCCGAGACCGCAGGGCGGGGTGTCCCCTGGTACGAGTTTCGTCCGCTTGCGGACGACGTCTCGTCGTATCCCTTCATATTGAAGGGGCTTCATTATCCTTGGCTGTGCGGTTGGCCTGACGGAAGCGGGCGTTTCCGGTCGGACGTCTCTCCTGTCTTGTCGAATCGGCCCCAAAGAGGTCCGGGACAAAAAGACGGGGTCCGGCAGGCGGGAATTTTATTTTTTAATAAATTAGAACCGCTTGCCTTTTTTATGATGTCAAAAGATGGAGAACGGGTACTTCTGTTTTCCCTTTTCTGTTTCTTTTACTGTTCGGAGCGAGTTGTGGTTGCATCCATCAAGAAGCGTGATTCCCGGATTGTTCCCTTTGACGTAAGCAAGATTGCGCAGGCGGTATTCAAGTCGGCCAGCTCGCAGGGGGGGGACGACTACGCCATGTCGCAGCAGATTGCCGGCATGGTGAAGGACAGGCTTGACGAGCTGTACGGTGATGCGATCCCCGGGGTCGAGCAGATTCAGGATATGGTGGAAAAAACCTTGATCGAGACCGGACATGCCCGGACGGCCAAGGCGTATATTCTGTATCGGCATCAGCGCACCCGCGTGCGGGAGATGAACACCCGCCTTATGACCACCATGCGGGATCTGACGTTCAAGGATGCTCGCGACAACGATCTCAAGCGCGAAAATGCCAATATCGACGGCGATACGGCCATGGGTACCATGCTCAAGTACGGGAGCGAGGCATCCAAGCAGTTTTACGAAATGTATCTGCTGAATCCGAAGCACAGCCTTGCCCACAAGAACGGGGATATCCATATCCATGATCTTGATTTCCTGAGCCTGACCACCACCTGCTGTCAGATTGACATCAAGAAGCTCTTCAAGGGCGGTTTCAATACGGGACACGGCTTTCTGCGTGAACCGAACAGCATTCAGAGCTACAGTGCCTTGGCGTGCATCGCCATCCAGTCCAACCAGAACGATCAGCATGGCGGACAGAGCATTCCGAATTTTGAGTACGGTCTCGCTCTCGGCGTGGCCAAGACGTTCATAAGCAAGGTGTATCTGGTTCTGGACGTTTGCGATGTGGAAGGCCGTGATGAGATCAGGCGGGAGCTTCGGGAGTATCTCCAAGGCCGCGAATCCATTCTCGACGCCGAAGGACTCGCCTTCGTGCGCGAGCAGCTGCGGAAGGTGGTCCCGCCCCAGCGGGTGGAGAGCGTCATCAACAAGGCGCTGAAGTTCACGGAAAAGGATACCTTTCAGGCCATGGAGGCGCTGGTCCACAATCTGAACACCATGCATAGCCGTGCCGGCGCCCAGATCCCGTTCAGTTCCATCAATTACGGCACCGACACGTCGCCGGAAGGCCGGATGGTGATCCGCAACGTCCTGCTGGCGACCGAAGCCGGACTGGGCAATGGGGAAACCCCCATCTTCCCTATTCACATCTTCAAGGTGAAGGACGGGGTGAACTTCAAGCAGGGCGACCCCAACTATGATCTGTTCAAGCTCGCCTGCCGGGTTTCGGCCAAGCGGTTGTTCCCGAATTTTTCCTTTATCGACGCTCCGTTCAATCTCCCCTACTACCATCCTGGCCGTCCGGAAACGGAAATCGCCTACATGGGATGCCGCACTCGGGTCATGGCCAACGTGCATGATCCGTCCCGCGAGATCGTCAACGGGCGCGGCAACCTGAGCTTCACCTCGGTCAACCTTCCCCGGCTCGGCATTCTGGCAAAGGGAGACGTGACGTCCTTCTTTCTCGAGCTGGACAAGATGATCGATCTGGTTTTCGAGCAGCTTCTCGAACGGCTGGAAATTCAGAGCCACAAGAAATGCAAGAACTACCCCTTCCTGATGGGGCAGGGCATCTGGATTGATTCCGAAAAGCTCGCCCCCGAGGATGAGGTGCGCGAAGTGCTTAAGCATGGGACGCTGACCATTGGCTTCATTGGTCTGGCCGAATGTCTCAAGGCGCTTGTCGGCAAGCACCATGGAGAATCGGAAGAGGCGCAGCAGCTTGGTCTGCGCATCGTGCAGCATTTCCGTGACCGCGCCGATGCCAAGGCCAGAGAAACCAGACTCAATTTCTCGGTGATCGCGACGCCCGCTGAAGGTCTGTCCGGTCGTTTCGTGCGTATCGATCAGGAGCGGTTCGGCAAGATTCCCGGCATTACCGACCGGGAGTACTACACCAACTCGTTCCACGTTCCGGTCTACTTCAATATCAGCGCCTACAACAAGATTCGTCTTGAAGCGCCGTATCATGCCATGACCAATGGCGGCCACATCACCTATGTGGAAGTGGACGGCGATCCCTGCGCGAACCTTGAGGCGTTCGAAGATATTATCCGGGCCATGAAGGAGATGGGGGTCGGTTACGGCTCCATTAATCATCCCGTGGACCGGGATCCCGTGTGCGGTTACACCGGGATCATCGGGGATACGTGTCCTCGTTGCGGGCGTCGCGACGGCGAAGGCGTTTCCGAGGACGTTCTGCGCAGAATCAGGGGTTATGTTCACGATTCCAGACAGGAAGACGAACGTCTTGAAGAGCAGGACAAGACCGCCAATATCGTTCTCTAACTACAAGGCAGTAAAGAACAATGAACAATGTCGCTGAAAAGAAGGTCATTGGGGAAGGCGTGCACTTTGAACGCATCCGGCGCATTACGGGGTATCTCGTGGGCACGGTGGACCGCTTCAACAACGCCAAGCGCGCGGAAGTTGAAGATCGCGTAAAGCATTGCAATATGGGTTGCGGCAGCAACTAGGTCGGTATCTCCCTCCGGGATTCTTTCCGGAGGGAGATACCGAAAAACGTCCGTAAAGGACGTTTTGTTTTTGAGCGGCGGGCATGTTCCTGCGGCGCTGGTTTCCTGGGGAAAGTCCATGACCTTGAACGATACTATTCGCATCGCGGGCACGGTGGAGGAATCCATAGTGGATGGTCCGGGATTGCGGTATGTGCTGTTTACGCAGGGATGTCCACATCGATGTCCGGGGTGTCACAATCCGGAAACCCATCCCTTCGACGGAGGGAGAGTGGTGACTCTGGACTGGGTGGTGCAGGACGTGATCAAGAATCCCATTACGCGCGGGGTGACCTTCAGTGGAGGGGAGCCGTTCAGCCAGAGCGGGCAGCTTGTCGTTCTGGGGGAGGAGCTGAAGCGCAGGGGATATAATCTGGTCGCCTTTTCCGGCTACTGTTTTGAAGAACTCGCGGATAGTCCCCGTTTTCGTCCTCTGCTTGAGCTTCTGGACATTCTCGTGGACGGGCCGTTCATTCTGGCGGAGCGTTCCCTGTTGCTGCGTTTCCGGGGGTCGCGCAACCAGCGTGTTCTGGATGTTCCGGCTTCTCTTTCGGCGGGAAAGCCCATACTGCATCCTCTGCATGGCTGATTTTTCCCGATGTCGTGTGAACGACTGGGCCGGGTCCTTCCCCTAGGGGAAAGACCCGGTTCTGTCTTCATGAGGCCTTGAGGGAAAAGGCGGTCCGGTCGTCTTCATGGGGGATGCTGCCTCCGAGAACGCAGATGACGGACAGGACAATGCCTGCATATCCCGTTTCCGGAGTTCCCGACAGGGCCGCAATCAGACCGCCGATGCCGCCGCAGAGGATTGCGGCGACGCCTGCGCCGGGCCGGACGCGGCGTTTTCCGTGCAGCAGCATGGCGCAGAACAGCGGCGCGACCGCACCGCAGACATAGACGTCGTTGGCCATGAGCAGGAGATCGAGAATGCCGTGGCCTCTGGTCGCCATGAGAAAACCGCCCACGCCTGCCGCCAGCGTGACCAGACGGCAGACCGTCACGTCGTCCCGGCGCAACAGATCGTGACAGCAGACCGTCGACAGGGTGATAAGACAGGAATCGGCTGAGGAGAGCACGGCGCTGAGCAGAGCAAGCAGCAGGGCCGTGCTGACCCCGGATGGCATCAGGGACAGAGCGGCGGGGAGCACGTCGTCGGGCGTTGTTCCCGGCGGAACAATTCCCCTGCAGGCGACGCCCATGAGCACGATGAGCACGGCGGTGCCGAGCAGTCCCGCCACGGCCAGTCTGCAGCCGGATACGGCGCTGTCGACGTCGCGGGCGCTGAGCAGTCGTCCGAACAGCATGGGACAGACGACATAGCTGCCGCCGATGACGACCATGAAATAGGTCAGGCGGTCGGGCGGAAACTGTTCGTTGAACAGCTCGGGCGTCAGTTGCAGAACGGGTGCCGGATTTTGCAGCAGAAGATAACCCAGCGTCAGTCCCAGACCTGCCGCCATAAGCAGGTATTGCGGGAGATCGGTGCGGATGACGGCGGCCTGACCGCCAAGCAGCGCATAGAGCACGATCAGCGCCGCGCCGACGGCGAGGGCTGTTTCCGGCGGCAGCCCGGTCAGGGCGGTGGTCAGTTTGCTCATGGCCGTGAACTGGGCTGCGAGAATGGCCAGCCATGCGGGCACGATAATCAGCGAAATCAGGGTGCGCGCCCGGGTGCCGAGGAAGGTGGCCACCAGTTCGGGCATGGTGTAGGCTCCGGTTTCACGAACTTTTCTGGCCAGAAAGAGCGTCAGAACCATGAGTCCGCAGGCGCCGCTGCCGATCCACCAGAAGGCTGGCGTTCCGATTTGCCAGGCCAGCCCGGCCATGCCCATGGTGGCGGAACCGCCGATGCAGGATGCGACGATGGATATGCCCGTGTGCACGACGCCGGACCGGCGGGCATTGACGAAGAAGGCGGCCGGAGAGCGGTCCTGGCGGGCGTCGAACAGGCCGATGCCGATGAGGAGCAGCGCGTACAGGCAGAACAGAATCATTTATGTGCTCCTGCAGACAGGGCATGAAAGACCGCCGAGGTCAGCAGTCCCAGCTCCTCGTTTTTCATGACGTAGGGAGGCATGAGGTAAACCGTTCTGTTGAAAGGACGAATCCAGACGCCCTGTTGCAGGAAGCATTGCTGGAGGCGTTCCACATTGACGGGATGGTGCAGCTCCACCACGCCGATGGCGCCCAGCGTGCGCACATCGGCTACATCAGGCAGCTCGCGGCAGGGGGCCAGTCCGGAGGACAGGGCCTGTTCTATGCGCCGGATTCTTTCCTGCCATGGGGAGGAAAGCAGCAGATCTACGCTGGCGCAGGCCACGGCACAGGCCAGAGGATTGCCCATGAAGGTGGGACCATGCATGAATGCCCCGCCTCCCGCAGAGGCGGCGGAGGATATGCCGAACGCCACGCGGTCCGAGGACGCGGTTGCGGACAGGGTCATGGTTCCGCCGGTGAGGGCCTTGCCCAGACAGAGAATGTCGGGAGAAATCTCCGCCCATTCCGAGGCGAACAGTTTGCCCGTGCGTCCGAAGCCGGTGGCGATTTCATCGGCGATGAGCAGGATGTCCAGTTCGTCGCAAAGAAGGCGCAGTTCGCGGAGATACTCCGGATGATAGAACCACATGCCGCCGGCGCCCTGCACGATGGGTTCTACGATGACGGCGGCGATGCTCTCGCGTTCCCGCTGAAGCAGTTCCCGCATGGGGCGCACGGATGAAGGATCGAAAGGAGCGTCAAAGCGGCAGGCTGGACGCTCTGCGAACAGCTGAACGGGCAACAGTCCGGAAAAGAGCGAGTGCATGCCTGTAACGGGGTCGCAGACCGACATGGCCCCCAGGGTATCGCCGTGATAGCCGCCCCGCAGGGCCACGAGACGCGTTCTGGCGTTTTGTCCCTGTGCCCGCCAGTATTGGATGGCCATTTTGATGGCCACTTCCACGGCTACGGAGCCGGAGTCCGCGAAAAAGATATGTTCCAGTCCCGTGGGAAGCAGGGGAAGAAGCCTGCGCCCAAGCTCCACGGCAGGTTCATGCGTCAGGCCGCCGAACATGATGTGGGGGAAGCGGGCCGCCTGTTCACGCAAGGCGCGCATCAGCACAGGGTGACGGTATCCGTGGATGGCACACCACCATGAAGACATGCCGTCGACAAGTTCACGCCCGTTCCGAAGCCGAATGTGCGTGCCTTCCGTACCCGTAACCTCCTGGACCGGCAGCGGGTTCGATGCGGAAGTGTAGGGGTGCCAGAGATGCCTGCGGTCAAAATCCAGCAATGATTTCGCCTCGTCCCCCAAAATGTCGTTTTCCCGGGATGATGGGGGAAAAAGTTCGGAGGGCGTTTTCGACGTGGGCTTCGGGGACGTTTTCTCCAGCAGCAGACGGGCTGCGGGCAACAGCAGCTCCGCCAGCGTTCGCCATGCCTGATCCGTCATTTCTTTCTCCTGTGGCTCCCTGACGGAAGAGGGGTGGTTCAGAGCCTTCAGGTATGGCAGTTCGGCCAGCAGAGGAACGCCGCGCCGCTCGCCGAATTCGGCGAGGGTGGCCGCATTGTCCCGCAGCAGACGTGTGTCGAATGCCTGTTCGTCGGCAGAACCGGAGGACATTTCTCCGTTTGTCGGCGCGGTGCGGCACAGCACCATGCCGATGACGGACAGGCCCCGGTCCTGCAGGGCGTTCAGGGAGAGCAGCGCGTGATTGATGCATCCCAGTCTGTTTCCCGCCACGAGCAGAACGGGCATCCTGAGCCGGGCCATCAGATCGAGCATGGTCTCGTGCGGGTTGAGAGGCACGAAGAGACCTCCGGCTCCTTCGAACAGGGTGACTCCCTCGCCGCATGCCGCTCGGCAGTCGGCGGCAAGAGACGCCGCATCCAGCGGCGTTCCGGCCAGTTCGGCCGCAAGATGCGGCGAGCAGGCGGGCAGGAAGGATCGCAGCGTCTGGTTCATATCATCTTCGATGCCTGCGGCTTCCGCATACCGCAAGGCGTCCGGGGCGCGGAGGCGCCCTGCGGCATCGGGTTCGCATCCTGTCTGTACCGGCTTGATCGCGCGGGCCGGGCAGTTCAGGACATGCAGTGCCCTGAGCAGGGCGGCGGTAACGGTTGTCTTGCCCGCATCCGTATCCGTGCCGGTGATGAAGCATCCGCGCAACAAGGGGGTGTCGAGATGCATGGAATGACTCCTTGTTTGAGAGAATTCGTTATTCGAAACCGCGCGGTCAGCTCGCGATCGGCAGGTTCCGCGCGTTCCGGTCAGACCTCTGATGAAGGGACCGGGGTTCGCAGCCCCAGAGTTTTCATCATGGCCGTGTCGGCGTCGAAGGAGGACCCGGTCGTGGTGAGGTAGTCGCCGGTCATCAGACCGTTGGCTCCGGCAAGGAACAGCCATGACTGCCATGCGCCCAGCGTCCGGGTTCTGCCACCGCAGACGAGAATATCCCGGGATGGATGCATCAGTCTGAACAGGGAGATGCAGCGCAGGGCCTCGGCGGGTGCGAGGGGACTGCGCCCGGCAAGAGGCGTGCCGGGAATGGGGTTGAGAAAATTGAGCGGGATGGAATCCACGTTCAGCGCGCGCAGCGTTTCGGCCAGCTCCACACGCTGGGTCCAGTTTTCACCCAGTCCGAGAATGCCGCCGCAACAGACGCGCAGTCCGGCGGCTTGCGCCACCCGGACAGTTTCCATATCTTCCGCATAGGCGTGTGTGGTGCAGATGGAGGAAAAGTGACTGGAGGCGGTTTCCAGATTGTGGTGATATGAGGTAAAACCGGCCTGCCGGAGTCTTTCCGCCTTTTCCCGTGTCAGTTGACCGAGGGAACCGCAAAGCCGGATTCCGACTTCCCGGGTTATGCGTGCCGCCGCCGCGCACAATCTGTCCAGATCGGCGTCGTTCGGAGCCGTTCCGCTGGAGACGATACCGAATCGCAATGCCCCTGCCCGGTGCAGCGTTTCGGCCCGGCGCAGCAGCTCTTGCTCGTCAATCAGGGGGTAGACGGCGGCTCCCGTCGAGTAATGGGCGGACTGGGCGCAGAAGGCGCAATTTTCCGGACACCGGCCGGACTTGGCGTTGATGATGCCGCAGGTGAAGGCCGCATCCGGTTTGCAACGGGCGCGGACAAGACTGGCGACGGTCAGGAGGTCAAGCGTCTCCGATGCGGGAAGCTCGGCCAGTTCCAGAGCTTCGGCGGAAGAGATCCCTTCCGCTGCTGCCGGATTTTCCGGGGAGGAGAGACGATCGGCAATCGAACATAACAGAGTATGCATGGGGGATCCTTTGAAAACGCCTGTACAGCAAACGGAAGCAGGCGTAGTTTCAGAGTGGGGGAAGGCGGTACGGCAGCTCTTTCGGAGCGTGAACCGTGACGGTCTGGAGTCGCAATACTTTCCGGCTATCAGGTGACGGCTTTATCGTCAACTTAAAAATAGTATAAAATAGGTTTACAATTTGAAACAGACAGTGCCGGTTAGCGGCCCCATACGTTCTACGACGGAGAAAAAGTCAGTTTTTACAGCAAATTCAACACGTGAACGCGTGCTTGACTTGTTGCGCACGGCTCCTCGCGAGGACTGGAAGTCGGGAGAGACCTTGTCTTCCTTGCTCGGAGTCAGCAGAGCGGCCGTGGCCAAGCATGTGGCGGCGTTGCGGGAGGCGGGGCATGTCATCGAGGCGGTTCCCCGCAGGGGATACCGGCTGGTGGCTGAAGCGGATTCCTATTCGGAGGCCGCCGTGCGGGAAGGATTGAGAACGCAGGTTCTGGGACAGCGCGACTGGACATGGCTTGACGAAACCACGTCCACCAACAGCATCGCCGCTCTGCAGGCCATGCAGGGCGCGCCCGAGGGGAGCATCGTCGTGGCGCGCAGCCAGATTTCAGGGCGCGGACGCAAGGGGCACAGGTGGGTATCCCTGCCGCGCAGCCTGGCCTTTTCCGTGGTGCTCTATCCGAAGCTGGGGCCGGACGACATGACGCTGCTTACCAGACTGGCCCTGCAGGCCGCGGCCGAGGCCGTGGAGACTGTGTGCGGTCTGAAGCCGGTCATCAAGCAGCCAAACGACATTCTGCTCAATGGGCGCAAGATCAGCGGGCTGCTGGCGGAAACCGGCTTTCGGGCCACTGATCTGGAATGGGCCGTTCTCGGCATCGGGGTGAACGTGAATGCTCGGGTCGAGGACATCCCCGAACGGCTGAAGGACTGCGCCACGTCGCTGTATGTCGAGACTGGCCGGCCTTTTGGCCGGGCAGGACTGCTGCGGGAGATTCTTGAACGTTTTGAGCGGCTGTATCTGGCCGTATAGCAGGATTGGGAGAGATACGGCGGCGGCTCAGTCAGAAGCCGCCGCCGTATCCGGCGTTGGGAAAGCGGGAAGGGGAATCCCCGGCGGTCAGTACGTTTCGCCCCGTTTGATCTGAGCCTGCATGCCGCCAAGGGCGTTGACCACGTTGGTGAGGCCCTTTTCATGCAGATACAGCGCTACTTCGTATGAGCGCAGTCCCGTGTTGCAGATGAGGGCGATTGGCTTGTCGCGCGGAAGGGTCTGGAGGCATTCTTCCACTTCTTCCAGAGGAATGGCGTGCCATTCATCCGGGTACCTGGCCGCCGTGGCCTTTGCCGCCGCGGCCGGACGCGCGTCGGCGAAGTAGATGTCGTTCTTGTCGCGGTTCTTCCACAGCTCGGAGAAATCGCGCGAGGAGATGGCCTTGAGCTGACCGGAAAGCAGGTTGTCCGCGGCATTGGCGACGACGTTGAGGACGTCCATGGCCGAGGCGAAGGGAGGAGCATAGGCCACTTCCGCATTGGCCAGATCGTCGATGGTGGGTTTGCCGAACTGAAGCATGGTGGCTACGGCGTCGATGCGGGCCTTGAGGGCGTCTCCGGCTTCGCAGAATCCCTGGATGCCGAGTACGCGCCGGGTGGGGCGATCCACAACGAGTTCAAGGGTCATCATGTGTTTTTCGGGATAGAAGTGGGCCCGGTCAAGCTGTTCGACACTGGCGGAAACGGCGTCGAAGCCTTCGGCTTTGGCGCGTTCGACGGTCAGACCTGTGCCGCAGGCGGACATCTTGAAGAGCTTGACGCACCATGTGCCCACGGCTCCGGCGAAGGTCGCCGCCTGTCCGTTTTCGGCGGCCAAATTGGTGCCGATGACCCGGCCCTGACGGTTGGCAAGGGACCCGAGCGCAAGAACGAAGGGCTTGCCGCTGATCAGGTTGGGAGTGGCCACGCAGTCGCCGCCCGCGTATATGAGCGGATCGGAAGTCTGCATGTACTCGTTGACGAGAATCGCTCCGGTACGTTCCTGCAGTTCCAGCCCGGCAGCGCGGGCCAGCTCCGTATTCGGGGCGTACCCCGTGGCGAAGATGACCAGATCCGCGTCCAGCGTGCGCTTGTCGGTTACGACGCGCTTTACCGCGCCGTTCTCGCCTTCAAGACGCTGCACCTTTTCGGAGACGTAGACGTCCACCCCGTTGGAGCGCAGGTCGTTGGCGACCATGTCGGATAGATTCGCGGAAAGCACACCGGGCATGACCTGCGGCATGAACTCCACCACGCTGGTCTTGATGCCCCACATGTCCGCAAGGGCCACGGCCATTTCCATGCCGATGAAGCCGCCGCCGACGACCACGGCGCTGTTCACCTTGCCCGCTGCGCAGGCCGCGCGAATGGCTTCCGCTTCCTCAAGACTGTTTGCGCCGCTGACGCCCTGCAGATCACGTCCCTCCACCGGGGGCACCTTGGGCGTGCTGCCCGTGCCGAGCACGAGACGGTCGTAAGGGAGAACGGATTCCTTGTCCGTGCGCAGATCCCTGATGCGGATGGTGCGGGAAGCCCTGTCGATGGAAAGGACCCGCGTCCGGTTGAGGACGGTGACGTCCTTGCGCTCCTTGAAATATTCCGGCGTCCGGACGGTTCCGTAGTTCGTCGAGCGCAGGGCGTCCAGCGAGTTCACCTCTCCGGAAACGTAGTATGGAATGCCGCAGCCGCCGAAGGAAATATTCGTTCTTTCATCAATCATTATGACTTCCGCAGCCGGATCCAGCCGCTTCAGGCGATTGGCGGCCTTGGGGCCGAGCGCAACGCCGCCGATGATGACGACACGTTTGGACATGGTTGCCTCCTTTCCCCGCTGGGGGAATTGCTACAGAATGATGTCTTTCGGCATACCCGTTTCAGAGGGAATGTGCAAGGAGGCTCGAAAAAAGAGGCGATGTCTTGTGCATTGGGGAGCATCTGTACATGCGGTACTCCGGACAGGCGGAGGAGGCGCACGCATGAAGCCTCATTTTTTCTGCAAGCTTCGTTTTGCTGCCGGGAAGGGAATTCGCTCGGACCGGTGAAGGCGGCGACGGATGCGTCTTGAGAGGAGGAAAACGACGTTTGCCCGTCCGCAGGAACGAAGAAACGAGGATGTCCTCCAGCGGACCTTGGCGTGGGGCGTGGGAGGGTATCCATGTTGTTTTTGTATAGTGTATATTGTATATAATTGAAGGTGTACCTGTTTTATAACCTGTTGTAATAGAATACTTGTTTTTCGATGAAAAACAGAGCGCCCCATTTGGGCCGCATACCGGAATTTTTATTCCGACCGCGAGGAGTTTGAAAGCGAAAAGGAAACAAATATCCTTTTTTCAGCAAAATAAGCATGTTATTCTTAACATGGTCTGATTGTTTAAAAAAATATTTTTTTCACATGCCATAAGCCTTGTCATGCGAGCGCATTTATTCTAATGCAATGAGCTTATTAACTGATAGGAACGGATAGCAAAATGCGTCCGCCCATCTTTTTCCCCTTTGCGGCGAGCCAAAAATTCATGTTGATACAGAGAGAACATATGCTGGGCATTCTCAAGGATGCCTATACGGTCTATTTCGATGAAATGGCCATTGATGGCGCTGTCCCCCTGCTCGCCGCCGCCTACGCCTTCCATTCTTCCAACGAATGCTATGTCCTGTCCAGAAAGGTGAAACTCTGGAGTGCTGAAGTCCATGAGTTTGTGCATGTTTTTTCTGTTTCTGAACTTACTGCCGACATCTATGGGACATGTCGTCAGCATGCCTATGAAGCCGGGATGGGGAACATCCGGCCTCATATCGACCACATGTCGTCCTATATCACCGCCATACTGATCTGCGAGAGCATGACCGACGAAGCCGTCAGGGCGCTCGAAACAACGCGGATACGAAAGAATTTCCTGTTTTCCCTGCATGGATGGATGGAGTTCCGCACGGTTGCCGTGGAACTTTCCTCGGGACGAATCGTCGCCAACCGGGCGGCGAGGGAGGTGAAGAAATTCGTGCGCGAGAACCTGGAAAAAGCTCAGTTGAGGAGGAGTTGAAGTGAGTGCATTGACTATTCTTCTGGTGGGGATCGCCTGCCTTGTGGTGGGGTATTTCGTTTACGGGACATGGCTTGAAAAACAGTGGGGCGTCGACAACAGCAGGGCGACTCCGTCTCATACCATGCAGGACGGTGTGGACTATGTTCCAGCCAAGGCTCCCGTGCTTCTGGGACATCATTTTTCATCCATCGCTGGCGCGGGACCTATCAACGGCCCCATTCAGGCGGCCTTTTTCGGCTGGCTGCCCTGTCTGCTGTGGATTCTCATCGGCGGCATCTTTTTCGGCGCCGTGCATGACTACGGCTCGCTCGTCGCCTCCATCAGGCACAAGGGCGCTTCCATCGGTGAAGTTATTTCCCAGAACGTCGGGGTTCGGGCGAAGCGTCTGTTCCTGGTCTTCTCCTATCTGACGCTGCTGCTGGTCGTGGCGGCCTTCGCCTCCATCGTGGCGGGTACGTTCAACGGCTTTGACGCCAGCGGGGCGCATATTGAGGCCAACGGCACCACGGCGACGATTTCCCTGCTGTTCATCGTCATGGCCGTCGTGTTCGGGTTCTGCGTCTACCGCAAGAACCTGCCGCTTTCCATCTGCACGGTGGCCGGCATCATCGTGCTCATCATCTGCATCGTTTTGGGGATCAATTTCCCCATCTACCTGTCGGGCACGACGTGGATGTATCTGATCGGGGTCTATATTCTTGTCGCTTCGGTAACGCCTGTGTGGATTCTGCTCCAGCCCCGCGACTACCTCAGTTCCTTCCTGCTGTATGCCATGATGATCGCGGCCGTCGTCGGCATCATCGCCGCGAATCCCACGATCAACATGCCCGCCTTCGCCGGATTCGAGGTCAACGGGCAGTTCCTCTTCCCCGTGCTGTTCGTCACCGTCGCCTGCGGCGCGATTTCCGGTTTTCACTCCCTTGTGTCCTCCGGCACCACGGCGAAGCAGCTGAACTGCGAAAGGGATGCCAAGCTCATCGGATACGGTGCCATGCTTATTGAATGCGCGCTGGCCATCGTGTCGCTTATCGCCATCGGGTACATTTATTCCAAGCAGGGAGTCGGTGCGAACGCCTTCAAGATTCCGCCCACCGCGGTCTTTGCTTCGGGCATTTCCGAAATGCTGGCTTCCGTCGGGCTGGACAGCCCCGAGGCCCAGAAGAACGCCTACGGCCTGATGATTCTTGCCGTTTCCGCCTTCTGTCTCACTTCTCTGGATACGGCTACGCGTCTCGCCCGGTACATGTTCCAGGAATTCTGGCTGAACCCCGGTGAAACGCCCGAAACCGTGACCGGATTCCGTAAGACGCTGTGCAACAAGTATGTCGCCACCGTCATTACCGTGGTTCTCGGTCTGGCCTTCGGCCTTGGCGGCTGGGCCAAGATCTGGCCCCTGTTTGGTGCGGCCAATCAGCTGCTCGCCGGTCTCGCCCTGCTGGCCGTGGCCGCGTGGCTTAAGAATGCGGCACGCAACCACAGGATGCTCCTGTTCCCCATGGTTTTCATGCTGTTGGTGACGCTGACCTCTCTGGCCATCACCTTCAAGACCAAGTTCGCGGGCATCATAGCCGGGCAGGGCGATCTGTTCGCTTCCTACCTGCAGGCCGGTCTTGCCGCCATCCTGTTCATTCTGGCTCTGGTGCTGGTGAAGGAAGCCCTTCCTGTGCTGCGCAGGCACAAGGCTGACTGATTCCAGGAACTGACATGAATTGACGCGGCATGATTCCGGATCATGCCGCGTTTTTTGTTTCAGATTCTTTGCCGGCTTCTGTGGAACCGCCATATCGGAAGGGAAGGCCGGTTCCGGAAAGGGCTTGGCAGGATTCGTCTCTCCGATTATTCGGAAACTGGAGGTTGCCATGAAATGTATCGTTCTCGACGGGTATACCCTGAATCCGGGGGATAATCCCTGGGATCCGCTGGAAGCGGCAGCGGGGTCGCTGACCGTATACGACCGGACGCCGCCCGAATTGCGCCTGGAGCGGAGTCAGGGAGCTGAAATACTGATCACCAACAAGGTCCGTCTGGATGCGGAACTCATTGCGGCGCTGCCTGCATTGCGCTGCATTGGCGTTATCGCGACCGGATATGACGTGGTGGACGTCCGGGCCGCCGGGGAACGGGGAATTCCCGTTTGCAACGTGACCGATTACGGCACCGAGGCCGTGGCGCAGCATGCATTCGCCCTGCTGCTGGAGCTGTGCCGGCGCACGGAACTGCATGACGCGGGCATACGTTCCGGCCGTTGGGCCGCTGGACCGGACTGGTGTTTCTGGGATACGCCGCAGATCGAACTGGCGGGCAAGACAATGGGAATCATCGGATTCGGAACCATCGGCCGTCGCGTGGGAGAGCTGGCTCATGCCTTTGGAATGCGCGTTCTTGCGGCCTCCGTCCGCAAGTCCGGGCGGGAGCTGGCGGAGACGGCCACTCCCGTGACGTATCCCGTGGAATATGCGAACTGTGGGAAGGCGATTGCGGAGGCGGATGTCCTGTCTCTGCACTGCCCGTTGAGTGAACAGACTCGCGGACTTGTCGACAGATCTTTTCTTTCCCGGATGAAGGACGGGGCGCTGTTGCTTAATCTTGCGCGGGGGCCTCTATTGCATGAAGCGGATGTGGCCGATGCTCTTCGATCCGGAAAGCTGGCCGGACTGGGAGCCGACGTGCTGTCCGTTGAACCCGCCTTGCCGGACAACCCTCTGCTGCATGCGCCCAACACGCTGCTTACGCCGCATATCGCGTGGGCCACCCTTGCCGCGCGAAAAAATATCATGCGGATCATGGCCGGGAATATTACGGCATGGCTGCACGGCGAGTCGAGGAACGTAGTGAACGCTGCATGGCTGAAGGAACGTGTCGATTAGGAAAACAGTCCTGGTTTGAGGGGCACGCTGCGACGTAAAAAGGCCTTCGCCGGACGAGCGAAGGCCTTTTGTCGATGTTCAAGCGAAAGCCCGGAAGAGTCCAGAGAGCCGGACCGTGGCTGCTACAGGCAACGCAGTTCCGTTTCGGGGTGGAAGATGTGACCGTGTCCCGGACGGGCGGTAAGCCGGATGACGTCTCCGGAGGTGGGGCGGTGGGTCCCGGGCAGACGAACGATAACCGCATCCTTCTGCTCAAGGCCTCCGGTCGCGTCGCTGCCCACAGGATGGCAGTAGGCGAGTGTATCGGACCCGAGAGCTTCCACGATGTCCACTGTGACCCGGATAGAACCCTCGGGGTCCAGCAGCAGATCTTCGCTGCGCAGCCCGAGGAGTACTTCGCCCCGGCAGGCGGCGAGGTTGATGTCCGCAGCCTGTGTGCCGACGAGCCGGGTGCCGTCGGGGAGAATGATCGCCTCGCCGTCGGTGGAGGCGCGGATGATGTTCATGGACGGGGATCCCATGAACTGGGCAACGAATACGGAGGCCGGGCGCAGATAGACGTCGTCGGGAGTACCGTACTGCTCGATTTTTCCGGCGCGGAGGACAAGAATTTTTTCCGCGAGGGTCATGGCCTCCACCTGATCGTGCGTCACGTAAATGCTGGTGGTGGCGAGGCGTTGATGCAGGCGGCGCAGCTCAATGCGCATCTGGTTGCGCAGGTTGGCGTCAAGATTGGACAGCGGTTCGTCGAAGAGAAACACGCTGGGCTCGCGCACGATGGCCCGGCCCATGGCGACGCGCTGGCGCTGACCGCCGGAAAGCTGGCGGGGCATGCGTTCGAGCAGGCCGTCCAGTCCGAGCAGTTTGGCCGCTTCCTGCGCACGCCGCTTCCGCTCGTCGGCGGGAATGCCGCGTACCTTCAGGCCGTAGGTGATGTTGTCAAACACGTTCATGTGCGGATAGAGCGCGTAGTTCTGGAACACCATGGCGATGTTGCGGTCCTTCGGCTCTTTCCGGGTGACGTCTTCGTCGCCGATGTAGATGTTGCCGGAGGTCACTTCCTCCAGCCCTGCGATACAGCGCAGAGCCGTGGACTTGCCGCAGCCCGAAGGGCCGACCATGACCATGAACGAGCCGTCCGGCACTTCAAGGTTGAGTCCGGAGAGGACCTTGTTCCTGTTGAACGTCTTGTCTATGTTGTGCAGGCGAACTTTTGCCATTGTCTGTCCTTGTGCGAAGACGGTTACTTCTCGGTTTCCACGAGGCCGCGGACGAACAGTTTCTGCATGCCGAGCACCACAAGCAGCGGCGGCAGCATGCCCAGCAGGGCCACGGCCATGATCAGGTTCCATTCCGGCACGGCGTCAGGAATGTTCACCATGCGCTGAATGCCCATGACCACGGTGTACATGCCTTCCTGATTGGTGACGAGCAGGGGCCAGAGATACTGGTTCCATCCGTAGATGAACAGCACCACAAAAAGGGCCGCAGTGTTCGTGCGGGAAAGGGGCAGCACCACGTCCACGAAAAAGCGCCACGGACCGGCTCCGTCGATGCGAGCGGCTTCGAGAAGCTCCTGGGGAATGGTCATGAACATCTGCCGGTACAGGAACGTCGCTGTCGCCGAGGCGATGAGCGGAAGGATCAGACCGGCATAGCTGTCGATGAAGTGCAGATTGGCCGCGACCTGGAACGTCGGGACGATACGGACCTCCACCGGCATCATGAGCGTGATGAAGATGAGCACGAAACAGAGTTCGCGGCCGGGAAAGCGGAAAAAGACGATGGCGTAGGCCGCCGTAATCGAAATGGCGATTTTTCCAAGGGCGATGCCCAGAGCCATGATCAGGCTGTTCCCCATCATGACCCAGACGGGGATGCCGCCCGCGGCCTTGAGGCCCTGCGTGAGCACCGTCGTGAAGTTCCTGATGAATTCCTCTCCGAACCAGAGAGGCGTGGTGCCGATGAGCACGTCGTAGGTATGCGAGGTGGCGACCAGCGCTATGTACAGGGGAAAGAGCACGATCGCCGCACCGAACAGCAGCACGGCATGGCTCACCGCTCTTCCGAGTCCTTTTTTTTCTACCATAACGAATCCTTTCTCCTGCGGGTCCTGCTAGTAGGTGACCTTGCGTTCGATGTAGCGGAACTGGAGGAAGGTCAGAATCATGACGATGAACATGAGCACGACCGACTGGGCCGAAGAGCCGCCGAAGTCGAGTCCGATAAAACCGTCGTTGAAGACCTTGTAGATCAGCGTTTCCGTAGCCCGGGACGGGCCGCCCTGCGTGACGGCATGCACGATGCCGAATGTTTCGAAAAGCGTGTAGATCGTGTTTACGACCAGCAGGAAGAACGTAGTGGGCGAGAGCAGCGGGAAAATGATGCTGCGGAACCGCTTCCACGGCGTCGCCCCGTCAATGGCCGCCGCTTCGATGAGCGAGCGGGGAATGGCCTGCAGTCCGGCGAGGAAGAAAAGGAAGTTGTATGAAATCTGCTTCCATGAGGCAGAGATGACGAGCAGCAGCAACGCCTGATTGCCGTTGATCTTGTGATTCCACGTGTAGCCCAGACTGTCGAGGAATGCGGTCAGAACCCCGCCGGAAGGGTTGAAGAGGAACAGCCAGAGTACGCCAGCAAGTGGCGGAGCCACGGCGTAGGGAATGATGAGCATCGACTTGTACAGCGTACCGCCCCAGCTTATCTGATCCGCCACCACGGCCATAAGGAGAGCAGTTCCCATGGTGAGGACGATGGTGGCGAGACTGAAGACGAGAGTCAGACGCAGGGTTTCGAGATAACCGGAATCGGAAAAGAGGACGGCGAAGTTTTCGAGTCCGACGAATTCCTTCGACAGGCCGAACGAGTCCTCCATGTAGAACGACCCCATCAGGGCTTCTCCGGCGGGATAGAAGAAGAACACCACCGTGATGACCAGCTGGGGCAGCAGGAAGAGAAGAGGCAGAATCAGATGCTTTCTGCCCTTGAACGCGTAACGCTCATCCTGCATATCGGCTCCTTTGGGAAATGGCTTGTGCGGGAAGGGGGGAGAATACGTTCTCCCCCCGGAAGGGCAGCGTTTTATCTGTTGGCCTTTTCGAAGCGGCGCAGTTCGACGTTGCCGCGCTTCACGGCCTCGTCGAGAGCCTGCTGGGCGGTTTTCTTGCCGGCCCAGACGCCTTCGAGTTCCTCGTCAATGATGTTACGGATCTGAACGAAATTGCCGAGGCGCAGCCCCAGGGTGTTGATGGTGGGCTGCTTGTCGGAGAGAGCCTTCACGGCTACGTCCGTACCCGGATTCTTGTCGTAGAAGCCCTGTTCCTTGGTCAGTTCGTAACCGGCGAGGGTGACGGGCACATAACCGGTCTCCTGATGGAACTTGGCCTGAACTTCGGGCTTCAGGAGATAGTTGAGGAATGCGGCCACACCGTTTTCGGAATCCTTGGAATGTCCGGCCATGGCCCAGATCGCGGCGCCGCCGATGACGGTGTTCTGCGGAGCGCCCTTGACGTCGGGCCAGTAGGGCAGCACGGCCACGCCCCAGGGGAACTTGGAGCCAGCCTTGACGGCGGCGTAGGAACCCGAGGAGTTCATGAGGATTCCGGCTTCTCCGGAGGTGAAGGTGTTGATGGCTTCAGACTTGCGGCCGACGTACACGAGCACGCCTTCCTTGTTCAGCTTGGACAGAAAGTCGATGTGTCTGACCTGCAGGGGGCCGTTGAATTCCAGCTTGGTGTCGAGTCCGTCAAAGCCGTTGTGGTTGGAGGCGAAGGGCACGTTATGCCAGGCGGAGAAGCTCTCAAGCTGCACCCAGGACTGCCAGCCGCTGGTCATGCCGTACTTGCAGGCGCCGACTTCCTTGATTTTTCTGGCAAGTTCGGCGACTTCGGGCCAGGTTTTGGGGAATGCGTCAGGATTGCCCCCGGCCTTTTTCACTGCATCCTTGTTATAATAGAGAACCGTGGTGGACGCGTTGAAGGGCATGGCGATGAGCTTGCCGTCGCTGGTGGAGTAGTAGCTCGTCACGGAAGGCAGGAACTTGGACATGTCGAGCTGCGTTCCGGCATTGTTCATGATTTCATGAACAGGACGAACGGCGCCCTTGGCGGCCATCATGCTGGCCGTGCCGACTTCGAAGATCTGGATGATGTTGGGGTGCTGCTTGGCGCGGAAGGCGGCGATGGCGGCGGTCATGGCTTCGTCGTAGTTGCCCTTGTACACGCCCTTGACTTCATACTTGTCCTGGGATGCGTTGAAGTCCTTGATGATGTTGTCGGTGATTTCTCCGAGTTCTCCGCCCATGCCGTGCCAGAAGGTGATCACGGTTTTGGCCTGCACGGGGGCGGCCGCCAGCATCAGACACATGGCCAGCAAGGCCATCAATCGGAAAGAACGCATATGTTCTCCTGCCGTTGCGGACTGTCACGTCCGGTTTGGTTTTCCGGGGCATCTCTCCCCGGGAAGAGGAATAGCTTCTCCGCCGCTGCCGGCGGCAGAGAAGCGCGTTTGCGGAACTGCCGGAAAATCCGGCTATGGGAAGTCGCGGCGCGTCTTGTTCCCTGGACTTATTCCCTGCCGAGCGCAACGCGGCAGGCGGCGGGGAAATCGGTAATGATGCCGCTCGCGCCTTCGGCCGTCAGGCGCTTGGCCTCGTCCATGTCGTTGACGGTCCAGACGTTGACCGCGAAGCCCGCATCGCGCAGTGCGGCCAGATCGCCGGGAGCGAGGATCAGGCGGTCCGGATGGTAGGCGTTGACGCGAAGTTTCCGGCAGAGGGCCACCGGATCTTCCGGACGGACCGTCTCCACCAGCGCGCCTGTGGCCATGTCCGGGCACAATTCGTGGCATTCTTCCAGGTAGCGGTGCTGAAAGGAGGAGATAATGATCTGATCCACCATATCGAGCCGCCGGATCAGCTCTAACACATCCTTTGTTACGGTTGTGTGACCGATGAGGCGCTTGTGATCCTTGATTTCCACATTAACGGCCCAGTCAAACCGTCTGGTCAGCAGAAGAGCTTCCTCCAGCGTGGGAATGCGCAGTCCGGTGAATGAGGCCAGAGCGTCTCCGGTTACTTCTCCGGCAGCAACGCGGCCGAACTGATCCCGGCCCGCGTACCATGAGCCGGCGTCGAGCCTGCCCAGTTCCTCAAGCGTAAAGTCGCACACGCGGTAGGAAGGCCGTCCGGGATAGACGGTTTCCACGTTGGTCGTGCGGACAAGGGTATCGTCGTGCATGACGACGAGCTTCCCGTCCCGGGTATAGTTGACGTCCAGTTCCCAGAGGTCGGCCTGAACATCATGCGCCAGCGTGGCGGAGGCCAGCGTATTTTCCGGGGCATGGCCTCTGGCGCCGCGATGGGCGATGACCAGAGGCGTGGAAGTGCGAGTGTGAAAATCAATATTTTTTTTCATAAACGAAAGCCTTACGACCGATAACGAAAATTTTATTCAAAAATGAACTATTTCCATAACCTAATACGCATGCCTTGACGCGAGCGGACTGTAGCTCGAATATGCTGGCTTGTCGAGAAAATGTAACAGGGGAATTCAGAGCGTTATTTGATGTTGTAACATTGTTTTTATGTGTAGAAATACATGACAATTTTTATTATGGAAAAAGTTGATACGGCAAGTCCTGCGGTTCTGTCCGGAGCGTTCGTTTTTTTCGTGCGCGCTTTCGCGGAAAAGAATCGGCCGGAGGTCATGGTTCCGGCGCATTGGCCGGGACCGGTCAAAACTTTTCGGAAAGGAAAAATAGATGGGGAGCCACTGGAAGCCCGCCGCGGGCGGATGACTCCCCGACTGTCGTCATGCGGGGCTGTCGGCCTTCCGCCCGTGACGTCGATGCCGCAAAGCCGAAAGGAGGCGTGATGAGCAGATATATTCTCGCACTGGATCAGGGAACGACCAGCTCGCGAGCCATTCTTTTTGATCGTGGCGGCAACATTATTCAGATGGCGCAGCAGGAGTTCACCCAGCTGTATCCCCAGCCGGGCTGGGTGGAGCACAATCCCAATGAACTGTTCGACAGTCAGTCCAATGTGGCGGCCCGTTGTCTCGCCCAGGCCGGAGTAGACGCTTCGGAGATCGCGGCCGTGGGTATCACGAATCAGCGCGAGACCACGCTCGTCTGGAATCGCCGCACCGGCGCTCCCGTATGCAACGCCATAGTCTGGCAGGATCGCCGCACGGCCGGTTTCTGCGATGAGCTTCGTGCGGCGGGCAGGGCGGAAATTTTTGCCGAGAAGACCGGTCTGATTCTGGATGCCTACTTTTCTGGAACCAAGGTCCGCTGGATTCTGGATACTGTTCCGGGGGCCAGAGAGCAGGCCGAGGCGGGGGAACTGCTGTTCGGCACGGTGGATTCCTGGCTGATCTGGAATTTCACCAAGGGAGGGAGGCATGTGACCGACCCCTCCAATGCCAGCCGTTCCCTGATGTTCAATATTCATACCGGCACCTGGGATGACGAGCTGCTTGATCTGCTCGGCGTCCCCCGCTCCATGCTGCCGGAAGTGGTTCCTTCGTCCGGCGTTATGGGATACATGCACCCGGAATTCCTCGGCGCGAGTCTGCCCATTGCAGGCGACGCGGGAGATCAGCAGGCCGCGACCTACGGCAACGCCTGCATGTGCGCGGGCATGGCCAAGAACACGTATGGAACAGGCTGCTTTCTGCTCATGAATACCGGGAATGTCGCCCGCAGAAGTGCGAACAACCTGCTTACCACCGTGGCATGGGACCGATCCCGTGGACTGGAGTACGCGCTTGAAGGCAGTGTGTTCATCGCCGGGGCCGTGGTTCAATGGCTGCGCGACGGGCTTCAGGTCATCGGTCAGGCTTCTGAAATCGAGCCGCTTGCCGCCAGCGTGCCCGACAACGGGGGCGTCTTTTTCGTGCCGGCCTTTGCCGGCCTTGGGGCTCCCTATTGGGATCAGTACGCACGGGGCACGATTGTGGGGCTGACGCGCGGCGTCAATCGCGGGCATCTCGCCCGGGCCGCCATCGAGTCCATTGCCCTTCAGACGCTGGATATCATGGAGTGCATGGAGCGGGATTCCGGAGTTTCTCTTTCCACCCTGCGCGTGGACGGCGGGGCCAGCCGCAACAATATGCTCATGCAGTGCCAGGCCAATGTGCTCGGGGTGCCTGTGGAACGTCCGACCATTACGGAAACCACGGCTCTGGGCGCGGCGTTTCTCGCCGGTCTGGCCGTGGAATTCTGGGAAAGCGAGGAAGAAGTCCGTTCCCTGTGGAAGCTGGATCGCCGTTTCGAGCCGACCATGCCCGCCGGGCAGCGCGAGCGTCTGCTGCACGACTGGCATCGCGCCGTGGAACGGTCCGCCAGCTGGATCGAGGAATAGTCGTTTACGAGCGGACCAACCTGGGTTAAACATTGAAAAAACGTGCCAAATCGGCACGTTTCATTTCTTATTTGGGAGCCGCCTATGGATCGGAACATCATTGAGCTCTGGAAGGAGCGTTCCGTAGCGATTTCAGCCGTTGTGAAGGAAGTGGCCTCCGTAGAGGAGGCATTGCAATACTGTCTGGATCTTTGCGCTTCGGCGCAGCCGCATGAGGAACTCATGGGGCCGGAAGCCGGGGAGGGAAACACGCTCGCGGCTCCCGGTCTTCCCGCCGATCAGGCGGAAGTGCTGCGCAAGGGATGCGCGGCGCGCGGGCTGCGCTTTGTGGACAGGGATCTGCGTTCCCGTGCGGGCGGCGTGGAGGTTGGAGTCGCCTGGGCGCTGGCCGGTCTGGCGGATACGGGAACCTGTGTGGTTCCGAGCACGGACGAGGATGTGCGGCTGGCGACCATGCTGCCGGAAACGGGCGTCATCCTGTTGCGATGTTCGCAGATACTGCCGTGTCTTGAAGACTCCGGCGCTCTGCTGCGCGAGCTGTTTTCCGGGGATGGCTCCACCTTTGTAGCCTTCATCAGCGGGCCGAGCCGGACCGCCGACATCGAGCGCGTGCTGACGCTGGGCGTGCATGGTCCGCTGGCCCTGCATGCCGTACTGATCAACGACGTCCCTCAGGAGAGAGTCCAATGAGAGAACCGGCACGCGATATGAAAAGCTACAGGGCCGATTTGTCCGAGGCCCTGAACGATACGTTCCAGCGCAGGATTCTGGATACCTTTGCCGTCGCCTATCGGGAAAGCCGCAAGAAAATGTTCGAGGGCATGGACGAACGGGCCGCCATCGCCGACATCGCGGCCCGCAAGGACGCGGCGGTCAGAATCCTGGATCAGCTATACTCCCGGTTCAGGGCCGAAGCCGAGCGGCGCGGCGTCGTCGTCCATCTGGCCCGGGACGCGGCCGAGGCCAATCGCATGATCGTGGACATCGCGAAGGAAAACGATTGCCACAGGATCATCAAATCCAAGTCCATGACGGTGGAGGAGATTCAGACCAACGTGGCGCTTGAGGCCGAGGGCATGGACGTGATCGAAAGCGATCTCGCGGAATGGATTATCCAGCTCCGGCATGAGGGGCCTTCGCACATGGTGCTGCCTTCCATCCACCTTTCGCGTTCGCAGGTCGCGGATACCTTTTCCGAGGAAACCGGTGTCAGGCAGAGCGATGACATCACGGGACTTGTGAGGGTGGCGCGGCGAGAACTGCGCCGGAAGTTCGTCGAGGCGGACATGGGCATCTCCGGGGCCAACTTTGCCGTGGCCGAGGCCGGAGCCATCGGTCTCGTGACCAACGAAGGCAACGCTCGGCTGGTGGCCACGCTTCCCCGCGTGCATGTGGCCGTATGCGGCATCGACAAGCTGATTCCCTGCTTCGAGGATGCGGTCGCCACGCTCAAGGTGTTGCCGCGCAACGCTACAGGACAGTACCTGACCTCATATGTGACATGGATCAATGGTACGGTTCCGACTGCGTCCGCTCCGGAAGAACGCAAGATCATGCATGTGATTTTTCTTGACAACGGCCGTCGCGAGGTGCTGAAGGATCCGGTGCTGTCGCAGGCCCTGCGTTGCGTGCGCTGCGGTGCGTGCGCCAACGTCTGCCCCGTGTTCCGTCTGGTCGGCGGTCATCGCATGGGGTACATCTACATTGGAGCCATCGGCCTCATTCTGACCTATCTGTTCCATGGAAAGGATCGCGCGCGTGCTCTGGTGCAGAACTGCGTGAATTGTCAGGCCTGCAAGAAGGTGTGTGCGGCAGGCATTGATCTGCCGGGGCTGATCGAGGAAATCCGTATGCGCTATACGGAAGAGGAGGGCGGCGGAGCGCAGAGTCTGCTGGCCGCGACCCTCAGAAATCGCAAGCTGTTCCATACCCTGTTGCGCTTCGCCAAGTATGCCCAGAAGCCTTTCACCGGCGGTGAACCGTTCGTGCGGCATCTGCCTTCCATCTTTGCCCGCGACCACGGGTACCGGGCGCTTCCGGCCGTGGCCGAAAGGGCCTTTCGCGATCGCTGGGAGGAGCTGAAGCCTCCCCGTCCGGAAAATCCGTCTTTGCGGGTCGCCCTCTTTGCGGGTTGCGTGCAGGATTTCGTGTATCCGGAACAGCTGGAGGCTGTTCTGAAGATCATGCGTGGGAGAAACATCCGGGTGGAGTTCCCCATGAACCAGTCATGCTGCGGCCTGCCCGTGGTCATGATGGGGCAGCGTGGCATCGCTCAGGATGTGGCGTTGCAGAATGTGGAGGCGTTCGCGGGAGACCATGACGTGATCCTGACCCTGTGCGCTTCCTGCGCTTCGCACTTGAAGCACGGTTATGCGGAGCTTTTTGCCGCGCAGCCAGACAGACTCCCCGAAATCAGGGCCTTTGCCGATAAGGTGATGGATTTCAGTACGTTTGCCCATGAAAGGCTTGGCCTGAATCCGGAGGACTTCAGACGTGGCACCGAAACCGTGACCTACCATGCTTCCTGCCATCTGTGCCGGGGGCTTGATGTGCATGCCGCTCCCCGGGAGCTTATCGCTTCGGCTGCCAGGTACGTTCCGGCGGCTGAAGAGGAGGTCTGTTGCGGGTTCGGCGGAACCTATACGGCGAAATTTCCGAACCTTTCTCAGGAGCTGCTGCGCAAGAAGCTGGACGGCATAGCCGCAACCGGCGCGCAGAGAGTGGTGGCGGACTGCCCCGGCTGCATTCTGCATATCCGGGGCGGCGCGGAAAAGGACGGCTCCGGCCTCAGAGTGACGCATATCGCCGAGCTGGTTGCGGAAAATCTTAAGTAGTTTCATCGGTGGGTTGAGGTTTCGAATTTTCCGGAACTCTGGAATGCCGCATGCTGCAAGAGCGGATTCAAGATGCGAATCCGTTCCGTTGAGGAAGCGGGGGAAAGCCCCGCTTCCTTTTTTCGTCTTTAGAGGGCTGCGGCTCCGGATTCGCCCGTGCGGATGCGGATGGCTTCTTCCACGGGCAGGATGAATATCTTTCCGTCGCCGACATGTCCGGTACGGGCGTGGTTCATAATGACCTGAACGGCCTGATCCACCTTTTCGTCCTCCATGACCATTTCCAGCATGATCTTGGACCGGAAGTCCACTTCGGTAGTCTGGGAACGGTAAATTTCGGTATGGCCCCGCTGGCGGCCGAAACCTCGCACTTCCATGGCCGTGGCCCCACCGATGCCGATGGCGGTGAGCGCGTCCATGACCTGATCCACGGTTTCCAGTCTCAGAATGATCTGCAGCTTTTTCATGATGATCTCCAGAAAGTTGTTTGTACGGGAAACATGGTCGTCACAGGAGGACGGCGTCAGATCTGGTAGCCGGACTCAGAGTGTTCGGAGATGTCGAGTCCGGTAACTTCCTTCTCCAGGGGCACGCGCAGGCCCGCGAGACGGTCGGTAATCTTCAGCAGAACAAGGCTGGCCGGGATGCAGAACCCGAGCGTGGCGACCACGGAAACGAACTGAATCCAGAGCTGATGCGGGTTGCCGTAGAACAGGCCGTCCACGCCGTTGACGGAGGCGCTGGCGAATACGCCGGTCATGAGCGCGCCGAACACGCCGCCGATGCCGTGGATGCCGACCACGTCCAGCGCGTCGTCATAGTGGAAGATCCGCTTCAGGAAGATGCCTCCGTAGCAGACGGCTCCGCCGAGCAGCCCCATGACGATGGCGGCCCAGGGTTCCACAAAGCCGGCGGCCGGAGTTATGACCACAAGACCCGCGACGGCTCCGGAGGCCGCGCCCAGCACGGTGAAGTGCCCGGTATGCCGGCGTTCGGCGGCGAGCCAGCCGAGGATGCCGCAGCCCGCAGCAAGATGGGTGGTTACCAGCGCGCTGGCGGCCAGGCCGTTGGCGGCGAGTGCGCTGCCTGCGTTGAAGCCGAACCAGCCGAACCAGAGCAGGCCCGCGCCGAGGACGGTCATGGGAATGTTGTGGGGCAGGCCAGCTCTGCGCCCGAGGGTGGAACGCTTGCCGAGCATGATGGCTGCGGCGAGGGCGGCCGAACCCGAACTCATGTGCACGACCGCGCCGCCGGCAAAGTCAAGCGCGCCCATCTGCATGAGCCACCCGCCGCCCCATACCCAGTGGGCCATGGGGCAATAGACGAAAATGAGCCACAATGTGGAGAAGAGCAGCATGGCCTGGAAGTGAATCCTCTCCGCATAGGCGCCGGAAATCAGAGCCGGGGTCAGCGCGGCGAACATGCACTGGAAGGCCATGAAGGCCAGCGCTGGAATGGTACTTCCTTCGTTCGGCTCCATGCCGACGCCGTAGAGCGCCAGATGGCCGAGGCCGCCGATCAGACCGTTGATGTCGGGACCGAAGGCCAGCGTATAGCCGATGAGAGGCCAGATGAAGGCCCCGACGCCGAGCAGAACGAAACTGTGCATGGTGGTTGAGAGCACGTTGCGTGAAGCCACGAGTCCGCCGTAAAACAGTGCGAGAGCGGGAACCATGAGCATGACCAGCATGGCGCTGATCAGAACGAAACCTGTATCTGCCGCATTCATTTGGGACATCCTCCTCGAATTGGCGCGAAGCGCCTTGAATGTCTCCATGAATGCATATGGTGTTCCAAAGTTTTAACTTGTTGATTTTTATTTTTTTTATATTTGTTTATAGTTGGGGAAGAGCGCTCTGGTGGTACGATTTTGTATCGGCAGTCCGGCTGTTCCCGTTCTGGCGATTCCGTTTCGGAGCACTGACCGGAAAGCCGTTCGACTGTGACATCTTTCTGGAACGAAGCGGGAGAGAGCATGCCTGAACCTGACCGACATCTATGGTGATTTCATTTTTTTGGCAGTTGCGGCAAAGGGAAAGGGGGGGATGTTTCGGACTGCAATCGATCGAAATGGCGGTCGGCAGGCGGAGAATGGCGGCGGGAGGGAAGAGGAAGACGGGCGGAAAGCCCGGTGGAACAATTTTGTACCGGGGAGAATGATCGGATTTGCAGTCGGAACGTTGTTGTTTCCGCAGAAAAACATGTGTCCGGGGACGCCGCGGGCGCGGGGAAACCCCCGCAGCCACGGCGGATTGGACGTCAGGGCTGGAAGAACCGTCAGGAGAGGACTTCGACGGTCAGGTGGTCATTGGTGAAGACGCACAGTTCGCCCGCAATTTTCATGCTCTCCCGGGCGATCTGTTCGGCATCGAGTTCGCTGTGCCGGAGCAGGGCACGGGCCGCGGACAGAGCATAGGGACCGCCGCTGCCGATGGACGCTATGCCGTCGTCCGGTTCTATCACGTCTCCGGTTCCGGTCAGGATCAGGGTATGGTTTTTGTCCGCTACCAGCAACATGGCTTCCAGTTTTCGGAGATACTTGTCGTTACGCCAGTCCTTGGCCAGTTCCACGGCGGCGCGCATGAGGTTGCCGCCGGTCTGTTCGAGATGGGCGTCGAAACGTTCGAACAGAGTGAAGGCGTCGGCTGTGGCTCCGGCGAAACCGGCGAGAATCTGATCCCGGTACATGCGTCTGACCTTGCGGGCCGTGTGCTTCATGACGATGCTCTGGCCCATGGTGACCTGACCGTCTCCGGCGAGGGCTACCTTGCCCTTGTGCCGAACGGCGAGGATGGTGGTTCCGCGTAATTCCATTCTTTTTGTTCCTTGTCTGTAGTGGGAGGGTCATTCTTCCAGAATAACTACGGCTGCGGCGTTGTCACGCGTGTGGGTCAACGTCAGGTGCAGCGTGCGGACGCCGAGTTTTCCGGCCCGTTCTTCCGCCCTGCCGGACAGCACAAGTTCCGGCCTGCCCAGGGCGTCGTTACGTACGGCGATGTCGTGAGGGCCGATTCCCTGCGCGAAGCCGGTCCCCAGAGCCTTGACCGCGGCTTCCTTGGCCGCGAAACGTGCCGCGACATGGGAGATGCAGCGGGACGTATGCAGAGGGCGGGGAACGCTCTCGCATTCCGTTTCCGTCAGAATACGATGAAGAAAGTGTTCCCCGAAACGGTGCAGACTGCGTTCCACGCGCGCGAGTTCGATCAGGTCGAGTCCAATACCTATGATGGGCATGAAAATCCTCCGGCGTCTGCGTCCCGGTGTCCCGCGTCAGGCCGGGACGCCGCATTGACGCGGCAGGCTTGTACGTTTACAAGAACAGGATACCTTTTTTCAAGGAGAATTGCATGCGTCTTTGCATTGTCGGTACCGGTTATGTCGGTCTGGTCAGCGCAGCGTGCTTCGCTGAAATGGGCAACGACGTCCGTTGCGTGGACGTGAACCCTGAAGTCGTTTCCCTGCTGGAAAGCGGGCGTATCCATATTTTTGAACCCGGACTGGAAGATCTGGTTTCTCGTAACCACGCCGCAGGGCGGCTGACTTTCACCACCAGCATAGCCGATGGGCTGCGCGATGCGCAGTTCGCCTTCATCACGGTGGGCACGCCTTCCCGCCCGGACGGATCCTGCGATCTTTCCTATGTCGAGGGAGTGGCGCGTGAAATCGGTCAGCACATGCAGGGTCCGCTGATTGTGGTGGACAAGTCTACCGTGCCCGTTGGCACGGCCGATCGCGTGCGGAGCATAGTGGCCGGAGAACTTGCGGCCAGAGGTGCGGATATCGCTTTTCATGTGGTGTCCAATCCGGAATTTCTCAAGGAAGGGGATGCCGTTTCCGACTTCATGAAGCCGGACCGCGTCATCGTAGGCACGGATTCCGAGGAAGCCGCCGCCGCCATGCATGAACTGTACGGTCCCTTTGCCCGCAGCCGGGAAAAGCTCATCGTCATGGGTATCCGCAGCGCGGAAATGACCAAGTACGCTGCCAACTGCATGCTGGCGACCAAAATTTCTTTCATCAACGAGATTGCTACGCTGTGCGAGAAGGTCGGGGCCGATGTGCGCGACGTGCGGACCGGCATCGGAGCGGACCAGCGGATCGGTTATCATTTCATCTATCCCGGCATCGGCTACGGCGGTTCCTGTTTTCCCAAGGACGTCAAGGCGCTTATCGATACGGCCCACTCCGCAGGCATGACGCCGGAACTGCTGGAAGCGGTGGAACGGGTCAATATCCGCCAGAAGCGTTCGCTGGCCCTTCGCGTTGCCGAGTATTTCGAGCCGCAGGGCGGCGTAGAGGGAAAGACGCTGGCTCTGTGGGGACTGGCCTTCAAGGCCAATACCGACGACATGCGCGAATCGCCTGCGCTGTCCATCATTGAAGAACTGACATCGCGCGGCATGAAGATCCGGGCCTTCGATCCGGTCGCCGCGAGCAATGCCAGGAGGCTGCTGGCGGACAATCCGCTTGTGTCCATCGAGGGTGATCCCTATTCGATCTGCGAGGGTGCGGACGCGCTGCTCGTGGCTACTGAATGGAACGAGTTCCGCAATCCTGATTTCGAACGCATCAGAGAGGCCCTTGTCGCTCCGGTTCTGTTTGACGGGCGCAATCTGTATTCTCCGTCGGGCATGGCCCGGCATGGCTTTGCCTATTTCTGCATTGGAAGGGTATGAACCGGTAAATCCGCTTTGGCGGATGGACCGTTGTGTGCATCAAGGCGGGAGCAGTCGCTCCCGCCTTTTTTTGTGCCGGTCAGCATGGGGAGGGACGTGCTGGCACCGTGGCGTTGCCGGGGATTTCTCCGATACCCGGTCTGCACTGGACAGACATCCCGGTGCGGCGGGGGGGAATCCTGATGGATGTCGCACGATGTCTGGTGGTTTGAAGGGTATCTTTCATGGAGTTTTCTGGCCAGAGAGGGAGAAAAGAAGGTATTTGTTTTTTACAAAAATGTTAATTTAGAAAAAATTTTTACAAAAACAGTTGCTAGAGAATTTGTATATTGATAAAAAGACATCTCATTCAGGTAAGATATGAATAGTAAATGAAGGAAGTCTTTTTTAACAAAAATGTTATATTCAAACGATGCCCGAAATGTTGAAACGTCATTCGATGTTTCAGGGCGCAGACCGGAGGATGTCTGTTTCGTCATTCCCGGGCAGGCGCGAGAGAAAACGGCTCGGCGGCGTCGCAAGGTATGAGGAGCGTCCATGTGTAGAATAGGATCGATCAAAAGCAGGGTCCCCGTTCAGCCGTCGAGGGCCTTGCACCTGATGCTTCCCCAGCAGGAAGGACACGATAATTCGGGGTACGCCATGGTCATGCAGGATCTGTACGGCGTCTTTGAAGAGCACAAGGACAAGCCGTTGCTGTCCGTGGCCTGTACGCGGCAGGGAGAGCAGATGGTCGAGGCGTTCATGCGCGATCACGGGTTCGTGCAGGTCTTTGACTGGGAACCTGACGTGGACCGTCGACCCGGCCTCGATATCGAAGCCATGCCCTGCTATCTGTTCCGCAATTACGACTATCCATCCGAGTACAGGCATGGGACTCGGGAGGAGCGGGAAGAATTGCTGCTGGACGTTCGTCTCGCCCTGCGCGCGCTGCTTGAAGAGAGCGGACAGGGTTTTGTCTATTCCTTCTGGCCCGATGTACTGACGCTGAAGGAAATTGGAGACCCGCGCGATATCGCCGCCTATTTCCGGCTGTGGAATGATGATTGTCCGTTGCGTGCCAAAAGCATTGTGACGCAGTGCCGGCAGAATACCAACTATGATATCGTGCGCTATGCAGCACATCCGTTCTTTATGCAGGGGTATACCCTGTGCGCCAATGGAGAGAATACCTTCTATACGAAGAACAAGGAATATCAGAAGTCGCTTCATCGAGGGTACATCGGATTCGAATCGGATACGCAGACCTTTTTGTACACTCTGCACTATGTGCTGCATGAGCTTAAATGGCCCATCAGGTACTACAAGCATGTGATTACGCCGCTTCCCTTTGCCGAAGCGGACCGCCGGGAGGACCGGGACGTGCTGGCGCTCATCCGGCAGTCCCTGGGGCATCTGGAGATCAACGGGCCGAATTCCATCATCGCCGTGCTCCCCGGAGGAGAGATGCTGACCTGCTGCGACTCCAAGAAGCTCCGTCCCGCAGTTGTCGGGAGCGACGGCGTCACCGTCGCCATCGCTTCGGAAGTCTGCGGTCTGAACGCGATTCTTCCTGACCGCGACGTGTCGCGGGACATTTATCCCGATGAGCGCGAAGTGGTCGTCATCGATAACGATCTGGTGGTGCAGAGATGGAAGCAGTGAAGACACAGGACGTGAGCGTCAACGACCTCCGCTGGGAGATCGAGTATCATCAGGATCGCTGTACATTGTGCGGAAGCTGTGTGGCCGCCTGCACGTTCGGCGCCATTGAGGTGGGCATGCGTCGGCGCAGCGTGACGTTTTCCCGTTCCTCGCAGCCGGACCCCGTGCACGAGCATGTCGCTGTTCCGGTCATCCGGCAGTCGAAGAATCTTGCCAGCCGCTGCGTCGGGTGCGGCATGTGCGAAAAGGTATGTCCCAATCAGGCCATTCGGCCCGTGCGCAATGTGGACGAGCGCATCAACGTACTGGCACACAGACCGATCAGACGTGGGGGACGCACCAATCTGAACACGCAGCGGACTCTGGACTGCATCATGGTTGGGCGCATCAGCCAGATGACGGACCCCGCGCTTGATTCCGAGCGCCACACCTTCGATATCCGAGCGCCGTTCGGACGTGTGCTGTTGCCGAGAGAGCTGCCGCTTGTCCCGGAGAACGGAAAACTGCGCCTTGCCGCCAGGACCCCGCCGGTGAACTGGATTTATCCTCTGCTGTTCAGCGACATGTCCATCGGGGCGCTTTCCACCCGTGCATGGGAGGCCATCGCGCTGGCCTGCGCTTACCTGAACGAGGTTTGCGGTCTGCCCGTGCGCATGTGCTCGGGAGAGGGCGGCGCGCCCGTCAGGCTGCTGGAGTCGGAGCAGCTGAAGTACATGATTCTCCAGATCGCCTCCGGGCACTTCGGCTGGAACCGCATCGTCAAGTCCATGCCGCGCATGAAGGCTGACCCGGCCGGCGTGCTCATCAAGATAGGGCAGGGAGCGAAACCGGGCGACGGAGGCCTGCTGCCCGCCGAAAAGGTGGCCCCGCATATTCAGGCCATTCGCGGCGTGCCCCGGTCCACGCTGCATTCGCCGCCGAATCATCAGGGACTTTATTCCATTGAGGAGTCGGTGCAGAAGATGCACTTGTCCCTGAACGCGGCGTTTGGCTTCCGCGTGCCCGTGGCTATCAAGTGCGCGGCTTCGGCCACGTCCGTTTCCGTGTACAACAATCTCCTGCGCGATCCCTACAAGATCTGCGGAGGCTTTTTCATCGACGGCATTCAGGGTGGAACCGGGGCTGCCAATGAGGTCTCTCTGGATCATACGGGACATCCTGTAGTTTCCAAGCTGCGTGACTGCTATCTCGCCGCCGTGAAGCGGGGACTGCAGGGACAGATTCCGTTGTGGGCGGGAGGCGGCATCGGCATGACGGGCAATGCCGCGGCCGACGCCTTCAAGATGATCTGCCTCGGAGCCAACGGCGTGTTTGCCGGCAAGATTCTGATTCAGCTGCTTGGCTGCGTCGGGAATGAACACGGACGATGCAACGCCTGTTCCACGGGGCATTGCCCCACCGGGATCTGCACACAGGATCCCCGCCTTGTAAAGCGTCTGGACATCGACCGCGGCGCACAGAACATCGTGGATTACGTGCTGGCTTTCGACGACGAGTTGCGCAAGCTTATGGCCCCCATCGGCAACAGTTCCCTGCCTGTCGGGCGTTCCGATGCGCTGGTGACGACAGACAGGGCCGTCGCCGACAAGCTGGAGATTCAATACGCCTGCTAGGCGGCAGCGGAGGAAGATATGTTCAGAATCAATACGTTGAAGGGACATGACCGCATGTCGACGCAGGATCTGCTTCTCGCCATCGGCGCGGCCGTCGCGGCGGGGGAAACCGAGTTCGACATCACGGCCTCGGGGCAGCACGACATCGGCGGACCGTTGTGGCATCCGGAAGGCAGGAAACTGACCTTTCATGTGGTCAATGCAGGCCAGCGTGTGGGTGCCATGTGTCTCGACAATACGGAGATTTTCGTGGACGGTTCCGTAGCTGCGGATGCGGGCTGGCTGAATTCCGGCGGTCGCATCGTGATTCGCGGCGACGCAGGGGATACCGCCGGACATTGCGCGGCCGGAGGCGTCATTTATATCGGCGGTCGCGCCGGGACCCGCTCGGGTTCGCTCATGAAGCACGATCCCATGTACCCCGAGCCGGAACTCTGGGTGCTCAGGAGCGTGGGCAGCTTTTCCTTTGAATTCATGGGCGGCGGCAGGGCCGTAATCTGTGGCTGGGACTGCGGACAGGGCGTTTCCGTGCTCGGAGACAGAGCCTGCGTGGGCATGGTCGGCGGCGTGGTCTATGTTCGCGGCGACGCTGGAGAATACGCGCGCGGCGACGCGGAGCTTCAGGAGCTGGACGCCGACGACATCGCCTATCTCGACGGCGGGATGGACGACTTCCTGAATGCTGTGGGAAGACCGGAATTGCGCGCGGAACTGAGCGTATGGAAGCAGTGGCGCAAACTGCGTCCGGCAATCCCCGGGGGGCGGGAGCGGATTCCCGTGTCGCATATGGCCGAATTCCGAACGGAACATTGGGTCAGGGGCGGTATTTTCAGCGACGTGTTCAAGGACGATTTCACCGTGAATCCTCTGGTGGTGCGCGGAGCCTGCAGGCAACGCGTGCCCTCCTGGGACAACGTCAGGTGCGCGGCTCCCTGCGAATTCAACTGCCCCGCCTCCATTCCGACCCAGCGCCGCTACAACCTGCTGCGGCAGGGACGGGTGGACGAGGCCTGCAGACTGGTGCTTCAGTTCACGCCCTTCCCTGGTTCGGTTTGCGGCAGCGTATGCCCCAACCCGTGCATGGATGCCTGCAGTCGCGGGCGGATCGACTTCCCGGTGCAGATAGGACCGCTGGGACGCTGCTCCATCGACGTGCCCGCCGAACCTCCGAAAAACCGGACAGGCAGGAGGGTTGCCGTGATCGGAGGCGGCGCAGGCGGTCTCAGCGCCGCATGGCAGCTGGCCCGCAAGGGACATGACGTCATTGTCTATGAAGCCGACGACAGGATGGGCGGCAAGATGGAGCAGGTCATCCCACGCGCACGTCTGCCCCATGAAATCCTTGAAAAGGAGCTGAAGCGCATTGAGGATACAGGCGTGCGCTTTGTGACGGGATACCGCGTTGATGCTGAACGCTTCGCCGCATTGCGCGAGGAAAACGATGCCGTTATCGTCGCCACCGGCGGGCACAATCCGCGGGTATTCCCATGGCCGGGCAATGAACGAATCGTCAAGGGACTGCATTTCCTCAAGGAAGTGAACAGAGGACTGAACCCGAAGGTCGGAAGGAACGTGATCGTCATCGGCTGCGGCAACGCAGGGATGGACGCCGCGGCCGGAGCCTATGCCATGGGGGCGGAAACGGTGACCTGCATCGACGTGCAGAAGCCGGCCGCGTTCGCTCATGAAATCGCCAGTATCGAGGCCTTGGGCGGGAAGCTGATCTGGCCCGTAATGACCAGAGAGATCACCGACGAGGGAATCGTCGCCTCGGATGGCCGTCTGATCCCCGGAGATATGGTCATTATTACGGTAGGCGAGACTCCCGAGCTCGAGTATCTGCCCGAAGGCGTAAGAAAGTTCCGCGACTGGGTCGTGCCGGAAGCCGACATGAGCATTCTGCCCGGAGTGTTTGCCGTGGGCGATGTAATCAGACCCGGACGGCTGGTGGACGCCATCGGATCAGGAGCGAGGGCCGCCGAATCCGTGGATGCCTTTTTGCGCGGCGTTCCCTTCAAGGCCGGACCGGAACGGCTGGAAATTCCCGCCACGCGCCTGAGTACGGAATATTTCGACGCGTTTCAGCATTCCGAGCTGCCCGCGCCAAGAGACGACTACAACCGTTGCATCAGTTGCGGCACCTGCCGGGACTGCCGGATGTGCTACAGGTCCTGTCCTGAAAAAGCGATTACCCGGATTGAACAGTCCAACGGAACGGTACGGTATGTATCCGATCCCGAACGCTGCATCGGCTGCGGCATATGCGCGGGAGTGTGTCCCTGCGGCATCTGGACCATGAGTCCGAACAGGGAGGAGCTGCCAGCCTTCGGGGCGTGAGGATCACTCGAAAATCCGGCGCGTCGTCTTGTACGGCGGGCCGGATTTTTTCGCGCGGGCTGTCCGGGACATGCCGGTGCGCGGCGCTCAGACTGCCATGAACGTCGTCCAGAGACTGGAAACGGGCATGACGATGACCAGCGCGGGCAGCATGTTGATGACCGGAACCTGCACCAGCCCGAACTGTCGGAGGGCTGCGCCCATCATGATCAATCCGCCGCAGCCGAAAAAGTCGGCGAACATTTCCGGCGTCGCCAGCGGGGCAATGATGGTGGCGATAAGGAAAAGAGCCAGCTGCACAAGAAACTGGGGAATGGCGAGAACGCCCACGACGCCGCCTATTCCTGCGGCGAACAGCATGGCCGTAACGCCGTCGAGCACGCCCTTGACGAGCAGAAGGGAGGCGTCTCCGGACATGCCTTCGCGGATGGCTCCGAGAACACCGAGTCCGCTTGCGCAGAAAAGAATGGTGGCCACGGCCATCTGATCTTCGAAGGCCTGCTGCGGGATGGAATTCTGGCCGGGCATGCGGCGGCGGAACATGCTTGCGACTCTGGTGGAGAGCCGCAGGAACAGCGACTCCAGATGGATGAGTTCCCCGATCAGGGTGCCGAGGAGCAGGGACAGGACCACCGGCGGCAGCGCGTTGCCCTTGGCGGACATGGTCACGCCGATATACAGGGCGACGCATCCCAGAACCGAGATCAGCTTTTTACTGACGTCCGCATTGATGATCCTGCTGCTGGCGGTTCCGGCAAATGCCCCGATGATGATGGCTGCGCTGTTGACGACTGGTCCGAGCATGAGTTTTCCTTTGGCTTGCAAAAAAAGCGGGGAAAAACATACTCATTTATTACGACGTTGCCAAGGATGGAAAACTGCGGCGGAATGCCGCCCCGGCATGCGTTGCGGCGAAATTTTTCTCCGGTTAGGCTGAGGGAAAAATGCTTACCTGTGAGGAAGACATGACGAAGGAAAGACGATTGAGCTGTGCCGATTGCGGCACGCGGGCATGCCGGACCGCCGACGAGAGCGGGTATCCTGATTTTTGTCTGACCCGGAAACTGGACCCGGCACTGCTGCAGGAGTCGATCGACGTATACGCCTCTGACGCCGGACAGCGGAAGATAGCCAGAATTTCCGCTGAGCTGGAGGGAGAGTTCTACTGTCGCATGACCCGGGTGGAGGAAACCATCGAATTTGTCCGGCGTATGGAATGCCGGTCCGTAGGCATCGCCGTCTGCGTCGGTCTGCTCAACGAAGCGCGGGTTTTCGCCAGGCTTCTGCGCGAGCGCGGCATCGACTTCGTGACCGTGGGCTGCAAGACCGGCGCTGTGGACAAGTCCGTTCTGGGAATTCCGGATACTCTCAAGCTCAACGGCGGCTGCGGTCATGAATCCATGTGCAATCCGGTGCTTCAGGCCAGGTATCTCAATTCGCTCGGGACCGATCTCAATATCATGATGGGGCTGTGCGTGGGACATGACAGCCTGTTCATCAGAAATTCCGAAGCTCCCGTTACCGTGATGGTGGTCAAGGACAGGGTGCTCGGGCACAATCCGGCTGCGGCGCTGTACATGGCGAATACGTCGTACTCCCGGTTCAGGTAGCGCCCTGGAAAGGAAACAGGGTCGCAGGGCCGGAGTTTTCAACTGAGGAAACGAATACGCCCCGGCCGGGGCGTATTCGTTTCCATGGGCTGAAAGCGTTCAGGGCATCATGGCACAGAGCCGGAGGCCCGTATCTGCGGGCAGACCAAACATCAGGTTGGCGTTGGCTACGGCCTGTCCCGATGCGCCGCGGCAGATGTTGTCGATGACCGAGACGACGATGAGACGGTTGGTCCTTTGATCTACGATGACCGACATGTCGCAGAACATGGTTCCCCGGACATTGCGGGTCTCTGGAAGCTGTCCGGCAGGCAGAACCCGTATCCACGGGCTGTCGCACCACATGGTTTCGTAGGCTTCCTGAGCTTCGGCCTGAGAGATCGGCGCCTTGAGTTCCGCATAGATGGTGGACAGGATGCCCCGGTTCATGGGTACCAGATGCGGGTTGAAGGAGATGGTCAGCTGCTCTCCGGCCACGCGGGACAGCTCCTGTTCAATTTCCGGCGTATGCCGATGGGTGCCGATGCCGTAGGCGCGGAATGTATCCGCCACTTCGCAGTACAGAGAACTGATCTTGGCGGAACGTCCGGCTCCCGAGGTGCCGGATTTGGAGTCAGCCACGATGCCGTGAGTCCTGACAAGGCCTTTGGAGAGGGCGGCCGCAAGGCCGAAAATGATCGAGGTCGGATAGCAGCCGGGATTGGCCACGAGCCGAGCCTTGGCGATGGCGTCGGCGTAGAGCTCGGGCAGCCCGTATACCGCTTCGGGGAGCAGATCGGGGCGCTTGTGCTCCACCTTGTACCATTGCTCGTAGACGGCGGCGTCCTTCAGTCGGAAGTCGGCGGAAAGGTCCACGACCTTGATGCCCCGTTCCACCAGAGCCGCCGCCATTTCCGTGGCCGCAGTATGGGGCACGGCAAGAAAGGCCACGTCGCAAGCTGCGGCGATGAGATCGGGTTCTGGCTCGATCAGCACCACGTCGGCCCCCGGCAGACCATTCAAAAAGGGATAGATGTCGCCAAGGCGTTTTCCAGCTTCCGCCCGCGAAGTGGCGGCCACGAGGCGCATGACCGGGTGCCCGGTCAGCAGGCGGGCAAGCTCCATGCCCGTGTAGCCGGTAACGCCGACGAGGCCGACCCGAATGACGTCGTGCATGCTCATTACTTGTCCTTTCTCATCACGTATTTCATGCGCAGTTCGTACAGAAGACCTTCCAGCAGGCGCGACTCGTCCTGATCAAGGCACTGTCTGGTCTTGTTTTCCAGCATGGTCAGAATATCGATGGTGTGTTTGGCCATGACGAGGTCACAGGTCGTTTCCCCGGTTTCCGGGTTGGGCACTTCGCCCAGTTGTACCAGCGCCGAGGAGGCCAGAGAGAGAATGAATGTAGAAAACGTCACCTGTGGCATGGAGCAGGCTTCCGAGACGCAATGTTTGTCGGAACAGGAACAGCTCATGGGAGTCTCCTGAGATAAATGATTCTATGAGCCTGAAAAAAGGCCTAACTTCTTACCTCAGGAATAACGCGTCCCGGCTCTGCGTCAAGAGCCTTGTGGTAGGCGTCGAGCGCGATCTCCAGATAATCGCGCGAGGCGACATAGCCACCGGCGGCCTTCAGGGCATAGGACAGGGCATGCAGACCGGCGGCAGCATCGCCCCAGTCCACCCAGCCCATATGGCCGAAACGGACCATGCGCCCAGCATAGTCGTCCTGCCCGCCCGCGAAGATCACGCCGCATTCCTTTTCGGCCACAGAGAGCAGTTTCTTGCCGTCCACGCCGCTGGGCAGAAGGATACTGGTCACGCCCCATGCGTAGTGCTTCGGCGCGAACAGCTGAAGATCCAGTGCCCTTACGCCTGCGCGAACCATGCAGGTCAGTGCCCATTGCTTGCGGTACACGGCGTCGAGTCCGCCATTTTCCTCGATCATGGTCAGACTTTCGTGCAGACCGAGAAGGAGGTTGACCGGGGATGTGAACAGCCCTTGCCCCTTGAGCAGGTTTTTCAGCTCGCCTTCCATATTGAAATAGAAGCAGGAAGCCGGAACGGTACGCAGTTTTTCCCATGCGCGTTCGGAAAAGGCGATCAGGGACAGCCCGGGCGGGACCATGAGTCCCTTCTGGGAGCCGGTAAGCAGGCAGTCGACACCCCATGCGTCCATGGGGCAGGGCGAGATGCCGATGGCGGAAATGCCGTCGGCCACCAGCAGGACGTTGCGGGTGCGGGTAAGCCGGGCCAGAGCCTCCACCGGATGCTGCGCGCCCGTGGAGGTTTCGCACAGCTGCACGAAAACGCCCTTTGCGTCCGGATGATTGCGCAGGTATTCCTCCAGCTGGGCTACGGAAACCGTCTGTCCCCACGGAACGGGAATTTCCACGACCTCAAGACCATGCACCGCGGCAATTTTGGCCCAACGCTCGCCGAACTTGCCTCCGTTGACCACCAGAACCTTTTCACCAGGCTGGAACAGGCTGTGCACAGCGGCGGTCATGGCTCCCGTTCCCGAGCAGGAAAGCGGGAGAACAGGCTGGGCCGTACCGAACAGCTTTTTCAGCAGTTCTTCCGTTTTCAGCAGAGCATCCCGGAAAGCCGGTTTGCGATGGTGGATCATGTCCTGGGCAAGAACCAGCCGGACCCGTTCGGGCAGCGGGGTCGGACCGGGTGTGAGCAGACGAGGCTTGTTGAGCATGGATTCTCCTTCGCGGATTATTTCCAGACCCGCAGGCCGAAAACCTTGAGATAGGCCGTTTCCGGCATGGCGGGGTGCACCGGGTGATCCGGTCCCTGAAATCCCTGATACAGCAGTTGCGTATGCAGCCCTCGTCTGGCGGCGGCCTGCGCGAGCAGGCGGCGAAGCGATTCCGCCTCCAGATGGTGGGAGCATGAACAGCTGAAGAGAATGCCCCCATCTTCCACCAGTTGCAAGCCCAGATCGTTGACCCGGCGATAGGCAGCCAGTCCCTGTTCGGCATCTTTTTTGCGCTTGATGAAAGCGGGCGGATCAAGACACACCACGTCGAAACGACGGCCTGCGTCGCGCAGGGCAGCCAGTTCCGTAAGCGCGTCGCCGGCCAGTGTTTCTCCCGTAGTGTCGGGAGCGTTGGCCGCCAGATTGCGTGCGGCCAGCTCCAGAGCCTGCTTCGATGCGTCAAGGAAGGTCACGCTCGTCGCTCCGTTCTTGCCGGCCATGACGCCGAATCCCCCTGCGTAGCAGAAGGCGTCGAGCACGCTGCGCCCTGCGGCATAACGGGCAGCTTCAATTCTGTTGGGGCGCTGGTCGTAAAACCATCCGGTCTTTTGGCCCGTGCTCAGAGAGACGGTAAACCGCGCTCCGCTTTCCTGCACCTCAATTTCACTGGGAATGTTTCCCAGCCCTGTTTCCACGCCGAGCGGCAGGTTCTCCATGCCGCGCACGGCCACATCATTCCGGAAAAGCGCACCCTTTGCTCCGAACTCAACAAGTATTTCAATCAGTTCTTCCTTGTGTCGTTCCATGCCCGCCGTGGTGATCTGGATGCTGAACAGATCTCCGTAGCGGTCGATGACCAGACCGGGGAGCCAGTCGCCCTCGCCGTGGCAGAGACGGTAGTACGGTACGTCGAACAGACGTTCGCGCAGTTCCCTGGCCCGCAGCAGACGCTTGCGGAGCAGGTCGCTGTTCAGAGGCTCGTCGGAGCGGCGGCTGACGATGCGCGCGGCGATGAGCGAGGCGGGATTGACGTAGGCCGTGCCCAGTTCCCGGCCTCCCGCGTCGCAGACGACTGCGTCCTCGCCGGGAGCGAAGCCCGTCAGAGGAGAACGTCTTACGTCCACCTCGTTGCTGAAAATCCAGAGATGCCCCGCCCGGAGGCGGCGTTCCTCGTGCTTCTTGAGAAAAAGCTGCTGCATGGAGTTTCCTGATGTCGGCGGGACGGAATCCCGGGAAAATGGAGAAGAAGGAGCCTCTTGCGGACCGGTCAGCTTATGAGAAAGACATGGATCCAAATGCCGAAGTTGACGAGCATGGCCATAAAAATGGCGGCGGAGGCCAGATCCTTGCCTCTTTTGACCCTTGCATTCCAGTCGGTGGTGACGAGGTCGAAGGCTTCTTCGACGGCACTGTTCAGAAGCTCTACGACCATGACGCCGAACCAGCCGCCGAGCACGAGCAGCCAGTTTTCCCAGTCCTTGCCGGTCAGGAACAGCAGAACGACCAGAGCGGCCAGCACGATCACTTCATGCCGGAAGGCCTGTTCCCCTTTCCAGGCGAAGACCAGTCCGGAAAGCGAGTTGCGGGTTGCGCCTTCAAGATGCTTGATATTGAAAAAGCGGGACATGGGACGACTCCTCAGGGCTGGGACCGCTCCTGCGCGGCCTGCCGCACTTTCTGCAGCAATTCGGGGTAGTGGGCTACAAGGGCCTGCAACTGCCTGTCGTTACCGCCCTCGCGGTTGGAGGTGTATAGCCGGTACTGATCGATAAGTCCTTTTTCCCGCAGGTAGTTTGTTACTGGGAAACGGGTGATGTTGTTGTCGACGACTTTTATCTGGTAACCGTTCAGAACTGCCATGCTCCAGAGCCATATATCGTCCCCTCTGGGGCAGAGCTGCATGAAGCGTTCCTCCATGACAGCATCGGCATGAAGAGAATGAGGAGGATAAAGAACTCCGCCACTTCCAATAGCCATATTCATGAAGGAAGCAGAAGGTGCCACCAGCGTTTTCCATGTGTTGTAAGGTGCAATTTGTTCATTCGCAAGGGTGACTCGATGGGCCTTGTGCGCATAGATGTAATTGGTAATACCTTTTTCCATATCCTTCAGGTAGGCTGCATAGAGCTTCTGAAGCCAGTCACATGGGTAGTAGAAGTCATCATCAACAATAACGATAATTCCTTCAGGATACAGATGCAGGGTAGGAATGATTTTTTTGTAGGAATAAAGATTTTTTGTCCATCTGATTTCCAGTCCATATTTTTGAAGAAGATACAATTCTTCTGGAAGATGATGATCAGGAAATTCCTCTTCCGCAAGCCAGAGCAGAATGTGATCAGGTTTACATGACTGTTCAAAGAGAGAATAAATTGTACAGCAGACCTCATTGATCCGCTGGGGAAAGGAGGTCAGGCTGATTACAAGAGGATGCTCTCTCTCTCTCTCTCTCTCTCTCTCTCTCTCTCTCCCGCTGATCGGCAATCGCATGAATCTTTTTGACAATATTTTTACGGCGAATGGCTTTTCCACGGAGACAGGCCCGACAGGTGACAAGCCAGAGCCAGAGATTGTGTCCGATTCGATTGAGTTCAGGTTTCATTTTTATTTTTCCTAAGATGATTAATGTGCCTCGCCCCAGTTCCTGGCCGCGCCCCAGTCGGAGAGCAGCGGGACGTCGAGCGTGATGCCTCCCGGTCTGACGCTGGCCATGAGTTCCGCCACTCTGGTACCGGCTTGCTGCGCCGCGGCTTCCGGAACCTCAAGGAGCAATTCGTCATGCACCTGAAGCAGCAGGCGTGCGTCAAGGGCGTGAAGCTGCGGGTCGTCGTGCACGGCAAGCATGGCGAGCTTGATGATATCGGCCGCACTGCCTTGAATGAGCGTGTTGATGGCCTGTCTGCGGGCGAGGGAACGGGCTTGGGCGGATTCGGCCTGAATGTCCGGCAGAGGACGTCTGCGGCCGGCCAGCGTGGTGACATAGCCCTGTTCGCGGGCCATCTCCTCGACGCTTTCATAGAAATGTTTCAGTCCCTGCAGACGTTCGAAGTAGCGGGCCATGAAAGCTCTCGCTTCGGACAGAGGGATTTTCAGTTCCTGGGCCAGCTTCTGTGGTCCCATGCCGTAGATCAGACCGAAGTTGATGGTCTTGGCGTTGCGTCGCTGGTCCGGCGTGATGGCCCCCTGTTCGACGTCGAACAGCAGGCTTGCCGTGCGCGCGTGAATGTCGGTTCCTTCCCTGAAGGCGGCCAGCAGCGTTTCGTCCCGGGAAAGGTGGGCGAGCACGCGCAGCTCGATCTGGGAGTAGTCGGCGGAGATGAGCAGGCGCCCGGCGGGGGCCGTGAAGCAGGAACGCATGCGATGTCCCATGGAACCACGCACGGGGATATTCTGCAGGTTCGGGTTGCTGGAGGACAGGCGGCCCGTAGCCGTGGCCAGCTGATTGAATGTGGTTCTGATCCGCCCGTCCGGTCCCATGAGTCGGGGCAACGGTTCAAGATAGGTCGAACGCAGCTTTTCCAGCTTGCGGTATTCGAGCAGCGTGTCGACCACGGGGTGGTGGCCTGAAAGTTTTTCCAGCACGTCCTGCGAGGTGGAAGCCTGTCCGCCGCGCGTCTTGCCCGCCGTGGGAAGTTTCAGACGGTTGAACAGCACGTCCCCGAGCTGCTGGGCCGAGCGTATGTTGAAGGGGCCTTGCGCTTCCCTGTAGACTTCCTCGGTAAGCCGGTCCAGATCCTTCTGCACTTCCTGCAGGAAGATGGACAGAGTTTCGGCATCAAGCAGAACACCCGCGCTTTCCATGTCCGCGAGCACAGGAATGAGTGGAAGTTCCAGTGTGGCCATGAGTTCCAGCAGGTGCGCTCCCGAAAGGCGCTTGCGCAACTGTTCGGCAATGGCCAGAGCGAGCAGGCCGGGGCAGGCTGGAGACATGCCGAGAGCTGTTCCCCAGCGGGCGGAGAGTTTGGGCCAGCCGTAATCGCGTTCTTCCGGTTCCAGCAGATAGCTGGCAAGACCGAGATCGAACCAGCGGGCGGGAGGAATGCGTCTCCAGGCAGGATCGGTATGCAGCAGCGCCTTGACGTCTGGAGCGACCACTCGTTCCGCCGCAAGAAGACTGTCCACAAGCGGCGCGACCGGCCCCGTGTAGACGATTTCCTCTTCCCCGACGGCGAGAGCCACTTCGCCGTTGCCGTCCAGAACGGCCACGGTTGCGCCGGCAAGCGAACGCAGCATGGGATCCTCCGGAGAGCGGAGACGACGTCTGGGTCTGGCCTGCGGCGTCTCCAGCAACGAAAGCTGGCGCATGGAACCGCGTCCTGCCGTATCCGTCGCATCTTCCGCGGCCACGTATCCGTCCCGGATAAGCGCCGCCAGCTCGCGTTCCAGAGAACTCAGTTCGAATTCGCGCAGCAGTGTCGCGGCCTCCTGTCTGTTCACGGGACGGACCTTCATGGCGTCCAGAGTCAGTCCGGGGCAGCGGGACGTATCAAGCGTCGTGAGCTGGCGATACAGGAACATGGCTTCGAGCTGCCCTTCGAACTTTTTGTGCAGGGCCGGCGGGAGATCGTCAAAGCCGTCGCGGATGGCTTCGAGGGACGGATAGTCGCGGAAGAGTTTTTCTGCCGTCTTGGGGCCTACGCCGCGTATGCCGGGGATATTGTCGCTGGAGTCGCCGATTACAGCCTGCACGTCGGGCCATTGATCCGGCGTCAGTCCTGTTTCGGCCATGAAGCTGTCCAGCGTGACGATTTTTTCGTCCCGGCTGGCGGGGTCCCACATGAGAACGTTGGGGTGGAGGCACTGTTTGAGGTCCTTGTCCGTAGCCACAAGAACGACGGGATGTTCATCGCGGTATCGCCCGGCCACGGAGGCGATGCAGTCGTCCGCCTCGCATCCGTCCGAAATTTCAAGATGGAGTCCGAGCGCCCGGATGAGCCGGTGGATGGGATCCATCTGGCGGATGAGATCCTCGGGCGTTGCGCTGCGTTGCGCCTTGTACAGCGGGAAGAGGTCGTGACGAAAATTCGGCCCGTGCCCGTCGAGAACGAACGCGAAATGGCTCGGTCTCTCTTCCCGCAGAATTTTCATGAGGATGCGCGCCACGATGAACAGGGCGCTGGTGGGAAAGCCGTCGGAACGTTGCATGCTCTGATTGGCGTAGAATCCCCTGTAGACGAAGGCCGAACCGTCCATCAGGTAGAGAGGCTCGGCGGCGAAGCGCTGTTTGATGCTCATGGAGTGGGATACCTTCGGCGGAAAGCCCGCCCGATTCCGTTGAATTGCCGTGGGGCGGCTCCGCTCGACGGAGGCCCGACTGCTGTTCGACAGGTAACACGAGACGGGCTGCTTGAACAGTCCGCAGTCCGCCGGGCGGAGCGAGACTTTTGCACAAGACGAGATGCGCCGGACTGGCGTTCAGGCTTTCAGAGCTTCCCGGATGCGACAGACGCCGCATACCCCGGACGAGGTGGGGTAGCCGCAGACGGAGCAGGGCGCGAGAGGATCTCCCTGTCTGGATTCCAGCCTGTCAAAGGCGGCGCGACCGCGCTGGAGGAAGTCGGTATAGAAGGCGAGCTTGCGGCCGGGCATCGCTTCTTCCAGCTGATTCCAGAGTCCCTTGTAGAAGGTGAAGCTGGCGCCCGTGCTGTAGGGGCAGGGGGCGTAGTGATGCTCTATTTCCTCCAGAAAGGCATAGGTGGCTGTTTCGAATTCGGTCAACCGCCAGAACGGCTTGACCTTGCGGGCGAATCCGTCCTCCCCGTCGAGCCGGGGCCCCTGATCGGAAAGATAGCCGATGTCCCAGCGCAGGGTATTGCTGAACAGACGGGCTATTTCGTCATCAAGGTTATGCCCGGTGGCAAGCGCTGTGTAACCTTCTTCCAGCGCGGTCTTGTTGAAGAAGTGTCGCTTTATCTTGCCGCAGGCCGAGCAGATGGGCCGCTTCAGGCGTTCCTTGACCTTCGGGATGGCCAGACCTTCCTTTTCCATTTCCCTGACGATCAGCCGGAAGCCGTGCCGGGCGCAGAAACGTTCGACCACGCCGCGGGTCGTCGCAGACGACCCGGGAATGCCGAGATCGATGTGCAGTCCGGTCACGTCATATCCCTGCCGCGAGAGTTCCAGCATAAGCCCCAGCGAGTCCTTGCCGCCGGACAGGGCTACGAGAATGCGGTCCTCGTGGGTGAACAGCTTGCCCGTTTCGATGCCCCGGGCGACCTGAGCGGAGAAAAAGTCGCGAAAGCAGGTTTCGCAGAACCCCGTATTGTGGCTGGGCAGGGAAATGATGGCCGTGGCGGACTTGCATCGCTTGCAGATCATGACGTGGCTCCGGTAAAACCGACTGATTCAATAGGAAAATTTCCGACAAGGGTGGAAATCTACCCGTGAGCGGAATGGAATGTCAAGCGATGCGGGCTGATGGAAACGAGACTGGAGAGGTGTTCGTTTTCAGAAGCACTGCATGCGGGCCGGGCGTTATTATTTGCGTGATTATCGCGGGGTGTGATTCGCGTCACTGTCTTTTTGCGTTATGAAGAGCAGAGTCCTTTCATCAGGACAGCGATTCTCACCTCAACTCAGGAGGCTTCCTTTCATGTTTTGCAATCAGTGTGAACAGACCGCCAGGGGAATAGCCTGTACGGTTTCCGGCGTATGCGGCAAGGTTCCCGCCGTGGCGGATATTCAGGACAGGCTGGTTTATTCTCTGCGTCTGCTTGCCAGAACGGCGCTCAAGGCCCGGGCCAAGGGGTTCGTGGATCAGGAAATCGATGATTTCACGGTACGGGCGCTTTTCATGACCCTGACCAACGTCAATTTTGATCCTTCCGCTCTGGAGGATGCCGTGCGCGAATCCGTGCGGATCCGGAGACGGCTCGCCGCCCGGCTCGGCTGTACCCTCGATCTCAGCGAGGGTGCTGTGGAAGCGGCGGTGGAAGAGCTGAACGAAATGGATGTTTCCACAGAGCGCTTCAGCGCCGATCCGGACGTGCGCTCGGCCATGCAGCTTTTGCTGTACGGTCTGAAGGGGGTGGCCGCGTATGCCGATCATGCCGCCATTCTCGGCCAGAGGGACCCGGAACTGTTCGCTTTCGTGTATGAGGCGCTGGCGGCCGGGGTTCCGGACAAGAAGGGACAGCCGGACAGGGAGCGCGGGCTTGAGGAATGGCTGGATCTCGTGTTGCGTTGCGGCAAGGCCAACCTGCGGGCCATGGAGCTGCTTGAGGCCGGGAATACCGGACGGTTCGGCGATCCGATTCCCACCCCGGTGTCGCTTGGTCATCGCAGGGGCAAGGCCATTCTCGTTTCCGGTCATGATCTCGAAGACCTGCATGCTCTGCTCGAACAGACGAAGGGCACCGGCATCAATATCTATACCCATGGGGAAATGTTGCCCGCCCACGGCTATCCCGGGCTGAAGAAATACCCGCATCTGGCCGGGCATTACGGAACCGCATGGCAGAACCAGCGCAAGGAGTTCCCCGATTTTCCCGGTGCGATACTGTTTACCACCAACTGCATTCAGAATCCCGCCCCTTACGGGGACAAGGTTTTCACCACAGGAACCGTGGGCTGGCCGGGACTGACGCACTGTACGAACCGGGATTTCTCCGCCGTCATCGAGAAGGCTCTCGAGCTGCCCGGATTTTCCGAGGATGAGGCGGGCAAGGAGGTTCTTGTCGGCTTCGGACGCAAGACGCTGCTTGATGCCGCGCCGCAGGTTCTGGACGCGGTCAAGGCCGGGGCCATCCGGCACATTTTCCTTGTCGGGGGATGCGATGGTGCCAGGCCCGGACGCAATTACTACACGGAGTTCGTGGAAAAGACGCCTTCGGATACGCTGGTGTTGACGCTGGCGTGCGGCAAGTTCCGTTTCTTCGACAAGGAGCTTGGGACGCTGGGAGGCTTTCCCAGACTGATGGACGTGGGGCAGTGCAACGACGCCTATGCCGCCGTCCGGGTCGCTCTGGCTCTGGCCGAAGCGCTGCATTGCGACGTGAACGAGCTGCCGCTTTCTCTTGTCCTGTCCTGGTATGAACAGAAGGCCGTAAGCATTCTGCTGACGCTGCTGGCTCTGGGCGTCAGGAATATTCGGCTCGGACCCAGCCTGCCTGCCTTCGTATCTCCCAATATTCTGAATCTGCTGGTGGAAAAATGGAACGTCATGCCCATTTCCACGCCTGACGAGGATCTGCGGGCGATTCTGAACTAGGACGAACGGATGTCGTCAATGGGCCCTTCAGCCCCCATTATGGGGGCCGAAGGGCTTTTTGTCGTTGTATCCACGGGGATGCGGGATCTGAAATTCGGGAAGACGTCAGGGGCCATCCGGCGCGCATCCTTGTTTCCGGCGGCGTTTCGGTTTAGGGCTGGATCAGGAGTGGAGAATCCGGTCGTTCGCGTCGGCGGACCTGAATGGCGGATTGAAACCGTCCCTGAAATCATGCCGGAGGCGTGCCCCATGACGAAAACTGAGCAGGTGAATCGAACGGACGTCCTTCGCCGGTTGCCTCTGTTTGCACCGCTGTCCGATGCGGAACGGGAGCGGCTGACCATGGCGTGCCGGGTGCGTTCGTTCGCGCGCGGCGAGACCCTGCTGCACGAGGGGACGGCGGCTGACGGGATGTATGTAGTGCTGTCCGGCGTGGTCAAGGTGGTGCGCTTCGGAAGCGACGGCAAGGAAACGATTCTGCATCTGGTGCGCAACGGCAATACGCTGGGCGAGGCCGCCGTTTTCCAGCAGGGCACGTTTCCCGCTTCGGCGCTGGCGGTAGATCAGGTTTCAGCCCTGCACGTGCCGGCGGATATCCTGATCTGTCTGGTGCGCGAGAATCCCGATCTTGCCCTGCGCATGCTCGCCGCCCTTTCTCTGAGGCTGCGCATGTTTTCCCACAAGCTGGCTGCGCAGGGGCAGGTGGACGCGGCGAGACGTCTGGCCCTGTACCTGTTGCACCGGAGTCAGCTTGACGGGGGAAATCCCGTGATTCGTCTGGACGTTTCCCGAGAAGTGCTGGGGAATCTTCTGGGACTGGCTCGGGAAACCCTGTCGCGCCAGCTTTCGCGTTTCGCGGAGCTGGGGGTCGTCGGGCTGAACGGACGGGAGATCATGATTCGCGACCGGGAGGGACTGCGCCGTCTGGCGGAAGAAGGGACTTCACGCATCTCCGGTTAGCCGGGCCTTGACTTGCGCCTCCTCGAACGTTTCTTCGGAACAGACCGTAAACCCGGCGTCAAGCAGGGACTGGGCGAACAGGCCGTTTCCGTCGATCAGCCGTTTGCCGAATGTGCCGTCATAGATGCGACCGCAGCCGCAGGAAGGAGAGCGGGCCTTGAGAACGGCCTGTGTGCAGCCGTGCAGCCGGGCCAGCCGCAACGCCTCTCGTGCGCCTTGCGCGAAGGCTTCCGTAACGTCCTTGCCTTCCCGATTGACGACGCGCCTTCCCCGAATTTCGGCCGGGACGCGCGGAGTCGGCAGGCCGCCGAGCTGTTCGGGGCAGACGGGCAGGGCCTGCCCGCTTTCCACGAGCCGCAGAATCGGGGCAAAGGGTGAACAGCCTCCGTCGTAACGGCAGGGAATTCCGGCAAGACAGGCGCTGACCACATAGCGGGCGGATTGTGAGGACATGGGCTTCTCCGGCGGGCGCGGTCGGTTGAGGCTGGGGCGGACGGGAACGCGGAACGTGCAGCGCTGCCGAAGCCCTGGGAAAGAACATGCCGAAAAGCGAAACGCCCGCTTTCAGATGGAAGCGGGCGTCCTGCTTTCTGGTAGCAAGGGGGAGATTTGAACTCTCGACACTACGGGTATGAACCGTATGCTCTGACCAACTGAGCTACCTTGCCACAATGTGGGGATGCTGCTGAAGCAGCGAGAACCGTCTATTACGCCAACAACGGATGTTTGGCAAGTCTTTTTTCTGCATTCGGGAAAATTTTTTTCAGGCAATGGCGCAGCGCCAGTACAGCCAGGTTACGCCGATCATGCTCGCGGCGCGGAGAGACTGGTTGATGAGGATGAGGCGCAGAGCCAGTCCCGGGCTGTAATAGCCCGCATAGGCGGGGAACTGATGCCGGATGGTCCGCATGGGAGTGGAAAGAATATTGCCGATGAGCAGGGCGAGAATGACGTCCGCCGTCGTCAGCCCGCCCATGTGCAGGGCTGAACCTGCGGCGGAAAGAGATGCGCCGATCTCTGCCGCGAGACTCAGCAGCACGATTCCGAGGGCTTCGGGCTTGATCGGTCCCATCCAGGGAGCGCCGGCACCCAGCCAGTCCTGAACATGCTGAAATATGCCGTATTTCTGGAGAAGGAACATGAGCGCATAAATGGGGATCGTGAACAGGAAAAGTCTGGGAACGCGGCGGCGGAAGCGAAGCCATGCGCTGCGCAGGGCACCCCTGAAGGATACCCGGTTCCCGGGCAGGCGGCACGGCACGCAGTGTTCGCCCGTCAGGGGCGGGAGCAGCCAGTGTCCGAGAAGGGCCGTAATCAGGGTGCGCAGTATCGCGGCGACGAGGGTCAGCCCCGTGTATACGAGCGCAGGCGGTCCCAGCACAGGCCAGAGCAGGAAAAGCATGGTGGGAAGGTGCACCATATAGGAGGGAAGGCTGTTGAACAGATTGGCGAATACAAGTTCTCTGCCGCTTGTTTCCCCCCTGGCGTGGCTTTCCGCCAGCAGGGCATTGGCCGCGGAAGGGGAAAAAAAGGCGAGCGAAAAGGAAGCTCCCGCAGCCTCGCCGAGTCTGGCCATGCGCACCAGCGGCGCGGACAGTCTGGCCAGAGGCTGGGTCCAGCGCAGCGCCTCCACCACATTGGCGACCAGCAGTCCGACGCACATGGCGAGCAGCAGACGACCCAGAGGATGAAGAAGGGAGGACCAGAGAGCGGAAAGATCGGCGCTGTTCATCCCTGGGGAATAGCACGGGCCGGGACAGAGCGCCAGTATGCCGGGATGGGACATCGCCGGGGCGTCCCTCGACGGTATCGGGGCGGGATAAGGAATCGGCCATTGTGCGGCCGCGCAATTTCGTGTACGGTTTTCTTCATGCCGACTGTTCGAGAACGAACGTCCGTTTCTTCATGTGAGGAGGTTTTTTATGCTGATTCGTGAGTGGATGAGCAAGGACGTCATTACCGTGACCCCTGAAACGTCCATGTTCAAGGCATCCAAGCTGATGAAGGATCACAACATACGCCGGCTTCCCGTGGTGGACGGGGACAAGCGTCTGATCGGCATCGTCTCTGACCGGGATATCAAGGCCTCCTCGCCTTCCAAGGCGACCACGCTGGACATGCACGAACTGTACTATCTGCTGTCCGAAGTGAAGATCAAAGACATCATGACGCATAGACCGATCACCGTTCTGGAGACGGAAACGGTGGACGCCGCGGCCGTTCTGATGGAAGAGAAGGGGATAGGCGGTCTGCCCGTGGTCAATGAAAAGGGCGATCTTGTCGGGATCATCACCGACCATGACGTATTCCGCGTGCTGATCGACGTCAGCGGTGCGCGCAAGGGCGGTTTGCTTCTGGGCTTCCATCTGCCGGATCAGCCCGGCGTGCTGTGCCCTCTTTTCGATTCCCTGCGTGATCTGGGGGCCAATGTCCTTTCCGTTCTGACGTCGCGCAGTCGGACTACGGATGGTACGAGTCACGTCTTTTTCCGGCTGCATCCTGCCGATCCGGAAACGGAAAGGCGGATTCTTGAAGGGATGAAGCAATACGATTCGCTGGTCTACTGGGTGGACGATACCTACCACACCCGCTGAGAACGCAAAGGCCCGACGGACTCCGTCGGGCCTTTTCATGTCATTTCATTGTTTTTTCTTCTGTCGGATCAGGCGGAAGGCCGTCCTGTCCGTGATCCGGAAATTTTCGGAGCGGCGTCGCCGTTGAAGACGGTACGTCTTCCGGAGAGGGACGCCTGCCCGAAGCAGGTCCGCTCATGCGTTTTCCTGTTTCTGGGAGGTGTTTTTCCAGGGCGAGTTCAGGCCGTTTTTTTCAGCCCGAGTTCCGCGTCAACGGCAGTCATGGCCTGGATGGCCAGAGCAAGGAACGTGTCCAGCTCCATGCCCGCCTGAACGCACTGACGGATGCAGTCGCGGTTGACGCTGGCTGCGAACGCCTTGTCCTTCATTTTCTTTTTCAGACTGGAAACCTGCATGCCTTCCATGCCGGCGGGCCGCACCAGCGCGGCGGCGACGATGAGGCCGGTTACCGTTTCCCCACAGCGCAGCGCGAAGTCGAATACACTTTCCGGAGGGACTCCGGTCATTTCTCCGTTATGCGCGCGGATGGCGTGCAGCGCGGATTCGGGGAGAAGCCCCTCAAGGCGTTCCGCGCCGACAAGCCCATGCCGGCGCGGATCTTCGTGAGTCAGGGGATAGTCAAGGTCGTGGAGCAGCCCGGTGATTCCCCACAGTTCCGCATCCTCGCCAAGATGCGAGGCAAGCGCGCGCATGACGGCTTCGGATGCCAGCGCGTGCTGAAGAAGGTGGGGTTCGGGATTCGGTTCCTGCAAAAGCGTCAGTGCCTGTTCGCGATTCAGCATGATGACTCCGGAGTGTTGAAAGGGAATGCCTTGTTTCATAGCCTTCTCCAGCGTGAAACGCCAGTCCCCGTCGAGATTGACACGACGGGCGTAATGACGGAAAAGAAACGGATTAAAAACACTCTTTATCCGGTCCGGCGTCCGTCGGATCCCTTCCTATACAAAGTACCGCATGAAACGTATTATTGGTATAAAATTTAGTCATTACGGTCAAATATATTACTTTTTCTGCGATGACCCCTTTGTGGTCGCCGGGGATCGCGTGCTTGCGGAAACCGGACAGGGCCTCGGTCTTGCCCAGGTGGTCAGCGTCGTGGAGCGGCTGCCTGATGATCTTCCCGCCGAAAACGTGCGCGACGTCGTGCGCAAGGCTACGGATGAGGATCTTGTGACGGCGGAGGAAAACGATACGCTTACCTATGCCGCGCACAGGTTTTGCGAGGCCAGGATTCGGGAACGCGAACTCGACATGAAGCTTGTGGACGTGGAAGTGCTGTTCGATCGCAGCAAGCTGGTTTTCTACTTCACAGCGCCTACCCGGATTGACTTCCGCGAGCTGGTCAAGGATCTGGTCCGGGAATACCATACGCGCATCGAACTGCGGCAGATCGGCGTGCGCCATGAGACGCAGATGCTCGGGGCCGTGGGCAGTTGCGGCATGGTCTGCTGCTGTCGTCGCTTTCTGCGCAAGTTTGTTCCGGTTACCATCAAGATGGCCAAAGAGCAGAATCTTTTTCTGAATCCATCGAAAATTTCCGGCATCTGCGGAAGATTGCTGTGCTGTCTCAGTTACGAGCAGGAAAATTACGATCTGTTCCACAGCAGCTGTCCCCGGCTTGGCAAGCGCTACCAGACCAGCAAGGGAAGCATGAAGGTGCTGCGCGCCAACATGTTCCGCAACAGCGTGGCCCTGTTGACCGAAGCCAATGAGGAAATCGAGCTTACGCTTGACGAATGGCAGGCTCTCGATCCGCGCAGGCCCGAAGCGCCCAGACAGGAAAACAGGCAGGAGAAGCCGGCGCAGAAACCCTACGGGGATGAACTGCTGGTGGTCATGGCCGACCCGGAAAGTCTGGAGGACGGGGAAATAGAGGGCCTTCCCGAACCTGATCCCGCTGCCGAAGGCGAAGAGGACGGGGAGGGAAATGAAGAAGAGCGCCGCAGGCGCAGGCGCAAGCGCAAACGGTAAATGCTACGGGATGCGTCCCGACAACGCTTTTTATAAAGGAGAAAACTCTTGGCCTCCACTTTCTACATTACGACGCCCATTTACTACGTGAATGCCCGTCCGCACCTCGGACACGCCTATTCCACCATCGTTGCGGATACCATGCGCCGGTTTCATGCGCTGAAGGGAGAAGAAACCTGGTTCCTGACCGGTACGGATGAGCACGGCGACAAGATTGTGAAGGCCGCCGAGGCTGCAGGCAAGACGCCGAAGGAATTTGTGGACGGCATCAGCGGGCAGTTTCAGGCCCTGTGGCCCCTGCTCGGCGTCCGCAACGACCAGTTCATCAGAACCACGGATGCGGACCATGTGGCCAGGGTTCAGCGTTTCCTGCAGCGGGTTTATGATAACGGCGACATCTATTTCGGCGAGCACAGCGGTCATTACTGCACGGGCTGCGAGCGATTCTATACGGAAAAGGAACTGGAGAGCGGCCTGTGCCCCCAGCATCAGACCAGGCCGGAGTTCATTCAGGAGAAGAACTATTTCTTCAGAATGTCCAAATACCTTCCCTGGCTTGCGGAATATATCCGCGCCAATCCGGATTTCATCCGTCCCGAACGCTACCGCAACGAAGCCCTGTCCATGATTGAAAGCGGCGTGCTGGAGGATTTGTGCATTTCCCGTCCCAAATCTCGTCTGGAATGGGGGATCGAGCTGCCTTTCGACCGGGATTACGTTTGCTACGTGTGGTTCGACGCGCTGCTTAACTACGTCTCCGCCCTCGGCTGGCCGGAAGGTGAACGTTATGAGAAATTCTGGCCGGGCGAACATCTTGTGGCCAAGGATATTCTGAAGCCGCACGGAGTGTTCTGGCCAACCATGCTCAAGTCGGCCGGGTTGCCTCTGTACAGGCATCTGAACGTGCACGGCTACTGGCTGATCAAGGACACCAAGATGTCCAAGTCGCTGGGCAACGTGGTGGAGCCTGCCAAAATGGCCGAACGCTACGGGCTGGATGCCTTCCGCTATTTCCTGCTGCGCGACATGCAGTTCGGTTCGGACGCCAGTTTCTCCGAAGAGGCGCTGATTACCCGTTTCAACGCCGATCTCGCCAATGACCTCGGCAATCTGTTCAGCCGCGTGCTGTCCATGAACGCCAAGTATTTCTCCGGAAAGGTGCCGGAAGCGGGAGAGCTGGGAGAGGGCGACCGCGCTCTTGTCGAACTGGCGGAAAACGCTCTTGCCAATTATGCCCAGCTCTTTGACAATATTCGCTTCTCTCAGGCTCTGGATTCACTGTGGGAGCTGGTGCGGGCGCTGAACAAGTATGTGGATTCGCAGGCGCCGTGGACGTTGTTCAAGCAGGGGGATACGGCCCGTCTGGGCACGGTTATCCGCATCATGCTGGAAGCCATGCGCAAGGTGGCTCTGTGCCTGTGGCCGGTCATGCCTGGAACCGCGGCGACGCTTATGGAGCAGTTGGGGCAGCCTCTGCCGGCTTCCGGGCGCTTCGGCGTCGCGCCCGGCTGCAATCCTCTGGAGGAAGCCGGACAGTGGGCTCAGCTCGAAACCGGCGTGGAGATCGCCACGGCGTCCAATCTGTTCCCGCGGCTCGAGATTCCTGAGGAAATGAAGGAAGAGAAGAGCAAGGCCGGCAAGAAGCAGCCCGGGAATCCCAGGCCTGCCTCTGCTCCTGCTCCTGCCGAAACGACCGTCGGGGTCGCCGAGTTTGCGGATTTCCAGAAGCTCGACCTTCGGGTGGGAACGGTGCTTGAATGCGCGAGAGTACCCAAGGCGGACAAACTGCTTTGCTTCAAAATCGATCTGGGAGAGGCCGAGCCTCGGCAGATTCTGTCCGGCATCGCCGAGCATTTTGAACCCGACGCGCTTGTGGGCAGACAGGTTTGCGTGGTGGCCAACCTTGCGCCGCGCAAGATCCGCGGGCTGGTTTCCGCGGGCATGATTCTTACCGCTGAAAGCGAGGGAAGGCTGACGCTTCTCGCGCCCGCAGCCGGAACCGCGCCGGGCAGCAGGATATCCTGACGATTCCGGGGACGGAGAGCTGCTCTTCGTCCCCCTTTCTTTTCTCTGGCGGTTCCCTTTCCCTGACGTCGCGTCCGACGTCCCCGAAGCTCCCTTGTGGAATGCTGCTGTCAGGGGAAACGCTTCTTTCATCGGCGCAACCTTCTGCCTTCCTGAGATCCTTCCGGAAACGGAGCATGAGCATGTCGCACCACGAGGACAATTCCGTTCCCCGCCTGATGCTGCTTCTGTTGCTGAGCGTCACCTTTCTCGGTGTAATGGGCGTTTCGGTCATTTTGCCCGTGCTGCCGAAGATAACCGAAGTTTTCAGGCTGTCTCCCTCCGAGGCCGGTCTGCTTATCGCCTGTTTCACATTGCCGAGCGCCTTCTTGACGCCCGTGGCGGGCGTCCTTGCCGACCGTTTCGGGCGCAGGGCCGTCATGCTGCCGGGACTGTGTCTGTTCGCCGTGGGCGGCATGGGGTGCGCTCTGTCTTCATCCCTGACACAGTTGCTGCTGTTTCGAGCCGTACAGGGACTGGGAGCGGCCCCGCTGGGCATTCTGTACGGCACTCTGGTAGGCGATGCCTACCCCGAGGAAAGACGACCGCACATGATGGGCGTCGTGGGCGCCACCATCAGTCTTGCCACAGCCTGTTATCCTTTCATCGGCGGGCTGCTCGGCGAACTGCACTGGTCCTACCCGTTCTGGCTTTCCCTGCTGGCCTTGCCCGTGGCCGTTCTGGCGTTGCGGGTGCCTCTGGTCGGACCGCGTCGCGGCATGGACTGGCGCGCCTATGCCCGCGACAGCCGGAGCATCATTTTTCACCCCGCCACGATCGGGCTTTTTTCGCTGACGTTCCTTTGCTTCTGCATTCTGTACGGTCCCACCATCACCTACGTGCCCATGCTCGCACATGAATTGTACGGGGCCTCTCCGGCCCGCATTGGAGGCGTCTTCACGCTGGCTTCTCTGGGAACCGCTCTGATCGCGCTCAATCTGGCGCGGCTCGGTTCCTTCTTCGGGCACCGGGGGCTTTTGTTCGTCGCCGCGGGCTGCTATCTGATCGCTCAGGGACTCATGCTGGCCCTGCCTCCTCTGGGGACTTCCTGCTGGATTCTGACCCTGCCGGTCTTTCTCGGCGGAGTGGCTCAGGGACTTACCTTCCCTCTGTTGACGTCGCGCATGACATCGCTCGCGCCCACGCGGAACAGGGCCATTGTCATGGCCATGAACGGAACGGTTCTGCGCCTGAGCCAGAGTGCGGCCCCTCTGCTGTTCGGTTTCGGCTGGGCCGTGGCCGGATGGCGCGGACCGTACATGATGGGTGTTGGAACGGCTCTGCTCATAGGATTGCTGGTCTGGCTGGTCTATCCGAAGAATGGGGAATGACGGAGGTTGCCGGGCCGCGTGCGCGGAGGGCGGAAATCGGAAAAAGGGATCTCCTACCCGGAGAATTCCGGGCAGGGTTTTCCGTTGACGGAGAAAATCTGCTGTCATAGTGTTCATTGCTTGGTTGATGAATCAAGGGTTACAGTGATCAGTTCCAGGGGAGAAGCTTATGACGATGACCAAAAAGGAGGCCTTGCTCAAGGCGGCGAAGGAATTGTTCGGCGAGTGCGGTTATGCGGAAACCACGTTCAAGAAGATTTCCGAACGGGCCGGCGTCGCGTTGGGACTTCTGACGCATCATTACGGCAACAAGGAAAAGCTGTTCCTTGCCGCGGGGCTTGATGTGCTCGAACATTTTCTCGTGGTTTTGCAGGACGCCTGCGACCGCGCCGCCAACGGGCGCGAAGGCGCCTTGAACTTTTGCAGAGCCTACCTCGATTTTTCCATAGACCCCGACTCCAACTGGCTTGTGCTCGTCCGCTGTTCGCCCTACAGCGACATGAAGACCAGCGCGGATCGGGAACTCATGTTTCAGAAGTTCAATGAAGTCCATCAGCTGCTTGAACAACAGCTCTGGCGCGGAATCGACGACGGCTCCATCCGCGAGATTCTGGTCAAGGAAACCGTGCAGATTCTCATGTCGCTTCTGGTGGGGGTAAACAGAACGCGGGTGCTGACTCCGTACGCTCCGCCGCATCTGTACCGGGAAGCGATCGATTTCGCATCCCGGGCTTTGACTCCGTGTAACGCTTGCGAGTAACGTATGGAATCATGGCTTTCTATCGGTTTCATTCTGGGCGCGGTGCAGGGGCTGACCGAGTTTCTGCCCGTATCTTCAACCGGCCATCTGATCATCGCGGGCCATTTGCTCGGCTTTACGGGGGCCAAGGCCAGCACGTTCGACGTGGCCATTCAGCTGGGGTCCATTCTCGCCGTCGTCGTTCTGTACTGGCGGCGCTTCATGGGGCTGTTGTATCCAGGGCGCATCCACACGGATTCCCCGACGCCTTTCGCGGGGCTGCGGGGCATAGGACTGCTGATTCTGACGACGCTTCCGCCTTCCATCGTGGGGCTGCTTCTGCATTCCCGGATCAAGATGCTGTTCTCTCCCGGCTATGTGGCCGGTTCTCTGGCGGTGGGGGCGTTGCTCATGCTGCTCGTGGAGCATCGCTGCGGTCGGACTACGCCTCGCTATACGTCGCTTGACCAGATGACGCCGAAACTGGCGCTGGGCATCGGCTGTTGTCAGTGTCTGGCCCTGTGGCCAGGATTTTCCCGCTCCGCATCTACGATCATGGGCGGCATGATTCTCGGCGCGGAACGCAGGCTGGCCGCCGAATACTCGTTTATCGCCGCCGTTCCGCTCATGGTCGCGGCCACGGGATACGATCTGCTGAAGACATGGTCCCTGTTTTCCGTGGAGGATCTGCCGCTCTTTCTGACCGGCTCGCTGTTTGCGTTTCTGTTCGCGCTGGCCGCGATCAAGACGTTCATTTCACTGGTGGGACGGCTGACGCTGCGGCCCTTCGCGTGGTACAGACTGATCCTTGCGCCGCTGGTCTATTATTTCCTGAGCTAGATCGCGCGTCGCCCTTTTCGGAGACGACGGAAAAAGACCGTACGAATGACGAAGCCCGGACCGGAATGGTTCGGGCTTCCGCGTATTCGGGGCCGGCTCAGTCGAAGTCCGCCATCAGCGCGGTCAGGGACAGCGGACCGAGCGAGTGTTCAAGAAAATTGCTGCGGATGCGGGCAAGGGCTTCATGGAAGTCGGAGGAAGAAACGCCTCGCTGCTGGGAGGCGTAGGCCTCCATGAACGCGGCCAGATTGTCGCAGTCCTTGAGCAGTACTCCGTCCTTGGGATCCAGCTCGTCCCGGTTTCCGCAGGAATGCAGCTCGGCGAAGTCGGATATCCGGCGCACCCCCGCGGCGTCCTGAACCGTTTCGTCGAATTCCGAAACCACATTGTCGCCCTTGAGACCGAGATAGTACCGCAGACGGTCTACATGCTCCGTGTAGCCGCCCTCGGTAAGAGGGCCGAATACGCGGCGTTCCAGCTCCGACAGTTCGTATTCCCGGATCAGGCTGGGCAACTGGTCGATGGAACGCTTTACTGGTGTGATGATGTCGCGAGTAAGCAGTTCCGGGAGATCGTGGAACAGCCCCGCAAAGAAGTTGTTCACGCAACGGGCGGGGCAGGCTCCCACGGCGAGGCTGAAACAGTATGCGTAGGCGGCTACCAGAAACATGTGTCCCAGAACGGCCGTTTCCGGAATGCGCGGCGTATTGGCCCAGCGGACCTGAAAGCGCAATTGTCCCGTGAGTCTGGCAAAGCGTCCCAGCGGCGTGGAGGCCGAACTGAAGAAGTCGTCGCCGTCCAGCAGTTCCCGTACCCCCCGGATATCGGTCATGGCTTCGAGCCTGGCGGAGAAGGAATCCGCGATGCTCTGGGATTCGTCGTCGTAAATGTTCAGAGGGCGTATGATGTTGTATTCCCATCCCGATGCGTAAAGATGAGCTGCGGCAAGAATGCGGTCCGCCAGTCCCGTTCTGATTCTGTTCCGGTGATAGGTCGAAAGGCGTTCCCAGAAGCCGGCGTCGAACTCGCCGACGACAGGGCGCAGGCGTCCGAGGACCCATTCAGTCAACTCTCCGTAATCTTTTTCGTTTTCACAGATACGATAAAAAACGGGAGGCTTGATGTCGGTGATGACCAGTCTGTACAGATAGTCGAATAAGCCTTTTTCCACAACTTCTTGTTGCAATTTCAGGCGATCTGGGTCAGAATACTGACCGCTGTTCAAAAGGGTGAGCATCCAGGCCACGATCATCTTATGGGCCTGCTTGTCAATCTCGTACAGCTCGACGGGACGCAGCTTGTCGTTCCAGCGGCGCATGTACGATCCGGAAAACAGAAGTTGCAGAAGGCTTTTTCGGATAGCGGACATCAGTTCCTCCAGTTGCGGACCGTTACTCGCATGGTAGGCGCTGCCGGTATGGATTTCAAGTCACCCCCTTGCCGCGTTTTTTCCGCCGCTTGCGTCGGATTCGCGGGCAGCAACCGAAAACGGTTCGCTAATGGTAGAAGGGCGGACCGCGCCGCAAGGCTGTTTTTCGGTCTGTTTGGGCATTTCATGCTCCTTTGTGCGAATGGTCGGATTTGGGCCGGGCCCTGTCGGCGATTCGGCTTTGTTCGTCGCGGATGTTTTTGTCGCTTGACAAGCCCGCGTCGGCATTTTATACATTTCGTTCTACAAGATTTAGCAGAGGAGACGCTTCAGCATGAAGACGTTTAGCCCCACTCCGGAGCATATCGACCACCAGTGGTTCGTGGTGGATGCGGACAATCAGGTTCTCGGCCGTCTGGCCGCCCAAATTGCCCATCGCCTCCGCGGCAAGCACAAGCCCGAATTTGCTCCGCACATGGACAATGGCGACGTGATCGTCGTTGTCAATTGCGAAAAGATCAAGGTCACCGGCAACAAGCTGGAAAAGAAAAAGTATTACCGTCATTCCGGCTATGTGGGCGGTCTGCGTGAAACGACGCTGGACAAGCTCCTTGCTGAGAAGCCCGCTGACGTGCTGACGCTTGCCGTCCGGGGTATGCTTCCCAAGAATCGTCTGGGTCGTGCCATGCTTAAGAAGCTCAAGGTGTATGCCGGTCCCACTCATCCGCATACCGCCCAGAGCCCCAAGCCTCTGTCCTTCCCGTACTAACGAGGTCAGGAGTTTATCATGTCCACCGAGTTTGATTACGGCACGGGCCGCCGCAAGAACGCTACGGCGCGTACCCGTCTCTATGCCGGAAGCGGCAACATCGAAATCAATGGCCGCAGCGTTGAAGACTATTTTCCGCGCAAGACTCTGCAGATGATTATCCGTCAGCCGCTGGTGCTCACGAAGCTCCTCGACAAGTATGACGTAAAGGTAAACGTCTGCGGCGGCGGCGTGACCGGTCAGGCCGAGGCCGTGCGCCACGGCATTTCCCGTGCGCTGCTGGAAGCCGATCCCGAACTGCGTCCCGTGCTGAAGCGTGCTGGGTTCCTCACCCGCGACGCTCGCAAGAAGGAACGCAAAAAGTACGGTCAGCGCGCTGCCCGCGCCCGGTACCAGTACTCCAAGCGTTAAGCCGAACAGGCTTTTGCAGATTCACCAAGGCCGGGGGAAACTCCGGCCTTTTTGTTTGGACCTTCGTCCGGTGCGCCGGGAGGCGTCGGGGCCAGGCCCCGCTCCCGGCGGAGCGGCTAACAACTTGTGAAAAGGTGAGGGTTCAGGTAAGCTCGATAATCAACATACTACAAGAGAATCTAATGACAAATTCATTTTTGACCATCACCCCTCTGGGAGGGGCTGGTGAAATAGGCATGAACTGCCAGATATGGGATACTCCCGAAGGAGCCGTCCTTATCGACTGCGGCATCATGTTTCCTGACGATCAACAGCTCGGCGTGGATGTGGTCATCCCGCCTCTCGATCCTATCCTCGCCCAGCGGGAGCGCCTGCTTGGCGTCGTGCTCACCCATGGGCATGAAGACCATATCGGCGCGGTGCCCTGGCTGGTTTCCTTCATCAAGGGACTCAAGATTTACGGCTCTCCCCTCACGCTGGCCTTCGTCGAGCACAAGCTGCGCGAACGGGGCCTGCTGGACCGGGTCGAGCTGATTACGGTCACGCCTGCCGCGGATCTGACTCTTGGCAGCCTGAACTTCCATTTCATTCCCGTCAGTCATTCCATTCCTCAGGGGTATGCCCTGGCTGTGGATACGCCTGTTGGCAAGATTGTTCATTCAGGTGATTTCAAGATCGATCCCTTTCCGGAAGATGGTGTGGGAACGGACCTTGAGGCGCTGCGCGCCTTTGCCGGCAAGGAGGGCGTACGCCTGCTGATGTCCGATTCCACCAATGCCGAAAGCGAAGGGCATACGGAATCGGAAAAGGTTGTGCGGGAGACGTTCCGGGACATTTTCAGTGAAGCCCAGGGGCGAATCGTCATCACGCTGTTCTCCAGCCATATCGAACGCATTCAAATGGTGTTCGACGTCGCCGCCGAATTCGGACGTTCCGTCGTCGTCAGCGGGCGCAGCCTTGTGAACAACATTGAGCGGGCTCGCGATCTTGGTTTTATCCGTGTTCCCATGGAGCTGTTCACCGACCAGAGCATTCCCGATCTGCCTCCGGAACGCATGGTCATCATCGCTACAGGATCGCAGGGTGAACCGCTTTCCGCGCTCTCGCGCATCGTTACGGGCGAGCATCGACAGCTGTCCATTTTGGCCGGTGATACGGTCATCATGTCGTCGCGCGTCATTCCGGGTAACGCCCGGGCCGTGAATCGGCTCATCAATCAGATGTACAAGCTGGGTGCCAATGTTTTTCATGACGGAACCCGCCCCGTGCACGTATCCGGTCATGCCCGGCAGGAAGAGCTGAAGGCCATGGTTGATGCGGTCCATCCAAAATTTTTCATCCCCATTCACGGTGAATACCGTCAACTTATCCAGCACCGGGATCTGGCCCGGAGCTGGGGAGTCATGCCTGAACGGACCATGATTCTGGAGGATGGGGAACCGCTGACGCTGCTTCCTGATACCATCCGGCTGGAGGACAGGATTCCCGCAGGTTCCATCCTTGTGGACGGCAAGGGCGTGGGCGACGTGGGGAATCTGGTGCTGCGCGAGCGGCAGCTGCTTGGAGGCGACGGCGTCGTGGTGGTCGTGCTGGTGCTGGATGCTGAAACAGGTGAAGTGATTCATGGACCGGACATGATCTCCAAGGGATTCGTCTTCGAACAGCAGTTCAGTCATTTGCTGGAAGACAGCAAATGTCTGGTTCTTGACCATCTTGAAGCCTCGCCGCGGCCCGACATCCAGCGACTGGGGGACCGTATCCGTTCTTCGCTGCGGAGTTTCTTCCGCAGAGTTCTGGGGCGTGACCCTGTGGTGGTTCCAGTCATCACCGAAGTGTGAGTTCTGGGGGAGGCGCAAAAGGCCTCCCCTTTTTATCTGCGAAGCTCCCCGCAGGTGTGTTTTTTTGAAAACTGAAATCTTGCCTGCTGGGCAAGCCCTTTTGGATCGGGTTCCGGCATGAAAACGAATCGGCGTCGGGATGATGCCTTGCAGGAAGATGAGGGAATTTGTTCTGTTTCCAGCCGGGAAAATTGCTGAAAAGGCATGTAATGCCAGCATATCATGGCACTGCTGGAGCGACTGGACGGTCGGGCAGGCGGCGCATGCGGACGGGCAAGCCGCGATGATCGTGAGGGAACAGCGTACAGGAAGAGCGGTCTGATGGCTGCGAACAGGTGATTCAGTGGAGGCCGTGATCTTGAGTTTCCGGCGGGGGGGGGACACGAGACCAGGCAGAAAAATGAAGAAGTTCGGATACTGTCGATGTCGAGCGCGGGCAGACCTGTCGCTTGCGGATCTTTAAACGACATCCCATGTGCGAATGGGCAATTCCTTTTGTAGATGGGCGTATGAATCTGTTTCTTCTTTTTTCTTGTTGCATGGAGAGCCGGAGTGTGGCGTTTCCGCTTCGTCGTTCACAATGGGCCAATCTCTGAGTGTTTTTTTGAAGGTCATGCAGCGGATTATGACGCGTTGTTCTGAATTGGCGGTGGCCTCCCGGCTTTGTTGCGGGGTGGCCTCCTCATCCTTGCATGTGTCGAGAGCTACCAGTCCAGTGTGGCCTTGAAGGCCCGGGCCAGTTCCTCTACGGGGATGCCGTCGATGACGGGTTTGCCCTCATGGGCGACGACGAGTTCGCCGGAGGCATTCACTTCACCGAGGAAGGCCGCATCCGCACCGAACACGTCCTCCAGAACTTCGGCCCTGGCCGGGTCCACCGTGACCAGCAGGCGGCTGGCCGATTCGCTGTACAGCAGTTCTGTCAGGGAAAGTTCCTGATCGGCAGGAACGCGGTTCAGGTCGATACGGGCTCCGAGACGGCCGCCGATGCACATTTCGGCGAGGGCCACGGCCAGACCTCCGTCCGAGAGGTCGTGGCAGGCGGAAATCATGCGGGCATTGATCAGCTGATGCAGCTTGCGGTAGCGGAGAATGGCGGATTCGGCGTCCACCTTCGGCAGAGTATTGCATGTTACGCCAAGCTCGTCGGCCAGTTCGCTGCCCGCCAGTTCCCGGGACGTGAAGCCGAGAATGTAGATGCGATCCCCAGGCTTCTTGAAATCGGAAGTGACGGCCCGTTTGACGTCGTCCATGACGCCAAGCACGGAGAACAGGACCGTCGGCGGAATGGAAATCTTCACACCGCCGCCTGTATAGTCGTTTTTCATGGAGTCCTTGCCGGAGATGCAGGGCACGCCGTAGGCCGCGCAGAATTCGGACAGCGCCTTGCAGGCCCGCACCAGCTGGGCCATCTTGTACTCTCCGTCAGGGGTCTTTTCCGACTGGACCGGATCGCACCAGCAGAAGTTGTCCACACCGGCCATTCTGTCGGGATCGCCGCCTACGGCTACGGCGTTGCGAATGCCTTCATCCATGGCATTCGCCATCATCCAGTAGGTGTCGAAGTCACTGTATTTGGGGCAGATGCCGTGGCTGATGACAAGGCCGGCCTCGGACTCCAGCACAGGACGAATCACGCCCGCATCGGACGGTCCGTCGCGCTTTACGCCGGTCAGAGGTTTGACCACGCTGCCGCCGCGCACTTCATGGTCGTACTGACGAATCAGGTACTCCTTGCTGCAGATGTTCAGACGGCCAAGCATGTTTTTGAGCAGCGCGCTCTGGTCACGGTCGTCGTCGATCCGGGCATCGGGGAATTCGGGCTGCTTCCATACGGCCTTGAGTTCGAGCTGGGGCACGCCGTCATGCATGAATTCCATGTCCAGACAGGCCACGGTCTTGTCGCCGTAGGTGACGTGGAAGAAGCCCGAGTCGGTGAATTCGCCAAGAGGCGTGGCCTCCACGTCCATGCGTTTGGCCAGAGCGAGGAACTCGGGAAGGCAGGCCGGAGGCACGGCGAGAGTCATGCGTTCCTGGGCTTCGGAAAGCAGGATTTCCCACGGACGCAGTCCGTCATATTTGAGCGGCGCCCTGGCCAGGTCGATGCGGCATCCGTTGGTGTCTTCGGCCATCTCACCGATGGAAGAGGAAAGACCGCCGGCGCCGTTGTCGGTAATGGCGTCATACAGTCCCAGATCACGGGCGCGCATGATGAAGTCGTACATCTTGCGCTGCGTGATGGGGTCGCCGATCTGAACGGCCGTAGCCGGAGAACCCTCGTGCAGTTCTTCAGAGGAGAACGTCGCGCCGTGGATGCCGTCCTTGCCGATGCGGCCGCCGGCCATGACCACGATATCGCCCACCAGCGCCTTCTTTTCGTACCCTTTGCGCGGCGTCTTGTCTTCCGAGCATTTGGAAGCGGGAACTTCGCGCGGCATGATGCCTACCGTGCCGCAGTAGACAAGCGGTTTGCCGAGATAGCGTTCATCAAAGACGATGGAACCATTGACGGTGGGGATGCCCGACTTGTTGCCGCCGTCTTCCACACCCATGCGCACTCCTTCGAATACCCGGCGGGGATGCAGCAGGCGGGGAGGCATAACTTCCTCATGGAAGGGGGAGGCGAAGCAGAATACGTCCGTGTTGCAGACCAGTTCCGCGCCGAGGCCGGTTCCCATGGGGTCGCGGTTCACGCCTACGATGCCGGTCAGCGCCCCGCCGTAGGGATCGAGGGCGGAAGGGCTGTTGTGCGTTTCCACCTTGATGCAGGCGTCGTAGTCGTCCGTGAAGGCGATCACGCCCGCGTTGTCCTTGAACACGGAACGGCAAAAATCCTTTTCGCCCAGAGAGGCGCGGATCTGTTTCGTCGTATTCTGGATGCAGGTTTTGTACAGGCTGCTGATGGTTTCCCTGGTTCCCGCTTCAGTGTCCTCATAGTCCACTTTGGCCGCGAAGATCTTGTGCTTGCAGTGTTCGGACCATGTCTGGGCCAGCACTTCCAGTTCGGCATCGGTGGGATCGGCAGGAAGCCCCAGTTTCTTGCGTTTCTCGACGACATCCGGACGCTGGAACCAGTCCCGGATGCGCCTCATTTCCGTAAGACTCAGGGCCAGCGTATTGGAGTGGCTGATCTGCATCAGTTCGTCGTCGTTCATGGACGACAGAGGAATGATGTTGACCTCGTCGCTGGCCGTGCCGGTCACTCTGGCCGCCTTGACCGGGAAACCGGGTTCTGCCGCCCATTCGGCACGACTCTTGATTTCGAAACGTTGAATGAGTTCATTGGCCAGCAGGTCGCGGGCGATGCGGACGACCTCTTCCTTCTCGAGCTTGCCCGTGATGCGGTACTGCACGGAAGTATAGACGGCCAGACTGGTTCTGTCTTCGACGCCGAGGACCAGAGCCGCGGTATCCCGAGCCGTGCGTCCTTCGTTGTCGGTAACGCCGGGCCGATAGCCGACCTCAATGATCCAGTCCGCGTCGCAGGGCAGGGGAGACAGAGAAACGGTCTGGAGAACAGGATCATGCAGGACGCTCTTGTCCATGAGCGTGCCGACCTGTTCGGCGTCAAGCCCCTCCAGCGTGAATACCTTGACGGTGCGGACGGCGTCGACGTGGATACCGAGAGCTTCGCGAATGGATGCCGCCGTCTTGCGGCCCACAGTGTCGTCGAGCTGAGGGAAAAGGCCTGCTTCGATGCGATAGAGCATATCTGTCTCCTGCAAAAAGGTTCTGTACGGCGCAAAAACGAGTGACGGAACGCGAAATCAGGCGTTCCGGTTCCTGACGTGATCGATAAGCCCGGCGAGGATCTCCTGATGGGGAGAGTCCTTTCTGTCGCGGGTCATCCCCTCCAGCATTTCCTGTGCCTTTTTCAGGTAGGCGTCGACAAGGTTCCATGTCTTGTCGCAGCCGTGCCTGCGGATGGAATCAATGATCCGGGCGAGTTCATTCTCATTGAATGACTGTGTGGAAAATTTGGCGAGAAACCGTTCGCGGTCGGAGTCGGACAGCGTATCGACATAAAAGAAGATAGGCGGAGTCAGCTTGCCTTCCCGGATGTCACCGCCTTCTGGTTTTCCGGTTTGGGCACTGGGGGCGAAGTCCAGAACGTCGTCCACCATCTGGAAGGCCATGCCGATATTGTAGCCGTAGTCTGCGGCCCGTTCCACAAGCTCGTCGGAAACGCCGGCTTTGAGCGCGCCGATTCGGCAGGACGTACGGATCATCCAGGCCGTCTTGCCCGCGATGATATCCAGATAGGTCATCAGATTGGGATGATACTTTCCCTGATTGGCGATTTCCATGATCTCCCCGGCGGCTGTTCTGGCAATGGCATCCGAGGCGGCCTCGGTCAGCCTTGGATCGCCGAAGGAGGCGACAAGCTGGTTTCCCTTGGCCAGCAGGGCGTCGCCGGTGAGAATGGCCTCGGTGACGCCATATCGCTTGTGCGTGGCTGTTTGCCCGCGGCGGAGTTCCGCATTGTCCATGACGTCGTCATGAAGCAGCGTCGCGACGTGGAACATTTCCATGGCCGCGGCCAGGGGATAGATATCGGAAGACGTATAGCCGAACAGCCGGGCTGTAAGAACGGTCAGCAGCGGACGCAGTCGTTTTCCCCCGTGCCCCAGAACATACCGCGCGATGTGAACTACGGAGGGCGGAAGGGTTTCGGTCGCCTCGGACAGCGCTATGTTGATACGGGGTTGTTCCTCGGCGAACGATGCGGTAAGTGATGTCATAGGCATGCAGGGGTTAAAGCGTTTCCGGGCGGTCCCGTCGTGAATCCCTTCTTCATAGCGGTTAGCCGGGTGTTCTGCAAGTAGGTCTTCGGACCCTGCCGCCGGAGGCGTTTGCCGAGAACCCCAAAGGAGTTTTTATGGAATTCAACGGCACACTTTTTTTCAGCGCGCTGGGGCTGGCCTTCATTCTGGAGTCACTTCCCTATATTTTGTTCCCCGAGCGCATGAAGGAGGCGCTGAGCGCCGTGTTCGAGCAGGGGCCTGCGGCGCTTCGCCGGATGGGGTTGTTTGCTCTGGGACTTGGACTGGTTGTATTGATGCTGACTCTGGCGTAGCCTCGTCTGTGAGGCTGGGCTGTCGTCACAGGATGGCGGCAGGGACAGGCGCAGATTCCGTCAGAGCATTTCTTCATGCGCATCGCGCCCGCCGATGAAAGGGAAAGGCCCCCGGAAATTTTCCGGAGGCCTTTTTTCAGGCGGTTGTCACTCTGGGCGGCTTACAGGAAGAACAGCCAGGTGATGAGCAGGAAGCAGGGATACAGGATGCCCACGGACCAGATCATATAGCCGAAGAAGCTGGGCATCTTGACACCCTGTTCCTCGGAGATGGAACGGACCATGAAGTTCGGCGCGTTGCCGATATAGGTGATGGCGCCCATGAACACCGCGCCGGCGGAGATGGCGGCCAGCGTATCGGCCCATTCGCCCATGAGGTGCACGGCGTCGCCTCCGGCGGTATTGAAGAACACAAGATAGGTCGGGGCGTTGTCCAGGAAGGAGGACAGCAGGCCCGTCAGCCAGAAGTACATGTAGTTCACCGGCTGGCCGTCATGGGAAACCATGTTGATCACGGCGGAGAGGGCTCCGTCGGTTCCGGCACGCAGAATGGCGATGGCGGGAATCATGCTGATGAAGATGCCGATGAAGAGCTTGGCGACCTCAAGGATGGGACCCCAGGTGAAGTCGTTCAGCTTCCGGCATTCGCGGGACGTCAGCAGGAGGGACAGGCCGGCCAGGATGAGGAGGAAGATGTCGCGGGCCACGTTGGGCAGATCCAGCTGGATGCCAAGCACGTCGAAGGTGGTGTCGGACTTCCACACGCCGGACACGAGCACGGCGATGATGACGCCGAGCAGCAGGATCAGGTTGACCTTGCCGTCGAGTCCGAGCTTTTCGGAGGCGTTTTCGCTGGCGGGAGCGGCCGGAGAACCTTCCTTCTTGTACAGAATCGTATCAATGATGAAGTACAGACCGAGCAGGATGAGCGAGATCAGACAGGTCTTCAGGAACAGATGAATGGTCGTCCAGAAGAAGGACACGCCCTTGAGGAAGCCGAGGAACAGCGGCGGGTCCCCAAGGGGCGTCAGGGAGCCGCCGATGTTGGCGACAAGGAAGATGAAGAACACGACGGAGTGCACGCGGTAGCGGCGGTGGGCATTGGCGCGCAGCATGGGGCGGATAAGAAGCATGGCCGCGCCGGTGGTGCCCATCCAGCTTGCGAGAACGGTGCCGATGGCCAGAAGAATGGTGTTGACCTTCGGCGTTCCCACCAGCTGACCGGTCAGCCGTACGCCACCCGCGATGGTGAAGAGGGCGAACAGCAGAATGATGAAGGGAACGTATTCGAGCAGGATGGCGTGCGCGAGCTGGTATTGGGCCATGTCGAAGCCGTAGCCGATGGCAAAGGGGATGAGGAACGCGAGGCTCCAGAGAATCGCGACCTTGCCGAAGTTGTGTTCCCAGAAATGAGGCGCCGCCAGAGGCCCGATGGCGATGGACAGCAGCATGCACACAAAGGGAATGATCCAGAAAATGGAGAGTTCGGCTCCATTAAGTTCCAGATGCCCGCCCGACGCCTGAGCGGTAAGCGGCACAAGCACGGTAAGCGCCAGGGCCGTCAGCATAGCAACCAGTCGTTTCATGTCAGCTCCTTAAAAAGAGAAAAACGTAGAATCTGAAATTCCTTAATATGAAACAGCGGAGAGGGCAAGGCAAAAACGAAGTCCAAGAAAGTCCTCTGGTTGCGTCAATAAAGAGAAACTTCGTTCTTTACGGAACAATCCCGCCCTGTTAGGGCGTCCTGTTCTTTTCTTCGTCCTCCTCACGGGTCAGGAGCACCGTACGGCCGGAAACGGCGGCGATGTCCTTCTGGAGTCGTCTGGAGACGGCTTCAAGCAGCTCCGGACTGCCCATGCCGATGACCGCGGTCGGTTCCGGGGCCTTGTCCGTAAAGATTTCCAGTCGGTGCGCCTCTCCATCCGTATTCAGATTCAACCGGGTGATGACTGACATCGTCCCTCCGGCTCTGTCCGAAGCCCAGAGGCCCGCATCGGGATCGACCAGAAGAAAGCCTCCGCTTGCGCTGCCCCAGACGGGGGTCATGTGCATGCGCCGGGCGCGCAGGATGGTTCTCAGATAGGGAATCGTACGCGATATCTGGCCAAAGCCATGGAAGAACAGGAAGAGACAGGCAAAGGGTGTCAGCCCCACGGCCACGAGTCCGCCCACGGGATAGAGCTTGTACAAATGCCAGGATCCGGCGGCGACGGGAATGCACAGAAACCATTTGAGGAGTCCCCTCCAGCAGGGGGCAGGTCCCAGAAGCGAATGGTCGGAAATTTTCATGCCGTCTCCTTGCCAGCGTTGCGGATGCCTTCGTGTAGCGTTTCGGGAGACTTGTGACAAGCTGTGCCGGACAAGCCTGTGGACAATAATTTTCGAAGTATAGGCCGGTTTACAGAAAACATGGCTTGAACTAGACTGTGGTCGACTTCACTGTGGTCTATTGGGAGCGTCATGTCGCAATTTTCCGTTTATGCCTATACGCAGACGGCGGTAGAGCATTCCCGCCGCACCATGCTGCTTTTGTTGTCCGACTGCGCCGTCCTGTTCGGCTCGGTCATTTTGACGGGGTTGATCCGGCAGATCCCCGGGGCCGACCTGTCCGTGAGCGAGAACATTCATTTGCTGCTGGTACTGTTTCTGGCTCCTCTGCTGAACTATCTCGGAGGCCTGTACGGGCCCACGCCGCCGGCCCTGCCGGAAGAACTGCGCGAGCTGGGCATTTCTACATCGGTGGCCTATGTCTGCATTGCGATGGTTTCCTTTCTGGAGAGAGGAAGTCTGGCCCCCTCCCGGTTCGTCTTTCTGGTATCCTGGGTGCTCAGCCTTGGGCTGGTACCGCTTGTTCGCGTGCAGGTGCGCAAGTATTTTGCCCGGAAATCCTGGTGGCGGGTTCCTGCAATTCTGTGTGGATCTGGCAGGGTTGCGGCGCAGCTGGATTTGTATCTGCGTGCGCACCCGCAGGCCGGACTGAGTCCTCTGGCTCTTTATGAAGGCGAAGAGAACGGGGCATCGGAAACGGATACGACTCTTTTACGGCTGGAGAGCAGGGAAGACCTGCATGTTTTCAGCCGTCAACATCCCGATGCCTGTGCGCTGGTCGTGATGGAAAAGGATGCGCCGCACGCAAGGCGGCAGGCGCTTGTGGATCAGGCCACGCTGCTTTTCTCCTCCGTTATCCTCGTGCCCGAGGAGTTCGCCAACGGAGAGATTCCGTTCTGGATCAGGCCCCTGGAAATCGGAAGTCTGCTTTGCCTGAAAATCCGGCAGAATCTGCTTGATCCCCGGAGATTGGCTCTCAAGCGTTGCGCTGATTTTATCCTGGCTTTTTTGGGCAGTGTCGTTCTGCTTCCCGTTTTTGCCGTTATCGCCGTGGGAATCGTGATCGAATCCCCGGGCCCGGTCTTCTTCCGGCAGAGGAGGATCGGTCGAGACGGCAAAACGATCCGTATTCTGAAATTTCGTACCATGGTCAGGGACGCCGAGGCAGCGCTTCAGCGGTATCTGGATTCCGATCCGGCCTTACGAGCGGAATGGGAGGCTGATCAGAAGTTGCGCAATGACCCGCGCATCACACGTGTGGGGGGCTTTCTGCGTCGAACGAGCCTTGATGAACTGCCGCAGCTCTGGAATGTGCTCTGGGGAGAGATGAGTCTGGTCGGTCCCCGCCCCATCGTTGACGATGAAATCGTGCGCTACGGAACCGCATTTGACGTATACACGCGCGTGCGCCCCGGCATTACCGGGTTATGGCAGGTTTCCGGACGGAATAACCTGAGCTACGACCAACGGGTGCACTGTGATCGTTATTACATCTGCAACTGGTCGATATGGATGGATGTTCTGATTCTGGCCAGAACGGTTCCCGTCGTGCTCGGACGCAAGGGCGCGTATTGACGGGAGGTTTGCGTTCCTTTGTCCGTCGGTTTCGTTTCCCGTGACGAGACATGACGTCGTCCGGAAAGAATTTTCATATCTGAAGAGATGCGTTTTCCGGCACGGGACGCTCCCCCTTTCATAAGGTCCAGAGGGGATTGTTTTTTCCGGAATATCCGCCCTCGAGACCGGATTGAGCCTTCCGGCCTTTCATAAAGGCAGGGCAGCGGCGCCGGATACGCTTTTCCTCCAGTGCCTGTCCCGTCTCGTTGAATTTTTTGCGCTTGCACCAGCTGTTCTGTAGTGCAGCGGCATTTTCCATGCCGCATGCTACGGTTCTTTCGTGAGAATGCTGCATCATGCAGGGAAAACGGGGAGGGGTTGTGAGCGCCCGCAAGGTGCGGACAGGAAAAATGAAACAGGCCGGGAATTCAGAAGTTCCCGGCCTGTTTGTGCACTGAGAAAAAGGTGTTAGTTTTCCGAAGCGGCCGGCGCGGCGGCTTCGGGTTGCTTGACCGGTTCGACCGCGGGAGCGGCAGCGGGTTTCGGCGCGTCTTCCAGCCGGATGTCCAGAATCGTCGATTCCTGTTCCTTGGTTGTGCTGGAAAGCAGGTTGAAGCCGAGGCAGGTGATGACGAAAAGCACGGCCATGAATGCGGTGAGCTTGGCAAGCAGGCCACCGGCGCCGGAGCTGCCGAAGACAGAAGCATTGCCGCCGCCGAAAATAACGCCCATGCCTTCCTTGCCTGACTGGAGCAGGACAAGAACGACCAGGGCTACGCATACAATGACATGCAAGGAAAGGATTAGGGTCTGCACGGTGGAAACTCCTCAGCAGGTCGCCGTTACGCCTGCACTGAACCGGCTGTGCCAGTCGCATTGATATGATGTGTACCGGACGTGCCGGTAAAAAGCGTCTCAGACTTGTTGGTCGGCCCGAATGATGGCGGCGAAACTTTCAGCCTGTAAAGAAGCGCCACCTACCAGAAGACCGTTGACGTTGTCAAGGGCCAGAATGGATCTGGCATTGCCCGGCTTGACGCTTCCTCCGTACAGAATGGGGAGGACGTTGGCGGAGGAACCGAGCTGCGCGCTGAGCAGTTCGCGCACCAGCGCATGAGCCGAGAGGATGTCGTCGGCGGAGGCGACCCGTCCGGTTCCTATGGCCCATACGGGTTCATAGGCGATGGCCACGCGGCCGTAGGCTTCGGCCGGGATTCCGGCGAGTCCTTTTTCCAGCTGCATCCGCAGCACAGCTTCGAGTTTGCCGTTTTCGCGTTCGTCCAGTGTTTCCCCGATGCACAGCATTACGGACAGTCCCTGTTCGAGAGCGAAGGCTGCCTTCCTGCCGACGAATTCCGGCGATTCTCCCAGAATATGCCGACGTTCGGAATGGCCGGCGAGAACCCATGTGCAACCGCAGTCGAGCAGCATGGCAGGGGAAATTTCTCCAGTGAACGCGCCTTCGGTCGCCGGGAAGAGATTCTGGCCGCCGAGAAAGACGCCGGGCACGCCGTTCAGAGCGTCACGAACGGCATCCAGCACGGTGAAGGGCGCGAAAATGATGACATCCCGATCGTCGGGGGCTCCCCCGATGCGTTCAGCAAGTTCGCGGGCCGTTGCGCCGGCTTCGGCGCGGGTCTTGTACATTTTCCAGTTGGCGGCGACGAGGCTGCGCATGGTTGTCTCCGAACGATTAAAAGGTCAGAGTGTAGACGAGCGCGTCTTCTCCCGTATCCTGATAATAGGAACGACGCCGTCCCGCCTGACGGAATCCGAACGATTCGTAAAGGCGGATGGCTGGTCCGTTGCTGACGCGTACTTCAAGGACCGCGGACAGTATGCCCATTTTTTCGCCTGCCTGCAAGGCAGTATGCAGAAGTTCGCGTCCCATTCCATGCTTGCGCCTGTCCTCGCGAACCGCGATATTGAGGATTTCCAGTTCTCCCGCGGTATGATAGACCGCGATGTAGCCTACGAGTTCGGAGATGCCCTCGGAAGTATTTTCCCGAATGCCGAAGGCGGAAAAAATATCCTGAGCGAAGGCGGCGGCAAAGGCTTCCGCTGTCCAGGGCAAGTCAAAGCAGCGGCTTTCAAGCTCGGCAAGAGCCTTTGCGTCTTCCGGTCCAAGAGGCAGGACGGACCACTGCTGCATTTTTTGGGGAGAGTCGTTCACGAATGGGTCCTTTGCATGTTTTTCCTGTCGAACAGGATGATCTGATCGAATATACGGATGATGCCGATCGTCCGCTTCTGCTTGCGCCCCGTTCGGCCGCTCGCCGTCTGGGGTTGACCCATCGGGTCGCAGGCGTGGTTCTGCGCGATGCGCGACGGCGCGTCTGCGTGCGTCGGCGCGGCGCGGTGGACGGGCCTCGTCGTTGGGATCTTTCGGCCATAGCGCATGTGCGGCGTGGAGAGGCCCGGGAGGACGCGGCCCGGCGGGCGCTGGAAACGGAAACCGGCATTCGGGAGGCCGTCTTGATCGAACTTGCCGCGTTCGTCCCTGCCGATGCGGAAGAATCGGTGCGTGTGACGCTGTTTTCGGCCCGTTCGGCACGGGAACTGCCGGACCCCGAACGAACGGGCGAATACATGTTTCTTGATGCGGACGAACTGGAAGGACTTGCCGGGCAGATGCCGGAATTACTGACGCCCGCGCTGTTGTGGGCCGTCCGTTCCGGGAGTCTGTGGACGCCCGGAACTAGCAGACGGAAAGCATGTCCCGGTAACGCGCCTGCTCGCCGAGAGTAACCCCCGCGCCGCGCAGCACCGTGGTCAGCGGTTCCGGATCGACATGCACGGGCATTCCGGTTGCATTGCGTATTCGCTCATCCAGTCCACGCAGCAGCGCGCCGCCGCCGGTGAGCAGAATGCCGCGCTCCATGACGTCCACCCCCAGTTCCGGCGCAGCCGTTTCCAGCATGGCGACGACGGCGGCCACGATTTTTTCCGTGTCGGGCTGCAGTGCTTCCCTGATCTGGGCGTCGGTGAGAGAAATCGTCCTGGGGCTGCCCGTGGCGACATCCTTTCCTGAAATTTCCATGCTGAGAGGAGCGGGAAGCGGCGTCGCCGCTCCCAGACCGATCTTGATCTTTTCGGCCATGTTTTCCCCGACGAGAAGCCGGCAGTTTTCCTGCAGATAGCGCTGCACTGCGAGCGTCAGAGCGTCCCCGGCCAGCCGAAGGGACTGGGCGCTGGCCATGCTGCCGAGAGTGATGATGGCGATGTCGGTGGTTCCTCCTCCGATATCCACGACCATGCTGCCCACCGGCTCAAGCACGGGCAGACCGGCTCCGATGGCGGCCGCAACCGGTTCCGCGATCAGTTTCACCCCCCTGGCTCCCGCCTGCGTGGCTGCTTCCGCTACTGCTCTGCGCTCCACTTCCGTGATCCGGGTCGGAACGCAGATGACCACGTCGGGCTTCATCTGTGCCCAGCCGCCGATGACCTTGCGCAGAAAATAGGCGATGAGCGCCCGGGCTGTATCGAAATCGGCGATGACTCCGTCGCGCAGGGGACGGATGGTGCGGATGCGCTGCGGTGTCTTGCCTATGTACTCCTTGGCCGAACTGCCGATGGCGATGATCCTGTCCTGAACCGTGTCGATAGCAACTACGGAGGGTTCGTCGATCACGATGCCCCGGGACGGGACGTACACCAGCGTATTGGCGGTTCCGAGATCAACGGCGATCTGCTTCCGGAACATGGACTATTCTTCCTCGCTCAGGGGAGCGGAAGGGGCCGTATCGGGATCATAGGCCATGGCACCGTCGCTGTGTACGCGGGCTCTGGGCAACAGTGTCTTCACCCGATGACGCAGGGACAGCCGCTCCAGATACTGGGCGAGCTGGATTGCGGCCATCTTGGAGAAGGAACGCAGATTCGGCGGCAGCTCGCGCGGTTCCTGGCAGGCGAGGCAGAGCACGCCGCAGGTGATCTTGTTCAGTTGAATGGGGAGGCAGATGACCGACTGAAACTGGGGCATGTCCTGAATCTTGCCAAAGAGAGGCGTGCTCGGAGAACCGTCGTTACCTTCGGCATGTACGGGGACCTCGTTGCGGAAAACCCAGCTTACAAGTCCGCCGCTGGCCAGAGAGAGGGTGGGGGCTTCGCCTCCGGAAATGAGCAGGGGCGTGTTTTCGCCTTCCAGAGTATAGGTCGTCGCGCCTTCCGCTGCGCTGGCGAACGCTACGTAGTCGAAGCCGGTTCCCTCGGCCAGAATTCGCAGAAAACGCGAGAGATAGTCCCGCCAGCCGGGATTGGCTTCCCCGAGATCGGAAAGCTCCTCAATCTTGCCGAAGTAGCGACGAAGTTCCTCCGCGTCGCTGGCGAGTCCCGCGGAGTGGACCTGTCGCGCGATATGCCGGGCAAAGCGGTGCAGAAGCATCTGATCCGCTTCGGTAAAGGCTCTGGGTTTCACGCTGTCCACGCACAGGGCCCCGCCTTCCGGAATGTAGCAGCCCATGAACGCGGATATGGCTTCCTCTTCTTCAGTGTTATAGTAGCCGAGGAAGGTGTGCCTCATATCAAGATTGTTGACGATGACCGGTTGCCGCTGTCTGAGAATCCAGCCCACCAGCCCCTTGCCCGGGGCTATGCTTACTTCCTGCACAAAAGGTTCTTCGTCGGACGAAGAGAGGGCGACCGTACAGTTTCCGGACTCGTCCGGGAGAAACAGGACGGCGCTGTGCGCATCAAAGGTAGTGCGGACCAGCGCCAGCAGGGTATTTTCGTTATCGTGCAGGGGTATCATGAAAGTCTCTTTAAACGGATGGTATCGGTGGTTGTCTGAAGATGGAAACCGAACCTGCGGCGGGCATGAAATCCGCCTGCCGGGGCGCGGCATAAACGCTCCTGTAGCATAGCAGGGCGAGGTAGCCCATGCAACTGTCTTTTCCTGTGATGATTTCTTATCGGGACGGATCAGGAGAAGGACGGAGCGTGCGACGTTTCGAACACTGAAAGTATAACATGATGATTTTGTTGTATAAAGAAAAATAAAGCAAAAAAATTGCAAAAAAGGAGTTGACAGGAGGGGAGTAGAGGTGCATAAACCGTCTTCGCCGCTGCGGGACGGAAGTTCCAGTTGCAAGAGTGCGGGTCTCCGCGGGAGACTGCTGAGCGACAAGGCGGTTGTTTTTTTGCTCTCTGAAAATAAGTTGTTGACAGGCTGCTCTGGATGGGGCAGGATAGAAAGACGCTTCAAGTTGCCTCAGGGTGGCTGAAGGGTTGGCCGCCGGGTTTGAAAAAAATCCGGACGGGTTGAAAAAACTGTTGACAAGCTGAGTGAAGCGGAATAGATTCCCGCTTCTGCGCCGCCTGAAGGGAAGCCGAAGGGCGGGGCGCTCCGAAAAAAACTTTTGGGGAACGAAA
>JAEYDL010000036.1 GCA_023403845.1 Pseudomonadota bacterium
GCACGGTGGCCGATGCCGTCATCGGCGAACTGGTTGACGCGCTGGATACCGTGCAGCGTTCGGATTTGCCGGAATCCGTCAAGCCGGCGGTGCAGAAAACGCTGCTGCACGCCTCCATGCCCGTGACCCCGGGCATGGCGCAGGCCGTGTGCGACGCCGTTGAGGACACGACTCTTTTCCTTGCCGAACTTCGCCGAAGCGACGCCACGCCGCAGGATCTGCAGGCGGGCTTTGACGTCTACGCGGCAGCGCTGCACAACGCGATCACCCAGCCCGACGGCAGTCTCCGTCCCGGCATTGCGGGTGGTCCGGAAGCCAGCGAGACGCGTCGGCTCACGGCTCAGGCAGCCTGCCTGCTGTCCGGTTTCGACGCCTTAAACCCACTGCCCGATGAGGAGAGACTGATGGCCCGGAGTCAGCTGGATGCGGGGCAAACCCTTCCGGAGGATCTGGCCGCGGCATACGCGAATCTCAAGGAGGCCCAGGAAGCCATGCGGTTCATCATGCGCACCGGTTCCCCCCTGCATGTCATGCACTACGCCCAGCAGCAGGACCCCGATCCCGGCGTGCGCACGCAGTCGGAACTGATGCTCATGAACCTGCTGGAGGTGCTGAACGACGCCGGCGGCAAAGCTACCGACAGGTTTCTGCGCCCCGCCGGTCTGGGCCAGATGAGCATGGCGCAGGCCCGGCAGTTTGTTCCCGAGGGCGTGGGGATTCCCGCACAGGGGGGACGGAGCTTCAACTTCGAAGCGGCTCGTACTTTCCTGAGCGCAGAGCTGGCCTATACGGTAGGAAGCACTACCCCGGGCACGGGCAGGAAACTGGCGCCTCAGGGCAGCTCGCCGGAACTCCTGGTCAAAATGAACGCGTTTTCCGAGATGTTCCTCAAGGATTTCTACCGCAATGGCGTGATCGTCAATGGACGAAGGATCGGGAAGGACGTAGGCTCCCGTGACCCCGCAGCCATGGAAGCGGCGCTCGACGAGCTGATCGCCCAGTTCCCCTCTCTGGAGGAAGCAGGCCGGGTGTGCAGCCCCCTGCATCAGGGTTTCGGGGGCGATTTCATCAAGGCTCTTGTCAGAGATCCGCATACTTCGCAAAGAATGATGAATCATATGGGGGTGCCCGGAGAAGGACTGTCGAGCAGCATGGATATCAGCATCGACGTGCATTCTGACGGTTCTTACAGCGTGCATGTCGAGCACTGCGCCCAAAAGGTCACTCGCAACATTCCCGGAGGTTCCGAAGGGTTCAACGTCGCCGCGGACTATTCCCTGCCCAACGGGAATTCGCCGCTTGCCTTCTCCGTGACGGACTTTGATGTCCTCTTCAACGTCGTCCGGCCCCAGTAGTCTGAGGCGTCCGCATCGGAAACGGATCAGAAGCGCCGGGCGTCCTCGTCATGACGGGAACGCCCGGTTTTTGTTTCCAGCGGAGCGAACGCTCCCGCGCGTTTCCTCGTGCGTTCCTGACAATCAGGCAACGCGCATGGTTGCGTTTCCGGCAGCGCCGGATGACTTTTCGCCCGGGTGGAGGCCTTTTCCTGCGAACCTTCGCCCCGGCGGCGCAGCGCATGGAGCAGGACCTACCAGACGTTGCCGTGTATTCTGTCCTCGAGATTGATTGTCTTCTGTCTGGGAAGGAAGGCGTTTTCGGCAGGATAGCCCATCGTAAGCAGACAGGTGAACTCATAGCCTTCGGGAGCGTTCACAATTTTCTTGATCTTCTCCGCCTCGTCGCCCACGGGAATATGGAACACCGTTCCCAGACCTTCGGCGGTGGCGGCAAGCAGCATGTTCTCCAGCGCGCACCATGCCGAAGCGAAATAGTTGAGCGAGCTTTGTTCCACAGGCTTGAGCAAAGGCCATGTCAATTGGCGGAAGAACGGGATGATGAGCAGGCCGCTCTGCATCAGCATTTTCTGCTGTTTGGGCAGGGCGTCGGCAAACATGGCCATCTTGTCCTTGTCATCGGATTCGTCCACTTCCGCCACCAGCTTCCTGAATGCCGCCATGTTTCTGGCGAGCGGAGCAATCACTTTCGCAATGTTTTCACGCCCACGCACCACAATGAACTCGAGCTGGCGCAGGTGGTCGTTGGTCGGTGCCTTGAATGCCGCGTTCAAAACCTTTTTCAGAATCTCATCGCTGACTTCACGATCGGAAAAATCACGGATAGTGCGCCTTTTTTCCAGAACTTCATAAAAATCCATGAAAGCATACCTCCCTGTATCCGGCCGACCGGCCGTTGCGTTTTCAGGAATGATACACTATTTTTTGTTGAATACTTGCATTATCGTCAAAAAAAGTTGTCGCAGATTTGCATAATGCGGCAAAAGCAGCGAGGAACGAGCCGCAGTGGAAGAAACCGTCACGCCGTATGAACTGCCCGACACGGCGAATCATTCCTTCTTTTTCGTGGATGTCCGCATTCCTCCCGCCGAGGAAGCGAAACTGCACCGGCACGACGCCTGGGAACTGCTGTACGTCGTTCACGGACGCGGCAACCGGACGGCGGGGGACACGATGCAGCCCTTCACGGAGGGCGACGTGGTCCTGATGCCGCCTTCCATGATCCATCAATGGGCGTTCGCTCCGGATTCGGTCGATGAAAACGGGCACATCCGTTACCTGATGGCGGCGTTCGGCCATGCTTTCGTGGAGCACTGTCTGGAAACGTTTCCTGAATTGCGGAATCGTTTTGCGGAGGTGTCGTTTCCCCTGAACGCCCTGCATTTTGGGAAGAAAAGCGCCGGGTTGCTCGGGGGCAGGCTGATGCGGATGTGCGATGAGGATGAACTGGGACGGCTATGCGAGATGCTGCGCCTGCTGCCCGACATGTTCACGACATCCGATCATACCCTTGCCGGCAGGCCGGTGCGTATCGAGCGGAACGTGCAACGCATGCAGAGGGTCTGCACCTATGTGATGCGCCGCTATGCCCGGCCCATCTCCCTGAATGACATTGCCGCCGAGGTCGGCATGAACCGCTCCGCATTCTGCACATGGTTCAAGCGCTTCAACGGGATGACATTTTTACAGTTTCTTGTGCAATACCGCCTCAATACCGCCTGCGAACTGCTGAAGAGTTCAGCAAGACAGGTGTCTGAAATCTGCTATCTGGTCGGATTCAACGACCTGCCGCATTTTGTGCGCGTGTTCAGACAGGTCATGGGCGTGTCGCCGTCGCGCTACCGCAAGATGCATGGAGGGACGGACGGGAATGCGCATGACATCCCGCCTCCGCCGCATTCGCCGTCCTTTTCGGCAGAGCTTTCACCGGGCCATGCGCCGGAGGGTTCGGCAGAGCAACAGGCGAAGTCGTGAGCGAAGCGGCAGCGCATTCCACCATGCCGGAACATGCCGCCCGTCAGGCGGGCGACGCGGCCTTCATCTCCCGGCAGATTCGCCGCCTCCTCGTTTTCGGACGGGCCGGCAGGGCAGGGCGCCTGTTTCCCGTAAATCCTGTTCCGACACAACCATGTACGCGTATTGTATAACTATGCAGCAAAAGGCAAACAGCGTCGAACCGGTTCCGGCTTCTTCCGGTTTTTCCTTGCGCCGCATGTTGCCTCCGGTCCGCCGGAAGCCCGGAATCGAAGCGGACAGTCCCGGTTCCCTGCTTCCAGTTTCCTGACCACCGTCGCTTCTGACGATATTTCGCGCACCGCCCCTTTCCGGAACGGCCCGGGCATGCCCTCAGGCGGGGGAATTTTTTCTCCAGCTTCGGCAGCGTACTTTTTTATCATGAAATCATAACAGCATAGATGAACATTGCGATGCGAATTGCAGGGAAAATCGCCGCAGCCTGTTGACACGCATCCTGATCTGTGAAAAATGAAATAAACGAATGTCGACATTTAAGACGACATGTCGGCGCTCATGGCATTTCTTCAGGGGGGAACAGGAAGGAATGAACGAGCGTTGGGGGAGATTGTCGAGATCCGTCCGGAATCCGGCGGGACTCGGGATGTTCTCGAGCTGCGGATTTTCGGAATTCGGTTCGGAGTAACACGCAACACCCGTCAACGCGGAGGAAACGTCATGAGTGCTTCCCGGATGAGCCTGCCCACCCAGATGGCCATCGGCATGATTCTTGGCATTCTCGTCGGCGCGATCGCGCCAGTCGTCAATCTTGATCCCGGCTATCTGAAGCCCGTGGGCCAGTTGTTCATCAATCTGGTGCGTATGGTGGTGGTGCCTCTGGTGCTGACCACGCTCGTGGCCGGCGCGGCCAGCGTCGGGGATGTGGGCCGGCTTGGCCGTGTGGCCGGAAAGACGCTGGCCTACTATTTCGTCACGACCGCCGTCGCCGTAATCATCGGACTCATTCTCGCCAATATTTTCCAGCCGGGCAGCGGTCTGAATCTCGCCATCGACGGACTCAAGGCCAAGGACGTGACTCCGCCCGCACTGGTGGACGTGTTCCTGAACATCGTCCCGGTCAACCCTGTGGATGCGCTGGCCAGGGGCAACATGCTCCAGATCATCTTTTTCGCCATTCTGTTCGGGTTCGGTCTGAATACCGTGGGCGAAAAGGGACGGAACGTGCTCGCCTTCTTCGACGGAGCCGCCGAAGTCATGATCAAGGTCACCACCATGGTCATGCTGTACGCCCCCATCGGCGTGTTCGGCCTGATGGCCTATACGGTGGGCATGCACGGCCTGAGCGTGCTGCTGCCGCTCATCAAGCTCGTGGTCGTCATGTATGTGGCCTGTCTCATTCAGGTCCTTGTGGTCTACCTGCCCTGCGTCCGCTATACGGGCCTTACGCCGACCAGATTCTTCAAGGGACTGGCCGAACCCCTGATGATCGCCTTCACCACCTGCTCCAGCGCGGCAGCCCTGTCCTCCAACCTGCTCAGCGTGCAGAAGCTCGGCGCGTCCAGACCCGTATCCAGCTTCTCCATCCCGCTCGGCAACACCATCAACATGGACGGCGCGGCCATCTACATGGGCATTGCGGCCATTTTCGCCGCCGAAGTGTACGGCATCCCCATGCCTCTGGACAAGCAGATCATGGTCGTACTGATGGCCATCCTCGCCTCCATCGGCTCCATGGGCGTGCCCGGCGCGGCGCTGATCATGATCACCATGATCTTCACGCAGGTGGGCATCCCGCTGGAAGCCATCGCGCTTGTGGCCGGCGTGGACCGCATCATGGACATGGCCCGCACGACCATCAACGTTCTCGGCGACGCCACCGGAGCCGTATTCGTCTCCAGGCTTGAAAACGATTTCGATCCTGAACGGGGCGCACAGCTCGAAGCATAACCAGCGTGCCCGGCGGGACGCCCGCGCGTCCTCCGGGCTTTTTCAGCGGCAGGGAAATCCTGCCGGACTGAACACAGGGCCGGACCGCATTGTGCGAATCCGGCCCGGCTTCGTCATGAACTTCAGGCTGTTCAGAACCTGAGCACCGGAAACGGGAACCGCCATGCGGATGAAAGCAGCAGGGGCCAGGGAACACCGGACCGCATGAAAAAATCCGGCGCTTGCGTTGCCGCAGGACGCCGGATTCAGAACGGGCGGACATGGCCGGGCCATGCGCCGGAAGGGAATCGGAGAGGAGGAGGGTTCACCTGTCCGCCCCCATCTTCCGGAATTCCAGATACATGTTATGCCATTGCCTTGAGGCCAATTTTGATTCGGACAGGCCCTCATGGACGTATCCGAGCTTTTCGTAATACCCGATCAGCTCTTCCTTGCACGTCAGGATGCAGCCCCGCCTGCCCCTGCGGGCGGCCCGGGAAACGAAATGCCGCATCAGCCGTTCCGCATAGCCCCGCTTTCTGAACGCCGGCAGCACCGCTATTCCGAGCACCGCTTCCCAACGTCCGTTTTCCTCATGCAGACGAGGATTTATGAACATGTCATCGGTAATGTACTCCCTGTTTGTGGCAAGCCCGCTGATGAAGCCTGCCATGTGGCCGTCGACTTCGAGCGCAAGAAAGTGATCCGGGGACTTTCTTATGCGCTCCATGTAGACCTCCTGCGATACACTTTCGCCGTCGGGAAAACATTTCTGACCTATCTGCGTGACAATGCACGCTTCATCATGAATGACGCTGCGGATTTTCATGTTTGCTTCCTCCGTTGACTTGTGAACGATCCTTGCCTCAAGAGACCGTTATATAGCAGATCGGCGAATACAAGAAAAGCAGCGGATCAGGCAAGGCTTCCGCGCATGGAACGCGCGGCAGCATCCCGGTCCGGTTCCATTCGGTCCATCCGGTGCCGCGCGGTTCCGCATTCCTCACGCCGCACCTATGGGGCGACTTCCACAGGATAGGTATTTCTTTCGACAAGCTCCGGGTCGAGCGCGCCCCGGATTCCTGCATCCAGACGCTGAATTGCCGCCATGTCCTCCTCGGCGAGGCTGAAGTCGAAGATGGCGATGTTTTCCCGCATCCGCTCGGGATGAACCGATTTCGGGATGACGGCCACGTCGCGCTGAACATGCCAGCGCAGAATGATCTGGGCCGGGCTTTTTCCGTAGCGGGCGGCCAGTTCCGTAATGACCGGATCGGCGAGCACATGCCGGGCCTTTTCCGGGGAAGCGGCGTCATAGATCAGCACGGCCCCCAGCGGCGACCATGCCTGCGTGGCGATGCCGAGGCGCCGATGGGTCCGAATGAGCGCTTCCTGATTGAAAAGGGGGTGCAGTTCCACCTGATTCACCGCCGGAACAATGTCGCTTTCCGCGATCAGACGTTCCAGATGCCGCGCGTGGAAGTTGCATACGCCGATGGCCCGGATGCGGCCGTCCTTCAGTTCCTGTTCCAGCGCCCTGTACGCCGCGATGGTGTCTTCGAAGGCGGAAGGCACGGGAAAATGGAGAAGGACCATGTCCGCATACTCAAGACCGAGTTTCGCAAGACCGGCGGCGATGCCCCGCCGGGCCGGGTCATACCCGTACTGCGTGACCCACAGCTTGGTCGTCACAAAGATTTCCTCGCGTTTCAGCCCGCCTGCGGCGATGGCCTCGCCCACCTCGCGCTCGTTGCCGTAGGCCGAGGCCGTATCCACAAGTCGATATCCGGCCTCCAGCGCGGAAGCGACCGCAGCGACGGTATCCGCGGGAGCAACCTTGAAGACGCCGAAGCCGACGCGGGGCATTTTCACGCCGTTGTTCAGCGTCATATCGTGGCAATGCATGGTTCCCTCCTTTTCCCGATTCCCCGGACGGCATGGGAGCAGGTCGTCGTTTCAGCCAGATCAGAGGAAAATCGGAACAGTCTGTATTTTTTCTGCTTTGTCATGCGCGGCATCAGGCAGCGCCCTTCCATGCCGGAGAGTCGCAGCCCTTTCTCCGTCCTTCCGTCGGGGAGCATCGGACCTTTCCTGCCCTCTGCGCCGCATCCCGCAGATTGCGAAGAAGCGCAAAGTGACGCCTCTCCTCCTGCCTGAGGGAAGCATAAATCCGTCACGCGGGTTCAGGCAAATACCTATGGCAAATATGATGCAATGCTTGACAGGCATTTCAGTGAAATGAAAGAAAGAAGGCCGGAGGTACGACGCATGGAACTGCGAGTATTGCGCTATTTTCTGGCCGTGGCCAGAGAGGGAAGCGTGACTGGAGCGGCAAAAGTGCTGCATGTGACCCAGCCGACGCTTTCCCGGCAGCTCAGGGAGCTTGAGGAGGAACTGGGAGTCAGGCTCCTTGTCCGGCACAGTCACAGCGTTTCCCTGACGCCCGACGGCATGCGTCTGCGCAAGCGCGCGGAGGAAGTCGTGGACATGATCGAAAAGACGGAAGCCGAGTTCGCCGTCCGGGAAGAAACCATCGGCGGCGACATTCACATCGGCGCCGGGGAAACACGGGTCATGCGCCATGTAGCAGCGATCATTCAGGAAATCAGGAACGAGCATCCTGATGTCCGCATCCATCTGCACAGCGGAAACCTGGAGGACGTGGCGGAACGTCTGGACAAGGGACTGCTGGATTTCGGGATTCTCATCCAGCCCGCCGACCTTTCGAAATACGACTACGTCAATCTGCCGGAAAAGGACGTCTGGGGCGTCATCACGCGCAGGGACGGACCTCTTGCGTCCAGATCGGTCATCCGCAGGGAGGATCTGCTCGACAGGCCGCTTCTTCTTTCACGGCAGGTCATCCGGCGCACGTCCGCCAGAAACGACTTCATCGAATGGTTCAAGGATGACTTCAGGAAACTGCACGTCGCGGGCACCTACAACCTCGTCTACAACGCGGCGCTGCTGGCCGAAAGCGGCATAGGACACGTCCTCTCCATTGACGGACTGGTCAATACCTCCGCGGACAGCGAGCTGTGCTTCAGGCTGCTGGAACCCAGACTGGAAACCGGACTGAACATCGTGTGGAAGAAATATCAGGTGCTTTCTCCGGCTGCCGACGTGTTTCTTCAAAAAATCCGGCAGGCTTTCGGCGAGACGGACTGACCCCATTCCGGGCAGCGTCTTTTCGCGGCCGGTCCCCTTTCCGGACCGCCGCTCTCCCTAAACGTCATTCCCCGTGTTTCGCGCTTCGTTTCGGCGCCGGGTCCTGACCCGCTCCATTTCGCGAGCCTGTCCAGCTTGACGCTCCCGCGCAATTCGTCGATTCGGCGACCAGCCGCGTCCGGTCAGACCGGCGGCAGTCGGGGCCGTTTTCTCCGACGACCGCCGGGGCTTTCCGGTGCATTTCAGTTCCTCTCCATTCCGCCCATGCCGATATTATGCCTTTTTTCTATATCATCATATTTGATATAAGTATTTGCCATGACTCTCTCCGTCGGATACACGGAAAAAAACGCCGGACGGGAGGGGATTCCCGTGTCCGGTCCATCTGAAAGACAGGGTATCCACATGTTTCAATCCACAGTCGCCCCATCCGCCGACTGCCTCCGCAGCCGACGGATAGGGGTCGGGCGGCCCTCCCTGAAGGGAGGGGGTACGGAAAAGGATTTCATCGGCTTCGCCGTCTTGTCAACTC
>JAEYDL010000011.1 GCA_023403845.1 Pseudomonadota bacterium
TCATGCAAGGCCGTATTGGGAAAAAAGATGGTCAGCAGCAGTTCCCGGGAAATGCGGGCATCCAGCACCACCCCGCCCTGCATCAGATCGCCGAGAGCCACATTGCCCTCAAGCACGATGAGCGCGCCGATACGGCGCTTGGCGAAATACTGGGATACCCAGACCAGATCCTCCACCATGCCTGCGGACATGGTGCGCCTTTTCCACCACATGTAGTGTGTACCGACCGAGGCCAGAGCCTGCCGTATGTCGTCGTGGAACAGAACCACGAGCACAAGGAACAGCGAACCGAACAAATTTTCGAGCAACCAGGTCAACGAATTGAGCCACAGATACTTGGAAACGGCGTAGAGGCCGATCAGTACCACCAGACCGGTAAGCGCGGCGAAGGCCCGCGTTCCCCGGATCAGCAGGAGAATCCGGTACAGCAGCAGCGTAACCAGCGTCACATCCAGCATGTCCCGCCAGTAAGAAGCAAAAAAATCCATCACCGTCGTGACTCCGTCAGAAAACCAGTCGATTGCCCATCAGGATACAAGTCCCGGCGTCATGGCCTGGACCAGTCGCAGCGCCTGCGCGCATCCCGTCACATCATGTACGCGATGATACGGAATGCCCCGCGCGGCCAGAAGAGCTACCGCCAGTCTGGTCGGTTCGGCCCGATCCTCCACGCGGTCCAGTCCCAGAATCTCCCGGAACATGGATTTGCGCGACAACCCCACATACAGCGGTCTGCCCAAAGAAGCAAATCGCTCAAGCCCCTGCAAAAGCGCCTCTGTATGCGCCCGATTCTTGCCGAATCCGACGCCAGGATCAAGAACGATACGTTCTTCGGGCAACCCCGCCCGGACCAGCCGTTCCATGCAGCCTTCGAAAAAGGCCAGAATCTCTTCCACCACATCGTCGTAATGCGGAGCGATCTGCATGTCCTGCGGATTGCCCTGGCTGTGCATGAGCACATATCCGGGCTGGTATTCCGCCAGCACGTCGAGCAGCGCCGGGTCCTGCGAACAGGCAGACACGTCGTTGATGACATCCGCGCCGGCCTCCAGCGCGGCCCGCGCGGTTCCGGCCTTAAGCGTATCCACCGAAATGAACGCCTCCGGACGCGCCTCGCGAACCCGACGCAGCACCGGCAGCAGGCGGGCCGTTTCATCCTCCTCGCTGACAGGTACGGCAAAGGGACGCGTGGACTCGGCCCCGATGTCCAGCATGCCCGCCCCGGCGTCGAGCAATTCCAGTCCATGCCGGACGGCCGTTCCGGGATCAAAAAAGGAACCACCATCGGAAAAGGAATCCGGCGTGACGTTGAGAATGCCCACAAGGCAAAACGGAGCGGGGGTCACGACCCTTCCGCCCCGGACAGTCCAGGCGTTCATGTTGCGCATCGCATGCTCCAAAGGAAGACTCCCCGCCCGGCGAAAGCCGAACGGGGAGTCTTGCGTCAGGGTTTACCTTGAATCTTCCGGTCCGGTCGGTTTGTTCGTTCCTGCCGGTTTTTCGGTTTCATCCCCGGAATGCGCCGAAGCGTCATCGGCTTCCAGAGTAAAGTTTTCGTCGCCAGCGGGGTGCTGGTCGCCGTCGGCGGAAGCCGTTCTTTCCGTCGAAGCGGAAGGCGCTTCCGGATCGAAAGGAGGGAGCGGCTCACCCTTGACCAGCTTGTCGATATCCTCGCCGGAAATGGTTTCACGCTCAAGCAACGCGCCGGCGATGGCATGCAACAGATTGATATTGTCGCTGAGCAGCTTGTGGCAACGCTCCCGCGCAGTTTCTACGAACTTCTTGATCTCGGCATCCACTACGCGAGCGGTTTCCTCGCTGTAGTTGCGGGAATGACCCCAGTCGCGGCCGAGGAAGACCTCATCGTTCTGCTCGCCGATGGTCATGGGACCAATCACATCGCTCATGCCCCATTCGCAGACCATCTTGCGGGCCATGCCGGTGGCCCGTTCGATGTCATTTCCGGCGCCCGTGGTGATGGAGTCAAAAATGATCTCCTCAGCCACGCGGCCCGCCAAAAGCACCATGAGGTTATTGTTGAGATAGTCTCTGGAATAGCCGTGTCGGTCGCCCTCGGGCAACTGCATGGTGACGCCGAGTGCCCGACCGCGGGGAATGATCGTGACCTTGTGTACAGGATCGGTACCGGGCAGGAGCCTGGCCACCAGAGCATGACCGCCCTCATGGTAGGCAGTGGTCCGCTTTTCCTCGTCGGACAGAATAAGACTGCGCCGTTCCTTGCCCATGAGAACCTTGTCCTTGGCGTACTCGAAGTCCTTCATGTGCAGAACGTCCTGCCCGAGACGGGCAGCCTGCAGCGCGGCCTCGTTGACCAGATTTTCCAGAGAGGCTCCGGAGAAGCCTGGCGTACCGCGGGCAATGACCTCAAGATTCACATCCTTGCCCAGAGGGGTACGCCGCGTATGCACCTCAAGAATCTTGAGCCGCCCCTTGACGTCGGGCGTGGGCACCACGACCTGCCTGTCGAAGCGGCCGGGACGCAGAAGCGCCGGATCAAGCACGTCCGGACGGTTGGTCGCGGCAATGAGGATGACGCCCTCGTTGGACTCGAACCCGTCCATTTCCACAAGAAGCTGATTCAAGGTCTGCTCGCGCTCATCGTGTCCGCCGCCAAGTCCGGCCCCGCGCTGACGCCCCACCGCATCGATTTCGTCGATGAAAATCAGACAGGGAGCGTTCTTCTTGCCCTGCGTGAACAGATCCCGTACACGGGAAGCGCCCACGCCGACGAACATTTCCACAAAGTCGGAACCTGAAATCGAAAAGAACGGCACGCCAGCCTCTCCGGCCACGGCTCTGGCCAGCAGCGTCTTGCCGGTGCCGGGAGGACCCACGAGCAGGACGCCCTTGGGAATACGCCCGCCAAGCCGGGTGAACTTGCGCGGGTTGGACAGAAAGTCCACGACCTCAGAAAGCTCGTCCTTGGCCTCGTCCACGCCGGCCACATCCTCAAAGGTCACGCGGCCCTGCTCCTGATTGAGCATACGCGCACGTGAACGGCCGAAGGACATGGCCTTGCCCGCGCCGCCCTGCATCTGACGCATGAAAAAAATCCATACGCCGATGAGCAGCAACATGGGGAACCACGAAACGAGAAGCGTCATATACCAGGGCGATTCCTCGGCAGGCTCGGCCCGGACTTCCACCTTCTGGGCAAGCAGCTTGTCCACCAGCCCCGGGTCGGCCGGAGCGAAAATCTGGAACGTCTTGCCGTCGACGGTCTTTCCGGTAATGGTGTTGCCCTGAATGGCCACCTCGGAAACTTCGCCCTTTTCGGCCTGACGCAGGAATTCGCTGTACGTCATGCTCGGCTGGGTGGCATGCTGCGGCTGGCTGAAAAGATTGAATACCAGGACCATGGCTAGGGAGATGACCCCCCAGAGCAGGAGATTCCGCGTAAACTGATTCAAAAGTTACCTCCGTACGATTCTCCGCCCTGAAAAAGTTGACCGGAGAATCTTCGCGTACAGTGTAAGTTCTCTTGTTCCGTTTGACAACGGCGAGAACGGCCCGGAACATGCGGTTCCCGGGGCGAACAAAAGAGCTTCCGCATGGTCATACGGGAAACAATGGTACAATATCAATAGATTATAGTGTAGAAAAAACGTTTTTCGCTTACCGAAAGAAATATTGTGCATATCTGGCCGGATTTCAGCACAAGGAAAATAATCGAAGAAAGCCCGGCGGACCGACAAAAAACGCCCCGGCAACGGAAGCTGCCGGGGCGTCGACCTGTTCAGATCGAAACTAGTAACGAGGAGGACGCGGGGCGCGGGGCTTGGCTTCATTCACGCGCAGGGTCCGACCACCGAAGTTCGCATTATCCAGAGCTTCGATCGCAGCGGTAGCGCCGGGCTCATCCATTTCAACAAAACCGAAACCACGGGCGCGGCCGGTTTCGCGGTCGCTCACGAGCTTCACGGAGACTACCGGACCGTAATCGGCGAAAAGGCTCTGAACTTGTTCCTCAGTAGCGGACCAGGGAAGGTTGCCGACATAAATAGACTTGGCCATGAAAAAACCTCTCAAAATAGACACCACATGCCCGCGCTTGGCCATCTCCAAAAACGCCTTGGTGATGACGCGGTTCCTTATGAGAGAACCATGCCCGACCCATGCGCCGAAGTCAATGGCCAGACGTACTTTTCTAGCGCGTTGACCCAAAAAAAGTGATGCTTTTCCCCAGCAGCTTTCCCAAACGGAATCAATGAGCGGAAAATCGGCGAAAGCGAAGCGTTTATTTTCCCATTACACTACGTATCTCTAGACAAAAAAGGTCATGTCGGTCTTTTCCGGACCACTTGAGCGCTCTTTCACAGAAGGATCGGTTCCACGATCAATCCACCGCGCTCCACACGCAGGGGACGGACAGGAACAAGTGTATGACCGGCCCCCCGCAACGGCACGCTCAGGCGGCAGGGCACATAACAGGCGTCGACGCCGTGCTGCCCCCGTACGTTTTCCGCATTGTCATTGCTGTCCAGAGCAATCAGAAGATTCTTCTCCCGCAGGCTCGCCTCCCAGAAGGCGCGACGTTTCGTCTCCACCAGCGTGCGCACACGGGCGGCACGGCTCTGGCGCTCGGCCTTCCCCACCTGATCCGGCAGCCCTGCGGCAACAGTGCCGGGGCGCGCGGAAAAGGGGAACACATGGGCGTAGGTGAGCGGCAATTCCCGAACTACTTCCAGTGTTTCCTGCACATGCGTCTCGGTTTCTCCAGGGAAGCCCATGAGAATATCAGCGCCCAGCCCGAAACGGGGCCAGATGCCGGATACAGCGCGGATGGCCTCGATCAGCCCTTCCGGGGCATAATGTCCCCGGCGCATGGCCGAAAGCACGGCAGGACTGCCGCTTTGCAGAGAAACGTGGAGCTGGGGGCAAACAAGACGCGAAGAGGCGAGACAGTCGACGGCACGCGGCGTCAGCTGCGCCGGGTCTACGGAACTGATGCGCAGACGGGCAGGATCGGACCGCTCCGCTCCGCTCCAGTCAGGAGCAAGCTCCCGGTCCAGCCAGGCGATCAAGTCCCAGAAATCGCGCACATCCCCCTCACGAACCGCATACTGCCTCAGATTGATGCCTGAAAGCATGATTTCGCGGTAACCAGCGTCAAGCAGACGCCGCAGCTCCTCAAGGCATTCACGCGGGGAGCGACTGCGGGCCGGACCGCGCGTCAGAGGAACGATGCAATAGGTGCAGCCGTGCGAACAGCCGTCCTGAACCTTGAGCACAGGACGGGCGCGTCGAAAACCACTGATGGCGAAAGGAGGATAGACCCGCTCCGACGAAACGGACGAATCCGTCTGCGTACGGGAACGCTGTTTCCTCTGCGCCGGAAACAGCTCCAGCATGGGGGAAACCTTCAGGCGTTCGAGCTGCGTCAACGGAGGCTGCTCCAGCAGCAGGGCCTTGCCAGCCTGACCTGCTACGGCCACCACTCCGGGCAGAGCCACCAGCTCCTCTCCGGCGGCCTCGGCGGCGCAACCAGTGATGATGATCCGGGCCTCAGGAGCCTCGCGACTCAGGCGGTGCACGGCCTGACGCGCGTCCGCAACCGCATTGGCGGTCACGGCGCAGGTGTTCAGCAACACCACATCGGCGACGGCGGGATCGTCGGTTTCCGTCCCGTTCATGGTCAACCACGCTTCACGCAGGGACTGAGACTCGTACTGGTTGACCTTGCAGCCGAACGTCTGCACGCAGAACGTCCAGGAAGAATACGGCATGCGAGCCTCCATGCGGGCTGCCCCGCCGCATGACCGGAAGGGACCCCACAGGGCGGGAGTCCGAAATCGACACGCGGAGGAGCCGTTGTTCTGAAGTGAAAGAAGGGAATCAGGGGGTCCGGCCCGGCATTCACCGCTTCCGCCACGGCATTCGGACCCCGACGCGGGGTTACCCCTTGTGCTTGCCGAATCTGATGTCGATGATCTCGTAATTGATCCGACCACGAGGAGCGTCGACGACGATCTCGTCCCCCACCTCCTTGCCGAGGAGCGCCCTGCCCACGGGCGACTGAATGGAGATCGATCCATTGGAATAGTCGGCTTCATCGGGACCGAGAAGCGTAAACTCGCGTTCCTCGCCGGAATCGATGTCCTCAACTACTACGGTCGCGCCAAAGATGGCCTTCTCGCTGGACAGCGTGGACAGGTCGATGACGTTGAACAGGCCCATACGGGATTCGATATACTTGATGCGGGCTTCCAGCATTCCCTGACGCTCGCGAGCGGCGTCATAGCCGGCATTTTCCTTCAGGTCGCCCTCTTCCCGGGCCTCCTTGATGGCCTGAATGACTTCCGGGCGTTCCTTCTTCAGGCGATCCAGCTCCTGTTCAAGCGCCTGGAAGCCTTCCTTAGAAATGGGGATACTGCTCATCATTTCTCTCCTGCAATATTCTCGCGGAAATCACCGCATACAAAAAAAAACGCCCCCCTTCGCTTGCGCGAAGGGTGGAGCCTCTGGCGATTGCCGTTGTCTTCTTTTTAGTCCATCCCCCGGAAGAGGTCAAGCAGCGCTCCGATAAGCGCCCGCCTCCTCCTTTTCATTCCCCGGAAAGGAATCAGAACCAAAACGGATGATCCTTTTCAAAAATCAGCTCGCTCAGGCATGGAGACGGGTTGCGCCATCGGGCTGGAGCAGGTATCAAGAATGCATTCGTCAAAGCTCCGGCTTCCGGGCCGGACGGATCGGACGCCCGGAAAGAACTCCGAATGAAGCGTTTCCCTTCCGCCCGCGCAAGCGCCGCAGCGAGAATGCGCACTGATCGCTCACAGGATTCCAGCACGGTCGCCGCACGGCGTCCCGTGATCGTTGGGGGAGAGATGCTGAAAAAGACAGGGATGTTTCTGAAACGCCTCCTGCGTGCCATGGGGCCCGTGCTTATCGCCTGTATTTTCCTCGGCGCGGTCTATCTGCTGTATAAGGAAATAAGCAAATACAGCATCTCCGACATCAAGATGAGCCTGTCCCAGATCTCGACAGGCAGCATCCTGCTCTCCTTGTTCCTCGCCGTCATCAACTACATCATTCTCATCGGCTACGACTGGCTGGCCCTCAAAGGCATCCACAAGGTTCTCCCCCTGACCAGAGTTTCCCTTGTCTCCTTCGTCGGGCAGGCTGTGAGCTACAACTTCGGTGCGCTGCTCGGGGGCAGCACGGTCCGTTTCCGGTTCTATTCGAGCTGGGGCTTTGCGCCCATGGATATCGTCCGCCTCGTGCTTATGCTCGCAATCACTTTCTGGGTCGGCGCGCTGGGACTCGTAGGGGCCATCTTCGTAATCGCGCCTCCCGACATTCCGGCGGAACTCGGCATGCACATGCCCATCAGTCCGCGACCACTGGGAATGATTCTGGTGCTCATCGCCGCAAGCTATCTTGTAGTCTGCAAGCTCATTCACAAGCCCATCCATATTTTCGGCAAGGAGTTCGCCTTTCCGCCCTTTCATATCGCCGTGGCGCAGCTGCTGGTAGCCGGGGCTGACCTCATCGCGGCCGGCGCCTGTCTCTACGTGCTGCTGCCGCCGGACAGCGGCGTCTCGTTCATCGAATTCCTGCCCTCCTATCTCATGGGCATGGTGGCTGTAGTGCTCACCCATGTACCCGGCGGCGCGGGCGTGCTGGAAGTCGTGATTCTGCATCTGACAACGGCTTCGCGTCAGGACGTGCTCGCCGCGCTGTTATGCTTCCGGGTCATTTATTATCTGCTGCCCCTGCTTCTCGCGGCAGTTATCTTCGCTCTGTACGAAATCCGCCTTCAGACATCCCAAAATTCCGGCGCACTGCACAACGCGGGGCGCTGGATGCGCGCCTTCGCGCCCACGATCATGTCCTTTGCTGTCTTCGCCGCCGGGATGCTCCTCTGCTTCTCCGTGGTTCTTCCCTCTACGCCGGAACATCTTCTGCACATGCAGGACATCATCCCCGCCTGGATATCCGCCACGGCCAGCGTGCTCACCGGTGTGACCGGCGTGCTGCTCCTCTTTCTGGCCCGCGGCATCCAGCACCGCCAGCAACGTCCCTGCAACGCCGCCCTGCTGGCGCTCGTCGTCGGCATCGCCGGTTCACTGCTGTATTCCATGAACTGGGGGATCGCCGTCCTTCTGCTGCTCGCGGTCTTCTGCGTGCTTTCAGTGCGCGGACGCTGTCGCCGTCCCTCCTCCATCTGGAAGCTCCATGCCTCCCCCCGCTGGCTGGCCTTCACCTTCGGAACGATTCTCTGTTCCGCGGGCCTCGGCATAGCTCTGTACCATTCGGACGGAGCGCGTCTGATCTTCGTCCTTGTCGCCGAGGCACTGCTTCTCGCAGCTCTGGCGTACCGCTACACGCGTACGACCGAACTCCGGAACGTCAAAAAAATCGCCCCTTCCGCGTAACCCTGTCTTCGAATCCCGCGCAACGATGTGGGATGAATGAATCTCACAAAAAGCCCCCGGCAAGGACTGACCTTGTCGGGGACTCCCCACATTGCGGATTTGCCTAATCTCTGTTCGGCATCGGCGTATCGCCAAGGTCGGCCTTATCGCCCAGCCACGGATTGAAATAACCGTAGGAGATCCACGGACAGGCCCGACGAATGCGTTTGCGGAAATTGTTCAGACCAACGGACGGACCGAACTCGATGCCCTGCAAAATGGTCGGATAGTATTCGGGATCGATGTTCAGATTGCGCAACTGAATCATGCTCACACCCGTGGAAGTCAGAAGCTCGATCAGAGCCTCTATTTCCGTCTCGGTATCAGTCACACCGGGGAAATACAGCAGATTGATGGCTACATGGACTCCGCGCGAGCGCGCCTCGCAAATTGAGCGGCGCACGTCGTCGAAGGTATAGCCGTTGGGCCGATAGTAACGGTTATAGACCTCCGGTCGAGCGCTGTTCATGCTCACGCGCAGGGAGGTCAGGCCGGCGTCGGCCAGTTCCGCAACGGCATCAGGACGGGAGGCGTTGGAATTAAGGTTGATCGTCCCGCGCCCGCCCTCCTCGCGGAAACGCCGCACAGCCTCGATAAGCAGGGGCGCGACGGTCAGCGGCTCGCCCTCGCACCCCTGCCCGAAGGAAAAGACGGGATTTCTGGTCTCATTACGCCCGTGATAACGCAACAGTTCGAGAATTTCGTCCGCCGTGGGCGTAAAGGTCATGCGGTTCTGCGGAGTGGCGCAGATCTTCGACGTATCGTCCTTCTGGGAAATACAACCGATACAGCGCGCATTGCACACGCGCGACGTGGGAATGGGCGCCTCGTAACGCCCCAGACACAGATTACGGGCGGCGGGACAGGCATAGCGCAACACGCAGTTCTGCATAAGATGCTGCATGAGCCGGTTATTCGGAAACGCGCGCATGATTTCGTCAGCCGCCTTGCGGATCTTTTTACCCGCAATGCCGGAAAAGACCTGCCGTGTATCCTCGTCCACACGCTTTGCACAAACATAAAAGCGCCCGTTGGCGAAACCTACCGCGCCATAGGCGAACAGCGGCAGCATGGGTGCGTTCCCGTCGGTTTCGTACACGGGATGCGCGGTCAACGTATGGGCTGGTGCTGCAAACGCGGCCACAGCCAGATCCTCCATGACTTCGGTCTCCCCGGTTTCCGGGTTCAGCCCTACGGCGTGACGTCCCGGCAACATGAACAGCTCGCTTTCATCAGGGAGCGGGATCAGCTCATCGGGCCGGGGCAGACTCCACTCATCGCCGCGGCGGCACAACAGCAGAAGTTCCGGATGATCATAAATGTGGCCCTGTTTGTCGGCGAACAGCATATGGGGGCGGATGGAAGGCGAAGCCATTGGACAAGTCCTTGCGGTTATGGTCGATGAGGATTACGAATGCGGTACTGGTACTGGATGTGCCGGAACAGCGCAAGTCCCGGACTGGAATTCCTTACGGGGCGGGACTTCATGAACCATCCCCGGCCACAGAAAAATCGATGCGAAATCCGTCCCGACGGATCGGACGAACAGGAGCGGACATGCAATTAATGTTTATGGTAGTGCTTTTCGGCGGTCTTGCCTATATGTTCCTGACCATACTGCGCAATCAGGATGCCATGCTGCGGACGCTGCGCGAGGACAACGCCCGCCTTGCGGAGCGGCTGCTCCATCTGGAACGCCTGCTGGCCGCACCAGAAGCACATGCCGTCGACCGGCTCCTGCAGGACGACGAAATCGCTCCCCATTTTGTCGCCGATCCCCCTGCAGACAGTGCGACGCCTTCTGACGCGAAGTCGTCCCGCCGCAACGCCATGCTGTCCGATCTTCCAGTTCCCCGTCGGCAGGGCTGGAAGGATCTTTTCGCCTCCGGCCCGAGCCGGAAAACGAAAACCAACGCGAAACGCCCCCCGAATTTTTATTCTCCCCAGGAACAAACCCAAAACGAACCTCTGCACGGCAAGAGGACGGATGAACTTCATCTGGACTGGCCCGAACCTTCCGCTAAAAACGAATCCCGTTCCGAATCCGGCGGCATGCCGGAACTCCGGCTCTAGAAGGAATTTTCCGGCCCCTCATTCGACTCCGTCGGGTGCAGTTCGCCTGCGCCGCTTTTCTCCTCCCGGATCGGCCCCAGACAACGCACGAACGCCTCCCCCCGTGCCACCGTCAGCACGGAGCCGCCCACCCAGACAGCCCAGCCTCCGGCAAACCGGGAAACGTCAGGAGACACGGTCAATGGATCGCCGCCCGGCTGCAGGATGGACAATGGCGTTTCCATGCCTGTTTCCTCCCATATCACGGTTGCAGCGGCCAGCGTACCCGAGCCGCATGCCGTTTCCGCACAGGTCGTGCCTGTTTCCCGAACGTGGACGAATGGCGTCAGGGCAAGTCCATTTTCCTCCCCTGGCCGTTCCTTCCTCTCCAGCCAGATACATCCGGCAGCTTCCTCCTTCAGAAGGTCGAAACGGGCGAACAAGGCCGCCGTCTCCCGTTCCCAGTCCGTGGGCAGGGGATGAACTGCCGCATCCAGCACCAGATGCACGATGCCCGGAACGCGGACTTCGCAAATGCCCTCCGCGACTCGACGTACGGGAGGGCGCTTCGGCAGATCGATAAGCGCATGCGACTCGCAGAGTTCGGCAGTTCCGCGAACACGCACCCGCAGGGGGCCATCCATGCCGGAAACGGACACGATACCGCAAAACCAGTCTTCCGGGCCTGCCTCCAGCAATCCGTCGCCAAACAGAAGAGCCGCAAAGGAACGCGTCGCATTCATGCAGAATTCTCCGCCCATCATATCCAGGCGAGGAGGGACGGCAAGCAGGTTCACAAACCCTGCCTGCTCGGCCACAACATGATCCGGCCGCATCAGTTCCGCGGCGGATGCGGCCCGTTCCATCGGAGTGAGGGAGGCATCCCGAACCAGAATGGTGACATTGCCGCTGGGCGATGACTTGACGAAAGACACTCGGCGCATATGGTTCTCCTGCAGGAATCGGAATGATTCCGCTTTTAGCCGCTCGTCATGCAAACCGCAACCCGCTCTTCCTCATACGTCCGCCTCTTGTGCCGATCCGGCATCTGTCATATCATTCCGCAGATACACGACTGGCCGAAAAAGCCCGACAAAGGAGCGCGCATGCTACGCAGTATGACAGGATTCGGACGTTGCGTCGTCGAAGATGCGGACTGGACGCAGACATGGGAAATCCGCAGCGTCAACAACCGTCATCTTGATCTCAAATGGAAACTTCCCGCACAGGCCCGGGGGCTGGAATCCCGTTTCGAGCGTGTGGTGCGCCGTTTCGCAGGCCGTGGACGCATGGAGATCGGTCTGATGCTTCAGGCGCGCGGCAGCGCCTCTGCCCGAATTCGTTTCGATGCGACACAGGCCTCCGCCATGCTTGATGCTGTGGCCGCGCTTGCGGACGTGCATGGAGACGCCTACGAACCGGATTATAACGCTCTGTTTGCCGTCCCTTCTCTCTGGGAACGGGAAAGCGAGGACGTCGACGAGGATATGGACGCCCGTCTTGAGGAAGGACTGGTAGCCGCTCTTGAAGACTGGAATGAATCCCGCGAGACCGAAGGTGCGGCACTGGCCAAAGACATGGAATCCCGCATCGCCCGGATGGAAGGCTGGCTCGAACGTCTGGATGAACGCGCCCCTGAAATCAAGGAAGAACGCTTCGCCGTGCTGCGCGAGCGGCTGAACGACGCGCTGGCAGCCGTGGGCGGACCGGAACTTGAGGACGGACGCTTTCTGCAGGAAATGGTCATTGTAGCAGACAAACTGGACGTGAGCGAAGAACTTACCCGCCTGCACGCTCATCTCGAGCGTCTGAGGGATCTCCTCGGCATGGGCGTTGATGCGGGACGACGTCTCGACTTCACCCTGCAGGAATGCTTCCGCGAGATCGCCACCTGCGGCAACAAGATTCAGGATGCGCAGGTCTCCCGTATGGTCGTGGACTTCAAGAACGAACTCGAAAAGTGCCGCGAACAGGTGCAGAATCTGGAATAACCATGCAGCGTGAACGTTTCATCAATCTCGGTTTCGGCAACTTCGTCGTCGCCTCCCGGGTAGTGGGCATCGTCAACCCCGCCTCGGCGCCCATGCGCCGCCTGCGCGAGGATGCCCGTTCCGAGGGACGTCTCGTGGATGCCACTCAGGGCCGCAAGACCCGCTCCATCATCATCACGGATTCCAATCATGTGATCCTTTCGGCCATTCTGCCCGAAACGCTCGGTCAGCGGTTCGTCCAGGAGGAGAACAACGATGTCTGAAGTACTGCACGACAACCGACGCGCCGGCATTCCCCTTGTCATCTGCGCACCGTCCGGAACGGGCAAGACCACGCTCGTCCAGCGTCTGCGTTCCGAATTTCCCCACTTCGGCTTTTCCGTTTCCTGCACCACCCGCAGTCCCCGGGCCAACGAGATCGACGGCCGGGACTACCACTTTCTCTCCGAGGAAACCTTTCTCAGGCGTCGTGAATGCGGCTACTTCGCTGAATGGGCCCGAGTGCACAACAACTATTACGGCACGCCTCTGGCTCCGGTCCGGGAAATGCTCGAGTCGGGCCGCGACATGCTTTTCGACATCGACGTGCAGGGGGCGGCCCAGCTCAGTCTTACCCTCCCCCGCGGACGCTACGTTTTCCTGCTTCCTCCTTCCATGAGCGAACTGGCGCACCGCCTCCGCACCCGGGGCACGGACGACGAGGCCAGTATCACCCGCCGTCTCGCCAACGCGGAACAGGAAATCCGGCAGGCGCACTGGTTCGATGCCTGGATCGTGAACGATGATCTCGACCAGGCCTACGACCGACTGCGCGCCTTCTATCTGGCAGCCACTCTCGCTCCGGTCCTCCGTCCCGGACTCGCAACCTCTATTCTTGAAGGATGAATTATGGCCGAACTCATCGTTGCCCTTGACTACACCGATGCCGAACACGCCCTCGCCGCCGCAAGGACGGTGCAGGGGACTCCTCTGTGGATGAAAGTGGGCCTCGAACTGTTCACCCGCGAAGGGCCGGGCGTGGTGCGGGCCCTGCAGGATATGAATTTCAAGGTCATGCTCGATCTCAAAATGTTCGACATTCCGAATACGGTGAAGGGCGGCATACGATCTGCCTGCCGCCTCGGCGTGGATCTTGTCACCGTGCACACGCTCGGCGGCGAGCGCATGATCCGGGCCGCTGCGGAGGCTATCCACGAAAGCGGCTCGGAGGGCGGCGCGACCCCCAAACTGTTTGGCATCACCATTCTCACAAGCATGGAGCAGGGAGAACTGCCAGGCTACACGCAGGATCTTGCAACATTCGCGGGAGAACTCGCCGCTTCCGGCAAAAGCTGGGGACTGGACGGGGTAGTCTGCTCAGGACATGAAGTCCGCACAATCAAGAACCGCTGCCCCGATCTGCTCTGTCTGACCCCGGGTATCCGACCGGCCAGCGGTTCAAGCGACGATCAACGCAGAGTCATGACGCCCGCCGAGGCTGTTCGCGCCGGAAGCGACTATCTCGTGGTCGGACGCCCGATCACAAAGGCGGACAACCCTGCCGAAGCCGCCCGCGCCATTCTCGCCGAAATGGCCTGAAAACCTCCGGACGCCGTCCGGCAAATCTGTTTCAGCTTTTCTCTCTTTTACGGCTGCCGGCACTTTGTGCGATCCGGCAGCCGCCGTCTTTGCATCCGGGCATGCCCCGCTTCACAAGGCTTCAGCATGAAACTCTGGCGTTTCCGCAACCAGCCCGCCGCTTCCATCCCTGCTCCTTCCGAGGCCGCCGACCGAGAACCATGTCCACCTGACTGGCCGGAACGGCTGGGCGTGCCTCCCGTCGTAGCAGCCCTGCTCTGGCAGAGAGGGCTTTCCTCTCTCCGGGACATGGACATGTTCCTCTCTCCGGGACTGCGGCATCTGGCTCCTCCGCATATGTGGCCAGGCATGCGGGAAGCTGCCGATGTTCTGGAAAACGGCATCCGGGAAGGCAAGGAAGTACTCATCTGGGGCGACTATGATGTGGACGGCATCACCGGAGCGACGCTGATGCTTCAGGTGCTGTCGTTCCACGGAGTGTCCGCGCGCGTGCATCTTCCCGATCGTCGTACCGAAGGATACGGCCTGAACATTCCTGCACTGGAAGGGCTGGCCGCGGAAATGACTCCGACCAATGCCCTGCTGCTGACCGTGGACTGCGGCATCAGCGACGTAGCCGCCGTGGCCCGGGCCCGCGAACTGGGCTTCACCGTAGTCATCTCCGATCACCATCTGCCCCCGGCGGAACTTCCTGACGCGCAGGCCGTCACCAATCCCCGTATCGGAGAAAATCCCTGTCCTCATCTCGCCGGGGTCGGCGTGGCCTTCTTCCTTATGGCCGCGCTCAACGCCAGGCTGGAAAAACTGTCCGGAAAGAAGCTGGATATGCGCAAAGTGCTCGATCTCGTGGCGCTTGGAACGCTGGCGGACATGGTTTCCCTCACTGGCCAGAACCGCATACTGGTCAAGAACGGTCTGCTGGCCATTGCGGAGGCCCGACGTCCCGGACTGGCCGCCCTCAAGGCGGCCAGCGGCTTTTCTCCGGTGGCCTCGCTTGGGGCCGGTCAGGTCGTCTTCAATCTCGCGCCGCGCATCAACGCCGCCGGCAGACTGGGCAGTCCCGTGCTGGCCCACGACATGCTGCGTACCGACTCGCATGACGAGGCTGCGGGGCTGGCTCGTTCCCTCACGCTCATGAACGACGAACGCCGTTCCGAAGAGGACAGGATTTACAAGGAGGCCTTGCAACAGGCGCAGGCCGACAGCGATCGCCTCGGCTTCGTGCTCTACGGCAGGGACTGGCATCAGGGAGTCATCGGCATCGTGGCCTCGCGCATCGTCGAGGAATTCTACCGTCCAGTGCTCATTCTCTGTGCAGACGGCGATACCCTCAAGGGTTCCGGTCGATCTGTAAGCGAATTCGACCTGCACGCGGGATTAACCCGTTGCGCCGACCTGCTGCTTGGTTACGGAGGACACAGGCAGGCGGCCGGGCTGCGTCTTTCTCCCGACCAGCTTGAAGCCCTGCGCAAACGCTTTGATGCCGTGGTCAGGGAAGAGCTTGGAGACAAACCGCTGACGCCTACTCTGAAAATCGACGCTGAACTCCCCTTCAGCGCGGCCTCGGATTTCGCGGTGCTCAAGGGACTGGAGCTGCTGCAGCCCTTCGGTATCGGCAACCCGGAACCCGTTTTCGCCTCCGGCCCCCTGCTCGTCCGGAAGCGGCGCGCCTTCGGGCACTCCCGCGAGCATGTCGCGCTGGAAGTAACGGAAATCGCCTCGGGCATCACTCTGCAGGCCAAGGCATGGCGGCAGGCATCCCAGATTCCCGAAGTCCTGACAGGCAGACGAATCCGGCTTGCCTACACGCCCGGCATCAACGCCTATAACGGCATCGCCTCCGTGGAGTTGCGCGTCCGTGACTGGGAACTGCTGCCCGCATGACGGGTGGCACCCCGGGGACGGATTCATGCCGCAGACATTTCATCCCTGAGCAGTCTCCCCTGAACGGCGGCCGGCCGGGTGCTCAGCCTCTTTTCTCCGGCCCCGGGACTTCGTATACTAAACGGCGAAACGCGCCTGCAAACGGCAGTCGCGTCCGTCCGCAACTCTTACCCCATTTGAGGAATACCAATGAAAATCCTTCGTCTCGCCGCTCTGACCCTTGCCCTGTGTCTCGGCATCTCCTTCGTCCTCCCCGCCCAGAGCGAAGCCGCTCCGGCCCCCAAGGTAAAAATCGCAACCAGCCTCGGCGACATTACCGTCGAACTCTACCCCGACAAGGCTCCAAAAACGGTGAGCAACTTTCTATATTATGTGAAATCCGGCTTCTATGACGGCACGGTCTTCCACCGCGTCATCAATGGATTCATGATTCAGGGAGGCGGCCTGACCGCCGACATGAAGGAAAAGCCCAATAAGCGCAAGCCTGTCGAAAACGAGGCCTCCAACGGCCTGAAAAACCGTACATACACTATCGCCATGGCCCGGACCAGCGATCCCCATTCCGCTACGTCCCAATTCTTCATCAACGTGGCCGACAATGCCTTCCTCGACTACAAGAGCAGCACGCCTTCGGGTTACGGCTACGCCGTGTTCGGCAAGGTCATCAGGGGACAGGACGTGGTCGACCGCATCAAGCAGGTCAGTACCGGCAACATGGGCATGTATCAGGACGTACCCCGCACTCCGGTAGTGATTAAAAGCATCACTCCCGTACTGTAAAAAGGCTTGTCTGATGGCCAGTTAGAGGGAACAGAAGAAAAAAATCGTTTTTTTGCAAAAAAAGACTTGCCAAAGACGCAGAATTTACGTAGTTACTTTTTTCGCGCCGGGGTAGCTCAGTTGGTAGAGCAGGGGACTGAAAATCCCCGTGTGGGCAGTTCAATTCTGTCCCCCGGCACCACTTGAAAATACAGGACTTGTGTCTTATGGACACAAGTCCTTTTTCCGTTTCTGCTGCCTTCAGTCCCTTGCCAGGCTCTTGATATTCCATGCAAGAACCACGCGCTTCCCTCTCAGCCTGTCCTGTCGTCCAACAAAATTTCACGCCACATGGCACAAACCATTTTTGCGGTTGTATCGGCCTCCTTCGTCCGGCATGGCCTGTCTGACCAGGACAGGTGCCGCAAATCGACACGCCACACAGAAAACAGGATTCCGAGACGCGGAACTGTGCGACATCCCGCACTCCTTTCCCCGCTCGGGGAAGTCTCTCCCCTTTTCTCAAGGAAGGCACTCCCCCTGTGAACATTGCCTGCGGCCTCCTTGTATCACCCTGCTCCTCAGGCGCGCATTTACCGGCACATGAAAATCGGCTATACGGAGAACCTTTCTGGCATGAAGGCCGACAAGGGCGGGACGCAAGGGCATCCCGCGCGTTCTCCCACCATCAAAACCACGAGACGAACATGAGTCAGACGAACGGCATTCTGGAACGGATCTTCAAACTCAGCGCCAAGGGCACCACGGTCAAAACCGAGATCATCGCAGGTCTGACCACCTTTGTGGCCATGGCCTACATTATTTTCGTCAATCCGGGCATTCTGGCCGATGCGGGCATTCCCAAGGAAGCGGCCATCGCCGCGACCATCTGGTCCGCCGTCATCGGCAGCACCCTCATGGGACTGTGGGCGAACTTTCCCGTAGCGCTCGCTCCCGGCATGGGACTGAACGCCTTCTTCGCCTATTACGTCTGCGGCGTGGTGGGGTTGCACTGGACCGTGGCGCTGGGCGCAGTCTTCTTCTCGGGAATCGTCTTCCTCATTCTCACTGTGACGCATATCCGGCAGCTGCTCATCGAGGCTGTGCCCATGAATCTCAAATATGCCATTGTGGTGGGCATCGGCATGTTCATCGCCTTCATCGGTCTTCAGAATGCCGGAATCGTGGTCAAAAACGACGCGACGCTCATCAGCCTCGGTCATCTGGCCTCTCCCGCACCTCTGCTCGCGTCCATCGGCCTGCTCATCACCGCCGGACTCATGGCTCGCCGTGTACAGGGAAGTCTGCTCATCGGCGTTCTGGTCACCACCATCCTCGGCATGATCTGCGGCGCCGCGCCGCTCCCCTCCGGCATCGACAGCATCGTCAGCTTCAAGCTTCCGAGCCTCGCCCCCACCTTCATGCAGCTCGACATCATGGGAGCGCTCAAATACGGCATTATTTCCATCGTGTTCACCTTCACCATCGTCGAGCTGTTCGACAACATGGGTACGCTCATCGGCCTGTCCCGCAAGGCGGGGCTCATGGATGACAACGGACATATCGAGAACATCGACCGCGCCCTGACCACCGACTCCGTGGGCACCATCATCAGCAGCGCCCTCGGCACGTCCACCGTAACCAGTTTCGTGGAAAGCGCGGCAGGCGTCTCGCAGGGCGGACGTACTGGCCTGACGGCCGTGACGGTGGCCGTTCTCTTCGCCGTTTCCCTGATCTTCGCACCGCTCATTGGTCTGGTCCCGTCCTTCGCTACGGCGCCCGCGCTGCTCATCGTGGGCGCGCTCATGATGATGGAAGTGTCCAACATCGACTTCCAGGATTTCACCGAAGGCTTTCCCGCCTTCATGACCATCATCATGATGCCGCTGACCTACAGTATCGCAAGCGGATTCGGGTTCGGCTTCGTAAGCTACGCTGCAGTCAAACTGTTCTCCGGTCGAGCCCGCGAGGTCAGCCTGTTCATGTGGATCATTACGGCAATGTTTCTCATCAACTTCTTCATGCGCGGCTGAGCGGCCCGCCAGTCCTTTCCCCATCCTTCTTTTGGGCCGTCCTGCTGGGCGGCCCTTTTCCGTTCCTGAAACTTCCCTTGACAGGACATTGGATTCGTATAGATTCCAACGTATAATACGTAATGGACATGTTGATGCAGCCCTCCTCCTATGAAGAAACGCCTCTCTCCCCGCGCAGCGTCTGGAGCGTCCTGCTCACGCTGCTTCTGTGTATTTTCTCCGGGCCGCATCTGAACGACAATCCGGGTACCTCTCAGCCCGGACGGAACGCATCCATCGTATCCGTCGATTCCCGGCTGATCCCGCAGTATGCGGAACACTCCGCGACCATTCTGGATTCCCAGAAAATTGTTCTGCAGGAAAAAAACAAGACCCGTTACGAAAGTCTGCCGGACTCCCTGTTTACCCTGCCCGAAGTCCCGGCACCGCAATTCGCCGCGCCCCGGAACGCCGTTTCCCTCCACCTCCAGAATCTTCTCCTCCTTCCGCGAATTCATCTGCGCGGCATGCTGCCTCCTCCTCTCGCGCCTCCTCTTGCCGTCTGATCTCCCTCTTTGCAGCCGTTGGGCGGGGCTTTCCCGCCATCTGCGTCGCCCTCTCCGAAACGAAATCGTTCGTCAGCGCTCATCCTTCATACATATACGAGAGCAGCGCCATCGCATCGTGACTCCGTTTCAAAAGGCGTCGCCTTCTCCAGCATAAGGCAGGTAATCATGAAAGAGCATCTTGGAGGAGCCATCCGTCTCCTCGACAGGATGGTGGGCTGGTGCGCCTGGCCGGGTAAGACCGCCGCGTGGCTGATTGTGGCCATCATCCTCCTGTCCGTACTGTCCATTCTTGCGGGAATGTTCCGCTGGCACGTCTTTCTGTCCTGGACAGATCCGGTCTTTCTATTCGGGACCGAATTCAACTCCACCTCTCTTGTGGAGCTGCAATGGCATCTGTTTGCGGTCATGATGCTGTTCGCGGGATCTTACACCTATTCCCTCGACGGGCATGTCCGGGTGGATATTCTGTACTCGCGCATGTCCCTCAAATCCAGAGTCGCGATCAACTGGATCGGCGATCTTTTCTTCCTTCTGCCCTTTGCCCTGTACATCGCCTGGTACAGCTGCGATCTCGTCATGTTCGCCTATCTGACTGGCGAAGCCTCCAGCGAAATGGGTCTGACCCACCGCTGGGTCGTCAAGGCCGTGCTGCCCATCGCCATGCTTCTGCTCGCGGTTCAGGCCGGATGCCGGGGAGTCAGTGGTCTGCTCCGCTTCATCGGCCTGTGTCTGGGCATGTCGCCCGCCAGTCTTGACCTTGAGGAGAAAACGGCATGAACGGAGAACTGCTTCCCCTGCTTATGGGCATCAGTCTGATCGTCCTGATCTTTTCCGGCTATCCCATCGCCTTCGTGCTCGGAGGCATCGCGATCCTCTTTCTTGATCTGAGCGGCACCGAACCCGTGTTTCTTCAGAACGTGGCATCGCGCATGCTCGGCACCTCTCAGGACTGGCTGCTTCTGTCCGTGCCGGTGTTCATCTTCATGGGCATCATGATGGACAAGTCGTGCATCGCCAGCAAACTCCTCTACTCTCTGGACCGAGTGCTTGGAGGCATGCGCGGCGGACTGGCCATCTCCGTAATTCTGTTCGGCACGATCATGGCTGCGAGCACGGGCATCATCGGCGCGTCCGTGGTCATGCTCGGTCTCATCGCCCTGCCGGTCATGGAGCGAGAACGCTATAATTCCTGCATATCAGGCGGCGTAGTGGCCGCGTCGGGCACGCTGGGCATCCTGATTCCGCCAAGCATCATGCTGGTCATGTTCTCCTCCCTGCTTCAGATCCCCGTAGGCGATCTGTTCAAAGGCGTACTCCTGCCGAGCTTCGTTCTCGTGGGACTGTATCTCGTCTTCGTCTTCGTTCTCGGCCTGCTCTTTCCCCGGCTCATGCCCAGGCGAGAAGGCACCGAAGACAAACAGCCTCTCAGTCGTGCGGAACTGGTCGAGCTGCTTAAAAACCTTCTGCCGCCTCTGGCTCTCATCCTGGCCGTGCTCGGCTCCATCTTCGCGGGAGTGGCCACACCCACCGAGGGCGCCTCTCTCGGCGCACTGGGCGCGACCCTGCTGACCATCATCAATGGACGGATGAACCGGACCATCCTCAAAGAAACGGTACTCGAAACGGGCAAAATGACCGGCATGTGCCTGTTCATCGCCCTGTTCGCGCCCGCGTTCAGTACCGTATTTCGTGAAATCGGCGGCACGGACATGATCAAGGACGCGCTGCTCGCCTCCAGCTTCGGGCCCTACGGCGTGCTCCTCATCCTCATGAGCGCCATCTTCATTCTCGGTTTCTTCATGGAATGGCTGGAGATTTCCTATATCCTTCTGCCCATGTTCGCCGGCATCATCACACAGCTTGATTTCGGTCTCGGATTCACCAGCAGCCAGCAACTGACATGGTTCGCCATCATGGTCGCCATCAATCTTCAAACCTCGTTCCTCACACCGCCGTTCGGCATGTCGCTTTTCTATGTGCGCGGCGTCGCGCCCAAAAGCATCACCATGGAACACCTCTATATCGGCATCATTCCCTTCGTCATCCTTCAGCTCATGGCTCTGGCCTTCGTCATTTTCTTCCCCCACTTCATCATCTAGTTGCGGGGAAGACATATCACCGCGCCGATCATCCAGTGATCGGCGCGGCTTTCCTAAGAGTATGGCAGAAATTCGGGGAATCCCGCAGCCCGGAACAGTGTGGGACGCCATTCATAATCAGCCCGGGAAATGCCATCCCTCCAACCGCAAAACCTGCATTTCCAACATCACCGCGATTCTCAAAGCCAGCGTCCGGAGTACTCCAGAGCGAATTCATGCTTCCGCTACACGAAATCTCCTTCCATGCCAGATGGTCTCGCCGAACTGGCCGAACAGCAGGTCAAAACGCCTGGCGCTCAGAAAAGAACCGGAAATTCCAGTTGGAAACCCTGCTTGAAAAGTTGCTGCGCACGCAAAAACCTCCGCCCGGAAAGAGCGGAGGTTTTCAGATCAGCCTGTTCCAAACCCGAAACGGCTCAGGCAATCCGGTTGCTGCGCCGCCAGATGCCGCGCTTTTCGGCTGCGGCGATCAGTTCATCGCGGAAGTCGGGATGGGCAATGCCGATAATGCGTTCCGCACGTTCCCAAAGCGAACGTCCGGCGAGGTCCGCAAGCCCCCACTCCGTCACCAGACAATGCGACTGCGAACGCGGCGCGGTCACGGTCGTTCCGGGATCAAAGAAAGGCAGAATGCGTGATTGCAGCTTGCCTGTCTTCTTGTCCGTAAACGTGGAATTGCAGCAGATGAAGGCCCGGCCGCCCTTGGACATGTAGGCCCCGGTCAGGAAGTCCACCTGCCCTCCTGTTCCGCTGATATGGCGCATGCCCGCGCTCTCAGAGTTGAACTGACCGGTCAGATCCACTTCTATGCAACTGTTGATGGACATGAAGCAGTCGTTCTGGGCCATGATGGTAGGCGCGTTCACATAATCCACAGGTCCGGAAATGACGTTGCCGTTGCCTCGCACCCAGTCGTAGAGTTCGGCACTGCCCGCGCAGAACGTGAACATGCTCTTGCCGATATCCGTTTTCTTCATGATGTTGGTGATCTTTCCGGCTTCGGCCATCACCATGTAGGCGTCGACCAGCATTTCCGTATGGACTCCGAGATTCTTCAGATCGGAAGCCGCGATCATCTCTCCGATGGTATTCGGCAGGCCGCCTATGCCGAGCTGAATCGTCGCGCCGTCGCACAGTTCGGGCATGATCAGTTCAGCGATCTTTCTGTCTGTATCCGTGGCGGACGCACGGCCGAGCGTCGGCAGCGGAGGATTCTCTCCCTCCACCACCATATCCACTTCGCTGATGTGCACGGAATTTTCCAGTCCGCCGACGATGGGCAGGTTTTCGTTCACCTCAAGAATAATGTGCCTGGCGCAGTCAAGAATGGCCCGGGAAGCCGAATTATTGAGCGAGAAGTGGAAAAAGCCGTTCCGATCCATGGGCGTCACGCAGATCATGGCGACATCCACCTCAAGACTCTTGCGGTACAGCAAGGGCATGGACCGATACAGCATCGGAATATAGTGGCACAGTCCCCGGTCGCTCAGCTTGCGCTCGTAGCCGCCAAGATGCCAGCTCACATATGTAAAATGTTCCTGCGTATCGTCGCATTCCACCACGGCGAGAGGGCTGAGGCACAGACCGCCGCGAATCTTGACGTCCTTCAGCTCGTCACGCCGCGCGGCAAGAGCCTTGTCGAGGGCAATCGGCTGCCCGAGACAGAAACTGTAATCGACCCAGTCCCCGGACTTGATGAGCTTCACGGCTTCGGAAGCCGAAACGAGCTTGGACTGATATTCCTGAATGCAGTTCATGGGGAAATCCTTCTAAGGGGTTGAGGGAATTCTACGGACTGTTGCGTACAGTATATCAAAAACAGCGTGATGACCATACCCATTGTTTTCTTGCCCAACCAGCATGACCGCTCCGATTCCGCTTCTTTTTTCGCAATCTCCGGATACCCCGCGCGCCTGGCCCCGTTTCCGGCGACGATCCGTATCTCCCGCTTCATCACTCCGGTTTCCTTTTTCCCCGTTTCAAGGGTTTCGGTTCACCCCGGACAACGCGCCCCCTCATCTTCTCCATGCCGCTGCTGCCCGCGCGCAAGGGAAGATACGAAGGTGTCGGACGGGCTGTCCGCCCCCGAAAAACGTTCCCCGTTCTCCCTCGGGAAAAGAAATGAAGACTCCCCGATCCCTGATTCGTCAGATGCCCCGTTCCGGGATTTCAGCTTGACACCCAATGTCTCTGCGCGTATCAAGTTGAGTTCTGCCTTGCCTGTTCTCCGATCCGTGCAGACGGAAAAATCCGGAACAGGCCATAGACCATAAGGAGGATTATGGCATGAGAAAATTCGAAACCCTGCTGCTCCTTTCTCCGGAGCTGGCCGGCGACGCCCGCGAAGCGCTGCTCGGCACCCTCTCGGGTGTCGTCGAACGCGCCGGCGGACAGGTGGCCGCTGATCACTGGGGCATGCGCGACCTCGCCTACCCCGTGCGCAAGCAGATGCGCGGCTATTACGTGCGCCTCGAGTATGTCGCCCCCGGCGACACCGTGGCCGAACTGGAACGCATCATCCGCATCAGCGACGGCGTGTTCAAGTTCCTTACCGTCAAGCTGGCTGATACCGTCGAGGAGGTTGCGTAACATGGCTTTCAAGAAAAAGTTTGCTCCCCGTCGCAAGTTCTGCCGCTTCTGCGCGGACAAGGATCTTCCGCTTGATTACAAGCGTCCTGATATCCTGCGTGACTACATCACCGAGCGCGGCAAGATCATCGCTCGCCGCATCACCGGAACCTGCGCCAAGCACCAGCGTCTGCTTTCCACCGAAATCAAGCGCGCCCGGCAGATGGCCCTGCTGTTCTACACCGCCGGCCATTCCTCTGACGTGAAGAAAAAGAGCAACATCTAAGGAGACCCGGTATGAAAATCATTCTTCGTGCCGATGTGGAAAACCTGGGTCGCCTTGGCGATGTGGTGAGCGTAAAGGCCGGATACGGTCGCAACTACCTGCTTCCGCAGGGCCTCGCCATGCTGGTAACCCCCGGGAACCTCAAGGCTTTTGAACTGGAACGCAAGAAGCTGCAAGCCCGCATGGACGCCCTCCGCGCCGCCGCCGACGATCTCGCCGGCAAACTGGAAGGCCTCGAACTCGTCATCGCCATGCGCGTAGGCGACAACGACAAGCTCTACGGCTCCGTCACCACGTCCATCATCGGCGATGTGCTGTCCGCTCAGGGCATTGAAGTGGACCGCCGCCGCATCCTGATCGACCAGCCCATCCGCACCCTTGGCGATCATCCCGTCCGCGTGCGTCTGCATGCCGACGTGATTGCCTCCCTCAACGTGAAGGTCGTCTCCGAAGACAAGATGCACCTCGTTGAAGAAGAGGCCGCCGAGGCTCCTGCCGAAGCCCCGGCTGAAGCTCCTGCGGAAGAAGCCGCCGAATAGTTTCGCTTCCTGCGCCGCCGTCCCGGAAAGGGACGGCGGCCATGTTCAAGGAGGGGCCGAATGGCTCATGCTAAAGCCTCCTCCGGAGGCGACGTCAGCGCAGTTGACCGCGCGTCCACCGATCTGCTCCGCCGGGTTCCTCCGCACAGCGTCGAGGCCGAACAGGCCGTACTCGGCGGCATCTTCATTCGCAACAACGTATTCCACATGCTGGTGGATACGCTGACTGCCGACGATTTTTATCTTCCCGCCCATCAGACCCTGTACACCTGCTTTCTCGAACTGTATCGCAAGAACGCCCCCATTGATCTTGTTTCCGTTGCCGCCTATCTCAAGGACCGCAGCGAACTGGAAAACGTGGGCGGGGCTGCCTATCTGGCCGAACTCGCACAAACCGTGGTCGGGGGAGCCAACGCCGAATACTACGCCACTATCGTCCGGGACAAGGCGCTTCAGCGCTCGCTCATCGGCGTGTGCTCGGACATCATCAGCAACTGTTTCGACCAGTCGCGCCCTGTGGACAGCCTTCTGGACGAATCGGAACAGGCAGTCTTTTCCGTTTCTGAACGCACCTCCGGCAAGACATTCAAAAGTTCCAAGGAGCTGGTGACTCAGGTTTTCGAAGAACTTACCCGCCGTTCGGAACGCAAGGAAATGGTCACCGGCGTCACTACAGGCTACAATCGTCTGGATCAGATGACAGCCGGCCTCCAGCCCTCCGACCTCATCATTATCGCGGCCCGTCCCTCCATGGGCAAGACGGCGTTCGCCCTGAACATGGCCATGCGCGCCGCCGTGCAGGACAATACTCCAGTCGCCATCTATTCGCTGGAAATGTCCATGGACCAGCTCATGATGCGCATGCTCTGCGCCTGGGGCAAGGTGGATCTCTCCCACCTGCGGCGCGGCTATCTGGATACCGAGGAATGGAACAGGCTGTACAATGCCGCCGACGTACTGAGTCAGGCTCCCATCTACATCGACGATACGCCGGCCCTCTCTCCGCTGGAACTGCGCGCACGCACCCGGCGGCTCAAGGCCGAATCCGGCGTGGGCATGGTCATGGTGGACTATCTTCAGCTCATGCGAGGAGCCAGACGCACCGACTCGCGCGAACAGGAAATTTCAGAAATATCCAGATCCCTCAAGGGACTGGCCAAGGAAATGAACATTCCCGTCATTGCCCTTTCGCAGCTCAACCGCAAGCTGGAAGAACGCACGGACAAGCGTCCCCTGCTCTCCGACCTGCGTGAATCGGGCGCCATCGAGCAGGACGCCGACGTGATCATGTTCATCTACCGTGATGAAGTCTATCACAAGCAGCCGGACAATCCGCACAAGGGTACGGCGGAAATCATCATCGGCAAACAGCGCAACGGCCCCATCGGAACGGCGACTCTGGCCTACCTCGGAGCCTACACGGCCTTCGAGGATCTGGAACCGGGACTGGCTCCCCAGCCTTCCGAGGCGGGCGTCTGATCTTTTCGTGCAACTCTCAGCCGTCAGAGGTCATTCATGCAGAAATTCCCCCCCATAGCTCCGACTTCCATGCCCAATCTGGACAGTGTAGTGGATCAGCTGTGCGCGCCATCTTCGCTCGAATCAGTCCTGCATCGTTCTTTGCACGACACCCCGATGCCGTCCCTCGAGACGCTCGCGGAAATCATATCTCGCCTCAAGGCGGCGATCTTTCCTGGTTTTTTTGGTGTTTCCAAGGTTCATATCGAATCCATTCGCTACCATACGGCGGCCAACCTCGACTCCATTTTCCGCCAACTGGCCGAACAGATCCGGCGAGGCGGCTGCTTCGCCTGCGCGAGCTACGCTACGGACTGCCTGAGCTGCGAACACATTTCCTCCCAGAAAGCCATGCAATTCATGCAGCGCCTGCCCTATCTGCGGCGCATGCTTTCCTCCGACGCCCAGGCCGCGTATGAAGGCGATCCCGCCGCTTCCAGCGCGGGCGAAACCATTTTCTGCTATCCCTCCATGCTGGCCATGACCCATTATCGTATCGCCCACGAACTCTATCTGCTGGGCGTACCGGTCATCCCCCGCATCATTTCGGAAATGGCCCACTCGGCTACGGGAATAGACATTCATCCCGGCGCGACCATCGGCGAAGAATTTTTCATCGATCACGGGACGGGCGTAGTCATCGGGGAAACCTGCATCATCGGCAAGCGGTGCCGCCTGTATCAGGGCGTCACTCTCGGCGCACTGTCCTTCCCCAAAGACGACGAGGGCGTACTGGTCAAGGGCATTCCTCGCCATCCCATTCTTGAAGACAACGTCACCGTGTACGCGGGAGCGACCATTCTCGGCCGCATAACCATCGGTTCCGGCGCGATCATCGGCGGCAACGTATGGGTCACCCATGACGTGCCTGCCGGAGAAAAACGTGTCCAGCAGACGGCTTCCTGCCAATGTTCCGATGACTCGCTGGTGGGGAAAGCATGAAGATACGTCGTCTTGTTCTGTTCCTTGCCCTCCTTTCTCTCTGCCTGAGCGCGGGATGCGCGGAAAACGCCCGAGTGAAGGCCAAGGGGCAGATGGATATGGGCGTTTCCGTGGAAAGCGGACGCTAGTCCGCATTCATGACTGTCTACCGGACCTCCCGGCTCGCCGCCGTGGGGTCCTTTTCCTTTTCAAAGAGATAACGGGATGACCTTCCGGAGCTGCAGAATGCACACGCCAGCCCCCAATGCTCCCTGCTGGTGCGGGAGCCGCATCGCCTACGGAAACTGCCATGCCGCGTTTGACGAACGTATCGCCGATTACGCGAGACATGGCCATATCGTGCCTCCTCGCAAAATCATCAAGACGCCCGAACAGATCGCGGGCATTCGGGAAAGCGCCAAAATAAACATCGCCGTGCTTGATGCCGTGGCCGAACGCATCACCGAAGGCATGACTACGGCTGAAATCGACCGTATCGTCAGCGAAAGGACTGCGGAACTGGGAGGCATCCCAGCTCCGCTCGGCTATCGAGGCTTCCCCAGGAGCGTGTGCACATCGATCAACGCACAGGTCTGTCACGGCATCCCCTCGGAAGACGTCATCCTGCGGAACGGCGACATCGTCAATGTGGACGTCTCCACCATCCGCGACGGCTACTATTCGGACTCGTCACGCATGTTCTGCATCGGCAACGTCAGCAACTCCCGACGCAAGCTGGTGGAGACAGCGAAGAAATGCGTCGAGGCAGGTCTGCGTGAAGTGAAACCGTGGGCCTTTCTCGGGGACGTGGGCGCAGCCGTACATGCGCATGCCCGCAGGCACGGGTATACCGTAGTCCGGGAAGTGGGCGGCCATGGCGTAGGACTGGAATTTCACGAAGACCCCTTCGTCAGCTACGTTTCCCGCAGAGGAACGGAAATGCTGCTCGCGCCCGGCATGATCTTCACCATTGAACCCATGATCAACATGGGAACGGACAAGATCTTTCTCGATCGCAAGAACGGCTGGACCATCCATACGGCGGACGGCAAACCTTCGGCCCAGTGGGAAATCATGGTGCTGGTCACGGAAAATGGACATGAGGTGCTGGCGTACTGATCCCATAACCCGAACGGCACGAACGCCCTGCCGGAAGGCTCTCCGTTTCCGAGCGCTTTCCGCCCGGCTTCACGGAGATTCAGGGCGATGTCCTGAACGTATTTACAGGCCGGTTTCTTTTCTTGAGAAACCGGCCCTTCTGTTCCCGCTCGTTCGAACGCGCGGCAAGGCAGAAGCGCGTCTCATACGACATACCGCGCCCAAAGAACGGACAAGGGCACCACGATCAGCATGGAAGGCAGCATGTTGATGACCGGAAAAATCTTGATGCCGCACATACGCAACCCCGTGGCGACGAAAATGACCCCGCCGCAGGACGAAAAATCGCCGAGCGCAGCCGGGGATATTTCCGGCGCAAACAGCTTCACGCCCGCATACAGCAGCACCAGAATCATGAACTGCGGAATGGCGATAAGACTGACCGAAAAACCGAACAACGTGCCGAAAACGATGCCGCTGAAGAAATCCAGGACGGCCTTGGTGAACAAGATGCCGGCATCTCCGGTGAGTCCCTCGTTGATGGCGCCGAATATGCCCATGCTTCCGAAACAGAAGGCGGAAATAAGGGTGATGATGTTGACGATGAACGTCTCGTTGCCGCAATGTCTGCTTTTGGCGATGCGGAACAGCTTCCTGATGCACCGGGCCAGAAACGTTTCGGCGAAGAACAGCTCACCCGCGCAGGAACCGAGAATGAGGGCCATGACCACTACGGGAAAGGCCGAAACCCTGGCGACCAGCGTCATGCCCATACACAGGGTAATGACGCCGAAAATAAGCGGCAATGTTTCCTTGATGCGTTTGGGAACGATGCCGGAACACAGGGTTCCTGCGATTCCTCCAAGAAAAAGGGCGCTGCTGTCGACGATCGGTCCGATCATGATGCCTCCTGAATGGCGAAACGAAAAAGGGCTGGAAAATCCGAGCATACTCGGAAACATGGCATCCCGTAATTGTCAAGCCCTCATTCCCATACAAAGATCCGGTCCGGGATTTGCGGTCTTTCAAGCTGCTGGCCCTGGCGACTTGATCCGTGTACAAGGGAATGGAAGCCTGTCTGCCAGCCCGGGACGCAAACGCCGACAAGGCGCTGCAGCACGAAGACGCCGGTGTCTCTGATGTGGAACTCTGCAGGAGGAATCATGATTGCGTTTCTGCCAGATGGCGGGCCGTCCGTTATGGTGGAGATCACGATGCATCCCCGCTTCCCGGCTGCGTGGGGAACGTCGCCTCACCGTGAGCAAGAGGGACAGGGGGAACGTCACTCGCGAAGGTCTTCCCGATCCCTCGCCCGACCCCCGGACAGGCGTTCGCCAACCTCGGAGCCGTGCAATACGGCCTCCGTACGTCCGGACTGATCATGACCAGCACCACCCTTGTGGAAAACACAAGGGCGAAGGCCTGTCCCGTGAAAAAATCCGGCGCGGCACGTGGGGAATCTCTGCCGCCGCAAACCCGAAGCCCCCGCATCCATCATGGGGACAAAAAGGCTGACGACGGCCTCTTCCCCAGCAACTCTGCACAAGCAAAGGATCAGGACATGCGCACGCTTATCAAAAACGGTACGGTTATCACCATGAATCCGGCACGGGATGTCGTGGTCGCCGACATTCTTGTGGAAAACGACCGGATTACGGCCATCGGGCAGAATCTGGACGTGACGGGCCGGGCCGTCGGTACGGACGAAGTCATCGATGCCGCTGGCCTCATCGTCATTCCCGGACTCATTCAGGCCCACATGCACGTCACCCAGGCCCTGTTCCGGGGACTGGCCGACGAAATGGAGCTTATGGACTGGCTCCAGAGCCGTATCTGGCCGCTGGAGGGCGCGCATGATTTTGCGAGCAACGCCGTTTCTGCCCGGCTGGCCGCCGCAGAAGGCCTGCGCAGCGGCGTCACCGCCTTTATCGACATGGGGACGGCGCACGAAGAGGACGCGATCTTTGAAACCATGCGCGACATAGGCATGCGCGGCCTGTTCGGCAAGTGCATGCTGGACTACGGCGGCACGGATGTTCCCGCCTCGCTTTTTGAAAGCACCGAAGACTGCCTGCGCGAGAGCGAACGACTCATGAATCGCTGGCATATGAGTTCAGGAGGCAGACTGCGCTACGCCTTCGCGCCGCGCTTTGTGCCTTCCTGCACCGAGGAGCTGCTTATCCGTACCCGGGACATGGCGCGCGCCAACGGCGTGCGCCTGCACACTCACGCTTCGGAAAACATCGGCGAATGCGCCTATGTGGAAAGCCTCGTACACATGCGCAACCTGCCGTATCTGCACAAGATCGGCTATACCGGCGAAGACGTGATCCTCGCGCACTGCATCTGGCTGGACGACGACGAAATCAAGCTGCTCGCGGATACGGGCACCCATGCCGTGCACTGTCCGTCCTCCAACGTGAAGATGTCCTCCGGGCTGGCCCGCATCAACGAAATGGTCGATGCGGGATGCCATGTGGCCCTTGGACTGGACGGAGCGCACAACCACATGGACGGACTCATGGAAATGCGGCAGGCCGGCATCCTCCAAAAGGTCCGCACACATTCGCCCACGGTACTCTCCCCCATGCAGGTCATGGAAATGGCCACCCTCGGCGGCGCACGGGCCATGGGGCAGGAAAAGGACCTCGGCTCCCTGGAACCCGGCAAGAAAGCCGACCTCGTCATCCTCAACCCCAACCGGCTGAACATGGCGCCACGCATCCGGCGCGACCCCGTGGCACAGGTCGTCTATCAGGCCACGCATGAAAACGTGGAGGCCACCATGGTGGATGGCGTCTTCCTGTATCGTAACGGACGTCATCTGACGCTTGATCTTGAAGCGACCCTCAGGGAAGCGGAAAAACAGTGCGCGCGCATTCTGAACGAGCCTGAAATCAGAAGCCTGTTCGCATGAGTCTAGCGGAAATCGCGGCGGGGCCGCCCCATCGGCCTTGAGGTCCCGGAATGGAAGCGCCCGGGGAAAGCGCCACCTCCATCGTCACAGATCTGTTTGCAACCCGATGCGGCGGACTCCGTTTACAACCCCGACCTGCCCTGCGGGCGGCCCGGTCAGAAACGCCGCGCAACCGCGCTCCCGCAGCGCTGGCGGTTCCGCTTCCCTTGCTTCCCGAACATTTTTGAGGCATACGGAAGAGATAATTTCGCAAGGAGAACACCATGGCCAATCCTACCGTATTGCTTGAAACCACGTCCGGAGATATCCTTATCGAGCTTTTTGCCGACAAGGCTCCGGTCACTGTGGAAAACTTTCTTTCCTACGTAAAGGAAGGCTTCTATAGCAACACCATTTTCCACCGCGTCATCAAGGGATTCATGATTCAGGGCGGCGGCCTGACCATGCGCATGGAAGATAAAGCCACGCACGCGCCCATCAAGAATGAAGCGGACAACGGCGTGGCGAACGCCCGCGGCACCATCGCCATGGCCCGCACGTCCGATCCGCACAGTGCTACGGCCCAGTTTTTCATCAACACCGTTGACAACGACTTTCTGAACTTCTCCTCTCCCACGCCACAGGGCTGGGGCTACTGCGTGTTCGGACAGGTTGTGGAAGGCATGGACGTGGTCGACAAAATTGAAAAGGAAAAGACGACCTCGCGCGGCATCCATTCCGATGTGCCCGTTTCTTCCGTGCTGATCACCAACGCCAGCATCTTTGAATAGTTTTTCCGCCGGGAGAATCCCTTTCTCCCGGATTCCTCCGGCCCGCCCGGGAGTCCGGCATGTCCGGGTTGTCCGGCGGGCCGCCGGCGTTTTTCTCCGTCCCCTTTTCGTTCCATGCGTTCATTTCGCCGCACTCCTTCAACCTTCTCACGGGATTTCATCATGACGTCGACGCGCAAGCCCGAAATTCTCGCTCCGGCGGGGGATGTCCAGTCCTTTCTGGCGGCCATGGCCGCCGGAGCCGACGCGGTCTATCTCGGCCTCAAACATTTTTCCGCCCGGATGCAGGCCGACAATTTCGGCTCAACCGAACTCTCGCGCATGGTCGAGCTCGCCAACGCCAACGATCGGCGCATCTATGTGGCGTTCAATACGCTGGTCAAGCCTGAAGACGTGCCCGCCGCGGGCAGACTGCTTGCCCGTCTCGCGCGCGACGTGAATCCCCACGGCCTGATCGTACAGGATCCCGGCGTGCTCGATCTTGCCAGACAGGCCGGGTACACCGGAGGACTCTTTCTGTCCACGCTGGCCAACGTGACGCATCCCGAGGCTCTGAAAGCGGCACGGGACATGGGAGCCACCAGAGTCATTCTGCCGCGCGAGCTGTCCATCGACGAAATCCGCCAAATTGCGGCCGCCTGTCCCGAGGATCTCGAACTGGAAATGTTCATTCACGGCGCGCTGTGCTGGTGCGTGTCCGGTCGCTGCTACTGGTCCAGCTACATGGGCGGCAAGAGCGGTCTGCGCGGCCGCTGCGTGCAGCCCTGCCGCCGCATGTACACCCAGCGAGGTCATGCAGGACGCTTTTTCTCCTGCCTCGATCTGTCGCTGGACGTTCTCGCCAGAACCGTGGCGGATATCCCCCGCCTGAGCTGCTGGAAGATCGAAGGCCGCAAAAAGGGGCCGCACTACGTCTATCATGTGGTGGCGGCCTACAAGATGCTGCGTGACAACCCGGACGATCCTCAGGCGCGCAAGGATGCCGAACGCATCCTTGAAATGGCGCTGGGCCGTCCGTCCACCCGGGCGCGTTTTCTGCCCCAGCGCAGCATGGAACCCACCTCTCCGGACAATCAGACGAGTTCCGGCAGGCTGGTGGGCAAAATCCAGATCGACCCGGAAGGACGCCCGTTCTTCAAGCCCCATATCGAGCTTCTGGCTCAGGATTATCTGCGCGTAGGCTATGAAGACGAGACGTGGCACTCGACGCTGCCCGTATTCCGCCGCACGCCCAAGGCCGGAACGCTGACCCTGCGCCTGCCCAGACACAAGACCCCCAAGGCCGGAACGCCCGTTTTCCTCATTGACCGCCGCGAACCGGAACTCATGAAGATCATCGGAGAGTGGAAACGCCAGCTTGACCTCTGCAAGGGATCGGAACCCGCCGCCGTGAACTTTTCCCCGCGTCTGCCCAGACCTGCAATGCCTCGTCGCCGTCCGGACATGACACTGAGGGCCTCCCTCCCCCACGGTACGGAAACACGGCGCAAGCGCAATTCCATCATGGGACTGTGGCTCTCTCCCCGATCGGTACGCGAAGTGTCGCGCACGATTGCGCCCAACATCGCCTGGTGGCTGCCCCCGGTCATCTGGCCGGACGAGGAAGATCTGTGGAAACGCGTCATCCGGGAGGCCCTGCGCAACGGAGCCAGACATTTCGTCTGCAACGCCCCCTATCAGGTCGCGCTGTTCGACGGGCAGAAACCGGATCTTGTAGCCGGCCCCTTCTGCAACGCGGCCAATCCGCTGGCTCTGGCCGCCTTCTCCCGACTCGGCTTCAGCGCCGCATTCGTCAGCCCCGAACTAACCGGTCCGGAACTGCTCTCTCTGCCGAAACAAAGCCCGATTCCTCTCGGCATCGTGCTGGCCGGATTCTGGCCCATGGGTATCGGACGGCATGATCCTCTGGGCGTCAAGCCCAACGAACCGTTCCAAAGTCCCAAGGGGGAAATGTTCTGGACCCGCCGCTACGGGCAGAACACCTGGATCTACCCGGCGTGGCCTCTGGACATTTCCGGGCATCGTCCCGAACTGGAGGCCGCAGGGTATTCCTTCTTCGCCTTCATGGAAGAGAACCCGCCGAAAAGCATGCCTCAGGCCACCCGTCCCGGACTGTTCAACTGGGACGGCGAACTGCTCTAGGCGAAAAGGGCCGTCCGGCGGATGCGGGGCGGCCCTTTTGCAACACGCAAGGAACATCGCAGGACCACGTTCCTTTTCCACATGGTCCTGATCTTGAAGACAAAAGAACGGCTGAACGTGCCGCAGGGGAATTGTCCGCCCCTCCCGCAAAAAATCCCGATACAGGATATGTCGATGGACGAAAGTCTGTTTCCCGATATTCAGGACGCGCTGCTCTGCTGGTTTGCCGCAAACCGCCGCCCGCTTCCGTGGCGGCGGGACTATACGCCCTACCGTACATGGATTGCGGAAGTCATGATGCAGCAGACGCAAATGGATCGCGGCGTTCAGTATTTCGAACGCTGGATGGCCCGTTTCCCCGACATCCCTTCCGTGGCCGAAGCTCCGGAGGAAGACCTGCTCAAGGCATGGGAAGGGCTTGGCTACTACCGCCGCGCCCGCAACATTCAGGCTGCGGCGCGCGTTATCATGCGGGAACACGGAGGCGTCTTTCCCTCCGATCACGCGGCCATCCTCGCCCTGCCCGGCATAGGAGCCTACACGGCCGGAGCCATAGCCAGCACAGCCTTCAATCAGAATATTCCATGTGTGGACGGCAATGTGGAGCGCGTGTTCTCCCGCCTGTTCGACATGGACACGCCGGTTCGGGAAGAACCCGCCAAAAGCCGTATCCGCGAGCTTGCCCAGACTCTGATCCCCTCGGGCAAGGCACGAGATTTCAATCAGGGCCTCATGGAGCTGGGCGCGCTGGTCTGCCGCAAGAAACCCGGCTGCCATGTCTGCCCCCTGGCCAGGTGGTGTCTGGCCCGCGAACGAGGCGTAGCCGAACAGCGACCCGTTCCGGGACGGAAGCAGACGGTCGTCAAGGTGGATATGGTTTGCGGTGTCATGCTCCATGAGGGAATGACGTTCATCCAGCGCCGGCTGGACAACGATGTCTGGGGAGGTCTCTGGGAATTTCCGGGAGGCGGTGTCGAGCCCGGTGAAACGCCGGAACAGGCCGTCAGACGCGAATGGATGGAGGAACTCGGCTTTGCCGTCGAGGTGGTCCGTCCGCTGGCTACCATCCGGCACAGTTATACATCATACCGCATCACCTTGCGCTGTTTTCTGCTGCGTTTTTCCTCTCGCATGCCTCTTCGTCCCGAACCGCCCGTACTGACGGCAGCCACGGACTGGCGCTGGATCGCTCCCGGGGAAATCGGCGGCTACGCTCTGCCTGCTCCCCATCGCAAGCTGGCAGAGACTCCGGCTTTTTTGACAATGTGATGAAAAAGGCGTAACCGGGCGGAACTGTTTCCCATAAAACAGCCGGAGTTCGTATGCCTGAATGTACGCCTCGGCAACAGCGCGTTCTGAAAACGGGGCCTCTGCTCGCCGTCCACCGATTCGGCGGAGCCGTTTCCCTGCTTATGCCGTATTTCGCAAAATCCGGCGTGAACGACGGCGGAGAACCGGTCGGCTTCAATGCCGCTGGGCACTGGCCCGGCACGGAGGTCATGGTCATCCCCGGCGCATTCGGATATCTGCCTACGGGGGGTCTGTATGCCCCGTTCACCGAGGCCTTTTCCGCCGCTGGAGCATTTTCAAATGGATAGCCACCGTGGCCATGATTCTCTTCAGCATGATCTACCTCGGCCCGTGGGAACAGCAAATGCTTGAACCGAGCCGCCAGTCCGGGCTGGCAGCTCTTCAAATGGCGGCCTATCTCGATGCCGGACGGCTGAACTTCGCTTTCGGAGCACTGCAGACCCTCGTGCCGGCGTGCGTGATGGGCGTTTCCGTATTCAAACCATGGCGCAAGCCGCGAACCTGAAAAGGAACAACATCGTGCGCAAGACAGTTTACTGGATTGAAGGAGACGGCATCGGCCCGGACGTGTGGAAAAGCGCCCGCCCCGTTCTGGATGAGGCGATTCGCCTGAGCTACGGGGACGAACGCGCCTTCGACTGGCAGGAACTCCTCGCCGGAGAAAAGGCGCTCAGGGAAACGGGGCAGCTTCTGCCCGAAGAAACGCTGAATACCCTGCGCGGTGCGGAACTCGCCATCAAGGGTCCTCTCGGTACGCCCGTCGGCACCGGCTTCCGCAGCCTGAACGTCACCCTCCGGCAGACGCTGGATCTCTACGCCTGCATCCGGCCCGTGCGTTATTTCGAGGGCATCGAGTCTCCATTGAAACACCCCGAACGGGTGAATATGACCATCTTCCGCGAAAACACCGAAGACGTATACGCGGGCATCGAATACAAGGCCGGAACGCCTGAAGCAGCCCGCCTCATAGCCTTCCTGCGCGACGAACTGGGAGCCAATGTGGACGCGGACGCCGCCGTGGGCATCAAGCCCATGACCGAAAAGGGTTCCAAACGCCTCGTGCGCGCGGCCATCCGTCATGCCCTCGCGCACAACCTGCCCAGCGTGACCCTCGTGCACAAGGGCAACATCATGAAATTCACGGAAGGCGCGTTCCGCCAGCATGGCTATGATCTCGCCCGCGAGGAATTCGCCGATCTGACCACCACGGAATCCGAAGCCGCTCCGGGCAGACTCGTCATCAAGGACCGCATTGCCGACGCCATGTTTCAGGAAGCCCTGATCCGTCCCGAACAGTACAGCGTGCTCGCCACACCCAATCTGAACGGCGACTACATTTCGGATGCGCTGGCCGCGCAGGTTGGCGGTCTGGGTCTCGCCCCCGGCGTCAACATGTCGGATACACTGGGCTTCTTCGAAGCCACCCACGGCACTGCCCCCTCGCTGGCGGGCAAGGACCGGGCCAACCCCGGCAGCGTGATTCTCAGCGGCGCGCTTATGCTCGAACATATCGGCTGGCAGGAAGCCGCAGACCGCATCTATCGGGCCGTAAACAGGGTCATCGCCCAGCGCACGGTCACAGAGGACCTCGCCGCCCAGATGGAAGGCGCGACAACCCTCGGCTGCCGCGCCTTCGGCGAAGCCATCATCAACAATCTGTAATTCATATCTTATTCGGAGGCATTCGGAATTCTCCGGGTTTTCGAATGCCTCCGGCATGTTCCCGACATGGCGTCTCTACTGGACAAGAGCTTTCAGGCACGATAAGAGCTTTTCCATGCACCGTATGTTCTCATCCACACACCTCTTTTCTGACGCAATTCCGCAACTCCGGACTGCCGTCTTTTGCTGTACTCTTCCGGCGGAAGAAAATCCCGCTGAAATCCCCTCCAGTGTTTCCGGTCCCCGCCTTTCCGCTCTGACAATGAGAGAGAGAGAGAGAGAGAGAGAGAGAGAGAGATTCCGGTCCTAGCCTTGTAGCCAACGCTTTCCCCTGCCCGGCAATACAGCCCGCCACGCGCATGTCTTTTCTGCGCGCAGCGGGCTTTTCGCGTTCTCTCTTCTTCTGTCCGAACGAAAATTCCCCTGCTTCTCCCGCTGCCCTGCTGGCCAGGAGTTCATGCCATGCCTGAATACATCGAACTCTCCCGGCTGGAGCGCCTTATTATCTGGATGAGAAGAAACAACATCAATTTCAGTGAAATAGGTGAATCACTCGGCATAACTCGCATGTCTGCCGGTCGCCTGTGCAAGGCGGAACGCATTCCTTCCTCACGCCATCGGGAGCTTGTCCAGCTAGGCATTCCGACCGATCTGCTTCCCCCGGCCGAGGATGTCAGACGCGGACCGAAGACCGGAACCCCCAGAATAAGGCGATAACGGCATGAAGCTCAAACTCCTCTGGAAACGACTTCCCCAGCCGTTTCGTCTGGGCATCCTTTCTGTCCTCTGCTTCTTCATGGCCCGCAAAAGAACGGTAGTCCCGAATGGCCATATTTATGTAGCTGGTGAGTTTCACAAGAGCAGCGGCATCGCGGAATCCGCCCGTCTCTATGCGGAGCAGAAGAAGCGGGAAGGATTTCAGGTAACGCTTGTGGACATCACGGCGGAAACGCTTCAGAGTTTATGCCTTTCCCCTGAGGAATCCAAAGCGGTCAACCCGGCGTCATTACCCGAAACTTCAAATGGAGGCACTGTTGTTCTCCATGTCAATCCTCCTCAGTTTCATCTTGCCCTGTGCCGACTTGGAAAACACTTCCTGTCCAATAAACGGATTATTGCCTACTGGGCATGGGAATTACAGGAACTGCCCGCTGTCTGGCAGCATGCGCTCCAGTATGCGGACGCCTTTGAAGTACCCAGCCATTTCGTTCGGGAGGCCATTCAACGGCATACGAACAAACCCGTTACGGTGGTTCCCCATGCGGTCCGTACGCCGCAACATCGCAAATCTTCCTATATGGAGGACGGCGTTCTTCGTTGTCTGTTCATCTTCAATATGGCGTCCTCATTCGAACGAAAAAATCCGCTGGCCGCGCTGAGAGCGTTTCAGGAAGCCTTCATCCCCGGTCAGGCCGAACTGACCTTCAAGATAAGCGAACCAGATGCCGATCCGGACGCACTGGCCAAACTGCAGCTCATGGCATCCCAGGTGCCGGGAACTACGATCATCACCGAGCACTATTCCAGGACCCAACTCGACGATCTCTATCTGCGGCATGACGTCTACCTGTCCCTGCACCGTTCGGAAGGGTATGGCCTGACCATTCGGGAAGCCATGCTGCACGGTCTTCATGCGGTCGCCACCGGATGGTCCGGCAATATGGACTTCATGCAGGGGCCGCTGGCCCACCCTGTTCCCTGCACGCTTGTCCCAGTAAATATGGCATCCGGCCCCTTCAAGGGCATCAAGGGTGTGTGGGCCGAAGCGGATGCCTCGGCAGCGGCGGACATTCTGCGTCGCCTGCGCGTGCAGCTTTCCCGCAATGGGGCAACCGCATGCTGAAATTCGATCTTCTGATTACCAATCTTCGCCGAATCTATGCCGTCCTGAACCCTCCCCTCAGGCGACGGGTACGCGTTCTGTTCGTCCTGATGATGCTGCAGGGAATCATCGAGCTTTCGAGCATCTTTGCGCTGACGGGATTCTTTACCGTGCTCAATGCGCCGCAGATGTTCGCAGCGTCTTCCCATGTGCAGGCTCTTGCCTCCCGTTTCCCGTTTCTGCTTTCTCTTCTTGAAGATCCCAGAAGACTGGTTCTCTGGGCCTCGGTCTTTCCCATCGCGCTCATCTGCCTCAAGAATCTGTTCGCCTTTCTGGTTCAGCGGCAGTCGGCCCTGCTTGGCGAACATGTAGCCAGCTATATCGGTACCGGCATCATGACGCGTTTTCTCTATATGCCCTACAGCTGGCATCTTTCCTCTGCGAGCGGAGAGGCGCTTACCCAAATGCAATGGCGGTTCAATCTGGGCCAGATGCTCATTCATATTCTGAACGCCAGCGGCAACCTGATTACCGTCGCGCTGCTCTTTGCCGGCCTTATTTTTTACTCGCCCGGCGTCACGCTCTCATCCATCGGCTTCATGCTTCTTGTTTCCGTCACGGTCTACCGGCTTCTGAGAAAACGCATTGATATGGCCTCTGTTCAGGCCGCTCAGTATCAGGGAGAAGAGACACAGGCCACCATGACCGCCATACAGGGCATCAGGGAACTGCTCATCTATCAGCAGCAACCCGTCTTTCTCAAGGCCATCGCCCGCAATATCGAAAAGGGGATGCCACCCCGGACGTTTTTGAACATAAGCCCCGCAGTTCCTTCATGGTGCCTTGAAAGCGCGGGATTCCTGCTGATCTGGATTGCCATATTTCTGCTTGTCGCAATTCAGGACGCTTCACTTACCGTCATTACCACGACCGTCGCCCTGTTGACCCTCACCGCCTGGCGTGTCCTTCCCTCTCTGAACAGGGTCGTTGGTTCCATAGTGTGCATCAAGGGTTTTGAGGCTACGGCACTGGGCTGTCTCGATTATTTTTCACGCCTTGAAGAACTTCCTCCGGAGGCTCAGTCACCTCCCGCCAAAGAATTCGCCATTCGGGAATCCATCAGTTTTGACCATGTTTCCTACCGCTATCCCGGAGCCACGGAAGACGCGCTCAAGGATATCTCCATATCCATTCCATTGGGAGCGACTATCGGCGTTGTGGGACGTTCGGGAGCAGGCAAAAGCACGTTCATCAATGTCCTGAGCGGACTGTTGCCGCCGACTTCCGGAGAAATGCTCGCCGACGGCGTCCCTCTGCGAGGCAGCCATCTCACGGCCTATCGCCGCCGGATTGGCTACGTCCCTCAGACACCCTATCTGCTTGCGGGCAGCGTGGCTCAAAATGTGGCTTTCAGCGAATGGGGGCAGCCGATTGATGAAGCTCGCGTCAAAAAGGCCTGCCGGGAAGCGGCCATAGATTTTTTGGGAGAAGGTTGTGAGCGCATTGACACACGGGTCGGAAACGGGGGCGCCGGACTCTCCGGCGGACAGGCCCAGCGTGTTTCCATCGCCCGCGCTCTCTTTGTAAATCCGGCCCTTCTCATTTTCGATGAAGCGACCAGCGCTCTGGATCAGGCCAGTGAATCCCTAATTCAGGAAGCCGTCCATAAGGGACAAGGAAAGCGAACCACCATTATCGCGGCTCACAGACTGAGCACACTTGAAATCTGTGATGAAATTATCTGGATCGAGGGAGGAAAAATTTTTGCAAGAGGTTCACCACATTATTTATTACACCATTATTCGTCAGAAATAACACAACAGTATACAAATAATAAAAAGGAACTTCAATGAATACTTTAAATCAACCTCTTTGCCCTGTCTGTGGAAATACAACTACAGTATTAGAAAATAACCTGAGTCGTTGCGGACGTTGTCTGCATATTTTTGAAACGGATTTGAAGGCAACCTGCTCCTATGATGCAACCTATCTTGAAACCTATATACATCATACTACATGCGACACTATGTCTGCTGCGCGTGCCGGTATAGTTCTTGGTACACTTAAGTTACCTATTGGATCTAAAATTCTTGATATTGGTTATGCCAATGGAGCCTTTCTCAAGGCTATGGAACACATTGGATATGATGTTTATGGAATGGATCTGCATGGTAAGGATATGGGAATACGTGAAGTCCAATTTGATACTCCCATTGTTTATGATCTTGTTTGTTTTTTTGACTCAATTGAGCATTTTGAAAACCCAAAAACTGTCTATCAATTACAAACACATAGTGTAATTATCAGCCTTCCTATGCGCCCTTCATTTTTCCCAGCATATCCACAAAAATGGAAACACTATAAACCTGGTGAACATTTGCATTACTTTTCTCCAGAAAGTCTTGACTATTTTATGCGTGGGTGGGGTATGACACGGCGCATCGCTTCAGGCAACCCTGAAGATATTGTACGTGGTCGATTGACTGTCGATGGTTTGACATATCCTAATATTTATACAGCAGTTTATACGAGATAAATTATGCGTAATATAAATAAATTTATATTTTATATTTCACATATAAAAATATTTAAGGCATTAGCAAAACATATACTTCCTAATATCATGATCATATATTTAAAAAAATATATATATAAACAATATAATATCAAAAACTCACAAAGTTTATTTAAAGAAAAAATTGATAATACAAAATGTAAGGGCATTATATTTGTGTACCATATGGGACTTGGTGATGCATTATTTACTACGCCACTTATTGCTGAATGTAAAAAAACATGGCCTAATATACCAATTCATGTTGCTATATCAAGCACAATGGATGAAGTCAATTCACCTATTGTTTTAGATTTATTACGTTTAGATCCCAATATAGATAATCTTAGTACATATGTTGGAAAAACAAATGATATTTGGTTAAATTATGATAGATCAAAAGTAAATATTCCAGATGGTTTTATTATGGAACCGATACTATGGAATCCTTCTTATGAATACAGGACAGATAATATACTTAAATCGTATGGATTTAAAACAGATATTACAAATATAAAACCTATTGTTTACCATCCATCGAAAGTAACTAAAAATGTAGAAGAAGTATTACATAAAATAAATTCTAAAAATATAATATTTTTTCATCTTGATACAAGATCAAGTCATTACACATATCCATATAAAGAAAAATTGGCAGAGATTTTTATAGATAATAATTTTACCATTATCTCATTTACACATATAAATACAAAAAATAAGAACCTCATCAATATAGATACAAAATATTTTTCAATCGAAGATACAATTTCACTATTTTCTTATTTTAAAGAAAATAATATAACTATACATGGAATATGTGTACAGTCTTTCCTCTGGCCATTAAGTTATGCTTTTAGTATAGATATTATAGGGTTAAATATTTTTAATGATCCTTTTATATCAAACTATACATCGAAAAACATTCATGTAATATCTTCATGGTCTTACCCATATCTAGATAAAAAAAATATCACTTATCTGCCAAGCAAGATAAGAAGATCAATTCCTTCACGAGGCGATATTCTAGTATCTGATTATAAACCAGAAGACATATATACAGTATATACAAAAACTTTTTTAAATAAAAATACGCATTCTAATACGACGCATACCCCTATTACTTCATACGATCATTTATTAAATTTTAAAAACAATATTAAAGAAATAAACATTGAAATTAGCAATTACTGCAATAGAAAATGCGAATATTGTCCAAACTCAATGTATAAAAACAAAGACTATACAAGCATTAAAGATAATACCCTTAAAAAAATACTAAACGAGCTCAATCAAATATCATATTCAAAAACAATAACACTGCATTTATACAACGAACCAATGTTTGATAAAGACATATTTATAAATTCAATATCAATGATAAAAAAATATATTCCTGAATCTTGTGTATATATTTTACAAATGGAGATTTCATAGACAATTACAATCTAAATATACTTTCTAAATATATAAACAGAATAAATATAACATTACATTACACAAATAAATTTGATACAGATATACAGACGGAAAAATTTTTAAAATTTATAAAAAAGTTTAATATAAAAAGTAAATTACACTCAAACAAAGGAATAATGTACTGCGAAAAAAATATCAACAACATGATACTGCATATAGAATCAAGAAACTTTTTGCTATATGGACAAGACAGAGGAGGTTTAATAAATAAGTCCATATTTAAAAATATTCGTAATTTTTCCTGTGGACTACCTAAATGGCAATTTAATATAAATTACCTAGGCGAGGTATATCCATGCTGCAATATATACCCAAGAGATATTAACCAAAAATATAAATTGGGTGACGTAAACGAAAGTAGTATTTTTGATATATATTCATCACACCAGTATCAAAATTTTATTAAATCAGTATCTCAAAATAACCCTGCACAATTCCCTCCTTGTTGCCATACATGTACAGACCCCAGGTGATATATGGTTATTAGTCTTTCAAAATATATTGATGAGCATATAAATTGTTTAAAAAAAGTATACATATGCAATTCTACTATTCTCAATGCAACAGGTGTAATCCTTAATACAGTTTCGACTTCTCACAAAATTCTCATTGCCGGCAACGGAGGTTCAGCCGCCGATGCGCAGCATTTTGCGGCGGAACTCGTGGGCCGTTTTCAAAAGAACCGGCGGGCGCTGCCCTGCATTGCCCTGACTACGGACACATCCAATATCACGGCCATCGGCAATGACTTTGGTTTCGAACAGATCTTTTCCAGACAGGTGGAGGCGCTGGGCAATCCGGGCGACGTGTTCATCGGTATTTCCACATCGGGGAACTCGGCCAACATCATTGCCGCCGTGGAGGAGGCCAGAAAACGGCAGATGTACACCATCGGCCTGCTGGGACGGGATGGAGGTGTTCTGAAAGACAAGGTTGACCATGCCGTAGTCATTCCGCATGACGTCACCGCACGCATCCAGGAAGCGCACATCTTCATCCTTCATTACTGGGCGGACATGATTGAACGGAGTATCTGATGCTTTCCTTTGACTCCCTGAAAATTCTCGTTGTTGGCGATGTGATGCTGGATGAATATATCAGCACGCATGTCAGCCGCATCTCTCCTGAAGCGCCGGTTCCTGTAGCCATCATTCGAGATCGCTGGAATGTCCCCGGAGGGGCGGCCAACGTAGCCCGCAATCTGGCCAAACTGGGGTGTGACGTGACTCTTGTCGGCCTCAAGGGAGCAGACAAGGGAGGGGAAGAGCTGTCACGCCTCCTTATGCAGGAAGGAATCAGGGACAGACTGCTGACCGTCGAGAATCGCCCCACAATTCGCAAGACGCGCGTCATAGCTCAGGGACAACAATTGCTTCGGCTCGACGAGGAAAGACGCACGGACCTTTCCCCGCAAACTCTTGCCGCTCTTCTTGCCGCGACGGACGACTCTTTCGCCGACGCCGGAGCCGTTGTCCTGTCCGACTACGACAAGGGGGTTTTCCAGTCTCTTGCGGACGGAACATCTCTGTGCCCTCTGATCATATCCCGGGGAAAGGCAAATGCCATCCCGGTTCTTGTGGACCCCAAGATTTCGTCATGGGAACGCTACGCGGGAGCATCGTGCATCACGCCGAATACGCTTGAGTTCAAACAAGTTACTGGATTAACAGAAGATACGGATATGAGCCTTGAGCAGGCTGCCCGCAGGCTCATGGAGGAATTTCAGCTCCAGCGCATTCTTGTGACCCGGAGCGAAAAGGGCATGCTGCTCATGGAAACGGACGATCAGCCCGTCCATATCCCGGCAAAGGCCCGCGAGGTGGCCGATGTTTCCGGAGCGGGCGATACCGTGATCGCCGTACTGGCAGCCTGCGTCGGGAAAGGAATTTCCTGGCATGAGGCCGCCGAAATCGCCAATACGGCAGCCGGGATCGTCGTTGGAAAAGCGGGAACAAGTCCCATTGCACTGGAAGAACTTCAGCAAGCCCTGAAGTAACAGTACAGAACAACTTCCTCCCCTCTTTCTGCATCAGGATCAGTCTCTGCAAATCTCCACCAGCCGGCCTGAAAGAGTTGAAACTGCGCCACTAGCATTCTCGCAGCATCGTCAGGACGAAACACCGGGTTCTCATTCAGTCCGGCAGAACGAACAGGCGAACCAAAACAGAACGCTTCCTGCAGACGGAACAATCCGGCAAAAAGGAACTTGCGAATTCCCTCCCGGTTTTCTTCTCATGCAAAAACTCCCGGCTTCTCCGTATGGGAAAAGCCGGGAGTCGATCTGTTTGCGAAGCGGAAAATTTACTTGTTCACAGCTTCCTTCAGCGCCTTGCCGGGGGTGAACTTGACCACCTTGGAAGCGGGGATCACGCATTCTTCGCCCGTGCGGGGATTGCGGCCCTTGCGTTCGCTGCGGTCGACGACCTTGAAGCTGCCGAAACCGGTGAAGGAAACCTGTTCGCCGTTGGCGATGCTTTCGGACAGAACGCTGATAGCGGCATCCAGGAACTGCTCGGTGGCGGCTTTGGTGCCCATTCCGATCTTGGCATGAATTTTATCGACAATATCTGCCTTCGTCATGGTAAAACTCCTTCCTTGAATTGGTCTTGTGTTCCTGTCCTTACCCCGAGTCGCACTCGTTGTCACCGGGATATTTTCCCCTATCCCGGCTAATTATCTTTGAAAAAAAGGGGTTCAGAGTAACTTCCGGGGACTCCGGCAATCGGATTGCCATACAACCATGCGTTTCTATTAACAAAGCATAAGCACCTTCGACAAGACCCCAATTCGTCCGCAGCTACAAAATTTTTTCTCATGGCGCGAATTTTTTCACGGGGATGGCCCTTCCCGGAAACAACCGTGCGCTGCCTCTTGCCAAACCCGCCGACAGGGTATATATGACTGAGTCCCGACTTTATAGGAGCCCGACCATGAAAGATAAGATTCATCCGAAAGTGTACAAGGCCAAGATCACCTGCGCCTGCGGCAATCAGGTGGAAGCCCTCTCTACAAAGGGCGAAAACGTGCATGTGGAAATCTGCTCCGCCTGCCATCCGTTCTTCACCGGCAAGCAGCGCTTCCTCGATACCGCCGGCCGTATCGACCGTTTCCGCAAGAAGTACGCCAATCTCAACAAGTAACGCCGGTATCCCGCGCAGCTTTTTCCGCCTCCCGGATGGCCCTACCTCCGGGAGGCGTTTGCGCTGGAAATGAACCGAAAAAACACCGATTCCCTGCCCCGCGACCTGAAGCCCGGCACAATCAAGTCGGGAGGAGCTTCGGGAAGCAGGACGGGCACGCCGCATGCCGGCATGGGCACAAGCCCCAAGGACTTCCCTCAATGTCGCATCGTTCCCGTTCGCCGATATCGCTTCATGCCGGAGCCGCCGTCCGCTGGCTCGGGCGTCTTCTTTTTCTTGCGCCGGCCCCGCTCGTCGGAGGGCAGGCTGTCATGGAAGGCGTGATGATGCGCAACGGAAGCCGTTACGCGCTGGCCGTCCGTCTTCCCGACGGCAGCATCAGCGTCGAAACCCGTCCCTGGTACAGCCTCACCAACAGCCCTCTGCTGCGAAAACCCTTTCTGCGCGGCTTTCCCACACTCGTGGAAACGCTGGTCAACGGCATCAAGGCCCTGAACCGCTCCGCCGAATGCAGCGCAGGAAACGAAGGAGAGGAAATCAAGGGCTGGCATCTCGTGCTGACCCTGATCGTTTCCCTTGCCCTCGCCATCGGCCTGTTCGTCGTCGTTCCCCATGTCCTGTCCATCGCCATGAACTGGCTTGGTCTTGGCGGCGACGTAAACGGCGTCTCTTTCCACATCTGGGACGGACTGTTCAAATTTCTCATCTTCCTCGGCTATATTCTGAGCATATCTCTGCTGCCGGACATCCGGCGCGTCTTCTGCTATCACGGCGCGGAACACAAGACGATTCACGCCTACGAATCCGGCCGGGAAGTGGACGCGGACAGCGCGCAGCTGTTCAGCCGTCTGCATCCGCGCTGCGGTACCACGTTCCTGCTGTTCGTGATGTCCATAGCCATTCTGCTGCATACTGTTCTGGTTCCCCTGTTTCTGCTCGTCTGGACGCCGGAATCTCCCGTGCTCAAGCATATGGCGACCATTTTCTTCAAGGTGCTCCTGATGGTGCCTATCAGCGCCCTGTCCTACGAGCTTATCCGCTATGCCGCGCGTCTGGGAAATTCCGTATGGGGCCGCATCCTCCGTGCGCCGGGCATGTTCCTGCAACTGCTGACCACCCGGGAACCCGACAAGGGACAACTTGAAGTGGCCGTGGCTGCTCTCGCCGGAGCGACAGGAAAAAATCCTCCTCATCTCGAAACGCCTTCCACCTGCCAACCGGAGTAACTGATGTTTGCCAAACTCGAAAGCCTCGAAAAAAAATATCTTGATCTCGAACACGAACTCGCCGCACCCGACATTTTCAGCGATCAGGACCGCTACCGCAAGCTGACCAAGGCTCATGCGGACCTGAAGCCCGTGGTGGACATCTTCCGGCAGTACAGAGAACTGAAGCAGAACCTTGAGGACAATCAGGAGCTGCTCAACGATTCCGACCCTGACATCCGGGAAATGGCGCATGAGGAAATCAAGCTCATTGAAGAAAAAATTCCCCAGCTTGAACACGAACTGAAGGTCCTGCTCCTGCCCACCGACCCGCTGGACGAAAAGAACATCATTCTCGAAATCCGCGCCGGGACGGGCGGCGAGGAAGCTGCGCTCTTTGCCGGCGATCTCTTCCGCATGTACTGCCGCTACGCCGAAAAAATGAGCTGGAAAGTGGAACTGATGAGCGAAAGCCCCTCCGACAACGGCGGCTACAAGGAAGTCATCGCTCTCATTTCCGGCGACAAGGTGTACAGCCGCCTGAAATTCGAATCGGGAACCCATCGCGTGCAGCGCGTCCCCGCCACGGAGTCACAGGGCCGCATCCACACCTCTGCGGCTACCGTGGCCATCATGCCCGAAGCCGAAGAAGTGGACATCGACCTCAAGCCGGAAGACCTGCGTTTCGACGTGTACCGCTCCTCCGGTCCCGGAGGCCAGAGCGTGAACACCACGGACTCCGCCGTGCGCGTGACCCATATTCCCACCGGTCTTGTGGTCTGCTGCCAGGACGAAAAATCCCAGCACAAGAACAAGGCCAAGGGCCTCAAGATTCTCTGTTCCCGCCTGCTCCAGCTCAAGCAGGAGGAACAGAACGCGGCCATGGCCGACCAGCGCCGGGCGCAGGTGGGTTCCGGCGACCGCTCCGAACGCATCCGGACCTACAACTTCCCGCAGGGTCGTGTTACCGACCACCGCATCAACCTGACACTGTACAGCCTGAACCGGGTCATGGAAGGCGAAATCGAAGAACTCGTGGACGCGCTGGTGACGCACGCCCAGACCGAAGCCCTCAAGGCGCAGGCGAGCGAATAACGCGCCCGCCCTCTGGCGAGATGGGGACGTTCCCTTACCGGGAGCGTCCTCTTTTTCATGGTCGAGTTTCTGTCAGACCTTGACGCCGTCGACGGCGGACTTATTTCCGGAAAGGGCGCTCCGGCGGCATGCCGGACCCGTTTGGGAACCGGTATTCCGCCCCCTTTCAAAAAATGGTTCCCAAGCGGCGGGGCGTCCTTTCGGTCGTTGCCGCCCATCCGCGGCGGACGCCCAGAGTCACAGATCCATTCGAGGAGGATTCCCATGTCTGAGCAGAGCAATCACGAATTCCGCGCCGAAACGCGGAAGGTCCTTAATATTCTGACGCATTCCCTGTATTCCAACCGCGAGATATTCCTGCGCGAGCTGATTTCCAACGCTTCCGACGCGCTGGACAAGCTGCGTTTCATGCAGACGCAGGGCAGGACGGCGCGGGATGCCGATCTGCCACTGGAAATCCGCATTTCCGTGGACAAGGTCCAGAATATTCTCACCGTTACGGATACGGGCGTGGGCATGACCCGCGAAGAGATGGTGGAGAACCTCGGAACCATCGCCCACTCCGGCTCGGAGGCCTTCCTTAACGAGCTTGCCTCGCACAAGCCCGCCGAAAACGCTGAATCCGGCGAGAGCAGGGGCGACGCAGCCAGCATCATCGGACGTTTCGGCATCGGCTTCTATTCGGTGTTCATGGTGGCGGACAAGGTCGAGGTCGTTTCCCGCTCCGCATTCAGCGACGAGTCCGCGCACCTCTGGACCTCCGACGGAACAGGCACCTTTACCGTGGCCGAAGCTCCCGATCAGGAAGAAGTCGGACGCGGCACGGTCATCCGCGCCTACATCAAGGACGACGCCAGGGAATTTCTCGAACGCTACCGGCTTGAAAACATCATCCGCACGCATTCCAGCTTCATCCCCTTCCCCATCTTTCTGGAGGGGGACCGCATCAACACGACTCCCGCCCTGTGGCGGGAACCGAAGTTCTCGATCAAAAAGGAACAGTACGACGAATTCTACAAGTTTCTGACCTATGACCAGAAGGCCCCGCTGGATACCCTGCATCTCTCCGTGGACGCGCCGGTCCAGTTCAACGCGCTGCTGTTCGTGCCCGACACCACGCAGGATTACTTCGGAACCTTCCGCGACCACTGGGGACTCGATCTGTACGCCCGCCGCGTGCTTATCCAGCGCGAAAACAAGGAGCTTATTCCCGAATACCTGGGCTTCCTGCGCGGCGTTGTCGATACGGAGGATCTTCCTCTGAACATTTCCCGGGAAACGCTTCAGGAAAATGTGGTTCTGCGCAAGATCGCCCAGACCGTTTCCAAACAGGTTCTCGGCCATCTGGAAAAACTCGCCGCATCCGACCCGGAAAAATACAATGCTTTCTGGAGGCTGCACGGAAAGGTCTTCAAGCTCGGCTACAGCGACTTCGTCAATCGCGACCGCATCGCGCCCCTGCTGCGCTTCAATTCCTCGGCTCTGAACGAAGCCGAAGAACTGACCTCTCTGGATGACTATATCTCCCGGGCCAAACAGGGCCAGAAGGAAATCTGGTACATCGCCGCGCCGGGCCGCGAAGCAGCGAAGACCAGCCCGCATAGCGAGGTCTTCCGCCGCAAGGGTCTGGAAGTGCTTTACCTCTACGAGCCGGTGGACGAATTTGCGCTTGAAACGCTGGGCAAATACAAGGAATTCTCCTTCAAGGCCGTGGAACTGGCCGACAACGGCGTTCTCGATGCCTATCCCGACGCCGAGGACGCGCCGAAGGCCACGCCGCTCTCCGGCGAGGATCTGTCCGCTTTCGATCAGCTGCTCGCCACCATTCGCAAGGTGCTTGGTGAACAGGTCAAGGACGTTCGCGTATCGCACCGGCTGGCCGACAGCCCGGCCTGCCTCGTGGCCGCCGACGAAGGCATCACCTCGTCCATGGACAAGCTCATGCGCGTGCTGCAAAAGGACGACTCCATTCCCCAGAAAATCTTTGAGGTCAACCGTGAGCATCCGTTGCTGCGCAGCATGCTGAAAATACACAAGGCCGATGCGGACGACCCCCAGCTTGCGGAAATGATTCAGAACCTCTTCGACGCCACGCTCCTGCTGGACGGTTATCTGAAGGACCCGCATGAACTCGCCGCCCGCGCCACCCGGCTGCTCGAACATGCCGGGGCATGGTATGCGGACATAAAGAAACTGTAATGAAGGAAGGCCGGGGCATTTGTCCCGGCCTTTTTGGCGTCTTCCGACGAGCTGGCGACGCCGGCCCCGAACGCTTCTTCCGACGGCAGTCTTCAATTTTCCCGCCTTCCGATGAGATTCCCTGTCCGCCATCCCGAACGGCGGTTGCGGGAATCCCCGCCTGCAAAGAGACCTCTCTTCCTGTGGGAAGCTCTTTCTCCCCGCAAGAGAAAGAGCTTGAAGAAAGTTTCCATTGCTGCGAAAACAGCCGGGCGGCACGGGTCAGGTCCATGCCGCTCTCCCAATGTTCCCGGAACGGCCCCGTTCCCCATGAGGTTTTCATGAAAAGACTGCTGGTACTCGGCATTGGCAACATGCTGCTGACGGACGACGGCGTGGGCGTTTTCGCCGCGCAGGAGCTGCTGAAGGAAGACTGGCCGGAACAGGTCACCATCCGTGAAGGCGGCACGTTCACGCAGGATATATTCTATACCTTCAAAGACTTCGATCATATTTTCGTACTGGATGTGGTCCACGCCCACGGCAAACCCGGCACGATCTACCGTCTGGACGAGGACGCGCTGGTCAAGGATGAAAAGCAACGCCTCTCCATTCACGACATTGACCTGATCGACTCTCTGCGCATGGCCCAGCTGCTCTTCCGGCAGAAAACCACGCTGCACGTCCTGGGGGTGGAGCCGCAAGACTATACCACCTGGAACATCGGCCTTTCCCCCGCTGTGCAGGCGGTCTTTCCCACCTATCTGGAACAGGCCCGCAAGGAAATCCGGGACTGGCTCGCTGCCAGTTCCGCCGATGCGGCTCAGGGCGCGGACGGACCCGCCGCATGATTCCTGTCGGGGCACTGGTCAACGCGCTGGGCATCGTTCTGGGCGGAGCCGCAGGGCTGGCCTTCGGCTCGCGCCTGCCCGACCGTGTGCGCCGGATCGTCTTTCAGGGACTGGGCCTGTGCGTGATGGTCATCGGCTTCAAGATGGCTCTGCTGACGCAAAAACCGCTCATCGCCATCTTCAGCATCGTCATAGGAGCCGTCGCGGGAGAACTGCTCAATCTTGAGGCCAGACTCATGCGCGTGGGCGATCTGGTCAAGAAACGGCTGAACTCGTCCAATCCCCTGTTCACCGAGGGCATGGTCAACGCTTCCGTACTGTTCTGCATCGGCGCGATGGCCATTCTCGGCTCTTTCGACGAAGGCCTGCGCGGCGATCGCTCCATCGTCTTCTCAAAGGCCATCATCGACAGCTTCGCGGCGCTGGCCATGGCCTCGGCCTACGGACTGGGGGTCTTGTTCTCCGCCGTCGCCGTGCTTATCTATCAGGGAACGCTGACCCTGCTCGCCGGAACCCTTCAGGCCTGCCTTGATCCTCCGACCATGACGGAGCTTACCGCCGTGGGTGGAACGCTCATCATCGGCATCGGCCTCAATATGCTGGAAATCACGCGCATTGCACTGTCCAACATGCTTCCGGCCCTGTTTGCTGTGGTCGGGTTGTGCGCGCTCACGGGTTCCCTTTCGGTCTTGCCCTGATCTGCGGACGCGGATGTGCCCCGGGTCACGGACAGCCCCCGCAAAGACGGCATTCCTGCGCTCAGGTCAGTCCGTGATCGTACTTGATGCCCGCAATCGAATTCTTTTGTCGAACCAACCGATACACGCTTCCCCGAACGGAGTTTTCTTCTCCCGACGGGAGGAGATTCCAGATCATAAAGGAAAGCGTCATGAATCATTCCTGCATTCACATTGAGGGCGCGCGCCAGCACAACCTCAAAAATCTTGATCTCGATATCCCCCGCGACGAACTGGTCGTGGTCTGCGGTCCCTCAGGATCAGGCAAGTCCACGCTGGCTTTTGACATCGTCTATGCCGAAGGCCAGCGGCGCTATGTGGAGTCGCTCTCCGCCTACGCCCGACAGTTCCTTCCCCAGATGGACAAGCCTGACGTGGACAAGATCGAAGGGCTTTCCCCCGCCATTTCCCTCGAACAGCAGACCACCGGGCGCAACCCGCGTTCCACGGTGGGCACCGTCACCGAAGTCTATGACTTTCTGCGCGTCTTTTACGCCCGGCTCGGAAAAATGTACTGCCCCCAGTGCGGGCGTCCCATCGAGGCGCGCGCCGCGGACGAAATCATTGCCGATATTCTGAGTCTGCCCGAAGGCACGCGCATCATCCTCATGGCTCCGCTGGTGGAACTGCAAAAGGGAACACATGCCGACAGGCTCAAGAAAATAAAGTCCGAAGGTTTCGTGCGCGTGCGCGTAGACGGACGGATGTACGGCATCGACGAAGTTCCCCCTCTGGACAAGAACAAAAAACATACGCTCGATCTTGTGATCGACCGGCTGGTCATCAAGGAAGGCATCCGGGGAAGGCTCGCCGATTCGGTCGAACTGGCTCTGAAATACGGGGACGGGAGACTCATCATTCATGAACCAGATCACGCCGAGGATGAAAATCATGGCGATACCGTGCATGCCACGGAATCGGTCTGCCCCGTCTGCAAGATCAGTCTGCCGGCTCCGAGCCCGCAGCTCTTTTCCTTCAACAGTCCTCAGGGGGCCTGTCCACGCTGCTCGGGACTCGGAACCGTGGAATATTTCGAACCCATGCTCATCGCGCCGAACCGGGGGCTTTCGCTGAACACCAGAGCCATCCTGCCGTGGGCCAATCCCAAGACCTTCGCCCGCTACGAGGAAGCCCTGTCGGCTCTGGGCAAGCGCCACGGATTCACGTTGTCCACGCCGCTCTCCGACTATTCTCCGGAGGCGCTGCGTATTCTCTTCTACGGCGAGGAAAGACAGACTGCAAAGAGCGGACTGCGCCGCAACCGTCTGGGCGGTTCCGTGGCGCTGGACGCCTCGAACGCCGAGACGGCCGCATCCGGTTCCCATGACGCGCCCCACAGTCCGGGAACGGACGTCTGGCCCGGCATCATCCCCCTGCTCGAACGCGGCATGCAATATGGGGATATGTGGCGGGATCTTCTGTCCCGTTATCTCCAGAGCATGGACTGTCCGGCCTGCCACGGCGCGCGCCTGCGCCCCGAATCGCTGGCCGTACGGGTGGACGATCTGAATATTCATCAGTTCTGTTCCCTGTCTGTGGAGCGGGCGCTGCGCTGGCTGAACGAACGGAATTTTTCGGGCCGCTTCTCCTTCGTGGCCGAACCGTTGCTCAAGGAACTCAACCATCGTCTGTCGTTCATGACCAACGTGGGCCTCGACTATATCTCGCTCGGCCGGACCATGACCACGCTCTCCGGCGGAGAGGCCCAGCGCATCCGCCTCGCCTCTCAGCTCGGTTCAGGACTGGTGGGCGTGACCTATGTGCTGGACGAACCTTCCATCGGTCTGCACCCCCGCGACAACGAACGGCTCATTCAGACCCTGCGCAGCCTGCAGCGACGAGGAAACACCGTTCTCGTTGTGGAACATGATGAAGCCACCATCCGCGAGGCGGATACGCTCATCGAACTGGGACCCGGCTCCGGAGCCCACGGCGGCAATCTCGTGTATATGGGTTCGTTCAGGGATCTTGTCCGAACTTCGGATTCCCTGACCGCCAAATACATGCGCGGCGATCTTTCCGTCCCCCTGCCCGACGAACGGCGGGAACCGAAAGGCTGGCTCACCCTGCGTGGCGTAACCACCAACAACCTCCGTGACATCGACTGCCCCTTCCCGCTGGGCACGCTGACCTGCGTGACGGGCGTTTCCGGTTCGGGCAAGAGTTCGCTTGTGGTGGACACGCTGTACAAGCATCTGGCGCTGGCTCAGGGCATCCGCGTAGATCAGCCCGGCAGCATCAGAGGCATCGACGGCATCGAGGCCATAGAGCGAATCGTGGCCATCGACCAGACGCCCATCGGCCGCACGCCCCGCTCCAATCCTGCCACCTACACCAAGATCTTCGATGAAATTCGCCAGATCTTCGCCATGACGCCGGACGCGCGCAAACGCGGCTATCAGCCAGGCCGTTTCAGCTTCAACGTCAAGGGAGGACGGTGCGAGGCCTGCGGAGGAGACGGCCAGATCAGGGTGGAAATGCACTTTCTGCCCGACGTGTACGTCACCTGCGACGTGTGCAAGGGCAAGCGCTACAATCACGAAACGCTGGAAGTGCGCTACAAGGGACTGAACATCTCCGAAGTGCTGGATATGCCGGTGAAGGAGGCCAGACAGTTCTTTGAAAGTTATCCCGGTCTGGAACGCCGTCTTGCTGTTCTGGAAGATGTGGGACTGGACTACCTCCGTCTCGGGCAGCCGGCCACCACTCTCTCCGGAGGCGAGGCCCAGCGCATCAAGATTTCTCGCGAACTGGGCAAGCGATCGCTCCCCGGCACCCTGTACATTCTTGATGAACCCACAACGGGCCTGCACATGCACGAAGTGGGCAAGCTCGTAACCGTGCTGCATCACCTTGTGGACCTCGGGGCCACTGTCGTGGTCATCGAGCACAATACGGACGTGATTCTCGCTTCCGACTATGTCATTGATCTCGGCCCCGGCGGCGGAGACAACGGCGGACTCATCGTCTCCGCCGGAACTCCTGAAGCCATCATGGCAGACCCCAATTCGGTCACGGGCAAGTTCCTGACGGAAGAACGCAGGATGCGCAGGACGCTGAAGTAAGCCTTCTCATTGACGTACGCGCATCTTCAGGTCAGCATGGAAGGCTCGACGCCGAAAACGCCGTCGGGCCTCCCGTCCGCCCTTTCAGACGGCGCTGCTCCGTCTTCACGGACCTCTCCCTCAGCTCAAAGGACAGTTTTCCATGCCCACTCTCGAACTCGATCATGATCTGTGTATCCAATGCGGTCTCTGCGCCGGCGTCTGCCCCATCCATGTCATTGGCAGGCATCGCGACGGCCGGGTTGAAGTCGTCAGGCGCCTGATACCGCGCTGCATCCAGTGCGGCCACTGCGTGGCCGTCTGTCCCAGAGGTGCCCTGACCCTGAACGAGGTTGCCCCCGATACACTGCAGGCCGTACATGAGGCTCCTCTTGACGTCCTCCAGCGGGACATGCTCTTCAAGAGCCGCCGCTCGATCCGGCGCTTTAAGGAAGAACCTGTCCCGCTTCCTCTGCTCCGGGAGGCGCTGGAAGATGCCCGTTATGCACCTACGGGCGGTAATAATCAGGCCGTGGAATGGCTGCTCGTGGATGGTCGGGACAAGCTCAGGACGATCGGAACGCGCATCGCGGACTGGCTTGCGGAAAACGGCGGACCCTACAGGGCCGTCGCTACAGCCTTCCGGGCCGGCTCCGATCCCATTTTCCGCAATGCTCCGGCGCTGATTCTCGCTCATTCGGAAGTGGCCATTCCCTCGGGCGTGCAGGATGCCTCGGCGGCAGTCAGTTATCTTGAACTTTCCCTGCACAGCCGGGGGCTGGGGTCCTGCTGGGCCGGATTTCCCGTCGATGCTGCACAGGCCGGCGTCGATCTCGGACTGCCGATCCCGGAAGGACGGCAGATCCACGCGGGCTTGATGATCGGATTTTCTCAGACCAGATTTGCACGCGTCCCGCCGCGTCGCCCTGTACGCCTGACCATCATCTGAGAAGTTATGACCGATACGGGGAAAAGTCCCTGCATTCCGTCACACGGAACGCAGGGACTCCTGTTCCCGGCGCGCCTCATGACTCCGTTCCTTTTTCAAAAATCGACCGCATCAGAATGGCCGGAATGCCTTTCCGGTCCGTGTTCCTCCTTTCCACCCGCAAAACAATTCTGAAAAGACACCGCATATGAAATTCGGTCCCTGCTCCGCCCTGTCGAAAAGCGCGGAGTGGGGACCGAATTCGTGCGTCAGAAAATGGACGAAGATCAGAAGGGCGCAGCTTCCCCGCTTTCCATCTCCGCCAGCTGACGGAACAGACGCAGACTTTCCTCGGCCTCGGTGCGTTCCATTTTGTGCATGGCGAATCCAGCATGCACGATGACGTAGTCGCCGATTTCCACAGGTTCCGGCAACAGCAGTCCGGAAACATTCAAACAGGTTGGCCCGTCGCCCACAGTGGCGCGCAGCATTCCATCTTCGCTTTTCTCAATGACCCTGGCAGGTATGGCAAGACACATGCGTATCCCTCTTTTTTCGATTTCGTCGCCGGTCGGAGTCACGGCGTATTTCTTCTAGAGTACTCACCGAACGCCGTGCACGCAAGTCCCGTACGTCCCGAAAATAAAAAATCATTTCCGGTCCCTAACCTTGACAGTCCATTTGGGAAGAGCTATTTGTTCAGCTATGTATACCTGCAAGAATGCCATAGACAAGAAGTACGGAGTGTTCGGGACGGCCCTGAACACGTTGCTCTTGGCGTTGGCCTTCTTCCTTATCATGCCCGCTGAGGGCAACGCGGAAATCGCGAGATACGGTTCACATGTCACGTTCCGTGCGGAATGCCCGGACGGAAGTTTCCTGACGTCCGTTCAGCTGTCCGCTCTTGATGTTCTTCCGCAGCGACCGCTCGCTTTCCTCCCTTCGACCACCGAGAAGGCGGCGCTTCCCGATCTGGAACCGCAGGCCCCGGAAGGTGCAACGCTGGACGTGGCTGAAGACTGGTCGCTTCCCGTCAGCGCATTGACGGGAAATCGTGCTTCATTCCCCTCTGAAGCTATTCAGGAGAACATCAACGTCTCCGGCAAGAGCTTCAGACCCGCCAAGACTGGCGACAAGCGCTTTCATGCTTCCGACGACGCTGCCTGTGCCTGTTCCGCTGGAGCTGTTCTTCCGGAGCGTTCGCTCCACCCCACCATTGAGGCCCTGACAACACCACGTTGTCTTCTGCCCTCCGCACGTGGCCTCGTCGTCTTTTCCCTCCCACCGCCTCACACCTGCTAGGATCCATCCCGGTAGCCTGCAACCTTTTGGGTTGTCCCCGCTTCCGTCATTGAGATCCTGACCGTATTGCGTCCGCATTTCGGTGTTCTTGCGCCCGAATTCCGCGCAGTTTCGGTTGTCTACGACCCGTTGCAGAGAGGATATTCTTTCGCAACCGCGCGTAACTTGTGAGGAATACATGTTCAAACTCAAGTATAGGTTCGCCCTTGCCGCCGTGATCATGGCAGGCGCGTTATTCCTGCTTTTGCCTACGCTCATGCCGGCAGGCAGCTCCCTCCCCGGCTCCAGCATCAATCTCGGTCTTGACCTCAAGGGCGGCGTGCAGCTGACACTGGGCGTGGATACCGACAAGGCCATTCAGTCTGCTCTGACCAACAGCGGCCAGCTGCTCCGGCAGAAGGCGCTGGAAGAAGGCATCATCATTCTCGGCCCCAGGAGGCTTCCCGGCGGCACGCAGGAACTTGTCCTCGCCAGACCCGCGCAGATGGACGCCTTTGCAGCGCTGGCCCAAAAAGTCGCTCCCCAGGTGGTACTCGGCTCAGCCCGAACGGGCGCGGACGGTGCTCTGCATCTGCCCATGACCTTTACAAGCGACTACGCGGCCCAGACGGAAAATCTGGCGGTGGATCAGGTGCTGCGCACCATTTCCAGCCGCATTGACCAGTTCGGCGTGGCCGAACCGGATATCCGGAAGCAGCAGGACCATCGCATCCTGATTCAGCTTCCCGGCCTGACCAACGTCAAACGTGCCGTACAGCTCGTGGGACAGGCAGCCCATCTGTCCTTCCACCTGGTGCGTGACGACGTCACGTCCGGTTACGCCCTGCCCCCCGGCGTCGCCATGTACCCCATGCAGGAGCGCGGTGAAAACGGCAGGGCCGCTCAGATCCCGCTCGATACCACGCCTCTTCTGAGCGGCGAGGAAGTTGCCGACGCGCGCCCCGGCTTCGACGACAAGGGCAAGTCCATGGTCAGTCTCTCCTTCACACCGCGCGGCGCGGATCTTTTCGAGCTGGCCACCGGAGAACACAAGGGCAAACGTCTGGCCATCGTCCTTGACGGCGAAGTGCGCAGCGCTCCCGTCATTCAGGAAAAGATTTCCGGCGGCAGTGCCAGCATCACGGGACAGTTCTCGCCGGAAGAGGCACAGGATCTCGCCATCTCCCTGCGTTCGGGGTCGCTGGCCGCTCCGGTCCATGTTCTGGAAGAACGCTCGGTCGGCCCCGCCCTCGGGGAGGCTTCCATCCTCAGCGGTCTGCTGGCCGCCGCCATCGGCACTCTGGCCGTCATGATCATCATGCCCCTGCGTTACGGCTGGTCCGGCATGCTCGCCAACGGCATGCTCATATGCACGCTGACCCTGCTTATGGGTGGAATGTCCGCTCTTGGAGCCACGCTGACCCTGCCCGGCATCGCCGGCGTCGTCCTGACCATCGGCATGGCTGTGGACGCCAACGTTCTCATCTTTGAACGCATCCGGGAAGAACTGGCGCTCGGACTCAGCGCGCCCAAGGCGATCAGGGCGGGATTCGAACGCGCGAGCCTGTCCATCACGGATTCGAACATCACCACCGTCATCGTGGCCGCCATCCTCTATCAGTTTGGCACCGGCCCTGTCCGCGGCTTCGCCGTAACGCTGACGCTCGGCATCATTGCTTCCATGTTCACGGCGATCTTTGTCTGCCGCATCGCTCTTGACGCATGGATGGAACACACGCGCGGCGAACGGCTCAGCATGCACGGCCCCATGGAGCTGCGCTCCGCCTCCGGCTGGCTGGCCCGCTTCCCCTTCCTCCGCCATGCCAGACATATAGGCATGCTTGCCGGCGTGCTGCTGGCCGCCGCTATTCTTGCAGGCAGCCTGCGCGGCGGCCTCCAGTATGGCGTGGACTTCTCCGGCGGCGTCGCGACTCAGGTCCGTTTCGAACACCCGGTTACGGACAGAGAAATTGCCGCGGGTCTCGCCGACATGCATCTGGAGGGGTTCACCTCCCAGCAGTATGGCGATGACGGAACCCATTGGCTGCTGCGCTTTGGCCTGCCCGACATCCCTGCCCAGGAACTGGGCGGGCAGCTGCACGCCTCCCTGAGTGACAACGTGGGCGGAGGGAAGGTGACGGTCGAACGACTGGAAACAGTGGGACCGAAGGTAGGAAACGATCTGCGCAACTCCGCCCTGGAAGCCATCTATTACGCGCTTCTTCTGATCACGGTCTATATTTCAGGCCGATTTGAACAACGCTGGGGCACGGCGGCCATGATCGCCGCGTCTCTCGTCGCCGCCATGGCCGGACTCCAATGGGCGGGAGTGCCCACGGAATGGCGCATCGTCGCTGCAGTGGCCCTGACGCTGGGCCTCTGCTGGAAATTCCGGCTGGCCTTCGCGGCCGGAGCCATGATGAGTCTCCTGTTCGACGTGACCACCACGACCAGCATTCTCATTCTCCTCAATCAGGAAATAGACCTGAACATCGTGGCCGCTCTGCTGACCATTATCGGCTACTCGCTCAACGACACTATTGTCATCTTCGACCGCATTCGAGAAATGCTGCGGCGCGAAGATCCGAATTCGCCCCGCGCTCTGGGCGAAATCATTCAGGATGCGCTCGGTCAGACCATGAGCCGCACGCTGCTGACTGCAGGAACCACGCTGGTGGCGGCCTTCGCCCTTTTCGCTCTCGGCGGACACGTCATCTACGGCTTCGCTCTGACCATGCTCATAGGCGTTTTCATGGGAACTCTCTCCTCGCTGTTCGTCGCCGCACCCATCCTCCCCCTGTTCGGCGACAGCTCCAAGTTCAAAACGATCGTCACCATCGACTCGTTTGAAAAACCTGGAGAACACGGCGTGGTCTGAGCAATAAGGATCCCCCTTCCTTAATCCCATGCCGGCCGGTCTCCCTCTCCCCCCAAACAAGGAGCCGGCCACTCCTCCCCACCGCGGCGCCCCATCCTCCCCCTAAACGGGGCGCCGCCCAAATCCCCCCTGGCGTCATGTCCCCCTTGATGACGCCGCAGCCTTCCGTCAAATTTCCATGTACAGCGGTTCCTCCCCCCGCCGGAACTTGACGGAAGGTTCTTTTTTGTCAAAAATGAAACAATAATGATGCAAAACAATCTTGTACACAACGGACTCTCTTGATGGCCCGCAATTCTGACAGGCTCCTCGCAGCCGCCATGACCACGCTGGCGCAAACGCCGCAAGCGTCTCTCGAACAAATCGCCGAAGCGGCGGGCGTCGCCCGCACAACGCTGTTCCGCCACTTCCGCACCAGACAGGAACTTTTGCGCGCTCTGGCCGAGGAAGCCGTACGCCAGTGCACCGAGGCCGCAGCGCCGTCTCTCGGTTCCGCGCTGCCCCCGGATGAAAAGCTCCGTCGCGCCGTGAAGGCGCTGATTCCTCTTGGGGCTGCCCTCCGTTTTCTGAGCTATCAGCCCTGCCGCTCTGCAGATCCCGAACTGGAACGCATCAACGCGGGCTATCTGGAGCCATGGAAAAGCATCGTGCCTGAACTGAAGCATGCAGGCTTTCTCGCTCCGGACATCCCTCTGCCCTGGGCCGTCGCCCTGCTCGACATGCTTATTTTCGGAGCCTGGGAGGCCATTCACCATGGCGACCTCGCCCCCAACTGTGCAGCGGAACTGGTCGTGCGCACGTTTTTCAGGGGGGTCGGCGCATGAGCGTCCAGAGCAACTCCATGCTCTCCGGAGCTGTCGGTCCGACCTTTTTCCGGTATGGAATTCCGTGGGCGCTGGGCTTTCTGCTGCTTTCTTCAGCCGGACTTGTGGATGCCGTCTTCATCGGACGCTATGCCGGTTCGGACGCTCTGGCCGCAGTCAATCTCGTCAGCCCCATGTTCAGTTTCTTTTTCGGCATCGGGATCATCCTCTCCGTAGGAGGAACCGTAACCAGTGCCAGGCATATGGGCGAGGGAGACGTAAAAAGGGCATCGGCCATGTTCAGCAAGGCCATGACCGGTCTGCTGTTCGTCAGCCTGCTTTTCGTGGCGGGGGCGCTGCTGTTCACCGATCAGCTCCTGACCCTGCTCGGAGCGCAGGGTTCACTGGTGGAACCGGCCCGTCTCTATTTGCGTACGCTTATGTATTTCGGACCGATTCTGCCCTGCGCCTATGCATTTTCCCAGTTCGCCCGTGTAGACCAGCATCCCGCTCTGGCGTCGTTCGGCCTCGCCCTCAGCGCAGGCGTGAACATCGTTCTGGACTTTGTGCTGATCGGCGTCTGCGGCTGGAGCGTCTTCGGCGCTGCGCTGGCTACCGGCATCGGATTCTCCTGCACTCTCGTACTGTTTCTGTGGCATTTCTTCTCCAGACGGGCCAGGCTCCGGCTGGGCCGCCCCAGAGGGGGCTGGATGGAGCTTTTCAGGGCAGGGGCCAACGGCGGCGCAGAATTCATCAACGAAATTTCGATCGGCGCAGTTCTGCTGTTTCTCAACCGCCTCATGATCCACCATTTCGGAGCCGATGGCGTGGCGGCCTTTACCGTGGTCAATTACGGCTCATGGTTCGGTCTGACCATGGCCTACGGCCTCAGCGATACGCTCGCCCCGCTGGTCAGCGCCAACTATGGAGCCCGACTGAAAAAACGCGTGCACTCCCTGCTCCGCATCTCCCTGCTCACGCTTTTCGGCCTGGGGGCATGCATGTTTCTGCTGTTCACCCTGTATCCCGAACAAATCATCGACCTGTTCGTTCCCGGAAACAGGCATGTGGCCGCCATTGCTCTGGATTTCATCAGGGACTACCGCTGGAGCTTCTTTTTCAGCGGCCTGAACATGGGACTCGTCTGCTACTTCACCGGACTGCATCGTCCCAAACAGGCCATGAGTCTTGCCCTCATGCGCAGTCTGCTTCTGCCGCTTCTGCTGCTCGCCACGCTCCCCCGCTGTTTTGGCGAAGAGGGCATCTATGCGGCTATCCCTGCCGCCGAAGCGCTAACGCTGGCGTTGGGGACGTTCCTGCTCATCCGGGGAAGGCGCTGTTCCGGCTGGTAGATACATTGACGAAAACGCGGAACTGGGAGAAAAAGCCCCGCGTGGTCCCGCCGGACCGAGATCGTTCTTCCCTGTGAGGTTTCCATGCCCCTTCGCGATATGCTCATGATCCTTTCATCATTCACGGCCATGGTGGCGGGCGCATTCCTGCCCCAGCTGGCGGAGCCTCTCGCCTTTCTCCCCCGCCTCTGTCTGATGCTTCTTCTCTATCTGGGGTTTCTGTCCGTGGGTACGGAGGCCCTGTTCGCCCAGGCGCGAATCATGCCGGTCCGCATCCTTGAATTCATCGGTCTGCGGCTGTTCGTCCTGCCGCTGTTCGCCTTCGCCGTCTTTCAGGTTCTGATGCCATCCTTCGCTCTGGGCGCTCTTCTGGTGGCGGCTTCGTGCGTCGGCGTCGTTGCCCCGGTCTTTTCCAACATGATGCGGGCGGATACGCCTTTCATTCTCGTAAGCTGTCTGGCTACATCCCTGCTGCTGCCCGCCTCCCTCCCCGCCCTGCTGTATGTAGTGGATACGGGGATGCAAATCCTGCATCTCGGCAGGCTTCCCCTGCCGCCGGACCTGACGCTCTCGGGCATGACCATTTCCCTGTGCATCACCATCATCCTGCCCTTCGTCGCCGCCTTCATTACCCGCAACCGACTGCCGAAAACCACCGTGTTCATCCTGCGCAACCAGTTTCCTGCGGCTCTGATCACGAACAGTCTGTCCACCCTGTCCGTCTTCAGCCAGTATGCCGAGGTTCTGCATCAGGACCCTGCACTTGTACTTCATGCCCTCGGCGCGACGCTGCTGCTCGGACTGATCATGATGGTCGCCGGAACGGCCCTTCCCCGCAGTATGCCCGGCAAACAGCGGCTGGCCTTCCTCATCGGCTTCGGTACGATGAACAATGTGCTGATTCTGATTCTCAGCATGCAGTTCTTCGCGGTGAACGAAGCCCTTATTGCGGCGCTCTATCTTATCCCCTTGAACGCCCTGCTGCTTGTCTACCGTCTGTGCAGTCTCCGCTGGAGACTGGAAGCCTGAGCCATCACGCCGTGTGGCTTCTCAGCGTGTTGTCTTCCCGACGAAAAACGGGAATACTTTCGTGCAGCCCCCAAAAAACAATCAAAAGGAACCCCTCATGTCCATATTACGCCGTTTTCGTCTTCTTGCTCTTTCCGCGCTTCTTGCCCTGCCTCTCGGCTGCGCCGCCTCGCACAACGCTCCTCTGCAGGAGACTCCCATCAGCGGCACCGTTTTCTATCGTGAACGCATGGCGCTCCCGCCTCAGGCCGAGCTGCGTCTCGTGCTGTACCGAGTCCTCCCCGACGGCTCTCAAAAACGGATGGAAGAACGTACTGCCGCAATTCATGGACAGGTTCCCCTGCCCTTTGAACTGAAGACGACACTGCCCGAAACTGCCGCCTGCGCGCTGGAAGCGGCCATCCTCGTTGACGGCGAACCGCTGTTCGCCACCCCTGCCCCGGTTTCCATACGCCCGGGAGACCGGGATATCCGACTGCTGACTCATCGCGTTCTCCCAGACGCCCCATCACAGTCTTCAGAGATCTCCGCTTCCGTACCCGCCGACCTCACGGGCAAGCTCTGGGTACTTTCGTCCGTGGGCGGAAAACCGGCCGAAGTCTTTCCCGGCCAACCCCAAGCGCATCTGTCCTTTACCCCGGAACAGAAAGAAGTCTTGAGAATTTCCGGTTCCGACGGCTGCAACCGTCTTGTCGGAACCTGTACAGTCTCGGAAACCAGAATTCAGTTTTCTCACCTGGGATCGACCATGATGCTGTGCCCTGCCGGTGACGAACAGGCCAGAGCCTTTGCGAAGGCTCTCTCCGAGACTACGCACTGGCGCTTTGTCGATGAAACGAAAACACGTCTGGAACTGCTGAAGGACTCCTCGCCCCTGCTGCTTCTGGAGGCGAAGGCCCTCTAGAGTCGCCACAAAGACAAATCCGGACATTGAGTCGCTCTCTTGTGCCTTTGCCTGCATGGGCAGATCCGGCATCCCAAGGTGAAAAAGGAGCATTAACCCCGCACTGCAAAGTCTGACCTGAAGTCGGAAACCCAAAGACAAAAGTATCAGGCTGAAGGTTGATACCCGCTCCGGCGGGGGATCCAAACCCTGCCGCGAGGCTCCCCTAGTCGAACTGGTTCAATGCAGGCATGATACCGATCTCCGGACGGGAACCTGATTCCGTCCGGAGCTTCCCTCCTCTTCCATGCAGGCCAGCCCGGACGACGGACTTCTCCGGATGACGGCAGAAACGGCCATCCCCTCTGCGAAGAGAAAAATCCTCCGCATAATTTTGCAAAAAGAAACAATTTTCATGAAATACTGTCGGAGAGATCATCATTTTCTCCTGAATCTGTCGGATTAAAAACGGATTCATCCAGAAGAAAGGTAAAAAAGACTGCCCCGCGGTTGCGCGGGCATGATTTTTTCTGTAACGTATGACAGCTTCCACCGGCATATCTTTCGGTGGAAATATCGGTGTATTCCACCGAGTCGGAAGAAGGTCTCACCGTTGCAGCAACCCTTTCTGGAGGATGGAAGAAATGAAATTCGGCACCATTCTGAGTGCGGTCGCCCTCGCGGCCATGACGGCTGGCTTCGCCCTGTCCGCCCAGGCCGCAGACCCTATCAAGATCGGCGTCTATCTGCCGCTTACCGGCCAGAACGCCTTCGGCGGCCAGCTCGAGCTTGAAGGCATCCAGCTTGCGCACAAACTTACCCCCACCGTCCTCGACCGGCCCGTTGAACTCGTTGTGGTAGACAACAAGTCCGACAAGGTTGAAGCCGCCAACGCCGTGAAGCGCCTCACCGAACGCGACAAGGTTCTGGCCATCATCGGCACCTACGGCTCCTCTCTGGCCATGGCGGGCGGCGAAGTCGCCGAACGCGCCAAGGTTCCCTGCATCGGCACTTCCTGCACCAATCCGCTGGTAACTCAGGGCAAAAAGTATTATTTCCGGGCCTGCTTCATCGATCCCTATCAGGGAGCCGCGGCGGCCACCTACGCCTACAAGACCCTCGGCTTCAAAAAGGCCGCCGTTCTGACCGACGTGGCCAACGACTACGCGGTAGGCCTCTCCTCCTTCTTCAAACGTGCCTACAAGAAAGCCGGAGGAGAACTCGTCGCCGACATGAAGTACAGCTCCGGTGACCAGGATTTCACCGCCCAGCTCACCGAACTGATCAGCAAGAAGCCCGACATCGTGTTTATGCCCGCCTACTTCGCTGAGGGCGCCATCATCATGAAGCAGGCCCGCGAACTCGGAGCCACCTTCGTGCTCATGGGCGCGGACGCCATGGACAACCCGGACACCCTCAAGATCGGCGGCAAGGCCGTCGAGGGCTTCCTGCACACCACCTTCCCCTATGACGTGAACATGCCCGTCATGAGCAAGGAAGCGCAGATCTTTACGGACGCCTGGAAAAAAGCGTATCCCGAAAAGGATCCCAATGTGAACTCCGCTCTTGGCTACAACTGCTACAACATCATCATCGACGCCATCAAGCGGGCCGGAAAGGCTGATACCGAGGCCCTGACCGAAGCCCTCGCCGCGACCAAGAACCTGCCCACAGCGCTCGGCGTGCTCAGCATCAACGCTTCTCACGACGCTGAAATGCCCGTCGGCATCATCAAGTACTCCAACGGCAAGCGCGCCTATATCGGAGACGCCGTCGCCGAGTAGAGGATAACAAAATACAAAAGGGGGGCCTCTGCCCCCCTGTCCTGTTGTGCGGCGGCGTTTCACCGCCGCCCTCCTGATGGGCTTTCCCGCGTCGATCTCTCGCCGAATCCATGCCGCGTAATGCCCGTCCAACCCCTTCGCAAGCAAGGCAGGCATCATGAGCCTGGATATGTTTCTCCAGCATTTCTTCAATGCCCTGACTCTAGGGTCGCTTTACGGGCTGATAGCCATCGGCTACACGATGGTCTACGGCATCCTTCGCCTCATCAACTTCGCCCACGGGGACATCCTCATGCTGGGCGCATACTTCGTATTCTACGGGACGACCATCTTCTTTCTTCCCTGGGGCGTCGCCGTGGTCGTGGCCATTCTGGCGGCCAGCGCCGTGGGCATTCTGGTCGATCGCGTCGCCTATCGTCCTCTGCGCGACGCACCGCGCATTTCTGCTCTCATCAGCGCCATCGCCGTCTCGTTTTTCATCGAGAGCCTTTCCGTGGTGCTGTTTACCGGCCTTCCTCGGCCCGTGCATCAGCCCGACTGGCTTATGACTCCCATTACGATGGGCAGCCTCAAGCTCCTGCCCATCACCATCGTGGTGCCCGTGGTCAGCTTCCTGCTGGTGCTCGGCCTGCTCTGGGTCATCTATCGCACCAAACCCGGCCTTGCCATGCGCGCCATTTCCAAGGATATCGAAACAACTCGCCTGCTCGGCGTGCGCGTCGACCGAATCATCGCGCTGGCCTTCGGCCTCGGTTCAGCTCTCGCCGCCGCCTCTGGCATCATGTGGGCTCTGCGTTACCCGCAGATCAACCCCTATATGGGCATATTCCCCGGCTTCAAGGCCTTCATCGCGGCCGTACTCGGAGGCATCGGCTCAATTCAGGGCGCAATGATCGGCGGACTGCTGCTCGGTTTCATTGAAATCATGACCGTGGCATTCCTGCCCAGCCTTTCCGGCTACCGCGACGCCTTCGCCTTCATCGTGCTGGTTCTGGTTCTTCTGGTCAAACCTACCGGCCTGTTCGGCCAGCAGTCGGAGGAAAAGATATGAATGCCTCCCTGCGCAACCTGATTCTCAATCTGCTCGCCATCGCCGCACTTGGAGCCTTCCTGCTCTGGGCCGAAGGCAATCTCGACGGCTACAAGATCCAGATCCTGAATCTGATCGCGGTCAATGCCATCCTCGCCCTCTCCCTGAATCTTATCTACGGGTTCACAGGCATGTTCTCGCTCGGGCATGCCGGATTCATGGCCATCGGAGCCTATGTTTCCGCTCTATGTATCCTCACGCCGGATCAGAAGGAAATGATGTGGATTCTCGAGGAAATCGCCTGGCCTTTCTCCGTCATTCAGACGCCTTTCTGGATTTCCGTGCTGGCCGGGGGACTGGTGGCTGCCATCTTCGGCCTGTTCATAGCCATTCCCGTCCTGAGGCTGGGCGGTGACTATCTTGGCATCGCAACGCTGGGCTTTGCGGAGATCATCCGCGTGCTCATCGTCAACTTTACGCCCATCACCAACGGCTCGCTCGGCATCAAGGGCATTCCGAGCCACGCCACCCTGCTCGTCAACTACGGCTGGCTTCTGGTCACGCTCTACTGTCTTGTAAAGCTGATCAAGAGCAACTTCGGCAATCTGTTCAAGGCAATCCGCGACGACGAAATCGCTGCGAAGGTCATGGGGATCGACACGTTCCGCTACAAGGTGCTGTCCTTCTGCATCGGAGCGTTCTTTGCCGGCGTCGGCGGCGCGCTGCTCGGCAACCTTCTGACCACCATCGACCCCAAAATGTTCACCTTCCTCCTCACCTTCAACGTGCTCATGATTGTGGTGGCCGGAGGCCTCGGCTCCATCACCGGGAGCATCCTCGGCAGCGTGGTCATTACCGTTCTGCTCGAATGGCTGCGCGTGGTGGAGGAACCGCTGGAACTCGTCGGATTCGAGATTCCCGGTATTCCCGGTATGCGCATGGTCGTTTTCTCTCTGGTGCTCCTCGCCATTATTCTCTATCGCCGCGAAGGCATCATGGGGATGCGTGAACTGACGTGGGACGCCATCTTCGACTTCTGCACCCGGAGGAAACGCGCATGAGCTTTCTGAATGCCACGGCGGAAACGCCCGCCATCCTCGAAGTGCGGAACGTCACCATGCGTTTCGGCGGCATTACCGCCGTCAACGACCTGAGCATGCGTTTTCCCAAGGGGTCCATTACGGGACTTATCGGTCCGAACGGAGCCGGAAAGACCACTGCGTTCAACGTGATCAGCGGATTCTACACACCGCAGGAAGGTTCCATCACCTTCAAGGGGCAGAATGTGAAGGGCTTCCCGCCCCATCGCATATGCAAGGCCGGTATGGCCCGGACTTTCCAGAACATCCGGCTATTCGGCAGTGAAACCGCCGTGGAGAACGTCATGGTGGGTTGCCATGTGCGCCGCAAGTCCCAGTGGTGGATGCCCATGCTGAGCCTCCCGTGGGCCATGCGGGAAGAACGTGAGATCCGCGAGCGTGCCCTTGAACTCATCCACAAGCTCGCGCTCGATTCCTACGCGCAGGAAAAGGCATCCAGCCTTCCCTACGGAGCGCAGCGACGTCTGGAAATCGCCCGGGCGCTGGCCACACAACCGGACTTTCTGCTGCTGGATGAACCCGCCGCAGGCATGAATCCACAGGAAAGCACAGAACTCATGCACTTCATCAAGCGCATCCGCGACGAGTTCGATCTCACCATCCTTCTTATCGAACACGATATGAAAGTGGTGATGGGCGTGTGCCAGTACATCTGGGTTCTGGAATACGGCCAGCTTATCGCTGAAGGCGAACCGGACGTCATTCGGAATGATCCCAAGGTTATCGAAGCCTATCTCGGAGAGGATGTGAATAATGCTTGAAATCAAGGACCTGCATGTTCACTATGGCGGCATTCACGCGGTGCAGGGCGTCAACATGCGCATTCCCCGTGGTCAGATCGTCACGCTGATCGGAGCCAACGGAGCGGGCAAGAGCAGCGTTATCCGTTCCGTCTCCGGCCTCGTAAAGGATGTCCGCGGCGAAGTGCTGTATACGCCGGTCGGCAGGGATGGCAAGGAGGAAACGCCTCGTCAGCTTCTGAAACGCCCCCCGGAAGATATGGTCCGTCAGGGTATTTCCATGAGTCCCGAGGGACGCCGTATCCTGCCGCACCTGACCGTCGAGGAAAATCTCATGCTCGGGGCGTATATCCGCAACGACAGAGACGGGATAGCACAGGACATCAAATGGGTGTACAGCCTGTTTCCGCGTCTGGAAGAACGCAGCTGGCAAAAAGGCGGCACGCTTTCGGGCGGCGAACAGCAGATGCTCGCCGTGGGACGGGCGCTCATGAGCCGTCCTGACCTCATCATGCTGGATGAACCATCTCTTGGGCTGGCTCCTCTGCTGGTCAAGGAAATATTCGACATTATCCTCCGGATCAATGCCGAAGGAAAAACGGTTCTGCTGGTGGAACAGAACGCCCTGGCGGCGCTGTCCATTGCACACTACGCTTATGTGCTGGAGGTCGGACGCGTGGTGGCGGAGGCTCCGGGCAAGGAGCTTATGAAGGACCCGAAGGTCAAGGCAGCCTACCTTGGTGGCTGAGCCATTTCCAGCCCAGTTTTTGCGTCACTCTTCCGGACTATGCCCAAGACCACGGAAAAACCTTGACACAGAAAGGCTGCTGGAGTATCAATCCAAATTCGGAACGGGACGTTAACTCAGTAGGTAGAGTATCTGCCTTTTAAGCAGAGAGTCGCAGGTTCGAACCCCGCACGACCCACCATGGCATGTAAGCCCCTGATGCGAGAGCGTCAGGGGCTTTTTGCGTCTGTGGGGCCGGGGTGTCCGCAGATGATGAAGACGGGCCGTCCCGAAAGGGGCGGCCCGTTGGTGTTTTCGGCGCAGTACGGTGCACGGTGGAGCGGGAAGCGGCGGAAAAAGCAAGGGCCCGGGAGGACACGGAGAACATCCTTCCCGGACCCTTGGGAGCCGTCGTCTGCAGCCGACAGGCTCCATGATCTTGTCTGCATGCTAATGTTGGGGGGCGCCTTTCCCGGTCAGGGGGCGGGAATGTTCCCGCTCTTCCGTTGGCTCCGTCCCTTCCGTTTTCTTGCCCAGGGCCAGCAGGACCACACCGCCGAAAAGCAGGCCCATACCGGCCAGCTCCTGGCCGCCGACGGGCTCATGCAGCAAAAAGATGCCCCAGCAGGCAGCGCCCAGCGGTTCCACCAGGGCCAGCGTGGCGGCCATGGCCGTGGGGGTGCGGCGCAGCCCGGCCAGCGTGAGGCTGAAGGCCAGGGCCGCGGTCACGACGCCCAGATACAGGGCCATTCCCAGCCCCTGGGGCTGCAGCAGCCAGAGCGGCGGCGTGCAGAAATGGACGGGCAGCAGCAGGATCCCGCTGCCTGCACAGAGCAGGAGCATGATGTGTTCCGGCGCGTGGACCCGGCCCAGAGGCTTGCTGAAGACGAAGTAGGCGCCGTAGCAGGCTCCCGCCAGCAAGGGCAGGATCAGGGCGGCCGTGCTGGCGCCCTGGCTGCCGCCCAGATTGAGCAGCACGAGTCCCGCCAGGGCCAGGGCCGTGGCGGGGTACCAGATGCGGGCAGGCCTTTCGCCCAGGATGATGCGCGCCAGGATGGCCGCCATGACGGGAGAGAAGCCGATGGCCGTCACCGTGCCCACAGCGACGCCCGCCTGCTGGACGCCCCAGAAGAAGAACACCTGGAAGCCCAGCAGGCCCAGCGTGGCGGGGATGAGCCAGCGCAGCTGCCAGTGTCGCAGGCCTGCGGGCAGGGAATGGCGGCAGGCGCACCAGGCCCAGAGGGCCAGCGCCCCGATCTGCATGCGCAGCGCCCCGATGCCCAGGGGGTGGCTGCCATCCGGAGCCAGGGCCTGCACGGTGCCGGTGGTGCTGAAGCATAGGGCGCCGAGGATGATGCACAAAGGACCGCCAGCCAGCAGGGAGGAGCCGCAGGAAAGCCGCCCGAGGCTCGCTGTGATGCTCATGGTTCGTCAACTCCATAGATAAGGACGTTCGCCAGTCCGCATGTGCAGGCCGGTGATGGGGATCACAAAGCTGTGCCGAGTGTCACAAGCTTGTCTGTGGTCAGCAATTTCCATGCCGCATCAGGGGTATTTATGGAATATGCAATCATATTGATCGAATAGCGTTTGTTTGGTCGTCGGCGGCGGGCAGAGTGGCCTGGAACAGGGGAACCATGGTGCGTGATGGATGGCCTTGCGGTGGGCCCCCTGACAGGCTGAGCTGCATAAGGCTGATAAATCAAGCTACTGGAGAGAGGGGCGGCTGGAGGCCTTTGAGAAAGGGAAGGTTAGACAAATAATCACAAACATCCCTTTTTTTACATAATGTAATATAAATTTTAATATAAAAATCAAAATTTTTTATTTTTCTTACTATTTTTTAAACTAAAATAATGATTATTATTCCTTTTTTCGTGAAAAAACGGGGTATTGTCCGACATAGCGAAGTTTTTCACATATGGCACGCTTGTTGCTGAGCAGGGAGGGACTATAGTTTTCGCCCGGAAGTTCGCCAAAGGGTGCAACGACCAGGCTTCATGTGCATGTATGGCAGCCATAACAAGCAATCCGCAGCGGTATCAAATTCATAACGGAGAAAATGGTATGTCGGAACAGGTCAAGTTGGAAAAGTCCCTCTCGCCGTTGCAGGTGTGCGCACTGGCTTTGGGCTCCATTGTCGGTTGGGGTTGCTTTGTGCTGCCCGGTGATATGTTCCTGCCCCAGGCCGGTCCTGTGGGTACCCTGCTTGGTTTCTTTGTAGGTGCCTGCCTGATCAGCTTCGTTGCTGTATGCCTCAGCTACATGGTCAAATACGCCCCTGTTGCCGGCGGTGCTTTTGCTTATGCGTATATCGGTTTTGGCCCCCGCGCCGCTTTTGTTTGCGGCTGGGCGCTGGTGATCGCCTATCTTGCCGTTGTTGCTATCGACATCGCAGCCCTTTCGGTCATTTTCCGCTTCCTCTTCCCCGGTGTGTTCGAGTTCGGAGAGCTCTATTCCATCGCCGGATGGACCGTGTATTCCGGTGAAGTCATATTGATGACGGCCGGTACCCTCTTCTTCGGTTACATCAACTATCGCGGTATCGGCTTTGCCGGCGCCCTGCAGCTGATCCTGACCTTCATGCTGACCTTCGGCACCCTGGCCCTGTTCGGCGGCGTGCTGACCCTGGATACCGCCAGCGTGGCCAACCTGAGCCCCGCCTTCTCCGACAAGCGCAGCATGATCGCCTGCGTGCTGCTGGTCTTCGCCATCTCTCCCTTCCTGTTCGTGGGCTTCGATACCGTGCCCCAGGCTGCTGAAGAATTCGCCTTCGATCCTTCCCGTGCCCGCAACATCATGGTCGTCGCCATCTTCTGCGGCGTGCTCCTGTACGCCATGGTGATGCTCTCCGTGGGCATGGCCGTGCCGTATCCTGAACTGCTGGCCAAGCTCGACGCCCAGCGCGCCACCGGCGGCGCCGCCTGGGGCACCGGTGAAGTGGCCACCATGGCCTTCGGCAAGTTCGGCTCCATCGTGCTGGCCGTGGCCGTGTTCGGCGCCGTGTGCACCGGTACCAACGGCTTCTTCATCGCCACCAGCCGCCTGCTGCTCAGCATGTCCCGCAGCGGCATCCTGCCCGCCTGGTTCGGTGAGATCCATCCCAAGTACCGCACCCCCTACAAGGCCATCCTGTTCACCATCATCGTCGTGCTGCTGACTCCCTTCGCCGGCCGCTCCGCCGTGGCCTGGACCGTGGACATGAGCTCCGTGGGTACCGGTATCGGCTACCTGTTCACCTGCCTGGCCGCCCGCCGCGTGATCATGGGCAGCGAAGACGTGGACAAGAAGGGCCTCAAGCTGTTCTGCTGCGCCGTGGGTACCATCACCGCCGTCATGTGCATCCTGCTCCTGCTGGTGCCCGGTTCCCCCGCCCGCATCGGTACCGCCCCCTTCATTTGCCTGGCCGTGTGGGTCGTGCTGGGCTTCATCTTCTACTTCTCCAACAAGAAGCACTGGATCTCCCTGCCTGAAGAAAAGGTCCGTGAGAACGTGCTGGGCCGCAAGGACATCGCGGTCTTCTTCAAGAAGTAACCTCCGGCGGCTCCCCGCAAGGGGAGCCGGACACTGGCTGTCCGTTCGCCGGACCGCCTTTCATGGAAGCCGCCCTGCCCCCCGGGGCGGCTTTTTTTATCGGGCTCCCGGCCCCCTTGCCAAAACGGCATGGGGCCCCTATGCAGGAGCAGCAATCCAGATCATACGGGACGCCGCAGCCCCGGGAAGACCGGCGGCGGGGCAGCGTCCACAGGAGGGAAGGTTATGCCCGAAGCTACGGACCTTTTTGTTTTCTTCGCCTGGATCCTGGGCGGTTTCGTCTCCGGCGTGAGCGGCATCGGCGGGGCCATGGTGGCCTTTCCCTTCCTGGCCATGCTCCTGCCGGTGCACGAGGCCATCGCCCTGACCTGCATCGTCAACATGGTCATGGACATCTGTCTGGCCAGCCTGCATTTCCGCTTCTGCCGCGTCA
>JAEYDL010000023.1 GCA_023403845.1 Pseudomonadota bacterium
TCAACATAGCCTGATAGAGCATAAAAACCCATTTATGGGTAGCCAGGAACAATGGCAGAAGTCAGGACATGCCTGCTTAAGCGGGCAGACAAGTACCGGGCCCTTATAGGGCCAAATCAAACCGCCCTTTGAAGGGGAGGTCATGATTTGGGGAAATACTCTGTCCCCATTTGGTCCCCACTTTTTCTGTGATGGAACGTGTAGTTCAGTGAGGAGTTGCTCTCTTCTGTTCAAATAAGAATTCTCCGTTCCCAAAAGGAACGGGGAATTCGTTTACTGTATTTTCGAGAAAGGCTGGTTAATGAGGCTTCTGGCGTTTTCCAATGTGTTTATCTTTGCTATTGCTGTTATTAACATTGATAATATATTAATATCATTAATTAAGATTTATAACCAGGAAGGGATCAACTTTTTCAAAAATTCCTTCAGCTTTTCCTTGCCGTGATAGAAGACGATGGGGGATGGTGACGGGAAGGCGACTTCCACGGGCTGATATCGTCTCGAACTGACTTCATCCTCCAATATAAGTGCTAGGTACCTGAGCAGCTGGAGAGCGCATGTAGAGGCCGTATCAAAATGTCATATTGTTACGATAAGCCTTGGAAAAATTCTTTTAGGTTATCAGAAATAATTTTGGAGAAACTGATATTGTATTCAATTACATACTTAGCTCATTATTTTTTGAAAGAAAAATTTTCTTTCAACCAAATTTTATTATTTATATCTTCATAGATTTTTTCTTCTGCAGGTATGGAGGCAAAAGGATAAAAATATGATGCAATTTTTATAAGGCCTATAATATATTGAGGCCCACTTGCGACATCAGAATCTATAATATAAATACGGTTGTTTCTTACGGCATCAAGGAGATTCCAAGTGTTTCGATGTGATACAGTGAGTAAACAGCGGTTAGTAGCTTGCATGTCTTTTTGGATATCTTGTTTTTCTAACAGGATACATTTTATAAAAAATTGCGGATTCCTTTCAATGATCCATTCAGAATCTACCTGCATGGCCCGTACACCGATATCCGCAGCGAGGTTATTTCCTCCCGCCATTTGCGTCAGGTCATAAAGGCCTGAACCCGGTCCTGCTATTTTGAACGACGTAAAATGTTCCGCCAGTACAGTTGGTCGAGGATAATCTGCGATACTTTTTTGGATTCGATCAGTCCAGTATGCAAGCCAGTTCAAGTAGGCTTCTGTGCGCGATTGGGCCTCGGCCCCCAACAGGGAAGCAAGGGCACGCATTTCTTCAGGCAACCGTTTGGGTTCCGTAAGATCGAGTCGCAGTACAGTGATGCCGAAAGGTCCCAACTGTCGTTCCAGTTCCGGGCCAGGATTGGTCTTCCAGGCAAGGACCAAATCAGGGCGGAGTTCCGCAATTGCCTCAAGATTCGGCATAAAACCGCGTCCCACACTGGGAATCCCTTTAATTTCAGGGAGCTGTTTGCTTCGGGTTTCAATATGTTCCGTGATGCCGACGAGTGTGTCCAATCTTCCCATTATTCGGAGACATTCAACACCGGAGGCCGAGAGAGATACGATTTTCCGAATAGGGACAGAAAGCACTCTGTTTCCGCCAAAAGAGTCGGTAACTATTTTTTCCGATGCATGCGCATAAAACGGGAAGCAGAGCATCAAGATGATGCTGGCCAGCTGTTTTGATATGGAATTCACAGTATATCCTTGAGGGTACGGACAAGAGTGTCGGCCTTGAGTTCTTCAAGGTGCATATAATCGGCCTCTAGTGCTTCCGCCAGACTTCTTGCCATGGCAAACTGTACCAGGCCTTGTCGTTCCACATCTATGACCAAGGAATGAATCCGGCCATCTCTGGCGATACATCTGGCTGCTTCTAGAGCGGCTGCCATGGGTTTCACGCCTCCAGGCGCAGCGTTTGCTTTCCCATCTGAGATGACAAGAAGAATGGGGCGAGTATCAGGATTTTTTCGAAGCTGGTTATCAATAATTTGATAGCTTTTTTCGAGTCCTGAGGCGAGGGGGGTACGACCACCTGTAGGAAGTTCTTCAAGCTTTTTGAATGCCTGTTCTACGCTTCCCGTGGGGTGCAAAAGAATTTCAGATTGTTGGCCACGAAATGCAAGAAAGGCTACCTTATCTCGTTTTTGATATGCGTCCATGAGGAGAGAAAGTACTGCTCCCTTGGCTTCTTCCATACGCCTGGCCGCTCCCATTGAACCTGACGCATCTACGGCAAAGACGATGAGGTTTCCCATCTTTTTTTCACGACGTCGAGTTCGAATGTCATCGCGGTTAATAACAGGAGGAGTCCAGCCATCTGGTGGTATACGGTAGTGAGAGGCTGTGGCACGAAGGGTTGCATCCCAAGCGATATCAGCATGTTTTATCTCATGATCAGACAGAGGGAGGCTTCCTGTGGCTCGACCGACCTTTTGCAGCGTGGCGGTGCGGGAGCGTCTGCCCGATCCTTTGCGGCGTATCCGGTCTTTTTTCAGGCGAATCGGTTTGATCGCAAAGGGAGTACCTACGGCAAAGAGCTGTTCTGTATTCCCAGGCCCGGCAGTTCCAGAAGGCTTTTCTTCAGGAGGCGACTGGGGACTGTGATCAGACTGGGATATATCGTGAGACTGGGAATGCCTGTCTGGCGTTTCCCTTTCATCCTTGTTTTTTTCTTTTTCAGCGTCTTGGCAAGAGGGAGAGCTTTCCTGTTCTTCGTACTCTTGCGGAGGTGTGGCCATTCTGCGTCGATGTGCGAGTGCCAGCTCCGCAGCTTCCCAAACATCTTCCTCCCGTACATCTTGTCTTCCTGATAATGCCGCAAAAGCACGGGCAGTTTTTTCCAGGGCAAGTTCTCCGCGGTGCCCGGCGCAATGTGCTTCTGCCGCCAGTTCCGCTATTCGTTTCATTAAGGTACGTGAAATACGAACTTGGCTGACCAGCCGTTGTGCCTCACGAATACGGTTGCCGAGAGCCTGCTCCTGTTCCGTGTACTGAAGTCGGAACAAGTGGGGATCTGCATCAAAATCCTCCCGGAGCCGCAGAATTTTCAGACGCTCTTCCACATCGTGTGGAGCGGCTATCGAAACGGCGAGTCCAAACCGATCCAGAAGCTGGGGACGAAGCTCTCCTTCTTCCGGGTTCATCGTCCCGACAAGAATGAAGCGGGAGGGGTGTTCGGCAGATATCCCTTCGCGCTGAACTCGATTAAGACCTTCGGAACAGGCTTCGAGAATGCTATCCGTCACATGATCTGGAAGCAGGTTGATCTCGTCGACATAGAGGATGCCGCGATGTGCCTCCGCCAGCAATCCGGGAAGGAAGGAACGTTTTCCTTCCTTGAAGGCGGCTTCCATATCAAGACTCCCGACCAGCCGATCTTCGCTGACAGACAGGGGGACATCAACCAGCCTGGGAATAAAGGATACTGACGGCAACGCTCCAAACCGTTTTTTTTCCGCACATGCTGAGCAAAGAAGTCTTTCTGGGGCGAGAGGATCACAGTGCCATTGGCAGCCTGCAACGGTACGGACTGGCGGCAGAAGTGCCGCCAGCCCACGCACTGCTGTAGATTTGGCGGTCCCTTTTTCGCCTCGAAGCAATACGCCTCCGATATCCGGGGAGACAGCATTGGCAAGCAGAGCACGTTTTGCCTTTTCCTGCCCTACGAGAGCGGTAAAGGGAAACACTCTCCACTTTGCGGACATCATTGCACCGCCTTTGCAGAGCCGACATTTTGAAATGGGGTTCTTCTCATTCTGTGGGGGAGGACCAGCCGGGCCGCCTGCATGACATCCTCCCTATGCGCCTCGCTGTCCCCGCGTAGCGCGGCCATGGCCTTAACGGTTTTCAGCATGACGATATCCGCCCTGTGACCATCCACTTCCGTTTCAATGGCAAGTTCTACAATTGTCCGCATGACATTTTCCGAAACGGCGACATTCCGAAGCTGCTGCCTTGCAACAACGATCTGTTGCGCCAACTTCATTTCCCGTTCCTTCCATGCGGCACAGAATCCCGTCGGATCTTCCTCAAACGCAGCCCGGCGAGTCATGACCTGGAGCCGCCGTTCCGGTTCGGTCATTCCTCTGACTTCGACGCACAGGCCGAACCGGTCAAGGAGCTGGGGACGAAGTTCGCCTTCTTCGGGATTCATTGTACCGACAAGTACGAACCGGGACGGGTGGGACCATGAAATCCCTTCACGTTCGACCGTATTCACGCCCATGGCGGCGGCATCAAGGAGCACATCCACAAGATGGTCGTCCAGCAGATTGATTTCATCCACATAGAGTATTCCCCTGTTGGCATCTGCAAGAATTCCTGGTTCAAAGCGGCGTCTGCCCTCACGGAGGGCCGTTTCCATGTCCAGTGACCCAACGACACGGTCCTCTGTGGAACCAACCGGCAGATCAACTACTCTTACTTGGCGGGAAACTGATTCCAGAGGCTTAAGCTGGTCCTGACACCAAGGGCACAGAGCATCAGTGTGTGGATCACAACCGCATGGGCACCCCTTTACGACTTCTATTTCAGGGAGAATTCCTTTCAAAGCACGCACGGCAGTTGACTTGGCGGTTCCCTTTTCTCCACGGATAAGCACTCCGCCGATACCGGGATAAACCAGATTCAGCAATAAGGCCTGTTTCAGCTCCTCTTGTCCGACAATGGCGGAAAAGGGATAATGCTGACGATCAAGAATAGCCATCAGTTCTCCTTTTATTTATCATGCCCACGCATGGCTTCCAGCGCCTTTTTCCATTCCGAAACGTCGTTGGGCGTGACGATATCAATGGCCCCGCCCTGAAATTCCCCACCGAAAGATTCCGTATGCTCTTCGAGGATTCCTTCTATATCCATATAGGCTTCACGCAATTCCGAAAGGACATCAGGGTCGGCCTGCCATAGATTACGGGCTTCCGCTTCAAGCAAGCGACGAGCAATTTCTTCCAGTGCCCAGGGATTGTTCTTGTCAAAAAAAGCACGGTTTTCAGGATCTAACACAAAAGTTCTGGCAATATCATCGAAAATCCAGTCATCAACGGCCTGAGTGGTGGCTTCCCAACCGTATACGCGCCCTGCACGTTTGGAAATATCTCCTGCCCCCTTGTAGCCATGTCGTTTCATGCCTTCTATCCATTTGGGGTTGAGCAGGCGCGCACGGACGACACGCCGTACCTCATCAGCAAGGTCACGGACCTGCACCTGCTCTGGTTCGCGCGTATCACCATAATAAGTCTTAACTTGTTCTCCCCGGAAATGAGACGCTGCGGCCGTCATTCCCCCATGTGTTCCGTAGTACCCGCAACAATTAAACAGATCGTGTTCGTCGCTGACTACCTTGTTATAAGTTACGTCTACGGTAGAAAGACTGGCTTCCAGAGCTTTCGGACGCTTTACTCCGAACGCATCTTTTCCGTAGGCATAGCCATTCCAATGAATGAATATGTCCGCAAGATCTGCTTCCGTCTGCCACGCGGAAGCATAAACGGCCAGATTGACTCCGGCCTGATAGGTCCCGGGTTCGGAAGAAAAAATTCTGAAGGTTGCTGAACGCCATGCATCTGGAGCTTCGGGTTCAATTTCGGCCAGTCGGGCAAGCGTATGCTTGCGCACAAAGTTGTCTTCAGGGGCTTCATCCAGAGCGGCGACAGCCTGAATCGCCTCATCCAGCATATTCATGGCCATCGGGAAACTGTCCCTCAACAAACCAGACACACGCACGGTCACGTCAATGCGTGGACGTTGCAATTCTTCCAGAGGAATGATGTCGAATCCTTCAACCATACCGTTGCCGAGCCAGCGGGGAACAACGCCCAACAGATAGAAAAGCTGCCCCATCCCTTCGCCGTCAGCCCACATCATGTCATTGCACATCCAGAACATGGCTATATTTTCGGGATAGCGTCCTTCTTCTTCCATATGCCTGGCGATAACTGCACGGGCGAGATTTTGTCCCACCCGCCATGCGGCTCGTGTGGGCAAGCGCCTGGGGTCAAGAGTGTAGAAGTTACGCCCCGTGGGGAGAATATCTTCTCTGCCACGAGTTATGATACCAGAAGGACCGGGCAAGACATAATGTCCGGAAATGGCTTCGAGCAAAGCTCCCATTTCATCCGTAGCTTCTATGCGCGTAATGATATTGAGAATCCTGTGTCCGATGGAGACAAGTCCCTGCAATGCGTCCGGTACGACGCAACTGTCTCCCAAGAGAGAACAAGCCTGTTCTGGAAGCTCTTCGGGCCGTGTTCCTTCAACAAGCATTTCACATATGGCAACAAGCTGTTTTTCTACTTTTTCCAAAAGACTTGCATGACTCTGACGAGAATACGCATCAACGCCTTCTGGTTCGGCAAGTATCCTGTCAAGTTTAAGCCCCTGAGCAGCACACAGTCTCTTGCGGAGAGAGTCGGTTTGTCCTGCATCATAGCGGACAATTGACGCTATGAACTGTGCGCGGCGTCCATCCTGCGGTGTTTCTCCAAAAATATGCATGCCGTCTTCCATATATGTATTGCGGAGAAGACCGAGGGCCGTATGTACACGGGAAGCCAGCACAGCAAAATCAGGAGCCGTATCGGGCGATACCTGTGATTCCAGTTTAGCCGCGACGATACCTTCCCTGATCAGGTGTTCCAACTGATGTGCCCGGGCAGGGTTTCCGTTCCGGGCCTGTTCCCATTCTCCCAGCAAGCGATCAAGTTCCTCCAGCGTATCATAGAGACCTCCTTGCACCATGACGGTTTGCATGTGATCAACTAACTCTGCATAACCTCGCCGTTTGGCGATGACCCCTTCCGGCGGGTTGTCCGAATTATAGATGTAGACGTGCGGGATCTCGTGTAGAGCAAGATCTGGCAGACAGGACTCGGAAAGGCCTACACTTTTCCCTGGAAGGAATTCAAGATTGCCGTGGGTACCCACATGGATGAGCACATCTGCGCCGAAACCGTCCTGAAGCCAGCGATAGGTCGCAAGATATTGGTGCGGGGGCGGTACCGAGGGATCATGCAGAATTTTGCAGACCTGTCCGTCACAGCGGGAACCTGCGCAACCTCGCTTTGGCTGAATGCAGACAACAGCATTTCCCCATTGGATGCCGGTGACGAGAATATTTCCATCCAGCACCATTGCAGCGGGAACCCCATTTACTGATTCTCCGGGAGGATTACCCCATACCTTCGTAATCTGTTTACGTATAGCTTCAGGATAGGAGTCAAACCATGTTTGATATGTACTGAGATCTATGTGGGCAAGCACACCGCCTTTTCCCTCTATTTCCTGTACCGTCGTCCAGCGGAATTCGGAAATAGCCTTGCGTTCCAGCATGGTGTTGATAAGAGCCGTGCCGGAATCAGGAACCTCTACTGAATATCCGGCCTGTTTCATGATCTTAAGAATGCGACTTACCGACTCAAGAGAATCCAGTTTTGCCGCCCCGCCTATTGAGGCTTCCACGGAGGCGCATGGATCACTGTTCAAAAGAAATACCACTCGACGTTCGGCTGCAGGCTTGTTTCTGAGACGAAGCCAGCGGGCAATACGGGAGGCGAAACGTTCCACCCGTTCGGCATGGGGTGTTCGGCGTTCGATTTCCATTCCATCCACGCCAGTCTGAAAAAGGGTACCACCTCCGAGAAAAAAGGGTTCGATGGTTCCTTCGAATTCAGGCATGGCCACGGCCCATGACACTTCGCTGCTTAAGCCTTGCGGATCGGCTTCCCATTCTTCAAGGGTACGGGAAGAAGCGAAAACAGGCTGGAATACCGGCACGCCAAGTGCGCGAAAGGCATGCACGCTTTCCCATGCCGGAGAGTCATCTCCGACAAAGGTCGTCATCTTTTCATGATTATTTGTAAAGTATGGCAAAAATTTGACAAGGACACCTATGCGGCTTTTTGAACCGTCAAGAAAAGCCTCCTGTGTCCAGAGAGCTGCTCCTTTGTTGCCTGTCGACTTGTCCCGTAATGTATTGGTAAAGGCGGGAATTACTGCGAGTCCTTTGGATTCGAGGGCTCGCACAAGAGCCGTTTCCACATCGGGCATGGCATTGACCCAGTAATGTCGACCGAAAAGCAACCCTACTGTCCGCTCAGGTTTTAACTCAATGCCATGCCTGCGTGCATGTCCCGTATACCACATTTGGTAGGCTTCAGGCGTATCAAAGGAGCGAACAGAGGCGTCAGGATGCCAAAGTCCTTCCCACGGAGCAGGAAGAGGTTCCGGGATGTCAGAAGGGATATCCGGCAGGGCATGCAGGAACCGGAACAGATTGCAAATATTTTCTGTACCTCCGTAAGTCAGATAGCGATAAGCCGTCTGCGCCGTTTCAGCAGATACGGAAGATAAGGCCCATGCCGCAGGATCGTAACTGACGCAGACGACGGGGATTGTTTTTCCCATATGTCGAATGTCGTCGTCCAGTTGATCCCATAAAGAGTCTGTTGTCCGAAATATGAAGAGGGATGAAGCCGAATGCATGATTTCACGACAGCGATCTGCATCTTCTGGAACTTCCAGCATACGGGAAGACAGAACACGTACCGGTGGCATTCCAGGGAGAGAGGCTGCTGCTGCAAGCGAACCTGCATGACTTGACCATACAATACATACAACGGACATAGACAACTCCTGAAAAAGGGGAAGGGGGCGGCAAGGTCCGCACCCCTCCCTTGTCATGTAATGGAATTTCTTCCATTACAATTTGCTAGAACCCGGCATCCAGACCGACAAAAATCATGTTGATAGGTACGCGTGAACCATTTGTATAACGGATTTCAGCCTTTGTGGTGATGCCCTGCATTTCGATAAAAGGTTCCAGCCAGTATTTTTCATAATCAAAACGCTTGGACAATTTAAATTCTCCAAGCCAAAAATTCCCTTCAGCAAGACTGCTGTTATCTGTTTGATCCTGCCAAATACGTCCTAACCATGTAGCGCTGACCTGTAATGTAAACCATTCAGGATGCGAAAATGTAAATCCAAGGCTTGCCTTACGTGTTGGCACATTATGCAAATGGTTTCCTTGATTAGCTCCAGAACGGATTTCTGGTCTCAATGCAGTTCCTTCAGCGAATATTTTCAGATATTCATTAAATTGGTAGTTGATATTCAGTTCAATGCCAGTAATTGTTACTTTATCAATATTTTCCTTAAGTTTTATATTATAACCATCTTCCGTTCCTTTTGAAACATTTGCAATATAATCCTCAGCCCATGTCTTATAACCGGTTACATTCAAAGTCAGCTTGTCTGTAGGATTGATGTCCACGCCGATATCCCACGTCTTGGAAAGCTCCGGTTTCAGATTGGGATTGCTCTTGTATCGGCTGGAACCAATGATTGAACCGCCGAAGAGATCATTCAGCGTTGGAGCACGGAATGCTTCGCCGTAGTTGGAGCGAAATACCACGAGGTTGTTCCATGGGGCTATGCGGACGCCGAGCTTGGGAGAGAAGCGCACATTACTGACGGAAGCAAAATTCTGTTTATCCGGGTTGACCTTGTCATTGGTATCCTGCTGATAGCCTTTGCTTCTCCAGTAGTCATAACGGATTCCGGGAACGACAGTCAGTTTCCCATCCAGGAGAGAGATTTCATCCTGAACATAGCCGCTCAAATTCAGTTCCTTCCCCCCTTTTTGTGTATAGCGAGTTGATGTGAAGTAATTGGACTCCGAGTCAAATTTCCCCCATGACCCCGCAACGCCGACAGTGAATAGATGCATATCCCCAACCGCAAAAGTATTGCTTTGATCCCACGCGACTGTCGTCATTTCGGAAGGAGCTTCTGAAGTTCTGACTGTCTTGCTGGCATTGTCATAGCTGGATTTTGTAAAATCGCTTCGTACGGAAAAACTGCTGTCCACGACGCCAAAATTTTTATGCAATCGGGCGCTTACGCCCTGATGCTTGTTGCTGTACAGGTTGAAGTCGTCAATATAGCGCCATCTTCCCGTATTTTTAAATGATGATATTTCTCCACGCACGGACAGGTCGGCCGTTTCATCGAATCGATAATTCAATGCAATGGCACCGTTATAATTCTCCATTTTTTCTCGACCGCCGTTATATTCATTTTTGTTGGAACCAGATTTTGGACTTTGTTCAGGAAGGACATTGAAGCCCCGGGACTTCAGCATGCTTCCTGTAATGGAATAACTGAATTTATCAATGGAACCAGTATGATAAAGTTTATTTTGCCATGTATTGTAGCGTCCATACTTGGTGCCAAGCGTTGTCTTGAACCCGTTTTCCGTTGGTTTTCTTGTAATGATATTGATGACGCCGCCCATGGCTGAAGAACCGTACAAAGCCGAAGCGGGGCCACGCACCACCTCAATTCGTTCTACGGTATCCAGACTGATCGTGTCCCAGTTGAAAATATTATTTCCTGCCGTCATGACGGGAAGTCCGTCCATGAGTACCAGAACACGCCCGTTGACGTCATCGCCTCCCATCCCTCGAATGATGACCTTGTTATTGGTACTTGTACCATAAAAAGACCGGGCTGAATCGACGGTGACTCCGGGCATGGTGCGCATGACGTCCAGCACGTTATTTGCCGGCATTTTTTCAATCTGCTCGCGCGTCACCACGGAGACGTCCGCTGTTGTTTCCCCAAGGCTGTGTTCTGTTTTGGTTGCCGTGACCACAACCGGTTTCATGGTCGCTTTTACTTCTTCTCCGGCCAGCGCCCCGGAGGGCAGCAGACAGGCTCCTCCGAAAATCACAGCCAGCCAAAGCCATCTTGCTGTTTTCATTTTCCTTCTTCCTCGTTGTGAAAGACATTCCATCCGGACGGCTTTTCCGCCCCATCCTCTGTCGTATCGGGAAACCACAGGGAAACCTGTGGGTTGTCCGCGGCATGAAACGTGCGCATGGAAATGCCGTAAACCGAGGCGATGCTGTCACCGGTCAGAACGTCGGCAGGAGTGCCGGAGGCCACGATTTCCCCATTTTTCATGAGAAGAACCGTATCGGCGTAGCGAGCAGCGAGGTTGATGTCATGCATGGAAAGGATGACACCCTTGCCGTGTTCCACGGCGATATGGCGTATGGTCGAGAGGACTTCCACCTGATGGCGGAGATCAAGGCTGCTGGTGGGTTCGTCAAGAAGCAACCAGTCTGTTCCCTGGACAAGGGCACGAGCCAGGGCTGCTTTTTGGCGTTGGCCGCCGGAAAGATCGGATAAAGGACGACCTGCCAGCTTATCCATATCCAGCAGGGAGAGAGCGTTCCCTACCATGTTCACATCGGAAGGCGATGGTCCCCATGCAAACCAGGGTTTGCGTCCGAGCAGTACGAACTCAAATACGCTGAGTGGGAACCGCAGGGAGACATCCTGAGGGATATAGGCGAGTTGTCGTGCCCGTTTTCGGGCAGACATCCGTGCCATTGGAGTTCCTGACAGAATTATTTCTCCGAAAGAAGGTCGCAGAAACCCCAGCAGCAACTTGAGAAGCGTTGTTTTTCCGGTTCCGTTGGGTCCGAGAACAGCGCAAACTTCACCCTTGCGGAAGGGAAAGGAAATCTTTTTGAGAATTGTTTGCCCGGAAGGATAGGCAAAAGACACCTGATGAAGTTCAAGCATGTTTACGCCTGCCTCCGGGTATTGCGCAGCAGCAGCCAGAAGAAGAACGGAACGCCCAAGAAGGAAGTCAGAATGCCGATGGGAAGAATTTGAGGCGGGCAGATGTTTCTGGCAACGATATCGGAAAGCAGAACAAGAACAGCTCCGAAAAGAGCTGCTCCCGGAAGCAGAAATCGGTGTTCCGCGCCCAGTACGAGACGGGCGATATGCGGAGCCACCAGCCCGATGAAACCGATAACGCCGGTAAAGCATATCGCGCCTGCCGCCATCAGCGAAGAGGCAATGATCCCTCCGATGCGAAGACGACGGACATTGACGCCCAGTGATGCAGCTGTTTCTTCGCCGGCAAGCAATGCATTAAAATCCCAGGACAGTTTCATGGCAAAGGGAACAGGGACAAGAATCATGGCTGCGGCAAGAGTCAGTTCCGGCCAGCCTGCTCGTCCCAGATTGCCGAATCCCCAAAACACGATCGCCTGCAGTTGATGTTCAGTCGCGATATATTGCAGAAGCGAAGTCGCGGCAGAAAACAGGAACATAATGGCGACCCCGCCAAGAATGAGCGTTTCAGGGCGATTGTCACGCAGTTGAGCCAGCCCCAGAGCACCAAGAGCCGTCAATGCGGCAAAGACAAAGGCATTGCCTGCCATAAGCCACTGTGAGGCCGTGCCGAACATGATGGCTAGGGCCGCCCCGAAGGCCGCTCCTGAAGAAATGCCAAGAGTAAAGGGAGAAGCCAGAGGGTTCCGCAGAACCGCCTGCGACAACGCACCACTCATGGCCAGTCCAGCGCCAACCAGAGCCCCCATCAGGACTCGTGGAAGCCGCAGGCGGAGAAAGAGGGCAAGTTCGTGATCTGAAAGTCCCAAAGGCAGGCGGAACGTACCGCTTCCCAGACTTGTTCCCAGTAAAAGCATGCACGCCAGCAGAAGGGCAAGAACTCCCAAGAGAAGGCCCTGCCGCTTGCGTTGAGCAATATGGCTGGATACTGAATGTATCTGCATTAATTTGTCTTTTTTTATTTGTGTTATTTTTTATGAAAAAATGCTACGTCACTTGGTAGCACACTAATTAAAAAAGTGCTACATTTTTTATATGAGTGCCGCGATAACTTTTCTTTCTACCTTCAAGGGCAGGTTTCTCCGCCAATGATCCAGACCGAAAATATCACCAAGTCCTTTGGAAAAAAGATAATATTATCAGGTATAAACCTTCATGCGCAAGCCCGTGAACTTGTAGCCTGTCTCGGCCCGAATGGGGCGGGTAAAACAACGACCGTACGCATTCTGTCCGGTCAGGCCCGGGCCGACGGTGGCTCTATCAGACTTGCTGGACGCGATTTCACAAGGCAGCCTCTGGAAGCGAAGGCGTTGTGCGGCGTAGTGAGTCAGCATCTCAATCTGGACGCAGAACTTTCGGTTCGGGAAAGTTTGGACATTCACGGACGCCTTTTCGGCATGGATGCGGCCTCAAGGAAGAGAGAAAGCTGCCGTCTTCTTGGCATCGTTGAAATGGAACATAAAGTTGATGCCCTGACGAAAACGCTTTCTGGCGGAGAAAAAAGGCGCATCATGTTGGCCCGTGCTCTTCTTCATCGTCCCCAGATTCTTTTTCTTGATGAGCCTACCGTAGGACTCGATCCGTTTATCCGTCGGAAAATATGGGGATTAATCAAGCGAATCCAGCAGGAAGGCACGACCATACTGTTGACGACGCACTATATTGAAGAAGCGGAATTTCTTGCCGACAAAGTCATCTTTATCGACCAGGGGTGTATCGTTGCCGAAGGAACGCCACGCGCTCTTATGGATCAAATCGGTCAGTGGGCGCTCGACGTGCAGCATGAGGGGGTTCTGACGACTCGTTATTTCGAGGAGCGTAGTGAGGCCGCAGACGCATCGTTGCGAGAGCAGGGGGCCAGCATGGTGAGAAGGGTCAGTCTGGAGGATGCATTTCTGAAGATTACGGGACGTAAAGTCTCTGGAGGCATGCAATGAATCCTTTTCAAGGAGTAACCGCCGTATATCTGCGTGAAATGCTTATTCTTAGGCGGAGACTGCACAAACAGCTCGCGTCCTGGCTCGTTTCTCCGCTTCTTTATCTGGTTGCCTTCCACTATGCGATGGGAGATGCTGTTATTGGCAGCCGTCCCTATGCGGACTTTCTCCTGCCCGGCCTGATTGCCATGAGCAGCATGACGCAAAGCTGGGCAATTGCCAGCGACATAAATATCAGTCGTTTTTACTGGCATACCTTTGATGAATTTCAGACGGCTCCCCTTCATGCAGTAGCATACGTCACGGGGGAAGTCCTGGCAGGAATGAGCCGTTCCGTTTTGGCCTGTCTTGTCGTTATGGGAATCGGGATACTTGGCGATATTCGGATTGCCTATGACGCTCCGGGACTCTGGTTGGCGCTGTTGCTGAATGCATGTTTTTTTTCGAGCCTTGCCGTCGCTCTTGCCATGCATGTAAAATCACATGCTGACCAGGCGATGCTGTCCAATTTCGTCATTACTCCCATGGCATTTCTTGGCGGGACATTTTTTCCGCTGAACCGACTTCCGGTCTGGATTCAGCAAATTCTGGAATTTCTTCCCCTCCCTCATGCCGCTCAGATCATGCAGGCTGCCGCCATTGGACAACCCGTACGTCTTTTCTCCTGTTTTCTCCTTTTGGGAGGAGCCTGCATGACTCTTGTGTGGGCCGTGTTCAGCGTCAGGAGTGCACAGGAATGAATTTTTCCGGTGGTCGCTGGTTCGCTTTTATGCTGCTCATCTCGCTTTTGGCACATGGAGGGCTTTTTCTTTGTCAGCCTCCTATCATGGCAAGTTGTTCCGTTCCTCAGGCGACATCAATTTCAATGCGGCTTTCCGTAGCTCCGATCTTTTCCGCACCGGCAAAACAGCAGACAACCACCACTCAGCCTCAGGAGGCTGTTCAGACAAAGGAACCTGTTCAGACAACTTCCAGGCATGCGCCGGATTCCTCCAAAAAACGCACGGCTCAGGCAAAAGTAAAAAAGGAAAAGAAGGTATTGCCCCAGTCAGCAGTTCCGGAATCTTCTCCACGGCAGCCCGCTCAGACGGAAAAGTCTTTCCCGGCGTCCACATCTCTGGATGGGGAACCGCAACGGCTGCAAAAAATACAGGAAACAACAGGACCCCGTAAGACATCATTCGATGCCCTAGACGGGCCAAAATTCCTTCAACCCCCGACACCGCGCTATCCTCGACTGGCGCAGCGCAGAGGAATTGAAGGCCAGGTAGTTATTGAATTGAATATTGGCGCGGACGGAAAGCTCCTGCGTGCATCCGTAAAAAAAAGCGGAGGGAATGGATTCGACGAAGCGGCCCTTGAAGCTGTCCGCAAGGCGAAATTCCGCCCTGCAATGCACAACGGACGGCCAACTGCCTGCATTGTCCTTCTCCCCATTCACTTTACACTAAGGAACGCCTCATGAATCTTTTTACCTCGTTCACCGATTTTTTTGCCAAAGGCGGTCCGCTCATGTGGCCGATACTGCTATGTTCAGTGCTTGCCCTCGCCATTATTCTGTTCAAGGCGTTGGAATATTCTGAAGCTCTTCGCATTCTTGGGAGAATCAGGCATGGTGACGTCATTCCTCTCCCCTGGTTCCTGAAACCGATTTGCGAACAAATAGGAAAAGTCGATGATGCAACACTGTCGCTTACGGCAACAAGACAAGTTCGAAAACTGGAAAGAGGACTCGGTGTGCTTGAGCTGATTACTACCATCGCGCCCATTCTGGGGCTCACCGGTACGGTGACGGGAATGATCGGAACATTTCAGGCAATAGGAGAGCATGGTTCGCGTGTTGATCCCGCAGTGCTCGCCGGAGGGATATGGGAAGCCCTGATCACGACGGCGGCCGGACTGCTAGTCGCCCTGCCTGCCCATGTCGCGTATCATTTCCTGGATGACCGTCTTTCGGAGATCGTCCAGTCTGTTCAGGAAATTGCCGATGCCCATCGTATAGATCAGGCTGGAACCTCCTGTGGAAATTAGACGTCGTATCCGGACACGTAACGCCATGAGCATCACACCTCTGGTAGATGTGGTGTTTTTGTTGTTGCTGTTTTTTGCCCTGACTCTTCATTTTTCTCCTGAAGAGGCCATCACTGTGGAGTTACCGACATCATCCTCGGCAGAAAAACAATCCGAAACGACAATTATTCTGACGATGACTCCAGAGGGGAGAATTCATCTGAACGGCATGGAGATTCCAATAGAGTCATTGGAAATCGAACTTGGCGAGTTACGAATGCTCAATGACGAAAGAAGCGTACAGGTTCGTACAGATCAGCAGGTTGCAATAGGAAAGGTTGTGGCAATAGTAGACGCAATTCGTAGTGCCGGTTTTCAACATTTTGACTTGATGACGCGGGTGGATATTCAGAATTGAATATATGAATCTCTGAATGGGCTTTTATCGTAGGTGATGCTAACTATACTGATTAATGAAAAGAATATATGCTGTGGCGATGTCTTTGAGTCATGTCAAACAACATTCGCAGCGTCTCGGCATTCCCGTGGGCTTACAGGACTACGGGGACTGGCACAATTCCAGAATCGGCGCAGGCATGCTGCTTGTTTTGTGGCTCTTCGGCGCGGCGTTTCTTGCAAGGCTGGATATATGAGTCTGTCAGTACCGGATGAAGAACCGTCCCGGGCGTCTGATGAACTGTGCAGGGGAGTCAGCCGCGGATGCCCCATGCGCTGCGTATTCCTGGAGGGAGGCCGCGCAGCAGCCGGTGCAGGATGGCGTCAGGTCTGCGCGAGCAGATATACAGAGAACCGTTTCCCCGAAAACGCAGCAGGTGTTCATGCCCGCCGTTGCGTTTGCCGAACAGCAGACCGCGTGCGGAATCGGCCCGTTCGCAGACAATCCGGGAATCCCAGCCGACAAGCTGTCCGCCGTTGACCAGTACCGGACGGTCGGACTCCAGCTGAAGTTCTCGTATGGATCCGAATCCCGTGAGGGCGAGTTTGCCAACCCCCGAAGTTTCCACTATCGGAGAACCGCCGGGCCTTGCGGGTGCGCGTCCGATCGTTTTCAGAAGTATTTCGGAAGAGGCGGCCAGAAAGGCGTGCGAAGGAAGGCGGTATTGCTTCTGGCCGATTTCCAGCACTCTGATTTCACCCGGAAAGGCCGGGGCCAGCAAAACGTCGCCCGGAGCCCGATCCGCCTCTACCAGCTGGCGCGGGGGCAAGACACCGCGCAGCATCGTCCTGGTCAGCGTGCGCAGGACGCCGCCGGGCATTTGGACACGGAGACGAAGCCCGTCGCTCAGAGCTGCCGTTGTCCCCGAAGCGACGATGATCCGTTCATTCGTTTCAAGGTGAACGGACAAAAGAGGATCGGGTCCGTCAGGGATTACAAACAAGGCCATGGGATTCTCCTTTTTTCCGTGCCGTTCGTCAGAGGGGAGCCTCGCTGCGGGCCATCGAGTCCGACAATCCGCCCTGGACTCTGCACCGGTGGCGGGGGAAACGGTCTGTGTTTCAGTACGCCGTTTTTTTGCTCTAGCATCCGGTCGAAAGGAGGTCCACTCCCGTGACTTGCCGCCGTTCCGGCGGGAACCGGCTGACCGGCGCGCAGGGGAAGAGACCGTCCGTCCGGGTGCCCGGGGCTTCCTTCCAGAGATTGACCCGCCGGAAAGCTGACGGTACTCTTGGACATTCACCTTCAGACTCAGGACGGCATATGGCAATCTGGAAAGGCATCATTCTGGCGGGAGGGGCGGGCACCCGTCTCCATCCTCTGACTTTGAGCGTCAGCAAGCAGCTTCTGCCGGTCTACAACAAGCCCATGATCTATTATCCCCTGTCCGTGCTCATGCTGGCGGGCATTCGGGAGATCGCCATCGTCACCACACCGGATGACGAGTGGCAGTTCCGGAAGCTGTTCGGCGACGGAAGCCAGTGGGGCTGCTCCTTCGAATATGTGATCCAGCCGAAGCCGGAAGGTATCGCGCAGGCGTTTTTGCTGGCGGCCGATTTCATTCGGGGGTGCAATGTCTGTCTTATCCTCGGCGACAATATCTTTTTTGGAAACGGGCTTGAGGAATTGTTGCTGCGGGCGAAGAACCGTGAGGCGGGCGCTTCGGTCTTCGCCTACCATGTCAGCGATCCCGAACGATACGGCGTAGTGGAATTCGACAGAAACATGCAGGTGCTCTCTTTGGAGGAGAAGCCCGAGCGGCCGAAGTCCAGCTATGCCGTAGCCGGTCTGTATTTCTATGATCCCGAGGTGCTGGATATTGCCGGAAGTCTGAAACCTTCGGCGCGGGGCGAGCTGGAAATCACCGATGTGAACAGAGTGTATCTGGAGCGCGACAGTCTGCACGCGGAACTTATGGGACGCGGCATCGCCTGGCTGGATACGGGGACGCATGATTCACTCATGGCTGCGGGAACTTTCGTGCAGTCCATCGAGACGCGGCAGGGACTCAAGGTGGCCTGCGTCGAGGAAATCGCCTGGCGCAGAGGCTTCATCTCTACTGAACGCCTGCTGGCTCTTGCCGAACCGTTGAAGAAGTCCGGATACGGTGAATATCTTGCGACGCTTCCCGAGCGCGTCGCCGAGGAATGGAAGTGAGGGGCATGGCCACAGCAAGCAGAACGGTTCTTGTTACGGGAGGTGCGGGATTCATCGGATCCTGCTATGTGCTTTCCCGTCGTGCGGCGGGGGAACGCGTCATCAATCTCGACAAGCTGACTTATTCCGGAAACCCGGAAAATCTTGCGGCATTGCAGGGAGATCCGGATGCGGTTTTCGTGCGGGGCGATATCGGGGACGCGGAACTTGTGTCCCGTTTGCTGCGGGAATACCGGCCCGATGCCGTAGTCAATTTCGCGGCGGAAAGTCATGTGGACCGTTCCATTCGGGATCCGGAAGCGTTTGTGCGCACCAATGTCCTCGGCACATGCACGCTGCTGCGTTCCGTGCTGGAATGGTGGCGCGAACTGGATGCGGAACGGCGGGATGCCTTTCGCTTTCTGCACGTATCCACGGATGAGGTCTATGGAGCCTTGAAACCGGGGGATCCGGCCTTTTCCGAAACGACGGCCTATGCCCCGAACAGTCCCTATTCCGCCTCCAAGGCCGCAAGCGACCATTTCGTCCGGGCCTATCACGAGACCTACGGCCTGCCCGTGCTCATCACCAATTGTTCCAACAACTACGGACCGCGTCAGTTTCCGGAAAAACTCATTCCTCTGGTAATCCTGAATGCGCTTGCCCGCCGGCCGCTGCCCGTGTATGGGACAGGGGAAAATATCCGTGACTGGCTGCATGTGGAAGACCACTGCGAGGCCATTGCCGCCGTTTTGAAGGGAGCTGTTCCCGGAAGCTGCTACAATATCGGCGGGCGTTCCGAGCGGACGAATCTTGAAGTCGTCAGGGCCGTCTGCGGCATTCTCGACGAACTGCGGCCCAGTGTGCAGGGACCTTATGCCGATCTTGTCACGTTCGTGACGGATCGTCCCGGGCATGATTTTCGATACGCCATAGACGCTTCGAAACTGGAAAGGGACCTCGGTTGGACGCCGAAATGGCGTTTTGAAGACGGATTGCGTGAAACCGTGCGCTGGTATCTTGCCAATGCGGCCTGGGTGGAACACGTCCAGAACGGTGACTATCGCAGGTGGATTGAAACGAATTACGCGCGGAGGTAGAGAGCCATGCATCAGGACAGGGACCCCGCCGGGCTGCGCGTTGCGCTGGTTCATTTCTGGCTTGTGGGAATGCGCGGCGGTGAAAAGGTGCTGGAAGCGCTGTGCCGCATTTTTCCCCGAGCGGACATTTATACGCATGTGGCGCGTCCCGAGGCGCTTTCCGACACCTTGCTGGCGCACGAGATCCGTACGACGTTCATTCAGAAGCTGCCGGGCAGCGTCAGACATTATCAGAAGTACCTGCCGTTCATGCCGCTGGCGCTGGAGCAGCTCGATCTGCGCGGTTACGATCTCGTGGTATCCAGCGAGTCAGGCCCCGCCAAGGGCGTCATTGTCCGCGCCGACGTCCCGCATATCTGCTACTGCCATTCTCCAATGCGTTATCTGTGGGATTTTTATCAGGATTATCTCGAGTCTGCCGGTCCGGCGACCCGGCTTCTCATGCGTCCGTTGTTCCATCGCCTGCGGCTGTGGGATTACGCTTCCGCCCAAAGGGTGGATCATATTCTCGCCAATTCCTCCACCGTGGCTCGGCGGGTCCGGCGCTGGTGGGGGCGAGAGGCGGCAGTGGTGCATCCTCCCGTCGCCGTGGAGCGTTTTGCCGCTCCGGACATGAGCCTTTTGCACTCGTTGCCCGGCAGTCCGGAACCTGGCTACTACCTGTGTTTCGGCGAGCTTGTGGGGTACAAGCGCGTGGATCTGGCCGTGCAGGCCTGCGCCCGGACGGGAAGGAGGCTCCTTGTGGCCGGAGACGGCGCTGAACGCAAGCGTCTGGAAGCTCTGGGCGGTCCTTCCGTCCATTTTCTGGGACGTGTGCCCGATGCGGCGTTGCCCGCTCTCTACGCCGGGTGCCGTGGTTTCCTGTTCCCTGGCGAAGAGGATTTCGGCATTACGCCGGTAGAGGCCATGGCCGCGGGACGTCCCGTAATCGCCTATGGTCGGGGAGGCGTTTTGGACAGCGTCGTCGAGGGAGAGACCGGCATCTTTTTCCGGGAACAGACGGTAGAGGCCCTGATCGAGGCTCTGGACGTCTTCGAACAGCGGACCTTTTCTCGACAGGCCGCCGTTGCCCGGGCCGAACGGTTCAGCGAGGCCGTTTTTCGGCGTTCGTTCCTGCGGGAGGTCGAGGGAACGGGCGTTTTCCGTTCGTGAACGAACGTTGCTCGAGGCTGCTTTGGAATGTTTCCGCAGACCGGCTGCGTCACCTTCAGACGGTGGAGGCAGGTGACTGTTTGATCTTGCCGGAATGCTTTTAAAGAAACCGAGCCTTTTTCGGCAGGTGTCCGGCCTGCCTGAATGCAGACTGCCCGCCCGGGGAGAGAACCGGGGCGGGCAGTCTGGTGGAGGAGCGTCGTGGCGGGAAGGGATTATCGTCCGGCCAGCCGCTCGTAGATCAGGAAGCGTTCCTGAGCCTCCTGGGCCGCCTGAGCGAAAAGCCGTTCGGCCTTGTCCGGGTTTTTGCGGGTCAGGGCCGCATACCGGACTTCGGACAGCAGATGCTGGCGGAAATCCCCGGTCGGCGCTTTTGAATCAAGAACCAGAGCGCCGTCTTCCTTGCGGCGGGGATCAAAGCGGTACAGGTTCCAGTAACCGGCCTCGACGGCGCGTTTCGCCTGTTCCTGTCCCACGGCCAGACCTCCTCTGATGCCGTGGTTGATGCAGGGCGAATAGGCGATGACGAGCGAGGGACCGGGATAGGATTCCGCTTCCATGATGGCCTTCAGTGTCTGCGCCTTATCCGCGCCAAGTGCGATCTGGGCCACATAGATGTCGCCGTAACTCATGGCCATCAGACCAAGATTTTTCTTTTTCGTCGTTTTTCCGCCGGCCGCGAACTGGGCGATGGCTCCGGTGGGCGTGGATTTCGAGGACTGTCCTCCTGTGTTGGAATAGACTTCCGTGTCGAAAACCAGCACGTTGACGTCCGCGCCGCTGGCCAGCACATGGTCGAGTCCTCCGTAGCCGATGTCGTAGGCCCAGCCGTCTCCGCCGAAAATCCAGTGCGAGCGTTTGACGAAGAAGTCCCGGCCCGCAAGAATGGCATTCAGGCGAGTATCCCTTTCCCTGATTGCGTTCAGCGCCTTTTCAAGACGTTCAGCTCTCGCGCGGGTTCCGTTCCCTTCCTGAAGATGCTCCAGCCAGTCACGCATGGCCTGAGCCGGTTCCCCTTCGGGACCGCCCGGCAGTTCGTTTTTCAGTGCATCGCGTACCAGCGCGGCCAGCGTACTCCTCTGTTTCTCCACGCCCAGAGCCATGCCGAAGCCATACTCGGCGCAATCCTCGAACAGGGAGAAACCCCATGCCGGTCCGTGCCCGTTGCGGTCGGTCGTATAGGATACGGACGGCGCGCCTGCGGCCCAGACCGTGGAGCAGCCGGCGGCGTTGGAAATCATCATCCGGTCGCCGAAAAGCTGGGTGATGAGCTTGGCGTAGGGCGTTTCGCCACAGCCGGGACAGGCCCCGGAAAACTCCTGCAGGGGCCGGAGGAACTGGCTGCTTTTCACGGTCAGCCTGCCTGAGGGACGTCTGTCCTCGACCCTGGCGTCGGCATAGGCCCAGTCGCGCGCGTTCTGGTCTCGGATGTCGTCAAGCAGAACCATTTCCAGCGCCTTGTCTCTGGCCGGGCAGGCGTTCACGCACACGCCGCAGCCTGTGCAGTCCAGAGCAGATATGGCGAGATGGAAGTCGAAGCCCTTCACATCGCCGCCTTTGGCCGGAACTGTCCTGAAACCGTCCGGAGCGGCGAGGGTTTCTTCCCTGGAGAGAAGGCGGGGCCGGATGACTGCGTGCGGGCAGACGTAGGCGCACTGATTGCACTGAATGCAGACATCGGGTTTCCACTGGGGAACATAGACGGCGACGCCGCGTTTTTCCCAGGCCGTAATGCCCACGGGCCAATGGCCGTCTACATAGTCGGCGAGGGCGCTGACGGGCAGCGCGTCGCCCTGTTGCCGGTTCATGGGACCTACCACGTCGCGAACAAAGGCGGGCATGGCCGGATCTACGGCGAGGGGCGAGTCCGCGAGCTGCTTCCAGCTTTCAGGGACGTCCACGCGCAGACTGTCCGTCATGCCGCGCCGGATGGCTTCGAAGTTCATGTCGACGACGGCCTGTCCCTGCTTGCCGTAGGATTTGACCACGGCGTCGCGCAGGTATTTTTCCGCGTCCTCAGCGGGAATGATGCCGGTGAGCCGGAAGAAGGCCGCCTGCATGATCATGTTGATGCGGCTGCCGATTCCTATCTCGCGTCCGATGCCCACGGCGTTGATGATGTGGAAGCGGGCGTTCTTTTCGGCAAGGGCGCGCTTCATATCTGCGGGGAGGTGCTTTTCCATCTCTTCCGGCGCCCACATGCAGTTGAGCAGGAAGATGCCTCCGGGCTTCAGATCGGCAAGCATGTTGTAGCGCCCCACGTAGGCCTGATTGTGGCAGGCGATGAAATCGGCCTTGCTGACCAGATAGGATGATTTGATGGGCCGGGGGCCGAAGCGCAAATGGGAAACGGTCAGGCCGCCGGACTTCTTGGAATCATAGGCGAAATAGGCCTGCGCGTACATGTCGGTATGGTCACCGATGATCTTGATGGCGGATTTGTTCGCGCCTACGGTGCCGTCCGAGCCGTATCCCCAGAATTTGCAGGCGAAGTTTTCATCGGAAACCGGCGTGAAGGCGACGGACGGCGCGGGCAGGGAGCGATGGGTTACGTCGTCGTCGATGCCCACGGTAAAATCGTCGCGAGGCGCGGAGGCGGACAGGTTGTCGAAAACGGAGAGAACCTGGTCCGGGGTGAAGTCCTTGGAGGCGAGTCCGTAGCGTCCACCCACGATGAGCGGCGCGTCGGGCCTGCCATAGAAGGCGTTGCGCACGTCAAGCAACAGAGGGTCTGCGCCGCCGGGTTCCTTGGTGCGGTCCAGCACGGCGATGCGTCTGACGCTGGCGGGCAGGGCTTCGAGCAGACGTTCGGGCAGGAAGGGGCGGTAGAGACGTACGTTGACCACACCGACCTTTTCCCCGCGCGCAACGAGGGATTCCACGGTTTCTTCGACGACTGCCGCTCCTGATCCCATGCAGATGACGACCCGGTCGGCATCGGGGGCTCCCGTATAGTTGAAGAATCGGTAATCGCGTCCGGTGAGCCGGTTGATGTCGTTCATGCACGCTTCCACTATGCCGGGAAGCGCATCGTAATAGGGGTTCGCCGCTTCGCGCAGCTGGAAGAAGACGTCGGGATTCTGCGTCATGCCCACGAGCGCGGGATGATCGGGGTTGAGTGCGCGGGCGCGGAAGGCGCGGACGGCATCCATGTCCAGCAGATCGGCCAGTTCCTCGTATTCCAGTACTTCAATCTTCTGGATTTCATGCGAGGTGCGGAATCCGTCGAAGAAGTGAAGGAAGGGAATGCGTGATCTGATGGCTGCGAGGTGAGCCACCGCGCCGAGAAACATGGCGTCCTGTACGGAACTGGAGGCCAGCAGGGCGAAGCCGGTCTGACGTGTGGAGAGGACGTCCTGATGGTCGCCGAAGATGCTCAGGGAATTGGAGGCCAGCGAACGGGCGCTGACGTGGAAGACGGCGGGGAGCAGCTCGCCCGCGATCTTGTACATGTTGGGAATCATGA
>JAEYDL010000024.1 GCA_023403845.1 Pseudomonadota bacterium
CGATCTTGTACATGTTGGGAATCATGAGCAGCAGGCCCTGCGAGGCCGTATAGGTGGTGGTCAGGGAGCCGCCCTGAAGCGAGCCGTGCAGTGCCCCGGCCGCTCCTCCCTCGGACTGCATTTCCACCACATGGACGGGTTGTCCGAAGATGTTCTTTCGCCCCTCGCTGGCCCATGCGTCCACCAGTTCGGCCATGGGGGAACTGGGAGTGATGGGGAAGATGGCGGCCACTTCCGTGAAGGGATAGGAGATGTAGGCGGCGGCTGTGTTGCCGTCCATTGTCTGCGTTCTGCGTTTCGACATGGAGATTCTCCTCAGATCGCGTTGGAAAAGTGACAGGTTACGGAACCCTGCGGCCCGTAGTCCACATGCACGGTATCGCCGGCGGCAACGGAAACCGGAACGGTGAAGGCGCCGGCAAGGACGATGTGCCCGGCTTCAAGCCCTTCTCCTCGCCCGGCAAGTCTGTTCGCCAGCCAGACGAGACTTTCAGCCGGATGATCAAGAACTGCGGCGGCGAGTCCTGTATCTTCGATGACCCCGTTGCGCAGACATATGGCCCCCACCCGGCGCAGATCCGTCGAATCGGGGCGGAAGGGGGAGACCCCGAGAATGATGCCTGCCGAACTGGAGTTGTCGCTTACGAAGTCGGACAGGCTGAGCGCCCGTTCCCCCGGATTCGGCTGGGCCAGACGACAGTCCACGAGTTCCAGAGCAGGAACGACGTAGGCCACGGCGTCGAGCGCGTCCCAGAGAGTGCATTCCGGACCGTGAAGAGGGCGCCCGAGAACGAAGGCAAGCTCCACTTCGATGCGTGGGCGAACCAGCCGTTCCGTCAGGATGGTGGAGCCGGAAGCATGGACCATGGCATCGGTGAGATGCCCGTAAATGGGTTCGGCGGCTCCCATGCCTTTTTGCAGAATTGGGGAAGTCAGGCCGACCTTGTAGCCGCGCAGGCGGCTCCCCGATGCGATTTTCAGCCGCAGCAGGGCATCCTGAACGGCATAGGCCTCCGCAAAGGTGAGCGGAGACGGCGTGGCCGCCGTGGGAACGCCGCCTTGTTCCGCTTTCAGAAGAGCGGCTGCCTGAGCGGCTATCTGTTTTTCTTCCATGAACAAGAACTCCAGCGTGAAAGGTGGATGAACATTGGCAAGGGACGCTTCAGGAAACCAGATGCATCCAGAAGGCATAGGTAAGGGGACACAGTATGTGGGTAAGGCCGATGATGGCGGCCGCCTGTCGGGGCGAACCGCCAAGTTCGGCGGCGAAGATGCCGGAAACCAGCGCTGTCGGCGATGCCAGACAGAGCAGGAGAATCTGTTCTTCCAGTTTGCCGAGACCGAGGGCAGGTGCAAGCAGAAAACCGATGAACGGGAGAACGAAGGCCTTATGCGCCAGAAGAAGAAACGTCGTCCATGGCCTGTCGTCGTTTCCCTGTTCCTGTTTCCGGTGAGCCAGATGCACGCCGACGGTGAACAGAGCGAGAGGAAGAAAAAGGCCCGCCAGAATTCGCAGAGTCTCCAGCATAAAAGCCGGGAGCGGCAGGCGCAGCTCGTGCCAGAGCAGTCCCGTCACCGTCGCCGCCACGGCCGGGTTGCGGCATATTCCGGCTATCGCCGCCCGGAGGGAGCTGTTCTTCTTTTTTCCGAAATATTGATAGACCAGAGTGGTCAGAAGGTTCTGGCAAACGATGAACATTGCGAACATGGGACCTGCGGCAAGCAGACCTCGCTCGCCGAACAGGCACAGAATGACGGGCAGCCCCAGTCCCTGATTGGCATGGATGGAACACTGAATCCAGGTTGCGCGTATCGGGGAGGCCCCTTTTCCGAAAAGAAATCGGGAAACAGAAATGGCAAGCAGGCATCCCGAAGGCAGGGCGATGCAAACGGCCACGGCGGGCAGGATTGCCGGAGTGCCCGCCGGCTGCGCGGCCATGCCGACGAAAAGCATGGCCGGAAGACCGATGTAGAAAACCAGACGGTTGGCCATGGCCATGAATCCGTCCGGGAAAAACGCGGTGCGGGAACAGACAAAGCCCAGAGAGGCGGTCAGAAAGAACGGCAACAGTTTGCCGAGAAGAACCATGACTGTTTCCTTTTACGCTGCGCGTCCTGCCGAACATGCTCCGCGCAGGCAGGCACGCGGTATTGCCGCGTGCCTGAACCGGAAACGGCCTCTGAACCGTCTCCCGGCCCGGTCAGCCGTTCAGAGAACGGCTGATGGCTGCGGCGGACTCCAGTACGTTCGGTATGATTTCCGTATAAATTCTGTCCGTGGGCATGCTGAAGACAGGCCCGGTTACACAGATGCAGGCGATGGTCTTTCTGCCCGAAACAAGCGGTGCGGCCACCCCGCGCACGCCCTGGTAGTACTGTTCGTCTCCGTAGGAAAATCCTTGCTCGCGAACCTTGCGCAGCTCCTCAAGCAGAGCCGTGCGGGTGTTGATGATCGTATTCCCATGATGCGGAGGCAGCGCCTCGTCAGGGTAAAGATCCATGATTTCCCGATCGCTCAGACCGGCAAGCAACGCCTTGCCGCTGGTGCAGGCGTGAGGCTCGATCGCGTATCCGACCTCCGTGGCCAGAACAAGTCTTCCCGGCGCCTGAATCTTGTCTATATACACCACCTTGCGGTCCCGCAGCACGGACAGGAAGACCATTTCGTGGGTCTTGTCGTGCAGCCGTTGCAGTTCTTCCATGGCCACGGTCCGGATATCCAGATTGTCGAGGATGGCCCGGCTGATGGTAAGGAATTTCAACCCGAGCGAATATTTTTTGGTTTCTTCGTTCTGCGCCACAAAGCCCCGTTCTCTGAACGTGCTCAGAGCATGATGGATGCTGCTGACCGGTTGCCCGCAAAGTTCGCTCAGACGGGACAGGGTGAGTCCTCTGGGGTGTTCAGCGAGCGTTTCAATCAGAATGAGGCTTTTTTCCAGTGAAGACAGTTTCATTTTTTCTCTCCGGAGGAAAAGGATCATTGGGAGATGACAATAACATGCAAAAAATATTCCATGAAACGTATCTCCAGTATCATACGGATCCAACATAAGCCTGAAAACATATTTCTCCAAATAGAAAAACGTGTTGAATGCGAGAGCTTCAGCGTGGTTTCTCGTATCGGGGAAATCGGCTGCTGTTTCCTGCAGAAAAGAAAAAAAGAGACAGTCTTTTATTTTATTGTCACTATTGAATGATCGATGTCCGTTTTATTCGGTGCAGCTACATTCGTTCAAAAACCGCCATATCGTGTCCCGGCAAGATTTTCGACGAAATGGTCATGATCTTTTTTAAAGATGCGTAACAATCGTCAAGGTGGAAAAAAATCCCCGGAACATGTGGAGGATTGGAGTCAAGGGCCTCATAAAGTCCGACCAGATCGCCGGCGATCACCTGAACCCCGGAAGCCGTATTCACGGCGACGCACTGTGAGCCGGGCGTATGCCCCGGCGTAAGCAGCATCCGGATGCCGGGCATCAGCTCCATGTCTCCGTCCACAGGAATGATGCGGTCGTAGAAGGACGCCATGAGCAGGAAGCCGAAGGCTGTTTCGTAGGGACCGGCATCGCGGGGGAGGGGGGCGACGGCGTAGCGCATTTCCTCACGCTGGATGTAGACCCGGGCGTTGGGGACGTCTTTCACTCCCCAGCAATGGTCCCAGTGCAGGTGGGTGATGATCACATGTTCCACCGATTCCGGATCAACGCCATGGGCGCGCAGGGCGGCTGGCAGGTACTGGTGCGCTTCCCGCCGCATGGGGCGGTGGTGTTCGAGACTCCATTGCGGATCGGCCGGACCTGCGTCCACAAGCACCGTCGTGGAGCCGGAGCGCAGCAGCCAGGCTATGCAGGGGGCTTCCAGCGTTTCGGAGAAGCCGGTAAAGGCCATTTCAATGGACTTGTTGACCTCGATAATTCCCATGCACAGAGGGGTAATGGTCCATTCCATGCCTGATGTTCCTCAATATGAATGTATGTCGACCAAAGGCAGGCATATTCCTGCCCGGAAAAATCGTGTTGCCGCATCCGGCTGGCGGGACCCGACCCGTTCCTTCCGGGCGGAACGGATCGGGCCTTCCGGTCACTTGGTGCCGGATACCTTGTACACGGCGCAGCAGTCTTCGTTGCCGTAGCCCGCATCATGCGCCTTGTTGTAGACATCAAGCGTGGCTTCGATCACATGCAGGTGGAGTCCCTTGGCACGAGCCATTTCACACCCGAGACGCACGTCCTTGCGTTCCAGGTCGAGACCGAAGCGGCATCCGAAATCCTTGGCTGCAATCCATGGACCGCGCACGCCGAGCTGGAAGCTGTTGCATCCGGTGACGCTGCACATCTCCACGACGGTCTTCGGATCCATACCGAGTTTTTCGCCCACGAGGATGCATTCGGAAATGGCGGTGATGATGGAAGCCGCCATCATGTTGGTGATCAGCTTGATGGTACTGGCGTCTTCCGCAGCAGGGACGCGGTAGGGAATGGAAATCTTGGTGAACAGGCTGTCCCACAGGTGGTCGAGGACTTCGGGTTTGCCGCCGACGTAGAGCGTTTGCTGGGCCTTTTCGGCGTCAGACGGACTCTTGCCCTGCGTGCATTGAATGAATTCCATGCCGCGGGATTCGGCGTCTTCGCGCACCTTGGTCGTGGTGCCGGGGTCGATGGTGGACAGATCGATATGAATGGTTCCGGGTCTGACAATTTTATGGAATCCGTTTTCGCCCATGGAAACTTCAATGACGTGATGCGGCATGGGCAGGCAGGTGAACACGATTTCCGCATCAGCGAAGTCGGCGGCGGAAGAGGCCGCCTTTCCGGTGGTTCCCGCTGCGAGTACCTTGTCCACGGCTTCCTTGTTGAGGTCCAGAACGGCTACCTCGTGTCCCTGGCGAATCAGATTGCGCGCGACGGGGGCGCCCATGTTGCCTACACCGATGAAGCCTATTTTCATGATTTCTTCTCCTTGGGTGAGATGATGCGGTCGGGAGTCTCATTCCGGCCCTTGTCGGATTGTCCGCGTATTTCTGGCGGAGGAGGCCGAAGGCCTCCTCCGTTTTGCCGTCTGCCTACAGCAGGATTTCGCGAACGGGCAGATAGTGGTCGAGGTCCTTGGGTTCGTAAGGATACTTGTTGATGTTCTTGTGGTTGAGCTCAACGCCGAGGCCGGGCTTCTTGGGAAGATCGAAATAGCCGTCATGAGGCGCAAAGGGTTCCATGAGAACGTCGGCACGCTGGGGAACGGGAATGTATTCGAGCATGAGGAAGTTCGGGATGGACGCGCCCACATGCACCATGGCCGCGGTGGCCACGGGGCCGTTGGGGTTATGCGGAATGACGGGAGTGAAATAGGCTTCGGCCATGGCTGCGATCTTGCGGGTTTCGGCGATGCCGCCGCAGTGCAGGGTGTCAGGCTGAATGTAGTTGACGGCGAACTTGCTCAGGACGTCGCGGAACTGGTAGCGGGCGACAAGGCGTTCGCCCGTGGCCAGCGGGGTACGGGTGGATCTCTTCAGTTCGACGAAGGCGTCCACGTTTTCCGGGGGAAGGGCCTCTTCAAAGAAGAAGAGATCGAATTCCTCGAAACGGCGAGCCAGGCGCATGGCCTGCGGCAGGTTGAAACGGCCATGGGCGTCGAGCATCAGGCGAATGTCCGGTCCAACGGCTTCGCGGACGCGGCGGACGCATTCCACGGCGATGTTTTCCTGTTCGGCGGTCATGGTATGCGCCGGATAACCGAAGGGACTCCACTTCAGGGCCTTCCAGCCGTTGGCCACGGCATTGGCCGCGCTCTTCGCGTAGTCGTCCACCGTGGTGGGACCCATCTTGGTCTTCATGAACCAGTAGTTGCCGTAGCAGGGAACCTTGTCGCGGCATGGACCGCCGAAGAGTTCGTAGACAGGCACGCCGAGAACTTTGCCCTTGATGTCCCAGCAGGCGATTTCGATGCCGCTGAGGACCGTGGTGATGAGCAGATCCTGGCGCCAGAACTTGCGGCGATACATGTCTTCCCACACCCGTTCGATTTCCAGGGGATTTTCGCCGATCAGCAGACGCTTGAAGTCTTCGACGGCGGTGCCGATGGTCTTTTCGAAACCTTCGAGGCTGGCTTCGCCTACCCCGACAACGCCCTCATCCGTTTCTACTTCGAGGAAAACCCAGCATCGACGCACCGCTTCCACATAGTAGGTCTTGATGTCCGTAATCTTCATGCCCTGCTCCTTTCTGCGGTCCGACCGCAGGTTGAGGTGTTGTTCGCCGGGCGTTGTGGCGCTCGACGTTTTTGGCACTAAAAAATTTCATTTTTTGAAAATCATTTTTATATATTCTTTCAAACCCCACTCGACACGTCAAGGGGGGAATGCTGTTTTTTGCCGGAATTCTGGTAAAAAAAGAAATTCGGTCTTGATAAAAAGGTAAATAAAACAGAATATTACAAATGGAAAAATTTTTTCGATTGCTCTATTCAAAAAAATAAAAAAATAAAAATCAGTATAATATATAAAAAAAGAAGAAAAAGAGATGACAAATTTTTGCGGGAGCTGCTTGACGGGAAAATTCGAATTCTTTACTTTATAAAATAATATTTTAAAATATGAAATATAAGATTTGTTTTCATATTTTGAATCATATTGGAGAAAATTTGAAAACAATATCGCGGAAAGCGCCGGAAGGAGACGCCATGTCCACAACGGAAACTTTTGTTTTTGGAGCGGTCGACGGACGGAACGTGCAAGGGTTCCGCATGCACAATGCGCATGGAATGATCATGGAAGTCATTGAGTACGGGGCACGTATCCGCAGTCTTCGTCTGCCCCGTCCCAGGGGCGGTCATGACGAGATCACGGTGGGGTTTGACAGGCTGGAGGACTATCTTGGCTTCAACCTGTATTTCGGCGCCGTCATCGGTCGGACGGCGGGACGCACGGGATCGGTACCGTTTGAACTGGACGGAGAGAGCGTCACGCTGACCGCCAACGCCGGAACCGCCCATCAGCATGGGGGAAAGACCGGGTTTGACAGGGTGTTCTGGCGTGGCTCCGTCGAGGAGGATGGAGCGGTTCGTCTTGAATACAGGGCTTCTCACCTTGAAGAGGGGTACCCGGGAAACCTTCATGCGGCCGTCGTCTACCGTCTGAACGACGAGAACGTGCTGAGCATCGTCTTTGAAGGAACGACCGATCGCGCCACGCCCGTGGACATGACCTCGCACGTCTATCTGAATCTGAACGGAGTGGGGAACCGCAATGTCCAGAACGAGCATCTTGTCGTCAACGCTTCCCGTTTCCTGAACAAGACGCCGACGTCCGAGGAAGATCTGATTCTGCCCGTGGACAATACGCCTTTTGATCTCCGGCTGCCGCGCACGCTGAGCGAACTGTCCGGAGATTCTCTGTTCAATCCCGTCATGGTGCTGGACGGCGATTCCGCTTCGGTACGCGAAGTGGCGCGGGTCTACGTTCCCTCTCTGGGACGCGGCTATGTGTTGTCCGCCACCGGATCGGCCATGCAGGTCTACAATGCCTTCAATATTCCCGAGGTGATGGCCGGCAACGGCGTGCACAGCGACCTTGAGGCCGGATGCGGCCTGTGTCTTGAGCCGCAGGGATTCCCCGACGCCGTTCATCATCCCTCCCTGCAGGGAAGCATTCTGCGTCCGGGCGAAACCTACCGGCATGAACTGCGGTTTGCATTCGTTTTCTGAGGAATTCGGGGTGCGGCCTCCCGGCGCATCCGAATGATAACCGGAAACTTACGAGGACACGATGAGCGCAAAACAAAGAGTCATGATTCGCGAAGCGACGTTTGAGGATTGCAAGGACGCCATCAACGAGGCGTTTGACCTGTTTCCGTTGCCGCTCAAGGGCAAGCGCGTGGCAATCAAGCCGAATCTGGTGCATCGGCGCACTCCGGACAAGCAGGTGACCACGCATCCTGCCGTTCTCCGCGCCGTGGTCGAGAGGGTGGAGAAAGAGGGAGCCGCTGCTATCTGGGTGGGGGACAACGTCGGATTGAACGAATACGGTTTCAACAGGAATACCTTCGATGTCTGCGACCTGTATGATGCCTCTCTTGGACATTACGTGAACTTCGGCGTGCATGGCGAGGCCAGACCCTGGCCCATGGCTCCGGGGAAGGTCATCGTCAGCCCGCACATCATGCAGGCCGACGTTTATATTTCGGTGCCCAAGTTCAAAACCCATGGTCTGACGCTGATTTCCTGTGGCATCAAGAACAATTTCGGTGTGGTCACCGGCGGCTGCAAGGGCGTTCTGCATCAGGGTGCAGGCGATATCGGTCCGATTCAGGACATGATCGTGAACAGTTTCTTCCTGCGTCCTCCGGATCTGTGCATTGTGGACGGCATCGTCGGCATGTCCGGTCAGGGACCGCTCAAGGGCATTCTGCGCCCTGACGTCAAGAGCATTCTCGCTTCCGACAATGCCCTGGCCCTCGACGCCACGGTCGCCAGAATGATGGGAATGGACCCCTATGCCGTGCCGATCATCAAGAAGGTCGCTGAACGGGGCTATGGCTCCATCGAGGAAAAGGACATCGAGATCGACGGTGCGTTCCGCGTTCTGCCCGACTGGGAGCCTGCGGTCATGATCTCGCATGGATACAACGCCATTCCCGAAGCACGCATCTGGATGGACGAACAGCTCGCCAGACGTCCCGTCGTGAACAAGAACATGTGCATGGGATGCGGCGTGTGTTCGTTCGCCTGTCCTCTGGATTGCCTGCCCATGCGTGACGGGTTCCCCGTCGTGGATGCCGAGGCCTGTATGCACTGCAATGTCTGCGAGGAAATCTGCCCTCATCGGGCCATTTCCTTCGCCTGATTTCTTTGAACGGCTCGTGCGGGCTCTGTCCGCCGTCGATATGAAAAGGTCGGCCTCCTTCCGGAACGCGACGATCGGGAAGACCGACGTTCTTTACCGACCGCTCCGGAGGGAGAAGTCCGCATCGAGCCGTACCTCCTTTCATGTCGTCCGGAAAACCGGGCGACGAAGCTCCTCGGTGTGGTGGCTTCCATGAGCAGCATTCTTTTCGATCATGCCCGCACGGCCCGCATAGGGCTGCCCGAGGCCGTATTTTGTGAAGGCAAGCCGTTGGAGAGCCTTCGGGAACTTCTTTCCAGCTTCGGGAGGGACAGCGGTCGTCCGGTTCTGTTCACCCGGCTGGCTCCGGAAGTTTTCGCCATGATGCCGGAACGATTGCGTTCCGGCGTCGATTATCACCCGCTGTCCCGGACGGCCTTCGGGCTGTCCTGCCCGCGTCGGGAAAAGGGACGCGTCGCTGTGGTTTCCGCCGGAACGGCAGACGGGTTCGTTACCTGGGAGGCCGCGAGAACTCTGGAATACCTTGGGATTTCTTGCTCCGTCTATGAAGACTGCGGCGTGGCCGGCCTCTGGAGGCTGGCCGACCGCATGAATGAAATCAACACATTCGATGCCGTAATCGTGGTAGCCGGGCTGGATGCCGCTCTGGCTTCCGTGCTGGGAGGGCTGACGGGCAAACCGCTGTTCGCCGTCCCCACCTCCGTGGGCTACGGCATGGCGGACAAGGGGCGGGCCGCTCTGGCCAGCATGCTGGCCAGCTGCGCTCCGGGAATCGGCGTCATGAACATCGATAACGGCTACGGCGCCGCCTGCGCCGCGGCGAGGGTGGTGCATCTGCTATGAGCGAAGGTGGTCTGAGTTCTGGAAGGGATGCATCCGGCGGCCGGGACCTTGTTGCCCACGACCGGCATGATGGGCAGGGCGTGGAGCACGGACACGGCCATGAATACGGGCAGCCCCATGGGGATTCCGTTCTGACCGTGCGCGCTGTTTCCGGTTTGTCCGGCGACATGATGATGACCGGACTCCTGCGCATGAACGGAATCGAACCGGAGGATCCGTCCAGCCCGGGTATTGTGGAGGAGCTGCTTGGCTCCATCGGTTTACCGGCGCTGCTCGGGAGCGTGCGGCTTGAGAAACGCAGCGTCAGCCATATCGCCGGATGGGGATGCCGGGTAGAGCTGCCGCATGAGCATGAACACCGGACGCTGAAGGACATAGCGGGCATCATTGAGGCCGGGAACATGGCCCCGGAAGCCGGGCGTCTGGCGATCCGCGCCTTTTCCCTTCTGGCGGAAGCCGAGGGGCGCGTCCACGGCAAGCCGGCGTCCGATGTGCATTTTCATGAAGTCGGCGCGCTGGACAGCATTCTCGATATCTGCATGACCTGCGCGCTGTTCGTGCGTCTCGGACCTGAGCGTTTCGTATGCAGTCCGCTTCCCATGGGGGAAGGCGGCGTTCAGTGCGCGCATGGCTGGATTCCGTCTCCAGCTCCGGCCGTGCTGGAACTTCTGGAAGACATCCCCGTGTGCGGTTTCTCCGGGCGGGGGGAAACGGTGACCCCCACGGCCGTGGCCTTGCTGCGGGCGCTGGGAGCCGAATTCGGCCCGTGGCCGGCCATGCGGATACGTCGCAGAGCGCTGGTCTATGGGGATAGGGTTTTCGCCGGCGCTCCCAACGGCGCCATATGGGCCTGGGGAACGAGGATGTAGTCGTTGATTGCGAGATAAGGAGGGCATTATGGGACTGGAATTGCTGTTCAAGGATGTTGTCCTGCCGCCTGTAGCCAGGGTTCGGCGGTCCTTCAGACGGGATGGAATCGTCGATATCCGGCAGGCGGTGTGGGAAACCATGGATGCTTCCGGCATCGCTTCCCGATTGAGAAAGGATGGCGAAGTCGCCGTGGGCGTAGGGTCTCGAGGCTTGGGAAGGCTGCCTGAAATCGTCAGAGCCACCATCGACTGGTTTTATGCACAGGGGAGTCGCCCGTTCATCATTCCCACCATGGGCAGTCATGGTGGCGCTACGGCTGAGGGACAGAGAGATGTTCTGGCTCATCTCGGCGTAACCGAGGATTCCGCGGGGTGCCCGATCCGGGCAAGCATGGATGTGGTGCAGGTGGGCGCTCTGCCTTCCGGACTGCCCGTTTATGTAGATGCCATCGCCGCTCGAACGGAAGCCGTGTTCACCATCGCCCGGGTGAAGCCGCATACGGGATTCAAGGGACCGCATGAATCGGGAATCGCCAAAATGCTCAGCATCGGATTCGGCAAGCAGGTGGGAGCGGAATCTTGCCACAAGCTCGGCTTCGGCGCTTTCGCCGAGATCATGCCTGCCATGGCCGAGGTTATTCTGGACAAGCTTCCCAATATTCTTGGAGCGCTGGCCTCGGTGGAAAATGCGTATGATGCTCCCTGTCTGCTTGAAGCCATGCCGCATGAGAAGATGCTCGAACGCGACGTCGAGCTGCTCAGGTACGCGCGTTCGCGCATGCCGAGTCTGCCCAGCAGGCAGCTGGATGCGCTGATTATCGATTTCATGGGCAAGAACATCTCCGGTCCGGGGATGGATCCCAACATAACGGGGCGTTATCTGTCGGGCCTGAAGTCGGATGTGCATGTGAACATGCTTTCCGTACTGGATGTGACCGAATGCAGCCAGGGCAATGTAAACGGTATCGGGGCCGCGGATTTCATTACCAAGCAGCTCTTCGACAAGATCAACTTTGAGTACACCTATACGAACACCATGACCGGGACGCTGACGCGAAATGCGGCCATTCCCATCTATATGCCGCATGATCGCGGCGCCATCAGCATGGCGGTCAAGAAGGGAAATCCCACGGACGCTCCGGCCCGGCTGGTGCGGATACGGGATACGCTGACGCTCGACAGGTTTTATGCTTCCCCGGCTCTTCTGGAAGAGCTGAGAGGGAACCCCGAATATTCTGTGCTTGGAGAGCCCGCCCCCATGTGCTTTGACGGGAACGGAATGCTCATGGACAAGGATCGCTGGGACGATTTCGACTGATCTGGTTCAGGGAGAATTGTACCGAACTGCGGCGAATCCTTTTCCGGGGACTGCCGTTCCATTCAATTTATTGAATCTGTTTTCATATTATTTGCGCTGTAGTGAACAAGGAGCGATTTCCAGATGATAGAGGTCCGAGAATGGAATTCCTGTCTGGAACATCTGGAAAAATTTGTATAATATTCTGAAATAGAACATTATATGAATATAGACAGGAGCAGGAAAAACTGTAGTGCAGGATTGTTTATGAAAAAATTCTCGTTACCCTATTGACGTGATAGGCTGATTATTTCATAATAAATGAAAGATATTTTTATAAAATGAAAACAAAATGACTTAGGCAAGGCAATCGTCCGCACCTGGCGCGGATGACATGCATTGGTTCACGCAACCCCAGTTCGCAACTGGGAAAGGAGTCGAGGATGATGAGCTACAACTGGTTGTCCGGAAAAGGAATCGCCGCGTTGACCCTGGCGGCCGCTCTGATTGCCCCCGGGATCGCTCAGGCGGCAAAGCCGATTGTGCTGAACCTTGCCCACTCGGCGACCCCTGATAATTCCCTGAGTCATGCGTATGAGTTCTTTGCTCAGAAGGTAAAGGAGAAAACCGGCGGCAGCGTGGAAATCAAGATCCACGGAAATGGCGTTCTTGCCGCCGACCAGACCGTCATCGAAGGCGCCAAGATGGGAACCGTGGACATGGGATCTTGTTCCACCAGCAACATGGGTTCCTATACTTCCGCCTATCTGTTCCTTGATCTGCCGTTCATCTTCAAGGACATGGAAGCGACCCACAAGGTGCTGTGGGGACCCATCGGCGACGAAATGAAGGAAAAGGCCAGCAAGGACATCGGGTCCAAGGTTCTGTTCTATGTGGATTGCGGAGGCGGATTCCGGCTCGTCGTCAACAACAAGCGTGAAATCCGTACTCCCGCCGACATGAAAGGCCTGAAATTCCGTGTGACGGGGTCTCCCCTTGAACGGGCCTGGGTCGAGGCTTTGGGTGCTTCGGGCACGCCCGTACCCTTCATCGAAGTCTACACGGCTCTGGAACAGAAGGTCGTGGACGGCGAAAACCTGTTCCCCATGTGGGTTTATCTCAACAAGCACTACGAAGCTCTGAAATATATGACCGCCATCAGCGGCATGACCAATCCCCATGTTTGCGTCATCAGCAATTTCGCGTGGAAACGGCTTTCCCCCGAACAGCAGAAGGCCATTATCGAAGCCGGTCAGGAGACGCAGGAATACGCGGCGAAGGAAGATGCCGAGGTTTGCAAGGACATGACGGACAAGCTCGTCGCCGCCGGGCTCAAGCTTTATGTTCCCACCCCCGCCGAAGTTGAGGAATGGCGCAAGGTTTCCATGAGCATCTATCCCAAGTTCTACGACAAGATTCCCGAGGAGTTCATTGCCCGCGTACTGAAGGCTCAGGAATAACAGTCTGACTCCCGAAGGGAACCGGGGGGTTCCCTTCGGGATGTCGAAAGGGGAGGCTCGGCAATGTACGCACGGTTTATGAAACGACTCGAAACGCTCAGCGACTGGGTCAATATCGCGTCGAAAGTGATCATCGTGGTCGTGATGGTCGCCATGGTGGCATTCACCGGTTTTCAGGTTTTCTGTCGGTATATTTTCAATTCAGCCCTGAGCTGGCCTGAAGAAATGAACATTTTCTTCATGGCATGGCTTACGTTCGTGGGGTCAAGCATCGCTCTCAAGCAGTCGGCCCATATCGGGGTCGATCTTTTCATCAACTATCTTCCTGCCCGGCTGCGGCGGGTCATTCTGCTTGTCGGCCATATCGTCATGTTCTCCTTTATCCTGCTGTTGATCGACACGGGGTATTCGGTGGCCATGATGAATATCGACAGCTTTTCGGAGGCACTGGAAATTCCGTTGATCTACCCCCGCCTGAGTCTTGTCGTGGGAGGGGTGATGATGCTTCTGCAAATGATCTATATCGTTGGCAGGGATATCGAAATCCTGCTTGCGAAAGAGGAGGGGGCATCATGATCGGCTGGCTGATTATTCCGTTCTTTGTGGCGCTGCTTGTCGGTATTCCCATTTCCTTCAGCCTTGCGCTGGGCACCATGCTCTTTCTGTTCGTAAGCTCCCAGGTGCCTCTGGAGATTGTGGCCCAGCAACTGTATCAGGCGTCGGCTTCCTTCCCCTTGATGGCAATACCCTTCTTTCTGCTCGCCGGAGACCTGATGGACCGTACGGGCATCACCACCCGGCTCATCAAGTTCGTGACCATTCTGGTCGGTCGTGTGCATGGCGGACTCGGACAGGTCATGGTCCTGACGGGAACGATCTTTGCCGGACTCAGCGGTTCCGGTTCGGCCGACACTGCGGCCCTGACCAAGGTCATGGCCCCGGGTATGGCAAAGGAAGGCTATGATATTGATTTCTGTGCCGGTCTTGCGGCGGCAGTGGGGGTCATAGGTCCCATCATTCCGCCAAGCATCGTGATGATCGTTTACGGCTCCATGATGAATCTCTCCGTGGGGGCGCTGTTCATGGCCGGTATCCTTCCCGGCATCATGATCGGCGGCGGTCTCATGGCCACGGCCTATTTCATCAGCAAGAAACGCAAGTACCCCCGACGTGAGGAACCCTTTACCTGGGGAGAACTGGCCAGCGGTTTCAAGGATGCCTCACTGGCGCTGCTGATGCCCATTATCATCTTGTACGGCATCCGCGGCGGTGTGTTCACGCCTACGGAAGGCGGGGCCATTGCCGTTCTTTACGCGTTGGTGCTCGGCGGGTGCGTGTACCGGACGCTCACGTTTTCGTCCTTCGTCCATTCGCTGGTTTCAAGCGGCATGACGGCTGCGGTCATCATGCTCATCGTGGCGACGGCCAACGCCTTCGGCTGGCTCATGGCCCTGAACAGCGTGCCTCAGATGATGGGGAACTTCCTGCTGGAGTTCGCGCACAACAAGTACGTTCTGCTCATGCTCATCAACTTGCTGCTTCTTTTTATGGGCATGGTCATGGAAACCAACGCCATCATTCTGCTCTTGGCTCCCATCGTCGCTCCCGTGGCCATCAAGATGGGGGTCGATCCCATTCACTTCGCGCTCATCATGGTGACGAACCTGTGTATTGGGCTGGCGACGCCGCCGGTGGGGCTGAATCTGTTCGTCGGAGCCTCGGCTACAGGCATTTCCATGGAAAGGGTGACCAGGGCCGTCATACCATTCGTTCTGGTGGAACTGGTCGTGCTGCTCCTGATCACCTATATCCCGGCAATCGTGCTGGTCGTTCCGAAGGTTCTGGGCATGCTGTAGCGCTCATGCAGCCTGTCGAGGGCGGGCGTCCCTTTTCGGCGGCGTCCGCTCTTTCAGAAAGCGCCTGATGCGATTCAGCTCCTGCATTAATGGGGGACAGGGGCATGACTCATGAAATTCCGTTTGCCGGAGTGGATCGGGAAAGCACTTCGAGGAAAGGGGATTGAGCTGCCGTATGTCTCCGCATCAGAAATGACGTGTTCCTGCAGCGGGATGTGCCTGATCGAAGGTTGGTCCTTGACGGTTCGGGATCATGTCTGGTTGCACCCGGCCCCATGAATTCGGGTGATTTTCAGCCTGTCTGCACAGGATTTTTTGATGGCGTGAAGTGGAAGCGAAAATGGTGCTCATACCGCACGCAACTGAAGAAATGAGGATAGGGAGTATGGAAACACGGACTCAATACATCATGTACGTTCCGACAAGAACGGTCTTCGGGGCGGGAAGCCTGAACAGACTGCATGAGCAGGCATTGCCGGGGAAAAAGGCCCTTATCGTCATATCTCAGGGAAAATCCGTGAAGGCCAACGGGTATCTTGGGCGTACGGAAGACCAACTGCACAAGGCCGGCATCGAGACGGTGCTGTTCGACAGGGTTGAGCAGAATCCCCTGAAGGATACCGTGATGGCAGGAGGCAGGGCCGCGCGGGAAAACCACTGCGACTTCATTGTGGCTCTCGGTGGCGGAAGCTGCATCGACGCGGGAAAGGCCATTGCCATTATGGCCGCAAACCCGGGTGACTACTGGGATTACATCGTTTCGGGAACGGGCGGGGGGAAAAGCTTCGTCAACACTCCGTTGCCTGTTGTGGCGATAACGACGACCGCGGGAACGGGATCGGAAACGGATGCCAGCTGCGTCATCACCAATCCCGGGACTCAGGAGAAAATCGGGCAGGGGCATCCGACGCTTTTCCCCAGGCTGGCGATCGTCGATCCTGAACTGATGCTGACGGTCCCTCCGGACTATACGGCTTATCAGGGATTCGACGCGCTTTTTCACAGCACGGAGGCCTATATCTCCGCGTATGCGAATCTGATGAGCGACATGTATGCGCTCAGCGCCATTGAGTCGGTGGGACGCAACCTTGCGGCCGCCGTGGCGGATGGAAGCAACCTCGCTGCGCGTGAACGGGTTGCCTGGGGCAATACTCTTTCCGGGACGGTGATGTGTGTCGGAAGCTGTACAAGCTCTCATGCCATGGAACATGCGATGTCCGCCTATCATCAGGATCTGCCGCATGGGGCGGGTCTTATCCTGATTAGTCGGGCATACTATTCCTTTTTTATCCGCAAGCACATGTGCGATGACAGGTTCATCCGCATGGCGCAGGCGCTTGGACATACGGATGCAAAGAGGCCCGAAGATTTCATTGCGGCTCTTGTCGAGCTTCAGAAACAGTGCGGCGTCGGTGAGCTGAAAATGTCCGATTACGGCATTACCCCTTCGGAATTCCCGGATTTTGCCCGGAATGCAAAAAAGACGATGGGACGTCTTTTCCCTTCGGATCGGGTCATGCTGTCGGAAGATGATGTCATAGCGATATATTCGGAGGCGTACAGATAGTCCGTTCTGGCCTGCATCATGCACACGCTGGGCTGCTTCTCATCAATATTAAATGGATAGCGTGATTTTATTACGTTAACGCCAGATATGCGATGTGTCTTGCGAATGTCGCGTTATGAAGCTGGAGGTACTGATGAAAAAGGCCATTCTCATCATATTTGCATTGCTGCTTGCGTGTTCAGATATTTCTCATGCCGCACAAGACAGGTATATCCTTCGTTTTGGAACCACGCTGACGCCCGGAAACGCCATTTTCAATGCTGTGGAGCATTTTACAAAGGCTGTGAATGAAAAGACACAAGGCCGTGCGACTGTACAGCTTTTTCACAGCGGTCAGCTCGGAAGCGACCAGATACTGCTGGAACAGGTCATTTCCGGTGCTCTGGATTTCGCCTGCTCCAGTCAGGTGAATCTTGCTGCCTTTACGGACGCTTTCATGTGGACGAGTTTTCCGTGTCTGTTCAAAAGTCCGGAAAGTGCCCAGAAGGTCATTCAGAGTTCCATCGGCGACGAAATGTGGGCAAGGCTCGAATCGCTGGGGGATCTGAAGGTCGTTCACTGGCTTGATTACCGCAATAACCGCATGGTGTGTTCCCAAAAGGAAGTAAGAGTCCCCGACGACATGGCCGGTTTGAAGATCCGCGCCACGTCTTCTCCGATTGATATTGCGCTGCTGAAGGCCTACGGGGCGGCTCCTACCCCCGTTGCGTGGGGAGAACTCTACATGGCCCTTGAACAGGGGGTCGTGAACGGGATGCTTGGCGACTGGATGTACATGGAAAGCGCCAAGCATTATGAGGTATTGAATTACTGTCTTGAAAGCGGTGTCGGTGTCGGCGGCTATGTCTTTCAGGTCATGGTCACCAATAAAAGAAAGTTTGAAAGCTTTCCTGAGGACATCCAGAAGGCCATCATGGAAGCCGGAGAGGAGGCTTATGAAAAGCTCGTCAGGGAAGCGAAGACGGCCAACGACAGCTACAGGGAGCGCTATATCCGGGAGGGCCTGCTGAAGGTTACCCAAAGCACTCCTGAAGAGGATGCCCTGTGGCTTGAAAAGGCGCGGCTCGTATGGCGGGACAACGCCAAGTACTTGCCGGACGAGTTGTTGAACGACGTTCTGGAAATGCAGGAAGAATAAATTATGGACGCCGCCCGGGGATGGTTTTCTTTCCCGGGCGGCGTCCTGTTTGCTTTTGCTGTGAATAAGGACACCGGCCATGAAAAAATGCATTTTCTTTCTCGAACTGGTTGGAGAAAAGATAAATACAGTATCGCTTTATATCGTTGGGGCACTTTTGTCCCTGATGGTTGCGATTATCATGTTGCAGGTCGGCATGCGCTACATTGCTGGCAATGCGCTGCAATGGCCGGAAGAGGTTACCATGTTTTTCATGGCCTGGCTTGCCTTTATCGGTGGTGGAGTCGCTACCTACAAGAGCCAGCACATCTCCATGGACATCGTCTTGCTGTTTTTCAGGGGGAATGTTGCAGTCACCAGAATCCTGCATCTGGCAGGGAGTCTCACCCTGCTGGTTTTTGCAGTCTTTCTGCTTGTTCAGGGAATTGCCCTTGTTTCCGAGAGCGGAAGAATCGTCAGCGATGCCATGCGGATTCCCATGTCGTACCCACGGATGGCCATGCCCATTGGCGGAGGGATCATGACCTGGCATTGCGTAACGAATATCTTGCGTGTTCTGTTCCTTCAACCTGAGACGACAGCGAGCTGAGCCATGGAATCATCGGATGTCGTGTACCTGCTTTTGCCGTTTGTTCTGACTCTGGTGCTTGGAGCGCCCATCTGCGCCGCTCTTTCTCTTGGGACAATTGTATTCATGCTGGTTACGAAGGCCATCCCCTGCAGCATGATGACCATGCAGATGTTCTCGCAGGTTTCGTCGCTGCCGTTGATGGCCATTCCGTTTTTTGTCTTTGCCGGTGATCTCATGAATGAAACCGGCGTATCGCAGCGTCTGATCGGATTTTGCAAGGTGCTTTTCCAGCACCTCCGCGGAGGGCTGGCCTATGCCATCGTTGTGACGGGGACCCTGTTCGCGGGGCTGACCGGATCAGCCGTGGCGGAGACGGCAGCCCTTGTAAAGATCATGACGCCGACCATGAAAAGGGAAGGGTATCCCGCCGAATTCACGGCGGCGCTTTGCGCAACGACCGGCATACTCGGTCCCATCATTCCCCCCTCCATTCTGTTCATCGTCTACGGCGCGACGATGAATGTTTCCGTTGGGGCTCTTTTCCTGGGGGGCGTGTTCCCCGGCCTGTTGATGGGGGGAGCCATATTGGTGACGGTCGTCATCATCGCATCCATCAAGCGTTTTCCCAAGAGCGAGCAACGGTTTCGCATTCGTGAAGTCGCAGCCGGTATCAAGGACGCGTCCTTTTCGCTTTTTATGCCGGTGCTGTTGATGGGCGGAATCCGTTTCGGCATTTTTACCCCTACGGAGGGAGGCGCGGTAGCCGCATCCTATGCTCTGTTCCTTGGCGTATTTGTTTACAGGACGGTTACTCTGAAGCAGATCTTTCATTCGGCTGTCTCCAGCGGCGTAACCGCCGCCGTCATTCTGCTGATCGTTTCCGCAACCACGCCGTTTGGCTGGATTGTCACCATCGGCGGTTTTCCCGCCAAAATAGCGGAAATCGCCTTTTCCATGACCCGGGATCCGCTTGTTATTCTGCTGGGGATCAATATTCTGCTTTTTTTCATGGGAATGTTCATGGAAACGACGGCTACCGTGCTGCTGCTCGGTCCTGTTCTGGCCCCCATTGCGGCTGGAGTGGGGATTGACCCCGTCCATTTTGCCATGATCATGTGCGTGAATCTCGTAATCGGGATGATTACGCCTCCAGTGGGCATGACCCTTTTTGTCGCCGCTCCCATTGCGGGCATTTCCTTTGGACTCATTGTGCGTGCGGTCGTGCCGTTCGCCATATCGGTCATCCTGTCTCTTGTTTTGATCAATGTATTTCCGTCTATCACGCTCTGGTTGCCATCGGTTCTGAAATAGATGGAAACCATATTGGCTTGTTGTCCGGTTGCGGGAACACGGATAATTTTTCAGAACGTACAAGACAGGCTTTGGAATGTTCCTGCAGAATCGGCGGCTCTTGCTGCATGAACACGATATATGCCGGGAACAGGCTCTTTTTTGTCTGTCTTGCGATGCGACGTATGGGACTGCGACCGTCTGCATTTTGGTAATGAACGGGGTTCATGACACAGACTTCATTCAATAGGGTATGATGTTATCCGGTATCATATATTTCCCGGTGCTCAGGAAATCTCATTTCTGGAGCTGAGGCCCGCCTCTGACACTGATGGGCACAATGGCTGTCCTTTCAGGGCGGAGTGTGACTGTAGGGGCGAACAGGAGTACGACCTGCCCTGTTTTGTATTTTTTATCTGATGACCTGCTGTTTTTACGGTACATTTGCATGGCTGTTATTGACGAGGATTCTTTTTTGCGCAATAATATGAAATATAATTTTATATTATGAAAAAATGAATCCTGCCGCAACGTGTGAACCGGTCTGCGACGCATGCAGGAGACTAAAGGGGGAAAGGAGGTTTCCAGACAGAATATACTGACACATTCGAAGGATTCTGCCGGATATGGTCATATTCGGTGAATACCCTGAAAATTGTTTGCGAAAAGAGTGGACATGATCGGCTCCCGGTAATGGGGGAAAGACCGCGGCAGGCGTTCATGACGACGGATCCGAAAGGCTTGAGCATGCCGATGGGGGCGGCTGCGCGAGTTGGTCAGCGTCCGGGATAAAAAGAGACCCGGATCCGCACAGCGCACAGAAACACTCCACCGAGACGGCGGAGCATGGAGGTGCAGATGTTTTCACGCCTTATGGAACATCTTGAACGCATCAGCGACTGGGTCAACATTGCCTCAAAATATTTGATCGTAGCCATTCTGACGGCCATGGTGGCGTTCACCTGCTTTCAGGTTTTCTGTCGATACGTTTTCAACTCCGCCCTGAGCTGGCCTGAAGAGATGAATATTTTCTTCATGGCATGGCTTACGTTTGTGGGATCAAGCATTGCCCTCAAGCAGTCGGCTCACATCGGGGTGGATCTTTTCATCAATTTCCTTCCGGCCAAGGTCCGTCGGCTCATCCTGACGATTGGACACTGCTTCATGTTCGTCTTTCTTCTTCTGCTTGTGGATACGGGATACTCCGTCGCCGTGATGAATCTGGGGAATTTTTCTGAAGCCTTGGAAATTCCCCTCATTATTCCCCGTCTCAGCCTTGTCGTAGGAGGACTGATGATGCTCTTGCAGATGGTATACATTCTATTCAGGGACATTGACGCCCTTATTGGTTCAGGGGAGGTGGCGGCATGATCGGCTGGCTCATAATTCCCTTCTTTCTGGCCATGTTCGCCGGCGTTCCGATTTCTTTCAGTCTCGCGCTGGGCACCATGCTTTTCCTGTTCGTCAGTTCCCAGGTGCCCATGGAGATAGTGGCGCAACAGCTTTACCAGGCGTCGGCCTCCTTTCCTTTGATGGCTATCCCCTTTTTCCTTCTTGCGGGGGATCTGATGGACCGCACCGGCATCACTTCCCGAATCATCAAGTTCGTGACGGTGCTGGTCGGGCGTGTGCATGGCGGACTTGGGCAGGTCATGGTCCTGACGGGAACGATCTTTGCCGGACTCAGCGGTTCCGGTTCCGCGGATACGGCGGCTCTGACCAAGGTCATGGCCCCCGGCATGGAGAAGGAAGGGTACGATATTGATTTCTGCGCGGGACTGGCTGCCGCGGTAGGGGTTCTGGGACCCATCATTCCGCCAAGCATCGTAATGATCGTTTACGGCTCCATGATGAATCTTTCCGTGGGGGCGCTGTTCATGGCCGGTATCCTTCCCGGCATCATGATCGGCGGCGGTCTTATGGCCATGGCCTATTACATCAGCAAGAAGCGCAACTATCCCCGGCGTGAGGATCCCTTTACCTGGGGAGAACTGGCCAGCGGTTTCAAGGATGCCGCGCTGGCGCTGCTGATGCCCGTCATTATCCTGTACGGCATTCGCGGCGGTGTGTTTACGCCTACGGAGGGCGGAGCCATTGCGGTTCTCTACGCCCTGATACTCGGAATATTCGTCTACCGGACGCTTACGTTTTCGTCCTTTGTCCATTCTCTGGTTTCAAGCGGCATGACGGCTGCGGTCATCATGCTCATCGTAGCGACGGCCAACGCCTTCGGCTGGCTCATGGCCCTGAACAGCGTGCCTCAGATGATGGGGAACTTCCTGCTGGAGTTTGCGCACAACAAGTACGTCCTGCTCATGCTGATCAACGTCCTGCTCATTTTCATGGGCATGATCATGGAAACCAACGCCATCATTCTGCTGCTGGCTCCCATTCTGGCGCCTGTCGCTGTCGGTATGGGTATTGATCCCATTCACTTCGCGCTGGTGGTCGTGGTGAATCTGTGCATCGGACTGGCGACGCCGCCGGTCGGACTGAATCTGTTCGTGAGCGCATCGGCTACGGGCATCTCCATGGAGCGTGTGACCAGAGCGGCCATACCGTTCGTGATGGTGGAATTGACCGTTTTGCTTCTGGTTACGTACCTTCCCGAAATCGTGCTGGTACTGCCCCGGTCGCTCGGTATGGTGTGAGCCTTCGGCGGTTGCCCGTTCCATGAACAGGCAGCCGCCTTGCACCGACGGGGCGGGAAATCGAACACCGGTTGTTTACGGGCATACTTTGCAGCCTTTCAACCGGGAATAAAATTCTTTTTGAGTCATTCAAAATGAATCATTCGAAAAGAATGCTTCTGGCCGTTTGGTGCATGCGGAAAGAGGGGCGCGGGCTGGTGGGGCGTCCTGACAGAGAGCAGGCATTGAAAGACGGGGGAAGCGTCCTGACCAAATGATCCGGAATATCCCGAAACTGGGGCCTTTCATGCATGAGAGAGCTGAAGGCCATGGAATTTCAGGAACCGGACATAAAAAACGTCCTGTTTATGACAGGCGGCAAACTGCCTGCAACGAACCTGTGTTGGCATGAATTTTGTTTCTGGAGAAGGAAAAGCGGGGTTTCGGTCTCGCTATGGAAACCTTTCATAACAGGAAGTGGAAAATGCAGCGCATTTGCAAGGAAATCTTCGGCGAGCACGAAGGCAGGACCGTTCATCTGTTTCGCCTGACCAACGCCAACGGCATGACCGCCGAACTCATTGAATTCGGCGGACGGATCAAGGGATTGTCCATTCCCGACGGAAAGGGCGGCCTCGACAACATGAGCGTGGGTTTTGAAACTCTGGAACCATATGCCGCCCGGTTCAATCCGTGGTTCGGCGCTCTGGTGGGGCGTACTGCCAGCCGCATCACGGGAGCGAGCTTCGAACTTGACGGCGTCCGCTACAACCTGTCGGCCAATGGCCCCGGAGGCAGCCTCATGCACGGAGGCTACAAGGGGTTCGACAAGGTGATCTGGACCGGAGAAGCCGAGGAAGATGGAGACGGTGCCACGCTGAAGCTGCGTTATGCCGCTGCCGACGGCGAGGAAGGCTACCCCGGCAGGGTCGACGTGCTTGTGACGTATCGGCTGGACGATGAAAACCGTTTCCACATGAACTGGGAGGCCGTAACGGACAAGCCGACCATCATCGACATGACCTCGCATGTGTATCTGAATCTGAACGGGTTCCGCAACGAGAACGTCATGAACGAATATCTTCGGGTGAACGCTTCGGAGTATCTTGAAAAGGACGATACGGGCACGCCCACGGGAACCCTGTTCTCCGTGGAAGGAACGCCCTTTGATCTGCGCAAGGCCATGCCGCTGGACAAGCTCTCCAACGGCGGCGTGTACAACCCCATCCTCAAGCTGGACGGCGAAGCCGGAACCCTGCGCGAGGTGGCCGAAGTTTCCATTCCGGAAAAGGGACGCTCCTACAAGCTGTTCACCACAGGCCGCGCCCTTCAGGTGTACAACGCCTATAACGTGCCGCAGTTCTTCGCCAGCAACGGACTTGAATCGCCCTACGGCAATGCGCCCGGTCTGTGTCTTGAACCGCAGAACTATCCCAATGCGGTGAATATTCCCTCCATGCCTTCGCCCATCCTGCGTCCTGGGGAAGTATACTCCGAAAAGCAGTATTTCGCCTTCTCCTGGTAACTCGCCCCTCCAGCCGGCGTTTTCCGCCTGCCCGGAAACGCCGGTTTCCAATGGGACCGCTTCAGGGCGGTCATGCCGAGAGGGGGCCTTCGCCCCCTCTTTTTGTACGGCAGCCGGCTTCTGCGGCCGGAAAAGCGCCGTGGACATCCAGTCCCGCCTTCTCTCCTGATTCTTCTTGCTGATTCGGCCAGCGGTTACGATTTCGGTTCGCGCACGGATTCTGCTGATAAAGAATGTGACGCTCATGTCGTTCATCTTCCGGATTATCCGGTCACAGAGGGCGCTGCGCATGCCCTGCCGCTCGCCATGCCGTCTGTCGCTCTCCCTACGTGCGCATGTCGGCGGTTCCCTTGTCGGGAGATTGTGCCGGATGGTCCGTGAAGGAAGGCTGCCTGCAGCGAAGTTTTCTTTGAACGTGTGGAGAAGATACCTTTTTATCCGTTTTTGTCCGGAGTCCGGACCCGGGGCGGCAAGAGCGGCGAGCTGGTCGCGCCGGTCTTCGCATGAGAAACGCCGTCCCGGTCGGGACGGCGTTTCTCATGCAGGAATGGGAGGAGAACCATGCGTTCTCTTCGATCATAGACAGACTTAATGCATGCCGGATGTCATATACAGCGACAGTTCGGGTACATAGGCCACGATGGCGAGCATGATGATAAGGGTAATAATAAAGGGGATCGCGGCTACGCTGAGTCGTTCGATGCTGATTTTGGCGATGCTCGACCCGATAAACAGGGTCATGCCGACGGGCGGAGTCTGTCCGGCAACCGCGAAGCTGACCAGCATGACCACGCCGAAGTGAACAGGATCCACGCCCATGGCTCCAATCAGCGGCATGACCAGAGGCGTCACGATGAGAATGATGGCCACGGCTTCAAGGAACATGCCGAGGATGAGCAGAATGACGAGAATGAGCGCCATCAGGATGTATTTGTTGGTGGTGATGCCCATGAGGAAGGAGAGCACTGCGTTGGACATGTTGTAATACATCATGATCTGGCCCAGGGCTGTGGCCGAGGCCACCACGAGAAAGATGGCGGCGTTGACCTTGACCGTGCTCTTGAGGATTTCAAGCAGTTTTCTGGCGGTCATGGAACGCATGATCAGGCATTCGGCGATCAGCGCGTACACTACGGCGATGGCGCCTGCCTCCGTGGGCGTGGCCAGTCCTCCGTAGATGCCGCCGAGCACGATGACGGGCACGAGCAGAGCCCATTTGGCGTCGTTCAGAGCCGTGAGGGTTTCCCGGAGTGTGGCGCGCTTCGTACCCTTGCCGAATCCCTTGCGGCGGCAGATGCAGTAGCTGAGGATCATGAGCGCGAGAGCAATGAGCAGGCCCGGAACCACCGAGGCGATGAACAGGTCGCTGACCGAGACCCCCGCCGTGGAGCCGTAGACGATCAGCGGGATGCTTGGAGGAATCATGATGCCGAGACAGCCAGAGGTGGAGTTCACTGCGGCGGAAAATTCCCGTGAATAGCCTTCTTCCTGCATGGCGGGGATCATGATGCCGCCCACGGCTGCCACTGTGGCGGCCGCCGAACCGCTGAGCGCGCCGTAGAACAGGCAGGTCAGCACGGTAATGTGGGCCATGCCCCCGGGAATATGCCCCACGAGACAGCGAGATACGGCGAGCAGGGAGTTGGCCATGGTTCCTTTCTGCATGATTTCCCCGGCGAGGATGAAGAAGGGAACGGCCATGAGCGGGAACGAGTCCAGCGCTCCGAACATTTTCTGAGCCAGAAAGACCGCTGGCAGGTCGCCGACCATCATGCCCGCGAAGACGGCGAGTCCGATGGAAACGCCGATGGGCACGGACAAGACCAGCAGGACGATGAGGGTTCCAAAGGTGGTTACGAGAACAGGATCCATGACTATCCCCCTGATGCGCTGAGGTGTCGAACAATTCCGTTCCGGCAGATGGAATGCGTCCGGAAGTTGGCGTTCCGTAGCGTGCGGCACTGCCTCCGGACAGGTGTTCCTTGAACGATTCTCTAGAGCGAAGCTGCCGCCTGATCCGTATCAAACGTTTCCGCATCCTCACCGCGCAGTACGCGCACGGTCCGGATGACGGACTGAATGCCCATCAGTCCGAAGCCGATGGGCATGGCCAGCCAGATGATCCATGCCGGAAGCTGCATGGCCGGCGTCAGTTGTTCGGACCAGCGGATGTTCGTGATGGATTCCATGCCCGCATAAACCATGATGAGACAGAAGATGAGGCACATGAGACAGGCGAAGGCGTGGATGGCTTTGCGCAGTCGCGGACCGACAAGGCTGCGCAGAACTGTCATCTGCAGATGGGCATCGCTTTTCATGGCGTAGCTGCATCCGAACATGACGGACCAGATGGAAAGATAGCGGGCCAGCTCCTCCGTCCAGTCCAGAGAATTCTGGAGGACATAACGGCAAAATACCTGAACGGAAACGATGACGACGAGGATGCCTAACGAGATGACGCTTATCACCACATCAATGTTGTTGATGGCGCCCCATGGGGAAAAGGATTTCTTGCTCATGAAATCTCCATTTTGTCGTCGTGCCGGCTGCATTCGTGGGCGGGGCCAGGGGCGCCTCGCCGGAAAGGAAGACCGCAAAGGATCACGCTGCGGACGGGAACGACGATTGAAGAATGTACGGGAAGGGGAACGCGGGGCGTTCCGCCTCACGATATCCGTCCAGAAGAACGGACACAGGAGATTCGTCAGGCAAGAGGAGGGGCGAGAGGGAGGGGCGGCCAGCCCTGAATGCCGCAGAGAGGGAGAAGCATGTTGCTGCCGCGAACAAGGACAATCGACTCGACCGGACTGTCGAGGTAAAGCCGCGGGATGGTGCAGGCTGCAGGTTCCGGTCCTTCATTCTGGCGATTTTTGCTGTTGTCCTGCTGGACCGGAGTTCTGACTTCCAGCAGCGGCTGCGGCGCGGGGTCGGCGGAATAAAGCGTGACGCTCGTGTCGGTGTCGAGGCTGCGGGCGGCAACGTGCGTCATGTCCGGACGAGTGCTGCAGAGCAGCATGAGCACGAACAGGATGTACCATGCTCTCTGCAGAACAAATCGTGTGGGACGACGGCGATTCATGCTGGCCTCAAAGAAAAGGAATGACGGCGTGTTGTTGCCGGGGAGTCATGCCTGCAGGAAAAAAGTCCGGGACCGATGGAGGACGGTCCCGGAACCGGAGAGCGTTAGTCCTTGCGATAGAAGGCCCAGCCGCCGTCGGACTGGCAGACGGGCATCAGTTCCATTTTCAGCACGTTCATGTGCGGAGGCAGATTGACGGACCACCAGATGGCTTCGGCGATATCCTGCGGGGTCAGCGGATCCGTGCCGTCATAGGCGGCTTCGGAAACCGTGGTGTCGCCCTTGTAGCGGACGGCCATGAATTCGGTGTGCAACAGACCGGGTTCGATGCTGGTTACCCGAATGGGCGTGCCGAGCACATCGACCTTGAGGTTGCGGTTGAAGTGATTCACGAAGGCCTTGCTCGCCGAATACACGTTGCCGCCCTTGAATGCGCGGGAACCGGCCACGGAGCCGATATTGACGATGTGACCCTTGTTGCGTTCGATCATCCCGGGGAGGATGGCGCGGGTGCAGTAGAGCAGTCCCTTGATGTTGGTGTCGATCATGGCGTCCCAGTCGTCAAGATTGGACGTCTGAGCCGGGTCGGACCCTACGGAGAGACCGGCATTGTTGAGCAGGACGTCGATGTCCGCAAACTTTTCGGGAAGATTGGAGAAAGCCTTTTCCACGGCTTCGCGGCTCTGGACGTCAAAGTTCAGGGGCAGAAAACAGTCGCCGAGTTCCGCGGCAAGTTTGTCCAGGCGTTCCTTGCGGCGACCGGTGCCGATGACGTTCCAGCCTTCACGGGCAAAGCGGCGGGCGGTTTCCAGACCGACGCCGGAAGTGACGCCGGTGATGCAAATGGTACGGGTCATGGGATTCCTCCGGAAATAAATTGTTGAAGGGAAAGAGCGCATGGTTGCTGCGCTTGTCTGCACCTGTTTTTCAAAATAAAGCAAGAACAGTGCCAGAGAAAAGAGTGTTGGAATCTTCTTTGCGCCCCCCAGGAGTTATCCTTTTTCTGCTCGGGATGTGGTCTGTCCGAGTGGATTACGCCCCGCGTCCGTTGTGCGGCTTGAAGATCGGCACAGGGGCAGCAGACCCGGGAACGTGCCGTTTTGCTTTCGTCGGGGGATTCTCGCAGGAAAGAGTGTGTCCTGGAACGTTCCCGCAGGCTTTGAGAAGATGCGTCTGTTTCGTATCCACGATCGGAAGATTCGGGGATGGAAAGGACAAAAAAATCATTCAAAAAGAATCATTCAAAATAAAACATTTCGCTTTGCGTGCATGAAGGCTGCAACGCAGCGGCATTCCGAAAGTCGGGCGACGTTTGCCGGAGATGGCGGACCGTATGGCAGCGCGGAAAGACGGGGTGGCTGCTGTCCGGAGTTTCTGCAGGAATGCGGGGAGACGGAAGCGAATGGCGAAAAGGCGAACGGAAAGGGGCCGCCCCATGCGAGGCGGCCCCAATGCGGAGTGTTGTTACGGCATTGCGTGATGCTACGCCTTTCCGGCAAGGTGTCTGTAGGTCTGATAACGGTCGTCGGCGTCTCTGGCAGCCTTGTCGAACAGGCTCTGTGCCCTGTCCGGGAACTGACGGAACAGGGCCGAGTAGCGCACTTCGGACTTGAGGAATTCCTGGAAGTCCGCTTTGGGGTCCTTGGAGTCGAGCACGAAGGGATTCTTTCCGGCCTCGCGCAGACGCGGATCATGGCGGTACAGTGACCAGTAGCCCGCTTCCACGGCGCGGCGCGCCTGTTCCTGACTCTGGCCGAGTCCGCCTCTGATGCCATGGTTCAGGCAGGGCGAATAGGCGATGATCAGGGAGGGGCCGGGATAGGATTCCGCTTCCATGATGGCCTTCAGCGTCTGTGCCTGACTGGCGCCCATGGCGATCTGGGCCACATAGACGTTGCCGTAGCTCATGGCCATGAGACCGAGGTCCTTCTTGCGCGTGGGCTTTCCGCCGGCCGCGAACTGGGCTATGGCCCCAGTGGGCGTGGATTTCGAGGACTGTCCTCCGGTGTTGGAATAGACTTCCGTGTCGAAGACCAGCACGTTGACGTCCGCGCCGCTGGCCAGCACATGGTCGAGTCCTCCGTAGCCGATGTCGTAGGCCCAGCCGTCTCCGCCGAAAATCCAGTGCGAGCGCTTGACGAAGTAGTCACGGTTGTCATGGATTTTGCGGAGCAGCGCGTCTTCTTCCTGTTTCAGCCGGTCGGCCAGCGCCGCTTCCAGCCGGTCGGCGCGGGCGCGGGAGCCTTCGCCTTCATCGCGGTGGGCAAGCCAGTCGGTCATGGCTTCGGCCAGCGGCGCGGGCTGGCCCTTGTCCAGCGCTTCGCGGATCATGCCGGAAAGGGTGGCGCGGACCTGTCCCACGCCCAGAGACATGCCGAATCCGTATTCGGCACAGTCCTCGAACAGGGAGAAGCCCCAGGCCGGGCCATGTCCCCGCGCGTTCTTCGTATAGGACACGGATGGCGCGCCCGCCGCCCAGACGGTGGAGCAGCCAGCGGCATTGGAAAGCATCATGCGGTCGCCGAAAAGCTGGGTAATGAGCTTGGCATAGGGCGTTTCGCCGCAACCCGCGCACGCGCCGGAGAATTCGTTGAGCGGACGCAGGAACTGGCTGGAGATGACCGTGACCGGCTTGCCTTCGGGCAACGGTTTGTAGCTGACTCGAGATTCCGCATAGTCCCACAGTTCCGCGGCTTCGGGAAGCTGCGTTTCCAGCAGTTCCATCTCAAGGGCCTTTTCCGGAGCGGGGCAGGCGTTCACGCAGACGCCGCAGCCCGTGCAGTCGAGTACGGATACGGCAAGATGGTATTCCAGTCCGGCCTGTCCCTTGGCGGGAGTGTGCGCGAGACCGGCGGGCGCGTCGCGCAGTTCGTCGGCGTCGAGCAGACGGGGACGGATGGCGGCATGCGGACAGGAGAAGGAACAGCGGTTGCACTGGATGCAGTTGTCCACCTTCCAGCGGGGGACCATGACGGCTGCGCCGCGTTTTTCCCAGGCGGAAACGCCCACGGGCCATGTGCCGTCTTCAATGCCTGCGAAGGCGCTCACCGGCAGATCGTCGCCCTCCTGCCTGTTCATGACGTCGATGACCTTTTCGATGAATTCCGGACGTCCGGATGTCGCCTGCTGCGCATCTTCGGCCTCGGCCCACGCGGCAGGCACCTCCACGGCATGGACATGCTCAATGCCCTGCCGGATGGCCTCGAAGTTCATGTCGATGACGGCCTGTCCCTGCTTGCCGTAGGACTTGACCACGGCGTCGCGCAGGTATTTTTCCGCGTCTTCCACGGGAATGATGCCGGTGAGCCGGAAGAAGGCCGCCTGCATGATCATGTTGATGCGTCCGCCGATGCCGATGCGCCGGGCGATGTCGACGGCGTTGATCGTATAGAAGCGGATGTGCTTGCGGGCAAGCACGCGACGGATGGAGGCTGGAAGATGGCGTTCCAGCTCTTCATCGCTCCACATGCAGTTGAGCAGGAATGTGCCGCCGGGCTTGATGCCGCGCAGCAGGTCGTACTTGTCCACGTAGGACTGGTTGTGGCAGGCGATGAAGTCCGCGCTGCTCACGAGATAGGACGACTTGATGGGATTGGGGCCGAAGCGCAGATGAGAGATGGTCACGCCGCCGGACTTGCGGGAGTCGTAGGCGAAATAGGCCTGCGCGTACATGTCGGTATGGTCGCCGATGATCTTGATGGCGGACTTGTTCGCGCCTACGGTGCCGTCCGAGCCGAATCCCCAGAATTTGCAGGCGGTGACGCCCTCGTTTTCCACATGGAATTCGCCTACGGGGAGCGAGGTGCGGGTCACGTCGTCCTCAATGCCCACGGTAAAGCCGTCACGCGGGGCGGCTGCGGCCAGATTGGCGTAGACGGCCACAACCTGCGCGGGAGTGAAGTCCTTGGAAGCAAGTCCGTAGCGCCCCCCGACGATGAGGGGCGCGTCGGCCCGGCCGTAGAAGGCGCTGCGCACGTCAAGGCACAGCGGGTCCACGGCCCCTGGTTCCTTGGTGCGGTCCAGCACGGCGATACGTCTGACGCTGGAGGGCAGGGCTTCGAGCAGACGTTCGGGCAGGAAGGGGCGGTAGAGATGCACGTTGACCAGTCCCACCTTTTCTCCCTTTGCGTTCAGCGCGTCCACGGTCTCTTCGATGACGGACGCGCCGGACCCCATGGCCACGATGACGCGTTCGGCGTCTGGTGCTCCGTAGTAGTTGAAGAATCTGTAGTCGCTGCCGGTGAGCGCGTTGATCTTGTCCATGTACTTTTCCACAATGCCGGGAAGAGCGTTCATGAACGGATTGATGGCTTCGCGCAGCTGGAAGAAGATGTCCGGATTCTGTGTCATGCCGCGAAGCTGCGGGTGATCCGGATTGAGGGCACGTCTGCGGAAGGCGTCCACGGCGTCCCAGTTCAGCAGTTCGGCCAGCTCTTCGTATTCCAGCACGCCGATGCGCTGAATTTCATGCGAGGTGCGGAACCCGTCAAAGAAATGGAGGAAGGGGATGCGGGATTCGATGGCCGCGAGGTGGGCGACCGCGCCGAGATACATGGCGTCCTGTACGGAACTGGAGGCCAGCAGGGCGAAGCCGGTCTGGCGTGTGGAGAGGACGTCCTGATGGTCGCCGAAGATGCTCAGGGAATTGGAGGCCAGCGAACGGGCGCTGACGTGGAAGACGGCGGGGAGCAGCTCGCCCGCGATCTTGTACATGTTGGGAATCATGA
>JAEYDL010000016.1 GCA_023403845.1 Pseudomonadota bacterium
CTCTGATATGTGTAGAATGACCACGCTTATGAGCCTTGCGTGGCATAGCAAATGTCTTACTCTTGCTATGATTGCCCTTGTACGAGATGGCGAAAAAAGTTTCGTCAGCCTCAATAATGCCGTCAAGGGTAACATCGTCTGCCATATTCTGAAGTGCATCCAAAATCTTGTGTCTCCAAAGGAATGCGGTGTTTCTGTGAATCCCACAAGCAACAGCAGTCTTACGAATGGATAAGCCATTCATCATACAATCAATGTACTGCTCCCACACGGACAAGTCTTTTCTTGTACCAGACACAATGGAGTTCGTAGCAATCACGAAGGACTTGCCACAATCCTTACATACATATCGCTGTGTGCCATCTTTACGATGACCATTGCGAACCACATGGATACAGCCACAAAGAGGGCATACACGACCATTTGCAAAGCGTTCCTTTGCTACGAAATCTTCAATATTCAAAGACTTTACAAAGGCAGGACTTAAAAGCATTGTTTTAAGGCTTTCCTGCTCTGCGACAGTCAACTTACCGATAATATCTAATGCGTCTTTGATAGTAGGCATATCCAATTACCTCCTTCGGTGGTACTGTTTCTTACTATTATTATACGCTATTTCTCGTCAAAAATCAACCATTTGTTGTGACAGAGCCATATCAAAAAGAAAAACCCACTGTTTCCAGTGGGTTAAATTCTAGTGGCGGAGAGGGAGGGATTCGAACCCTCGATACAGTGTTACCCGTATACCCGCTTAGCAGGCGAGCGCCTTCGGCCGTCTCGGCCACCTCTCCTACAGCCCATTAGTGCTGTCGACGGCTGTATTTAGCTTAACGACATGCTCTTGTCAACCGTAAAATTGCATCCTTTCCCGAATGTGGCAATTCCCCATGTTGGCGGCTTGCGTCCCTGGCCGAGGACCCTCGTCTGTCTCCAATATTACACGGGCCAGGGGACATCGCTACTCAAAGAGACCGGGAATTTCCACCATAAGAGAATAACTCTTGTCATAACCATCGTAACGATAACGCCCTACTATGCGGTAGCATTGCGCCGTATAGGCGATATTGATGCTCTGGTCATAGGCCTTGCCCAGGGAGCCACCCTCTCGCATATTCCGGTAATCATCAATAAAAATGGACCACTCCGGTGTCAGGTTCACGGTAAGCATGTTGTGCACCAGTTCCACGCGGGAAGTCAGACCTACGTCCTTCCAGTCGTCATACTTGAATTTATCCCGATAATCATAGTACTTGTCCCGGAAGCTCATACCCGTATAGAGGGAAATCTTATCCTTGTAACGCAAGTGCAGGTTGTGATCATGCCGGGTGATTTCGCCGTCATAGGGCGAGATGTACGTCTTGGCGTTATAGCCAAGCCAAGGCCACGGATAAATTTCAAAATCCGAGAGAATATCCATGAACGGACGCCGAGCATACTCATCGCGATAACGATCACGTTCGGCCTCTTCAAAGTCATATCCGCTTTCGATACGCCAGCGCAGAAGATCCTCATAAAAAACATTGCGGCGGGCCTCCCGCTTCTCTCCTTCCCCTGACACGCTTACCATTTCACCTTTGCGGGTAATGATATTGGTGATGGAATACGTCAGTTCATTGGTAGGCAGGATACGGTCTTCCGTAATATAGAACGGATTTTTCTCCTGATCCACACGCGGCGTGCGGGAATACCGAATCCGCGGCTGAATCTCGTGTCTGACGGCCGTCCATGCCCGTTTTCCGGCATTTTCTGGAACGATGGCCAGATCGCTTTCCTCATTCAGCTGCCAGACACGGCTGGCCTCAGTGTATCCCTGAATATCCCAGTCCACCATTGTCCGGGATTCACCGGTTTGACGTGGAGTCATCCCACTGTCCTGATACATGGACCGGGGACTCGTATGCGCCTTGCGCTCGGTGTTGTAGTATGTCTGGCGCACCCCCATGGTTCCTATAAGGGAACCGTATCCCAGATTGAGGGGCAACGAAAAACGGGGGTACAATTCCGAACGCCATCCCGCAGTTCCCTCGGCACGGTACATGTAGGTGGACTGGAATTGAGCTTCGGCTTCCAGCGGAAAGTCCTGGAAAATTCTTCCCTTGTACAGGAAAGCGTCAAGCTGCGGCAAACGCTGGACCAGCTGATCCTGACTCCTGGAACGATTTCCGTGGCCCAATGAGGGATCCTGCTCGTAACGGAAACTGGCGACCACTCCGACACGCTGCCAGTCGTTGGAAAGAAGGGCGGCGCTCACGCGGGTCTGATCATCTTCCTGCAGGTCACGCCCAAACATACGAAACAGGGTATCGCGAGTTCTGTCAAAGCCTACAGGCCCCTGATTGAACTCCCTCAGATAATCCTGATCCGAGACGTAATCGATGTTGGTCCGATAACGCCACGTTGAAGCCCCCACATAGCCGTCGGCCATGCCGCGCAACCAGTACCGATCATGATTGGTGCGCGCAGCCGTACTGTCGTCCAGACGTCCCATACCTGGAGAGTCTACCCGATCCCGGTCATAGATGCCGGTTGCGGCAAGCCATGTTTTCTGACCCGTAAACTCATGAGCTCTGTATTCAAGGCTGAGCATCGGCCCGACCTTCGTCATCAGGCCGCCGTAGATGGTCATATCCCGGCTCTCGTCAATAGCCCAAAAATAGGGCTGCGTGTAGTAAAATCCACGTTTTTCGCTGATGCCGTAATCAGGTATGAGCAGACCCGACTGACGAGTGGTCTTGGCAGGCAAGATCATGAAAGGACTATACAGAACGCCCGTATTCTTGATGTCAAAGGAGGAATGAAAAAGCTGCGCATAACCATCTATTTCTACGACTGCCTGTTCGGCGTTCATGGACCATGCCGGATTGGGGCCGTCACAGGTGGTTACCTTGGCCTTGTTAAAGGTATATCGGTCGCCCCAGTGCTTGACGATACGGGACCCGGAAAAATAAATATGCGGCCCCTCCATGAAAACATGACCGTTGGTCAGCCATCCCGTTTTGGAACGCAGATCAAACTCGGCCTCGTCGGCATTGATATCGTCACGCCCCATGCGCACGAAAACATTGCCGCGCAGATACACCCAATTGGTAGTCGAATAGTAGCGCGCAAAATCGGCCTTCAAGATGTCGTCGCCGCGTCTCAAAACCACGCCGCCTTCAGCCTCCACGATGGTATTGTCTCCGAGCGTGTTCAGCTTGTCGGCCTCAAGGTTCCACATGGTGTTGGCCGCTTCCTCGTCAGGCAGCTTCAGCGTTTCGGAACTGGCCAGCGCTACACCGCTCACCCCCAGCACAAACAGAAAGACAGCAAGGCAACAAGAAAACACGAACCGAAAAGGGGTGATGGATATGGACACAGCAAACTTCCTGTTGCATCCGCGGGACGGACGCACTATAAAAATGCCCCGTTCAGGGGAGCGTTTTACGGAGGAATTTCTTGCAGCCCGAAGGCGGCGACTTTGGCGGAAAGGACTCTAGCGTATTTTCAAAACAAAAAAAAGCGCTTCAAAGGACAAATCGATCAGCGATTTTATCCCCCGAGCGATACAGGCACCCATGCCGCAAGCCTTTCGAGGAAACACAACAGCCTCACCGTCCCCGTCCCTCCGGCCATTTCCCGATAACGCCAATCTGCATGCTGAAGAAGCTCCGGGACATTCCCCATGCAATCTGCCCGTACCTTCTCAACATTTCAAGAACACGACTCCGCACAGACCGAAGGGCAACCGGACAACAGCCTTTTTTAATCGGAGCCGGAACAGACAACCGGACACATCGGCAATTTTTGTTCATTCTCTGTCTTCAGACCACGATCTACCAGTGGGAGGATCCATGTTTCTCAGCAGTGCCCTGATCACCATCCATCTGGAAAATCTGCGACATAATGTGCGTACGCTTCTCGGAAGGCACCCTCTTCTGATGCCGGTCATCAAGGCCGACGCCTATGGGCATGGGGTCGTCCCAGTAGCTCGTGTCCTCGCAGAAGAGGGAATCGCCCATATGGCAGTGGGATCGGTAGGCGAAGGCGCCCTGCTCCGTCAGGAAGGGCATGGAGCCTTCCTGCTTGCTCTTCTGGGCCTCGCCCGCGAAGAAGATGCGGCGATGGCCGCCAGCTACGGCATCACGCCGCTCATCCATAATCGAGAGGGACTCAAGAAGCTATTGTTTCAAAGCCATCTTTCGGGCAGACAAGCCCCACAGGGCGTAGCCATCAAGTTCGACACGGGGATGGCCAGACTTGGTTTCATGGTGGAAGAAGCTGCAGAACTGGCCGATTATCTGCGTACTCTGCCGGAAGTAAAACCCGTGCTGGTCATGTCTCACCTTGCGGCATCAGACGATCCGGCACTGGATGACTTTACCCATGAGCAGGCCCGGCGCTTTCAGCAGGCCGTCGAAGCCATGCGGGCCGTATTCCCGGATATCAAGACCTCCCTCACGAATTCCCCCGGCCTGCTTGCCTGGCCAAGTTATGCCGGAGATCTGGCCCGCCCCGGTGTGACCCTGTACGGCGCCAACCCTCTGCATGGAACGGATAGGGCCAGACTGGGGACAGGGCTTCTGCCGGTCATGGAAATGACCGCCCCCGTCCTGTCGGTGCATCCAGTACCCAAAGGGGCTTCCGTCAGCTACGGATGCCTTTTCCATGCACAGAGCGACCTCCGCGTCGCTGTAGTTGGAGCAGGTTATGCCGACGGGTACCCCAGAGCCCTGTCCATGCGCGGTTCCGTACTTATTCGCGGGCAACGGGCCCCCATTCTCGGACGTATCTGCATGCAGATGTGCATTGCGGACGTAACGCACATCTCTGATGTTGCGCCGGGTGACACGGCCTATCTGCTTGGAGGTTCCGGTCCTCAGGCCATCAGACCGGAAGAGCTGGCCGAATGGTGGGGAACCATCCCTTATGAGGTATTCTGTTCCCTTGGAAGAAACAGTCGGGTCAGCGAAAAAAAATTCAGCAAAATCTGATATACTGCACAGCATTCTCTCTTCAAAACGGCTCTTCTTCGTTACGAAGAAGAGCCGTTTCTTTCAGCAGAAAAACGACTGTCAGCGACCTGAAGCGGCATATGTCATGACCCCAGCCGTCCACACATGAAGAAACGTATCCACCAGTGTCCCGCTTTTTCTTCTCGAATCAGCCGCCGACATCGCAGCAGGATGACTGGTCATCCGACTTCTCTCGTCTTTCAAGAAGCCGGCGCCATAAATTTGAACCGGCAAGCGGACCATGTCCACCTGCCGGTTCGGTAAGCTTCACAGATAGTTCAATATGAAGGGTGTGGGCTTATACCAGAGAGAAGCCCAGGATATCCCATACCGGAATAAGCGCAAATACGACAACAATGGGAATAATCACGGAGGTCATGCAGATGTCCGGGTAGGATTCCTTATGCGACAGACCGCAAATGGCCAGAAGCGTAATGACCGCGCCGTTGTGGGGCAAGGTATCAAGGCCGCCGGAAGCCATGGCCGCCACACGATGGAGCATGCCGGGGTCGATACCGGCCTGCTGGGCAATTTCCATGAAGTGGCTTCCCATGGCCTCAAGGGCGATGGACATGCCGCCGGATGCGGAACCGGAAATACCAGCAAGGATATTCACCATGATGGCTTCAGAAAAGAGGGGATGACCGCCTCCGATACCCATCAGGAAATCACGCACGGCGGCAAAACCCGGTAACGAACTCACGATATTGCCGTAACCTGTCTCAGAAGCCGTATTCATGATTGCCAGCAAGGAGCCAATGGTGCCGCCGTTGATGGCGGCGACCAGATTCCGCCGAACGCGGAACTGGCGATTGGAGATTACCACGGCAAGAATAGTACCAACGATCAGAGCCACAATCAGAGCCCAGGTAGGACCAGGAACAGTTGCCGAAGCCAGGGGATATTTGGCGGCAACGGCCATCACGCTGGGATCCCAGGTCTTGAACACCTGCGTCAACACGAAGTTGAGAACCAGAACGACGAGAAGGGGCAGGAAAGCCAGTCCAGCATTAACGTCCGGGATATCATTTTCGATAGTCGGAGCCGCATGGCGCGTATCCGGACGTCCGTAACCTTCTCCGGCAGCAAGCATCTTTCTCTTATGCCATTCGAGCCACAGCAGAGACAAACCATAAATCAGGATTGCACCCGTGATGCCAAAACCGGGAGCGGCATAAGCATCCGTTCCAAAATATTTGGTGGGAATAAGATTCTGAATCTGCGGGCTGCCGGGAAGCGCGGTCATGGTGCAGGCAAAGGCGCCCAGCGCAATGCAGCCAGGAATGAGCCGCCGCGGCGTTCCGGATTCCATAAACAGAGAATTGGCAAACGGATAAACAGCAAAGGCAATGACGAACATGGAAACACCGCCGTATGCCAAAAGCGTCGAAGCCAGAATGATGGCAAGAATGGCCCGGCTGGGACCGAGCTTCAGCACGACCCATTTGGCGATGGAACGAGCCATGCCGCTGTCTTCCATAACCTTGCCAAATACGGCGCCGAGCATGAACAGGGGGAAGAAGTTCTTGACGTATGCACCGGCAGAACTCATGAAGATTTCCGAGTACATGGGCAGAACATCGTAACCCGCAGTGAGGGCGGCCAACATGGCACAGAACGGTGCAAACAGGATGACGGAAAGTCCGCGGTAGGCAATCAGCATCAACAGAACAAGAGAAATCAGAATACCAATAACCATAAAAATATCCCCTCCTAAAACTAAAAACGCTTCATGCACATATTGAGGAGCCTCTTCCTCAATAACGAATTGGCCCGACGGCATTTGGGCAGCAAAAAATGCGACTCGCGCCGCATCTCGAATATGCCGTGGATTCGCCAACAGTACGGCTTGCAAGCCGATCCAGACGTGACGCCTCCTTACGATTTTGTTGTTTCAAATCAGGGCACTCCACACAGTCCGATGCCGTCCGTAATCTCCCCGGGCGGCATCATGGCAATCTCTTTAGCAATAACCATACCAAAATCTACATCCCTCATCGAAAAAATTTATCTTGCGTCTTCCGTCCAGTCGATATGAATATAATGAAGCATAATTGTAACAAAAAAGAACAAATAAGTTCCCCTTGCGATATATCGTTCAAGAATGTTTATGATGCTATTTTACATCAGTAAATTGATGCAAAACAGCATCATTTGTTGCAAAATCACATCATGTACCCAGATTTTCCTTCCTGAATAATATATTGTTTTAACCTGTTTTTTTATCAACAGGACCTCTAGAATCAATCCGGGCCACCTTGCAAAAAAATATGTGCAGGATCGTGCGTCTCAACTTTGCAATTTCCAGCAGTCAAAAACTGAAACTGATAATGAACTGTCAGCCTCCATCTCAGCCTTCTGAAACCGCCTGAAAGAGAAAGCAGGAACAATGATCTCCGTGGCTCATCTTTTCTGCCCGAGGCCAGCCCCGTTCTTCTCGACAGGCAAGACAGCGGGGATACAGATAATGCAGGACACGTTTATTCCCCTGAAAAGGACGTGTCCTGCATTATCTGTATTCGAATTTTTGCCACGCTGCACAACCAAACTTTCCAGCCTTCAAAGACACCCCGGAAACATGCCCACGCAAATATCATTTCTCCTGTGCAACGGATCTGACCCAGTTCCACTCATGGAAAAAGACGTTCATGGCACCCCGCGCCTGGTTCCCCATCCAGGGGAGAAGGGAGACTTGCAGCAAGTTCAACCTGGTTGGCTTCTCTGCCCATAAAAAACGAGGACATTCGGGAAATGCCCAAATGCCCTCGCAGATTCCGGACGAAACATAGCGCTCATAACGCCCGGCGAAAAAATATATTTTTATCATGAGCGCTACAGCAACGCTCCATTGGTAAACAAAATACCTCAGCCAGACTCGGAAAGCTAGCGGCAGGAAACGTACCCGCCCTTCACGCCGCGCGGACTAAGCACTATCTGCCACAACTGAATATCCCGCGCTCTAAATGCGGCGGCGCAGCTCAACAGATAATAATCATACATGCGACGGATGCGCTCAGTACAATGGAACGTGCCATCTGCGAATCCCTGTTCAAAACGCCGGTGCCAGGCCATCAGCGTCTTATCATAGTCAGCGCCGAAGTTGTGCCAGTCTTCCAAGATATACTGCCCCATAATGGCCTTCGTAATGCTTGTCGGGGAAGGCAAGACCCCATTGGGGAAAATATACTTGCTGATCCACGGATCAGCACCGGCCTTCTGGACGCTGCTGCCGATAGTATGCAGCAGAAACAGTCCGTCATCATCCAGCAAGCGACGCGTCGTCTCGACATAGGTCCGATAGTTCTTTCGCCCCACATGCTCGAACATGCCGACGGAAACGATCCGGTTGAACCGGCCAGTCAATGAACGGTAGTCTTCCAGCAGCCACTCAACCTTGTGCTCCGTGTCATGTTCCCTGGCATAGGCAATCTGTTCCGTGGACACCGAAATTCCTGTGACCTTCGCCTTGTACTTATCCGCCATATAGCGGGCCAGCCCCCCCCAGCCACAGCCGATATCCAGTACGGTCATCCCCTCACGCAGCTGCAGCTTCCGGCAAATCAGCTCCATCTTGCTGGTTTCCGCCTCATCAAGGGAAGAGGCGTCTTTCCAATAACCGCAGCTGTAGTTCATGGTCGGTCCCAGCATGCAGGCAAACATGTCGTTGCTGAAATTGTAATGCTGTTCCGCCACCATGGAGGCACGACTCACACTCTGAAGATTGAACAAAGTCTGACAGAGCGCCAGCAGATACGAAGGGAGGTTGTTCTTGAGCCTGTCTTCGAGCCGTGCCCGGATGGCCTTACAAAACATGACGTCTAGAGCAGCGCAATCCCACCAGCCTTCCATGTAGGCTTCCCCGGCGCCAAGCGTGCCCTGCCTCATCACACGGGAGTACAGATTCTCATTGTGCACCTGGATATCCCACGGCCTGTCTCCCCCGATGCGAATATCTGCCTCCGCCAGCATAGAAGAAATAAAAGATTTAGCGTCCATACATCCACCATATTCGAAATGCTTTTCGTTATGGGAAAACGACGTGCCGCATCCCCCCCAGGACGCTGGCATCATAACCCCCTTTCCCGAGACAACGCCATGAAAAGAAAGCAATTTATTATTATCGATTAGGGAAGTTTAGACTTCCAAACGACGCGCATTTCATGCTGTTGTCTCGCGAGCTGTTTTCTCAATTATTCGCTTGTCCAGGGAAGGTCAAGAATTACGACCTTAGAAAAAAGGGGAATCCATGCAAGGAAGGGGAAACCAAAAAATCATGCAAGCTGAAAAACTCTTTCAGCAATACACTCCAATTTATCTCTGTCGACAATAGTCAAAAGACATATACTGAAAAACCACCCTGATGGTGAAACACCATTTCCCATCTGCTCCTGTCCTATAAATCAACGCAATCCAATCTATGCCGTTTCCGTTTTTCATACCGTTCGTCCGGTCAGATCCCATGCCTGTTTGGAATGACATGCCTTGTGAGACTGAAAACGGATGAAAATTTTTCGAATGCAGCCACTCAGGCTTGCTCCTCTCCAAAAGGGCTCCTCTGGAGCAAGTTTTCTAAAGGACGAGGCACTCCAGAGCCCAAACGATGCTCCGGAAAAATCTGTCACGATCCCAAGCGGATCCGAATTAGGCTCCATAAATCGTGAATAAGGCCAGTCCTCCATCTTGTCCAAAGATTACATATAGTACCAGAGGTATATTCAACTATTCGAGCTGTCACGAAATAGAATTATAGACAAGATCTGCCTCGGCAAGCTTATAAAAATTTCAGGGGGTACACATTCCAGTTTCAGCATCGGGTGCATATCGTGTTGGTGACAAAATTTTTTCAAAATATCTTGTGATCTTAATCTCATAATATTTTCTACTATCAGAAAGCCTTCACTTTCCTCCTGGCCCATTTCCTGCATTCGAAAAAATGTATCATACTTGCTCCCATCTATCTGTAATCAAAAAACTATCATCTTATTCCTGCATATACCCTCCTCAGACAACCGGGAAAAATTTTCCGGAAATATCAGATCGGTGCGCACCGATCAAGAATATTCACCCTCCTCCATTGGCAGATCAAAAAATATTTTTTACACAATATCATTCAACTCATTGCGCAACTGGACATAACAAGCGCTCTCATTTCCAGAGCTGTTGCCAACACATGGAAAACCATGTAGGGTCTCTGATAGTCATTGTGTTTTCCGTGGGGTGAGTGCTTTGTCCCGGAAGACGGTAATGGCCAGAATGCCGTCCCGGAATCTGTCCCGGGCGGACGTGTGGAGAAAACCGCGACGGCCAACAGTCCGTTGCCTTTCACAGTCATAAGGAGGCGTACATGAGAGACGTGGTCATCTGCAGCGCGACCCGCACTGCCATCGGAGGGTTCAACGGAACGCTCTCCCCCCTCAAGGCTTCTGACCTTGGTTCCATCGTGATCAAGGCTGCTATTGAGCAGGCCGGTATCACTCCGGATCAGGTTGAAGAAGTCGTCATGGGCAATGTATTGCAGGCCGCCTGCGGTCAGGGACCGGGACGTCAGGCTGCCCTCGGTGCCGGCGTGCCGATCACTACCCCTGCCTATACTCTGAACATCATTTGCGGTTCCGGTCTCAAGACCGTAGCCAACGCTTCTCAGGCCATCAAGTGCGGCGATGCCGACATCATGGTCGTCGGCGGCATGGAAAGCATGACCAACGCTCCCTTTGCCCTCACAAAGGCACGCTCCGGCTATCGCATGGGCGACGGCGTTCTCGTGGACACCATGATTCGCGACTCCCTCTGGGATGTGTACAATAACTATCATATGGGCATCACCGCCGAAAACGTGGCTGCTCAGTACAACATCAGCCGGGAAGATCAGGACGCCTTTGCTCTCGCTTCCCAGAAAAATGCGGCCAAGGCCATCGCGGAAGGCTACTTCAAGGCTGAAATCACGCCCGTGACCATCTCCAGCAAGAAGGGTGACATCATCTTCGATACGGATGAACACGTCCGCCCCAATACGACTGCAGAAGGCCTCGCCAAACTGCGTCCCGCCTTCAAGAAAGACGGCGGCACAGTTACCGCGGGCAATGCCTCCGGAATCAATGACGGCGCAGCCGCGCTGGTCGTCATGTCCGCCGACAAGGCGAAAGAACTCGGTCTGAAGCCCATGGCCCGCATTCTCGGTCACGGCACCGGTGGCGTTGATCCTTCCATCATGGGCGTCGGTCCCATTCCCGCCACGCAGAAGGCCATGAAGATGGCCGGAATCAGCTCCGCCGATGAATTCGACCTCATCGAAGCCAATGAAGCCTTTGCGGCTCAGTGCCTCGCCGTCGCTCGTGAACTGAAGTTCCCCGCTGACCGGGTCAACGTTTCTGGCGGCGCCATCGCTCTCGGCCATCCCGTGGGCTGCTCCGGCGCGCGTATTCTGGTCACCTTGCTGCATGGTCTGAAGCGGACCGGCGGCAAGCGCGGCCTGGCCACGCTGTGCATCGGCGGCGGCATGGGTTGCTCTCTTATCGTGGAAATGCTCTAATCTTCCCTGACACTGAATAAAACCAAACGCCCGTCTCTCTCAGAGAGGCGGGCGTTTTTCATATTTCATTCAGCGTATGAAAACGAAAGACTTCAGTACCAGGCTGAAGCATGTCCCTGTGGTCCGTACCTCAGCGCCACGGGTCAGATCAGCTCTGACGCCGGCTGCAGGGAAACACCGGTCCTGATATCCTATACTAACATTGTGTTATTATTTAAAATTTTATTAACTTTCTACCGACGCCATTTCCGCAGGAGGTTCTGTATCAAACAGGGTTTCAATTCCTGACAACATACGCAATACGCATGCCTTACCTTCCCTGATGCTCTCCTCCGCTTTATGAAAATCAAGCAGACCTATATGTCCAAGTCGAGGGGCAAGAATGACGTCGGGTGGATCTCCAGCCATACGCCCTCTTGTGATTCGATCCTGTACAATATCGAAAGCTCCGGCAGCCGTCGCAAACAGGCTTGGCGGCCTTTCCAGCACAGCATGCCTCCGGAACATCGAGGCGAATCCTTCCGTCCACGAGTCCGTCCGCTTCCCCGTATGCCGGCCCAGCACATCTCCATTCAGGTTGACGGCAATGACCACATCAGCACCCAAAGCCCGACAGACCGAAACCGGCACCGGATTTACCAGCCCTCCGTCAAGCAGCCAGCTATCGTTCAAAGCGACCGGAGGAAACAATCCCGGCAGGGCGATGGATGCCCAAACGGCATCCAGCACAGGACCAGTGCGCAGCCAACGTTCCCGTCCCGTACCCATCTCTGCGGCTACGGCGGCATACTGCAACGGCAATTCCTCAATCAGAGCGTTTTCCTCCGCTACGCAATCCGCAAGAAAGGCATGCAGCTTTTTCTTGTTTACGACCCCTCTGCCGGAAAATCTGACATGGAAATATGAGGCCATATTCAGACGCGTCAGCCCCAGCACGCGCTCCCGCAACCGTTCAAGGTTGCCCGCGGCATAGGCGGCGCCTACAAGAGCGCCAATGGAACTGCCGCAAATCACATCAGGCCGGATTCCCAGCGCAGCAAGCCCCTCGATGATGCCGATATGCGACCATCCCCGTGCAGAACCGCTCCCTAGCGCCAACCCGGTTTTCACGCTATTCTCCCAAGATAGAAATTCATTATGACTCCTTTGCATGCATACGCCTGAAGTCTGCCCCTCCTGTTTCCAAATGGGCAGCCGCTGGCAAACTGCCTTCTCGGGGAAACCTCTCCAAGCAGGAAGTTTTCAACATCTTACACGTTACCGACCATGCCCGCAGTGCCCCGGACACGCTCAAAGAAATAATCCCGGAGTCCAGCCTCCCGTCCTGCCTGACACAGTACAAGAAATATCTCATTATCGCATGAATTGGGAGCAAATGATTTCTCGGCCCCTTCTGCACGCTTAAACAGTGCCAGGGCAGACTCGCCCCCCCACGTCTCAGACAGAAGCTTCCATAACATACGGATGAGTCATTCTTTTCTTGGCTGAACCTGTTGCCGCTCGACGCATGCCGGAAGACTTCAGCCATTCCCCACATAACCGATCAGAAAGGAGTCAAACAGGGCATGAAAAAAGGCGGCCCGCGGAACCGCCTTTACAGGGCTGGCCGCCGAACTGTCACCGGCAGCTTGCCGCCCCCCCTTCGGATGCAGTATCTATCCTCACTCACAAAATGTCCAGCCTTATCTTCATAAAATCATGTTGTTAACGGTACTCTGCCGCAAAATTGCCGCACAATGCAACCGCAACAGCATAATCCACCTTTCCAAAATATTTTTTACTTCGTATCTGTCCTATTATCAGTCTTCGGGAATAACCGGGAAGCGATCCCGGAAACAACGGCAGGAATGAGCAACAGGAACAATACATTCAAAACGCATTTTGAAGGCGTGTGCAATACAAGAAAGTTCCTACTCAATGCTCCTCTTCACAAAGGTGAAGACATACCGAACTTTCCTTAAAAACGTAAACATTGCATTCTCCGGCAGAGAAGCGGCCATATGTCAACAGTCTGCAGCTATTGACACTCCGGACAAACTCCAAACAGAAAAAGTTCATGGTCTTCCACCCTGAATCCAGGAAGTCCCGGATCCTGTCCCTTTAACGGGCACCCCGGCAAATCATAGACCCTGTTACATACCCGACAATGAAAATGATGATGGTGTCCCTTGGCCGTCCGCTCATACAACGTCCCAAGCAAAGGATGACGAAACTGTCTGAGCCACCCATTTCCCAGCAGCAGTTTGATATTGCGGTAGACTGTGGCCTGATTCAGCGATTCGACCATGTCTCGACCATATTCCAGAATTTCTTCAATGGTTAACGGCCTGTCCTGCTGGCAGAAGACCTGTTCGATAGCTGTCCGTTGCGTTGTCCTGCGTTTCATATTCGCCTCGCAGCTTCACTATACCCAAAGTCCTGTTCACCCGCAAAACGTTTCCTTCCGGTTGTCTCCCATGACCGAGTTGCTCTCTTATTGCAAAAAGATTCGCATTTTCTTGACAAGCCCAAACTGTTTCGGTAACCGCAACCGAAGCATTCTTCAATAGCTGCTGTTGCTCTGCACTTCCTTCTCTTCCGACACGCGTCGTCTTTTCAGTCCTTCGCAATGGAAAGATCCTGCAAGAGCCTGCATCTCATCCATATCAGCCGCAAGTCATTGACCGGGGCGACACCCTTTCAGCACATATTGTGCGGTCAAACCGACGAGCCCAAAGGACTCCCAATGAAACGCCTTCTTGTCCTCTTCGTTCTCTGTCTGCTGACGATCGGCATCCCCTTATCCGCCAGGGCAGACAGCGCCGAACTGAAACTGCTGGCCACTACGTTTCCCATGCATCAGCTGGCCCGGCGTGTCGTGGAGGGACAAGCAGGGATTCAGCTCTCCCTCCTACTTCCCGCTCAGGCCGGCTGTCCCCATGATTATGCTCTGACGCCTCAGGACATGCGCAAGCTGGCCGACGCCGACGTGCTGCTCGTCAACGGACTTGGTCTGGAGGAATTTCTGGGGGCGCCCATCCGCAAGGCGAATCCAAACCTGAAAATCATTGACGCCTCGCGCGGCGTGGACGGCATCCTCCCCTATGCAGCAGACCGGGCAGATAAAGAAGGTTATCACCACGAAAGCGAGGGACGCCACACGGAAGCTAATCCGCATTTGTTCGCCAGTCCGCGCATGATGGCGCGCATGGCCGTGGCGCTGGCCGAAAAGCTGATTCCCCTGTTCCCCGAAGGAGCGGAACGCTTTCGAGCCAATGCGCAGTCCTATGCCAACGAGCTGAACTCGTTGGCCGACAAATTTGCCGAGCTGAGCGGCAAAGTGAAAAATAATCGAATCGTAACCCAGCACGGCGTATTCGATTATCTTGCCCGAGACGCGGGCCTTGAGGTGATCGCCGTGGTACAGGCACACGCGGGGCAGGAACCCGCCGCAGCGGAAATGCTGCGTCTCATTCGGACTATTCGCACCAGACAGGCAGGTGCAATCTTTACGGAGCCGCAATATCCAGACAAAATAGGAAGAACCCTGTCCATGGAAACAGAAGTCCCGCTGGCCGTACTTGACCCTGTAGCCACGGGTCCGGAAAATGCGGCCCGCGACTACTATGTCACCACCATGCGCGGCAATCTCGCCGTACTGGAGAAGACACTTGGACTCCATTGATTCTTCCCGCATTGATGCGGTGCTCTTCGACAACGTGACCATACGGCGCGGCAGTCTCACCATTCTCGACCATGTCACAGCGCATGTGCCGCGCGGTGGCTGCACTGCGATCATCGGCCCTAATGGCGCGGGAAAAACATCCCTGCTTATGTCGCTACTTGGAGAAATGCCCCATGGCGGAACCGTCAGAATCCGTTCCGGACGGGACGGCGGCCCCTTGCGTTTGGGCTATGTTCCCCAGCGCCTGAATATCGACCGGGGCATGCCGCTTACCGTAATCGAGTTTCTCGTCATGGGCGTCCAGCGCAAACCGCTGTGGCTGGGGGTGACACCTCATTTACGGGAAGAATCACTGCACCTCCTTTCGCTGGTGCATGCCGACGATCTCGGCACGCGCAGAGTCGGGGACCTGTCCGGCGGCGAACTCCAACGCGTCCTGCTGGCGCTGGCGCTGCGGCAGGATCCGGAGTTGCTTGTCCTCGATGAGGCTTCGGCTGGAGTAGACTTCCGTGGCGAGCAACTGTTCTGCGAATTGCTGGAAGAACTTCGTGAGGAGCGAAAATTCACCCAGCTTATGGTCAGCCATGATCTCGGCATGGTCGCCCACCATGCCACGCACGTCATCTGCCTGAGCCGCCGCGTCGTGGCCGAGGGCTCCCCGGCGCAAGTGCTTACCAACGAAACGCTGATGGAGCTGTTCGGTATCCATATGGGGCTTATCAGCACAGCTTCAGACGTTCTCCATGGAGATATCCATGCCTGATCTCTCTCCTCTCTATACGCTTGTAGCCATGCTGCCTTTCGAATGCCTGCAGGCCCGCTTCATGCAGCAGGCCATGCTGGGACTTGTTCTCCTTGCGCCCATGGCGGCGGTCATGGGTGTACAGGTCGTCAACTTCCGCATGGCCTTCTTCTCCGATGCAATCAGTCACTCCGCCTTTGCCGGAGTCGCCCTCGGTCTTATCTTTTCAGTGGACCCTGCTCTTTCCATGCCCCTCTTCGGCGTTCTTGTGGGACTTTCCATCATGGGAGCGCTCAGGCACAGCGCCCTGTCCTCGGATACAGTAATCGGCGTTTTCTTTTCAGCCGTCATGGCCTTCGGCCTCGCCGTGGTCAGCCGCCATACGGCCGTGGCACGCGACCTGCAACAGTTTCTCTATGGAGACATTTTGACCATCGGGGAAAATGAACTCCGCTGGCTCATCATGTTATTCACGGCCCTGGCCCTCTTTCAGCTCTGGGGGTTCAACCGCCTGCTCTATGTAAGTCTTAATCCCGTGCTGGCCCGCGCCCATCGCATTCGTGTGGCTCTGCACCAGTATCTCTTTGCCGGACTGCTGGCGCTGGTCGTCATGTTTTCGGTCCGCGCCGTTGGCGTGCTTCTGGTCACTGCCATGCTCATCGTTCCGGCGGCCACAGCCCGTAATCTCGCCCGGTCGGCAGGCGGCATGTTCTGGTGGTCCATGCTTGTCGGAGCCTCTTCCGCCGTGGCCGGACTGATCCTTTCAGCTCAGGACTGGATGAGCACGGCCAGTGGAGCCACAATCATCCTCGTCAGTTGCGGATGGTTCCTCGTCAGTGCTGGATTCGCCTGGCTGCGCGGCGAGCGGACGCGCTGACGGATCATTCAGCCCTGTCTCTCTCGCATATTCTGCAGTCGCGCGGGCGGGTCGCCATAACCAAGGGGATCCGCTTGTCCCTCCAAGCGCCATTCCTGTATCCGGGACATGGACGCAATGTCTTCAAGAGGCTGACGCCGCCGGATAAAAAACGATGTTTCCGTATCGGCGATTGAAGCCCGGAAAAACGACATTACCAAAACATTCCGCGCAAAAAGTTACGCCTCGTCAGCCATGACAGAGATGAGCGAATTCAGGGAGCGCTTTTTCTTCACTATCTTGTGATGAGACCCCGATGCCACGGGAGTCGTGCCTTCTGCCGGAAGAGCATGTCGCGCGTGCGGCTCCTGAAAACTTATCCGCCATTACCCCTGGGCTGTCCAGGAACTCCCGCTTCTTGACCCCGTTTATCCCGCCACGGTGGACAGTGGCCGGCTCAAGACGTTATAAGCGAAAGACCGAAACGCCGTTCCAATTTCCTTACAACCCGATCCCGGAGGTCAAGCATGGCAGTCAACCGCATTCGTCTGTTTTACTTCAGCCCTACGGGAGCGACCCGTTCCGTTCTTGAATCCGTTGCTGCCGGCATAGGCTGCGCACAAATCATTACTCAAGCCTGCGACTGGATCTCTCCGGAGTCACGGGAAACGATAATCGAATGTTCCTCCGATGATCTTGTCCTCGTAGGCATGCCTGTATACTACGGACGTATCCCTTCTCTCTTCCACGCAGGGCTCCCCATACATGGCAATGGAGCACTCTTCGTGCCGATAGTCGTCTATGGCAATCGCCACTATGACGATGCTCTTCTTGAACTGAAAATACTGGGCGAAAACGCGGGCTGCACCTGTCTGGGGGCCGGAGCCTTCATCGCCCGGCACAGTCTGAATCCCACTATTGGATCAGGCCGACCGGATGCCGAAGATCGCGCGGTTATGCACCGTTTCGGCAAGGCGCTGGCAAATAAACTTGAAACGTTTTCTCCGACCTCCTCATCAAGTGTCCCCGGCAAGTTTCCCTACGCACCTTATGGGAAAACACCCTTCACTCCAGCGTTGCTGAATCGGAGTGCCTGCATCGCGTGCGGCGCATGCGTCGAGGCATGTCCCGTGCGTCTTATAGATCCAGAGACATTCGAGCCTGCCAGCCCTGAAAAGTGCATTTTCTGTTACGGCTGCGTACGCAACTGTCCTGTTGGAGTGAGAGGCCCAATTCCAGCCGTCGCAGAAATCTTTTCCCAGCGCATGAGCGGACTGGCCGCCAGCTGTACTGAACGCAGGTCTCCTGAAACCTTTGTCTAGCCCCTGTTCCAATATATTGGGCATCCCCCTGATTAGATGCTGCATCATGCTCTAGACACACTGCAGCATGTTAGATACGGTGCATCAGGTGCACAACAACCCCACGGCAGCCCTGCCTGTTTCACCATTTTTTGGAGTAGATTATGCTCGTCTCTCTATCACCTGAAGAAGTCCGGCAGCGTCTGGAAACGGGAGACATACGGCTTATTGATATTCGGGAGCCCGAAGAATACGCCGAGGTTTCCATCCCTGGAGCTCGCCTGATTCCCCTTTCCATCATCAAAAAACATCCATTAACGGAACCTGACTCAGTTTCGAAGCCTATCGTCTTCACCTGCCGCTCCGGAAATCGCACGAGAGAGGCAGCCCCTCTGCTCGAATCTCTGGTCAACGGAGAGGCCTATGTTCTTGACGGCGGAACATCCGGTTGGGAACAGGCCGGACTTCCTGTAGAACGAACACCTGTACCTCTGCCCATGTTCCGTCAAATTCAGATCGGGGCCGGGATACTTGTGCTTGTCGGCGTGATCGGCAGCGCATTCTGGCATCCCCTGTACTGGTTAAGCGCCTTCGTGGGCGCAGGCCTTGTCTTTGCAGGAGTTACCGGTTTCTGCGGCCTGGGCGTGCTGCTGTCCAAAATGCCGTGGAACAAACGCAGCTGACTCTGCGGGCAGACGCATTAGCGAAAAGACAGGCTCTCTTCAGCAAATGAATACCGCAATCCGGTCCATATCCAAGGAACGCTCTATGGATGTTTCACAAGTAAGTCTTCTGGCCGCAGCCATGACCGTCAATGCCAAATACGCCGCGTACGCCTTTTATCAGCAGAGGGAGGGACGCCCTCTTACGTCTGAGGAGATGGAAGAAATCGCTACCGGCATCATCAATGAAATCGGCACCACAACCAAACAATTCGTTACCGCGCTCAGCGGCGGGGCCGATGTGGACTAAAGACACGGTTCAGTACCCTCCAAGAGTGGACAGCCGGCAGGCGGACGATCGTGATCGTCCATCTGCCGGCCGTCTGGCACGTCATAAAGACCATGCATCTGAAACCCAGCACTAAAATTGCCGGGATGAAACTAGCGATACATGGGAAGCACGTTCAGAACAAAAAGCACATGACATACGGCGGTTACGATGCCATAGGACAACAGAAGCGGAACGGTGAGCACACCGCCGGGAGCTTGATACGTCGAAAAGCCGAACTTGCGACGGCTGGCCCGCAACATCAGGGCAGGAACAATAACAGACCAGATCGTGGCCGCAAGTCCGGCCCAGCCAATGGCGGGAAGAAACCCCTCAGGCCAGAGCAACCCTCCGAGAAGAGGCGGAAGGAAGGTCACCAAAGCCGTTTTGGTTCTCCCCAGCCTGGAATCATCGAAACCGCACAGGTCGGCCATGTAATCAAATAGCCCCAGCCCAGCCCCAAGAAAGGACGTCGCCACAGCGAGACAGGTGAAGGCTTCCAGCACATGAATGATGAAATCGCTGTTAATGCCCGCTCCCGCGGCGCGCACGAGATCTCCCACATTGCCACCAGCCGCAATGACACCCTTGAACGCTTCCCGTGAAATAATTCCGTCGGCTGAAACAATCCAGATGACATAGCAGGCCAGAGCGATAATCGTCCCATTCCGTAAACATTTATTAATGATTACCGGCTCCCGGCCAAAATACTTGACCAGACTGGGAACCGAGGCATGAAAGCAAAATGAGGTCAGATAGGTGGACATCGCCCCCCAGATAAAAAGAACCGACCCTCCGGTTCCATCCGCATCAACAAGCACCGAAGTGCGAATATGGGAAAGCATGCCCGAAATCGAAAGCACAAAGGTCAGTACCATCCCGCCCATAAGGGCCACGGAAAAACGATCCACGGATCGGGCGCTCCACCAGACGCAGGCGGTGAGGAACAATGCGAAAAGAAGTCCCGTAAAGGCGGCGTTTGGTCTGTACCCCAGAGAAGACGACAAGGCCTGCTGAACCACCGATCCTCCACCGCTGACATATGCGTAAACAAGCACATACAGGACGAAAGCTACTGAGAACCCATTGACGGCATTCCAGACAGGTCCAAGGGTGTCGCTCACCAGCGTATGAAAACTGCTGCCGGGAGCGTAATGCAGATTGACTTCCAGAATGGCCTGACTGGACCACAGCATGAGCAGCCAGGTGGCCGCGAGCAAAAACAGGGACCAATACAGCCACATTCCTGCGGAAATCATAGGGAGAGCCAGCATTCCCGCACCGATGGCCGTCCCCGCAATGATCATGGACCCGCCGAGCACGCTGCGCCGGGTAATTATCCCTTCCATAAATTCCTCCCTTTCCCGCGCCGTAACGCGAAACGTTAGTCCGTCGGTAATACCCGTTTTGTCCTCCTTTGGGAACGCCGCAGTCTCTCATCTCGCAACATACGGAACATTTTACCTTTCCCTGTTTTATCCTACCTTTTATTAAACACTTTCCGCATATCCTTAAAAAATTCCGTGCACTACAGACGGGCAGCGGTTCCAGATCGGCAGGAAGAATAAAACCATATAGTTTATGATACAGAACTTGAGACGTCCATATTCTCGCATTCGTCCCAACCATACGGCAGATTCGCCATGTTTTTGAAAACCGGCGCTTTTCTGAGTCCGCTCTGTTCATGCAAAAGGATCGTCTGTCTTCAAAACAGGTTGTCCAGCCTCATGTTATGGGCTATACTTTATTTCCATGTTACGCAGTCATTATAGAATTTCATTGTTCGCCATAAAATGAACGATTTCGCAACATACGGGAGAAAACGATGTACTGCATCCTGAATGCCGGATCAGTCGGCCCGCTGGGCGAACGAGGAATGAAGCTCACCAGCGAAATCATACACCATCACTACCGGCGCGAATCAGACTTCGTCTGGGAACAGATGGCGGACGACGTCATGTGGATAGGTCCACTGCGCATGCAGTTCACCAACGGCCTGAGCAAACTTGTCGAGCTGCTGCAGGGGGAACAGGAAGTTACATGCAGCATGGAAAAAGAAGCCTATCAGGTCGTTCATGAAGATAATGAATCATGCCTCATCGTCGGCAGCTACTTCATCACGACCGATGCGGAAACGGGACTGTTCATTCGTTGTCTCCAGCGTGTCACATTTTACTATCGTTTGTTCGACACTCGACTCAAGGTCGTCCACATGCACCTTTCCCAACCTTATGAAGTGCTCGAACAGGGGGAAGTTTTTCCGTTCCGTTTCGGTAAGGAAGCCTATGACTATATGACGCAAACCCATCAGATGGCCTTTGTGGACAGCCTGACGGGGCTTGGCAACCGTAATGCCTATGAAACCAGCCTGATGAACGCCGACGCCAATCTCGGCGGCATGAGTTCGCTCTGTTTCATTCTTTTCGATCTCAATGGACTCAAGGAAGTGAACGACAACCTCGGTCATCTTGCAGGAGATGGCCTTCTCAGGGAATTCGCCGCGCTTCTGCGCAAGGCCATGCCGAAAACGGCGGAACTCTATCGCTATGGGGGAGACGAGTTTATCGCTTCACTGAAAAATACGTCCCGGGAAGATGTGGACTCCTCCCTGAAGAATCTTGAAAGACACTGCCGCAGACGTAACGAAGCGGCGCAGATTGCCCTCAGCTTTGCCCGAGGACTGGCTTTTCTCCAGCATGGCAGGGACAGAACAATAGCAGACGTCATCAGACGAGCCGATGCCATGCTGTATGCCCACAAGAAAGCCATGAAAGGCATATCGACATGATCCCCATGTTTATGGCGTGACATTTTCCTGTTACGCCCACCAGAGATGCCACCCGCGAAAGGCAAAAGACTAACCATGCGTCATATTTTTCAATCAAAAAACTGAAACCCCAATATACTGCATCTTCTTGAAGACGCTTGAACAGAAGAACGAGTGCCTTAACGGTATGTTGCAAAAATGGCCGGGCACTCGATCAGGGGCTTCTCCTCCAGCTGTGCGCAGGTCTGAAGTCAATACTGCCGAGCAGGCAGTATCCCTTTTCCCGGACAGTAATCCACCGCCGCCCAAAACCTTGCCCCATTTCATGCTCTTCGCTATTCTTTCCCTCACGGAGGAATTTAATGGCCAAAAAAGATTTTCACTGTCCGCACGCCCGTTGGGTGGGCGATCTGGTTCTGTGCTCGCAATCGTGTGAAAAGACAGGAGCCAAAGAAGTCTGGCGCGCTCGGGATTCTCAAGAATACATCCACGAGCAATGGTGGTGTGAGCACAAGTGTCTGTGGTGGGCGAAAGAGCATCCGAATTACGACTGAGAACGATATGGGTAAAGGTTCCTTTCCCGGCGTGTCCCTGCCGGGCGAGCTTTCAGCCTGATTCATCGTGCCTTTCTCTCAATCGTGCTGTTCTTCCATGCCTGTGGGTGGTGGAAGCATACATGACATAGAACCTTTCCCCCTCAGAGCATTACGGTATCAGAATTCAGCTGCATCGGGAAAGGTCGTCCGTTGGGATTCACTGAACACATCTCACAGAGGAAGCTGAAAAACAAAAGATCTCTCTGAGTCATACTCATATTTGCTTTGCCAAAGTTGGACGCTCAGCCTCTGCAACCTGCAGCGAAGGAACTGTGGCAACATACCGTAGCCCCTTAAGGAAAGGAAGGCGCAAGAATGCTTGAGGCGGGCTCATTGCCCTGACAGGTCCATATGCTGATCCAGATAACGTCCAGAATGGAGATACTGTTTTTATTGGCGGGCCGGAAAAACGCCTGATGCGTGTGAATGCTCTGCCGTCCGAAGTCCAGACAGCACGATCGAGAGTCAGGTATCGGGATACGCCATGGACACGGCAGGCCAGATGCAGCATGCCCCGGTTCAATGAGGACACCACAAGGGAAAGCTGAATCTCCCATATCCGTCCCCGTGCACGGACTGCGAGTCATAAAATATGGATGGCAGGTTGTGCACAAGCCGCAGAACACGATCGGGGGAGAAGCCCATATAAGAACCCCACCACTTTGGACGGAGGATTCCTTTTCGCCTGCTGGAGTCGCAGCAAGCCAAACTCCCTAATAAAAAAGCAGACCGGTATGCCCGTCCTGCTTTCCGAAAAATAGTTGCCGATAAGGCTACTTGCAATAAAATGAAACCGTCGCGGAACCACCCCGCCACGTCGTTTGAGAAACAAGATCAACAATATCTGTTTGCTTACCCATTGCCTCGCAAATCTTCTGCGCCTGCGCGGAAACGAAAGCGCGGGCTCCCGTTGAGCCTCCCTCATACGTCGCAAGTTCAGCGGACAGGGTATGCATATCAGAATCGGCCTTCAGGGGTGCGTTCGTCGCGGCAGGTTCGTCCGAAGGCACCTCGGGCCGTGGGCTGTCGGTAGCCGCACAGCCGGGAACAAGCAGCAACCCCATGCACAGAAAAAACGCTTTCCACATGATGTTATCCAAGTTTTAAAGTTGATATGCTGCGAAACGACGTTCTCTTCCTCGCATCCATGCAGAAGCATAATCGGCATCGGAAGTTCAAGCAATGAAAAAGTAGTATTCCCTCTGCTTGAAGACGAAAATTCAAACGGACCCCGAAGGGTCCGTTTCATTCGTTAATCCATGTCAGATGCTGCAGCTGCCGGAGGAACAACCGCCGCATCCTCCCTCGCCCCCACCACCAAATGGGTTAGCAGATTCAATCACAAACCCCATGTAGGTGAGATCAATGGAAATATCTCCTGCCTGCGTTGCCAGATCCTTGGCAATGCAGAAGGTAAATCCATTCACATCAAGCGTATCATCTTCGGGAGTAGGCTCGTCCAGAGCCAGCGCAAGACGCGGCCCCTGTCAGCCTCCGGCGGCAAGATATACCCGAATGGGAGTCTTTTCCCGTTCCGCAAAAAACGATTCCAGCTCCTGCCGAGCTGTTTCACTCAAAGTAATCATAGAATTCCTCCGGTATGGTTTTACGCAGCCTGCAGCTTTGAAGAGCAGGACTGTGAAGGGAGAGGTCCAAATACATGCTCATCCGGCTGTCCCAAGCGACTTGATCCGAACGGGCCTCCTTGAAAAGGAGCGTCCGCATTGGAACTCCGCCGCGGCTCCGGTACAGAGCAAGTATTCAGTTCTTGTTCTCAATTAAGCGCTCTTGAAAGCAAAGACAAGGGGAAAAGAAATAAAAGCTCTCTTTAGGAAAATATACACAAGTCTTATAGTTTGAAAATCTATATACAATTTTTTATTAAAAATATTTATAATATATTTTTTAATGTATTACGCAAACAATACCAAGATGCAGACCGCAGAGAGTCCTGCTCAGGCTCCTGTTTGTTCCCATCGTGATTTAAAAGATCGCAGCTGCCTTTGAAACTGTCGCCAGAATCGGAATACCTTTCTGGTTCTGTTGCCATATCCAGCGGAGCCGAAAAAAGGCGTCCGTCCCCGAACGCCCTTCATTTCTAGTGGCAGCCGCCGCAGCAACCACCGCACCCGCTGCTGCCGCAACCTTCCCCCTCGCCGCTATCGGGAAGGGGAACTCTGGGAATCGGCAGGAATCCCATGGGAGTGAGCTGAATGGACACAGCCTCCACGGCGGTCAACAAGTCCTTGTTGATGCAATATGTAATGCCGTGATCCTCAACGCTCATATCCTCTTCACCGGGTTCATCCAGCGCCAAGGCGAGACGGGGACCTCCACACCCGCCGGGGGCAAGGTACACTCGAATAGGGGTCTTTTCCTTGTCCGCAAAGTATGCTTCAAGTTCCCTGCGGGCTTCATCGCTGACCGTGATCATGCTTCCTCCTGAGGGGTGATATTCAAACCGGCAGCACACGCCAATATCGGCATGCCAAGTCCGAAACCGGGTACCTGCCCGGCGCAGGAGCTACCATAGGGTTCTCTGTCCTGTTGTCAAGTTTTCTCTCCAACTGCGGCAGCCAGCCGGCGGCTTCTTCTCATTTCGACTGCCCAGCCCGGAATGCTCTTTGCGTATATGAACAAGACATGCGGATTTTCCCTTTCGAGAGTACTCTTCCCAGAAGAAGGGGAATAGGCTATTCTTTCTTCCATCGGGAGAAGAGAGGCGGTCTGCCTTGCCTGCTTCGCTTCACAAAACGCGCAACCGGGACCATGCCGGGACGGTCAACTCCCTAATTCATTTCGAAAGGTTTTTTCCATGAAGACGACGAAACTGCTCAATGCCGACGAAATAACCCGTATTCTCGATCGGTTGGCTTTTCAAATCATTGAACGGCACGGCAACTGCGAACAGACCGTTCTTCTGGGCATTCAGCGCCGAGGAGCGGATCTTGCCCTGCGTCTGGAAAAGATGCTTGAGGAAAAACTTGGACGCCGGATTCCCTTCGGCACGCTGGATATCAACCTGTATCGGGACGACTGGACTACCTCCAGCGCCAGACCGACCATAGGGGAATCCAACATCACGACACCGCTGGACGGCAAAAAGGTTATTCTCGTGGACGATGTGCTGTACACGGGCCGGACCATCCGGGCAGCGCTGGAAGCCATTCTGGATTATGGCCGTCCCAGTCAGGTGGAGCTGCTCGTTCTGGTGGACCGCGGTCATCGCGAACTGCCCATTCATGGAGACTATGTGGGACGCACGGTAAATACTGCCAGAGCGGAAAAGGTCAATGTGCTCCTTGCCGAACGCGACGGCATGGATGAAGTCACGCTGGAAAGCGCTGAGTAGCCCATGCCCCTGTCCCAGCCCCTGCCGGAACGCCTGCGTCCCACGGAGCTTTCTCTCTTTGTGGGTCAAAGCCACTTGGCCGAGCGTCTGGAAACGCTCTTGAAGGCTCCGCGGCTCCCCAGCCTTCTGCTGTTCGGACCTCCCGGCTGCGGCAAATCGACGCTTGCCCTTCTGCTTGCGCACGCCCGGGGCGGGAACGTTCTCCGTCTGAGCGCCCCTGAAGCGGGACTTCAGCAATTACGCCGGCGCCTTACCGGGATAGATATTCTGGTTCTTGATGAACTGCACCGCTTTTCCAAGGCTCAGCAGGATTTTTTCCTTCCCCTTCTGGAATCCGGCGAACTGACAATGATCGCCACGACGACGGAAAATCCCTCGTTCAGTGTCACGCGTCAGCTGCTTTCACGACTTCACGTACTGAGGCTGCGCCAGCTGGGGCGAAACGAGCTGCTGGAGCTTGGCAAACGCGGCGCGGCATCCCTCAATGCCCTTCTGGATGACGAAATTCTTGACTTTCTGGCATCGGCGGCTCACGGAGACGCGCGCACTCTGCTGAATCTGGTGGAATATGCGGCCTCGCTTCCTGAGGAAAAGCGGACGCTCGTCCATGTCAAGGCTACCTTGCCCGAAGTTATTGCCCGCCATGACAAGGACGGTGACAGTCACTACGAATATGCCTCGGCTCTGATCAAATCCATTCGTGGAAGCGATCCCGATGCGGCTTTGTACTATCTGGCCTGTCTTCTGGAAGGAGGAGAGGACCCACGGTTCATCTGCCGGCGTCTGATTCTTTCAGCTTCGGAAGATGTGGGACTTGCCGATCCTCAGGCGCTTCCGCTGGCTGTGGCATGTCAGCAGGCCGTGGAATTCGTAGGGATGCCTGAGGGATACATTCCTCTGGCAGAAACGACAGTCTATCTGGCTCTGGCGCGCAAGAGCAACTCCACTTACGCTGCCTATGCCAATGCAGCCCGTGAAGTGAAACTTAACGGCCCCCAGGCCGTTCCTCTGCACCTGCGCAATGCCTCCACCCTGCTCCAGAAGGAATGGGGCTACGGCAAAGATTACAAATATCCCCATAATTTTCCGCAAGGCTGGGTCGAGCAGGACTACCTGCCTCCTTCCGTGCGGAATCGAGTATTCTATCAGCCCAAGGAGTACGGCGAAGAGCCGCGGCTGGCGAGCTGGAACCGTCGCCTGAAAAAAAACTCCCGTTGAAGGAACATATTCCCACCCATGGACGAAAGATGTCCCTTCCCCCTCAAGGCGAAGAAATCCGCGTCCAGCATGGCAATCACAAAGGTCTGAACGATGACAACAGCTCCTTATATTTTTGAAAAAATGACTTATGCTTCATCCGCTCCGGCTCCCGGCTGGTTCCGAAAAAACTTCCCGGATATGGGCTTCTACGCGCCCCTTCTCCTGATCGTGCTCAGAGCGGGGCTGAAGGCCGGCAAGGGCATCTACGACGGAGAAGCCTGGGCCCGCAGCAGCGAAGAGGTCGTAGCCAATCTTGAAGCCAGCGGATGTCGTATCGAGGCAACGGGAATGGAACATTTTCGCATGCTCGACGAACCCTGCATCTTCATCGGCAACCACATGAGCACGCTGGAAACCTTCGTTCTGCCTTCGATCATTCAGCCTTGGAGGGACGTCACCTTCGTCGTCAAGGAAAGCCTGCTCAAATACCCCTTCTTCGGCAAGGTGCTGGGAGCGCGCGAACCCATCGTGGTGGGCCGGACCAATCCTCGCGAGGATCTCTCCGCCGTCATGGAAGGCGGAAGCGAACGCCTCAAGGCGGGGCGTTCTCTGATCATCTTTCCCCAGAGTACCCGTACGCCGATTTTTGACCCCGCGCACTTCAATACCATCGGTGTCAAACTGGCTAGAAGAACCGGCGCTCCGGTAATTCCTGTTGCGCTCAAGACCGACGCATGGGGTAACGGTCTGCGGCTCAAGGATTTCGGCCCCATCGATCCCCATAAAACCATCCATTTCGAATTTGGAGAAGCGCTGAAAATTTCCGGGACGGGCAAGGAAGAACATCAGCATATTTCGGACTTCATCATGTCTCGGCTTGAACGCTGGGAAAAGGAAGACAAGATGCTGCCCCGCTAGCGACCACCTCCATTCCGGGCCGGTCCGTTTCCTGACGGCGAGTTCGGCACATTGCGAAAAAGCCCTCCGAGAACGATGCTGCTCCCGGAGGGCTTGCTTTCTCGTCATTCCGGCAATATCCACAGACACGCCCGCGCAGTCAGCGTATCGAAACCCTCTGCACGAGTCCCATCAGAGCGTAGACAAGTCGCGCCGCCGTAAAATCCGCCATATGCATCCCCGGGACAGGGGCCAGTTCCACCACGTCCATCCCAAGAACTCTTCTCCCGCGCAAGGCCCTTTCTGCCAGCCGCAGGGCCTCGTACCATCCAAGACCTCCCGGTACAGGGGTTCCGGTTGCGGGCATGATGGAGGGATCAAGACCGTCCACGTCGAAAGTCAGATAGATCCGTTCTGGAAAATCAGGCGGCAAGAGCTCCTCCGGCATAGACGAAGCGGCGAGGGTCGCGGCATCAAGGAATTCAACGCCGTGCTCCCTGCGAGTGGCAACTTCTTCAAGGCAAAGCGCCCGGACTCCAAACTGCACCAAAGGCAGGCCGAGTTCCTTTACAGCACGGCACATGACGCATGCATGACTCCAGCGATTCCCCTCATAGCTATCACGCAGGTCGGCATGGGCATCGAACTGCACTACACCGAATCGCCCATACTTCTCCGCAAGGGCTGCGAGCGCCCCATACGTTACAGTATGTTCGCCCCCAAGAATGATCGGCAATCCTCCATAATCCAGAATACGGGCTACAGCGGACTCAATTCGTCCCAGAACAGTCTGAATTTCTCCGGAACAGTCCACGGCAGGCCAGGTGTGAATGCCAAGTTCGGCAGGGACGGATTCCCCATCCCAGAGCTCCAGCTGGTCGGACGCTTCAAGAATGGCGCACGGTCCTTTCGCCGTCCCTCCACCATAGGAAACGGAGGCTTCCAGCGGCACAGGCAACATGTGAAAAAAAGCCGAATCAGGCGTACCGGGTGCCAGTTCGGAAGCAAGAAAACGGGCATGGTCGATGGCGACGACAGACATGATACCCCCTCTGGTTAACAATACATTTCGGTATGATCGTCTTTTGGCTTCCCCAAAAATATTCTTCCCGCACAACAGGGGAGTCGTGTCGTTCTATGCCGCAGGTCATCCCGACAGCCTCTCCCCTCATCCACTATGAAAATGACCTTGTTCAAGGTATTGGATCGATCATCATAGAGGGCAACCCCGATGCCTGCCCCTATCCGATCAGAAGTCCCCGCCTCGATACAGTCTTCGGAATCCTTGCCTGAACGGGCTGGATGTTTCCTGTACAGCCCTTTTCCTGGGATGACTCTGCTCATCTCTGGCATGCCCACAGCTTCAGCAAAGGATGAACGTGCCTTCGCACATGCTTGAAGGCGGCGTATTAGTCAAGCGTTCCATTTCCTTTTTCCCGAATCGTTTTTCGCTCCCCATGCCGTTTGCCCGGGGCAGACCAATATGACTACAGCAGCATTTTCCACCTGTTATCAATTGACATTTCTGATGGTTCCTCCTAAAAATCATCAAACGATGATTTTTAGGAGGAACCATACCTCATGTCTCTGTCAACAAACAACCGGTTCACCGGCCCTGGATCGACGCTACCCCGCTCCAGGCGGCTCTATCTCGCTCTGGTGCTTGGTATGATGGCGGCTTTTGGCCCCCTGTGCACGGATACCTATCTCCCTTCCCTGCCCGATCTCGCCTCTGATCTTGAAATATCCACAACGATGACCCAACTGACCATAACGGCCTGTCTGCTTGGAATGGCGCTGGGACAAATTTTTGTCGGTCCCATTTCCGACACCAAGGGACGCCGCTGGCCTCTGTTCATCTCTCTGATTCTGTTTACAGCCGCATCCATTTCATGCGCCTTCGCGAATTCCGGAAACGCCTTCATCCTTCTGCGCCTTGCGCAGGGACTGGGGGGAGCCGGAGGCATCGTTCTCTCCCGCGCCATTGCCTGCGACCTGTTCCGAGGGGCGGAACTCACCAGTTTCATGAGTCTGCTCATGTCCGTACAGGGGATTGCGCCCATTCTGGGTCCCATTGTAGGAGGCGGCATCGCAAGTCTCGGAAGCTGGCGGCTTATTTTTGCAGCCCTCGCACTTTTCGGCGTCATTCTGTTTCTCATGACCATTCGCGGCCTCCCGGAAACGCTGTCCACGGAGCCAAAACACGGAGGCGGCATTCTCTCCTCAATCCGGGGCATGGGAGTCCTGTTCCAGGAAAAGGCCTTCTTATGCTATGCAGGAGTTCAGGGATTCACCATGGCCGGATTCTTCGGCTACGTCGCCGCCTCTCCGTTCATCATCCAGAATATCTACGGACTTTCGGTCACAGCCTACAGCGTCATCTTTGCCGTCAACGCATTCAGCATCATGCTTGCAGCCCTGCTTACCGGGCACCTCTCCCGTCGCTTCAAGGATACTACGGTGCTGCGAATCGGCGACACCCTGCGGTGTCTGGCCTGTCTGGCCGTTCTGGCGGTGTCCGTATGCGCGCCAGCCTCGCCCCTGCCTCTTCTGCTGGCGCTCTTCGGCATGGTGGCTCTGCAGGGCGTAACTCTTACGGTCAGCTTTACTTTGGCCATTGGAGCGCAAAAGGTAGGCGCCGGCGCGGCTTCGGGAATTCTTGGAGTCGCGGTCTTCATCTTCGGCGCCTTTTCCTCTCCTCTGGTTGGGCTTGCCGGACCAGATACCGCCGTACCGCTCGGCGTAGTCAGCGCCATGACCGGAATGATTTCTCTTGCCCTGACCATCAGAGGCAACCGGTCCCTGGCGCGAATGCAGTCGCCGGGGAACGCGTAACGCCCGAGTGCGCCCTTCCGGCGCCTACGCATCACACTGGTCTCATATGACGAAAATTCGTAAAATCCCCATCGGTCGTCTGTCCCTTTCCTGCCCTCCAAACATAGCCAAAAAGGAGGCGTCCGATGGGGATCGAACTCCAGAACATACGGAGAAATCATGAAACCGACGAAATATAGAGCCGATTCCCGTCCACGTCGAGGGCGCAGACCCGCAGGATCACCCCCGGGACGCGAAGCGCTCATCAAGGCCGCGAATCTTTGTTTCATGCGCCGTGGCTATGGCGCGAGTCTCAGGGCTATTTCGGCCGCTGCGGGGGTTGATATGGCTCTTGCGGCACGCCTGTTCGGCTCCAAGGAAAAACTCTGGGAAGCGGTCATCACCTGGCACGAAACAGTCCTGGAGCGCCATTTTCGTGCAGTAGGCGAACTTGAACGGCGCAATCTGCCGCCTGACGAGGCTCTCCGCCGATTGATAGCCCTGCACGCCGCCCATTGTATCACTTTTCCCGGATTTCTTGCCTTTTTCATGCATGAAGCCGTCAATCCGGGACCGCGACTGGACAGTATCGTTGAAAGGCTGGTCGTCCCCATGCGCCAACATTACCTTCCCTTCATGAAAAGGGCGCGGGACGCGGGCGTCATACAGGTCGTTGATTCCGACCTGGCCCTGACCATCCTTATTACAGGAATCAGCCTGCCGATGATAGCCCCCATGCTATGCGAGGAGATACACGGAAGAACCAGACTGGCCCGCAAACTGGTCGCCGAAGCGACCCAACTGCTGCTCCATTGATGTCTCGGTTCCTGGGATCCCCTTTAGCGAGGTACGGCAATTCATATCCTGCCAGACACAGCCTTTCCGACCATATACATGGTAATTAACATATAATATTTTGAAATAATTATATAACAATACAAAACGCTAACTTCCATGAAACATCATTCGTTGTTTCCGTCGTCCTCGGAAAAACCTAGGATGCCAGCCAATACAGCGCGAGAGGATGGAAAGAGAAAGTTCATCTTGTTCAACAGACGTATCACGGAACCCGCTTTCCTTCTAAATCCGCAGTGAACACCAGTTCGGCATAAATGCAGAACCGCCTTGACAGGCCCACGCTGTACGGTAGAAAAGATACAAACCTCATGACGTGGACGTGTTTCGGGCCTGTCCAGCAAAACCCGCGACAGGCGCATTCCGAAACCGAAGGAGGCTGTATGCATTCGTTCAGACGACAAACCTACAGCGCTCAGGTGGTCGATTTTATCAAACGCTGCATCCTTGAAGGAGAGCTGGCTCCCGGCGAACAGGTCAAAGAAGTGCTTCTTGCCGAACGCCTTGGAATCAGTCGTGCTCCTATTCGGGAAGCACTTCAGATTCTTGTACAGGACGGACTTATCACTTCCGAGCCGCAAAAAGGAAAATTCATCCGCAAAATGAGCGGACAGGATATTGAAAATGAGTACGCCATCGGCGGCATCCTTGAAGGGGCCGGAGTGAGTTCGGCGCTTCCACATCTGACCCGTGACGACATGGTCAGGCTGGAAGGCATAGTGAAGCACATGGAGCTTAAGGCCGTCCATGCTGGGGGTCTCTACGAGCTGGCGGCACTTGACGATATGTTTCACGATGCGCTGCTTGCCCGGTGCGCCAATAGGCGACTCGTGGAAATGGCTCGTACCGCTTGTACCAACATCTCGAAGTTCCTCTTCTACAATTACTGGAACACGCTGTACACACCGATGGAATTCGTTCAGAGACACAAACGGATTCTCGAAGCATTGCGTACACGGGACCCTGTTATAGTGGAACGTATGCTTCGCGAGCATTATTGCGAATCGGGTAAAAGAATGTCGCAATATGGCCAATAGCCGCCAGCAACACAGGTATTTTTGACACCGCACTTCCCCGGACATCTGCTGAACAACGCCTGAAGGAGCAAGCATTATGAACAACGCCCCTCTCGACGCGGAACATCCCTCCGCCATCGAGTCTACCCCTCCAAAACAAACTCTGTCGGCAGACGCCAGCGCTTCCGGCGAAACATCTCCTTCCGCTGGAACAGAGGCGGATCCGTCCGGCATGGAAACATCTGTTCCCACGCAACCTGAGACTTTGCTTTCTGAACAGCCGGCCAGTTCCAGACAGAGTGAACAATCCTGGCCGGATGAAGTCAGGGAAGAATCCCCATCTCCAACAGAGGATTCCGTCTCTTCTCCGGAAACAACCGGGCACCGGCCGGGAGTTGCAGCACGCTGCTTTACCGGGCTGTCTTTCGCAGGACCGCTCGTTCTGCTTGTTCTTTGGGCCATACAGGCCATCCCCAATCTGCTCGGACGGGAACCACGCGCGTTGCATGAACTTGCCGCCGGACTCCAGACCTGCTATCTCGGCGTCGACCCGTGGCTGGCGGAACAGCTGGCTTCGCATCCCATGTCCGACATGACGCCGGTTTACACATGGTTTCTCAAGGGTCTGAGTCTGATTCCCGGCCTTGACGGTCTGCTCTCCGCCATCCCCTGTGTGATCCCCGCCGGAGCTGCCGGGATTTCCCCCTATCCCGAATTGCTGCCTCTGGGGACAGCCCTGGCTTCTCTTTTCCTCGTTCTGCTGACATGGTGTCTGGCCCGGGCCACCGGCAATGACCGCAAGACGGCCTTCGCTTCCGGACTTGTTCTGCTTGCGGGACTGGCATGGATGGGTCTCCCCTGCCTTGCCGGGGATGAGCTGCTTGGTGCTGCGCTCATGACTCTGACTTCCATTTGTCTGTACCGCGGCTGGCGTAAGGACTTTGCTCCGCTCTGGCTGCTGTGCGGCTTTGCTCTGGTTGCGGTTTCTACATTGGCTGTGGGACTGCCCGGACTGGTCTTTCCTCTGCTTACCAGCCTGTTCTTCCTGATCTGGCGCGGCACATTCCGCCGGGCCGGAGCCAGAGACGGGGCTCTCGCCTTCGGCGTAATGCTTATTCTCCTGTGCGCATGGGGTACGCTCATAGCCTTCTCCGATGGCGGCCGCGAACTGCTCAGAACAGAACTTGAGGCCCAGTTCCTTGCTCCCATCCTTTATGGACTGGAACTTCAGGGGCGAGATTCATGGATCATCCCTGCAACTCTGGCTCTGATCTGGTTGCCGTGGACGCTCCTGATTCTTTTTCTTCCCTGGGAACGCATCGGAGGCTTCCTGCGCCGTATCGGTTCCAACCGTCGGGAACGCCCCGGTCAGGGCTGGCTCTGGTGCTCTCTGCTCGTAGGTCTGATCGTGTTTGCGCTTCTCGGCGCCGTTTCGCCCCTGCTCCTCCCCCCTCTGCTGCCGCCCCTGGCCGTGTTGACGGCTCAAGGACTGCTCAGCATTGGAGAACGGCGCAGCCGGGCCTTCTTCCTGCTGCTGGCCATTCTCCTTGCCTTGCTCGGCCTGTTCTATGCCGTGGTCGCCTTCTACCCGCTGATCAGCACTCTGCCTCCAGCACTGGTGGCCGTCCGCCCCGTACCACTCCCGCTTGCCGAGGCAGCAATCCCTGTAGCAGGCTTCATTCTCTTTGCTCTGCTGCTCTGGAAAGCTGTGGATCGCACCCGTTCAGACGGATCATTACTGGTGTTCACTATTCTGGCTCTGCTGCTTGCGGCGCCTCTGGCCTGCCTTACGGAACATCCGGCCGCCCCTCTCCCTGCATCTCGGGATAGTTCTCCCATTCAGGCGGAACCCAATTCTTCGGAGGATTCGCAGCCTTCCGATATGAACTCCAAGGTCGACACACTGCCCGAACAGTCTGCCGTTTCTGAAGACACCACAGAACCGCCTGCCATTACGGACACCGCTCCGGTCGCCCTGCCTGATGAAAAGCCTGCGGAACCCCTGACTCCAGCCGCTCCGGCTCCTTCTGAAGAGAAACTTCCCAGCCCGATTCAGAGTTCCGTACCCGCTCAGGAAGTACCCGCTTCCCCGGTCCCGCAGCCAGCCACTCCGGACACTCCGGAAGCGCAGGCAATATCAACCCGATAACCCATGCAGGCCCTGGAAAATATCCGGGGCCTTTTCTTCCATATTCGCCCCGAACCGTTCTCAAGGAGTTTCTTATGAACAAGTGCAAAATTACGGTCCTCAAAAAGACATTTGATGCGGAACTGGTTAGAGAATATGGAGCAGAAGGCCTGAGCGCATGTCCCATGCTCAGGGAAGGACAGGAATTTCTTGCCGATTACGCCTGTCCCCAAGGCTTCTGCGATGAAGCCTGGAAGGCGATCTACCAATATGTATTCGCCATCGCGCATGGAGCCGGTTCCGATGGAAGTCTTTTTTATTACGGGGACTGGATTCGCAAGCCGGGCATCGCGATCTGCAGCTGCAACGACGGACTGCGCCCCGTCATCTTCAAGATAGAACGAACTGATCAGGAAGCGGAAATTGATTATGAACCGGTAAAATAATCTTCTTCCTGTCACGGCCCTTCGGGTTCTCTCAAGGAGAACCACGAGGGGCGCTCCCAATCCGTCTGCAACAGGCGTCCCACTTGGGAACGCTTCAGGTCTGCTCCGAAATTCATCGCCGCGCTGCGCGGAGTGAATGGAAACGACGAAAGCGTTCTACTGGGTACGGTTGTCGAGGTCTGCTCCATCATGGCTGGTTATCCGCTACAGCCTGTACAGTGCAGCCTCGCGGCAAGGCAGCCCCGCGGCAGGCACAAGTACGGGAACAGCCATGGCAATTATGGAAAACTCGCGGAATGCGCCCTGCCTGACGATTTCGGGTACGAATGGACCTCCATGGCCTTTCAGGAGCAGAGCGCTTCCGGTCAGGCCGACCTGATTGGCGTTCCGGCCATCGTGCTTGTCTACCTTATCCCGGTCTTCGCCGTAGGCGCCATTCCTCTGCCCAGGATCCCGAAGCCGGAGGACCGACGTCTTCAGCGGTATGATGGCCACGACTCTCCTGATGGTCTTCTGTGCACCGTTCTTCCTTGCTGTATTCACCGGACTGAATGAACACTTCCACGGGACCAGCCGATCGATGGCGGCAGCGAGAGGAAAACGGTCCTTCTGAACAAGGCCCTTCTGGAACGGATCAGGCGAAAAAACTTCCAGCAAGGACAAAAACCGTGTCGCCGCCCCCCCTTCCTTTCCTGCTCCGGAAAAGCACTCTGATGCGAGCAAATCACAACCACCCGCTTAGCAGGCGGTTTGCTCCAGCCCTATAAGGGCTTGCTACCGACCGGCGCCTAAATGGCACAGGCTTTCACTTTGTTCAAGCCCAGTGCCGTTGTCACCTGGCTTACCCCTTGAAGGGGTCGGCATACTCACAAGTTGTCAATTTTTCTTGCATGATATCATGCCGTTCCTATTGCTGGATATATTTTTTGATAATGTCTTCGCTCAAGCCTGCGGTGCTTGCATAATATCCCTCTGCCCAAAATTTTCTGTTGTCAAACTTATAGTTGAGATTGGCATGCCTATCGAAAATCATCAGAGAACTTTTCCCTCTCAGGTACCCCATGAAACTCGACACGCTGATTTTGGGTGGAATACTCACCAACAGATGTACGTGGTCCGGCATCAAATGGCCTTCTAAAATTTCCACGCCTTTGTATCTCCACAAGTCGCGCAGGATTTCTCCTATGCTCGTTCGCAGTTCTGCAAAGATTATCCTTCTCCTGTAGTTAGGGGTAAAAACGATATGGTACCTGCACAACCATTTCGTATGATCCAGGATCAGAGCCTTCAATCTCATAAAAAACACCTTTCCTTTCTTTTGTACGCTGAGCCTGAACAACTTCAGGCGTAGGGGAAAAGTGTTTTTTGTGTAGAACTGTTGTCGCCACCCACATAGCGGGTGGTTGTCCGTTTCAGAAGCTACGCTTCCTCAACTGGCTGAAGCCTTAATCTGAGCCGTGGTCGCTCCTGTTGGAGCGGACGCGATTCTCATTCATAAACGTCGACACCGTCCCGTTTCCCCGCTTGCAGGATCTGTGAACACCTCACGGGGCTTGCCAAAACAACTTCGTCCGGCTATCGTTTCCGCATGTTCGTCGCACAATCGACACATAGCCTTCTCTCTGTTTCCGAAGACGCTCTTTTCCAGAGCGCCGTCGTTCCCTTCGCCCTTTCCGGGGCAGCCCTTCCTCCCTGACTGCGCTCATACGCCGCACGCTGACCCCGGCGGGGCAGCCTCCCATTTGTTTTCTGACCGTGTGTTACGGGCAATGCCCGACTTTGGGTCGCACCATACCGTATTTGTAACGGTAAGGTTCGCCATATATATCCATATCCAGCATCAGGAGATCTGTCATGAAGAAACTGTTTTCACCGGCCTCGGCCCTGCTGGCGACGCTGCTTATTACAGCCGTCGCGACGGCTGCCCCTCTCGACGCCTTCAAGGGCCAGAAAGGAGCTCTCGACATCGCCGGAGGCACAGCCCATATTCCGGTGATGAAGGAGGCAGCCAAACGCATCATGACGACCAACCCCGACATCCGCATCAGCGTTGCGGGCGGTGGTTCGGGCGTCGGCGTTCAGCAGGTGGGCGAAGGACTCGTCCAGATAGGGAATACAGGACGGGCGTTGAAGGATACCGAAATAACCAAATATGGCCTGAAGACCTTCCCGTTCGCCATTGACGGCGTTGCCCTCGTAGTGAATCCGGCCAACCGGGTCTCCGAAGTCACTGCGGAACAGGCCGTTGCCATTTACAACGGCAAGATCACCAACTGGAAGGAACTCGGTGGCGATGACGCCCCCATTACCCTGTACACTCGCGAAGACGGCAGCGGCACGCGCGAAACCTTTGTCGAACGCGCGCTGAAAAAAGGCTCCATCGTCCAGTCCGCCAATGTGGTAAACTCCAACGGTGCCATGAAGACAGCCGTGGCTCAGGACAGGCAGGCCATCGGCTATGTGGGCATCGGACATCTGGACAAGAGCGTCAAAGGACTTGTCTTCAACAAGATGGTGCCCTCCCAAGAAAACGCCGCCTCCGGAGACTACAAGGTTACCCGCCTGCTCTACATGAATACCAAAGGCGAACCCTCCGGGCTGACCAGGCTGTTCATCGACTACGTATACTCGCCTGAAGGCGCTGACATCATCAAGCACAGCGGGTACATCCCCACTGGCAGAAAGTAGTTCCATCGCGGGCTTCCTTCTGGAAGCCCGCCCTTTCCAGGGGGTCCGCCCCAAGGACTCCCGTGTCTTCAGCCGCTCAATCCCTCATGCGAAGCAACACCTCTTCCGACCGTCCCGGACTCCTCACACTTGCAACCGTCTGTCTGGCCGGTCTGGCTGTCTGCGCCGTTTTTCTGCTGATCGCCCGCTTTGCCCTTCCCGTCGTATTCGGCGCACAGCGGGAGTTGATCTTTTCCTGGACATGGCGACCCGATAGCGGCGAATTCGGTATTCTGCCCATGATCATCGGGTCTCTTCTGCTGTCGTCATCCGCCATGCTTCTAAGCTGGCCTCTGGCCGTGGGGGCGACCTGTTTCATGCACGGCTGCAGCGGACCAGGAGCAAGACAGCTTGCCGCAATCATTCGCTTCATGACGACGATTCCCACTGTGGTGTATGGTTTCGCTGCCACCTTTCTGCTGGTTCCTCTTGTGCGCGAGGCGGCAGGCAGAGGGTCTGGCCTGTGCTGGCTTTCGGCCATGCTCATTCTCGCTCTGCTTGTTCTGCCCACCATGGTTCTGATCATGGACGCAGCCATGCGCACGTTGAACGAACGGCTTGGCCTTACGGCGGCGGCTCTCGGCCTTTCACGTTCCCAGACGCTGGCCTGCCTGCTTCTTCCCGCCTCACGGCGCTGGCTGCTCGCGGCGGGCATCCTCGGCTTCGGTCGCGCCATAGGAGATACCCTTATTCCTCTCATGCTGACCGGAAACGCGCCGCATATTCCGGACTCCCTGTTCTCCAGCCTGCGCACTCTGACGGCGCACATGGGACTCGTAACGGCTACGGAAGTCGGCGGTCCAGCCTATAATTCCCTGTTCGCGGCAGGCGGAATACTCCTGTTCACCAGCGCCAGCGTCAGTCTTATTCTGCGCCGCGTGGGGAAAAATACGGACGACGCCGAACTGCAACTACCCGCCCTGCCGTCGTTCTGGGGCCGACATGGGCCTGCATGCCTGCAAGTTCTTTCCCTGCTGTCCGCCGTCGTCATTTTTCTTTCGATCTGTCTCCTTCTGGGCATTCTGCTTCGGCGCGGCCTGCCAGTTCTGACCCCCGAACTCTTTTTCGGTTCCACGCCGCCCTGGGCGGCTCTTACCGGACGGTTACCCGTCTGGGAAGGGATCTGGCCTGCATGTGCAGGGACCCTTGCCCTTGTCGCGGTCACCATGTTGCTGGTTACCGGCCCCGGCATCGGCTGCGGCGTCTATCTTGCCGTCTACGCCCCTCCGCGTATGCGCCGTCTGCTTGGTTTCAGCATGGACATGCTGGCCGGAATCCCTTCCATCGTTATGGGCATTTTCGGCTTTACCCTGATTATCTTTCTCCGCCATACGGCTTTTCCGGAGGCCAGTCCCGGCATCCTTCTGGCAGCCGGCTGCCTGAGTCTACTCGTTCTGCCATCCCTCACCGTGGCGACCCGCTCAGCCATCGAAGGCCTGCCCCCATCCCTGCGCCTGACCGGTGCCGCGCTGGGACTCTCCACGGAACAGACTCTGCGCCATATTCTCCTGCCGCAGGCCAGCCGGGGCATCCTTGGCGGCGTCATGCTGGCCATGGGACGTGCGGCTGAAGATACAGCCGTCATCCTGCTTACCGGGGTAGTGGCCAATGGAGGCCTGCCTTCAGGACTCGGAACCCGTTTTGAGGCTCTTCCCTTTTCCATCTATTATACCGCCGCACAATATCAGTCGCAGGAAGAGCTGGCCCGAGGTTTCGGAGCCGCTCTGGTCCTGCTCCTGCTTTCCGGCGGCCTGCTGCTTCTGGCCTGGGGCCTGCACGGCCGCTTCCTGCGACGCTGGGAAACCGGCGCGGCGCAGCCAGGAGTCCGCATATGACCATAGCAGCCGACATCAAGGGACTTACCGTCTGTTTCGGCAAACGAACAGTCGTCAGGAATCTGACGCTAAAACTGCCCGCCGAAGGTGTTACCGTGCTCATCGGGCGTTCGGGTTCGGGTAAAACCACATTTCTTCGGGCTCTGAACAGACTGAACGAATGTCTGCCCGGCAGCCGGACGGTCGGGACAGTTCAACTGCTCATCGGCGGCAGGCTCATGTCGGTCTATGCTCCCGACGTGAATCTTTCCCTGCTGCGTCGCCGGGTCGGCATGGTCTTTCAGACGCCCAACGTGTTACCCGCATCCATCCGCCAGAACATGCTGCTCCCTTTACAGCTCACCACGGGCCTTCTCCCCGGAGAACGGGAAGAGCGTATCCGGCATGCACTGGAAGCCGTGGGGCTGTGGGAGGCCGTGCGCGATCGTCTCGACGAATCGGCCGCCGCACTTTCAGGAGGCCAGCAGCAACGGCTATGTCTCGCCCGCACACTGGCCCTGGAACCGGAAATCATCTTGCTTGATGAACCGACGGCTTCCCTTGATCCCGCAACCACACAAGACATTGAGCTGCTGCTGCAACGGCTGGCCGAACGATATGCCCTCATCATGGTTTCGCACGGTCTGTCTCAGGCCCGACGTCTCGGATCCCGCATGGTCCTGTTCGGAGACAACCACAGATACGCGGTGCTCAAACCGGAAGACCTGCCGCAGGAACACGAGCTTAATGAACTTTTTGGAGGAGAAATATAACCTCAGGGCAGTCCGGAAGGGAAAAGAGCACTCTATCTTCCCCCAGACCCCTCCCAAAGGAAAACTCGGAGAGCCGTACTATTTCAGATGGACAAAACGCCTTTCAACCAGTTCCGCAGCATACTTTGTCCGGCTTCCCGCACGGCGGCCCCATACTTCAGAGCATCGGCTCTGACGATACGGGGATCAATCCCTGCCTGGGCGAGTTCGCAGGCATGTCCGATAAGCCAGGTTTCCAGTCGCTCAGCGTCCACTTCGGGGTGAAACTGCAGGGCCAACGCCCTCTCGGAAGCAAACGCCTGATGCGGTGTAAGCGGCGTCGAGGCCAACAGCCTCGTTCCCTTCGGCAAGTCAAACGTGTCTCCGTGCCAATGCAGTACGGGGATGCTGTGTAAAAAACGCAAAGGTGAACACAACCCCTCCTCCGTCAATTCCACCGGACTCCATCCAATTTCCTTGCCCCTGCCCCGATGTACGGATACGCCCAGTGCGGCGGCCATCAGCTGAGCACCAAGACAGATACCTAAAAGAGGTCTCCGGGCGGCGAGGCGAAGCCGGATCATCTCCAGCTCTCGCGCCAGAAAGGGGTACCCAGCCGAATCATTTACACCGATGGGACCACCCAGCACGATGACCAGAGCAGCATTCGCCCACTCCCCGGCATCAAATGGATCAACCCCGGCCTGACGAAAGCGCACTTCAAATCCGGCTTCGACAAGCACGGTCCGAAATGTGCCCAGGTCCTCAAAGGCGACATGCCGTATGACCAGACACTGTTTCATCGTTTTCTCCTTCAGTTCCGCTGCGCCAGTTTGACTTGTTCCCCTCCTTCGGAGAGAATACGCCCCATCCGCAACACGCTGCGGCAATATGCACCAGAGGCCTGTCATGTCAAACATATTGGTAATGCACGGCGTCAATCTGAACATGTTCGGAATGCGGGATCCCCTCCATTATGGAACGGAGACCCTTGAGGACATCAACCGAAAACTCTCGGCGCTGGCGAACGAGCTGGAAGTACATGTGGATTTCTTCCAGTCCAATTGCGAAGGCGCATTTGTGGAACGCATTCAGCAGGCCCATACGGACGGTACGGATGCACTGGTCGTCAATGCCGGGGCCTGGACTCACTACAGTTATGCAATCATGGACGCACTGGCCATTCTGCGTATTCCAGTCATAGAAGTGCACATGTCCAACGTGCACGCTCGCGAGCCATTCAGGCACAACTCGGTACTCGCATCCGTAAGCAAGGGGTCCATCGCCGGATTCGGAGCGGACAGCTATCTGCTGGGTCTGCGCGCCGCCTGCGGCCTGCTTTCATCCATTCCTGCGGCATGAGGTCAAAATGAAACTGTTTTTCTTCTTCGGCGACTCGATCACACTCGGAGTCAATGACCCGCAGGGCGGGGGCTGGGTCGGACGCTTCGCCATGCGCAGCACCGAAATGCAGGGAATGCCCATTCCCCCTACCACCTTTTATAATCTGGGCGTCCGCAAGCAATCGAGCAAGGCGGTCTCTTCCCGCTGGGAAGCCGAATACATGCAACGCCGTATTGAAAACGCTTCTCCACACCTGATCTTTTGTTTCGGAACGGTAGACATGGCCGCGCCTTCGGGAATCCCCGTCATGTCCGTGGAAGATTCCACAGTCACGGCCCGGGATATCCTGCAACGTGCGAAGGACGAGGCCCCGGTGCTGCTCATGAGTCCCCCTCCTGTCCTCCAGACCGCACACAGGGAAAGAATAGGCGTTCTTTCAGCGGCCTACGCCGAGCTCTGCAATGCCATAAGCATTCCTCATCTGAATCTGTTCGAGCTGCTGCGTTCTTCAGACGCGTTCATGAACGACCTGTCCGACGGCGTTCACCCAGGAGCCCTCGGCAACTCGCTCATCGCCGATCTGTTACTGAATTTCCCTCCTATGCAGGAGTGGATGCAGAGCTAGCCTTTCCACCGCGATGAATGCGGAAATCATGCGGGGCCGTTCAAACCGTCTGGATACAGCCGGTACGAACGGCCTTGTGGTGCGTTTCTGAGCAGCTGCCAAAGCGGATCCCCTTGGGCATTGTGTCGAAAAATAAGCCAGGCATCTTGCCGCAGGCTTGCCACCACACACAGACCGTGTTACAAATTTTATCTTTATAACACAAGACAGGTCCGAACCTGTACCTTTCGACCCCAAGGAGTCTCCATGCTCAAGCGACTGCTGCTTCTGTTCTGTCTCTCCCTCGGTCTCTGCATGCTGGCCGCATTCTCCGCTACCGCCAGAACAGTCGTGGACATGCGCGGCAAATCCATTGAGCTCCCCGACAGGCTTACCCGCATCGCCACCATTGACGATGGATTCGTCGAAGGAGTTCTCACGCATCTGGGAAAAATCCATACCGTGGACGTCATCGGCTCGTGGAGCATGAAACGGGACTACCTCTACGCCTTTGAATCAGATACAGGAGAACGTTGGGAGCATCGGGGCTGGAATACCATGAAGGTTCTTCATCCCTGGCTGGACGAAAAGCTGTGCATCAACTCGCCTCAGGGCAACGTCATCAACTTCGAAGCTCTGGCCGCCAGCAATCCGGAAGCTGTAGTCCTCCGGGTCGGCGACTGCACCGTCGGTGCGGGCAACAAGGAGGCGGTGGCCAAAACAATCGGAACCATCGAGGCCCTCGGGTTGCCTCTCGTGGTCATCTATGCGCCAGGCTGGTACAAGTCGGCCGATCTTTCCTCCATGAAAAGGGAAGGACGCATCATCGGAGCCATGTACGGTCTGGAAGACAAGGCAGCAGCACTTATGGAAAAGCTGGCCTCTACCGAACGTCTTGTCAGGGAACGTACGGCGAATATTCCCGATTCCCAGAAGACCAGGGTCCTGTACATGGGACTTAACCCCAACATTCGCAAACAGGGGGGCGCAGGAACGGCACACGGTGTCGATACGCCCGAATCCTACATCATCGAGAGCGTTGCCGGGGCCAAAAACGCCTTTTCCGGAAAAGGCGCGGGAGTGCCCATGAGCGCGGAACAGATCTATGCGCTTGATCCCGACGTGATCCTGTTGCCGACGTCAAACGGCTACCATCCCCCACGGGAACTGATGGAAGCCCCCTATTTCGCCAATCTCAGGGAATTGCGGGCGGTCCGGGAAAAACGCATCTATGCCATGCCGTGGTCGCCCATGAACTGTTCCCGCCGGGTCGAATACCCGCTGGACATGCTCATTATCGCCAAGGCAGCCTATCCCGATCGCTTTGCCGATATCAACGTATATGAATTCGCTCTTGACTTCTATCAGGACGTTTACGGTGTGGATGAGGAAAAGGCGCGGGAACTGCGCTCCCACCAGCTTCTTGACTGGATGCGAGATATCCGGTTTTAACGTGTCGAATCGAGGATCGCGTCATCATGCCTGCATTCCGCCCCCTTAGCCGATCCGGACCTCTGATGCCCCTTCTGCTGCTTGTCGGAGGATTGGCTCTCCTTTCCATCTGGGCTCTGACCATGGGAGACTACGCCATAACTGCGGAAAAGGCATGGCAAACAGTCTGGGCCAAATTATGGCGTCTGGACGCCCAGACCATGCAAGCAGCCGGCATCAGCCGGATGGATGAGGTCATCATCTGGAATATCCGCCTGCCGCGGCTCCTGCTGACCATTCTGGCGGGAATGGCGCTTGCCTCCTCTGGAGCGGCCTATCAGGGCTGTTTTCGCAATCCGCTCGTTGAACCCTATCTGTTGGGTGTCTCTTCAGGAGCCGCCTGGGGGGCATCCCTCGCCATCGTCTTTCCAGGTCTCTTTCCTCAGGGACAGCTGGCGGCCTTCGCCTTTGCCCTGCTGGCGGTTTTTCTCTCCTATTTCCTTGCAAGAAGAGATGGGGAAAACCCTCCGGTAACACTTATTCTGTCCGGAATTATCGTGGGAGCCATATTTTCCGCATTGGTCAGCATAATGAAATATATGGCGGCGGATACGGAACTCAGGGAAATAACCTTCTGGATGATGGGCGGCTTCTATTATGCCACATGGCATGACGTCCTGCTCAACGCAGTCGCCGTGCTTCCGTGCGTTCTGCTTATTTCTCTGCTGGGCTGGAAGCTCAATCTGCTTTCCCTTGGCGACGAAGAAGCGCGCAGCCTCGGTCTGCACCCGGACAGAACCCGTCTCATCTTCCTCACATTGGCTACATTCGCTGCGGCCGTCTGTGTTTCTACGGTGGGAATCGTGGCCTGGGTCGGACTCATGATGCCCCACGCCGCCCGCATGCTGCTAGGACCGGATAATCGCTACGCTGTTCCTGGAGCTGCGCTGCTCGGGGCCATGTACATGCTGCTCTGCGACACTCTCGCCAGAACCCTTACGGGGGCTGAAATCCCCGTCGCCATCATTACCTCCATCCTCGGCGCGCCCTATCTGCTCTGGCTTCTGCGCAGCAAAGGCAGGGAACTTTATGCATGAGACAGGTAACAGTCCGGCGCTGGAAGTCCGCAACCTTTCCTGCCGCTACGGCAATCATGAAATTCTGAGAGAAATATCCCTTCAGGTAAGGCCCGGCACGATATGCGGCCTGTTCGGCCCCAACGGTTCAGGGAAAACGACGCTGTTCCGCTGCTGTCTGAACTTTCTTTCCCCCTCTTCAGGCCAAATCTTTATGAGCGGGCAGTCAACGACGCGGATGGCCCCTCCCCTTCTGTCCAGACTTGCCTCATATGTACCGCAGGAGCATCGAACGGCCTTTCCCTTTCCCGTTCGGGACATCGTTCGCATGGGGCGCAGCCCCCGCATGTCCGGGTTGTTCAGACTCAACAGCAGGGATGATGAGGCCGTTGAAGATGCCCTGAAAAAAACCGGGGTACTGCATCTGGCTGACCGACCCTGCAACAGACTGAGCGGCGGCCAGCGCCAGCTTGTCCTCATTGCCCGGGCTCTCGCCCAAAATGCACCACTGATGCTGCTGGATGAACCTACCTCCGCTCTGGATTTCCAGAATCAGCTTGAAGTATGGAAAATATTGCGCGATATCGCAAGACAGGGCTATGCCGTGCTGGTCTGCTGTCACGACCCCAACCATATTCTGTGGTTCTGCGACCAGGTTGTCATGCTGAAGGAGGGACAGATCATCCGCAGTGGAACGCCCGGCGAAGTCATGACCACGGAAGCCTTGAAAAGACTCTACGGCGACGCCTGCGCTCGCGGGGAACTTGCAACAGGGCTGCTGCCAGTGGTCTATCCTGTGTTTTGAACCACATATCGGGAGACATACATCATGATTACTCAAGAACAAAAAGCCGATGCCATCCGTTTCCACGGACACTTCTGCCCGGGGCTTGCCATCGGACTCCGCGCCGCGGACTGGGCCTTGAACACGCTCGGACACGCCGGAGATGAAGATATTGTCGTCGTTACCGAAACGGACATGTGCGGCGTGGACGCCATTCAGGCTCTTGTGGGATGCACTTTCGGCAAAGGCAATCTTGTCTACCGGGACTACGGGAAAACGGCATTCAGTTTTTATTGCCGCAACAGTGGCCGATCGGCCAGACTGGTGCTCAACCCATTCTTTTCTTCCGACGCGGCAGGGGAAGAACGCCACAGGCTGCAAAAAAAAGCCGCCGAAGGTCAACTGAGTCGGGAAGAGGCACAGCTCCTCGACGACCTGCGGGAACAGCAAGCGGAACGGGTGCTCTCCGCGCAGCTGGAACAGCTGTTCATCATCGGTACGGTGCGTGAGCCTCTGCCCCGGCGAGCCCGTATTCTGGGAACGATCCTGTGCGAGAAATGCGGTGAAGGCGTCATGGAAAGCCGAATTCGTCGCCTCGGCGGAAAAAACCTGTGCCTTCCCTGCTTCAATGCGGAAGAACAAAGCTGAAGTCGCGTCCGTACATTCCCCGAGGTCTTTCCGGTCGACCTTTCTCCGGGCAGCTCCAGCGCATGAGCGGGCGGAAACGGATCAGACGGATCATGCCGGCGCGGCAAGAGACACGATGACAAAGAAACGCCGGAACGACCTGTCCCGGCGTTTCTATCCCTGTGCGAATCCGTATTTATCCGACTCATGCCGCACATGAAAACCATTCCGGCCCCATGTGTTTCGAATCTCTTCCGCCTCTCGGCAATATTGCGCGGCAAGTTTTGCATTCATAGAGAGGAGGAAGAGGCGCCGCCCCTTTCTCCTGCATCCATACTAATCTTCGTCGAATTCTTCGCCGTTCAGTTCGGCACGGAACTTCCGGGAAAGACGAAACACGACGACTCTCCGCGGAGGCAGCGTGATGGCTTCATCGGTCTGCGGATTGCGTCCCTTGCGGGCATCCTTATCATATGCCTCGAATTTGCCGAATCCGCTGATTAACAGCGCGTTATCCTCTTTTATGGCTTTTTTCATGAGTCCGAGCAGAATTTCGACCGTATTCTTGACGTCGGCACGATTCCTGTCGGTTTTTTCATAAATGGCTTCAACGATGTCTGCCTTCGTGAGAGCCCTGTTCATCTCGTTCCTCCCTGCTCTTCCCAGCGTTTGCTAAAGGCCGAATGCGCTGTTTCCCAGAACACCGCTGCCGTTTTTCCAACGGAATTCGCGCATCTTGCTTCCTTTTTCACACCATAAAGCAGACCGGCAATCCCCCTGCCGATCAGCTCCTCCTAGAACATGCGGGCCATCGACCTGCAATCTCTGACAAATGTCCGTCTCGCGAAAAGCATGCCTTCCACGGGCCATCCCATTCTCCAGCGCACCCCCGCTTTCCCTTGATTCTCCGAGCCAATCCATCTTCGGTTCAAGGCACTTACAGAATAACGCCCTTTTACGGCAACGGCAAGTTTCTTTTTTCACGGCACGGTTACAGTGAAGCCCTGATCTTTTCCGCAAGACTGGTCATCTCCTGTCCGTCAGCGTAGCCCTTTGGATTCCAGGGCAAAAGCCCGTCCCCGGCAAAGCGCGGAATCAGGTGCCAGTGCACGTGGGGTACAGCCTGTCCGGCATCCGCATAATTATTCTGCAACACATTCAGCCCAGTAGCACCTGTAGCCTCCATAATGGCGCGTCCCACCCTGCGCATGACACCGACCAGCTCCTCGCCACAGCCGGATTCCAGATCAAAAACCGTTTCCATGTGCCGCTTCGGGATAATCAGAGCATGCCCCTTGTTTACCGGATTGATATCAAGAAACACAAGAAAGGCATCGGACTCAAACAGAACCGTAGACGGAATCTGTCCCTGCAGGATCTTGCAGAAGATACAATTTTCATCGTAATAAGCCGTGGACATGAAGATACTCCCTTCCGCCGAAAACTTTTCAGAACCCCATTGCCACGCCCCCCGTACGGACACGCGGCATTACTCCACTGCGGCACAATCGCTTTCCGCCCGGTCCTGGCACGGAGAAGGCATTCCAATCGGCAATCCACCGGAAACACCATTCGCTTCGAAGCAGGAAGGACGAAAGCGAACGCCCATCATTCCCCTGTTCATCCCTTTTGCAGGTTGCCCGTATCGTTGCATCTATTGTGCGCAAGACAAACAGACGGGATTGACGACGCCGCAATCTCCTATAGCACTCCTTGAATCCCTTGCCAAGATTCTTGATGGGAAAAATGGCGAGAACACAGGAGAAAATGATGGATTACCGCCTCATTTCGAGTTCGCTTTCTATGGAGGAACCTTCACGGCCCTCCCTGAATCAATCCAGTTGCGCTGTCTTGAAATGCTGGCCCCCTACAAGGCATGCGGCAGACTTTCCCGCATTCGCTGCTCTACCCGCCCGGATACGCTTGATCCGGCGCATCTGCTTCGTCTGAGAAAAGCAGGACTCGACCTTGTGGAGCTGGGCATCCAGAGTTTCAACGATACGGCATTGCGCGTCTCTTCGCGCGGCTATGACGGGAATACGGCACTGTCCGGTTGCCGCATGATTCAGGACTCGGGACTTGCGCTGGGCATTCAGCTGCTTCCAGGCATGCCCGGCGTGACTCCAGACATCTTTCTTGAAGACGCCTGCCGTTCCCTGGAACTGAGTCCGGCCTGTCTGCGCTGGTATCCATGCCTTGTGGTCGAGGAAACGCCTCTTGCCCTTCTCTGGAGGAAAAAACTGTATCACCCATGGGACACCGGCACGACAGTGGCCACACTGGGTAAGGCGCTGGCACTGGCATGGACCCGAAGGGTACCTGTCATCCGGCTGAGCCTCGCCCCGGAAAACGAACTGGATGCAGCCGTTCTCGCAGGACCGCGCCACCCAGCTCTCGGCAACCTCATTCAGGGGGAAGCGCTCTACCTGACCCTCCTTGATCGGCTGAAGGACCTTCCCCTCCCCGTTGAAGCGGACCTCCCCAGTTTCTGCCAGGGCTTTTTCTACGGCGATGGAGGCGCACTTCGACCGCGCTGGGAAAGCTTGGGACTGACGCCCGGACGCATACGCTGGATACCGGGGCACGAAGCCTTTGTCCGGTCTGTCACGCCTCGGTCGCCCGGGAAGAAAGAACAAGCGAATCCAATATCTAACATACGGTTATGACATATTTATTTTAACCCCTTGCCATGTTCGGCAACTTTGCTACTATTCATTTCTTATGACAACTTTTTCGTCGGGCCGTTCCGAACGGAACGTTCCGAAGCGGTGAATTTCGCCCTTACTTCTTACTCTGGAATACACATGACCGATCAATCTCCAGCCGCGGCCGTCAGCACGGCTGCCGAACAGCCCAAGACCAAACCGCAGGCCTCCGATCCCCTTTCCGATATCATCTCCGTAGAAGAGCCTGAAAACGCGCTTCCTTCCGTCAAACTCGAAAATCTTCCTCAACCGCTGCAGGACGGCTGCGCCAGAGTCGGCTGGACCAGCCTTATGCCGGTTCAGGAACGGGCGCTTCCCTACCTTCTGGAAGGCCGTGACATCATGGTTCAGTCCCGTACCGGCAGCGGAAAGACCGGAACCTACCTGTTGCCGTTGCTGGCCCGACTCAACCCGGCTCTTCCTGCAGTGCAGGCCCTGATCCTCGTACCCACGCGGGAACTGGCCGTGCAGGTGGAACAGGAGGCACGCGCTCTCTTTAAAAGCAGCGGCCTTACCGTGGCCGCCGTCTATGGCGGCGTCGGCTATGGAAAGCAGATGGAAGCGCTGCGGCAGGGAGTTTCCGTAGTCGTCGGCACTCCCGGACGTGTGCTGGATCACCTGCTGCGCCGTACCCTGCATCTTGACCGGCTCGCCTCTCTCGTCTTCGACGAGGCGGACCGCATGCTCTCCATCGGCTTCTATCCCGACATGAAGGAAATCCAGCGCTATCTTCCGGATGCGCCGATCCACGCCACGCTCTTTTCCGCAACCTATCCTCCGCATGTGCTCAGGCTGGCTGGCGAGTTCCTCAATTCTCCCCAGCTGCTGTCCCTGTCCACCAGGCAGATTCATGTCGCGGAGGTCCAGCACATGTATTGCGAATGCAAAAGCATGGACAAGGACCGCACCTTGCTGCGCATTCTCGAAGTGGAAAACCCCACTTCCGGCATCATCTTCTGCAACACCAAGGCGACCGTCCACTATGTGACCGCCGTGCTTCAGGGATTCGGCTTCAACGCGGACGAACTTTCCGCGGATCTCTCCCAGAGCAAACGCGAAGATGTGCTTTCCCGTCTCCGCAATGGAGCAGTCCGTTTTCTCGTCGCCACGGATGTGGCTGCCCGCGGCATCGATATTCCTGAACTGTCCCATGTTTTCCTGTATGAACCGCCGGATGATCGGGAATCCTACATCCATCGGGCCGGCCGCACGGGTCGCGCGGGAGCGGCAGGCGTCGTCATCTCTCTGGTAGACATCATGGAAAAAATGGAACTGCAGCGGATCGCGGCCTACTTCAAGGTGCCTCTTATTCCGCACCCAGCCCCGACGGATGAAGAAGTCGCCAAGGCCGTGGGAGTGCGCGTTACCGCTCTGCTTGAGGCGCGCTTCCGTCAGCTCACAGGACTGGAGGCGGAGAGGCTGAAACGTTTCGATGCTCTGGTAAAAGAACTTGCCTCCGATCCGGATCAGCTTCACTTGCTGACGTTGCTCGTGGACGATTGCTATCAGCAGAATTTGAATCCTTCACGCTTCATTCCCGCCGGATCGGCCCGTCGATCCGAAAGTCAGGGAAAGTCCTCCCGCTCTTCCAGAGGCAGCAAACGCGCACCGAAGGAAGAACGCCACGAGGAGGCTCCCAAGGAAAACAGGAATCGCAGAGGCGGCAGAAACCGCAGACGCTCTTCCGGTGGAAAACATGCCGAATGATTCCGGCTGCCCGTCCGGGATATCCGGGCATTCTCCCTATACAATCGAAGAAGTTCTGGATAATTTTGTCGTTCTCCTGGAAGGAGAAACATTTGAACAGGAACTTCGGGCTCTAGGCATAGGGAGAATGCGCTTTCTGTATCGAGGACGGGCTATTGCGTCATTACGCGCTCTGCATGTCGCCCTGTGGAGACTGGCTCTTCTGCGCTCATTCCCGAAAGAAGGCGAGCACATCTGTTCCCTGTTTCTCGAGTCCTTGCGCAATCGGGCAAAAACAGACCGTGAACGTACCCGTTTCGAGGCATTTGAGCAGGAAGTTCTATCTTACAGAGAACTGCTGAAAGAGCGCGGCGCTGACGATTTCACCGCCGTCGCCGCGCATCTGGTTTCCCGCTTCAGACCGGGAGCGTCCGACAGCGCGGCGATTCGCCTCAGGCTCATTCTGCTTATCCGCAATGCCTATACCGTCATTTTCGATCGTCTTATCTGACCCCCACACGCCGGAGCAGCCATGCGCATCATCATCATGACCGATTCGAACAGCCGCAGCGGTGGCGTTCGCCAGGCCGTCTATCAAAGTCAGGGGCTTGCGGACCGGGGACATGACGTCACACTGTGTCTGCCTTACGACTCATCCCTCTGGGAACTGCCCGAAGCGGCAGCCAATCCGCTCTGGCACCGTCTCCCTCCGTCCGTAGCAGAACACCGCGCTGCTGTGGAAAACCTGCTGCCTGCTGATTTCGCCACGCCGACGGTCATCCACGCCTTTCATAACAGAGCGGTCAAAAGAGTAGCCTGGTGGGGACTGTTCTGGCGACGTCGCAATCTTGTCTGCGTGGCGCATCGCGGGGTCATTTTCCGGCCCGGCAACCCCTTGCCGTACTGGTCGCCTGCCATGAAGGCCTTCATCGTCAATTCGCACGCCTGTGCCAGGGCCATCAGCTGGCATTGCCCCGCACACAAAATTTTCTTCGTGCCCAATGGAGTTCCGGATTCTAGAATCACTCCACGCCGAACTATCAGGGAGGTGCAGATCGAACTGGGGCTTCCCGAACATGCATTCACCTTCGTCTATGTCGGCAACAATAACCCGGTCAAGGGAACGGACACCCTGCTCGAGGCTTTTGCCAAGGCTGATCTGCCCGATGCACGTCTGATCACTGTCGGCGTTTCGGCGGACAAATGGACCCCCATAACCCGGAAACTGGGTATTGAAAAACAGGTGCTGTATGTGGGCCAGACGGAAGATGTCTGCGACTATCTCCAACTTGGCCATGCGTTTGTCTTCCCTTCCCGCGGCATGGACTCCGCGCCGAATACCCTTATGGAGGCAATCCGCATGGGACTGCCTACAATTTCCACGACCGTGGGAGGCGCGCCGGACCTTGCTGAAAACAGCGGGCTTCTCGTCCCTCCCGATAATCCGAACAGCATGGCTGAAGCCATGCGGACCATGGCCAGGGATGACTCTCAGCGAAAAATCTGGGCAGCCAACAGCCGCAGGCTCGGAGCAGGCTATTCTGTGGAGGTTCGCTGCGAAGCACTGGAAGCCATCTATTCTTCCCTGCTCTCACAAGGCGTCTGAGCTTCAGGGCCTCCCCTGCGCCACATGCACCTCCCAACATCCATTCTGCAACCCGGGGCAGGAGAACCGCCTCCCGCCTGTCCCGCAGCGACGGATCATCGCCCGCGGACAACCCCTTGACAGGACTTCTCCGGGATTCGGCGGGATGATTCCTTCGGCCTTTTCAGAGCAGGAAACATTGACTCGCCGCATCCATGGACGCAATACTATCCCCGATCGGGGCCGTTCATAATGCGAAATTCCGATTTCGCCTCAAGAAAGAATTTTCCCGCATCATTCTCGTCGTCTGATTCATCTGCCTGTCATAAGAAATATAATAAAGGAGCAACAGAATGAATCTTCTGGAGAGCATCGGATCTACCCCCCTTGTCCGCCTTGAGCGCATCAGGGAAGCTCAGGACGCCGAAATTCTTGTAAAGCTCGAGTCCCGTAATCCCGGCGGCTCCATCAAGGATCGTGCCGCGCTGCAGATGGTACGGGGCGCACTGAAAAACGGAAGGCTGAAACCAGGCGGAACGCTGGTCGAACCCACCAGCGGCAACACAGGCATAGGTCTTGCCGTAGCTGCGACCTGGCTAAACCTGAAGCTGGTGCTGACCATGCCGGAATCCATGAGCGAAGAACGGAAGGCCTTGTTACGCGGTTTCGGCGCCCGCCTTGTGCTGACGCCCGCCGCTGACGGCATGGCTGGTTCTGTGGCTGAAGCGCAACGGTTGGCTGAAGAATATGGCTATGTTCTTTTGGATCAGTTTTCCAATCCTGATAACGCCTATGCCCATTATCTATCCACCGGACCAGAAATTCTGCGTGAAACGGAAACACTGGATGCCTTCGTTGCTGGTGTAGGCACAGGAGGCACCCTTACCGGCATCGGCCGCTTTCTCCGCGAACGGCTGCCTTCTGTCGCGCTCTATGCCGTGGAACCGGCTGAATCAGCCGTTCTGTCCGGAAAACCCGCCGGGGCGCACCTAATTCAGGGAATCGGAGCCGGATTCGTGCCGAAACTTCTCGACCGCTCCATCCTGACCGGCATCTTGCCCATCCCCGGAGAGGAGGCTATTCGAACGGCCCGACGTCTGCTCACCGAGGAAGGCATCTCCTGCGGCATCTCCTCCGGAGCCAACGTGGCAGGAGCGCTCATGCTTGCGGCACGCCCTGAATTCAAGGGCAAACGTATTGTGACCGTCCTGCCGGATACCGGCGAACGTTACCTCTCCACACGTTTGTTTCAGAACTGAAAGAGAATACATGCCAGTTAAGCTGACATGCTATGGTTGAAGAATTACACTTGACTTCGATTATTTTTAGCATATTTTTTATTAAAAATAACTGGTAATAGAGTATTCTGCATCACAGTTCCAATATACTGGAATTTATTATGAGAATAAATACAAAGTGTTCTATTGCCTTACATTGTATCCTATTTATAGCAATATATGAAAATAATCTTAAAATAACCAGTGAAGTACTTGCAAAAAGCACAGGCTGTAATGCTGTAATTATCAGAAACATCCTTAGCCTGCTGCAAAAAGCAGGAATTATTTCAATTACTCGGGGGATGGGTGGGGCTCATCTCCTCAAGGAAGCATGTGATTTAACTCTGTGGGATATTTATAGATCTCTTGAACCAAATGGCCTTGGGCATCTTATGGGCGTTCATCCCGAACCCTCCCCGGACTGCCCTGTCGGGAAAAATATAGAAACAATATTAAGAAAATCATACGCGGAAATTGAAAACTCCGTAAAAACAGCGATGAACAACATCACGCTGCAACATCTGTTAGACCAATACAATACTTTTCAGTATTAATATATTGATATGATTTATTATTTTTATAGTTGTAACTATTGACATTACAATAAGTGATAGTATACATCTGAGATGTAACACATAAACTTACAACGCAGTCAGAGGTATGCTATGAGAATGACCGTACTCTACTATTCAAAAACAGGAAACACGCTTAAAATGGCTGAAGCGATAGCAACTGGTATGCAGTCCATTGCGAAAGCAGAAGCCAAATCTTTTTCTATTGAAAGAATTGATGAGGACTGGCTCAAGACAAGTAAATGCGTTGTCGTAGGTTCTCCCATCTATATGGCCAGTGTATCCGGAAAAGTAAAAGAATGGCTTGAAGGTCCTTGTCTGAAATACGGACTATCAGGAAAACTTGGAGGCGCATTTGCCACTGCAGATTATATTCACGGTGGTGGCGAACTGGGAATCCGTACCATTTTGGACCATATGATGGTCCTTGGCATGCTCACTTTTTCCGGGGGAGGGGCATTTGGAAAACCGGTTATTCATTTAGGGCCTGTCGCCATCAATAAAAATCTGGAGGCCAGCAGAGAACTTTTTGAAATATACGGCAAGCGTATGGCATCAGAAGCCCTGAAACTTTTTACCCCAACGTGTTAAGCCGATTCTATTGCCTTTATGCCAACAGACAATGATGATTTTTAATCATCAAAAAACCGTCCCTCAAGCTGCTGAGAAGCCGCTTGGGGGACGGCCATTTTACTGATAGGTGAATTGTGTGATGCACTCAGTTCCCCAATAGTCCGTAACCGGACCCCTATGGGAAAAATCTCTCTGTCAAAGAGAATCTCATAAAGAATTACCCAGAAAATTCCGCAGAATCCAACAAGATGGTAACGGGACCCCAGTTGGTCAGTCCTACATCCATATCAGCTGCAAAAATACCCTGTTGTACCCGCCCCGGAAGCCGTTCCTCCACGGCCCGCACGAAACGCGCATAAAGCTCGGCGGCGATGTCGGGATGGCAGGCCAGATGAAAGGAAGGACGCTTGCCCTTTCTGCAGTCCGCATAGAGGGTGAACTGCGATACCAGCAGGATTTCTCCGCCGCAATCCTCCAGGCTCAGGTTCATCTTGCCTGCATCATCCTGAAAAATCCGCAGACCGACCAGTTTTTCGACCAGAGCCGACCAGATATGACTTCCCGGCAGCTCTGGTCCATCCATACTGCCGAATCCCACCAGAACCAGCAGTCCAGGACCTATCGCCGCCACACGGTCGTCAGCAACCGTTACATGTGCCTCGCGGACACGCTGAATCAGTAATCGCATAGGCTCAGACAGCCTTTTTGTCCTGATCTGAAACGGATTCCTCTTCCTTTTGAACACAGGAAGCCGCGACCGTTTCATCCGTCTTTTTCGAAGGTTCTCCCGCGGTGCTTTTGCCCAGCTCCTCCTCACGCAGAATACGGCGCAGGACCTTGCCGACCATACTCTTCGGAAGCTCCTCACGGAACTCGATCAGTCTGGGCACCTTGAACGACGCCAGTTTCTGACGGCAGTAGGCAACCACCTCCGGCACGGTCAGATTGGCCCCCTCCTCGGGAACGATATAGGCCTTGATGGTTTCGCCCCGCGAACGATGATTGACGCCCACGGTGACAGCTTCGCGAATTTTGGGATGCGAATGCAGCACTTCATCGATTTCACGCGGGTATACGTTGTATCCACCGACGATGATCAGATCCTTCTTGCGATCGACGATATAAAAATAGCCATCATCATCCATATAGGCGATGTCGCCCGTATACAGCCAGCCGTCACGCAGAGTCCGTTCCGTTTCCTCGGGACGTTGCCAGTATCCGGCCATGACCTGCGGGCCGTGAATTACCAGTTCACCGATCTCATTGGGACCAAGGGTGCGTGTTCCCGTTTCCGTATCCACGATACGGGCCAGAGTACCCGGCAGAGGAACGCCGATGGACCCCGGTTTCTGCAGTCCGAACACCGGATTGGCGTGCGTCACGGGCGAAGCCTCGGTCAGACCGAATCCTTCCGTAATAGGCGTGCCGGTGACTTCCTCGAATCGTTTGAGCCATTCCACCGGCATGGGCGCGGAACCGGAAATGCAGAAAACGATGTGATGCAGGTCGTACTGCGCCAAATTCTTTTGCTGCAACAGGGAAATATATACGGAAGGCGCGCCAATGAAGGCCGTGAATCTGTACTTTTTGAACGCCTCCAGCATATCGCCGGGCACATAGCGCGGCATGGGCACCACCCTGGCTCCCATCCGGGCGGGCAACAACAGCGTGATGGTCAGACCGAAAACATGAAAAAGTGGCAACAACGCCAGAAAAACATGCTCGCGGTCCGGAGGCTGCTGGACGAGTTCCACGAGCTGAGTCAGATTGGCCATCAGATTATAATGCGTCAGCATGGCCCCCTTGGCCACGCCGGTCGTTCCTCCGGTATACTGGAGAATGGCGATCCGTTCACGCGGATTTTTCACCTCGACACTCAGCCGCTCCCCGCTGCGGAACAGATCGGACCAGGCTACAACTTTCCGTCCATCAAACGGAACGGAAACCCATGTTCCCTGACGTCTGGCAGAAAAAGGCTGGAGCCAGCTCAACGGAAAGCGCAAAGCGTCCCGAATCCGGGTCACATAACAGACATCCAGATCAAGCCGATCCAGCAACGGAGCCAGCTTGGGCCAAAAGATATCCAACGTAACGAGATGTTTTACCCCGGCATCATGAATCTGATGCGTCAGCTCGGACTCCATGTACAAGGGATTGGTCATGACCGCGATGGCTCCCGCCTTGATCACGCCCCAGAAGGCGATGAACGTCTGCGGCAGGTTGGGCAGCATTATGGATACCCGATCCCCTTCTCTCACACCGCGTCTGCGCAATGCGGCAGCCAGCCGTTCAGCCTGAATCTGCAGTTCCAGATAACTGATCCGCGTATTTTGAAAAAGAATGGCGTCACGCTTGCCGTATTCGGCGGCGGTCCGGTCAAGCACAGTGGCAAGGCCCATTTCAGGAATGTCAACGGTATGCGCGACACCTTCATCATAACTGGAGAACCAGGGATACTCGGTAGGATACTGTTGGCTCATGTCGATCCGCAGTGCAAAGAAGGTTAAGCCGGAAGGAATGCAGACAATATTCCTGACTGATAGCATGTACGGTACGGGAGGACAAGGGCAATATCCTGCAGCAATGCGCATCCCGTCATACAGGCCCACCTCCGCCTTTCCGGCCCCCGCGTTCCGGAACGGGAATCAACAGAAACCACAAACCGACGACTGTCCCCTGTTTCAGCGCAAGGCGGAAACGACGGCTACAGCCTTGATGCCAAGACCTTCTCCGGTAAAACCAAGCCCCTCTTCCGTGGTCGCTTTCACATTGACCCGGGAGACCTCTATTCCCAGCAGTCGCGCCACATTCCGTCGAATGGCCTCTCTATGGGGACCGATGCGGGGAATCTGAGCAATGATCGTCAGATCAGCATGAACGATGCGCACCCCCTCTTCACGCACTCGTCCAACGACGTCGTCCAGAACAACGGCGGAATTCATATTGTCGAATGCGGGATCGGCATCAGGAAACAACAATCCGATATCCCCCCCCCCAATGCACCCCAAAAGGGCATCCATCAACGCATGCAGAAGCACATCCCCATCCGAATGGGCCAGAACTTCAGGGGAATCTGGAATATGCACGCCACCAAGCCGCATGGGGCGGGCAGGCTGGGACGAGGCGCTTTCCTGTGCATATCTGTGGACGTCATATCCATATCCTGCACAAGGTTCCGCGATATTTTTTTCCTGCAGCATCTCAAGATCCTCCGGCGAAGTTATCTTGCGGTTCTCCGGCTCTCCCTCCACCAGCCATACGGGAAAACCGGCCCGTTCAAGCACGCTGGCGTCGTCGGTCACGACCCATCCCTCCGTCCGCGCCCGTGCATGAGCCGCGCGAAGCGTTCGCAGATCAAATCCCTGTGGCGTCTGCACGGCGGCCAGCGCAGCCCGGTCCGGAGTCATGGAAACCAGGCCGTCCGCAACGATCTTGATCGTATCCGTCACCGGAAGGCCGGGAATGATCCCGCCCGACGTCCCGGAATCTTCCTGCCTTTCCAGTGCGTCCAGCACTCGATTGACCAACAGGGGGGAAACGAAAGGACGAGCGGCGTCATGGACAAGCACCCTGGAGCAGTCACGAGGCAAGGCATCCAATCCATTGCATACGGAATGTTGCCTCAGCTTTCCTCCGGGTACGACGCGCCAGGCAAGGCCGGAGGTCTCCTTCCGCATCAGTTCGGATACGCGCTCCCGCTCGGCCTCAAGAACGTTTTCGGGGAAAACGAATACAATGCCGCCAAGCCGGGCACACCGGGAAAAAGTCCGGACGGATTCCCAGTACAGGGGATTGCCGTGCCACTCCAGAAACTGTTTCGGCATGCCGCCCGTTGCGGAAGCCAGACGCGCGCCCTGCCCCGCGGCAAGAAGAACTGTCCAGATCATGTCTGCTTTCCTGATGATGGTAAAAGGCTCCGGCGCGCTCTTTGCAAAACGCCGGAGCCGAAAAAATCGGGAGTCGGACTGTAAGCCGGGTTTTGTACCCGCTCCGACAGCGGTCGAAACAGGCGGTCGTCATTCCTCTAGGAACGCAGTTACCCGCGCTCTCAAGCAACCTACCCGGAAGCGTTGGCCGGGCCGGCCCGCTTCCCTATTTGGTCTTGCTTCGAATGGGGCTTGCCTAGCTCGGCACGTCACCGTGCCGACTGGTGGTCTCTTACTCCACCGTTTCACCCTTACCACCCGGGGGTGGCGGTTTGCTTTCTGTGGCGCTCTCCGAGGATCGCTCCTCCTGGATGTTATCCAGCATTCCGCCCTGTGAAGCCCGGACTTTCCTCCCCGTTATCCCCGCACAGGCGGAGAATAACGCAGCGACGACCCGTCCGGCTCCCGAAATTCATGCGGCCTTCCACGAAACTTGTGTTTCCCGGCATGAGGCCGTGTCTTCCCATATGAAAGTCTAGAGAACCCGGCCCTTCATACCCGGAAAATCCCTATTCTTCCGTTCCAGCCTTGGATTCGGGCTGTTCCGTCTCATCCTTGAAGTGCTCCACCCAGTAAATAAGGCGTTGGCAGTTGGGACAATTGATGATCTTGTGCCCGCTCTGCAACTCGATGAAGGTCTGCGGAGGAATGGAAATCTGGCACCCCGAGCAGACGCCGGCCGTTACGGAAACTATTACGGGATGCGGCAGACGACGCCGGATGAACTCGTAACGATCAAGGACGGGCCGGGGCACCTCAGAGCCGGTAACCTTGCGTACGTCTTCCAGTTCGGTCCGCCTTTGCCGGGCCGCCTCAAGACGAGCGTCAAGGTTCACCTGTTTGGTTTCCACCTCGGCCTTGAGATCCGCCCAGATGGCATCAACGTCGCGCAGGGCGGCGTCCTGACGCAGCTTTTCCTCCAGCAGTGCGGCCTTTTCTTCCTCGCGGGAACGGTTCACGCGCTCCATGTTGTCCATCTCCCGGGCCATAGCCTGATATTCGCGGGAATTGGACACCTGCATCATCTTGTTCTTGCTTTTCTTGATCCGGCTGCTGTCATCGTCAATCTCGCCATTGATGCGCTTTTCCTGCTCTTTCAGATGCGCGAGCTTTTCCAGCACGCGCTCGCGCTGCGCATCAACGGTCGCGAATCTAGCCTTGAGCGTTTCCAGCTCCTTCGGCGCCTGTTCGAGTTCCGTTTCCACATCATGAATGGCGTCGTCCACACGCTGCAGAGACACAAGCTGCCGGATCTGTTCGAGATAAAGGCTCACAAGTCTACTCCTGAAAGTCTGGTGCTCCGGCTGACCAAGGCCGGTGCGTTGCAAAAAAAGGACGCAAGGGATCCTGCGCTTCAAGAAATTTCACGTCCACGCCGGGCAACGAATCCTTCAGACACAGGGAAAAACGGCGCATCATTTCTTCCTCAAGGCTGAAATGCCCCACATCAAGCACGGGAAGGGGCATTTCCAGCGCCGGATGATACTTGAGATCTCCCGTAATCAACAAGTCCGCCCCCAGCGCAAAGGCTTCTTCCGCCAACGAACCGCCGGAACCGGGACAAATGGCGATCCGCTCCAGCTGTTCCGGCAGTTTTCCTACCAGCCGGGGGCAGCTCCCCTCAAGCCACGGGGCCAGGGTATTCCGCAAGTCATCCGGCGAAAGGGGCGCTCTGTTTCCGATCACGCCGAACCCGCAATCCCACCGTCTGCCTTCGCATTCCATTTCACCGGTCTTCTCCAGCACCTCAAGAGGTCCCGAGACGCCTTCAGGACGCCTCAGAACGAGTTCTTCCGCCAGCCAGCCCACGGGACCGACCGGGTTGGCATCCAGCGACGTATGCGCGGCGTACAACGGCACGTCGGCCCGAAACAGCAGAAAGAGAACCTCCCGATAGGCATCCAGACGATCCGTGAAGCGAGGCTCAAGCGTCAGAGGGTGATGCGACAAAATCATGTCCGCGCCCTCATCCAGCGCGCGGCTTACCGAAGCCGGGGTAGGATCCAGACAAACCGCCAGTCTGCGTATCTCTTCCCGCCCTGAGGCGACCTGCACTCCCGAACGATCCCAGGAAGCGGCTATGGACAGCGGCGCTGTCCGCTCGATGTGATGAATGACGTCCGCCAGCTTCATGCCTTTTTCCTCTTCGTCACGACAAGGGGCGCCACGCCGCCACACGGGCGGGGCGCCCCGGATATTTCGAATTCGGCGGTTACGGCGTTATTCAAAGGCCAGTCGCTCCTGTTTCGTCGCTGCCGCTTCCGGCAGATGCGAAACCGATAAAAAACAAGAGAGCAGCTCAATTACGACCGACGGGATGTTCCCGCAAGTAACGGACTGCATTGGTGAACAGCGCCGTTCCGGGTACGGCGACCTCGCCGCGCGTCCACCCGGGATGATTGGTCGCGTGATGGAAAGCCTCCGGATGCGGCATCAGACCAAGCACGCGCCCGGTAGTGTCGGTAAGTCCGGCGATGGCGCACGGCGATCCGTTGGGATTCCAAGGATAAGTCTGCGTAGGTTCGCCGGTTTCAGGGTCGGCATACTGAAGGGCGATCAGATTCTCTTCCACCAGCCGCCGCATGGTTTCCTCATCCCGGGCCACGAGCTTTCCTTCTCCGTGGCGGACCGGCATGGGCAGCAGGCCGTATTCAGCAAGACCTGCAGTAAAGACGCACGGACTTTTTGGATTGGGCTTCAGCTGAACCCAACGGTCCTCGTACCGGGCGGAGTCGTTATGGCTCAGGGAAACCTGCCGCTCGAAACGCTTGCCGTCCAGAGCGGGCAAGATTCCCAGCTTCACCAGCAGCTGAAAACCGTTGCAGATACCAAGTACAAGACCGCCGGCGTCGACGAATTCCCGCAGGCTGTCCAGCAGCGGACGCCCGGCGGCGTCGGCAAGGTGCAGCCAGCGCTGCGCGGCTGCCTGCCCCGCCCCAAGATCATCCCCGTCAAGAAAACCGCCGGGGAACACAAGAAACTGATAGTCGCTCAGCCGGACTTCCGCGGCCACGATATCGGAAAAATGCACCACATCCGCCCTGTCCGCTCCGGCAAGGCGCGCGGCATGCGCCGTTTCCTTATGGGAATTGGTGCCGTATCCGGTAATGACCAGCGTATTGACCTGACTCATCGTCCACCCTTTTCCTGTCTCTAGAATTATGGCGTCCTGCCGGACTTGCCCGCACCTGTTTCATGGCGTGGCAGTCGTCCCCGATTCATGTGGGGGATTCACTTTAAGCGGCACGGCTCTTCCAGTCAATGCCTGTTTTTTTTCCGCGAACAGGATATTCTTGCCGGATAATGTTTGCAAGCATGGTTGACGCGAGAGACAACAAGCGCCATTGTAACAGGGATCGAAAACAGGGATTCTTCTCCACCCGGTCAGGTTCGACGCCCCAATGGGCCGGACGGAAGTTCATTCTGTTTTTCCTGCGGGAGCGCCTCGCGTCCGTTTCGTTTTTATCCCGCTGATACGGCGGTATCCTGTCGGGACCAATCATAACTCGAGGTTTCTTTATGAAGACCAAGTTCATCTTCATTACAGGCGGCGTCCTGTCCTCTCTCGGCAAGGGACTTTCGGCCGCCTCTCTTGGCGCGCTGCTGCAAACCCGCGGCATGACCGTGACCATCCAGAAGCTTGATCCGTACATCAATGTGGACCCCGGCACGATGAATCCCTATCAGCACGGTGAAGTCTACGTCACTGACGACGGCGCCGAAACCGACCTTGATCTGGGGCACTATGAACGTTTTCTCAACGTGGCCCTCTCGCAGAAGAACAACAACACCTCGGGTTCCATCTACAACAGGGTCATCACCCGTGAACGGCGCGGCGACTACCTGGGCGGGACCGTTCAGGTCATTCCCCACATTACCGACGAGATCAAGGCCGGCATCCTGAGTCTGGCCCGGGATACGGAAGAAAACGAAGCCCCCGATGTAGCGATTATCGAAATCGGCGGCACCGTGGGAGACATCGAAGGACTGCCCTTTCTTGAGGCCATCCGCCAGCTGCGCTCCGACCTCGGGCGCGACAACTGCCTGTACATTCACCTGACGCTGGTGCCCTATCTGCGGACCGCAGGCGAACACAAGACCAAGCCCACCCAGCACAGCGTCAAGGAGCTTCGCTCCATCGGCATTCAGCCGGACATCATCCTGTGCCGTTGCGAGGAACCGGTTCCTGCAGAACTGAAGGCCAAGATCGCCCTGTTCTGCAATGTAGACAAGGACGCCGTGTTCTCTGCCGTGGACGTAAGCAATATTTACGAGCTGCCTCTCAAGCTGTACGAGGAAGGGCTTGACCAGAAGGTGGCCATCATGCTGCGTCTGCCCGCCCGCAACGCCAAGCTTGAGGCATGGGAACAACTCGTTTATAACGTGAAGAATCCGCAGGGACGCGTGACCATCGCCATCGTCGGCAAGTACGTGGAACTGAAGGAAGCCTACAAGAGCCTTCATGAGGCGCTGGTACACGGCGGGATTGCAAATCGGGTGGCCGTGGATCTGCGGTATGTGAACTCGGAAGAGGTCACCGCCGAAAACGTGGCCGAAACCTTCCGGGGCGCGGACGGCATTCTGGTACCCGGTGGTTTCGGATATCGCGGCGTGGAAGGAAAGATCGAATCCATCCGTTATGCCCGCGAGAACGGCATTCCCTTCTTCGGCATCTGCCTCGGCATGCAGTGCGCGGTCATCGAGTTCGCCAGACATGTGGCGAAGATCGAGGGAGCCAATTCCGAAGAATTCAATCCGCTGACTTCAGACAAGGTCATTTATCTGATGACCGAATGGTATGATTTCCGCAAGAAGGCACTGGAACATCGCGACTCCGACAGCGACAAGGGCGGCACCATGCGTCTGGGAGCCTATCCCTGTTCCGTGGAACCGGGAACGCACGCTTTCGACGCTTACGGCGTGCCGCTCATTCATGAACGGCATCGCCATCGGTATGAATTCAACAATGCCTACCGGGAACGGCTTGCCGAAAACGGCATGGTATTCAGCGGCGTCTCACCCGACGGGAATCTCGTGGAAATCGTCGAAATTCCCGATCACCCCTGGTTCCTGGGCTGCCAGTTCCATCCGGAATTCCAGTCCCGTCCCATGAAGCCGCATCCCCTGTTCAAGGACTTCATCCGCGCGGCGTGCGCCTGCCGCAAGAACTGATTGACCCGCGGCCGGGAAACCGGCCGCGATCAGCCTCTACCCCGAAGCCATATGAGCACCCCTATGACGCCAGATCAACTTTATGCGCAACTGACGCAAGATCACTTCATTTTTGCCGGCCCCTGCGTTCTGGAAAGCTTCGAGCTTGCCCTGGATACGGCATGGGCGGTCAAGGAGGCGGCCGAAGCGGCCGGCCTCTTTGCTGTCTTCAAAAGCTCATGGGACAAGGCCAACCGTACCTCCGGCAAAGGTTTTCGCGGTTACGGACTCAGCCAGGGACTGGAGTGGCTCGCCCGCATTAAGCAAGAAACTGGTCTGCCGGTCGTCACGGACATCCACCTGCCCGATCAGGCGGCCCCTGTAGCCGGGGTTGCGGACATTCTCCAGATTCCCGCCTTTCTTTGCCGCCAAACCGACCTGCTGCTCGCTGCGGCGGCCACGGGTCGCGTAATCAACGTCAAGAAGGGACAATTCGTCGCACCCTGGGATATGGGGCAGGTCAAGGCCAAAATCCTCTCCGCCGGGAATCCCAGAGTGCTGCTCACCGAACGGGGAAGCTCCTTCGGCTACAACAATTTGGTCGTGGACTTCCGTTCCATTCCCATCATGCAGGAACAGGGCGTTCCGGTCATTTTCGACGCCACCCACTCGGTTCAGCTGCCGGGAGGACAGGGAACCTGTTCCGGCGGAGACCGCCGGCATGTGCCGCATCTGGCCCGTGCGGCAGCCGCAGCGGGAGCCGACGGCATTTTCATGGAGTGTCACCCCGATCCGGACAAGGCTCTGTGCGACGGCCCCAACAGCTGGCCCGTCGACAAACTTCCCGCTCTTCTTCGACAACTTGCCGCCATCTGGAGACTGCCCAATGACCTGTAATCTGTTGCAGCCCGAAGGTTCAGAAACCGCCGCTCCCTTCTCCCGTCCTCCACGCAGGCTTCCCGTAGAAACCCTTGCCCGCGATATTCGTCTGCTTGTACTTGATGTGGATGGCGTCATGACGGACGGAGGTCTGTACTATGACGCAACCGGCCTGATCATTAAACGCTTCCATGTACACGACGGCATCGGCATCCGGCTGGCCAAAAGCGCCGGTCTTGAAATCGCGGTCATTTCCGGCATGGACGTGCCCTGTGTGGCCAAACGTCTTCAGGAACTCGGCGTAACCGAATATTACGGAGGAAGGGACAACAAGGCCACCATTCTTGACGAAATCCGCAGTCGTCTCGGCCTTGAATGGGAAGAAATCGCCTACCTCGGCGACGACTGGGTAGATCTTGCCCCTATGAGCAAGGTAGGACTTCCCGTGGCCGTGGCCAATGCCCTGCCCGATGTGAAGGATGCGGCCCGCCTGGTCCTGCAGAAGGAAGGCGGCAACGGAGCCGTTCGCGAACTCATCGATCTGCTGCTTACCTGTCAGGGCAAACGGGACTCCATGCTTGAACAATGGAAGCACCTCGCATGAAAAAAGCGCCTCTTCTGGTCGCCACGGTCATCGTTCTCGTCCTGGCTGGAGGCTGGTACCTCTCCCGCAGCGGAAGCGTTTCCCTTCTGGGAAAAATGGCGGAGGTGGCCAGGCAGGAAGCCATCTCGACACTTGACGGAGCCGCGACCGAAGACGGCAATCCGCTGGAGGAAGCCGCCGGACTGGCTATCAAGGGCATTAACCTGTTTCAGGGAGACAAGGGCATCGAACTCTGGCGTCTGAAGGCCTCCTGGGCTCATCTGACGCGGGAGGGAGGCGACATCAACGTGGAGAAGCCCGTGGTCCGGTATGCTCTGGGAGAAGCTTCCGCCGCCAATCCCGATGACGATGTGCTCGACGTCAAGGCGCTCAAGGGACAGGTCACCGACAATCAGCGTCATCTGTCCCTGTGGGACGACGTGGTCATCACCCGGTACGACGACACCATCACCGCGCCGCGCATGAATTACGATACGGGTACCCGCACCATGACATTCCCCGAGGGAGCCGCTCTGGACAGCCCCCAGGCCTCGGGGACGGCTGGTGTATTCACCTGGGATCTCGCCAGCAACACCATGGTCGGCACCAATGGCGTGGTCGTCATCCTCAAGCCCCGCACCGAAACATCTGATTCCGGACAGGCTCTCCCCACGGAAACACTCCCCCCTTCTGTTTCCGAACAATCCGGAACCCAAGCCGGGAAACCGGCTTCCACGGCTTCCTGAATATAAAGGAAAACCTTCAAATTTCAGCCACGTCCCCATCGATTTCATTGTCTGATCGGTCCGACGCGGCCCTTGTGCACAAAAAACGTCATCGGCTTTCTTCCGTCCATGCCACGCGCTTTCCGGACGAATGGAGCCAAGGAACATCCGATGAAACATTCTCTGTTTGCCATAACCGCTCTGACGTGCGCCCTGTTTACGGCTTCCGCCTCAGCCGCTCCCATTGCCCCGCCCAAGCCGGCCAAAAACGTGGAAACCCGCATAACCTCGGACAAGATGACCTACCTTGCCGACCAGCAACGCGTTCTCTTTGAAAACAATGTTCATGTGGAACGCCCGGATTTCGAACTCTGGTCATCCAGACTCACTGTATACATGAAGCCGGCGAACAAGGACGACGACCAGAAAAAAGGCAGCCTGCCTTCCGGAATGGCCGCCGGTGATGTCGACAAGATCGTCGCCGAACAGAATGTCCGCATGAAAAGCGAAAATCGTACGGGAACCTGCAGTAGGGCCACCTATACCGTGGATGACGGCGTACTGGTCATGGACGGCAACCCACGCCTGACTGACGGCGAAAATACGATTTCCGGCGAAGTCATTCGCTACTTCACCGAAGAAAACCGCAGCGAGGTTCAGGGCGGTGCCAAAAAACGGGTGGAAGCCGTTTTTTCGAGTCCCGACAAACCCGCTACGGTCAAAGGAGGCCGCTGATGGCCACGCTCGCCGGCGTAGATCTCAAGAAGTGGTACGGCCAGCGCGAGGTCGTGCGCGGCGTATCCCCTCAGGTCAGTCAGGGAGAAATTGTCGGGCTGCTTGGACCCAACGGAGCAGGCAAGACGACATCCTTTTATATGCTTACGGGAATCATCAAGCCTTCATCCGGACGTGTGCTGCTGGAAGATCAGGATATCGGCACCTGGCCCCTTCATGAACGGGCACGGGTAGGCATTTCATATCTTCCACAGGAAAGCTCAGTTTTCCGCAGACTTACAGTGCGTCAGAATCTCCAGATTATTCTGGAACATACTGGACTTTCCCACAGCGAACAAAAAAAACGTGCGGATATGCTGCTCTCTGATTTCGGCCTGACCCGTCTGGAAAAATCGCACGCCATGCATCTGTCCGGGGGTGAAAGGCGACGCCTGGAAATTGCCCGCGCCCTGATCCGCGAACCCAAGTTCGTCCTGCTCGACGAGCCTTTCGCGGGCATCGACCCTCTGGCTGTAGGAGACATTCAGGGGCTGGTCCGCGCCCTGCGTGAACGGGGAATCGGCGTATTGATTTCCGACCATAACGTCCGGGAAACCCTTCATATCTGCGACCGAGCCTACCTCATGGTTCAGGGGCAGGTCATCTTGTCCGGAACCCCCGAGTACATCGTGACCAGTGAACAGGCTCGCAATCTTTACCTTGGCGAGAGCTTTTCGCTCTAGCCCGGGCACGACAGCGTTCACAGGAGGGCGGCAGGCAGGCAAAGCCGAACGCGACATGCAGGCCTCCGCCCCTCTTTCTTAATAAGGACTTCTCCGCAAGGATCCGATCCGGCATTTTCGGCTGAACTTCGTTCAGACTTTCCACTTGTGCTGTTTTTCTTTTGCTTCTCCCCTCAGCTAGCCCCTGCCTCATCCATTTTGCTCGCAAATATGATCCCGGTGATTCCACCACTTCTTTCTATTTCTGTCGAAAAATACACGTAATTTCCGTGTTATTCTCTTGTTATATGGTTACAGTGGCATTTTAAAACATATATCGAAACTATTTACACTTCATGAGTGCAGGAATACAATGGATATCTTCACAGTAAATGATTTATTATGCAGTTACAATATCTTTTTATACGAAACAAAAATTCAATGAATACTATGCAATAGATAATGATGCTCAAAATAAAACTGTCCATGCAGGAAATTTTTATTCCTACAATACCGGATCTGCTTCTGAAATATGCCTTTATGGAATATGTTGCTATAAATCGACATTTTCACTGCATGTCACCGGATGGGATGGAACACGGCCTGTGCTAAAAACTGGAGCATCCGGAAAAATGCATTGTTACGAAAAATACGAGAGTTTCTTGCAACAAAACAGCTTATCTGGCATAATCCCTGCATGGGATTGGACGGAAATCCGCATTCCGTCCCTTTTTTGGCCTTGCGCAGGCTCGTGGAAAACAGTTTTTGCGGGCGACACAAAAGACGGGAAGTGCTCCAATGGTACTGGAACTCAGACAACAGCTCAAACTATCTCAACAACTTGTCATGACCCCCCAACTGCAGCAAGCTATCCGGCTGTTGCAGCTCTCCCGTCTGGAGCTGGTGGAAACGGTACAACGTGAGCTGCTGGAAAATCCCTTTCTGGAGGAAGTTCAGGAAGAACCTGTCCCCACTGAACAAAACGAAGTCCGCAAGGAAGTCCAGCAGCCTGATGAAACGTATGACCGCGAGGTAGCCCGTTCCGAAGACTGGGAAGACTATCTGGGAGAATTTGCCAGCACCCCTCAGTCCATGCAGCCGCGAGACCATGAGCTTCCAGAGGAAATGAGTTCTCTGGAGGCCAGATATGCATCCAGTCCCACGCTGGAAAGTCACCTCATGTGGCAGTTGCGCCTCTCCTCCCTGACCGACGAGCAGAAGGAAATCGGGGAAATCATCATCGGCAATCTCTCATCCTCCGGTTATCTTCAGGCTTCTCTGGAAGAAATAGCGGACATGGTCAACACCGATGCGGTGGGCGAACACCCGGAAAAGGTTCCTTTTACGCCCGAGGATGTGGAACCGGTTCTCCGTGCCATTCAGCTTTTCGATCCCATCGGCGTGGCATCCAGGACGCCGAGCGAGTGCCTGCTCGTTCAGATCAGGGCGCTTGGTTATGACCGGGACGCCACACTTGTAGATCTGGTTTCCAATCACCTTGAAGATCTGGAAGCCCATCGCTACAAGCCGCTCATGCGCAAATTTCATCTGGATACGGAAGGCCTCAAGGAATATCTGGATATCATTCAGTCTCTTGATCCCATGCCGGGAGCGAGCTTCGGAGATGGGGTACCCACCTACGTCAGTCCGGACGCCTTCGTCTATAAGGTGGACGGAGACTTTCTCATCATTCTGAATGAGGAAGGCCTCCCCAACCTTCACCTCAATCCTGCCTACGAGGCCGTAGCCGAATCCGCCGAAGGCAAGGAAAGGGATTATTTCGCCGACAAGATCCGCTCCGCCTCATGGCTGATCAAAAGTCTGCACCAGCGCCAGCGTACCCTGTACAAGGTCGTGGAAAGCATCGTCAAGCATCAGCGTGGCTTCTTTGAGGGCGGGGTGAGCAAGTTTCGGCCGCTTATCCTGAAGGACATCGCCGACGACATCGGCATGCACGAATCCACGGTCAGTCGGATTACGACAAACAAGTACGTAGCAACTCCGTTCGGCGTGTTTGAACTCAAGTTCTTCTTCAACAGCGCACTGGAACTGGACGACGGCAGCCAGGTGGGGTCGGAGAGCGTCAAGGCGCTGATCAAGAAGTGCATCAGCGAGGAAGATCCGAAAGCCCCTCTTTCGGATGAGCGCATCGGAGAAATTCTCAAGGAGCATCTCAAGGTCAACATTGCGCGGCGGACTGTCGCCAAGTATCGGATGGCCATGGATATTCCTTCCTCTTCCCGGCGCAGAAACCATCTCTAGGGGGTGTCCGGCATGCACCACATGGCTTGACAGATTCGGTAAAGCCTGTTGAAAGAAAGTTATGGCTGATGGAGTTTTTTTCGATCCGTCCGCCTCTTCTCCAGGCGATCGGATTGGTTCTTCAACCAAAGGAGGCCTGTATGCATATTTCTTTCACATTCAAGAACTTTGAGCCTTCGGAGCATCTTCGCAAGTACGCCCGCCGCAGAATGGAAAAGCTGGGACGTTTTCTGGGGAAGAATCCCGCTCTTGAAGCTCAGGTTCTCATGTCGGTGGACAAGTTCCGGCAGCGTGTGGAAGTTCAGGTTTCCGGAGAAGGCCTCAACATCGCCGCTACTGAAACGTCCGAAGACATGTACGCCAGCATCGACCTTGTGCTCGACAAGCTGGAGGCTCAGGTCAAGAAGTTCGCCTCCCGTAACAAGGAAATTCAGCGCAAGGGACGAGTGAACATCGACGTCTACACCTTCGACGCCGTGGAAGCTGAAGACAGGACGATTACCGACCGGGACCATTTTTCTCCGAAGCCCATGAGTCCGGAAGAAGCCGCCATGCAGATGGAAGCGCAGGATTTTGAATTCCTTACTTTCCTGAATTCCGAAAATGAACGCATTAATGTCATCTACCGGCGCAAGAATGGTCATCTCGGGCTGATCGATCCCATTGTGTAGCTCCCCGCAAGGGGGCTGCGACATAGAACCAACCGACCCGTCCGGACCCGCACGTCCCGGACGGGTTTCTTTGCACAAGGAACGTCTTTCGCCGTCCGGCAGACTGAGAAATGCCGTATTCCGGTTCCGAAGGACGCCGCCATTTTCAGGGGAAAAGATGAGCACGATACCAGACAAGACATCCACCGGGAAAAACACCGGAAATACGACCTATTCCGAACAGCTTCTCCCCAGAAGCGACGAGACCGTTCTTCTTGTTATCGGTCTTTCGGGAGCCGGAAAGAGCACTGTGCTGCACGTATTTGAGGACATGCGGCTGTTTACCGCGGATGGCGTGCCTCCCGTGCTTATGCCCGATATGGTGCGGCTGTTGCAGGACCCGGCACTTGAAGGGGCGGGAGGAGTAGCCCTCGGTCTGGACCAGCGCCGGGGCGAGTTCACCGCCGAGCTGGACGAAGCTCTGCACAAGCTCTCCAGCATGGGCTTTCGTGTGCAGATTCTTTTTCTTGAAGCCGAACCTGCCGTGCTCATGCGACGTTATGCCACCACCCGTCGTCCGCATCCCCTCGAACGAGAGGGCGTCGGCCTTGAACAGGCTGTGCATGAGGAAGTCGAACGGCTTGCATCCGTGCGAGAAATGGCCGATCGAGTCATTGATACATCCACCTATTCCATTCATGATCTGCGCCGGGTCATTCAACGCCGCTGGAACAGCACACAGGAGCGGACCCATGCCATCAAGATCAACCTCGTGTCCTTCGGCTTCAAGTACGGAGTTCCGCGCGAGGCGGACATGGTCTTTGATCTCCGTTTTCTGCCCAATCCCTACTTCGTCGAGGAGCTGCGTCCATTCACGGGCAGAGACAAGGCCGTAGCCGCGCATGTATTCGGGGAGTCGTCGGCCAGAGAATTCAAAAAACGGCTTATCGACTTCATGACATTTCTGCTTCCGCTCTATGACGCGGAAGGACGTTACCGGATCACCATCGCTCTGGGCTGCACAGGCGGAAAACATCGTTCCGTGGCCATGACGGAAGCCCTGATGCGAGCCCTCAAACGACAGGACTACGCCGTATTCGTAGAACACAGGCATATGGAACTGGGGTAGTCTCATGCCCGCAATCGAAACGCTCTGTACCTTTTTCATCACGGCCCTGATCATGGGCCTCGCCCCGGGACCGGACATCATTTTCGTTCTGACGCAGTCGGCCCTCTATGGAGCCAGGGCCGGGATCAGCACCATGTTCGGACTGCTTACCGGCATTTGCGGCCATACTACGGCGGTGGCGCTTGGCGTCGCGGCTCTGTTCCAGACATCTCAACTGGCCTTCACTGCCCTCATATTCGCCGGAGCGGCCTATCTGCTCTATCTTGCCTGGCTGTCCTTCCGCAGTGGTGCTTCCACGGCACGGCTGGAACGTTCGCAGTTCCCGGGCTATTGGGCGCTCTACCGCCGCGGCGTGATCATGAACATCACCAACCCCAAGGTGACCCTGTTCTTTCTCGCCTTCCTGCCTCAGTTCGTTGATCCGGCGCGGGGCAGCATTCCGTTTCAGATCACCATCTTCGGCGTTCTGTTTCAGATCGCGTCTCTGCTCGTATTCGGCACGGTTTCTCTGCTCGGCGGCAAGCTGGCGGAGCGGTTCAACAAATCCGTACGCGGCCAGCTGATCATGAACCGGATTGCCGGGACAGTCTTTGTAATTCTGGCTCTCGCTCTGATCTTTGCCTGACATTGAAGGCAGTTCTCTTCCACTCCCCAAGCGGACCTTCTGCCCCGTATGACGGACGCAGCATTGCCCCTTCACCCATGCAGGCATACCCTTGATGAGGGAAAACAGTGACGAACAAGCAGGACAATCAGACAGATCAGCAGCCACGCCGCAACCATGGAAAACAAAGTATGCGAAAGGAAATGCGCGCCACGGATCATCTGGTACCATCCCATCCCCCAGCCTGCGCCAAGCCCGATCACAAGCCCCATCAATCTGCCCCTGCGGGAACGAAAGGAGAAAAAGAACGCCATCAGAGCGAAACCTCCCGACGCATGCCCTGCGGGAAAACCTCTTCCCCGGGCCAGTCCCCTATTGGCGGGGTCAGCGGGCGAAAGCACCCGCTGGTAGACATGGGAACCGCCGAACTCGCGCAATTCATAAGGGCAATAGATATTAGTAAATCGTTTTCCCCCGGCGATGCAGGCGGGCACGAAAGCAAGCGAAAGCAACAGGACGAGAGCGGGACGACATATTTTCCCCCGCTTCCTCAAGAACCGGATCAGCTTCAGCACACACCCGACGCCAAGCACTCCCAGAAAAATCTTGGGGCCGACATAAAGCCAGGGCTTCAGTCTCGCGTGCCAGTCCGCGTCCAGCAGCCAAGCACGGGTTGTCGCATCATACAGCCGGCGTTGGACAAGCATGTCCATATCCGTAAAACTCTCCAGACAGAGAACGACGACAAGCAGTATGACACACCCAGCCATATTGCCCAGCAACCACTTCTCAGACATGCCTGTTCTCCAGGGGCAAACGCAGGGTCACGATCAGCCCGGTAGCCGTTTCTCCCGTTCCTTCCTCCGCAACGTCTCCGGAAACATTCCGTGCCTGCACGGTTCCGCCGTGCCCCCGAATGGCCTGTTCAACCAATGAAAGGCCAAGGCCCACGCCGCCACTGTCACGGGTTCGCGCCTTGTCCACCCGGTAAAAAGGCCGAAACAGCAAGGCAAGCGCTTCATCAGGTACACCCGGCCCCTGATCCCTGACGGAAATGACAGCTTCGCGCTGTCCTCCGGTACAGTCGGCGAAAGCCTCCAGTGTAATAACGCTTTGCGGGGGCGCATACCGCAACGCGTTACGGACCACATTCTCCACGGCCCTTCGCAGCAGCTGCCCATGTCCGGAAACAATCAACGGAGCGGAGGAAATGCGAGTCTCCACACGCACCCCTTCGGAGGCGCCCTCAAACGCGGCGTCCTCCGCCACATCCCGTACCAGCCCTGCCACATCAATGGAAACGCGGGACTCCTTCACGGCATCACGCGCCTGTGCAAGCAGCAGACCGATAAGTTCGCTCATTCGCTCCACCTCCAGATCCGCACGATCAAGATACGGGAGAACATTTCCAGCTCCATCCTGTCTCCGGGCCAGCGCCAGAGCCATGCTCATACGGGTCAACGGCGAACGCAATTCGTGCGAAATATCACCCAGAAGACGCCGCTCGCCTTCAATCTGACGAGAGAGTCTTTCAGCCATCAGGTTGAATCCTCTGGACAAGGCCCCTATCTCATCGCCCCGCAAGCAGTCCCTCTCACTCATGCGTACGCCCATATCCCCCGCAGCAAGACGAATCGTGCTCTCCGTCAGACGGGAAACCGTTCCCGTGAACAGTCTGCTCAGAAACAGACACCCCACAGCCGTGGGAACCAGAGCATCCACGATCCAGATCAGCAGCTCCCAGTCTCCGCTCTCCATCTGTTCTACCCCCAGCAGCGCCTCCCACCATCCTTCTGACAGCTCGCCTACGGCAATGATCCCTCCGACGAACAGCACGGCAAGCGCATAGGTCTTCCAAAACAAAGGGGCGCTGTTCCATAATGAGGCAGGACTGCTCATACTTCCTCCCTGCCTACATAGGCATACCCCTCGCCGCGCACGCTGATGATGCGCTCTTCACCACCGGAATCCGGACCGAGCTTTTTCCGGATTCTGCTGACGTGCATATCGAGACTGCGATCAAATGGTCTGGAACCTCTCCCCAAAGCCTGTCGGGAAAGCATCTCGCGCGCGACAGGGACCCCCGGAGTCTCCAGCAGCAGTTGCAACAACCGAAATTCCGCCCCTGTCAGCGCCACGCTCACTCCGCCCACAGTTACCCTGCGACGCATGCAGTCCATACGCAGATCCCCCACGGACAGGATGCGGGCGCAATCTCCGGAAACGGCGCTTCCGTCAGCGTTCGTTCCGCCCAAGCCGGCGGTACGCCGCAGAATGGCCCGCATGCGCGCGACCAATTCACGCGGATTGAACGGCTTGGGCAAATAATCATCGGCCCCCATTTCCAGTCCGATGACCCGATCCACATCATCTCCTCTGGCCGTGAGCATCAGTACGGGGACCGGGGCTTCCCGCCCGCGCAAGGCGGCAAGAACCTGAAATCCGGTCTTTCCCGGCAGCATGACGTCCAGAATGACGATATCCCAGTTGTCTTCGATCGCCCGTGCCAGTCCATCCACTCCGTTATGCACCACTGTGCAGGCGAAGCCCTCCGGCTCCAGATATTCCCTGAGCAGCGCGCACAGTTCGCGATCATCATCAATAATCAAAATCTGTTTCATGACATCTCCCGTCCGGCACGCCGCAGATGCAAACCCTCTTCACGCGCCCTCTCCCGAAAAAGGCCTGGGAAAAATCGAATCTCCCGAACCGCAACCTCCATCTACAACAAAAAAGAACCTCTCCCAAGGACGATCTTCCTTTGGTGACCATTCTTTACATTCCGTGACGGCAGGGTGACACGGCCGCTGCTAAACAGACATCCTGAATTTCCACAAAGAGGATGTTCTTATGTTTCAGGATACGCGTTTCCGTTTTCTCCTGACCCTGCTTCTGCTCTATCTGGGAGTGAATCTTCTTGTCAGGATAAGTTTCATCATTCTGTTCTCACCGGATATTTCTACAGATTACGGCATTATTGCCAAAATTTTCCTGTATGGAACCGTCAACGACTTCTTCGTCTTCGCCTGCCTGTCTCTGCCGCTGGCACCCATGGTTCTGCTCTTCTCCTGGCGAAACAGGATTGCCCGTGCGGGAGCGTTCGCCGCCTTTGCCGCCTATACGGCTCTTTTTCTGTTCACGGCCGTGTCCGAATACTTTTTCTGGGACGAATTCAGCGTCCGATTCAATTTCATCGCCGTGGACTATCTGGTCTATACGCAGGAAGTCATAAACAACATCATGGAATCCTATCCAGTGACGCCACTGCTCTGCGCCATCACAGGGCTGGCTTTGCTTATCACGACAGCCCTTCTCCGACCACTCCAACGCGCTCGCGGGACCATGACATCGGGACGCTGCCGTTTCGCCGCATGCTGCCTGTGGGGAATCATCGCATGCATCAGCATTTTTGCCTTCACTCCACCTTCCATTTCCAGGAACACGTTTGACAACGAACTGTCCCATAACGGAGTACGTTCTCTTTTTTATGCCTTTTTCAACAACCAGCTGAATTATCGATTATTCTATCCTGTTCTGAACGAAACGGAGGCCCTGCGCATCGTTCGAGACGACCTCCGCGAACCGGGAGCCTCCTTTGTCAGCTCCACCCCCGCCGATCTGCGCAGGGATATTGATGGGACCGAACCATCCAGACGCTGCAATGTCATCCAGATCGTCGTCGAAAGTCTCGGCAGCGAGTCCCTGGGCGACAGAACGCCCAATATCAATGCGCTGCAGGAAAAAAGCCTGCGTTTTACCAACATGCGGGCCACGGGGACCCGAACCGTCCGCGGTATTGAGGCCCTGACCCTGAGCATTCCGCCGACGCCGGGCAACTCTATTGTCCGCCGTCCTGGTTGCGAAGGCCTGTTCACCACCGGAACAATCTTTCGTCAGTACGGTTACGATACGGCCTTCATCTATGGCGGCTACGGCTATTTCGACAACATGAACACCTTTTTTGCGGGGAACGGTTTCCGTATCGTGGACCGGGCGTCCATCCCCGAAGAAGACAAGACTTTCTCCAACGCATGGGGTATCTGCGATGAAGATCTTCTGAACGCTTCCCTGCGCGAGGCCGACGCCGCTTACGCGACCGGCAAGCCGTTTTATCAGTTTGTCCTCACCACATCCAATCATCGTCCGTTTACCTATCCTGACGGAAAAGTGGACATTCCCTCGGGAACCAGCAGGAGCGGCGCGATCAAATACACCGACTACGCCATCGGCAACTTCATGCGCAAGGCGGAACGCCGTCCATGGTTCAGGGATACCATTTTCGTCATTGTGGCGGATCATACCGCGGGCAGCGCAGGCAAGACGGTCATCCCCCCAGAACGCTACACCATTCCCTGCATCATTTACAGTCCAGCGCACATCATCCCTCGTACGGTGGATACGCTGTGCAGTCAGATTGATCTCCCGCCTACCCTTTTCTCCCTGCTCGGCTGGAGTTACCGATCGAAATTCTTCGGCCGAAATATTCTGAACATGCAGCCGGAAGAAGGACGCGCCTTCATCGGCACCTATCAACTTCTTGGACGCTATGATGCGGACGACCGTCTCGTCGTTCTCGCTCCTCGCCAGCTTCCGGCGCTGGAGTCCGCGACCAGTCGCTCCGATCCCGCCAGCGAATCCCCTTCCACCCGGGAACGAATTATCCGGAGAGCGCAGGCCTCCTATCAGGTTGCGCAGGACATGTTTACCAGCGGCAGTCTGAAGGAAGATCACCACACCGAAGTCCCCTTCAAGAAGTGAGAGACGGTGCGACATGAAGCCTCCGTTCGGCAAGTCCCCGATCTCCGATTCCTGACTCTTTTCCGCAATATTACCTTATTATATCTATATTATTACTTAGTTATCATATATATTCCCTGCAGAAAACAGAGTCCCTGCGACCCACGAGCGCTAAAAACTGGACGGGAAGCCCGTTTTCACCTAGGTTAGCCCTCCTAGCGAGGTTCGTCATGCACGAAATGTCCGTTGTCAGCAGCCTGCTGTCCATTGTTCAGGAAGAAATGCAAAAACATGGCGTCAGCCGTCTGCTTCTTGTACGCGTGCGCTACGGTGCGCTGGCCAATATCGTTCCCGAGGCTCTGAGCTTCGCCTTCGAGGCGCTTACCATGGAAACGCCTTTTGAAGGGGCCGTGCTGGAAACGGAAGAGGTTCCCCTGACGCTGAAATGTTCCGTCTGCGGAACCGTTTTTGCGCCGCCTCCCGAAGAACGTTTTTTCGCTCCCTGCCCGGCCTGCGGCTCGGAAGGAGGGCATACCGTGGAAACGGGAAGAGAACTGTACGTTCAACATATTGAAGCGGAATAGTACGATTTCATTTCCGAGATCGCTTCGTCAGCCCGGAGAGGCAGCACAGGCCTCCCGGGAGAGTCACCCCAAGTCAATCTGTTCCAAAGGAGCGTTACCGTGGAAATACCGGTTATCCGCAATGTCCTTGAGGCCAACGACAAACTGGCCGTCTCCCTGAGAGAACTCTTCTCAGGACACGGCATCCTGACCCTGAACATGATCAGTTCCCCCGGTGCAGGCAAAACCTCCCTGCTGGAGCGTACGCTGGCCGATCTCGGTTCCGAATTCCGCATGGCTGTCATTGAAGGCGATCTCCAGACAGACAACGATGCCCGTCGTGTGGCCGCCACCGGTGCGAAGGCCGTGCAGATCAATACGGAGGGCGGCTGCCATCTGGACAGCAATATGATCATGGAAGCCCTCAAGACGCTCAATCTCGACGAAATCGATATCCTGTTCATCGAGAACGTAGGCAATCTGGTCTGCCCGGTGGAGTTCGACTGCGGTGAAGACGCCAAAATCGCCCTGCTCAGTGTGACCGAAGGCGACGACAAGCCTGAAAAATATCCGCAACTCTTCCATCTTGCCAAAGCCATGATCCTCAACAAGGTCGACCTTCTCCCCTATGTGGATTTCGACGTGCCCACCGCAGTGCGGCATGCCCGCCGCCTCAATGCCGATCTGCCGCTCTTTGAAGTATCCTGTCGTACGGGCCAGGGACTTGACGGCTGGTATGACTGGCTGAGAAATGCCTTCCGGAACAAAAAAGCATAAAGAATCCCCTCTTTCCCCTATTCCTTTGCGGGGTTCGGAACATGGTTTCCGGACCCCCATTTTTCTTCCCCATTCCCCCTTTCGTTTTCGCGCCTTCACCTGTCCCTCTCTTCAAACGGACATGGCCGGACGTCTTCTCCATCTCTGCCCTTCTCGCCTTCACAAAGTCTTCCGTTCGGGAAAAACTCCGGATCATGCCCCCGACAGGGACACCCCTGTTCAGGCAACAGAAGATCTGACTCCCGCCTCTTTATCCTGTTTTCTCTCAGTTTTTTCGTTTATGAATTTTATTTCGGAATAGAAAGCAAAATGCAGGCGAATGAGATTGACGCTTGTGCACTTCAGGACTAAAAAGAAAGTATTCTGTTTTCCCGAATCACGCAGGATCATACCATGGCCGAAACCCTTTTTTTTGACAGACAGGACCGTGAACTTCTGAAGATGATCAATGATATCATTGATCATGGTCCTACTCGTGATATGGAGCACAAGATTTTCAACGCGAATCTCCATCCCCACGGTATCCTGGAACTTACGACTACACACGAATACAGAATGGCGCATGCGGTCATCAATCTGCTCGGCAGCCTCAAGAAGGGCAGCCTTGCCGAGGACAGGCTGATAGCGTTGCGCACATTGCGGGACGAGGTGCTGCACAGCGCGCAGACGCCCTTCCGATACAATACCGGCCGAGTCCTGATCCAGATCATGAAGGCGATCATCCGTTCGCGCGACGATGAATTCACGCAGCTCAAGCTCGTGCATGATTTCCGCAAGGCCGCTTCTGGAAATCCCCGGCTTGTCCGTGAATTTCTTTCCCGGCACCATCTGCTCGAAATGCCCGAGGAATGGAATCAGCTGACCATGGACCACCATGTTCACGACGCCAATACCAAGGGCCGCAAGAACGCCACCTACCTCATCATGGATGCCTGGATCAAGGGAATCCGTTATCTTACGGTCGTCTACTACAACTATGTGGAACCGGCCGCCGCGCGGGAACTTTTGCAGGCAGCCGAAATCATGGGACTGTCCGTGCGTATCGGTCTTGAGTTCCGGGCCAGATTCCGCGGCCGGTTCGTCAGTTTCGTCTGGGCGCCTCGCGGCTTCTCCGATACGGAAGCCTTTCTGACCTTTCTGGCCGAACGTCCCATGGTGGCGCTCATGAAGGAAGGCCGAAAGGCCTCCCTCTGGATGCAGGAACACGTGATGAACACGCTCCGGCTCTGGAACAGCAAACATGCCCCCGCCCTGGCGGAGGAGCTGGACATTCCCGTGCCCGAACTGGATCCGGAAGCCTTTCTGGCTTTTGTGGGAACCGGACAGCCGTCGTTCCTGCACCTCGCCGAATTCGCGCACAAGAAACTCCTGCCCCATTTGAAGAAACGGGCAGAGGAGCTTGGAAAAGAAGGAGAAACATCTCCCGAACGCTCGGCCCAGATTGTCAAGCTCATTCGCAGAATGGACGTGCTCACTCCCGAAGTCATTCTTGAGACCTGGCTCAAGCCCGAGCGTAATCCCGAACTGCCTTCCCCCGATGTGCCGCAGGAAACGCCGGATACGCCCGAGCTCCTGCTTCTGCCGCCCCACGTGCTGCTGGACTGGCTTTCCTCCCTGCGCAGCGGATACCGCATTACCCTTCAGCTGGCCGAACTGTCCGCTGAAGATGTTCTGGAACTGCTCTGGGACGGACAGGGGATGATCACCCATCTCGAGCTGTTCAATCTGAAGGAATGGCAGGAAGGTCACCTGCGTCAGCTCAGCGCCATCAACGAGCTTCAAATGGCCATCAATGACGGCAGCGTCCTGCACCTCAAGCAGATGCTGCGCGGCATGATCCGCAAGCTCGAAGCCTCGACCGCGCATGACGACGCCGAGCGTTGCGAAAAATTCCGGGTTATTCTGCGCAACATTCCTTCTCTGCAGGCTCCCTATCAGGTCGCTCCCCTGCGCAGCCGCATCGGAACCGATTCCACCAGCCACTCCGGCAATCGCCACGGCATGGGACTCGCCATTCCCGAAAGCCTCCCGCGCAACGCACGCAAGCAGCTGGCTCGAAACAAGCGCGTCCGCCCGATCACGCTGCCGGTGAAACTGAAGCTCGTTTTCCGCGACGTGTACCGGGAACCCTGCAAACGGACATGGTTCAATCGCTGGATAGGCCGTTTCATGCGCCAGACGCTGGGATTTCAGAAGTTCGGCATGCACAGACAACGGGAGTGGCGCGCCATCTCCGCAGATATTCATATCGAACCCAAAGGCAACGTCATTACCATGGGCGGCATCAGCGGCGATACGGACAACGGCCTGTGCTCCGCCCGGGCTGCGGCTACGCGCCCCCGGTCCGGCTGGATAGGTCTGCCCTATCTGAACACGACGCTTTCCAATACGCTGAAGGTCCTGACAGGTTTCATTCCGGCGCTGTTCACCTTCCTCTACACGCAGGAATGGTGGGTTCTGGCCTGGCTCGGCGCCCCCATATGGTTTGCCATCACAGGAGTGCGCAACGTCGCGCAGGCCATCCTTGCCGGCGGAGGCATCCACAAGGGTTCGCTCCTGCGCTGGAATAATTTTGTGAGCTGGTCGCGCATATGCGATTCGCTCATGTATACAGGGCTTTCCGTAGTGCTTCTGGAATGGCTGATTCGCTGTCTGCTGCTTGAAGACCTTATGGGCATGACCGTGGACAACCACCCCCTGCTTGTCTTTTCCATTATCGCGGGTGCCAACAGCGTTTATATTTCTGCCCACAACATTTATCGGGGATTTCCCAAGGCCGCCATCATCGGCAATTTGTTCCGCAGTGCGCTGGCGATTCCGATGTCCATTCTTTTCAATGATATTCTGGCCTTTTTCCTGCCGTTTTTCTTCGACATGCCTCCAGAAGAGATTCTGGCGCCCGGAGCTGCCATCGTGTCCAAGTCTGCTTCGGATACTGTGGCGGCGATCATCGAGTCAGTGGCTGACCGGCGCAATAACTACCGTCTGCGCAACTGGGACTACCAGACGAAATTGCAACGTCTGTTCGATTGCTATACAAAGCTGGAGCTGGCTTTTCCCGACCGGGACATCCTTACGCTGCTTGCGCAGCCGCGCGAGTTCATCAGGCTCACGTCGAAGGAATCCAAGCCCCTGCAGGTGGAGAGTATCATCAATGCTCTGGATCTCATGTACTTCTGGCACTACCAGCCGTGTGCTCATCAGACGCTGATCTCCATCCTGCGCGGCATGACCCGGGAAGAGCGGGTAATCCTGGCCCGTTTTCAGGGAATTCTGTTCAATATCAGAGACGTGAGTCAGCTTTTCGTGGATGGTCTCCTTGGCCGCAATTTTGCGCGTGCGTTATCCTTCTATCTGGACAAGCACGAGGACTACATCAACGCCATCGCCCAGCACTGTTCCGACTTCAGCGGAAAAAGACACAGAATCGAAAGCGTATTTCAATCACTCTAACGGCAAAGGACAGCCCGTGGCCGCCAGGACGACCCCCTCGAAAGAAGAAAAACTTCCCTCCCGCGAAGAAGCGCAGGAGGCCTATGCCTCAGCGCTGACACCCCGTCAGGATCGCGTGCGGGCAGCGCTGAACAGACTGACGTCGGATCCGCCTCAGGTACTTATCCTCGAAGGAGGCAACGCGGCGGAACGTTTTTCCGTCGCTCTGTGGTATGCCGCGCGTCTCAACTGCCCCAGCGAAACGGCTCCCTGCCTTGCTTGTCCCACCTGTCTCCAGATCGGTGCCTCCGTCTTTAATGATCTCTATGTGCTGGACGGACGCAACGGAACCATCAGGATCGACGAAGTCCGGGAACTGCGGCGTATTCTCGGCGAAGCCCCCCGAGGCATGGGCAAAAGGGTAGTCGTTCTCGCCGAAGCGCAGGCTCTGGGGATCGAAGCCGCCAACGCTCTGCTCAAGTCGCTTGAAGAACCCCGTCCCGGCGTATGCTTTCTGCTTCTGGCTCCCCAGCGCGAACGCCTTCTCCCTACCCTGGTTTCCCGAGGCTGGGTGCTGACACTGGCCTGGCCGGAAGCGGGAGGGCCGATACGGTCGGAATTACGGCCATGGATAGACGACCTGGCCTCATTCGTCACCTCCGGACAGGGCTGGCTGGAACGCACCGCGGCCAGGGGGGCCGTCGATGCGGGCCTGGCCCGGGAGATTGTGGTCGCAGTACAAAAAGCTCAGGCGGCCGTTCTGGCGCATCGGGACGGAGGTCCCCTTGGGACAGCATTGAAAATTTTGCCCGACAGGGGACATTCCCATGTCAATGACCTTCTCGCCCAGTGTCAGGAGTCACTTGATTACATGGTCAGCCCCTCTCTTGTACTCAACTGGCTGGCCACCCGACTTTATATTGCCTGCCGCGCGGCTCGAAACAGAAGGCAGCCATGATCGGGCATGGGAGGAGGCATTCTTTCCCCACTTCCTCTGCCTTTCTGATCAGGCAAGCATATAGATTTTCTCAGACTCCGTTTCGTTTGGCGCGGCAATTTTTCCATGGATATTTTTTCAATAAAAAGAGTCTATTCCATAATAAAACAAACAGATAGATACTGAAAACTCTTTTTTCTGGACTTTATTACTAAAAAAGATTACTATTCTCTTATCAAAACGAACAGACGCTGCAGGGAAAATCTGCACCGCATCCGCAAACGGCCCGACCTGCAATTTACTAATTGTAAAAAAACGGTCTGTGGTGTAATTTTCAATAAATAGTGAATGTGCAACAAATCAACTCCAAGGAAGGTTCATATGGCCAACCAGTTCGAAATCTATAAGTGCGCGGCGTGCGGCAATGTTGTTGAAGTTCTTTTTGCGGGAGACGGCGAGCTCGTCTGCTGCGGCAAGCCCATGAAGCATATGGCCGCCAGCTCCGTTGACGCTGCGAAAGAAAAACACGTGCCCGTTCTTGAGGCCATGGACGGCGGCTGCAAGGTCAAGGTGGGTTCCGCTCCCCATGTAATGGAAGAAACGCACTGGATCGAATGGATCGAAATCGCTACTGCCGACGGCAAGCGCTACAAGAAAATCCTGAAGCCCGGTGACGCTCCGGAAGCGGAATTCTGTATTCCCGCCGATCAGGTCGTGTCCGTGCGCGAATACTGTAACCTGCATGGTCTCTGGAAAGCCTGATTTCCGATCTGACCAGGTATCGCATCCCCTTTTCGAAAAACAATCAAGGAGAAGTAACTATGCAGAAATATGTCTGTGGAGTCTGTGGCTACGAGTATGATCCTGCTGAAGGCGATCCCGATAACGGCATCGCGCCCGGCACCGCCTTTGCCGACTTGCCCGAAGACTGGGTCTGCCCCGTCTGCGGAGCTGGCAAATCGGAGTTCACTCCGGCCTAAGGCTTTGCCTCTGTGTTGAAGGTTCTGGAGGTGTGGCGGTTTCTTTCGCCGCACCTCCTCTCTTTTCAAAAGGGTCTCCAAGTATGGGAGGAGCAAGATGAAACCTTTCGAAATGGCCAAAGACGTATTCTGGATTGGCGCCGTCGATTTCAACAAACGCAATTTCCACGGCTACAGCCGTTCCCCCAAGGGAACCACCTACAATTCCTATCTGATACGCGATGAAAAAAATGTAGTCTTCGATACGGTGGACAACGAATACGCGGGAACCATGTTTTGCCGCCTTGCCAAGGCACTGCCGCTGGAAAAGGTTGATTACATCGTAGTCAACCATACCGAAAAGGATCACTCCGGCGCGCTGTGCCAGCTCGTGGAACGCTGCCGGCCCGAAAAGATCTTTACCTCTGCCGTCGGCAAACGCTTCCTCGACGCCCAGTTCGATACGACTGGCTGGCCCATCCAGGTGGTCAAAACCGGCGATGTGGTCAACATAGGCAAACGCAACATCCATTTCGTGGAAACTCGCATGCTGCACTGGCCCGACAGCATGGTATCCTATATTCCCGAAGAGAAGATGCTCATCAGCAATGATGCCTTCGGCCAGAACATCGCCTCCTCCGAGCGTTTTGCCGATCAGCACGACCGCAGCCTTCTGGAACAGGCCATCAAGGAATACTATTACAACATTGTTCTGCCCTTCTCTCCCATGGTGCTCAAGACTCTGGATCTCATCGCATCCATGGGAATTGAAATCGAAACCATAGCTCCTGATCATGGCCTCATCTTCCGTACCGCAGAGGACTGCCGCTACATTCTGGATATGTACCGCACCATGGCCGAGCAGAAAACGCAGCCGCGTGCGTTGATCGTCTACGATTCCATGTGGGGTTCCACAGGCATCATGGCCACAGCCATTGGAACCGGGCTGGAAGAGGAAGGCATCCCCTACAGGATCATGGACATCCAGAAAAGCCATCATAGCGACGTCATGACCGAACTGGCCAACTGCGGCGCGGTGATCGTAGGTTCTGCCACTCACAACAATACGGTGCTCCCCGAAATCGCGGGAGTGCTCACCTACATGAAGGGACTTCGTCCTCTGAATCGCGTGGGTGCTGCCTTCGGTTCTTACGGCTGGTCTGGAGAATCCGCCAAGATTATTCAGGAAAAACTTGAATCCATGCATATGGAACTGCCTGCCGAACCTCTGAAGATCGCCTTCGTTCCCAAGCATGAGGGGCTCGCCCAGTGCGTCGCGCTCGGAAAAACCGTGGCTGCGGCGCTCAAGGAAAAGTGCGGGATCAAAAACTAACGGGTCCTCCGTACCCGTCGAGATCCTAAAGAAAGGAGTTTATCATGGACGTAATCATGCTGTCGCGGCTCCAGTTCGCCGTGGCCGTCTTTTTCCATTTTATCTTCGTCCCGCTGACGCTTGGGCTGGTCGTTCTCCTCGCCATCATGGAGACGCTCTATGTCCGCACGGGAAAAGAGATATACAAACGGATGACCAAGTTCTGGGGCAAACTGTTCCTCATCAACTTCACCCTGGGCGTCGTCACCGGCATTACCCTTGAGTTTCAGTTCGGCACCAACTGGTCCCGCTACTCCGAATACGTGGGCGATATTTTCGGTTCCCTGCTCGCCATCGAGGCCACGGCGGCCTTTTTCCTCGAGTCCACATTCCTTGCCGTATGGGCTTTCGGCTGGGAGCGCGTCAGCAAAAAGGTACACCTTGCGGCCATCTGGCTGGTTGCCGTCGCCTCCAACCTCTCCGCGCTGTGGATCATCCTCGCCAACGGCTGGATGCAGAATCCAGTGGGCTATGTTCTCCGCAACGGGCGCGCAGAACTGAACAGCTTCTTTGAAGTCGTCTCCAATTCCTTCGCATGGGGACAGTACGCACATACCATTCTGGCTTCGTGGATGCTTGGCGGCTTCTTCGTACTTGGAGTGTCCGCCTGGCATCTGGCCCGCAAAAATGAACTGGATTTCTTCAAGCTGTCCGTCAAGATTGCTGCTCCGTTCACACTTGTCCTCGCGCTGCTGCTCGGCGTTCAGGGCCATCATCATGCTCAGGTCGTCGCGGAAATGCAGCCGGCCAAACTCGCTGCCATGGAATCCCACTGGGAAACCGGCACCCATGTCCCCATGTATCTGCTGACATGGCCGGATCAGGAAAAACGCGAAAATGTGGTCGAGGCACTCCCAATTCCCAGCATGCTCAGCATTCTGGCCTTCAATTCTCCCAGCGCTGAAGTCAAGGGACTGAATGCATTCCCCGTGGAAGATACGCCTCCCGTTCTGCCGACGTTTCTTTCCTTCCGATTCATGGTCGCCTGCGCGGGCATTTTCGTGCTGCTGGCCATTCTGGCCTGGTGGTACCGCAAGGATCTGGAAAATCATCCTCGCCTGCTCAAAGCCCTGTCCTATGTCATTCCTCTTCCCTATCTCGGCATCATGGCAGGCTGGGCGGTAGCGGAAATAGGGCGGCAACCGTGGATCGTATATGGACTCATGCGCACTTCGGATGCAGTTTCTCCGATTCCGGCCTCGTCCGTCGGACTTTCTCTTGTGGCCTTCATCGTGATTTATTCATTCCTTGGAATTCTGGACATCTATCTGCTGCGCAAGTACGCCCTCAAGGGGCCTGAAGTTCAGGCCTAGTACGGCCTTCATCCGCTACCAAGAGGATATCATCATGCTTGAAACCACCTGGTTTGTACTCTGGGGGCTGCTTTGGGCAGTCTACTTCATCCTTGACGGATTCGATTTCGGGATGGGAACCCTCCTGCCGTTTCTCGCCCGCAACGACGATGAAAAACGTATCATCTACAACGCGGCAGGCCCCTACTGGGATGGCAATGAAGTATGGCTTATCACTGCCGGCGGTGTAACCTTCGCTGCCTTCCCCAAGGCCTACGCGGTCATGTTCAGCGCCCTCTATGCGCCGCTTCTTCTGCTGCTCTTCGCGCTGATCTTCAGAGCCGTATCCTTTGAATTCCGCAACAAAAAGGACTGCGCCTGCTGGCGTAAATTCTGGGATGCCTGCCAGTTCCTCGGCAATTTCCTTCCCGCGCTGCTGCTGGGCGTAGCGTTCGCCAATCTGTTTATGGGTATCCCCATCGACGGAGACGGCGTCTACCACGGCAATCTGCTGAAGCTGCTCAACCCTTACGGTCTCGCTGGGGGCATCTTCTTCGTCGTGATATTCTGCCTGCACGGTTCGCTCTGGCTGGCCCTCAAGTCCTCCGGCGACATCCATGACCGGGCCGTGGGCACGGCTCGCATGCTTTGGCCCTTCCTCGTGGCTCTGGTCATCGCTTTCCTCGCCCTGACTGCCTTCTACACGGATCTGTACGCCAACTACATGGCCCACCCGGCCCTTCTGATCGTTCCGATCATCGCCGTAGCGGCGCTCTTGACCATGCGCGCCATGCTGGCTGGGGACAACCTGCTCGGCGCATGGTTCTGCAGCGCTCTGTTCATCCTTGCGGTCACCTTCTTCGGCGTTCTGGGAATGTTCCCCGGCATCATCATTTCCAGCATTGATCCCGCGTACAGCGTGACGGCGTTCAACGGTGCATCCAGCCCCCTGACGCTCAAGATCATGCTTGGAGTTACTCTGGCGTGCATTCCCGTGGTCATCGCCTACCAGGCATGGGTCTACTATACCTTTGCCCACAAGGTAACTCCTGAAAGTCTGAAGCAGGACAGCCACGCCTACTAGACTCCCTGCGCGATTACGCATACCATCAGGGCCTTTCACGGGGAAATTTCGTGGAAGGCCCTTTTTTCAACCTTCATCCGCAGGAGAATGCCATGCCCCAACAGTCTGAAACCTACGACTCCTTTCTGGCCAGGCTGGGAATTGCCCGCGACAGTGATGAAGAAATCGCTCTGCTCGAAAAGGTTTTCGACATCAGCTTCTGCGACGAGGACTCACACGGTGACGATTGCGACTGCGGCTGCCGAGCCGGGAACAAACCGACGGAGACCATGGATGAAGAAATTGAAGAAATCAGCGATGCCGAACTGCTGGCGGCGGTAAAAGAGTATCTCGCCGCGCATCCTCATTCCTGATTCACCAGCCTGCCGGCCCTCGGCACCTTGTGTCGGATCATGCGCCTCCTTTTCGTGAAAATAATTATAATATTAAATTATATAGTTATTTCAAAATATTATTTATAGCCACTCTGATTTTTACCCCTAAAATCATTGGATGCTTCTGGTCGTGGCTGGACATTGGGGGATAATCACAAAAGAAAAACCGCGAAATCCGGGCAATGGAAATCGCGGTCTTGCGTTTTGGTGTATACCTGATTGGAAGCTCCAAATAACTATAATACCCAGAAACTTTTCAGTTAATCAGGCTTGCTATAAAAAATAGTATCAGTTTTTATCCTGCCAAGAGCCTTGAACTATAAAACAGCTTGCAAATACAGGCTCTTCCACCTCTTTATGGCATTTATAAAAACAATTCTTTTTTGGCAAGTTAGTGTCCAAATGGTGCCTGAAGTTCTTACGATAATATGATAGAATGATATGGGCAGATATAAAAAACATACTATGCGAGGGGCAAAAACACTCGTTGCTTTCACGCTCTTGGCTGCTATATAGTAGGGATAGATATGCTTGCCAGCGACTGAGTCCGTTCACCTTGACCATGGACGAGGGCGGCTGCCTCTGCCACTTAATATAATTACACGTAAAATAATAGAAAATTTTTATATACAGATGCTATAGGTGAGGTCGATTGATGAATAAGCAACAAATATACGATTATTTAAGACGAGAAAATATTTGGCATGAAATAACAGAACACGAAGCAGTTTATAATATGGCTGAACTTTCAAATATTGAAACACCTTATCCTGAATGTGGGGCAAAGAATCTCTTTGTTCGTGATGATAAGAAAAGGAATTATTATCTTATCACTGTCAAAGGAGATAAACAAGTAGATTTGAAAGAGTTTCGTAAAAACAACAACACAAGAGCATTGTCTTTTGCATCGGCAGATGATTTAATGAATATTATGGGATTGATACCTGGTGCAGTAACACCTCTTGGGTTGTTGAATGATTCTGAATGCAAGGTGACACTATTTTTGGATAATGACTTTATGAATGATTTTGATTTAATAGGTGTTCACCCAAATGATAACACTGCAACAGTTTGGCTTAAAGCAAAAGACTTAATGAAACTTGTTCAGAAACACGGAAATACGGTAAATATTGTTCAGATATAAGCCACAGACAAATTATCGTTTACACAATGGAGTCTTATCGCTGATGAACTCACACATTTATTTGAGTCGTTGATACTGTCGTGAGGTAGTTCTTTTTACAGATTCCTCCCTGAATCAGACTTCTCCGGCAACGAAAATCCGGAAACAAGGGCCGGCACGCAGGAAATCCCATTTCCTTTCCCCCAAAATATCGCTGCTCCGGGTTCTGAATCCGTGTCTGGAAATGGTCCGCTGGCGACGGCATGAGTTGCGCACGCACCTGCATCAATCTGAGGAGCCTGTAGCGGCATTTTTTTGATTGGACTCAAAAATCTGGTTCCCGGCACAGGCGTGCTTTTCGCCGGACTGACGGTTTCTCCGTGCATGAAACAGGCTTCTGGTCCGGTCTGCCGACGGCTTTCTGATTCGACGTTCCGGCAGACCGGGCCTCCCCTTTCTCCCCTGATAAATATTCTTTTTTATCGCTATCGACGTACATGCAATCGCGGCAAGGCCTTGTCCTTCTCCCGAGCATATCATGCTTCAGCAAATGCGTGAAATATTCCGTACGAGTTCCTGCAAGTCGGCACAAAGGGCGGAAACAGCAAAGTATGCTGTTGATGCATTGCCCTCGTTACAGGACAAAAAAATACAGAAAACAAAATATACACCGTACGTCCTGACATTTCTTCAGATTGCCAATCTCTTCCATTCAAGCTAGAAAGTCTCTTATTGTATCCGGTTACAGGAGGAGTTCTGCGTGAAACGATTTCTTGCGCTTTTTTCCGGTATCCTTGTCCTGTTGAGTGCTGGATGCGTGGATCAAATCAACGTTGCCAAGACGGTTGGAGCCATAGCCAATCTGGGAACAGCTGTGACCCTTTCCGACACGGACATCAAGTCCATGTCCAAGGAAATGCGCGCACAGGGCGACGCCAAGGCGCAAGTGGCCCCATCCAGCAACAAGTACGCCAAGCGGCTGGCGGTCATTACCCGAAAGCATGCCACGGAAAAGGGACAGCCCCTCAACTTCAAAGTCTATCTGACCAGGGAGATCAACGCCAACGCGACGGCTGACGGCTCCATCCGCGTTTACTCGGGTCTCATGGATCTCATGACCGACGACGAACTCCGCTATGTGCTGGGACATGAAATCGGCCATGTGATGGAAGGACATTCCCTGTCGGCGGCCCGACTTGCATACACGGCTTCCGCAGCGCGTCAGGGGGCGGGGGCGCTCAATTCCGTAGCGGATATGCTTGCCAGTTCCACGCTGGGAGATATTCTGGAAGCTACGGTAAACGCCCAGTTTTCCCAGAAACAGGAATCCGACGCCGACATGTATGCTCTCGAATTCATGAAGGCCAACCATTACGATGCGCGAGCCGCCGTCACGGCCCTGCGCAAACTGGAAAAGCTGAGTTCCGGTGGCGGCGGGCTTCTGTCGAGTCATCCTGCTCCCGGGGAACGCGCCGACCGCATGGAACAGGAACTTTCCCAATAACCCCACAAAGTGCAAGAGCCGGAAAAATTTCCGGCTCTTGTTTATGGAGGCTCCCGCAGAAAGGCTGCCTCGACATTCTTTGATCCCCGCCCCCGGTTACCAGACCTCGAATCAGAACAACGGGAAGAGGCTGATTCTTCAGAAAAAAGACCTGCTTTCTGCAGAAAGAAACACGGGCATGTTTCCCCAAAACATTGCCCGTGCCCGACGCCGCGCATCGCGGTCGGAAAAGTAAACGCCGTCCCCTCAGCTCCTCCTGCCTGTCATCTTTTCAAGAACCTGACACAGTATCGTAAAATCAATGGGTTTGGAAATATGGGCATTCATGCCGGCCGCCGTGGTCGCCGCGATATCTTCCGTAAAGGCATTTGCGGTGACGGCTATGATGGGGATAATCTTGGCATCCGGCCGAGACAGGACGCGGATTGTTCTGGTCGCTTCACATCCATCCATCTGAGGCATTTGCATATCCATGAGGATTGCGTCGAATTCAAAGGGTTGAGAGGTTCTGAATTTTTCTACAGCCTCCACCCCATTCCATGCCTGTACGACCTTGATGCCGTTCATGGACAAAACTTCCGTGGCGATCTCCATGTTGACCATGTTGTCTTCAGCCAGCAAAATCTTTTTGCCTTCAAGAGAAAACGTATGCGAAGGAATGGCCTTTTCCCTTTCTGTGGCCCGTACATCAGCCTGGGCGACCGTCAGCGGCATACTGACGGTAAAGGTCGTTCCCTTGCCGAGTTCGCTGGTCACATTGATCTGACCGCTCATCTGCGTCACAAGATTCTTCACGATGGGCATGCCAAGCCCGGTGCCTGAAATCTGTCTGGAGGTAAACCGCGTTTCACGGGCATAGGGTTCAAACAGAAGGGGCAGAAACTCCTTCGACATGCCGACCCCGGTATCCCGCACCACAATCTGATACTGGGAATACTCCTTGTCCTCAAACTGCCGTACATCTACGGAAACATCGTCGCCCTCGGAAGTAAACTTGAAGGCATTGGACAGCAGGTTGTTCATGATCTGGCTAATGCGGGACGCATCTCCAAGCACCTCTGGATTCTGGATCTCGTAACGGACCAGAAACGATTTTCCCTCCGCCTCCGCCTGCAGCCTGAACATCGTAACGCATTCCTCGATGCAGTTCTGCAGATTGAACTGCTGATTATTCAGCACCACCTTGCCCTGTTCTATGCGGGACATATCCAAAATATCGTTGATCAGGTCAAGAAGCTGTCGGCTGGAATAAGAAATCTTTTCCATATAGCCGGCTACCTTTTCCGGCTCATTCAGATGCTGGCTCACCAGGTTGGACAATCCTATAATCGCGTTCAACGGTGTACGCATGTCATGGGACATATTACTGAAAAAAGCATGTTTCGTCTTTTCGCTGCGCCGGGAAGTTTCCAGAGCATTTTCCAGCAGCCTGCGCTCCTGCAACTGTCGCTGCTTTTCCTGCTCCACCTCTCTGAAGCAGAGAACCACCTCTCCCGGAGCCAGCGATACGTCGAACAGAACCCGCACGTTCACCCAACGGTAGGTGTCGCCGAACAACCGAAGAAAATCTCCGCCGAAGTCCTGAATTCGCTGCGCCACCAGCCTGCGGATGCTCTCGGAGGAAAAGCTTTCCAGATATTCCTTGTACGCTCCTGGTTCGATTACCTCCTTCATGACACGCAACAGTTCCTCGTACGATCCTTTTGTCGCCAGCCTGCTCCGGACGTAATCGGACCCCTTGATCATTTCATAGGTATTTCTTTCAAAATCCACACGATAAAGCGCATAGTAAGAATTCCCCAGAACCCGAATCGTCTCGTTGGTGCGCTCCACCTGTCTATTGAGGCTGAAGTCTCTCCAGAGGATCAAAATAATGGTCAGAAGGGATAAAAAAAAGAATATGATGAAAAGGATGCTGATCCGATACAAATTTCCGAGTATGGTATCATAGGGAATCGTTATGATGGCCAGCCATCCGTTCGGCATGATGCTGTAATAAACATTACGCAAATTCCCGTTTGGATCATAGATGGACGAATCATATGCGTCCTGTTCACCATTGAGAATGCTGCGCACCAGAATATTCATGTATCGCTGAATTTCATTGTCCGGAAGATTCAAAATGGTCTGCTTGTAAATCAATGTTCCGGCGCTGTCGCACAGATAGAAGGACGCCTCTTCGGGAAGGGTCAGCGGATTTTTCTGAAACTGAAAATTTTGCGGAAAAATATCAAAGGCAAGAACCGCATCGGCAAATTTGCACTTCTGGGCTATGGTGATTACCGGCTTGTCGTAAATGGCGTCGGTATAGGCAGGCGTAAAGATCACGCGCCCTTCGGCCGCTACGGCCATCCTGTACCAGGGGGCCTGCGTGAAATCGTACGTCTCATCGCCTGCCCACGGATTCGCAGCGACGATCTTACCGTCCATCACGGCATAGGGGTCCACCGTATTTTTTCCCAATACGCTCTGAATACTCTTAAAATACAGCTGAAGCCAGCGTTCCGGATTTTCCTGCGGCCCTTCATCGTATATAGGGACGTCAAGCGTCTGCGTGCCGAAGGCCATAAGGGACTCATAAATAGTCAAATTATTCCACTCTTCCGAAGCGTAGCTTCTGGCTAGAGACTCCCCCATTTCCTGTGCGTTTTTTAAAAGTTCCGTACGCAGGATCCAGAAGCCGCCGCCTCCGAGAATTGTAAACGCACAAAGCACGATCAGGTAGACGGACAAATGCCGGAGATCCCGTCTCCACCTCCACTTCATCCGCAGAGACGTCATTGCAGGCACTCCAGAATTGCTTCAGTCGCCTGCGCATAGGCGGCTTCCACCTCGGGCATCATATCGGCTGCACTTTTCAGATCGCCGGCTCTCAGCAGTTCCAGCTGTCTGGCAACCAGATTCGACAAGGTGACGAGAGACAAGTTGGCGCACAGTCCCTTCAACGTGTGCGCTGCGGCGATAGCCCCTTCCATATCCGCACTGGCTATCGCCCCGGTCAGATTGCGGCAGCCGGGATCTTCCGGGAATTTCTTCAGAAAACGGACCAGCAGGGCTTCATTCCCCATAAAGCGTTTCAAAGCTCCTTTTACATCGATTCCGGCGGAGGTCAGTCTTCTTTCCACCACATCGTCCATTTTCCAGCTCCTTTACCGGGTGATGCTCTGCCGCATCTCTTTTTCCACCTGAAAAAAACATTCCAGCAAGCGCGGATTGAAAACGCCGCACTCTCCGTTTGCGATCATGGCCAGCGCCTTCTCCGGCGAAAAGGCGTTCTTGTAGACTCTTCTGCTGACCAGAGCGTCATAAACGTCCGCCAGGGCGACCACCTGTGCCCAGATGGAACACTCGTCGCCCTTCAGCCCGTCCGGATACCCCCTTCCGTCCCAACGCTCATGATGGTGCCTCGCAATGTCATATGCATACCTGTAGACTCCGAGTTCCCGCATCTGCGGAATATTTTCCAACAGCAGCGCCCCCTGAACCGTATGCGTCTTCATGATCTCGTATTCTTCGGGAGACAGCCGTCCCGGCTTGTTCAATATGGCATCCGGAATGGCAATTTTCCCGACGTCATGCATGATGGAAGCCAGGGCGATGTGATTCATATCGTCTTCGGACACCCCCTGACCGAATTCCGTATTGACAAGCATGAACCGGGTGATGTCGCGAATACGCCGGACATGTTCTCCGGACTCGCCATTACGGAATTCAATGGCGGCAGCCAGCGACTCCACCATCCCCTGATTCAGCTTGATGATCTGCTGGGCCTGCCGCAAAAGCTCCGACTGCTGCCGCTCCACTACGTTGCTGAGCTGCCTTCTGGACTGAAACAGTTCCACGACGGACTGCACGCGGCGTATGACGATATAAGGAGCGACGGGCTTGCTGATTATATCCATGACGCCCAGCTCGTAGGCATCTTGCATGAGAGCATCGCCCGTTTCCGCCGTAATCAAAAAAATGGGAGTCTGCTGGGGAACCCCCGCGTCATGCAAGTGTCTCAGAACTTCGATCCCGTTCATCTCGGGCATGATGACATCCAGAAGCACCGCACAGATTCTGTTCCGAAGGGCAAAAAGCCTCTCCAGTCCCACCCTGCCGTTCTCTGCTTCCTCAATGGCATAAAAACGGGAAAAAATGTTCTCCAGAATCCCCCGGTTCACGGCGTCATCGTCGATGATGAGCATAGTATCCGGGACTACGTGCCGCTGGTTTGTCTTCACAAGGCTCCTCCCGCAAGGCGGCCTTTTCCTGAAAGGATGACTGCCCGTGTCTGTTCAACAGCAGATAGCCATGATCTCGTTATTTTATTCCTTGCCCGGAATGTGTCAATATAAAAGCCAACCTGCATTCAATATGACATAATGACAAAGCGTGACTCTCTCCCGCAGAGGCTCCCTGCCGGCTTTGAAGGCTGTCGTCAAACGACGTTTGCAAAAGACGGTTACATAACGGCGCGCCCGGACCTGATGCCCCTTTTCCATGGCCGGGGAAACCGCTCCGGCCTCCGGCATCGCACGGTCCCCTCCCTCACGGACATTCTTCCGAAGCTCGCGGATGGAAATTTCTCATATCGGAGAACACCATCCGGAAGTCCGTCTCCTGAAAATCATACCCTTTCCTGCAATCTCTTGTTTTACTGGTTATTTTCCAAACCAGCACTTTGGGTATGTGCATATCTTGCAGCTGAGGCAGTAACCGCCGTCGCCAAGCCGGGAGAGCTCGCCCCGGGTGATTTCACGACCCGCGAGGAGACGCGGCAACAACAGATCCAAAATAGTGGTCTTGTAATAAAGAGCGCATGCAGGTACTCCGATGACCTGCATGGCGTCCATGCGTCCCACAAGACACATGGTCCCCGGCAATACCGGCATGCCGTGCAGCACATCGCGGAGTCCTGCCCTGATGAGGGCCTGCCGCGTCAGATCATCCGGATCAACGGACAAACCTCCCGTAGTGACCAGAAGATCGGCTCCTGCCTCCTGAATTTCCGCCACAGCCTCAGCGATACGATCCGCATCGTCAGGCACGATGACGGATCTGACCACGGAACAGCCATACTGTCGGGCCTTGGCCATAATGACGGGAATGAACCTGTCCTCGATAATGCCCTGGAAAACCTCGGTCCCCGTAACCAGCACGCCTATCCGGGCCTGCCGCAAAGGCAGAACCTCAAAAAGGGACCTCTCTCCAAGAACAGCCAGAGCCTCGCCGAGGCGTTCCCGGCTGATATGCAGCGGAATGGCGCGTGTTCCAGCAAGCCTGCCTCCCTTCCCGACCAGCGTGGCATCCTGCCGGGAGGCGACCATGACGTCCGGAATCATGTTGAAACGCCGCATCCGTTCCACATCGACAGAGAACAGACCGTCACGATCAGCCTCAAAATCAATCTTGCCTTCGCGAGGAGGCAAACGATAGGTGACGCCGGCACCGGCCATACGTCTGGCCAGAGTTTCCGCCGCCTCATTTTCATGCACAAGTTCCGCAGCCTCAGGTGCAGGCGCCCCCTCTTCCACGGCCACATGAAAACGTCCCATCTGCTGCAGACGGCAAATATCCCCTACGGTGATGCGTTGCCCGGCCCGAAATTCAGGCCCCTTGAACTTGCCCGGTTCGATGCGGGTCATGTCGTGTGCGGCGGTTTTCCCCACGGCTTCCTCCACCGGTACGATTCTGGTCGCCGAGGCGGCCCTGACCACCCGGCTCGCCGTCACATACGGAGCCTCACCCTGACATCCGCGGCATACGGGGCCGTCCTCAAGCGGATAGGCCTCGCCACAGGAGGGACAGATGCCTATGCGCTCCATATGAGCGTGCCCGAGGAAACGACGCTTTATGGTTACCGGACGGATCGAGCAGATGGAGTCTCCAGCCATTTCGATTTCCTCCAGCAGTTTCCGCTCATCCTGCTCATGCTTGGGCTTTTCCTTAAGGAACCAGCCCCGAATTTCGGGAAAGGCATTCAACCGAACCGGATCCACTGACACCCGGAATCCATCGCCGGTATGCTTGTCGAACAGGGAAACGGCATAACGTCCGAGATTTATCACCTTCATCCAGTTGTTTCCGGTACTGCACAGCGTAAGCAGCTGGACGGCGTCAGGAAGACACTTGCGGCTCTCCACCACGGCTTCAAACAGCGTGCCTTCCGGCAAACGGGCCTTCGCCATCTCCACCATATAACCGCCGACGAGCAGACCGGGAGCCGCATAGCCATGAAATTTTTCGGCAAGGCCTTTGAACTCGGCAAACGTGTAGGGACCTATGTTCATGGATTCTCCTTGATGTTCTTTGAGCGAAGCCCGGCAAACAATCTCAATGTACTGTGGGCATGCCTGCTGATTTTAGCAGGAGCTGTTCCCTTCATCAAGTCCAGGAATAAAAGCATCCATGCGATAATGCATGGTTTTCTCATATCAACTTATTAATCCGCGACAGCCGTTTCCACAAAAATGGAACCTTTTCGCGCAGAAGTTCCGACATGGGGAAATACGCGGCGGCCGTTCCTTGCCGGAGAAAGGCCGCAAGCGCTCCGTTCCGTCCGGACGAACATTTCGGCATCCCGGAATCGGAATGTCCTTATGCACGTTTTGGAAGAAGTCCTGTAGTTGTCTTTGCCGCCGCAGTCAGGTATCACCATCCCTACCCGCAGGGCTTTCATACAACTTTTTCATCAATCAAGGATCGTTCATGCCTGCTTTTGGAGAACTCGTCATTATTGTCACGCCGCGCGGCAAGCGCAGCCTGCGTCGCGTGGAAGAAAAACAGGATATGCATACTCAAGACGGCGTCCTGCTGATGTCCGACGTCGCAGCCGCCTCCTACGGTACCGAAGTCCTTACTTCGCAGGGGGTCCCCTACCGCCTGATGCGTCCCACGCTGAACGACCTCGTCAAGGGAGTAAAGCGGCAGACCCAGATTCTTTACCCCAAGGATATCGGCTTCATCTGCATGAAACTCGGTGTCGGTCCCGGAAGAACGGTCATTGAGGCCGGAACCGGTTCCGGCAGCCTTACCGTCGCTCTTTCCTGGTTTTCCGGTCCCACAGGACACGTTCACACATTTGAAGCCCGCGAAGAATTCCACAAACTGGCCCGACGGAACCTTGAATGGGCGGGGGTAGGCGACAATGTCACCATGCACTGCCGGGATATCGCCGAAGGCTTCGGCGATGTGAAGGACGCGGACGCCCTTTTTCTCGACGTGAGAACGCCCTGGGACTATCTGCACCATATTCCTGCAGCTGTCCGTCCCGGCGCGGCACTGGCATTTCTGCTGCCCACAGTGGATCAGGTGGGCAAGCTCCTGCTCGGACTGGAGCAGGGTCCCTTCGACGACATCGAAGTCTGCGAAATTCTCGTCCGCTACTGGAAACCCATCGCGGACCGGCTGCGTCCCGAGGACAGAATGATCTCGCACACAGGATTCCTTATCTTCGCTCGCCATCAGGAGTGTTCCACATTGTGGGACGAATTCCGCGCCACGTCTCTGGGGACGCGCGAGCGCAAGCAGGAAGCCGCACGCAGGGAACGTCTGGGGCTGGAACCGCTCGCCGGAACTGATCCGGTGGAAAACGACGGTTAGGCGACTGGCCGCCGAAGTTTTCTCTGTTGTCCGACGACGTGAAACGCCACAGGGAAAGCCGGCCTTAACGCAATATAGAACGACATCATGAAAATCACGATTCAAAACATGTCCAAGGCCTTCGGAGGCCGGGATATCTTTTCCGATTTTTCGCTGGACATCGATTCCGGAGTCAGACTGTGCGTCTGCGGTCCGAACGGCTGCGGGAAATCCACGCTGATCCGCATGCTTGCCGGAGCGGAGGCCCCTGATTCCGGCCGGGTCATCATGCCGCGCGGCTGCCGGGTCGGCTATGTCCAGCAGGATCTGGATGAAAGCGTTCTGGACGCCTCTCTCCTCACATGGGTTGTGGACGTGCTTCCGGCCTGGCACGAGTTCTGGGCGGAATGGGAAGCTGCCGTCGCCGTCCACGATGAAAGCGCTCTTGCGCGACTGGGGGCACAACAGACGGAGCTGGAAGCTCTGTACGGCTACAATCCGGAACACAGAGCACAGGCGGTCCTCTCCGGACTCGGTTTCGGCGAGGACAAATGGCACCTTCCCATCCGTCAGCTCTCCGGCGGCTGGAGGGAACGGGCAAAACTCGCCCGCGTTCTGGTGGCCGGAGCCGACGTGCTTCTGCTCGACGAGCCAACCAACCATCTTGATATCGAAGCTGTGGAATGGCTGGAAGACTTCCTCATGGACTATAAGGGAGCACTGGTTTTCGTCGCCCACGATCGAGTTTTCATGGACAGGGTCGGTTCCCATGTCCTCTACCTCGGAGGAAGCAAACCCGTTTTCCGCAAGGCGACCTTCAGCCAGTTCGTCGTCCTGCAGGAAGAACTGGAGGAGCAGCGGGAACGGGAAGCGCAGCGGCTGAATGCGGAAATCGAACGAAAGATGGATTTCGTACGCCGTTTCGGAGCCAAGGCCACCAAGGCCCGACAGGCAGGATCCCGTCAAAAGATGGCCAAGAAGCTGGAAAAAGAACTGGAGGGGCTCCGCCCGGAAGCCAAACGAAAGGAACTCAGCTTCAAATGGCCCGAACCGCCCAAGGCGGACAAGACCATCGTGGCTGCTGCCGATCTGGCGTTCTCCTTCCCGGATGGAGTACGCCTCTGGCCATCCCTGACCTTCAGCATCTTCCGCGGACAGCGCATCGCCCTGGTGGGGCACAACGGCTGCGGCAAGTCCACTCTGCTCAAGATACTTGCCGGACGTCTCGAACGGACCGGCGGTTCTCTGGTCATGGGGTCGCTCGTACGCATGGGTTATTACAGTCAGCATCAGACTGAACTGCTCAATGCTTCCGGCACGGTGCTCGGAGAAATCCGCCGCCTGTCCGACCCCCGCACAACGGAAGAGGAACTCATGAGCGTCCTGGGTCTGTTTCTGCTTGGACAAACCTATTTCGACCGGCAGGTGAGCAGTCTGTCCGGCGGCGAACGGAGCCGCCTCGTGCTTGCTTCGCTCTTTCTTGCCCGGGCCAATTTCCTCGTGCTGGACGAGCCTACGAACCATCTGGATCTGGAAAGTCGCGAAGCCCTCGTTGAAGCACTGAATGTGTACGAAGGTACCTTGCTTATGGTGGCCCATGACCGATATCTGCTCTCCGAAGTGGCCGATGAAGCATGGGCCATGTCCGAGTCCGGCATCCATGTCTACAAGGAAGGATTTGCGGAGTACGATGCAGCCCGCCGCGCAGCTCTTGCGGCCGCCAGAAACGCAAACGGGAAGGATGCCGAACGCAAGACGGCTCCCACGCCCGGGCGTCCGGCAGATCGGGAAGAGCTGAAACGTCTCAAACGCGAACAGGCGGAACAGCGCAATTCCCTGTACAAGGCCATCCGTCCCAGGCAGGAGGCCTATGCCAAACTGGAAGGCGACCTCGAACGCCTGTTGACCGAGCAGGCTGAAGTGGAAAGCCAGCTGGCCGATCCAGAAATCTACGCCGACGGAAGCCGAACCTCCGAATTGCTTAAACGCTTCAGCCAGATCAAGGACCAAAGTGAAGCTGTTCTGGAAAAGCTGGGAGAACTGGAAGCCGAAATCGCGGAACTGGAGGCCAGACGGGCAGCACTGTCCATGAACGTCTCTGAAGAAGAATAGTCATCCGGCGGGGCCTCCGCCGTCCAAAAGGAGCATCATTCCGTGACGAGAGAAATTTCCTCACGCCGGCGAGCCAAGCTGGAAAAGGTATTGGCATGGCGCCAGAAGGATCTGACGCTGGTTCTGGCCAATATTCATGATCCGCATAATGTTTCCGCTATCTACCGGAGCGCCGATGCCTTCGGCGTAGCGGCGCTGCACCTGTACTATACGGATACGCCCTTCCCCGCTCTGGGACGCAAGAGCTCAGCATCCGCACGAAAATGGGTTGATTCCGTACGACACACGGATATCAGGGAACTATACGCTGCCCTCAAGGCCGATGGACACCAGATTTTGGCCACCAGCTGTACCCCTGAAGCCCGGCCTCTCGGCGATTATGACTTTACGCGACCCACGGCGGTCATCATGGGTAACGAACACAGCGGCGTGACCGAAGAGCTGAGCGCCATCGCCGACGGCGAAGTGTACATCCCCATGTACGGAATGATTCAGAGTTTCAATGTCTCCGTCGCTGCGGCCATTATCCTCGCCGAAGCGTCACGCCAGCGTGTCGCCGCCGGGATGTACGACAAGCCGACCTATTCGGACGAAGAATACCAGCAGCGCCTCGCCCGCTGGATTGAAAAATAACCGTCTTCGCAGAGTCATTGACCTGCCGTTGCGAAACCGGCTATGATCGTCTCTGATTCCAGCCCGTTGAGAGACGAACATCCATCGCTTCCACGGCACGTGAGGCTTTCCATGAAATACTTGTGCACGCTGATTCTTGTCGGGATGCTGTTTCTGAACGGCTGCGTCGGGCAGACCGTCCGGCATTTGCCCAGCAATGCCTGGAAGGATGAAACGACTCAAGTCATCACCATGCGCTATCTTTCCTTCCAATATCAGGTAGCACCCGCAGGCAGAGAACTTCAAATCACGGCGGAGGCCTATCCTGATGTACTTGCATTGCCGGACTGGGCCTCGTGGTATGGAGAAATAGCGCTGAACATCTATCTTGCGGATGAAGACGGCAGGGTTCTGGCCCAACAGGAGCAGAAGCTTGGTCCCCGCCCTCTGAAACGAGAATCGGCCTTGCCGCTTGAAGCCCGGTTCGAACTTGGCACCAACCGGGATCGGCCACTGTACGTTTCGTTCGGTTACCGCCTGACTCTCATGGACATGCCGCCGGGCGCACCCTCTACGCGCAAGATTCTGGTTACGGAAAGCGCATTGGAAAAATAACCGCGTATACATGCGCGCCATACCGTAGACCGAAGAGTTCGCTCTTCGGTCTTTCTGTATGAACGGAATCTCAAGCAGTACAAGGAGATGGTCCGGACACCATTCTCCTCAATACTATTCACTCCCTTCCATTCACATGGCGTACATAACAGCTTGCCTGTCACACGCTTTCCCCACCATAGGAAACCTGATGACCATATTGGGGAATCACTGCTCTCTTATATTTGTTCCATCCGGCATAATCTGGACTCTTGCCGTCCCCCATGGTGACCTCCTTTTTATTTGCTTCATTGTTGCAGTTGCCGGGCTGCAACCAGATGTTGGCAAACCAAAAGAAGTTTCCATGCCATATGTACTTTTTAAATTTTTCGGACATCCCGCCTGGCAGGAGGTTTTCTCTTCATACAAAGAGGGGCGGCCCTCAAGGACCGCCCCATTGAAACCGTATTTTTTCCCCTGTTCCTACATCAGGAAATTCATGGGACCGATGGATAGCTTGGGGAAAATCGTCAGTACGATGAGCACGAGGACTTCCACCAGAATAAACGGCAACAGATTTCTGACCAGAGCGGGCAGCTTGATATTGCCGATACCGCAGACCACATAGAGAACTGTACCGACGGGAGGCGTAATGACGCCGATGCCGAGGTTCAGAATGAAGATCAGACCAAAGTGGTATGGATCGATACCGGCGTCCAGAATCAACGGATAAAACACGGGAGCGAAGATAAGGACGTTTGGCGTCAGGTCCATGACCATACCGATCAGGAACAGGAACACGTTGATGAGCAGCAGCAGCGTGATCGGGGAATCCTTGAACGGCGCGAACAGCGAGATAATCTGCTGGGGAATGTCGGCCAGGGTGATGAAGTAGCCGATGGCCGTAGCCGTAGCGACGATCATCATGACGGCGGCCGTGGTGCGTGCGGACGAGGCACTCACCCGCAGCAGATCCTTGAGGCCGATCTCACGATACCACAGCAGGCATACCAGAATGGCATACACAGCGGCAAAGGCGCCGCCTTCCGTAGGCGTGAAGACGCCGAAACGGATACCGCCGAGCAGGAGCAAAGGCATCATGAAGGCCGGCGTAGCGTCGATGAGAATCTTTTTCTTTTCTTCCTTGGTGAACCTGATGGTTTCCTTGTAGCCGTCGATACGTACAATAAAGAACCACAGGACCATCAGGGCCAGACCGATGCAAACACCGGGCACGAGCCCGATCATGAACAGCTTGGTGATGGACAGGCCGCTCACGCAGGAACCCAGGATGATGAAGTTCGTACTGGGCGGAATGATCGGACCAAGAATGGCGCCGGAAGAAATGATGGCGCCAGCGCGGCCCGGCTTGTAGCCCACCTGCTTCATCATGGGCAGCAGAAGTCCGCCGAGAGCCGCAGCTTCCCCTACGGAGCTGCCCATAAGGCCAGCGAAGATGATGGAGGCCACGATGGCGGCATACCCCAGACCACCACGTACGCCGCCAATAAGCAGCTGAGCGAACTGAACGACTCGTTTGGAAAGTCCTCCCGCCGCCATGATCTCACCGGCGAACACGAAGAACGGAATAGCCATCAGAGGATAGTTGTTGGCGCCATCAAGCATGCAGGACGCAATGGTCATCGGATCCCACATGTCCGCGTGGAACATGAGGACCATCGCGCAGAGCACGAGCACCATGGCGATGGGAATACCGAAGCACAGAAAGAAAAAGAGAGATGCGAGAAAAAGAAACAATTCCATACGCTCTCTCCTTAGTGCTGCAGTTCAGCAAGGTCGACACCCGACGTCTTCCGGAACTCGGAGGCAGGCGTGCGCACGATACGGATCAGATCGCGCAGTTGCAGAACGATGGCCGCAAGGGCCATGATGGGCAAAGTACAATTAATAAGGGCCATGTTGACATATGTGGCAACAGCATACGTATCAAGCGTCATCTGCACATAGGCGATACCGCCCTGCAACAGGACGGCCAGGGCCGCGAGGGAACACAATATGGCGATGATGTTCACGGTCTTGCGGCAGTTGCCTTCCAGCAGATCGACGACCATTTCCACGGCGATGTGCTTCTTGCGGTAAAACGCCTCAATGGCGCCAAAAAACGTGATGTAGATGAACAGAAAACGCGCCCATTCCTCACTCGGCGGATAACCCGAGTTGAAGCAGTAGCGTAATATGGCGTTCAGGAACACCAGGCCTATCATGCCCAGAAAGATGCAGGCGCAAAAGATCTGGAACGCAACCGCGCCAGCCTGATTAGCCTTCTGCTTGGCATTCGCAGGAGCAGGAGTTTCACTCATACAAACCTCAAGAGGAAACCGGAATTTCAAAGGGAAAGGGGAGTCTACACAGGATGCAGACTCCCCTCTGCTCAATAGAGCCTACTTAAAGCTGGCGGCCTTGTCGAAAATGGCCTGGGCGTTGGGCACGTAGGTAGTGGTGCGGGAAGGATCAGTGAACATGGTCCAGGTACGCTCGGCGGCGGCGGTCATGTGGTCCTTCATGGCCTGAGAAGGTTCGGAGATAGTGCCGCCATGAGCGGTGATCTCTTCGGCGGCCTTCTTGTCCACTTCCTGCACCAGCTTCCACACGTAGTCGGCGGCTTCGGCAGCAGCTTCATTGAACCAGGCCTTGTCCTGTTCAGGCAGGGACTGATACAGTTTTTCATTGATGAAAAGGCTGTGGATAACGAGAATATGGCCAGTCAGAGTAATCTGCGGGCACTTTTCATAAACCTTGGTAGAGGTGATGTCGGCGAGAGGGCTGTCGCCGCCGTCGATGACGCCCTGGTCCACGGAACTCATGACTTCGGCAAAGGGCATGGCTTGCCCGTTGATGCCGCATTCCTTGGCGAAGGTCGTGTACAGGGTGATGTTCGGCACGCGGAGCTTCAAGCCCTTGACGTCGTCGATACTCTTCACGGGATTCTTGGTATAGAAATGACGGAAACCGAGGGGGAACATGTTCAGGCAGCGCAGGCCGGATTTTTCGGTGAAACCGTCGGTCAGCAGAGCGAAGACGCCGCCGTCGATGGCCTTGCGGGCGTGATCGTAGCTGTCGTACAGCATGGGGGTTTCCATCATGGCCATGGCAGGATGGAAGGAGGAAACCTGCGTGCCGGTGGCGCACATTTCAACAGTGCCGCGACGGGTGTCGGCGATATACTTGTCTTCCTTTCCGAGAGAGGAGTTCGGGTACACCTTCACCACGTACTTGCCGTTGGACTTCTGTTCCAGCAGTTCGCCGAACTTCTTCATTCCAAGAGTTTCAGGCTCGCCATCGGCCTTCATCCCTGCGATCTTGATGACTTTCTTGCTGGCCGCAAACCCTGGTGCCGCATTTGCTCCAAGCAGCAGACCACAAGCGACGAGTAAAGCTAGAGCACGTTTCATATCTCTCCACCTTGTTACAGTTCGAACAAAAGGTCCCCTGACCATATATCAACGCAAAAAGGAACACCTTTCACGTTAATATGCATATCCTGTTCGCCCGGTATCCCCGGACTTCCAGATACATGCGGGTACAGAACGGGAACGTCGGCTCCAAATCTGCACTCTTTCGAAAACGACTCGTTTACGAAATTTTTTCGTTCTATTATGTAATTCTTGTCTGAGGATGTTTCATTTTGAGTATGAACAGCATGATAATATGAAATGTTTTTATTGGGAATAGCTTTTCACCACCCAAGATCCCTTATTGCTTTTTTTCTTTATTTTTTTGAACATAACATACTTAATTATATTATTTTATCAAAAAATAATTTTATTTTTGAATTCCGCCCTGCCAATATCCCGACCGCCAGAATACCGCCCTCTTCATGACGCGAAACGGACCGATCCCATTACAGGCACCGGTCCGTTTCACGACAAGACACAACCAATCGCGGCAAGGATATCTTTTCCATTGCCGAAACACTATTCCGTCAGAACTGCTTGAGCAGGTCTTCTCCTCGTCTGTTGATTCCGGAAAGGACATCTTCGGAGTCACTGGCTCCGGGTTCCGTTCCTGAATAGAAAGGAAGGCGAAGCGTCCGTCCCGAACCGGGGCCTGCCAGATGCCCGGTCACACTGTCGACCTGCGCAAAGGTGATCCCATCCGGAACGGTAAAATCATCCGGAGGATAGGCCGGAAAAACCGCTTTGGCATAGTCTACAAAAATAGGCAGGGCCGAAGAGCTGCCGCTACCCATGCGTCCCATGCTCCGGGCCTGATCGTATCCTACGTAGACGCCGGTTACCAGATACGGTGTGATGCCGATGAACCAGGCGTCCTTTTCGTCATTGGACGTTCCGGTTTTCCCTCCCACGGGCCGGCCGAGAACGGAAGCCTTTCCTCCGGTTCCCGAGGAGACCACATCCTTGAGCATGGAGGCCATCAGGTACGCGTTCTGAGGAGAAATGGCGTCTCTGAGATCCGGCTGCGGCTCATACAGCGTTTCACCCCAGAAATTCTTTACCGAAAGGATGAACCGGGCCTTGCTGACCATCCCACCGTTGGCAAAGGCGGTATAGGCCTGCGTCAGATTCAGAGGAGAAACTTCGACCGCCCCAAGGCTGACGGGCAGCACCTCCGGAAAATCAGCTTCCAGTTCAAGATCCTTGGCCCGTTCGATGACGGCGGAAACGCCGATCTGCTGCGTGACTCGGATGGTGCACAGGTTTCTGGACAGAGCCAGCGCAGTGCGCAGCAGGAGAGGTCCCTTGAAGCTCTTTTCATAGTTTTTGGGACGCCAGACGTCGCCGCTGTCCATGAATTGCACCACTGGAGCGTCGAGCACGATCGTAGCAGGCGTAAAGCCCTTGTCCAGAGCGGCGGAATACACGATGCTCTTGAAGGAGGAACCGGGTTGTCTCCGCGCCTGCGTCGCTCGATTGAACTGACTGTCCTGCGAGCTGTACCCCCCGCACATGGCCACGACATCCCCCGTCTGAGGCTCGATGGAAACCAGCGCGCCCTGCAGCTCCGGCACGCTCTGCAGAGCAAGCCGGATGGGCTTGTCCGGAAGCACGGCCGAGGGGTCATAACTGGACCTGGCGTCCGCACCCAGTCCGGAAACCCAAACGACGTCCCCCACGTTGAACTGCTTGTTCAACCGCATGCCCGAGCGCCTTGCCCAGCTCATGTTCTTCACGTCGATGAAACCGGAATACGGTCCCAGCCGGACCTCAAGTCCCTTGTCCGTAATCTGGGTGACGATAGCCTTCGCCCAGGCTCCATTCAGCAAATCTGTGGGATCGAATTCGGCGTCCGCAAGGCGCTTTTCAAGCTTGTCCGCCGGAATCCGTTCCACAGGTCCACGCCAGCCGTGCAAATGATCCAGCCGCTCCAGCCCCTGTCTCAGGGCCGTATCGGCGGCTTTCTGCTCCTTCGGATCCATCGCGGTCCGCACGGTCAGCCCGAGCTGGTAAATGGCCTCTTCCCCGTACAGAGGCAGATTCAGCCCCATGGCCCTGGCCTTTTCCTCATTGAACAGATCGATCAGCTGTCTTCGAACCTCTTCAAGATACCATCCGCCCTCGCGTCCGATGTCGGGGGACATGCTCCGGAATACCAGAGGCTGCCGCATGGCTTCGTCATATTCCGCTTCCGTGATCCAGCTCAGCTCGCGCAGCCGCCGCAGGACATAATGCTGTCGACCGACCGCCGCATCCCGGTTGAGATAGGGATTGTACCGGGAGGGAGCCTGCGGCAGTCCGGCGATAAGGGCGCACTCCGCCAGCGTCAGTTCCTTGGCATGCTTGCCGAAATAAGTACGCGCAGCGGCCTCCACGCCATAGGCGTTGGCTCCAAGAAACGTCTGGTTCAGATAAATGGTAAGGATTTCGTCTTTGGACAGATATCGCTCCAGCCTGTAGGCGAGGATGGCTTCCTTGATCTTGCGCTCGTAGCTTCGCTCGGGTGTCAGCAACAGACGCTTGATCACCTGCTGCGTAATCGTGCTTCCGCCCTGACGCTTGGTCCCGGACTGAAGATTAATGAGAAAGGCGCGAAAGATGGCGACAGGATTCACACCCTCATGCTGGTAAAACTCCGCGTCCTCCGCAGCCAGAAAAGCCTGAGGAAGCTGTTTCGGCATATCATCGAGCGAAATCAGGAAACGATTTTCCCGATACAGATACCCGAGCACGCTGCCGTCTCGAGCCAACACAGTCGTAGTCAACGCAGGACGATAATCCGCAATACGCGTAAAGCCCGGCAGATCCCGGCTTGCCCAGAAATACAGACCTGTGGCGCACGCGATGCCCAGGACGGCACACGTTCCCACAATGACAGCCATGATACGAAGCGCTTTTTTCATGAAGATGGCGATACCCTGTTTCCGGCCTCGCGTAAAGTCCGGAGTCCTTTTGAACGCAGGGCCTCTCCCTCAAGACAGCGTCCGCTCTGCCGGGCTCTTCAAAGGATATCGTTTAGCAATACTTCTTCATCGAACCAGTCTGCCGGTTCGACCACCCTGCGCCGCCCCATCGGAAATGGATCGCGCCCATTGCATCCCTTTCTGGTGAACAGCTCGACTTTCAGGAAGGGTTACAGTATGCTTTCATGTCCATACCAAGCATTGACGCCAAATCGCCGCCAGTTCCCGGCGTTTTTCAGGAACAAAGGAGTCCCCATGAGCTGCCGTCTGTTGTCCTTCTCCTCCGAAACCATGTGGCCCGAGCTGCTGCGCGCCCTTGCCAAGCGCGACAATCCGGATCATACGGCGGAATCGGACGTACGCCAGATGATCGAAAAAGTCCGCAAAGAAGGCGACGCGGCCGTTCTGGAATATATCCGCCGCTTTGACTGTCCCGACATGCAACTTCCTCTGCGCGTCTCTTCCGAGGCACTGGAGCAGGCCATGCATGAAGTCTCTGCTCATGATCTGGACTGTATCCGCAAGGCTTCGGAAAACATCCGCTCCTTCCATGAAGCGCAGAAGGATCGCTCGTGGTTCATCACGCGGGACGATGGCACAGTGCTCGGACAGCGCATTTCTCCGGTGGACAGAGCGGGGCTGTATGTGCCTGGAGGGCGCGGAGGCAACACTCCTCTCATTTCCAGCCTCCTCATGACCGCCATTCCCGCGCAGGTGGCAGGCGTAAACGAAATTGCCGTAGTTTCTCCCCCGCGTCGGGACGGAACGCTCAACCCGCATATTCTTGCCGCCGCCGGCCTGCTCGGCATTCGGGAAGTTTATGCCATGGGCGGCGCCTGGGCTATTGCGGCGCTGGCTTACGGAACGGAAAGCGTGACCCCGGTGGACGTCATTGCCGGCCCCGGCAATATCTGGGTCACTACGGCCAAGCGTCTGGTTCAGGGGCATGTGGGCATAGATATGATCGCCGGCCCCAGCGAGGTCCTGATTCTTGCGGATGAAACGGCCGACCCGGCCTGTGTGGCCGCCGACATGCTTTCGCAGGCGGAACATGACGTGCTGGCCTCGGCCATCTGCATCACGGACAATGCCGCTCTGGCCGAAAAAGTGCTGGCAGAACTCGACCGGCAGGCACCTGACCTTCCCCGCGCCGATATCGTAAAACGGTCGCTCAAGGACTGGAGCGCCGTGGTGCTCGTGCCCGACATGGACGCCGCGATCAGACTGGCGAACAGAATCGCTCCAGAACACCTCGAGGTTCTCATGAAAGATCCCTGGTCAGTCATGCCGCATATCAGGCACGCTGGCGCGGTCTTTCTTGGCCCCTATTCTCCCGAACCGCTGGGCGACTATTTCGCGGGTCCCAATCATGTGCTGCCCACACTGGGCACGGCCCGCTTTTCCTCCGCCCTTTCGGTCCAGACTTTCTGCAAACGGACGAGCATCATAGCCGCCAGCCAGAACTTCGCACGCTCGAGCGCGGATACCGTCGCGGCTCTGGCCAGAATGGAACAACTGGAGGCGCACGCCCGCTCCATGGAAAATCGGAAAAAGGTCTGATCGCCTTTTCCTTCATAAACCTTCAGAAAAGGATACCTCCATGCAGGTCATCACAGACACCGACATTCGCGAATTTCCTCTGCTGAACAGGGGCAAGGTAAGGGACATTTACGACATTGACGAATCAACCCTGCTGATCGTCACCACGGACCGCATGTCGGCCTTCGACGTGATCATGAAGCAGCCGGTTCCCTATAAGGGCGTCATTCTCAACCAGATCACCCTGTTCTGGATGAAACGGTTTGCCCATCTGGTCAAAAACCATCTCATCGAAAGCGACGTGGACAAGTTCCCCGCCGCCCTCGCGCCCTATCGCGACATGCTGGAAGGTCGCTCCGTGCTTGTCAAGAAAGCCAGGCCCCTGCCGGTGGAATGTATCGTGCGCGGCTACATCACCGGATCCGGCTGGAAGGATTATCTGGCTACGGGGCAAGTCTGCGGATATACCCTGCCTGCAGGTCTTCTGGAATCAGCCCGGCTTGACGAGCCACTGTTCACTCCGTCTACAAAGGCCGAAATCGGAGAGCACGACCAGAACATCTCCCCCAGACAGGCTGCGGACATTCTCGGCGCTGAGCTGGCGGCCAAGGTTGAAGAACTCTCCCTGACCATCTTCAGGGAAGCTCGCGCCTGGGCGGAAACCCGGGGCATCATCATCGCGGATACCAAATTCGAGTTCGGTATGGTGGACGGTGAACTGACCTTGATCGATGAAGTCCTGACCCCCGACTCCTCCCGTTTCTGGCCCACCGCGGGTTATGAGCCTGGCAAGAGCCAACCCAGTTTCGACAAACAGTTCCTGCGCGACTGGCTCGCTTCCCAGCCCTGGGACATGACGCCTCCGCCGCCGGATCTGCCTGCGGATATCGTCGCGGCCACGCAGAACAAGTATCGTGAGGCCTATCGTATTTTGACAGGTTCCGATATTGCGCTATAAGGACGTCGGAGTTCACGCGACGACGTTTCCCGCGCAAGAACCGGCCGTGCCGTTGCAATCTCCCTGACGGCAACGTCACCAACAAACCTGGCTTTTCAACACTCTGACAGGCAACGAGGAACTCATGCTGTTGCAAAACAAGAAATGCCTCATCTTTGGAGTCGCCAATACCAAGAGCATTGCCTACGGCATCGCCAGCGAATTCAAAAAACAGGGAGCACAGCTCGCTTTCAGCTATGCGGGAGAGGCAATACATAAACGTGTCCTTCCTATTTCCGAAGAACTCGGTGGTGATTTCACCTTTCCCTGCGATGTGACCAGTGACGAGCAGATTGCCGCAGCGGCGTCCCTCGTCAAGGAAAAATGGGGCAGCGTAGACGTGCTCGTGCACTCCATCGCCTTTGCCAACCGCGAAGATCTGGCCCATAGATTCATCGAGACGACCCGTGACGGCTTCAACATGGCTCTCGGCATTTCCGCCTACTCTCTCACGGCGCTCTGTCATGCCTTTGAACCCATGCTGAATCCCGGCGGTTCCGTCCTGACCATGACCTACTATGGCGCTCAGAAGGTCATTACGAACTACAATGTAATGGGCGTGGCCAAGGCGGCTCTGGAGGCCTCTGTCCGTTACCTTTCCGTGGATCTTGGCGCCAAGAATATCCGTGTCAACGCCATCAGCGCCGGCCCCATCAAGACGCTGGCCGCTTCCGGCATTTCCGACTTCAAAAAAATCTTCAGCCATATCGAGGAACATGCCCCGCTGAAACGCAACGTCACGACCGAAGACGTGGGCAAGACCGCCGTATATCTGGCTTCCGATCTCAGTTCCGCTGTGACCGGCGAAATCCTGTTCGCCGACTGCGGCTACCACAATCTGGGTATCTAGATCCGAGTCAGGCCCCCGCAAAGCAGGTGGCCTGGATAGCCGCAAGAGCCATCATTGGCCTGTATCCCAAGGCGTCGGCTTGAATTCTGAGCCGGCGCCTTTTCATTCCTCTGCATCCCCATACCCTTGGCTCGTAGCCGCTTCTACCTGTCCTGCCGGAACAAACGAACCTGCATACTCCTGCCATTCACATCACGCACGATATCCGCATGCTGTGCCCGGATACTTACGGATAGTCACTCCGTCCAGACCTGCCATACAAGCAAGCTACCCTGCGTTCAGAATAGCCGGTTGCCGTACTTATCTTTGAGTCAGCTCAAATGACCGAGCAGTATTCAGGAATTTCCAGTCCAAAGACATCGGTATTGGAATACCACCTGGTTGAACGGCATCATCAGCATATGATCGGGCATCACTTTCTCATGATTTATATCTCATTATAATGAATTATTTGTCTAACGTCTCTATTTCTTCAGTGCACAGATATTTTTTCTGCGCTCAGGGACGAAAATGATATGGCGCCTGCACAACTGTTTCATATGTGCTGAATGCTGTTCTTCCGCCATAAAAAATATGCCCTCGATTACGGATGGGCGATCAGCCAATTTCTTTTTATCAGGAAAACTGTTTCGGCGCATGGCCGCTATGTCGGGTGATAAGCATCCAGCGCCAGTACCTGTATTCTTGCGGACGGTCATCAGATATCTGCCCGGGGAAAACAATATACGCAAGTTTCCCACCTTCAATCATTTTTCATACAATACATTGTATTTTATTTGTTTTTTAGTATATCCATGCAACAACGCCGGTACCGATGTTTGCGCTTGCATATTTAAGCTTCAAAGCATCAGATCATTCATAAGGCATCACGCGGATTTTACCCTTCAGCTATCCTGTAAATCCGGATATGATCATTGAGAATGCATATTAAACAGCGCATCTATATGAACCGGATACCATTTTGCCTCCAGAAGCTTTGCTCCTCGTCCTGAAACGATGCACACGCATCCTCGTTTCCTCATGAGAAGTTGGCTGCAATATTTAGAATAATCCCCGAATATCGTTACAGTTTTATTTTACATGGGTCAGACGTCATTCTTTGAAATCTTCCTTTGACTTGTTGTCGCTTGCAGCTGCCAGACCGTAATATCTTACTGATAAAATAAAAATTTTTCCTGTCGTATAAAAAAAGGGAGGTCGAAGCCTCCCTTCACGTACGCCGGCGGCAGTTGCCGTAGCGTGTTACTTTTTCTGCAACCAGGGCATAAGAGCACGTAGCTTGCCGCCCACATGCTCGATCTGATGATCTGCTTCAATACGGCGTTTGGCCTTGAAACTCGGATAACCGCAACCACATTCAAGGATGAAATCGCGGGCAAAGGTGCCGTCCTGAATTTCGGACAGAACCTTGCGCATTTCCTTGCGGGTTTCCTCGGTGATGATCCGACGACCGGTCCGGTAATCACCGAACTCGGCGGTGTCGCTGATGGAATGGCGCATCTTGGCGAAACCACCCTCGTGGATAAGATCCACGATGAGCTTCATTTCATGGCAGCATTCGAAATAGGCGATTTCAGGCTGATAACCAGCGGCCACCAACGTTTCAAAACCAGCCTTGATCAGCTCGGTAACACCGCCGCACAGTACGGCCTGTTCACCAAAGAGGTCGGTTTCGGTCTCTTCCTTGAACGTAGTTTCAATAACGCCGGAACGGGTGCCGCCGATCCCCTTCGCATAGGCAAGGGCTTTCTGCATGGCTTCGCCGGAAGCATCCTGATAAACGGCCACCACGCAGGGCACACCGCCGCCTTCGGTATAGGTGCGGCGTACCAGATGCCCCGGTCCCTTGGGAGCGATCATGTATACGTCAACATCCTTGGGAGGAACAATCTGACCGAAGTGAATATTGAAGCCGTGAGCAAACAGGAGGGACTTGCCGGACTTGAGATTGGGCTCGATATCCTCACGATACACCTTCGCCTGATGCTGGTCGGGCAGCAGAATCATGATGATGTCGGCAGCAGCGGCCGCTTCGGCGGCGGACATGGGAGCGAAACCATGTTCCCTGGCAAGCTCGTAGTTGGCACCGCCAGGACGCTGACCCACGATGACGTTGACGCCGGAGTCACGCAGATTCTGGGCATGGGCATGCCCCTGGCTGCCGTAGCCGATGATGGCAACGGTCTTGCCCTTAAGATAATCCAGGTTGGCATCCTGTTCGTAATAGGCTTTCATGACTGCTCCTTGCAGATCCAGATATTGAAGCAAACCGTCGCGAAGACGGAAGCCAAAAAACAGCGGGCATGCGCAAAAGGCGAATTGCTCGAAGCGCAAAAATACACGGGAGGGAGGAGAGTTGCAAGTCTCCTCCCTCCCGTGTTCCAAATTTTTCCTTTCAGGATCCCGGAATCAGCCTTCGTCGCTCTGCATCGTACGGCGTATGGCCAGCGTGCCCGTGCGCGCGAGTTCCTTGATCCCGAACCGCTGCAACAACTGAATAATGGCCTGCAGTTTCGAATGATCTCCGGTGGCTTCCAGAGTGAGGTCCATGGGACTTACGTCCACTACCTTGCAACGGAAGATATCGGCGATACGCAGCACTTCGCCGCGCTTGGAGTCTTCCGCATGCACCTTGATCACCATCATCTCTCTTTCCACGGAAGACATGCCGTAAAAGTCCACGACCTTCACGACCGTAACCAGTTTGCGAAGCTGCTTGACGATCTGTTCAATGATCTGCTCGTCGCCGCTGGTGGTGATGGTCATGAGGGACATGCCCTCCTCAAGAGTAGGAGCCACATTGAGGGATTCGATGTTAAACCCGCGTCCGCTGAACAGTCCGGCTACGCGGGAAAGGACGCCAGGTTCGTTTTCGACAAGAACAGAGAGAACGCGCCGCATTCTTCCTCCAGAAACGTTTACGGTTGGAACTCTGCCGCAACAGGGCTTATACGATCAGCATTTCGTCCAGAGCTGCTCCCGCAGGGACCATGGGAGACACGTTTTCCTCACGCTCCACCACCACGTCGATCACTGCGGTTCGAGGCGAGGCCAGCGCCTTGGGCAAAATTTCCTCCAGCTCCTCCTCTGTCGTAATACGATACCCTTCCGCACCGTAGGCTTCGGCAAGCTTTACGAAATCCGGCTGTCCACGCATGTCGGTAGCGACGTAATTGGTGTCGTAAAAAAGCTCCTGCCACTGTCGGACCATGCCAAGGTACCGATTGTTCAGGATAAGGATCTTCACGGGGAGCTTGTTTTCCACAGCGGTCATGAGTTCCTGACTGTTCATCTGGATGGAACCGTCACCGGCCACATCGACGACAAGCTTGTCCGGCAGCGCCAGCTGCACGCCGATGGCGGCGGGCAAACCGTATCCCATGGTGCCGAGACCTCCTGATGTCACGAACGTGCGCGGTTTGCGATATCGCAGGAACTGCGCTGCCCACATCTGGTTCTGCCCCACCTCTGTCGTGACGATCAAATCTCCTCTGGTGCAGGCGCTCAAGGCCTCCAGAACCTGCTGCGGCTTCAGCTTGTCGCCCTTGATCCACCCCAGCGGGTGTTCCCGTTCCCATTCCCTGACCTGGGCCACCCATTCAGCATGATCTCCAGCCCAGTCCTTGACGGCATGGCCGGATTCAAGGATGGCGCGGAGTCCCTGCAGAGCACTCAGGCAATCGCTGACCACAGGAACTTCCACCCGAACGTTCTTGCGCAGCGTAGTGGGGTCAATATCGATGTGAACGATACGGGCATGAGAGGCGAAGCGGCCGAGATTACCCGTAATTCGATCGTCAAAACGCGTACCCACCGCGAGAATGACATCAGCCTCGCTGACGGCCTTGTTGGCGGCATATGTTCCGTGCATACCCAGCATGCCCAGCCAGAGCGGATCGTCTCCGGGGAATCCTCCAAGCCCCATCAACGTGCCTGCCACGGGAGCGTGCATGGCATGGGCGAGCGTCGTCAGTTCCTCGGCCGCATCGGCCATGATTACGCCGCCCCCCGCGACGATCAACAGCTTGCGGGACGTGACAAGTACGTCCATGGCTCGACGCAGCTGATTAAGGTTCGCGCGAAAGGTCGGACAATAGGACCGCATGGACACGTCCGGCGGCCACACGAATTCACAGCGGGCCTGCTGAACATCCTTGGGTATATCCACCAGCACCGGGCCGGGACGTCCGGAACGGGCGAGATAAAAGGCCTTGCGCAATGTGAGCGCCAGATCACGGACATCCTTGACCAGAAAGTTATGCTTCGTACACGGCCGGGTAATCCCTACGATATCCACTTCCTGAAAGGCATCGTTCCCGATGAGAGGCGTGGAAACCTGCCCTGTCAGAACAACCATGGGAATGGAATCGGAATAGGCCGTGGCGATGCCCGTGACTGTATTGGTGGCACCGGGGCCGGAAGTGGCAAGACAAACCCCCACCTTTCCCGAAGCGCGCGCGTACCCATCGGCGGCATGCACAGCGCCCTGCTCATGCCGCACCAGAATATGTCGCAGCTCCGGATGGCGGGGCAGTTCGTCATAAATATCGATGACGGCTCCGCCGGGATAGCCGAAGAAAAGGTCTACGCCTTCACGCTTCAAACTCTCCAGAAGGATGGTGGCCCCGGTGCACAACATTCCTACTTTCCTTCCTGTTCATTGTAGCCATCAAGGATGGCATGAAGGCGGGTCTTTCCTTCGAGTTTCTGCTTTTTCAGCTGCTTGAGCGTCTGTTCTTCCATGGGAGTCCGATAGGCCTTGCTTTCAAGCTTTTCCACCTGCTTCTCATAGAGGATGTGATCTTCCCAAAGATCCTTCAGTTCTGGGTTGACGGCGGCATATTTCTCAAGAAGAAGGAGCTCACGCTGTTCCATAAGACTTTCTCCGATATAGAGGTTGAATACGAAGACGAGCCGCAGTGCTGCGCCTTGCCTTTAGCCATGTTTACCGCAAAAGATAATGAAAGTGAATGCAAAAATCCCTCCCCCTGCAGCGAAATATCACCAGGGGAGCCTTTCCGCGGCTCTACAGCATGGCCGCATACTGGAACAGGGAACGCACCACGATGCTCTGAATCAGCTGGATGACGATCAGCACCACAATGGGCGAAAGATCAAGCCCGCTGATGTAGGTAAACGGCAAGTGCTTGCGGATACGGTACAGAACGGGTTCGGTAAGCGAACTCAAGGTGCGGACGATCGGATTGTACGGATCAGGGCGCACCCAGGACAACAGCGCAGCAATGATTACGATCCAGAAATAAAGAGAAAGCAGTGTATCCAGTACGCGCGCAATCGCGAAAAGGACATTGCCGAGTACGAACATATGACCTCCCCGGCCCGGGGCCGGTTTTCGCCAAAAGGTTTATCCGCCCAGTCCGGGCAGCAACTCAAGAGCCCGGTGCAGTTCCGGGAAGCCGTTCACATGAATGGAGGCAGGCAAATCCGCATTCCGATAGGCAAGCAACGGAACGCCCCCACCTGCCGCCGCAGCCGCATCCGTGGCGCTGTCCCCCACAAACCCCACTGTTTCAGGAAGAACATTCCAGGTGTCCAAAATGCGCAGCACTCCCTCGGGTGAGGGTTTTGGCGCTACGACTTCCGCCGTCATGACCGGATCAAACAGTTCTTCCATGCCAAATTTTTTCAGGACATCCCACATGCCGTTGCCGCGATTGGTATGCACCCCCAGACGCACGCCCTGGCCGTGCAACCAATCGAGCATCTCTCTCAGGCCGGGTTCCGGCGTCAACAGCGGCAGCGTCACTGTCTTGTAAGGGATTCTCTGAGCGATGGCAGGAAGCTGAACATACTGCTCAGGCGTAAACAGAAAACGCAATGCCTGATCCGCCGTGGACATCTGCACATACTCCACCTGATCGTCAGCCACCGGAGGCAGTCCGAATTCGGCCAGCAATCTGTTGTAATAACCGACATTGGCGGCACAGGAATCCACAAGCACGCCGTCGCAATCAAAGATAAGACCGGCAAGGCCTTTCGGAAAGACCTTCTTGAGCAGGAAAGACAGAGAATCGTTCATGCCCGTCCCCTTGTCAGCAGAATCACCGTTCGCTCGGCATCAAGCCAAGGACGGTCAGGATCAGGCTCCTTCCGGCCGATCAGTTGCCATACGCATCCCCGTACACAGGAAGCGGCTTCCCCGTTTTGAGGGATGGAAAACAGCTCCGGAGGCAGGGCGTCGCAGACCTCAAAATCAGAAAGTGCCCCGGCCATCCGATCATCCGCCGTACAGAACACCGCCTCGGGAGGCAACAGGATTGAAAGCAGTTCCAGCATGAACCGCCATGAAGGCAAAAGTGCAGCGGGATCTTCGGGGACAAGGTCGGTCATGGCGGCGAGCAGTTCCGCGTGGATAGCGGTCTCTTCCTCATCGTCCGCTCCAAGATGCGAAGCCAGCTTGCGTGCCCCATTCCTGTACCGTGCGGCCAACCGGTCCATATCCAGAACCCGTTCCTCCTGAAGCCAGCCCAGCAAAAGGTAATGCTGGGCCCAACGCAGCAGCTCTTCTCCACCAGGTCTTTGTGAAGAGCGGGCTGTCCCTTCTGCAGTTTTGCCGGAACGGGCAAACCGGGCCAGATCCTCCCTTTCCGTAATTTCGCGGCGGGAAACAGCCTGCATCGCGGGGGTCGAAACGGAAAGATCGGCAATGCCGTTTTCGTCAAGACGAGCCAGCTCGGCCATGCAGCTTGCGGCCTGCGACGGCGTAAAAGGCAGGGAAGAAGGGGTCAACCACAGAGAGGGATCACGTCGGGAACCGTGCACATCCGGCAGCCCGGGCCATACGGTACGTACCCCGGCAGGCACGGTTTCAGAGAGAAATTCCCTGTGCATGGTCGGCACATATACAGGAAACTCCCTGGAATTCATCGTCATAGTTCATCCTTTCGCATGCAGGCGGGCATTTCTATCCTTGACCCTGAATACCGCCTAAGCGTATGCTTTTTCAAAGACATAAACGGTGAGAAGCGGGATAATTCCCTGCCCTGCGCCGCTGCCGCAAAAACGGAAGAATTCTCTCCGGCGACGGCGACGTACTCGTATTTGTATCCTGACGGTCAAAATGTTGCAACGTCCCGACCTTGACCTCGGCGATAACCCTCGCTATATGCCTTTCTTATCAAACCCGGAGGCTTTATGTACGGAATCGGCATGCAGGAACTGCTTTTAATTCTTCTCATAGTAGTGGTCATCTTCGGAGCCAAGAAACTCCCCGAAATCGGCGGCGGTCTCGGCAAGGCCATCCGGAATTTCAAACGGGCCAGCTCTGAACCTGATGAAATCGACATCACCCCCAAGGCCGAAAAGAAACACGACGATAATCCTTCAGCCTGACAGGCCATCCCCTGTATATTGAAACGCCCCGTCCGTCGGAGGCGTTTTTTGTGCATCCCAGTCTAGCAAGGAAGGGCACATGAAAGTCGAACAGCTTTCCATCTTTCTCGAAAACAAGGCGGGGCGCCTTGCCGAAGTGACTCAGACTCTGAAAGAGGCCGGCATCAATATCCGGGCTCTTTCCTTGGCGGATACTTCCGACTTCGGAATTCTTCGGCTGATCGTGGACGACACGGCCAAGGCTGAAGCCGTTCTTAAAAAGGGTGGTTTTACCGTGGGGCGGACCTTCGTGGTGGGGGTCGTCGTCGATGACAATCCCGGGGGACTCAACGCCATTCTCGAAATCCTGTCCGCATACGACGTCAACGTGGAGTATATGTACGCCTTTGTTCAGAAAGACGGCAGCAGCGCCACGCTGATCTTTCGTTTCGATCGTATCGATCAGGCCATCGAAGCGCTCAAAAGCAAGGGAATCCCGATCATCACGGCTGACCAGATCAATGGCTAGCCGACAGACTCAAGGACGCCGCTCGACAAGGGCGGCGTCCCTTTTTTTCGTTCACAAAAAAACGCCCATGCGAGTTTTTAGGTTCACATGGGCTTCATAACGAGTCGATACGATATATCAGCTGAATTTTACAACAGAACGAGCACAAAAAGAAAGGCCGGGAATCATCCCGACCTGTTGCATTTACAACCAGTCAAACCACTGTTTCCATGAACCTTCAATCTGTTCACGCGCTTCCTGCGACTGCTGTTCACGGTACTTGTAGTAGGCAGCCAACGCCTTTTGCTGCGCATGTTCCCTTACGTCGGAAACATCCCTGAAGTTATCCACGATATAGGTATATCGCCGCCAGGCAGGGCCGTATTTTTTCATGTTCCAGAACACGTCGCCCAGATAGAGTTCATGCTCGGCAATGATCCGGCGGGCGTTCACGATTTCCACATCCGCCTTCTGCGCATATTCGCTGTTCGGATACGTTTCGCGCAGCCGGCTGAAGTACTCTATAGATTCCTGCACCGCAGTCGTCGGTCGATCCACGGAGATGAAACTTTTCAGATCAGCCATGCCTACCTGATACAGGACATAGGGAATGGCTTCATGCCTAGGATGAAGCGATTCGAAGTCCTTGTAGGCTTCGGCCGCTTCCGGGTATTTTTCATTGAGGAAAAGAGCATCTCCCAACGCCAGTTCGGCTTCCACGGTGTACGGGCTGAACGGATAATTATCCTTCAACTTCAAATAGTACTCCGCAGCCTGAGAGTAATTCTTGTCCCGCATGGCGTCATTGGCGCCCTCATACAGTTCCTGAGCGGTATCCTCAGGCGGAGGCAGGAAGAAATAGTCGATAATCCCACAGCCGGAGAGAAGAGTCAGGCACATTGCCAGCACCAGATGACGAAAATACATAGGCTAGGCGTCCAGTTGTTCGAGATAAATGGAAACTGAATTTGCCGCTGTCGCCCCATCTCCGACGGCGGTGGTCACCTGTCTGCACATTTTGGAACGAATATCCCCTGCCGCAAATACCCCCGGCAAATTCGTACTCATTTCGCAGTCGGTGACGACGAACCCCTGCGCATCCAGCTGGATATCGGAAGGCAGGAATCCCGATTGCGGTTCATACCCAATGAAGATAAACAACCCGTTCACTTCCAGCCGGGAACTTTCTCCGCTTACAATATTCTTCAGGACAAGGGCCTTCAGCTCCCCTTCCCCCTCAAGACCTGTCACTACGGAATTCAATACCAGCTCGATGCGGTCGGAAGCGGCATGTACCTTGTCCTGATACACCTTCGCACCCCGGAAGCCTTCCCGGCGATGAATCAGATAGACCTTGCTCGCAATGCGCGAAAGGTACAGGGCTTCTTCCAGTGCCGCGTTGCCGCCGCCGACGACGGCAACGATCTGATTCCGGAAAAAATTGCCGTCGCACAACGCACAGTAAGAAACGCCGCGTCCGGTCAGTTCTTTTTCCCGGGGAATACCGAGCTGGCGCGGATTGGCGCCAGAACACAATATCACGGAACGGGCAGTCATTTCATCCTTGCCGACAGCCAGCTTCCAACCCTCAGGGATCCGATCCATGCGCGTCACAGCGTCATTGTACCGGTCAGGTGAAAACTCGTTCAGATGTTCAGCAAAGACATCCGCCAGTTCCCATCCCTTGATTCCCTTGGGAAAACCAGGATAGTTCTCGATGGATTCCGTTTTCAGAACCTGACCGCCGGGGGCGAGCATTTCGACAAGTGCAACGGAAACTCCCGCGCGGCACAGATAAAGAGCAGCGGTGATCCCCGCGGGACCACCGCCGATGACTACGGCGTCATACCTCTTCATGCGAGAGCCTTTTGATCGATCATGGCAGCGATGCTGGATTTCGACACGGCACCGGTTACCTGCTCAACCACTTCTCCATTCTTGAAAAGAATCAGGGTCGGAATGGCACGGATACCATACTTTCCAGGCGTAGCCGGGCTTTCATCCACATTCATCTTCACCACGGAAATCTTGCCTTCATATTCATCGGAAAGTTCTTCGATGATGGGGCCGATCGCACGGCAGGGGCCGCACCAGGGGGCCCAGAAATCAACCAGCACGGGAAGCTGAGACTGAAGGACGACAGCGTCGAAATTGGCGTCATTAACTTGGGTAGCCATAGTAACTCCTTGGCAGATTTGCAGGGTTGTATGCGGGAAAGATACCCCTTCGGGCACTGCTCCACACCTTTAAATTGTAGATATCAGACATTCAGGTGTCAAGCCGGCATTCTGATTATTGTTTCTAACTCACCTTGTTTAAAATAAAATTCACAAACTTTCTTCCTGTCTGATCGCAACAGCGAAAAAACTTCCGTCTTCCCGCCGCTTCTGTTCCCATACCGTTTTCTCAATGCGGGAACAGGATTCTGCCGACCAGAACCGGTTTCACCTCCCTAGCTCCAGAGGGGGCCGCAAGGTCCCTCTGTCGTTCGGGAGCCGCTGCCCTCGCGGGACAGCGGAAAAAGCCAGATCATGTCCGAAGCCGCGCTCGGCGAGCAGTTCTCCGGCGTGTGCGATCATGACGGCATTATCGGTGCATAAAAAACGGGAAGGCAGCAGCAAGGGCTTGCCCATTTCATCCGCAAGTCGCTGCATGGCCGCGCGCACCTGCGTATTGGCGGCAACCCCGCCGGCCACGATAATGCCGCTGATGCCCCTCTCCTGTTCCAGCGCCCTGCGCATCTTCAGGCTGAGCGTTTCAGCGACGGCAAGCATGTAGGACGCGCACACGTCGCACAGTTCCGGAGAGGCGACATCGACGCCCTCCTCCCGAACCCGCTTTCCTTCTTCAAGCAGGCCTGAGTGGGCCTGCAAGTACACCAGAGCTGCCGTCTTCAATCCGCTGAAGCTGAAATCAAGGTTATCTGCATGGACGTATGGGCGAGGGAAGAGTCCGGTATCGGGCGTTCCCCGCTGAGCCAGACGGTCAAGCAGCACACCTCCCGGATAGGGAAGTCCCATCATCTTGGCGAACTTGTCACAGGCCTCGCCTGCCGCGTCATCCAGAGTCCTGCCCAAAAGAGTCAGAGAGTCAGGAGCGTCAAGTCTGTAGATATGCGTATGCCCCCCGGATACCAGCAACCCAAGCAGAGGATACGTCAAGGTCTGTTCCAACCCTGCGGCAAGCAGATGCGCATGGAGGTGATTCACGGCCACAAGCGATTTGTTCCCCGCGAGAGCCAGGCCCTTGCCGAAGGCCACCCCCACCAGCAGAGCCCCGAGAAGTCCCGGACCTCGTGTCACGGCCACGATATCCACATCATCCAGCGACAGCCCGCTACGCCGCATCAGCTCATCATACAGCGCGCCGACGAACCGGTAATGTTCCCGTGACGCCAGCTCGGGGACGACCCCCCCGAAAAGGGCATGCACATCCATTTGCGTGGCAAGTACGGACTCGACGAGCCGTCCATCGCGGACGAGAGCCAGAGCCGTTTCATCGCAAGAAGTTTCGATCCCGAGACAAAGCATGCGCCATGATCCCAAATGCCGAGGGCAGACAGCGAGAATCGCCGAAGAGGCCGGACAACGTTTTCCGGCCCGCCCTGGCTTATTTGCTGTAGATTTCGTTGACGGCTTCCACATCCTTGCGCGAACCGATGAACAGTGGCACGCGTTCGTGGAGGCTTTCCGGCGTGATATCCAGAATACGGCGATGGCCGTCGCTGGCAGCGCCGCCGGCGTTCTCAGCTACAAAGGCCAACGGAGACGCCTCGCACAGATAGCGGAGCTTTCCGCGGGTCTTTCCGCGACGACTGTCCGGCGGATACATGTAAATACCGCCATAAAGCAGAGTCCGATGGAAGTCAGCCACCAGAGAACCGACATAGCGGGCGGAACAGGGTTCGCGACCGGGTCCATCGGGATGCTTGAAGTAGTCGACGGATGCACGCGCCTTTTCGTCCCAGTGGCTCCAGTTGCCTTCATTGACGGAATAGATATGCCCTTCTTCAGGGATGCGGATATCCGGATGCGACAACAGAAATTCGCCAACGCTGGGATCAAGAGTAAAGCCATGTACGCCCTGCCCCGTAGTATATACCAGCATGGTGGAGGTTCCGTACAGGAAATAGCCGGCCGCCACCTGCTCGGAACCCGGCTGCAGAATTTCATCAGGCTCGACGTCACCGGTCTTTCCGGGTCGACGACGCAGGATGGAAAAGATCGTCCCCACGTTGATATTCACGTCGATATTGGAAGAGCCGTCCAGAGGGTCAAAAACAAGCATGTAGTCCCCGCGCGGGAAAGCGGCGGATACCCGCACCAGCTCGGCATTCTCTTCCGAGGCGATGGCGCAGAGCACGCCGGAACGCTCCATTCTGTACAAGAGAACGCGATTGGCGAAGTCGTCCAGCTTCTGAACGTTTTCACCCTGTACATTGATGTCTCCGGTACCGCCGAGAATATCGAGAAGCCCCGCCTTGTTCACGCTGCGGCCGATGATTTTTGCGGAAAGCACAAGATCATGAAACAACGAGGTAAAGTGGCCAGTCGCCTGCGGAGCCCTCTGCTGCTGGAGCAGCAGATGTTCGGTAACGGTGATTTCAGAAGACATGAGCCCTCCTTGTGGGTCCAGTGAAAAAACGATGCATACGACGTCCGCCTTTCAGGACGAACGGTTCAGTCCGAAATGGGCTGTTCCTCCATACCAAGTCCGCGCACCGGAGGCAACGGCGCAAGCAGGAGACTTCCCGCGGACTGGTCCAAAAGCTGTGATTCCGTCACAGGCGCATTCAGCCCGAACGGAGATACGGTGAGGGAACCGGCTTCTCGTTCCTGGAACGTTCCCTTGATCGGTGTCGCGAAAACAAGCGGCTGCTTACCGATGAAACGAGCCAGCCAGATGAACTCCCCATTGCGATTGGATACCGTGCCTTCCGTAGAGCTGCGGGTAATGGAGGCCCAGTCCTGACTGGCCAGCGGCGTGGACGCGACATCGAACTTGCCTGCCCATAGAACGCCTTCAGGTGCGATGACGACCAGATCTTCCGTGCCATCGGTATAGGAAAGGAGCGCGCGCATGTCAAAATACGTGACGAGCATTCCCTTCATCTCGGAATCCACGTATACGGGAATCCCAGCCATCACTTCGGGTCCCAGGGGCGTATCCTGCACAAAACCCCTCAGCCCGCGCATCTCTCCGCCGCGGGCCTCCGACCTGGCGATGCCGCTGAAGTCAAGATTCTTCATGGAGGCCGGGGGTTCCTGCGCCAGCACGTTTCCATCAGGGTCAATGGCCGCAAGACCACTCAGCCACGGGAAACGGGTAAACAGCACATTGACGGAATCTCCGGTCGGGGGGCGGTCCGCATTCTGGAGATAACGCTCCAGCTGCTCAAGCTGAATGTCGATTCCGACCATCCGCGTGGCCAGCCGGGCCTCGGCATCGGAAAGCGTTCCCTTTTCCTCGTAGTCAATGACCGCAGGGGCATTGATATACTCATAATAAAAGGACTTCGTGCTTTTCCAGGAACTCTCCAGCGTCGAACAGCCCCCGACAAGCGCAAGAGTTCCTGCCAGAGCGGCAACGGCAATTGAAGAATGCAGCGACACTAAGATTCTCCAGACCTGACCGGCGCGCTAGGCGCGCGCCCGTGCTTCAAGGCGATCCGCCAGTGATTCCAACAGTTCATTCAACTCGATCGAATCGGGAAGTACCGCATCAGAAGCCTCCTCGCCGGAGGCATCCCCAGCTACAGCTGCGGCATCGGGAGGAGTGCAGCTTCCCATCCGTTTTTCCAGAAGCTGGATACAGGACCGCAAGGCCTGCACCTCTTCCTCGTCCGCGGTCCGGCTTTCCAGCTCACGGTAAATTTCCAGCGCTCCGACAAAGTCACCCTGCTCCGCCAGCACATTGGCCATGGAACGCGTTCTGAACGAGGGAGCGTCTCCCAAATCAACCACATCCCCCGCATCTTCATGGGCCGGAACTCCGTTCACATCCAGAGTCATCGCTCCCAGAACCAGATGGCTCTCCTTTCCCCTCTGACCGGAATCCTCAGGCGAGACGCGGACGGGCGAAAACGTCTTCAAGGGCTCGCATGCGGCCTTTACACTCTCGCCGCCCCGCTCAAGTCCGGCAAGTCCCAGCTCAAGCAAGGCCTCCAGCCCCATGCCGGGACGACGCAGGGCGACTGCCAGAAGTCGCAGAAGCAGGGCCAGCTCTGGCCTTTCCTTCGATGCATTCCGGGCCCATGCATCCCAGAATCCGGGGTAGCTTTCCAGCAGACCGGAAACGAGAGCTGTTTCGCTCCGTAGAGCATCCTTATCGCCGCCCCCAAGGAGCACCTGAATAAGCAGCAACCTGGCCTCAAGAAAATCAGGATACCAGCGCAGCCCTCCTCGCAGAACGGATGCGGCCTCCTCCTTCCTGCCGGTTTCATGCAACAGCCCCGCCAAGGGAAAAAAAGCGCGAGATCCGGGATCCTGCTGAAGGATTTCACGGTACAGCTCAATTCTTTCGTTCATCGGTCGAGACTCCCGAAATATTTTGGCTCTCCGTAAACAGATAAAGAATTTCGTTTCCGCGAACAAAATTCAGACGCTGCCGGATCATCTTTTCGACGTACTTCTCATCGGACTGCAAAAGCCGGATTTCCCGGCTCAAGGCCGCGTTGACAGCGTCATACCGCTCGATCTCCTGCGTCAGATCAGCATACTGGGCCGCAAGCTCCCGGTAGGAAACAAGACTCTGAGGCCCCCAGACAAGCCGAAAGATCAGCGTCGCGTTGACGATGGCGGCCAGAACAAGAATGAGGGTTTTCCAGAAGGTTGGTCCGGAATCTCGGGAACGGCTATTGCTGCGTATGTTCATTTTCGGTTCTTTTCCCGCCAGTTGCCGTAGAAGCCCATGAAATAGTTCACCCCGGAAAATACCGTGAGCCCCAAGGCGATGTAAAGCAGAAAAAGACCGAGCCAGTGCAGATTGACGCCCAGCAACGGATAATGAAGAGTCAGAGGAATGATGGCCACGATCTGCATGACCGTCTTCAGTTTTCCATACTTGTCGGCGGCAATGACAATTCCCTCATCCACGGCGATGGCGCGCAGGCCCGTGACGGCCAGTTCCCGACCGATGATGACGATGGTTACCCATGCCGGTACCCATCCCAGCTCAGTGAACATAATGAGAACAGAACAGATGAGCAGCTTGTCCGCCAGCGGATCCAGAAACTTTCCGAAGCTGGTGACCATATTGCTCTTGCGGGCGATGTGACCGTCCAGAAAATCCGTAAAGGACGCAAGTCCGAACAGGACCGCAGCCAGAAAACAGGTAACGGGCCCCGGCCAGTACAGCAGAACGACGATGGGGATGACAAAAAGAATGCGGGCCAGAGTAATCTGATTGGCCAGATTGAACATAGCGATACCCATTACGGCAATATTTTGGTTTTTATAGCACAACCAGACTGAAAGGCAAACAGTCTTAATATCTAATTAACATAGTGTTTTTATTGATAATTCAAAGAAGCCCGACAAGATTTTCCTGTCGGGCCTTTTTTCATCCGGCGTCTATTCCCTTTCCGTCGCGGCGACGACGGCGTCGGCCAGAGCCAGAAATCCTTTCTTTGCCGGAAAATCCCCTGGGAGGTTCACCACCGGCTCGCCGCGATCGGCTGCGATCACGGCTGCGGGATCCAGAGGAATCGCCCCCAGAAAAGGAAGACCATACCGGTTCGCCAGAGCCTCGCCGCCTCCCTTTTTGAACAGATCTATTTCCTGTCCGCAGTGAGGACAAAACAGCCCGCTCATATTCTCCACTACGCCCAAAACCTTTCCCTTGACCTGCACGAGAAAATCAAGTGCCTTTCTTACGTCGGCCAATGAAAGCTCCTGGGGGGTCGTCACAACGATGCTCTCCGCATCGGGAATCGCGTCCAGTACGGTCATATGTTCGTCTCCTGTGCCGGGAGGAGAGTCGATGACCAGATAATCCAAGGTACCCCAGGAAACATCGCTCAGGAACTGACGTATGGCGCCCGTCTTTTTGGGCCCTCGCCACAAGATGGCCGTATCACGGTCCTTGAGGAATGCATCCATTGAAATAAGGCACAAATTCTCTCCGCAGGGCACAGGCAGCATCCGTCCCTCTCTGTCCGCCATGACCGGCGCGGAGACGCCCAGAAGACGGGGCACGCTCGGTCCGTGCAGATCAACATCGAGAATGCCGACCTTGTAGCCCCGGGCAGCCAGCCCCGCCGCCAGATTGACGGTTACCGAACTTTTGCCCACGCCGCCTTTGCCGCTCATTACGAACAGCCTGTGACGGATGCCTTCCAGATTATGGGTCAGCGCCTTGTTCTGCAGTGCGGCAGACATGGGAATGCTGGTTTGCCCATGCTGGGGCTGACCCGAAGAACACGAAACCATATTCTCTCCTCAATCAGGCGCGCAATTGGCGCGTCCATATCTGCGGCGGGAAGAACCCCGACCGACCGTTTGCGTACGCCCGAAGAAAAACTTCCCGGGGCGGCACGCGTTGGGTACCAGTGCGGAAGCAATCGCCTCGGACTTTCGTCGCAGCCTCGCAGACGAAAACAACCGCAGAACAACACCAATCCGACCGCTGCGGACTCTCGCAACCGGCATTTTACCAGCCATGATCACCCACAAGGTCAACGAAAGCGACATTGCCCAAGGCTCTGGCCGTAGTCTTGCCGTCCCGTTTGACGACACGGACAAGACGCTGTTCTCGCCTGCCTTGTCCCACAGGAATAACCATGATTCCAGGATCGGCCAGCTGTTCCAGAAGCGGAACAGGAATATCCGGGCCTCCGGCGGTAACGATAATTCTGTCGAAAGGCGCGTTTTCCTCCCAGCCCAGAGTCCCGTCCGCCAGACGTGTGCGGACTCCGTGCAATCCCTGCGACAGCAGGAGCTCTTTTGTCGAGAAATACAGTTCCCGCACGCGCTCTACGGTAAAAACATCAAGCCCCATGAAAGCGAGTACGGCGGCCTGATACCCTGATCCCGTCCCGATCTCCAAGACGCTCATTCCCGGTCGGGCTTCCAGAAGCTGGCTCATGACCGCGACGATATAGGGCTGGGAAATGGTCTGCCCATAGCCGATGGGAAGCGGATGATCCTCATAGGCGCGCGCCTGAAGGGCTTCCGGCACGAACAGATGTCTGTGTACGCTTCGCATGGCGTCGAGGACGGCTTCATCTGAAATTCGGCCCGAAAGCTGTTCTCTGACCATACGTTCGCGCTGCCGCCGGAAGTCAGGGGAGATACGAATTCTCTGCTCGGAGTTTGGTGCCATCATCGTACAATGCTCGATAAAAACTGACTTTGTCGAATTTTTCGACGGAGAGTTCCCAAAGTCTGGCTTGCCTAGATGCCCGCCCTGTGCGAAAAGAACAAAGGCGCAATACCGGGACTCCCCCCAAAGACGGCTTTCCATATATGCTGTGGTTCCGTCTCCGTCGCCGGATCAGCATGCCCGAAAAGCGCCCCTTCAAGCAAACCTTTTTTTGGCGCTTTCTCCCCGTCAATAAGGCAAGCTCTCCAACTGCCCTATCTGTAATGAGGAATTTCCATGATTTATGTCAATGACCTTATGACGACGAAAGTTTTCACCCTGCAACGTACGGACTCCTTGCGCGATGTGCGTGCGCTCATGAAGCTCGCCAAGATCCGCCATATTCCGGTTACGGACGAGAGCAACAGCTTCGTGGGTCTGCTGACGCACCGGGATCTTCTTTCCTATACGGTATCCCGTCTTGCCGACATCGACGCGGAGGAGCAGGCCGAAATCGAAGCTTCCATTTTCGTGGGGGACATCATGCGCACGGACATCACGACGACCACGCCGGACATGCTTCTGCGCGAGGCCGCGGAAATTCTCTATCGCAACAAATACGGCTGTCTCCCCGTGCTTGACGAAAACAGAAAACTCGTCGGCATCATCACCGAGGCAGATTTCTTGCGCCTCTCCATCGCTTTGCTGCATGAGGCCTAGAAAACAGCCGTTTCCGGCCCGGACCCTGTCCGTTGCATCCCGCGAACCCGGTCCGGGGTCTGACATCGTTCACCTCAAGCAATGCCGCTCGGACCCCCGACCGGCTCAGGAGGACTGTTCGTGCGTCTTGCCAACAATCGTTCGCGCTATTCATCGTCATCCGGCGGTTCCTTTCTCCGCAGGCTCGTCGGTTACGCATTTGTCTTGCTTTTGCTCGCCGTCGTAGGAGGCGGGGCCTATCTTCTTCTTGACGACATGGAAGGCCCGCAAATCGTCATGACTCCAGACACGGGGCGCATTGCCCCTGCACAGCCGATCCGGCTCGCCATTGTCGATGCTTCATCCAATGTCAGGTCCGTCAAGGTGTCCATCCGCAAGAACGACCAGTCGCTGATTGTCCTCGACCGGACCTTCAGCAGCGCGGCTCCCCGGCAGGAAATCGAATTCAATTTGAAGGATACGGGCTTGCGCGACGGCACTTTCCAGCTGGAAGTAGAAGCGCGCGATACGGCGTTCATGGGATTCGGTTCCGGCAACGCGACTACGCGTAAATGGGACATGCGGCTTGATACGCAACCTCCCCGGGTCAAGATCCGCACCCCTTCTCCTGCTCTGCGGCGGGGCAGTATGACGGTCATTGCCTATACTATCTCGGAAGATGTGGAGAAGACGGGTGTGCAGCTGGGCAACCGTTTTTTCCCTGCCTTCAGGCAGCCGAGCGGCATGTATTACTGCCTCTTTCCCTGGCCTCTGGACGTGCCCAAATCCGAATTCGCCCCGGAAGTCTTCTCGCGGGATCTTGCGGGCAATGAAGCCCGAAGCCGGGTGATCCTCAATGCTGTGGATTACAAGTACAAAAGCGATACGCTGACCATCAGCGACAGTTTTCTGGACAGCAAGATGCCGGCTTTCACTGCCCTCATCCCCGATGCAGCCAGCAATCTTGAACGCTATGTGAGGGTCAACAACGAGGTCCGCCTCGCCAACGAGCAGACACTTCTGGAAATCGGCAAGGATACCGCGTCAACCATGCTCTGGGAAGGTGCCTTCAAACGGTTGCCCGGTTCCGCCTCCAGGGCTGGATTCGGCGATCACCGAACCTACATGCATAATGGCGTGAAAATCGATGAACAGACGCATATGGGCCAGGACCTGGCTTCCACCTTCCATGCCCCCGTTCCCGCCGCGAACAATGGTCGTGTGGTCTTTGCCGACGATCTGGGCATTTTCGGCAAGCTCGTCATTATTGACCACGGACTTGGTCTGCAGTCTCTCTACTCACATTTGAGCGAAATCAGCGTCGCCGTGGGTGATACGCTTAAAAAAGGGGATCTCCTCGGCAAGACAGGAGTTACCGGCCTTGCGGGAGGCGACCATCTCCATTTCGGGATCCTCCTGCACGGCATCCAGATCCAGCCCCTGGACTGGTTCGACGCAAGATGGCTTCGTAATATGCTGACCAATCGACTGGCGCAGGCAAACAAGCCGGAATGAGCCAGACCGTTCGAGAGCATATGCAAGGGCTTCGCCTGAAGGCGAAGCCCTTTTCCGTTCAACGGTAACCGACCGTATGCCGTCATCTTTCAAAAAAGGGAAAAGAAAACAACGGACCTTTCCTCTTCCGGTCGTTGCTTAATCCGCCATGTTCCCCGCACAAAGACCGCGTATATTTCACTCGCATCAGGCCCTCTCAAGCAGGTCATGCTTAAGCCCCCAAAGCAGGTAGAAGCGCAGATCACACAGTTCCCTCCCTGGCTGCAGGGCTGAAAAGATTCTTTCCAGTTCCCCGGCCGTGATAGGCTGGCGACAGGCCTCAAGCAGCGGCTTTAACAGATCGAAAGACAGACCAAGCTCACTGAACAGGCCGAATGTTTCCAGGGGCAGGAGTCCCTGCAGCAGCATTTCTCCGAACATGGAACAGCGAACCCGCAAGTCTGAAGAAAAACTCTCCGCAGCGTAATGTGCGAAGATTTCACCATAAGGAAGCTGCAAGGGACTGCGGACGCCACGCAACCGATCTTTCTCCTCTTCGGGTAACGGAACCGCATTCAACCTGTCCCACAGCTCAATCCAGCGCCGGACAACTGCATCACAAGTAAAGTGCCGCAGAACCCGATCCCGGGCCTTTCGGCCCATGCTCCTTCGCATATCGGGAAGTTTCCCAAGAGCGTACAGCGCCTTGGCCAAAGTCGGTACATCCATGGCCGTCTGTTGCGCACGCATGAGCTGCGCTTCGCCCACAGCCAATACAGGAGCAAGACAATCCAGAACTTCCGTACGATCGGGCGCAAGCACCGGGACCAGAAAACCCGTTTCATCATGCACGATAATATCGCGATAACCATCCCAATCGGAAACCACGGCGGGGAGTTCCGCAGCTCCCGCTTCCAGAAGAGTCAGTCCGAACGTTTCCTGCATATTATCCGACGGCGAAACAAAAATATCCGCCGCGGAATATACGGCAAGCCGTTCCTCAGGGGAGGGATTGGGCAGGATATGAAGCGGAACGCCCATGACCAGAGCCATGGTCCGGAACAACGCCAAGGCGGGATCAGCCGGATTACATGCCCCTGAAACAATTAACTGCAGATCAGGAGCGGAATCCAGCAGTCGTGCCCTCGTGATGGCGGAAAGCAGAGGTTGTGGATCCAGTTTGTCTTCAAGCGAAAATCGACCGAACAAGAGCACCGCTACGCTGTCCGGCGCAAGTCCGAGACGAGCGCGCATAGAAGCCCGACGTTCAGGATCAGGTTGCGGCAGGGCCTCAGGCTCCACTCCCATGGGAATCACTTCCAGGTGTGGTCCGGAACCGGAAAGAGACTCCGCCCCAAGCGCAGTTCGGATTGCGGCCTGCCAGTTGCGGATAAGGCGAGCGGAAGAAGTGGAGTTCGCGCCTACCGCATCGCGTGGAGAAAACAAAGGGGTCAGATGGAATAAAAAATCTGCCGTAAAATAGGGGCTGCTTATAGTATGATTGACCGCAGTAACCGGAAAAAAATTTCTGGCATGGGCATTGCGCACAGCACACATGGCTGGAAATTCCGGACGAAAAGCCGAGAGATGAAAGGCGTGATAAACATTCTCCTTCAGTTGTCCCGGTAACGCGACACGGGGCAGAATTCGCACCGCACCACGCCTTACGGCTGATAATTCCCGCCTTTCCAGTTCGTCATGGAACTCTGCCCCATTCTCCACAAAGAAATCATACCGGTCGAACGGATCTTGACGCAACAGAGCGTTGAGAAAGCCGGCACCAGCCATCTTACGCCCGTTGATGCCACCGCCGGAAAAAAACTGATGTATCGTTCCGAAAACTTTTTTCATCTTTCTCCTCCACCACAAATCCTCATCCGTTACTCCACTTCAGTCAAGAAAAACAAACAAGAGAGCTTAGTATTCGGCCTCGCCATAAGACTCCGCCCAATTGCATTGTCTGTCTTTTCCCAAACGGATTCTGAAGGCGCCGCCGACAGGAAGAAAGAATCATCCGAAACGAAATGCCGTTCCTCCCCAAAGGTCGGAACAAAACACAAAATACCTGTGCCCAGCACCGCCGGAACGACGGTTGGCTGGCCCCTGACGCTGACTAGGAGTCTGTTTTTCCTTCTGCATAAGCAAACTGACACAGGTTATTCGGCTTTCAAGCCCGGAACAGCCATTATTCCTTCTTCACAAAAGGCAAAGAGTCTGCAACCAAGATATGCCTCAGCATGAAGGGATGTCCAGATCATTCCTTTCGGATCCAGGGAAATCAACACTGACTGGGATAGCAGCAATCCTGCCATGAGTCCCGAGATATTGTATTGCCTTACTCCTTGCAGGTTCCAATCAATACGCAGAGAGCCGCCCTCTCGCAAACCTCAGACTAACGCTATCCCCTCCCGCCTCACATATTCACAACAGAGGGTAAGAAAGCTCTTCGGGAACCCCAGTCGCATTCCAGATATATGAGGGCAAAGAAAAGGAGGAAAGATGAGGAGTGTATTGCTGATCCTCGTGGGAAGAATCGATGCGGAGCAAAGATAAAATTCCCCCGCCGCTTGTTTCTGAGGATCAGGGAGTTCCAGCGTAAACCCTGTGTGGTCAAACAGAATGAAGGGCAGATCAGCAGGTATGCATACAGAGGGTATGCCACGGATGAACCAACAGGTTCCACTACGGCGCGCGTGAAGGGGGAGCTGCCGTTTCAGGGGGGCCGTTCGGGGAAATGGCGGAGGACGGTGGGGAGGGGGGCTGTCCGGGCATGAAAAAAGGCCCACCTGTACAGGCGGGCCTTCGAAATAAAGTCTTGGCACCGTTCTACTTTCCCACACAAGAATATGCAGTATCATCGACGATGGAGAGCTTAACTGCCGAGTTCGGAATGGGATCGGGTGTACCCTCTCCTCCAGGGGCACCAAGACAAATCTCTCTTGATATTAATTGACAGGGGATGGGAAGGGGGGAAGTTTTAAAAAACAAGCCGCTCGGGCTATTAGTACTGGTCAGCTGAGCATGTCGCCATGCTTACACCTCCAGCCTATCAACCAGGTAGTCTACCTGGGCCCTTCAGCTCTTGCGAGGGGAGAACTTATCTTAAGGCAGGCTTCCCGCTTAGATGCTTTCAGCGGTTATCCCTTCCGCACATAGCTACCCTGCTATGCCGCTGGCGCGACAACAGGATCACCAGGGGTGCGTCCATCCCGGTCCTCTCGTACTAGGGAC
>JAEYDL010000039.1 GCA_023403845.1 Pseudomonadota bacterium
CCTGAACAACTCCGTCTTATCGAAAAGGTGTTTTTTTAAGTATAACCGTTTTGGGTTCCACCCGCTTAGCGGGTGGTTTTCTGTTTCGGTCGCTTCTGCTCCCTCAACTGCCTGAAGGCATTAACAAGAAGGCCTCGCCCGGATTCTTTTCCGGCCAAGGCCTTCATTGTATTATCTTATCGGGAAGTTCAGGCCTTTTCCGCCACATGGACGCACACAATGCCAGAACAAAGAGGAATATGATACACGCGGGCAAATCCGGCCGCATGCATCTCCTCGCTCAGGGCATCGGCACTGGGGAATTCCATGATTGTTCTTGCCAGATAGCTGTACGCGGCGGGATCTCCGGACAGCCGTCCGATCACAGGCAGAACGCGGCGCAAATAAAAGTTGTACACGCCAAGCCATATCCGGTTCCGCCCCGTCCCGAACTCGAGAATACAAGCCCGTCCGCCGGGGGTCAGTACACGCATCATTTCGGCGAAGGCCGCCGACCGAGGCGCGATATTCCGGATTCCAAAGGCCATGGTGATTCCATCCACACTGGAATCGGCAAGGGGGAGGCCTCGTGCGTCCGCTGCCGTCGAAAGAATTGCTCCCTTGTCATCTCCATCGAGCTTGCCCTGGCCGCGCACCAGCATGGGGGGACAAAAATCCATCGCCAGCACTCTCACGCCAGGATAGCGGCGACACAGGGCAAGAGAGACATCCAGAGTCCCCGCCGCAAGATCCAGAACAGTTTTTCCTACGGCAGCGCCCCTGAGTCCGGGGAAAACCGAATCAGCCAGACATCTGCGCCACCCCTGATCCAGCCCGAGGCTGAGAAGACGATTCAGGAAATCATACCATTTCACGATGCCCGAAAAAAGTCTCGACACGCTGGCGGCGTGCTCGTCCTGCGTCCGGGGCTGCTGCTGTTCCTTGTTCACTGCTGTTTTTCCTGCAATGGGTCTTCTTCCAGAGTGGTCAGCACAACTTTATAGATCGCAGGGAAAAGCTCTGCGAAATTGCTGGGAGAAATCCTCTGGGCCTCGATGAATTTGACCACGATTTCCTTGGTGACCTGAAGAGCTTCCTTATGTTCCTTTTCCATGAGTCCTCTCACGGTTCGCTGGCGAAAAACCCGCCCGTTGGGGAATGGCCTTGACCACGATGGACAAAACCGGACGGGAAAAAACGGAAAGAAACAGGCCATGCCCCTCCCCGTTTTTCAGCACTCTACCATGAAAGCGGATTCCGGTCGAGAGTTCGTCCCGGCTTTCCGCCGATGTCATTGCCTGCCCGCCTTTCTTTCCCCGCAGGGCCTATCCATGACGTTGCCTTTCTCCAGCGACACCCGACAACTATAAAGCCCCCACTGAACGCTGATGCCCCGAAACCCCATCTGGACCGATGTGCGCTCTCCATGCACAAGACGCGATACGGCTCCGCCGGGCATGACAAGAGAACATGCCGTCACATGTGCGCGAGCCTCTCCACAAAAGGGTAAGGATCATGCTCGTGACAGGCATTTCCCGCCCGTAAAGCACAAAGCGCTTGGGGATGACAGATCGCAGCAGGGTCTAGGCGATGAAAAGTTCCACTCCGGATTCCTGAATCAGCTTTTCCCAGCGTGGTTCCAGCGGCCCGTTGGTAAACAGGGCGTTCAGATCTGAAAGCTGTCCTACCCTGACCATGGCAGGCCGTCCAAACTTGGAACTATCGGTCACGAGAAAAATACGGCGGGAGCATTCGATGATTGTTCGGGCAACGGCGACTTCCCTGTAGTCATAGTCAAGAAGATTCCCTGCCTCGTCGATGCCCGAGATACCGATTATACCGTAATCAACCCGGAATTCACGGATAAAACGCTCGGCGCTGGCGCCTACTATGCCATTGTCCCGGTGTCGTACAGTACCACAGGCGACCACCACGTCGAACGAAGGATTTCTGGCGCAGATGGCCGCGACATTCAGGCTGTTGGTGACCACACGCAGATGCTTGTGTTCCAGAAGGGCCCGCGCCGTCTCCTCGGTAGTCGTCCCAATATTGATGCATACGGAAACACCGTCCGGGATATGCGCCGCAAGCAGACTGCTGATCCGGCGCTTTTCTTCCAGGCAGATGGTCTTGCGCTCATCGTACACGATATTTTCGGAGCCGGAAGCCATGCCCGCTCCACCATGAAAACGCTGCACCTTGCCAGCCTCGGCCAGCAGATTGATGTCCTTGCGGACGGTCTGCGGCGTCACCTCAAAATGCCGGGCCAATTCTTCTATGGTGGCATACCCGCGTGCGGACAAAAATTCCTGAAGCGCCTGATGCCGTGCCAGAGTCTTGCTCATCTTGTGCTCCCCTTTTCTCAGCGTCGGCAGGATACACAATTCTCCCGAACGGCTCAACAGGGAGAAAGACGCACCAAACGGGACGCATCAGACATGTCTCTGGACAGCAAGAACAACTCTTCGTATAATTTTCGTTTGAGAAAAAATTTTTCGGAAGGGGCGACATGCTGCACAAGAAATGTTTCGTACTGGATCTGGACGGAACCGTATACCTTGGAGATATTCCTATCCAGGGGACGGTCGATTTTATTCTGCGCCATCAAAACGATACAGATTTCTATTATCTTAGCAACAACACGTCCAAGGCTCCGGCGACCTACGTCAACAAGCTGACCCAAATGGGAATTCCGGTCAGACTGGAGCAATTCCTCTCTCCGGTTACCCCTCTGGTGGACCATCTGCGAGCCAGCTCGATCCGTACCGTCTACCCTGTAGGAAACCGGGATTTCGTCACCTGTCTGAGAGAACGGATGCCGGAACTCATTGTCCTTGAAGAAAACTCGGAGGAAGTGGCGGACGCGGTGGTTCTCGCCTATGACACGGAACTCAACTATACGAAGCTCTCCCGTTCCGCTCTCCTGCTGCAGCATCCGGAAGTCGCCTTTCTCGCCACACATCCAGACCTTGTCTGTCCTTCGCCCAAGGGGCCACTGCCCGATGCGGGAAGCTTCATGGCGCTTTACGAAAGCGCGACCGGTCGCCGCCCCCAGCATATTTTCGGCAAGCCCGATCCTGCTGTGCTGGGTCCGCTTCTGTCCCGCTATGCCCGCGAGGATATGGTCATGGTGGGGGATCGCCTGAGCACAGATAAAAAACTCGCGGAAAACGCCGGGATCGACTTCATTCTGGTTCTCAGCGGTGAAGCCCGGAAAAGCGATCTGCCCGGTCTGGAACGACAGCCTACCCTTGTTTTAGACCATCTCGGCCAGCTTGAGGACTGATCGGTTCCTGATCCTGCATGATGCAGCAGAGCCGCTCACGTTCTCCGTGGGCGGCCCTGCTTTTCATGACCATTCGTTCAGTCGACTTCGGGAGCCGGAGTCGTATTCTGGCGCGCCTCATTCAGAGCTTTCTGCAGTCTGGCTTCATCTTCACTGGACAGCGAAGACTGAATGATGGTACCGCCGGTACCACGCAGCTCGTCAAGCACCTTGTCGGTCAGATCGGAATCAACGAGCACGAACAGCGCCGAAGTTCCCGGTTGAAAATTCTTGGCCAGTTCCCGCATGAAATCGTCATTGATTCCCACGTCGCTGAGCGCCCCGGCCACCGCGCCCGCACCAGCACCGACGACCAGACCAAGCAGAGGGTTCATGAAAATCAGACCGATCAGAACACCCCAGAAACCGCCGCCTACAGCTCCGCCTGCGGTCAGGCTATACATCTGATGCAGACGAACCTTTCCGTTCTGCTTCTTTACGACGACAACGGCATCTTCCAGGGACAGCAGATAACTTTTCTGCATTTTCAGAAAATCCAGACGAATTTCTTCCGCCTTAAATTCATTATTATAGGTCACGACAATCAATTTACGCATGAGAGCCTCCTTTTATGGTTTGCATCTGAAAGGCAACAATGCCCATATTCATGAAGGAAAACCATTATTATTACAGGCATGACAACCGCAACACAGTCAACCCGCTTCATTGAAAGGCAAAATCTATGAGTACCGAACCGGAATCCCCCAGAACCCTGAGCATGGAACAGGCTGTACAGGCGGCCTGTTTCCTGTTTGAACTGAATACCCGTCAGCAGGATATTGCGGAAATGGCCCAGCGGGCAGGCATTCCCTGCGACGAATCCCATCCGGACATTCGAGACAGAACGACAGAGGAATGGTACGGCTTCGTCCATGCCTCTGTCGTCTATGCCCTGATGGCCAACGCCCCCAACAACGTCATGGCCGAATACCTGCGCAGCACGCGTACGCTGCTCTCCCAGGTAGCCGGATACTCACCCGAACGTATCGAAACCTTTATCGATGACTGTTTTTCAGGCTATATCCGGCTTATGGCGCAAAATCAGCAAAAACAATGCCCGCTTCTTTTTTTCCGACGTGTGCTCAACGTGGAAGATGTCACCACGCTGCCTTCGGAGCAGGTAGCCTTTCTTTCAGGCATGATGGCCATCACCATGTGCGCCGTACTCGACAAGCTGAACGGATACGCCTTCGAAAATCAAATGGCCTTCTAACATTTCCCCCCCCCTTATATCTGCACAAGTCGCGCAGGATTTCTCCTATGCTCGTTCGCAGTTCCGCAAAGATTATCCTTCTCCTGTACTTAGGGGCAAAGACGATGTGGTACTTGCGCAACCATTTCGTATAAGCTCAGGCTCTGAGCCTTCGATCCCATAAAAAACACCTTTCCTTTCTTTTGTGCGCTGAGCCTGAACAACTTCAGCATAGGGGAAAGGTGTTTTTTGTGTAGAACATCTGTCGCCACCCGCATAGCGGGTAGTTTTCTGTTTCAGAAGCTACGCTTCCTCAACTGGCTGAAGACTTGACCGAAAAGGCACCGTCTTTGTAAAAGCGGTGCCTTTTTTCGAATCGGGATTCCCCCAAAAATCGATGGGAAACCTAGCCGTGCAGTTCCCTTTGCATGTCCCGGTTCTCAGCGCGCTTCTTCAATTCCACGCGGTGATCGTGCAGCTTGCGGCCGCGCCCCAGAGCCAGCTCGACCTTGATCCTGCCGTTACGAAAATAAATTTTGGCAGGAACCACAGTGAGTCCCTTCTGTTCCACTTTGGAAGCCAGCCCCCGAATTTCCTGTGCATGCAGGAGGAGCTTACGCGGGCGATCGGCATTCTGCTCCACATATCCCGCATTGGTGTAGGGTGCGATGTGCAATCCGAGGAGCCAGGCTTCCCCCTCTCTGAATTCCACATAGCTGTCGGTGAAACTGACCTGACCGGCTCGCAAACTCTTGACCTCCGGACCGGTCAATACAATGCCCGCCTCCACCGTTTCCAGGTATTCATAGGTATGTCGTGCCTTGCGGTTATCCCCTATCAGGGAGCCGCCGCTCTTTTTTGCGCTCATGGATTATCTCCTTGCGGACAGCATGGCGTAAATGGCCTTGACCGTCCAGCCGGTCGTTCTGGTCTGCACGCGTCGAGCGACGTCGCGCGGAGAGCCGCCGGAACGGCGCTCCTCCTCAATCAGGGCCAGCACAGTATCCCGATCTGTCTCGGCACTTCCCGCCTCGGGAGGTCCCACGACTACCGTAATTTCACCAAGCAGTTCCCCCGGGGGAACGCCGTCCTCCAGCCTGCCCGTCAGATATTCCTCATGAATCTTGGTCAGTTCTCGTGCGATACACAGCTCGCGCGGCCCCAGAACGGCATGGGCTACAGACAGGGTTTCAGCCAGTCGATCCTTACGTTCAAAGAATATCAGCGTCAATTGGAGATTGGAAAAAGGAGCCAGCGTCTTTTCCCGATCTGCTCGACTGCGGGGTAAAAACCCCAGGAAGGCGAAAGGCTGCGGAGGGATGCCGCTTCCGGCAAGCGCAGTCACCGGTGCGCTGGGACCCGGAACAACGGATACGGGAATCCCCTCCGCGCGGCAGGCCCGCACCAGTCTGTAACCGGGATCGGCCACCAGAGGAAGCCCCGCATCCGAGATCAGGGCAAGCATGCGCCCACTCCTCAACAGTTCAAGGACTTCTTCAAGTTTGTCTTCCTCGTTATGATCGTGGAAGCTCATGAACCGACGGACAGTTATCTCGCAACGCCGACACAGCAGCCCCGCGCGTCGCGTGTCCTCGGCAAGCACGAGATCGGCGGCTTCGAGAACCTCGCGGGCTCTGGGCGAAAGATCACCAGGGTTGCCAAGAGGTGTTGCCACCACCCATAAATTCGGTGAGATCGACATGACGATGATGTTCCAGTTCCAAAGTTGCGCCCGCGTCGAGTACGCAGACGAAATCAAAACGACAGGGGCGATCCCATTCGCCGCTCTTGGCGAGATAGGCCCGAGCCGCGCGCATGAAGTTTCTTCTTTTGGCCGGGGTCAGGCTTTCTGCAGGAGAGACAAGCCCGCCGCGCGAACGGGTGCGCACCTCGACAAAAACAAGCGTTTCCCCATCCTGACAGACCACGTCCAGCTCCAGCCGTCCGCAACGCCAATTACGGGCAAGGATACGCATTCCAGAGCGTTCAAGCAACCGCACCGCCGCGTCTTCCCCACCCTTGCCCCGCATCCGCCGGGCATCGGCATGGCTCGCGTCTTCCACAGCCTTCATGCGATCTTCTCCCGCAAGAAGTTACAGCAGAGATCCCTGACTCTGCACGGTGCTGTCCTCTTTCTCCGGCAACACGCCTCTGAAGGTCAGCCTGTGCATAGGACTCGGCCCCAGCTTCGCCAGAGCCTCAAGATGCTCCCTGGAGCCATAGCCCTTATGTCTGGCGAAGCCATAACCGGGATAACGCCGGTCGAGCTTTTCCATCAGCATGTCACGAAATGTCTTGGCAATGATGGAAGCTGCAGAAATGACAGGAACAAGAGCATCACCGTCCACCACCGCCTTTTGCTGCGGAGCTGAAGTCCAGCCGCGCATGCGAAAAAAATGCTCGGGCACGGTCTGGTTACCATCGATGAGCAGTGCCTGAGGGCGCACCTTCAGTACGCTGGCCGCATGGCACATGGCTTTAAGCGTAGCCTGCAAAATATTGACGCGATCAATTTCCGGAGGCCAGATCACGCCAAGCCCCCAGGCAAGGGCCACTGTACCAATTTCTGCAGCCAGTCCGTCCCTGCGGGAAGGCGACAGCACCTTTGAATCATCAAGACCGGGAATCGTTGCCCCTTCCGGTAAAATAACGGCGGCCGCCACCACGGGACCGGCCAGACAGCCACGTCCCGCCTCATCTATCCCGGCCTGCAGGGACGCGGGGACTGAAGGGAAAACATTCAGAGACCGAGATACGGAGCACAAGAGCAGGTTATCCCGCCCTTCTCGTACACACATGCGCTTGCGACCGGCCATACCGATTCCTGTCTGAAAAATCTTATCCTGCGGCTTGAACATCAGATGAAAGCCGTATCGAACAGCACAAAAGTTTCCGCAGCCCAAGCACAGGGAACGTCACAGACATTCGTCTGGTACATGCCAGATGATCCCCATTGATGCAATTCCGTTTCCCGAACGGACGCAGAAACTTTCGGGCCAAAACAAAGGATTTCCGAAACGGACATCCGGTTTTCGGGAATATCCCCGAAGACCTGCGCCGTTCCGGAAATCCAGCGTCTTCTCCAAGAAAAGAACTAGTAGCGCTTCTTGGGCTTGATACGAGCGGCCTTACCCTTAAGATTACGCAGGTAGTACAGGCGGCTGCGGCGGACGCGGCCTTCGCTCACCAGTTCCACATGGTCGATAAAGGGAGAATGCAGGGGGAAGATACGCTCTACGCCCACGCCGTCAGAGACCTTGCGCACGGTCACGGTCGCGCCCACGGATCCCCGATGGATGCGGATCACGTTACCCTGAAACACCTGAATACGTTCTTTTTCACCTTCCACGATACGGAAGTGAACCTTCACGGTGTCCCCGGACTTGAATTCCGGGATATCCAGGCGCATCTGTTCGCGTTCGATCTTTTCGATGATATTCATTGAAACCTCTCCTTTGGAGCGGAGCCGTTCCTGTCTGGCGTGAACGGCCTTGAGTATTGAACGCACCGGTTGTCCGAAGACTCACGGACGGGCCGTCTTTCCGCCGCCGGACGGAGGTGTCGACCGGAGCATCGCGACATGCCGGGCGCAGCCCGCAGTCCGAGAGGCTCTAAAGACGATCGCCGAGGATTCTGTCCAGAGTAATGGCGACCGCCCCACGTACAGGAAGATGGTTGTAAGCGTCCATCCACCTCAATGGTCGCAACGTCATATTGCACATGTCCAGCACCTCGGGAGCCAATCCGTGCCCCGTCCCAAAAAGGAGCAGAACCGGGCGTGTTTCCAGAAGTTCCCGGACATCCTGCGGCGTCGCATCACCATTGTCCCGCGCACTGGTTCCTATAAGAACCGGACGCTGTCCCGTACGCGCTTCCACGCTTTCGATGGCTTCCTGCACGCTGGCAACCGAATCAACCAGCTTGAAGGCCTCCGCCCGGTCCGGATTGGAATTTCCTCCCGGCCCATCCGTCCAATGCCGAATGATGGTCTCAAGGATAACCTGCTGATCGACGAGTGGAGTCACTACGCTGAAACCACCCAGCCCATACGTGCGAGAACACCGAGCTATATCGTGAACGTCAAGATTTGTCAAAGAGGTTGCGCCTGTTTTTCGATCTCCAAGAAAAACAGGGTAGTGGACGAGCGAACAATACAGATTACGTCCCAGTCTGGGAAAATCGGCGGCCAGTCCGCGCAGAAACTCCCGGTCCCGTTCAGTAAGAGGTGCGGCATCGAGCATGTCCGGGCGCACCCGCAGCGTCGTCTCCAGCGAGCGTTCCCGTCGCCAGGCGGCAATACGGGCATGATCTCCGGAACGCAGCACTTCCGGTACGGAAATCGACTCAAAAACTTCGGGACGTGTAAAGTGGGGATACTCCAGCAGGCCCGCGGAAAAGCTCTCCTCCTCCCCGGACTCTTCTTTGCCCATAAAACCGGGAATAAGCCGCGTCGCCGCCTCTACCAGCATCATGGCGGCGGCCTCGCCCCCATTCAAAACGGCCTCTCCCACGCTGACCTGCTCCACCGGCATGAGTTCGAGGAGACGTGCGTCGATCCCTTCATACCTGCCGCAGACAAGGGTCAACCGTTCTTCCCGGGCCAGTTCCCGAGCCAGTTTCTGGGTCAACGGCTTTCCGGCGGCGGCGAGCATGATGATCCGCCCCGCGCTTCCCTGCTCCCGCTCCAGTGAACGCAATGTCGCCACAAGAGGCTCCAGCATCATGACCATGCCGGGACTGCCGCCGTATGGGCGATCATCCACAGTATTATGACGATCGGTGGTCATGTCGCGTGGATTGCGAAGCTCGAAGCTGACAAGTCCCGAAGCCCGGGCCCGACCGAGCAGCGCCGTATCAAGCGGCGACGCGAACCATTCCGGAAACAGCGTAACGATATTTATCTGCATGGCACCCCAACATCTCCGGCCCGCGACGGAACCGAAGGCCCTCTTTCTCCAGCGGGTTCCATCACGAAACAAAATTCGCCAGAAACTTCGCCGCCGTATCTAAAAAAGTCCGGATACGGCGGCGTTCGGTCTCCGACGAAATCTTCGGACTATTTTCCCAGCAATGTTCTCACCGTATCGGCCACATGATCGACGGTGAAGCCGAAATGCCGGAACAGAACATCGCCGGGAGCGGAAGCGCCAAACGTATTCATGCCCACGACCGCGCCGTCAAGGCCCACATACTTGCGCCAGAAGTCGATGGAGGCCGCTTCCACAGCAACCCGGACTCGCACTGCAGCCGGCAGAACCTGTTCGCGGTACGCAGCGGGCTGCGCGTCGAACAGAGAAGTGGAAGGCATGGACACCACACGAACCCGCAGCCCCTCGCCGGACAGCCGTTCAGCGGCTTCCACAGCCAGCTGGACTTCAGAACCGGTAGCCATGAGAATCGCCTCTGGAATCCCTTCGCAATCCCTGAGGATATAGCCACCGCGCTCAATATCGGAGATCTGATCGCCCGTCCTGACCTGAGGAGTCAGCCCCTGCCGGGTCAAAACCATGCAGGAGGGAAGCTGCGCCTTGAGAGCGCATTTCCAGGCCACGGCCGTTTCCACGGCGTCACAGGGACGCCAGACCACCAAATCGGGAATCAGACGCAAACTGGCGACATGCTCCACCGGCTGATGTGTCGGTCCATCCTCGCCCACACCGATGGAGTCATGGGTCAGCACCCAGACAAGACGCTGCCGCATCAGGGCAGACAGACGGATGGCATTGCGGGCATAATCAGAAAAGACAAGGAACGTTCCCCCATAAGGAATGAAACCGCCATGCAGGGCCAGACCATTCATGACCGCCCCCATGCCGAACTCACGCACGCCATAGGAAAGATAGTTTCCCTCGAAGCTGTCGTGAGCAATGCGCACAGCCTCCTTATGCCAAGTCCCTACTGAACCGGTCAGGTCCGCCGACCCGCCGAACAGCTCGGGCAGTTCGGGGGCCAATACATCCAGAACTTTCTGATTGGCCACTCGGGTAGCCAGCTTGGGCTTATCCGCATCGAATCCGGCTATGGCGGCGTCCGCAACGGCCTCCCAGTTTTCCGGAAGCGTCCCGCTCATCCGACGCTCGAACTCGGTCGCCAGCTCGGGGTAGACCGCACGATAGGCGGCGAACAGAGTGTTCCATTCAGCCTCAAGTTCCGCACCTCGGGCGCGACAGTCCCACGCATCTCTTACATCCTGCGGCATCTCGAAAGGCGCTGCGGTCCAGCCGAGCGCCTTGCGCGTCTCGGCATTTTCCTCAGGTCCCATGGGGGAACCGTGGCAGGAGGCGGTCCCGGCCTTGTGCGGAGAACCATAGCCAATGACAGTCCGGCAGCAGATCAACGTGGGCTTTTCCGTCTGCGCTCTGGCAAGGGTCAACGCCGCATCAAGCATGCCGGCGTTCTGCCCGTCAACACCGCGGATGACATGCCAGCCGCAGGCCTCGAAACGGGCAGGCGTATCATCGGCAAACCACTGGGACACCTTTCCGTCGATGGAAATACCGTTATCGTCGTACAGCACGATGAGCTTGCCGAGTCCCAGCGTCCCTGCCAGAGAGCAGGCCTCCTGCGACAGACCTTCCATAAGGCAGCCGTCTCCGGCAAATACGTAGGTCCAGTGATTGACGACAGGAAAGCCGTCCCGGTTGAATGCGGCGGCAAGCAAACGTTCGGCAAGCGCCATGCCCACGGCCGTGGCGAGTCCCTGCCCCAGCGGCCCGGTCGTGGTTTCCACACCGGGAGTCACCCCATACTCCGGATGCCCGGGAGTACGCGAATCGAGCTGCCGAAAATTGCGGATATCGTCCATGGACAAATCGTATCCGGTCAGATGCAGCAGACCGTACAACAGCATGGACGCATGTCCATTGGAAAGTACGAATCTGTCCCGATCCGCCCACGCGGGATTGGCAGGATTATGGCGCAACGGGCCGCGCCACAGAGCTTCGGCCATATCGGCCATGCCCATAGGGGCTCCCGGGTGGCCGGACTTGGCCTTGTCTACAGCATCCATGGCCAGGACGCGCAAAGCGTCGGCCAGTTCCTTGCGAGTACGCACGACAAACCTCCTGTCGGCTACAGAGTCAGAGAAAGGGCCTCATTCGCCTTGCGCTCAAACAGCAGGCGACGGGATTCATATGGGGGACAAGAGAAAAAGGAAGATCCAGAAACAAGCACAGTTGCGCCAGCTCGTACGAGATCGCCCGCATTGTCGGGCGTAACCCCTCCGTCAATCTGTATATCGGCGTTAAGACCGCGCTCCTCAAGCATCCGGCGCAGACGCCTGATTTTCTCATAGGTGACAGGAATGAACTTCTGGCCGCCGAATCCCGGATTCACACTCATGAGCAAAATCATGTCTGCGTCGTCGAGAACATACTCCACCGCGGCAAGAGGGGTGGAGGGATTCAAAGCCACTCCTGCCTTCATGCCGAGACGTCGGATCTCGGCAAGGGTTCTCTGCAGATGGACGGTCGCTTCGGCATGCACCACAAGCATGTCCGCTCCCGCTTCCCGAAAGGTGTCAAGGTATCTCTCAGGCTCCTTGATCATGAGATGAACGTCAAAAAAAAGCCCGCTTTTCGCGCGCATCTGTCGGATGACATGCTGCCCGAAGGTGATGTTGGGTACAAACCTGCCGTCCATGACGTCCCAGTGAACCCAGCGAAGGCCGGCAGCCTCAAGCGCCGCAAGTTCAGCCGCCAGATTGCCCATATCCGCAGACAGAAGAGAAGGAGAAAGTTGCATAACCAACCTGTATTGATTCGGAAAAATGGACGCGTGCAGCAAGGCCCGCGCAGAAACAGCCGATACGGAAAAATTCCTCGAACTAACAATGCCGGAGTCGGGACTCAGGAACGCGGGCCGAGCAAAAGTCGTACGGCCTCAAGTTCTTCCTCTACCTGCTTCAGAAGCTCTCGCCAGGGTCCCTGTTCCCGTGAAGGAACAGCTGAAGAATATCCTTCGGAAGAGCTTTCTTCCAGAACTCGGCGAGCTCCTTCAATGGTCATGCCCTGCTCGTGCAAGAGGAAGCGGATACGCCGCAGCAGTGCGATATCCGCTTCCGAATAGAGACGTTGCCCCTTGGCGGTCCGCATAGGCCGAAGCTGCGCGAATTCCGTCTCCCAGAAGCGCAGAACATAGCCTTCCAGATCAAGAAGCCGTGCGGCTTCACCTATGCGGTATGTCCGTTCCGTCATATTTCATTCCACGATCAGGGGGAAGCTCCCCCGTAACAGATCGGGACCGTACGGCGGGAATGGCGTCAGATTCTGACGCCGAGCTGCTGCACCAGCAGTCGGGCGAGCTTTTCCCGTTCCTTGTCCACTTCAGTATCTTTAAGAGTGCGATCGGCACGGCGGAATGTCAACCGGAAGGTCAGATTTCGCTCATTCGTATCCTGCGGCTCATAAAGATCGATGAGTTCCACCCGTTCAAGGATGCCAATACGCATCGCGCCGATGGCTTCTTCAATCGTCGAAACCGACATTCCCTCAGGGGCGATGACCGTCATGTCGCGCAGAGCCGGCGGATACACGGGAAGATTCCTGAACACGATCCGGGCATCCCGATGCAGTTCCCACAGCGTTTCCAGATCCAGCTCCGCGAGCCAGATGGGCTTGCGAGCATGATAGGAGTCCGCCAGCTGACTCCGCAGCTGACCGATGACGCCCACGTCGCGCCCTCCCACCAGCACACGCACGCAGGGCGCCAGGAAAGGATGCTCGCCGCCAGACACAAAGATCGGGGCATCAAGATGGAGGAAGCCAGCGACCCTCTCTACGATCCCGCGCACGTCGGCATATCCGGCGTCCGTTTCCGGCTGCGGCCAGGCCGCATCATACAAGGAACCGTAGAAAACCACACCCAATCTGGCACGCTCGCAGGCGGTCGTCTGGGCCTCGGGGTCCGCCGTGAACACGTTGGCGATCTCAAACAGCCGAACGCCGGAGTTGCCGTGCGCGATATTGTGGCGCACGTTCTGGAGCAGGCTGGGGGCAAGCTCGGTGCGCAGCACATTCTGTTCTTCGGTCAGGGGATTGATGATGTCGATACGGCCTTCCCGGGGAAGTCCGAGCAGATCCAGATCCTTGTGTCCGACGAAGCTGTAATTTTCAGCCTCGTTCAGCCCGAGTCCTCCAGCCCAGAGCTTCAGACGGGTCAGGAAGGAAAAACGGGATTCGGGAAGTCCGAAGCGCTCCAGAGGACGTCGTACGCTGGGCAGCGTTTCCGGAATGGTGTCCATGCCCTGCACCCGGGCAGCTTCCTCGACAAGATCGGCCTCACGAGTCAGGTCCTGCCGCCAGCTCGGAGGCGTTACCCTCCAGCGAGCGTCGTCCGTCTTGTCCACGGAGCATCCCAGACGGGTGAAGGTATCCTCGCAGAAATCCGCCTCGACCGACATGCCCAACAATGCAGATGCCCGTTCCGTACGGAACGGAACCACGGGGGCTGTCCAGGGCCGGGGTTCCTGACGACAGATGCCGCGCCGCACGATACCGCCTCCAAGAGCCGTCATCAACGCGGCTGCCCGATTGACGGCGTATTCGGATCCAATCTGATCCACACCGCGCTCGAAGCGATAGGACGCTTCGCTGGACAGTGCCAGCCGCCGTGCGGTCTTGCGAATGGTTCCCGGACGGAAAACGGCGCTTTCAAGCAGCACATTGCGACTGACATCGGTAATTTCCGTCTCCAGTCCACCCATGACACCGGCCAGAGCCACAGGTTTTTCCCCGTCGCGGATCAGAAGATCGGCGGGGGTCAGGACGCGTTCCTGACCATCAAGCGTGACGATCCGTTCGCCTTCCCGGGCGAGGGAAACTTCCATGCGGCCGCCCGCCAGTTTATCCCGATCAAAGGCATGCAGAGGCTGACCGACTTCCATCAAGATATAATTGGTCACGTCCACGATATTGGAAATGGGACGAATGCCCACAGCGTGCAGGCGGTGTCGGATATGCATGGGCGAAGGCTTGATCGTGACGCCCTCAACCAGCCGGAGCTGATACAGGGGGCACTGTTCCGGCTGGGGGATGCGAATCTCCATATCCCTTGTCCAGTCTTCTCCCTGCTCTTCCAGCTCTACCCGGGGCAGAGTCAGCGGCAGCTTGAAGGCAAGGGCGGCTTCGCGCGCCAGCCCGAGCACGGACAGGCAGTCCGCCCGATTGGGCGTAATGCCGATCTCGAGCACTTCAGTATCCAGATCCAGCTCATCCACCAGAGGACGGCCAACCTGGAACGTTTCAGGCAACACCATGATGCCGCTATGATCGTCGCTCAGACCAAGTTCCCGCTCCGAGCAGATCATGCCGAAAGAAGGCACGCCGCGCAGCTTGGCTTTCTTGATGACAAGTCCGTCGGGCATGGTCGTACCAACCAGAGCAACGGGAACTTTCTGTCCCGCCGCTACATTGGGCGCACCACAGACAATGGTCAGAGGCTCTCCTTGCCCTGCGTCCACAGTACATACGGACAGATGATCCGATTCCGCATGTTTTTCCTTGGTAAGCACATGGCCGACGACGATAGGCCGGATGGCCTCGAAAGGATGCAGAATATCCTCAAGTTCCAGCCCCAGCATCGTCAGCCGATCGCCGATCTCATGCGCTTCGGCCTCCAGCGGCACAAATTCACGCAACCATTTCAAACTTAAAAGCATTAACAGTCCCTCTCTGGGATTTCATCGCATCAGAAAAACATGTCCCCTGCGGCAACGCAGGACGACGGCATCAGGCGAACTGGCGCAGAAACCGTACGTCGTTTTCAAAGAACATCCGCAGATCGCCAATGCCGTACTTGAGCATGGCAATGCGCTCGACGCCGAGCCCGAAGGCAAATCCGGTATACTCCTCCGGATCATAGCCGACTGCCTTGAAAACTTCAGGATCGACCATGCCGCATCCAAGAATCTCAAGCCAGCCCGTCCCCTTGCATACACGGCAGGTGGAACCGTCTGCATGCCCTTTCCCGCCGCACATGCAACAGGAAATATCGGCCTCTGCACTCGGCTCCGTGAAGGGGAAAAAGCTGGGACGAAAACGAATTTTCGTATCAGAACCAAATACCGAACGCATGAACGCGGTCAGCGTACCCCGCAAATCCGCCATGGTAACATGTTTGTCCACAAGCAGCCCTTCTACCTGATGGAACATGGGCGTATGGGTGATATCGGAATCCCGGCGGTAGACGCGCCCTGGCGCAATGACGGCCACAGGCGGTTTTTGCTTGAGCATGGTGCGGACCTGCAGCGGCGAGGTATGCGTCCGCAAAACGATGCCGTCGGAAACATACAGAGTATCCTGCATATCCCGCGCAGGATGCTCCGGCGGAATATTCAGTGCCTCAAAACAATAATAATCGGTTTCCACTTCGGGTCCGGAGACGATATCGTACCCAAGTCCGGCGAAGATGCCGCAGATTTCATTCGTTACAAGCGTGACCGGATGCAACGATCCCTGCCAGGGAAGGCGTCCGGGCATCCCCGCATCGAAGCGGGCCAGAGCGGCGGCTTCGGCAGCGGCGTCAAGAGCAGTCTTTTTGGCTTCAAACAATGCCGTCAGACTTTCCTTGACGCGGTTGGCAGCCTGTCCCAGCAACGGCCGCTGAGCAGGCTCCAGCTCGGGAAGATGCGCCATGATCCGGGCAATGCGCCCCTTGCGCCCAAGGAAATCCACCCGCAGCGCTTCCATTTCCTGCAATGAAGAAGCCTGACCCAGACCCTGCTCGAGTTCCGGAATCAGGCCTTCAAGTTCCGTAAGAAGATCCATCAGTGGCAACCAACTTGAATGTTTAACACTTTATAAAAAATCCTACTGTAATCCCACCAATTTGAAGTAACGCTTCAATCTCTAGCATATCGCCATGACCTTGTAAATCCGCCATCGGCATGACTCTTTTCCCCCATAACCACTCACTCTATCCCTGATCGGATCCTGCTCATCATCCGCCGGCAACGTCCAGTTTCTCGTTTGCAACTCAAAACACCAGATATGGGACGCCTGTTTACCGATTCAGAACGGTACGGCAAATCCGGCAGCTATCTGAAAACCTTTTTTTAAAACCTGACAAGGATCTCCGCACAGGCGCCGATGAATCCCAGAAAACTGAAAAACAGCCATAGATTTTCACCCTGAACGCCATGAGCAAATAGCGCACAATTTTCACAGAGGCAGAAAAATATACAGTCGCATACGGTATTATCCCAAAAATCGGTACAGCTCCGAAAATGGTGTGAAAGTCCACAATGCATCCTATGAAAGTATCCATTGAAGCAACAGCCATCCCCGCTTGCATATGGACACGATCCCCGGAGTCAGGACGTACTTTCCTCAGCAGCATCATTCAGCAAAAAAGCCGTGAACCTCCCGTAGGAAGTTCACGGCCCGCCCGATCTCTTCTGGATCGGAAGAATTCGTGAGAAGGTCCAGTCATCGACCTTTCATATACTGAGAATGCGGAAGTCAGGTCGTGTCCGGCTTCCGCCTTGATTCCTGAATTGCTAGCTGATGCTCGGAAAGATGAATCTAGGCGAGCTTGGACTTGGCCAGCTCGACCAGCTTCGCGAAATCTTCCTTCTGACGAACGGCGAGATCGGCCAGAACCTTGCGGTTCAGAGCGACTCCGGCCTGCGTCAGGCCGAACATGAACTTGGAATAGGACAAGCCGTTTTCACGGGCACCAGCATTGATGCGCAAAATCCACAGCTTGCGGAATTCACGCTTACGCAGCTTGCGACCGGTATAGGCATAGACGAGCGAACGTTCAACGGCTTCACGAGCGGAGCGGTACAAACGGCGATGGCCTCCACGGAAGCCCTTGGCCATATCCAGATATTTCTTGTGCCGACGATGGGCAGCAAGACCTCTCTTCACACGCATGGAAATTACCTCCGATGCATTGGCCCGGCGAGGCGGAGATCATGCCAGCCGAGCGCTGATTCAAAAATAGGAAAACTACGCACTAGGCGTAGGGCATCATCCGGCGTACAGCCTTCACGTTGGTGGAATCCACAAGGGTTCCCTGACCCAGGCGCATCTTGCGCTTGGCGTCCTTCTTGGTGAGGATGTGACGCAGATTCTGGCGACGACGCTTGAACTTGCCGGTGCCGGTGGTGGAAAACCGCTTGGCGGCGCAACGTCTGGTCTTGATCTTGGGCATGGTCAACTCCTGACTGCTGGATCGATCTCACGAAAATATCGAAGGGGGCACGACACCCCTGCGCACTGTTTTGGACAGCGCGGATAATGGCCTATTTCGATGCGGCTGGCAAGCCTTACGGCGATCCGATTTCCGCACCGCCTTTTATTCCTGAGCAGAACTCTCCACAGGCCCGCTCTTGCGGGAAACCGGGGTCAACAACATCTGCAGAGTACGCCCTTCGGCTCTCGGCTCCTGCTCCACCTTGCTCACGTCCTTGGTATCCGCAATAACACGCTCGAGAATGGCGACCCCGCGATCCTTGTGCACGATTTCGCGCCCACGGAAAAACACGGTAACCTTGACCCGATCTCCGTCTTCGAGAAAACGTCTGATGTGCCGAACCTTGGTTTCAAAGTCATGATCATCCGTTTTCGGACGAACCTTGATTTCCTTGATCTGCACTACAGTCTGACGCTTCTTGGCCTCTTGCTTCTTTTTCTGCGCTTCGTACTTGAACTTGCCGTAATCCATGATACGGCAAACCGGCGGCTCGGCATTGGCTGCCACTTCGACAAGATCAAGTCCGTGCTCCTTGGCCAGAGCAAGAGCTTCGTTCCGTCCCAGAATCCCGAGTTGTTCGCTGTCCGGGCCGATTACCCGCAATTCACGGGCACGAATCATTTCATTCCGGCGTACCCCATCCTGGGGCATGTCCCGGCGGGGCTTGGCATTAAGAGAAGCGATAGCTCATCCCTCCACGTTTGAACGGTTCCGCGCAATCCTCGGCGATGATACCGGACAATTCCTCAAGGGTCTTGACTCCGAGATTTTCACCGGTACGGAGACGAACATTCACGCTGCGCGCCTCCAGTTCCTTATCCCCGATAACGAGAATATAGGGAATTTTGGCCAGTTGCGCCTCGCGCACCTTGAATCCCAGTTTTTCGTTGCGCGTATCAACTTCCGCACGAATGCCCTCAGCCTTAAGAAGGGCACATGCCTCTTCGGCAAAGACATTCTGTGCGTCGGTAACAGTCAGTATCCGGGCTTGAACAGGAGCAAGCCAAGTGGGGAAAGCCCCGGCGTAATGCTCCGTGAGCACGCCGATAAAACGCTCCAGAGACCCGAGAATGGCGCGATGCACCATTACCGGGCGATGGCGTTCGCCGTCTTGCCCCACATACTCGAGTTCAAAGCGTTCCGGCAAGGTAAAATCGCACTGAATGGTCGAAAGCTGCCATTCACGCCCGATGGCATCCGTCACCTTCACATCAATCTTCGGACCATAGAATGCGCCGTCCCCGGCATTGATGGTATATGCCAGACCGGCCCGCTCAACAGCCTTGATGAGCGCATCCGTCGCGCGATCCCATGCCTCGTCGGACCCGATGGCCTTCTCGGGCCTTGTCGAAATAACCACACGGTATTCGAAGCCAAACAGAGCCATAAGGTCACGGACCAGAGTGATGACGCCAATAATTTCGTCTTCCAGTTGCTCGGGCGCGCAAATAATGTGCGCATCATCCTGCGTGAACTGGCGTACACGCAGCAAGCCATGCAGAACACCTGACTTTTCATGGCGATGCACGACTCCAAGCTCAAAAAACCTCTTGGGGAGTTCACGATAGCTGCGCAGATGCGTATTGTAAATGAGCATGTGGGCAACGCAGTTCATAGGCTTGATGCCGTAAACGTCCTTTTCAATCTCCGTGAAGTACATGTTTTCACGATAATTGGCATAATGCCCGGAGCGCTCCCACAGTTCACGACGCAAAATCTGCGGTCCGCGAACCAGCTCATAGTTTCGCTTGAGATGTTCCTTCACCAGAAAATCTTCAAGAATGGTACGCAGCAGCATCCCCTTGGGCAGCCAGAAAGACATGCCCGGGGCCACATCTTCATGAAAATCGAAAAGTTCGAGTTCTCGTCCGAGCTTGCGGTGGTCCCGGCGCCTGGCTTCTTCCAGACGGTTCAGATACGCCTTCAGATCCTTGGCATCGGCGAAAGCCGTAGCGTAAATACGCGACAGCATCCGGTTCTTCTCATCTCCACGCCAGTAGGCTCCGGCCACGGACAACAGCTTGAACGCCTTGACGAAACTTGTATTCGGAATATGCGGGCCACGACACAGATCGACGAAATCCCCATTGCGATACAGGGTAATGCTCCCGTCTTCCAGACCTTCGACCAGTTCTACCTTGTAGGTTTCGCCCTTGTCGGCAAACAGCCGAACAGCATCCGCCTTGGAAATGTCCATGCGCTCAAAGGGAACCGCAGCATCCACAATACGCTGCATTTCGGCTTCAATGGCCGAAAAATTCTCAGGCGTGAACGGCGTTTCGACATCGAAGTCGTAATAAAAACCGTTTTCGATGGAGGGGCCGATGGTCACCTTGGCCGCAGGAAACAGCTTCTTTACGGCCGCAGCCATAACGTGCGCGGCCGAATGCCGCAGCAGAGCAAGACCTTCCGCAGTTTCAGCAGTCACGGGAGTCAGCTCGGTAGTCCCCTCGGCCACGGGAGCGCTCAGGTCGAGAAGAGTATCCCCGACCTTGCAGGCGAGAACGGTCTTGAACCGCTTTCCACTCAGCCCTGCCTTCAGAACGTCCGCGCAGGAAGCCCCGGCAGCGACATCAACCAGCTTTCCTTCCACTGAAACTTGCATAATACACCTTCTTCCCTGTCCGGAACGAGCATGTTGTATGTCCGGAAGCAACAATCAAAAAAGAAGCAGGGAGGAAGGTAAACCTCCCTCCCTGCTCGGAGTCGATATGGTAGGCACGAGCAGACTTGAACTGCTGACCCCTTCCGTGTCAAGGAAGTGCTCTGCCACCTGAGCTACGCGCCTGTGATGCGAGAAATGTGTCTACGCACCTTGGCCGGTTCCGTCAAGCATTTTTTTGTTCTTTTCGAAAAAAACTTTTCCGCCGCTCCTGAACACGGGTTGCGCTGGCCCGCATGAGGCTCTATCCTGTTTCCCGCACAGGCCGCCAGATTCAGGCATAACCCGATAACTTCAAAGGCAGCACAATGACGGCATCCCTCCCCACAGACAAAGGCGTGGCCGCCCGCGTGGAAGAACTCCTCCGCGAGCAATTGCTCGAACTGGGCGAAGATCCTGACACACTCGCTCCGCACGTCATCATGCAAGGCATGCAATGTGAGGTCTATCCTGACCAGTCTATGGTTTATATCTGGCGAGACATTCCCATCCTCCGGGTACTTCCCGAACGTACCCCCGACGGGGTCATGTGGCGGATGTTCACCCGCGAGGACAAACCGGAATCCTGAACAGCCCGCCAATTCGTCTCCTCGCTGTAAGACATGCCCCGCGGCACACAGGAAAATATGCGCATACTGTAAGACAGGACTTTTTGGAGTCAGAACAGACCGCAGGGGCGTTCTATCCGTATAGGTTCAAGCGCGGAGTGGCATGAGCTTTATCGGTCAGAGGTCGCCCGATTGCCGGGCAGAATCATGGAATCCCAGTTCTGTCCGGCGACTTCAACCGAATTTATCCCTGCGGATCCGCCGAAAAGGATGATGTACAGTCTGCAGAGTTCAGAAAGGCTTTCCCCGAAACCGGTCTTCCCTTTTTCCCGCTTTTCCGCCCCGAATATTTCCGTACATCCATTTCGATCCCCAATACCGTTCACCGCCTGCATGCGCAGCCTGACCGGATGGAAGAGACTGCCCGGTCAGCAGACCAGAGCCAGAGCGCAGGCAAGCAGCATAATCCCCATGACGGCATTGATGATTCGTGCATGGCTACAGAAAAAACGCTGCAATGCGGAGCCGGCCAGTGCCCAGATCAAAACGCCCGCACTCCCGATCAGGGTCAACAACGCCGCAAATCCCAAGATCATGAAGCGGGAGTCGTAATATGGCAAAATAAAACTTGAAAGAGCGGTTATTCCATAAATAATAATTTTGATATTCACAAACTGCAGGACAAAGCCGCTTGCAAACCCCATTTGCGTTTCAGCCGTCCTCCCATCTACTGGATTGGCAAAAGTTACTTTCCAAGCCAGCCACAGAATATACAGACAGCCTACCCAGTTCATTCCTGCAATGAAATGTTTTGAAAATGCCGAAAGCGAGAAGACGGCAACGCAGCACAGGAGCATGACAGAGAAAAAACCGGCGCAGATTCCCGAAACGATGGGAATACTTCCCCGAAAGCCATGGCGCATTCCTGCGCTCATGGCCAGAATATTGTTGGGACCTGGAGTAAATGCAGTGATCAATGTAAACGCCAAAAAAGCTGAAAATACTGCGCCGGACATCGGAGTCTCCTTGTTTTTCGTTCTTGGGAAAAAGCTTTTCCAAGGAGACACTTTAGGCTAAATAAATACTTCAGAAAAACAAAAAGAATTGATTTTTTATTTTTATTTTTTCGATATATTGGAGATCTTATGGACTTACGCAGTATTGTGACCATAAAAACAATTTTGTCTGAAGGCAGTTTCCAAAAGGCGGCCAGACGTCTCAACTGTTCGCAATCCACTGTAACCTTTCAGATTCGCCAGCTGGAACACGAACTTTCCCTGCAGCTTTTTGAAAGAATAGGTCGCCGCATGGTTCTCACACAGGCCGGACGGGATATTCTTCCGCATATTGACACCATCGTGCAGGCAATGCAGGAAATCAGCATGTACGGCAAGGGGATGAAAGAACTTGCCGGCGAGTTGCGCATCGCCGTGGCTGAATCTCTGCTTTCCTACAGGATCCAACCCGTTCTCAAGGATTTTGTGCAGCAGGCACCAAAAGTCAAACTGGCTCTGTACAGCATGAACTGCCACGATATCAGAGACAGGATACTCTCCGGCGACCTGGATATGGGGGTTTATTACGATGTGGGAAAGCATCCGGATACACTGGAGACTATCCCCCTGTGCGAGTTCCGGGGCGTTCTTGTCTCTTCTCCCCATCTGTCCGAGGAATTTCATGACTTCGAAACTCCAAATCAGAAAAAGGACATAGCGTTCGTCATCAACGAGCCGCGCAGCATTTATCGGGAACTCATGGAAGATTATCTGAAAAACAAAAATATTCTGCTTCGCAACACCATTGAGCTATGGAGTGTGGAAGCGATCAAGAAAAGCGTCGCCAGTAATCTGGGCGTTTCCTTTCTTCCCCGTTTCGCGGTGCTCCCGGAGCTTCGGGCAGGAACACTGATCGAAATTTCAGCAACAATGCCCAGAAAAACAGCCACTGCCATCTGTGTCCATCACCGAAACAAGGCTCTCAGTCGGAGCATGCAGCTCTTCAAACGTCTGCTCATCAATTCCGGGGCCTTCAAAAATCCTCTCGGGCAGTAAGGAAGCCACTGCAGAATCAGCAGAAGGAACTCTTTTTCGGACATGGGGCAACAATGACGTCCTGAGGACATGTTTCCCAGCCATCTGAAGCCCTCAGTTCCATCAATATTGAATTTTTTCTGGTGGAACTGCGATGCCCCTTCTCCAGCCAGAAATACAAGAAAAAACGTATCGTTCCGCGGCATAAAATCGCAACAGACCTGTTTCATCTGGGTTTGCAGGCCAGTTGAAACAGCACGCAGAACGCCCCGGTTCCGGAAATTCCGGAGCACGGGGCGTCGCCATGCCGCAGTGATGCGAAGCTACAGAGTCAAGGCCCTGTCCAGCCGGGCCAGAGTTTCCTCCTTGCCCAGAACCGTCATGGCTTCGGAAAGGCCGGGACCGACTGTAGAACCTGTCAGAGCCACCCGCCAGGGCTGAGCCACCTGCTTGAACTTCAATCCATTGCCTTCCACATAATCGTGCATGGCCTGATCCACGGCCGCGTTGTCGAAAACAGTCAACCCGGCCAGGGCTTCGCGCAGACCCCGCACATAGGTGCGTCCGTCCTCGGTCAGGGCCTTGGCTACGGCGGTGGGGTCATAGACCAGCCCGGAGGCGGGGGTCAGCAACATGGCAAAGCCTCTGGCAAGTTCGATAAGATTCTTGGCCCGCTCCCGATACAGGGGGACCATGGGAATCAGCCGTTCGGCCGTTACGCTGAAGCCTTCCCGGGCGACGAACGGCAGGACGAGCCGCGCAAGCTCTTCGGTGGACGTTTCACGCAGATAGTGCGCGTTGAGCCATTGCAGTTTGGCGGGGTCAAAAGCAGCCGCCGAACTGTTGAGATTCTTGCCGTCGAACAGATCGACCAGTTCCTGCATGGAAAAAAGTTCCTGATCTCCATGCGACCATCCCAGACGCACCAGACAGTTCACCAGAGCCTGAGGCAACAGCCCATCGTCCTGGTATTCAACAACGGCCCGTGCGCCGTGCCGTTTGGACAATTTCTGCCGATCAGAGCCAAGAATCATGGGCACATGACCGAAAGTCGGCAGTTCCCAGCCCAGAGCCTGATAAAGAAGAATCTGCTTCGGGGTGTTGGAAACGTGATCGTCCCCGCGAATGACATGCGTAATACCCATGTCATGGTCATCCACGACCACGGCCATATTATACGTGGGCATCCCATCACTGCGACGCAGCACCATATCGTCAAGTTCGGAAACGTCTACGGAAATGGGACCCTTCACCATATCATTGAAGGAAATTCTCCCCTCGGAAGGCACCCTGAGACGCACAACCCGACCGGGAGCCGCTTCCAGATGTCTATCCCGGCACCGGCCATCATAACGGGGTTTCTGCCCCTTGGCCCGCGCGGCCTCGCGCATGGCTTCCACATCCTCGGCGGAACAGGAGCACCAGTAGGCATGGCCTGTTTCCAGGAGTCGGTCCACAGCGGCGTTATACAGTGCGGTGCGCTGCGTCTGATAGGTCAGCTCTCCGTCCCAGTCCAGCCCAAGCCAGCGCATGGAGGCCAGGATGGAGTCCGTGTACTCCTGCTTCGAACGTTCGGTATCCGTATCCTCAATCCGAAGCCGGAACTCGCCACCGAAATGCCGTGCAAGAAGCCAGCAGAAAAGCGCCGTGCGTGCGCCGCCGATATGCAGATGCCCGGTCGGACTGGGAGCAAACCGGGTGATGATCTTGGACATGACAAACTCCTGATGATTACTGTTTCTGAGGGCGCGGCCGCCAGTGCAATTCCAGCGCCCCTGATTTGACATCCTTGCGTGGCGCGTCGGGACGACGGCACGCCACAAGCGCCCCGGACGGAATTTCTCCGGCGGCGGGCAAAATGGCGAATCCGTCCTCCGAACATGCATAGCGGGCATGCCCCATGCCGGGAACGGGAAAAGCATCGGATACGACGCGGGCCGCAAGATCGTGCTCGGCCCCTTCCGGGAACGCAGCCGTCCGGGTTACCCCGGACTGGCGAAGAAGAATAAACGAAAGGCTCAGACTGTCCTTGGACAAGCCAGATTTCCGCGCCAGCTCCGTCAGCCAGACAGGACCTCCGGCATCCTGAACGACATGACACCAGCGCCGATTGCCCCGCTCCAGCATCGGACACGATTCCGCATGGGGACAGGGAGCTGCAGGCGTCATGTTCTCCTCAAGCGCAGCTTCACGCAGCGTGGAGACAAGAGTTCCCCCAAGCCGGGTTCCCGGCTCGACGAACAAAGCCGCTCCGGCTGGCTCCAGTGATCGGCTCGTCAGCATGGCCAGTTCGGCCATTCTCTCATCAAGACTCCCGGTCTTGTCTCTGAGCTCATTCAGCACGTTCCCAGCCATGAGCAGCAACGGACGTTTCCGCAATTCCCGAAACGAACGCAGGAGCGGAGAACGCACCAGTCTGATATTCCAGCGCAGGTCTTCTCCGCACAGGGAGGCCATGGCCTCAAGGAGACTGCGTCCCAGCTCCATGGGACGGGGAACGGTGTCCACGCAGACAAGTTCCAGCGGAACAGAACGCCAGTCAGGCCGGGAAATCCACAGGGCCAGCGGCAGGGTCAACGGACCGCTGCCGAGGTCGACGACATGCGGCATTCCGCCGTCCTCTTCGGGAACAGCGGGAACCGGCAGCTCCAGTCCCGGCAGCAGACGAGACAGACGGACCAGATTCCAGGGCAAGAAATAGCGCAGATAGGCGGAAACAAAACGCGGCGCACTCCAGTAGGAGCGGCCCAGTCCGCTGCGCTCGAAGGTCAGAAGCGCAGAAAGTTCCTGTATGGCATCGGGCAACCCGGCCCGGTGAGCACGGGAAAGCGGCATGACCCGGTCCAGGGCCTGAGGCAGCATCTCCAAACTCTTTCGCACGAAGGAATCAGGAGAGATAAACAGGGGCAAATACAGCGGATGCCCGCTGGCGAGCCGGACTTCTCTCTCCTCCCCCTCGCGTTCACGTCGCCTCTGAAGAAAAGAGGTTCGCGGACCGGGCCCTCTTTGCCCGGTTCTGTCTTCATGCCGGCTGTCCCGGCTGTTCTGCCGATTGTCTGCGGGACGCGACAAAGGACGCGAGGCCCTCTTGTCGGAGTTCCCCGCGTTCCTTTTTGATGTCTGTCGTTGTGATGAGCGGTTCACGAATCTGCACGCGCCTCCAGCGCCGCAATGGCCGGAAGAGTCTTACCCTCCAGAACTTCGAGGAACGCCCCGCCGGCGGTGGAAATATAGTTGATTTTGTCGGAATAGCCATATTTTTCCAGAGCGGCAATACTGTCGCCGCCTCCGGTGACCGTATACCCTGTCGTCTCGGCAGCTGCCCTAGCGACGGCCTGCGTCCCCTTGCCGAACTGATCGATCTCGAATGCACCCACGGGACCGTTCCAGACTACGGTGCCGGCTTTGGCGATGAGCGCGGCATAGGCGGTAGCGGTGTCAGGACCGATGTCGAGGATCATGTCGTCCGGACGGACGCCGTCTACGGGCAATACAGTGGCGGAAGCCTTTTCATCAAAGGCGGGGCCGACGACTACGTCCACAGGCAGCGGAATCTCCGCGCCTCTGACCTTGGCTTCAGCCATGATCCGACCGGCAGCCTCAACGAGATCGGGTTCGCAAAGCGACTTTCCAATTTCATATCCGGCGGCCTTGAGGAATGTGTTGGCAATGCCGCCTCCGACAACGAGCTGATCTACGCGCCTGGAAAGATTCTCAAGAACCTCCAGTTTGGTGGATACCTTGGAACCGCCGATAATGGCCAGCAAAGGATGAGCCGGAGCATGCAGAATACGGGTCACGGCTTCCAGTTCCGCGGCCATGAGCAAACCCGCGCACGCCACCTTGGCGAAACGAATGGCGCCGTCGGTAGAGGCCTGAGCCCGATGCGCTGTCGCAAAGGCATCCATGACGTAGACATCGCCCAAAGCCGCCAGCTTGCGAGCCAGCTCCTCATTGTTCTTTTTCTCACCCTTGAGGAAACGAACGTTTTCGCACAGCACACACTCGCCCGGCTGCACGGTCACGCCATCCAGATAATCCCGGACCAGCCGAACCGGAATGCCCAGCAGCTCTTCAAGCCGCACGGCTACAGGGGCAAGAGAAGCCTCTTCGGAAAATACGCCTTCCTCAGGTCGTCCGAGGTGAGACAGGACGATAATCCCCGCACCCTTGTCCAGCGCCATTCTGAGCGACGGGATTGCAGCCCGGATACGCTTGTCGCTGGTGATGCGCCCCTCTTTGACGGGGACATTGAGATCTTCGCGGAAGACAACCGTTTTGCCCTTCAGATCCAGATCGGACATAAGACGTACTTTCATTTTTCCATCCTCTGTAAAGTGGAGTTCGCTTCACGCCTGACTGCCGTTCATGCAATGCCACAAAACCAGACGGGTTGCAACGAACGCACTCTCCCCGCCTCCCCTGCCAAATGGCCGCGGCAACCACCTTTCCGAATGAGAAACGAAAACCGGATTCCCGTCAGGCCCAGCCCCATGCCATATGCCTCATGTAGTGAGTCGTAAATGCCGACCGCTCCGTAAGTTCCAGTACTCGGCAGCGTCCGCTCCAGTCAACGAGCCGCTCACGCAGTTCAGGCCGCCGCAACAGCAATCCGGCTCCGGCCAGGGAGGTATTTCCCGCTGCCAAGGTTCTGCCCCCCGCTCCCTGCGGCAAAAAACCAAGGTTTTCCAAAGCATCTACGGGAGCCTTTTCTCCCAGCGCGCCGCCGAGAACGAAACGGGCCACGTCGCCGCTCCGCAGACCCGCCGCATTAAGCAGGCTTTCCAGAGCCAGAGAAAAGGCAGCCTTGACCTTGAGCAGTTCCTCAGCATCCGTGCCTGAAAACGCGAGTCCACCCTCTAGCGGCAATATCCAGACTCCGGAAGCATCATGCTGAAGCGTCCCTGCGAGCCTGCGGGCCAGAGGCGTCGGCGGAGCCTCGGCAGGCTTTCCCTCTCGGGTCAGGAAACCGCAGCGCAGCAGGACATCCAGCAGAGAAAGGTAACCTGTTCCGCAAATCTTTTCAGGTCTGCCTCCCCCCAGAACAGTGCAGGAAAGCCCCAGAGGGCCAAGCTGAAAGGCTGAAACGCTGCCCGGTCCGGCTACGCTTCCATGCGTCAAACCGATTCCTTCCAGCGAAGGACCAAGCGGTACACTGGCCACAAGCGATTCCCGTTCGTCAAGGGCCAGAACGAACTCGCCGTTGGTGCCCAGATCGGCAAGCAGGAAAGGAAAAGGCGCCCGGCGTTCGAACAGCAATGTCGCCATCCCCGCGCTCAGATCTCCTCCTACAAAAGGAGCGGGCTGGGGAGGAATCCAGACGGGAGGCAGGCCGGGCAGCACGACTTCCCGCCCTCCTTTTTCCGTCAGCCGGTACGGGGCAGCCGCCAGGCCCTCCACATCGACATCCAGCAAAATCGAGGTCATGGCTGTATTGCCCGCCACACAAAGTTCCTTCACGGGGCCAGAAGCGTTGCGCACCACCCTTTGCAGCAGACGCAGCACGAGTTCCCGCAAGCGTTTCCGCCCTTCGGAAGTCCGCGCGGCAGCGACCCGGGAAATGACGTCGCTCCCCGCCCCCATCTGCGGATTCAGAACACGCCCGGCTGACAGGACACGGAAAACGGTCTCCTCCCGCAGATCCAATTTTCGCACTCCAGCGGGACATTTCTCTCCCTTTCCTTCTTCAGGGGAAAACAGCTGCCACTGAATGGATGTCGTCCCCAGATCCACGGCAAGCAACAGAAGGGAGGGTATGGAGGACCCGCCCTTTTCCGTTTCCACGGAGGCATTCGACTCTCCACCCCGAATATCCCCGCTCCAGCAAGAAAAAGGCATCTCCTCCCCCGATTCCGTCGGGAGTTCGACCTCCATTCCCGCCGTTGCGGGATGCCGGCAGGCCAGCCGCCATCCTCGGGCCACGGCGTCAGCCCCCAGGATGGACACTTCCTCCCTCGAGGCCTCGGGGAGTTCGGAACGAAACAGCACCCGGCACATCCCGCAGCGGCCCAGACCGGAACAAAGAGGAGGAGAGGACAACTCTCCGGACAACCAGATCGCCCGGGCCAAGGAAACCTGCTCGTCCGGCAGCGGCAAAAACAGTTCTCGGCCGCTCTCCACTACAACACGGATCATGGCATCTTTATTCATGAGTTTGACCAAGGCATGTTTTTTCGCAACCAATATTTAAAGTCTTGCCTTATGATTTGCCAGAGCCTGGCAACGCAATTCCCGCAGCTTTTTTCCCGAGTCTCTTCCTCTGTTTCTCCAGCGCTGCGGAAGGGAAACAGTGAGGATGATTTCGAGATCCCGCATGGCCGCAGCCATCAGCGGTCTGCCGCCGTCAGTATCCACCAGTCGCCAGAACGGTTCGTCGAGTCCGGCAGCATGCACCTTCATCAGCAGATCGCAACGCGTGCCGAACCTCAGTTCCGGATAAATGCCGGCCTTCATGTGCAGCAGAGAGGCCGTTTCCCCCGCTCCGCAAAACCGTGCCGGCATGCCCAGCCGCTCTGCAAGCCGGACGGCGAGCTTCGCTCCGGTCTGTTCGTGTCCATAGTGGTGTGGAAGCATTTCCGACGGAGTACAGGTTTTGCCAAGATCATGACACAGGGCCATCCATACGCCCAGAGGATCTCCCGCCATCCCGTCCATCGTTTCAAGCGTATGCTGAAAAACGGAACCGGAGTGAAAGGGGGATGGTCCGGCGGGAATGGACGCGGCCTGTTCCAGTTCCGGAAACCACTGCGCGAGGCAGCCGCCTTCACGCAGTACCTCCAGCCAGCGCGAGGGGCGCGGCGCGGCCAGAGCCTTCATAAATTCTCTGACCAGCCGTTCCGCCGGAACGGCTTCCAGCGCACCCGCTGCGGCCGTGTCGCGCATCTGTACGACGGCTTCCGGATGAATCCGGAAGCCGGGCCATTCACAGCTCAGCCGGGCGAGACGAAAAACCCGGACCGGATCATGGAGGAAGCTCTCCGGGGACGCGGGTCGAAACACGTGCGACTTCAGGTCGCCCAGAGCTTCTGGATGGGCGAAAAGTTCGCCCCGACCGTCGACGGCCAGCGCATTGACGGTCAGATCTCTCCGGCACAGATCTTTCTCAAGAGAGCCTTCCAACGGCATGTATTCCTGTCCATTCCACAAAATGACGGAAATGCTCCTTCCCACCTTGCGGGCCGAAGGATTCCGCTGTAGAAAGGTTTCCGCATCCGCGGCAAAGGCAAAATCATATTCGCGGGGAGTCTTTCCCAGAAGGCTGTCGCGTACGGCTCCGCCCACTACATAAACGGGCACGCCACTCAGCTCCGACCGTAACGCGCTGCACCGCGCCAACGTTTCGAGGGTCTTGTTTATCAGCATGATACGCCTACTTCACTCAGGGGTTCCTGATGATCGGGAGGGGGCCAGGCCGCTTCTGGCCGCTCCCCTGTCTCCAGAACAGCTTGCCTCATCGCCGTTATGCCCTGCGGCCCTTGCGGAGAAACGGGCCTTCGTCCGTCCTTCCGATCCCGGCCCCAACCCCATCGCCTATCTTGAACTTGAGGAATCTCCGAACCTTTCTCAACAACCTTTTCCACCAGTCTATCTGTGCGGAACCGCTACATCAAGTCTGGATGTGGCCCGGACGCTGGGCGTACACGGCATGCTGCCGATCTGGGGGAGCGTGCTCGTCCTGAACCAGACCACGGGCCGGGGCCAGCTTGGACGCAGCTGGTCATCTCCCGCAGGCAATATCTACGCTGCCCTGCGCCTTCCCTTCCTGCCTCCATTTACGGAGACAGCGGCCGCCCCGGCAATCGGCGGGCTTCTGGCCGAAGCGCTGGCGGAACTTGGCTGCCCCGTGCGCATAAAGTGGCCCAACGACCTCGTACGCGGCCCTGAAGAAGGCTGTTCCGACTGGAACAAGATTGGCGGTATCCTGCTGGAAGAACGTCCGCTGCATCAGCCTGTCCCGAACTCTCCCTCGGAAGCTTCGCTCCTTGTCGCAGGTATCGGACTGAATATTATTTCGGCCCCTCACGCGGATGAAATGCGGGCCGGACATGCCATGCCCGCCGGCTGCCTGCCCATGCCGACAGATCCTTCAGGGAAACGGCTTCCGCTTGTGGACTTCTGGACACGGCTTGTGAGGCATACCTTTTTCTGCTACGTCAATCAGATCGAGTCCAAGATTCCACAGGCATGGCGTCGTATGGCCGAACGCCGCCTCGCGTTTCTCGGACAGCCGGTTCTGCTCGTGGACGGTCCCGGAGATAAGGAACGCCACGAGGGAATTCTGGAAGGACTGGATGAAGCCGGCGGATTACGTCTGCGCGGCCCTTATGGCTGCGCGAGTTTTCTTTCCGGAAGTCTTCGCTAGCTTTCCATCTTCTTGCCGCAGACCGCTCAGACGGCATCGTCCGAAACGGACACATGCGGAGTCTCCGTTCCCGAGAGGGATGTTTTCCCTTAACTTTTTTCAATAAGGTTAAATGCATGGCCGCCAAAACGTTTGAAGAGGTGTTGGACGAAGTCCGGGGTAAACCTATTCTCGTAGCCAACCGTGGCATTCCAGCCCGCCGTATCTGCCGGGCCATTCGCGAACGCTTTGCAGCAGTTCCGGTCATGACCGCCACGGATATAGACAAGGCCGCTCCGGCCGCGTCGTCTGCACAGGAACTGCTTCTGCTCGGCTCAGATCCGCGAGCTTATCTTGATCTCGACCTCATCATCGCGAAGGCCAAGCAACGCGGCATCATCGCCATCCATCCCGGGTGGGGTTTCGCCTCCGAAGACGAACGTTTTCCCCAGAAATGCGAGGAAGCCGGTATCATCTTCATCGGCTCCAGGGCTGAATCCATGAACCTGCTTGGCAACAAGGTGCAGGTTCGCAAGCTGGCTAAAAAACTTGGCATTCCTGTTGTCCCCGGTTCTGACGGGGCCGTCGACATTCCAGGCGCCCGCAAGGTAGTCGAAGAAATCACTCTTCCCATCATGTTGAAAGCCGAAGGCGGCGGCGGCGGACGCGGCATCTTCCTCGTCCGCGAACAGCATGAACTTGAAGACGCCTTCTTCAAGGCTTCGGCCATGGCGCAGGCTTCCTTCGGTAATCCGCGCCTGTACGTGGAAAAGTATCTGGAGTCCGTCCGGCACATTGAAATTCAGGTCATCGCCGACCAGCACGGCAACGTATTCGCCTTTGACGAACGCGACTGTTCCGTGCAGCGTAACCACCAGAAACTGGTGGAAATCACGCCTTCTCCGTGGTCAGGCATCACTCCGGAGCTGCGCGAACGGCTCAAGGAATATTCCAGAATGCTGGTCAGGGAAGTCGGCTATTATTCTCTCGCCACTGTCGAATTCCTTGTCACTCCGCAGGGAGACCCCTTCCTCATCGAAGTGAACACCCGCCTGCAGGTGGAACACGGCATCACCGAATCCCGCTATGGCGTAGACCTTGTGGAAGAGCAGATTGCCGTGGCCTTCGGCTCGGAGCTTCGACTCAAGGAAGGAGAAACGCGGCCCGCGCATGTGGCCATGCAGGTCCGCATCAACTGCGAAGATCCGCAAAACGACTTTGCGCCCAATTCAGGGCTGGTGACCCGCTATGTGTCCCCCGGCGGCCCCGGTGTGCGGATGGACTCCAATCTTTCCGCCGGCTACGAATTTCCTCCGAACTACGACTCCGCAGGTTCCCTGCTCATCGCCTACGGCCGAGACTGGCAAAAGGTGCTCGGGATCATGGACCGCGCCCTTACCGAGTATACAGTGGGGGGAGTCAAGACCACGATCCCCTTCTTCCAGCAGGTTATCAAGCATCCCCGTTTTCGTGCGGGCGACTTCGATACGGGATTCATCCAGTCCGCACCCGAACTGATGAATTACGCGGATCTCGGTCCTGAAAGCGAGCGCCTTTCCTATCTGTTGGCCGAAATCTCGGCCAAGGGCTACAATCCCTATGTGCAGCTTGGCGAATATCGCACGAAGGATACGCCGCGTCTGCCCAGGCAGAACGTCGTCCTGCCCCATATCCCCTCAAGGCAGCTCAAGGAGCCCTCGCCCTACCCGCATGGCGATCGAGTCGCGCTGCTCGACTACGTGCGCGACAGCAATCGTGTCCATTTTACCGATACCACCACGCGCGACAGCACTCAGTCCAACAGCGGCAACAGGTTCCGTCTTGCCGAAGACAGACTGGTGGGTCCCTATCTGGACAACTGCGGCTTCTTCTCTCTGGAAAACGGAGGCGGAGCCCACTTCCATGTGGCCATGATGGCCAACATGACCTATCCTTTCTCCGAGGCGCAGGCGTGGAATCAGTTTGCTCCCAAGACGCTGAAGCAGATCCTCGTTCGTTCCACCAATGTGCTCGGCTACAGCCCGCAGCCGAAAAACCTCATGCGGATTACCGGCGAAATGATCTGCGACAATTACCAGATCATTCGTTGCTTCGACTTCCTGAACCATATCGATAATATGCGTCCTCTGGCCGAAGTGGTCATGTCCCGCCGGGACGTAGTGTTCGAACCGGCTATCTCCCTTTCCTGGGCCGCGGGCTTCACCGTCGAGCACTATCTGGGCGTGGCCGAAAACATCCTGCGCATGAACGCCGAAGTCGCGGGGCTCAGCGAAGGAGCTACTTCCCGCCAGATCATTCTGGGACTCAAGGATATGGCTGGGGTCTGCCCGCCCCGCTTCATCTCCGAACTGGTGGGTGCGCTCAGAAAACGTTGGCCCGACCTGGTGCTCCACTACCATCGTCACGCCACGGACGGTCTGTTCGTGCCCTCCGTGGGTGCAGCGGCCAAGGCGGGGGTCCATATCGTGGACACGAACCTCGGTGCCTGCGTGCGCAGCTACGGTCAGGGCGACACCCTTGCTACGGCGGCCTACATGGAAGGCGAGCTGGGGCTTGAGGTCAATCTGAACAAGGATATGATCCGGCAGGCCAACTACGTCCTGAAACAGGTCATCCCCTACTATGATCGTTACTGCGCTCCCTATTTTCAGGGGGTCGATCATGACGCCGTGGAGCATGCCATGCCCGGCGGAGCCACGTCTTCCTCTCAGGAAGGGGCACTGAAACAGGGATATATCCACCTGCTTCCCTACATGCTCAAATTTCTGGCCGGAACGCGCAAGATCGTACGCTATCACGACGTGACGCCCGGTTCCCAGATCACCTGGAACACGGCCTTTCTTGCCGTAACCGGAGCCTATAAGCGCGGCGGCGAAGAAGAAGTGCGATTCCTGCTGGGCGTGCTCGACCGCGTCAATCAGATTCCCGAAGAAACGCTGAGCGAAGGTACCAAGAAGGCTCGTCTGGCTCTGTATCAGGACTGCAACGACGCCTTCCGCAACCTTCTGCTCGGCAAGTTCGGCAAGCTGCCCCTGGGCTTCCCTCCGGACTGGGTTTATGAAAGCGCCTTCGGCAATGCATGGAAACAGGCCATTGCCGACCGCACGGAGCATTCACCGCTGGAACAGCTGGTCGATATCAATGTGGAAGCCGAACGCAAGGCGTTCCGCGACATCATCAAGCGCGATCCTACGCCGGAAGAGCTGGTCATGTACCTCAATCATCCCGGAGATGCGGTCAAGACCGTTCAGTTCCGGGCCAAATACGGGGATCCCAATCAGCTGCCCCTGCCTGTCTGGTTTGAAGGGGCAAGCGTGGGTGAAGAAATCAGCTTCGTCGATTCCGCGGGCAAGCCCCATCAGTTCCTGCTTATCAGCATATCTCCTGTCGACGATGCCGGGGAAACCGTCGTCCGTTATGTTCTGGACTCTGAAATGCTCAGCCGGCACGTCAAGGTGGCTCCGCCCAAGAATGGAGGCATCACGGATGCGATCATGGCCGACCCCGCCGACAAATATCAGGTGGGCGCACCCAGCAACGGCGATCTCTGGGTCATGTACGTGCATCCAGGTGATATCGTCAAAGCGGGTGAAGAGCTGTTCAACGTATCCATCATGAAGCAGGAAAAAGCGGTACTCGCCCCTGTAGACGGCATCGTCAAACGAGTGCTCAAGACTGCGGATTACAAGGAAACGAGACAGATGGTCACGGTGCGCGAAGGCGAACTCATCGTTGAACTCGGTCCGGTTCCCCACATCTGTACCAACGAGGCCTGTGCTCGCCCGCTGCCGATGGACGGCATCGAATTCTGCCCCTATTGCGGCGAGCGGCAGCAGCATCTCTCTTAACGGCAACCGATTGCATCCAAGTGAGCCTGGGAGGCACGAGTCATGGCTAACACTCCTTCCGCGACCAAAAAACGAAAAAACGAGGTTCCGGTGGAAGATCTTCAGAAGCGTCTGGTTCTGACGGGCGCGGATATTGTCAGCATTGGGGAAAGCGCCGAACTTCTGGTCGGCGGCAAAAACTACAATACATCGCTGATCAGCCGCGTACAGGGGGTACGGACGCCGCAATTCCGTGCAATTTCCTCGGTGGCGTTCCATATCGTTCTCGACGAGTGCAAGGTTTGCGCGGCCCTGGTCCGTTCCATGGTCGATGAAGCCTACAGCAAGGTAGACTGGACCTCTGAAGAAGTTACCAAGAATCACGATTTCCTGCCTGAATTCGTACGTGGCGTGGCAGCCGATATCCGCAAGGCTGCCGAAGCGGATCCCGAACTGCCCCGTATCCGTCTGCGTACATTCATCAATAACGTGGTTGACGGCTTTGCGTCCTCGCAGGAGGGCATCGACCAGTTGCGCAAGCGTTCCGTCATGGTGCAGGCCGCCATTCTGTGCTCGCCTCTGCCCAAGGCGGTGGACGAGGCCGTACGTTCCGCCTATCGCGCCATCTGCGCCGAAGCCGAAGAGGACAGCATCCCTGTCGCCGTCCGTTCTTCCGCCGCGGGCGAAGATTCCCGGAAAAAGGCCTTTGCCGGTTTGCAGGATACCTTCCTGAACATGGTGGGTGACGATGCCGTCGTCCTTGCCTACCATTGGGACTGCGCATCCGCCTATAATCTGCGCTCCATGATCTATCGGCGCGAGGCCATCCTCGATGCCCTGACCCTGTCCGAGTCCACGGGCGATGAAAATCTCGCGACGCAGGCCAAGCAGGAATGGTCCATCGAGAATACGTCCCTGTCCGTCTGCATCATGCGCATGATCAATCCCGTGGTTGCGGGTACGGCTTTCAGCGCCGATACGGCTACCGGCTGCCGCGGCACGGTGCGTAACGACCTTGTGAGCATTGATGCGAGCTACGGCCTCGGCGAAGCCGTCGTAGGCGGCATGGTCACCCCGGACAAGATGTACGTCTATCAGCGGGACGACGGCAGCGAAGCTGTGGTTCGCTTCATGGGCAGCAAGACCGCCAAGATCATCTATGACGAAAACGGCGGCACCAAGCGCGTGGCTGTGCCGGACCGCGAGTCGACGCTCTGGGCTCTGACGCCCACTCAGGCCGAACAGGTGGCCAAGGGCGTACGCGCCGTCAGCAAGGCCTACGGCGGCATGATCATGGATACCGAGTTCTGCATTGACTCCAAGGGAGTGCTCTGGTTCGTGCAGGCCCGTCCCGAAACCCGCTGGAATGAAGAATTCCAGCTTCATCCCGACACGATTTTCATGCGGCGGCGCGAAGTGGACCCCAAGGCTGCAGCCGCTGCGGACGTTCTGCTTACCGGCAATGGAGCATCCCGTGGCGCGGGTCAGGGCAAGGTGCGTTTCCTCCGCTCAGCTCTGGAACTGAACAAGATCGGCAAGGGCGACATCCTTGCCGCCGAGCGCACCGACCCCGATATGGTGCCCGGCATGCGTGTGGCCTCCGCTATCCTCGCCGATGTGGGTGGCGACACCAGCCACGCGGCCATCACCTCGCGCGAGCTCGGCATCGCCGCCGTCATCGGCATCCAAAATGCCACTGGCATTCAGGCTCTCGACGGCCTCGACGTTACCGTAGACGGTACGCGCGGGCGCGTCTACCGCGGCCTGCTCCCCCTGCGCGAAGTCGGCGGAGAAATGAACGTAGCGGAACTTCCGGCCACCAGGACGCACGTGGGACTTGTTCTTGCCGATGTGGGACAGGCGCTGTTTCTGTCCCGGCTGCGTAAGGTGCCTGACTTTGAAGTGGGTCTGCTGCGCGCCGAGTTCATGCTCGGTAACGTGGGCGTGCACCCCGCAGCTCTCGAAGCCTTCGATAATGGAGAGCTCGAACCCATCGTTCAGAAAAAGATCGACGAACTGGAAAGCAAACTGCGCAAGACCATGCGCGAACAGCTCGACGCGGGCCTGGTTTCTCTGGATCTGCGGTTGCGCGATCATGTGGGACAGGTTTCCGGCTTTGCCGAAGAGCTGGACAAATTGTCCAACAAGGAAGACTTGCGCAACCCCGAAGAGATTATGGCCGTTTACCGGCGCATGCGCGAAGTGGAAAAGCTGCTTGACGAATATACGGAACGGGCGGCCCGCTACTACTCCATTCTGGAGACTTCCGCCGACCTTTCCGAACATGTCCGAGTCATCATGGGCTATCAGGAAGAACTGATGACCCTGCCCCCGGATACAGCGGCAGGCAAGGCACGTCGTGCCGCCATCGACAAGGAGGTGGCCGATATCGTCGGCTATGCGGCCATGAATCCCGCCGTGCAGGAAACCATGCGCCAGATCTCGAGTCTGCGTGAGGATGTGGGAGCCCGTTGCGGTCTTGCCAAGGAAATTGCTTCCCTGCGTGCCATTCCCGGGGCCATCGGAACCCTCATCCGTACCCGCGGACACAAGAGCGGACACGATCATTATGTACAGACCCTGTCGCAGGGACTCGCCCTGTTTGCCATGGCCTTCTACGGCAAACCCATTGTCTACAGAACTACGGACTTCAAGAGTAACGAATACCGCAACCTCTTGGGCGGCAACCTCTTTGAAGAGCATGAAGACAACCCCATGCTCGGCTATCGCGGCGTTTCCCGCAATATTCACGACTGGGAAATCGAAGCGTTCAAGGAAGCCCGCTCCACCTACGGAGCTCGCAACCTCCAGCTCATGCTTCCCTTCGTGCGCACGCTGGAACAGGCACGTTCCATGCGGGCCTATCTTGACGAAGTCCACAACCTGCGCAGCGGCGAGGACGATCTGAAGATCATACTCATGTCCGAACTGCCTTCCAACGCCATCCTTGCCCGCCAGTTTATTCAGGAATTCGACGGCTTCTCCATCGGTTCCAACGATATGACACAGATGGTGCTGGCCACTGACCGAGACAACTCCTCGCTGTCGCACATCTATGACGAAGAAGATCCGGCCGTGGTATGGGCTATCCTCACAACCATCTTCACCGGACAAAAGTATGGCAAAAAGGTTGGTTTCTGCGGTCAGGGCGTCGCCAACAGCGAAGTGCTGCGCGGCCTCGTCGCCATTGCGGGAATCACTTCAGCTTCGGTGGTTCCGGATACCTACTTCCGGACCAAGCAGGACTTCGCTGCGACCGAGGCTCTGAACATTTCCGCTTCCGGTCTTGGCAAGTGGCTCGGCGAGCAGCATCAGGCCAAGCTGGCCAGACTGCTTGAGGATAATGGCTACAAAGGGATCGCCGCTCAGGTCGGTGATCAGGACAAAATTCGTACCTGGTACGAAGCCGAACGCGCCCGCCTGCACGCCGAGTTGAGGGACAGCCTCGGCGGCAGTCGTGAGGCTGTGGCCCGCAAGGCCGTGACCGAATTCCGCGCCGTGTTCCATAAGCCGGTCATTTACGCTACCTGGGCTTGGGATGAAACCGTAACCGATGCCCTGCACCAGTCAGGTTTCGCCTCCTTTGAAGAGCAGGCTGCCGCACTCATCGAACAACGCAAAAAACTCGGTTACTAGTTCAGCAGATTCAATAGATGGAGCATCCTGACTCGTCATTTCGATGCTCCACTCCCCACTCAGGACTCTGGAAGAAGCCCTGTCCATAAAAGGGGACAGGGCTTCTTCCGCAAGGAAGGTATCATGCAGATTCTCCGCAAGCAGACCCGTCGCCTCGTGCTGGGCGGCGTTTCCATCGGCGGCGGCGCTCCCATCGCCGTTCAGAGCATGACCAATACCGACACGCGGGACGTGGAGGCGACTCTGTATCAAATCAGGCAACTCGCTGACGCGGGTTGCGAAATCATCCGCGTGGCCGTCCCTGATGAAACCGCGGCCCGTGCCCTCCGGACCATTCATGATGGCAGCCCCATTCCCATGGTTGCGGATATCCATTTCGATTATCGCCTCGCGCTCATGGCGTTGGAAGCAGGACTTGAAGGACTGCGCATCAATCCAGGCAATATTGGCGAGCGGCGCAATGTGGAGCGGGTTGTGGATGCGGCCAAGGCCCATCACGCGGTCATCCGCGTCGGCGTCAACAGCGGTTCTGTGGAAAAGCGCCTGCTTGAACATTTCGGCGGGCCTACCCCAGAAGCCATGGTTGAAAGCGCCCTGAGTCATGTACGTATTCTGGAAGAGCACGGTTTCTATGAAACCAAGATTTCCATAAAATCCTCTTCTGTTCTCGATACAATAACCGCATACCGAATGCTTTCCGAGCGCTGTGACTATCCTCTGCACCTTGGCGTGACCGAAGCGGGAGGTCTGGTGCGTGGGGCAATCAAGTCTTCGGTGGGACTGGGAATCCTGCTCTGGGAAGGTATTGGAGATACGCTCCGGGTTTCCCTGACGGCTGATCCGCTGGAGGAAATGACCGTAGCCTGGGAACTGCTCAGAGCACTTGACCTGCGGCAACGAGGGCCGGAACTGATTTCCTGCCCCACCTGTGGTCGTACGGAGATAGACCTCATAGGGCTGGCGCGGCAGGTGGAAGATCGACTGGCCGGAGAAACAGCTCCCATAAAGGTGGCCGTTATGGGTTGTGTGGTTAATGGACCGGGAGAAGCTCGCGAAGCCGATCTGGGCATGGCGGGGGGACGAGACAAGGGCATTATTTTCCGCAAGGGTGAAGTAATCCGTTCAGTGCGCGGGCAAGAAGCATTGCTCGCGGCATTCATGGAAGAACTGGATACCTTGCTGGCAGAACGCCGGAAATGAATATATTCAGACCGTCTTCCCCAAAGGAGTTTCGCCATGTACAGAACAGGTATCTTTCTCTTCGGTACGGTGCTGGTCACACTCCTGTCTCTGGGACAAGCATCCGCAGTTCCGCTCCACCCTCGTCACCCCATTGAAGCAGTCAATTTTCCAAATATCAGCTTTGCGGATTCCAGCGTGTCATCCTGGCTTGTCACAGATGCCAACCGTGATTGGGAACGTTCCCAACAACGCGAGCTGCAACGCCGGGAAAGAGAGCTTCGCCAGCGGGAACGCGCACACCAGCGGAATGACAGACTCCAACAAGAGCGCATAATTCGGGAACAGCAAAGACAAAATCAGCAGCTGCGCCCCGGAGAACACCGTCGGGATCATCGCAACGTGCCGCATCGGGATAACAGAGGAAAAGGCCCCCGCTGGGACGACAGAGGGCATAAACGTTATGACCATGGTCAGCCCGGCTGGCATCAGAAACGTCCTCCGGTGCCGCGTCCCCGCCCGGATGCAAGACCCGGACGGCGCTACGATGACGGCCAATATCGCCCAGAAGAGCTGAAGCGGCGCGGGTTTGATGACGGCCAGTATCATCCGGGCCGTAAATTCTAATATGTTCAAAGCCTCCGACATATGCCGGAGGCTTTTCTCTCAGCCTTATACCACGAACTTATGGTACCCCCGGATTCCTGGAACCGCGAGTTCATTCCGCTCCCGGTCCCCATATTTCCTCAAATTCCCATGTGCATGGGAAAAGCCGGAAGCTTTCAGACATCGCACGGAACAAGCGTTATTTTCCCGTATTCAACAGTCTCAATATGCTTGACTGGGATGCCGGAACTCGTCCCTCTTGAAAGAAGCGCAGGAGTGACGAGCGGCATTTCCTGCCACCGGCCCTGCAACGCCGTTCTATCGCCCCACTGCAGTGTGCAGCCCGGGTCAGATATGGCTTGTCTTATCCGTCTTATGGCAAAGGAGCCCACCGGCATAGCCGGCGGTTCTTCATATGCGCCTGTAAGGCTCTGTTGCCAACGCGCCCTAACAGGCACATAGTGAATCCGGTATCGGCATTTCTGTTACTTGCCGGCCCGTAAACGGGCTACCCGGGCAGGGACGGCAAAGCCTCGTACTCAATTTATCCTCTTCCAGTTCCTGATCTTCTCTTTGTTCTTGTCTGCCGTATCCACATAGTAGCCCCGACACCAGAATTCGCGATTGCGATATCTGGGGGCAATTACCCCATGATATTTGCAGTTCCAGTTTGTACGGGCCAAACTTTGAACGTCACTCATTGTGACCTCCTTTTGATTTGTTGCCGCTTGCAGTTGCCGGACCGCAAGCTTCGCCAACAAATCAAAAAGAGTTTTTATAACATAGGCAAAACTGTAAAATTTTTAGAGTCCCGCGCCTGGCGCGGGGTTTTCTTTCTATACAAAAAGGCCCCGGAATACCGGGGCCTTTCTTGCATACGGGTCATGCTCGACTTAGGCAAGAGCCTGAAGGAGCAGAAGAGCCACGATGTTGATGATCTTGATCATGGGGTTGACGGCAGGACCGGCGGTATCCTTATAGGGGTCGCCCACGGTGTCGCCGGTAACGGCGGCCTTGTGCGCCTCGGAACCCTTGCCGCCATGATGACCGTCTTCAATGTACTTCTTGGCGTTATCCCAGGCTCCACCGCCGGAGGTCATGGAAATGGCCACGAAGAGACCGGTAACGATAGTGCCCATAAGCATGGCGCCCAGCGTGGCGAACGCGGCGCTCTGCCCAGCGAACATGTCGATGACGTAGTACACGACCACGGGGGCGAACACGGGCAGAATGGAGGGCAGGATCATTTCACGGATGGCGGCCTTGGTCAGCATGTCGACGGCGGCTCCATAGTTGGGCTTGCCGGTGCCTTCCATGATGCCGGGGATTTCGCGGAACTGACGACGCACTTCAACCACGACGGCGGAACCGGCGCGGCCAACGGCCATCATGCCCATAGCGCCGAACAGATAGGGAAGCAGCCCGCCGATGAAAAGACGACCAGAACATACGGATCCTGCAGCGAGAAGCTCACATTGAGGTCGGGGAAGAAGCGGCCGAGATCCTGCGTGTAGCAGGCAAAGAGCACAAGCGCGGCCAGACCGGCAGAACCGATGGCGTACCCCTTGGTCACCGCCTTGGTGGTGTTGCCCACGGCGTCAAGAGCGTCGGTCACTTCGCGCACTTCGCCGGGAAGATTGGACATTTCGGCAATGCCGCCGGCGTTGTCGGTAACCGGGCCATAGGCGTCGAGAGCGACGATCATGCCGGCCAGAGCGAGCATGGTGGTGGCGGCGATGGCGATGCCGAACAGACCGGCGTTACTGTAGGAGAACAGAATGCCAATGCAGATGATGATTACAGGCAGAGCCGTGGACTCCATGGAGACGGCGAGACCCTGAATGACGTTGGTGCCGTGGCCGGTGGTGGAAGCCTGCGCGATGCTGCGCACGGGACGGTAGGCCGTGGAGGTGTAGTATTCAGTCACCCACACGAGCAGCGCCGTGATGACGAGTCCCGTCAGAGCGCAGACAAGCAGATTGCCGACGCCGAAGGGCTTGCCCTGAAGATCCATTTCAGGAGCGCCCCAGAAGAGAATAATGCTCACGAGGATGATCAGGACGGCGGAAACGCCGCCAGCGACGGTCAGACCCCGGTACAGAGCCTTCATGATATTGTTGTCGGACCCCAGACGCACATACTTGGTGCCTACCACGGAACCGATAATGCACACACCGCCGATGAGCAGAGGATACATCATCATGAGGTGCTGCAGCTCACCGGTAAAGTAGATGGCAGCCAGAAGCATGGTGGCGACCACGGTGACGGCGTAGGTTTCAAAGAGGTCAGCGGCCATACCAGCGCAGTCACCCACGTTGTCACCCACGTTGTCGGCGATAACGGCAGGATTGCGGGGGTCGTCTTCGGGGATGCCGGCTTCAACCTTGCCCACCAGGTCGGCGCCCACGTCGGCACCCTTGGTAAAGATGCCGCCGCCGAGACGGGCGAAGATGGAGATAAGGGAAGCGCCGAAGCTCAGGGCCACAAGGGCTTCAAGCAACGTCTTCTGATCGACGCCGAAGGCGGTCAGCAGACCGTAGTAAACGATCACACCCAAGAGACCAAGTCCCACCACCAGAAGACCGGTCACGGAACCGGCCTGGAAGGCCACGTTCAGCGCAGGAATCATTCCCTGACGGGCGGCTTCCGTGGTACGGATGTTGGCGCGAACGGAAACGTTCATGCCAATGAAGCCCGCAAGGCCGGAAAGCACGGCACCGAGAATGAAGCCGAGCGCCACCAGACCGGAAAGAGCCCACGCGAGCAGAATGGCGACGATGACGCCCACGATGGCGATCGTCCGGTACTGACGCTTCAGATAGGCCTGCGCGCCTTCCTGAATGGCGCCGGCGATCTTCTGCATCTCTTCCGTGCCGGTGGAGGCAGCGAATACGCGTTTCGAGGTCGTATACGCGTAGTAGAGGGCAAAAAGCCCGCAGGCCAATACCACGATGAATGACAACATCTGGAAACCCCGCTTGTCGATTAAAAGTGAATCCCGCCGCTGCACCGAGGATTCCTCAAGAATCGCCTCCCGATAGAGAGGATGCCTATCGGAAGCACATCCAGAACCCTTTGACCGGGATCAAAGGGCTCTGGAATCGGTACAGCGTTAAAAACTCGGACCAGCTAGAAACGAATCGCAAAAAGGTACTCAAAAAGAGTCTCTCTGGCAAGCAAAAGCTTGAACCCGGGCCGTCTGCAATCTTTCCGCCCCTGAAAGAAGGGAAAAGCCCCTTGCCCTTTCCCGAAGTATCCGCTATACACAAGCGCCTGACGGAGAGGTAGCGAAGTGGCCGTAACGCGCGCGACTCGAAATCGTGTTATCGGTTAATAGCCGGTACGTGGGTTCGAATCCCACCCTCTCCGCCATGTATCAAAGAAATTTAAAAGTCCGTAACACCTTGGGGTGAACGGACTTTTTTCATTTCTGGGTTCAATAACGTTCGCCAAGAACGATAGCCAGCCACAAAGGGGGGCAATCAGGGGAGACAAGGTTCTTCCTACGATTCCCATGCCCGACAAGATCATTTCTCTGTCGGGAAATGGTTCATCAGGTCTTTTGAACTCTCCCATTTCTCTGAATCATGTAATATGACATGAATATCAGACAATTCTGTAGAACACAGATTTATCCGACAGGACCTTTCCCTTCTTTTCGGTTCTGGACATGAATCATGAATTCCAGCAGACTATCTGAAAGCATATCTGGCAAAGAGGTCTTAGAGTGCCCGTACGCAATTCCCCGCTGTATCTCCCAATATTGTCCATCCTTGTGGCCGTGGAACTGGTGCTGGCCTTTTCCGCATTCGGCTATATTGTCATTCCCCCAATTTCATTGACGTTCATGCCACTGCCTGTTCTTGCGGGGGCACTGTTGTTCGGCCCTGTTGAGGGACTGTTTCTGGGAGGAATATTCGGTCTGACAAGCATGTGGAAGGCATCGGTGACAGCCACGGCATACGCCGATCAGATCTTTTCACCGTTCATCAGCGGCGCGCCCCTGTCTAGTCTCATGCTCAGCGTGGGAACACGTATGCTTTTCGGCCTCATCGCGGGCTGGTTCTTTCACTACGCGAAGCAGGGCAAGCGTCATAAGCAAATCCAGATCATACTTGCAGCCATCTGTGCCGATTTCCTGCACTCACTGCTGGTGGTCGCAGGCATACAGGTTCTGTTTCCTGATGCCGGCATAACCATCACCTACGGGCTGTCCAGAATGTTCTCTCTGAACAATCTGATTGACTGGACCCTTATCGGCCTGCTCATGTCGGGACTCCACATCATATCAGGCTCCAGGGAAGCGCGCATTATCGAGAACGAAATACGGCGGACGGAGGGAATCAGAGCGCATCCGCGGGTCCTGTGGGGGATGACCGGCCTTATCATCCTGATGTTTTTCCTGATGCTGGGCTTATGGTATCATTTCTACAACCGGACGGAGATACTGCTGCAGCATGAGGGCATCATCATGTCCCAGCCCGTGCTGAACCAGTTCTGGCAACTGGGAGCCCAGTTCCTGGTAGCCGTCGTTTCCCTGTTTCTGCTTGTATCCGTTGTGCTGGTTCTGACCGAAAGATATCTGATGGAACTGGCGCAGCAGGCCAAACGCGACATGATGACGGGTCTGTACAACAAGGCAACCCTGGAGCAATATGTTGACGCGGCGCTGAACGGCAACGGAAGTCGCGGCTTTCTGCTCATTCTGGATGTGGATGATTTCAAGCGGCTCAACGACACCTATGGCCATCCAGCGGGCGACAAGGTGTTGATAGCCATCGCCAGCATTCTTCAAAAACATTTTGAAAATGGGGTTGTGGGCCGTCTGGGCGGAGATGAATTCTGCGTCTATGCGGACAATGTATCAGAAACGGAAATGCTTGAGACGGCCGGCAGCATATGCGGCGACGTGGCCATGCTGTCCGTGCGCGGCGCACATGACGTCTCATGCAGCATAGGTGTGGCTTTCTGCAACGGGAAACGCAGCTTTTCAGAGGGGTATGCCGCAGCCGATCAGGCGCTGTATCGCTCCAAGCGACTGGGGAAAAACCGTTATTCTCTTGAAGGAAAAGACGTCTCCGGGACTTCTCCTGAAGCCGTTCATGCCGCATCGCAGAAAACCGCCTAACCCATTGTCTGCCAGTATGAACATCTCTCTGCGGTCGCGTCCAGGCACGCTTCGGGTCTGAGGCCGGACGAGTTCGGCAGAGACTCCCCCCGGTCTTCCCTCTGATCAGAGGCCACAAATCCATCAGTCTCCGGCGGATATTTTCCCGCTCTGCTTCCCGAATGAGCGGCGAAATCGGTATTCTCGCGGCCGAAAATCCGAAAACGGAACCCTGCCTTGCCCTTGAGGAAATTGAATTATGGGTGTAGCTATCGGTTTCGCCGCAGGAACATCATGTATTCCATTCAGTTGCAGCCTGCTGCATCAAAACGCCGCACTGCGTACACCATGCGCAATGCCATTCCATTCTTTATCAAGAGGAGATCTGAAACTTATGGAACACTATTTTCAACCCGAGATCGAATGCGCATCTCAGGATCAGATTCGCTCATGGCAGAACGAACGGTTATGCAAGACGGTAAGACATGTTTATGAAAATGTTCCATATTATCGGGAAAGAATGCAGCAGAAGGGGATTACGCCGGACGACATCAAATCCGTCGATGATCTGCACAAGCTCCCGTTCCTGACCAAGGATGACCTCCGTGACGCCTATCCTTACGGCCTGCTTGCCTGCCCCCGCTCCCAATGCGTTCGCATTCAGTCGACCAGCGGGACGACGGGAAGGAGAGTCGTCGCCTTCTATACGCAACATGACCTCGACCTCTGGGAAGATTGCTGCGCACGCGCCATTGCGGCGGCGGGTGGAACGGAAGACGACGTCGTGCACGTCTGCTACGGCTATGGACTGTTCACCGGCGGTCCCGGTCTGAACGGCGGGTCGCACAAGCTGGGATCTCTGACCCTGCCGATGTCGTCGGGCAACACGGATCGCCAGCTCCAGTTCATGTGCGATCTTGAGGCGACCATCCTCTGCTGCACCCCCTCCTATGCCTCCTATCTTGCCGAATGCATCGTAGAACGCGGCCTGCGCGACAAGATCAAACTGAAAGCGGGCATTTTTGGCGCCGAGGCCTGGAGCGAGGAAATGCGCCGGAATATTGAAAGCACTCTCGGCATCAAGGCCTACGACATCTACGGCCTGACGGAAATTTCAGGTCCCGGCGTGTCCTTTGAATGCAGCGAGCAGACGGGAATGCACATCAATGAGGATCACTTCATCGCGGAAATCATTGATCCCAATACCGGGGAAGTGCTTCCTGAAGGAGAAAAGGGCGAACTCGTCTTCACCAGCATCACCAAGGAAGCGTTTCCGCTTATCCGTTATCGTACGCGGGACATTTGCATTCTGAGCCGCAAAAAATGCTCCTGCGGCCGTACCCACGTGAAGATGTCGAAGCCCATGGGACGAAGCGACGACATGCTGATCGTCAAGGGCGTCAACGTATTCCCGTCTCAGATCGAAACCGTACTCATCAACAAGGGGTATCCCGCCAACTACCAGATCGTGGTCGGTCGCGTGAAAAACAGCGATACCCTCGACGTGCAGGTCGAAATGACCAGCGAAATGTTCTCCGACTCCATGAGTCAGGTCACAGCCAAGGAAAGGGAACTTGTCGATGCTCTCAAGTCCATGCTGGGCATCTACGCCAATGTAAAGCTCGTTGCGCCGAAGACCATCACCCGCAGCGAAGGCAAGGCCGTCCGCATTATCGACAATCGGAAACTGTACTAAACGGAGAAACGGGCATGATCGTCAATCAGATTTCTGTATTTTTGGAAAACGAGCCGGGAAAGCTGTCCGCGTTCACCCATTTGCTGCGTGAAAACAATATCGACATTCGGGCATTGTCCATCGCTGAAGTCGAAACCTTCGGCATTCTGCGCATCATTGTCGACGATGTGTACGCCACCTCGACGATTCTGAAAAATGCGGGCTATGTTTTCAAGATCACTCCTGTGCTTGCGGTTCCGCTGAAAGACGTTTCAGGAGGACTGGCCGAAGTCGTCGATGTTCTCGGCGACAACAAGATAAACATCGACTACATTTACGCCTTTACCGCCCGGCAAAAGGACAAGGCCTTCGTGGTGCTGCGGGTCCGGGACAACGACAGGGCCATCAGCATCCTTACCGCAAACGGATATGCCCCCGTCAGCCAGGAAGATCTTCGCATAGACGGCTGAGCAGATCAGGGAGGACTCCTGAAGGAATCCTCCCTGATCCCCATTCTCACGACGTCCTCCGCTTCGAACGCGCACGCTGTCCCGATCGACAAGGGTACAATTCAGGAACAGAGGCAGTACCGCCACCTTTCAGACCTCAAAAGTCCCGGAGAAACGTCAGGTTCTCCGGGACCTTTCCTTATCGCCTCCAGATTCGTCCGAAATAGCGTTCTCTCCCGCCACGTCCCATCAAACGTCGATTCCCCTTTCCGGTGCAATCATCCAGATGCCCATCGCAGATCTGCAGGCATAGCGTCTGAAACGCCCGTTCAATCCCCAATTCGCAGAACTCCGTTCCCAAGACAAAAGCCGCGCCCTGTCGAAACATCCGTACGCATGGAATCTGCGCCCAACGCGTCTCACGGGCAGCGCTTTCCGCCGTCAATCTTTCCGCCTCCGGCGACACCGATACCTTAATTCTGATGATTGAAAATTTTTCCTTATTATTCTGAATCTGAAGTTTTCCGATCATGAACAGGGGGACTGATGTCCTTGAACGAGGTTACGGAATAGCCGGCCCCTTCCCTCCCCTGCCGAATCTCTTCCCAAAACCGTCGAGAAGCGAAAGGATACCGGCTCCAATATCCTCTTCTTCATACCGAAAACACCGGCCACGGTAGTCTCCCCTGCGGTGGAATAAAAGGCAAAAGAATCCGAAGTGCGGTTACCGTATGCAGCTCGCAGCCCCCCTGCCCCTCTCCCTCTCGAAACGTTTCCGTCCGCTTCAAATCTACCTCCAGCGGAACGCTGAACGGTGAAACGGTCATACCCTGCTCCGGATGTCTCCTGTCCCGCTGGACAGGTTCCCCTGCGGCGTCTAGTATCACGCCTCCCCTTCCCGAATGTTCCGCCATGAGCGGCATCATGCCGCAAGGCCATTGCCGGGATCTGGCAGCGGAAGGGGACCGGAACAACGAAGATGAAAGGCCATGCCTGGGCAGTTCGTGGCATGCGAGGAGAGACGGGGGCACCTTTTCATATCGCCCTTTGGATCCTCTCTCCATGTGCATGCCCCTCCCCGGCGACAACTCCCGGTCGTTTCGCGCAGATGCGGACGGCCTTCACGAAAAATACGCGAGGAAACGATGAAGAATGTTCTTTTCGGATTAACGGCCGAAAGCAGCAATCAGGACATCATGGACATGGCCTTCAACAAGGCGCATGAGGCACGTTATTTCAGCCTGTCCACGCTTCCTGCCGAGGGAGGACTTCCCGGCTCGCGTTTTCTCGACTTCATGCGATGTACCGACGATGGGCTGCTCTATTTCGGCATCGGTACAGGGAAGCCCTGCAATGAGGACATAACGAAGCACCCGCTGGTCACGCTGAACGGTTCCTTCGTCGGCGAGGACACAGGGTATTCGGAACACCGCATGCTGATCGCGTTCCGCATCTCGGGGAGGGTCAGGCTCTGTGACAATCCCAAAGCCGAGGAGGAATACTGGCTTCGTAATCCCGGCTCCCGCAAGATGTGGGAAAAAAGTGTGGACAGCTTCGCCATCTACTGCCTGTATCAGGGGGAAGGAGAACTCTATCAAGTATATAGAAACGACGGGGTGTACAGACTGCGATTCGGCTTTGGAGGCTGGATCCCTCGTCCCTTCCAGTACCAGATCGACGAGCACGCCTGCACGGGCTGTGGGGCTTGCCAAAAGGCATGCACCGCCGGGATCATCGAACTGAACGGCGGAAGGGCCCGTATTCCATACCAGCATTGCTATGAATGCGGCGTATGCCTGCAGACCTGCCCCCACGGGGCTGTAAAAAAAATGCCTCGTCAGGCATAAGGGAGGAGCCGAACCATGCTCGCCTTGTGGTCCCGTTACAAGAATATTCCCCTGCTGAAAAAAATGTTCTGCGGCATGATCGCCGGCATCGTCATCGGGCTTGCGGTCGGCCCGTCGGCAGCCGTGCTCGAACCTTTCGGCACATTTTTTCTTCAGCTCCTGCAGATGATCGCCCTGCCGCTGATCATCGTGAACCTTCTGGCCGGACTTTGCTCACTGGACGATCCCAAGCTGTTCGGCCGCGTCGGGGTCAAGGTGCTTGTGTACTATTGCCTGACCACGGTCTTCGCCATGGTCATCGCGGTAGCCGTAGGCGCAATCATCCGACCGGGCATGGGCTTTACGCTGGGCGGCGATTTCGTGCTGGAAAACAGAGGCACCCCATCCATCGGCGCGACCATTCTGTCCATGGTGCCGACCAACATCTTCAAGGCGCTCGCCAGCGGCAACTTCGATCAGGTCGTCATCTTCGTGGCCATTGTCGGCATAGCCACCCTCTTCCTCCCGACTGCGGACCGTGAACGCATCCGTTCACTCGCGGACATCTTTGTCCGGGCCTTCAACAAGATCATGGCTGCCATCATGCTGTACGCCCCGGTGGGCATCTGCGCGCTGATGGCCAAGACTTTCGGCAAGTACGGCTTTTCCATGGGCGGTCCCATCGCCAAGTACGTAGGCAGCGTGTACGTCTCCATCCTGTTCATGATAGGCGTCTACGTCGTGCTTCTGTATATCTTCGTCAGGATGAAGCCCGGCTATTTCTTCCGCCGGTCCGGACCTGTAATCGTCTCCGCCGTCAGCACCTGCTCAAGCATCGCCACGCTGCCCGTGAACCTGAAGGCCGCCGAAGATCTCGGCGTTCCCAAAGGCATCTACAGCTTCACCATTCCGCTGGGCAACCAGATCAACCGCGACGGCATGGGCATATTCTTCGCCATGTCCTTCATGTTCACGGCGCAGGCCGCAGGCGTGGATTTCCCGATAGGCGATCTGCTCAAGATGATTCTGCTTGGTCTTCTGCTCTCCATGGGCGGCGGAGGCATTCCGGGCGGAGCCATGGTGTTTCTGGCCCTGATCTTTGAGACGTTCGGCCTGCCCGTGGAAGTGGTTGCCCTGATTGCGGGCATCCATACACTGAACGAAATGGGGCTGACCACCATGAACTGTCTCGGCGATCTTGTCGGGACGGTCATTGCGACGTTCAGCGGCAGGGACAGACGCGAGTTCGTCGAGCCGCCATCCGAAGCCTGAAGACGGACATGCAATGAAAACGGCTCGGGATCAGAATGATCTCCGCGCCGTTTTCCACGGTCTGAGTCAGACCCACCGGCACAAGTCCGGGCAGGCGGAAACAGAATCGCTTCCTCCAGAACTGCTCTGAGGTAACCTGCCGCCCGTTCCGGTCCCGACTTATCGGACTACTTTTTGCTGTGATCAATGAGCCAGCCCGCAATTTTGGGACAAATTTCCTTTTGTGAAACGGAACTGGCCACAATTCCGGCATGTCCCACGGGGAATACGGCCTCTTCCTTGTCCTTGCTGCCGACAGCTCCGGCAAGCGCTCTGGAGGACGAGGCAGGAATCAGATTATCCTTGGTTCCGAAAACATTCAGCAATGGCATGGTGATTTTCTTCAAGTCAATCTTCTTGTCGCCCAGAAAGAATTCTCCCTTGAGCAGCTTGTTTTCCTGCCATAGATCCTTCATCCAGGTGCGGTAGTTTTCTCCAGCCTGCGCGGGGCAGTCGAAAAGCCACTTCTCCATGCGCAGAAATTCGCCAAGGGCCTTTGGGTCATCAAAGCTGTTGACGATATTGATATACTTTCCAATGGCCAGATTGTAGGGACTCAGCATCATGAACGTATTGTTCAGAAATTCTCCGGGAATGACGCCGTATGCGTCCACCAGCATGTCAAAGTCAGTATATTTCGACCACTTGAACAACAGACCGTCCTTGATGTCGAAATCAAAGGGGGAGGCGACCGTCACAAGGTTTCTGATCTTTTCAGGATGCAGCGAAGCATAGATTGCGGCAAAGGTGCCGCCCTGGCATTTCCCCAGCAGATTGATCTGGGGAATCCTGCGCTCTTTCAGGATGAAGTCGATCGCCGCCCCCATGTAGTCCTCGACATATTCCTCCATAGTCACGTATCTGTCCTCGGCCGTAGCGTAGCCCCAGTCGATGATATACAAATCCAGTCCCAGCTCCAGCAGCTTCCTGACGAAGCTCTTGTCCTGCTGAATGTCCATGATATATTGCTTGTTCATCAGGGCGTAGACGATGAGCACGGGCACGGAGGTGGGATTCTTCACCATGGGCCTGTAGTGATACAGCCCCATTTTGTCCACCTGAAAGACGAGATCCTTGGGCGTTCTGTTGATCTCGTCATAGTTGCTGTTTGCGACGACTTCCACGCCCTTGAGAAGTTTTTCCTGATATTTCAATGCGCCGTCCACGGCGCTTTCATACATTTTGAAGGATTCTTTTGCCGCATTTTCAAATGTTTCGGTATTCATTGAATGGCATCCTGTCATAAGAAGACGTGTTGGGAAAATTGACTGCGTACCGGACTCACTCGCTGGCCGTCTTGTCGGCCATTTCCTTCCTCAGACGGCGGACTTCCCGCTTGAGTTCGTGAACCGTCTTGTACAGATCGTCCATATCGGACTTTTTCGGAACAGGCAGTCCGGACAGATACATTTCGCACAGCTTGTCGTATTCAATCTTGAATCTGGCCATTTCATTGACCATGTTTCCTGCAAGCGAGCTGATCTCATCGGTGAAGAGCAATTTCTCATAATACTGGGAGACGATTCTGGTCCAGTATTTGTAAAACTCCTCGAAAGTCTTGGGCTGCGTGCCCTGTGCGTGCATTTCGAGATAGTCATCCAGCACCTTGCGGGAGGCTTCGCGGATGATGGCGACGAGACTCGTGTAAAATTGCGTGGACGCGATATTGTATTTGATGAAACGATCGAAGCTGGCCTTCTGCTGATGCCAGAACTCCATATCCTTGCCGAAGGAAGGCGCGTTCACCAGCTTGCCGATGGTGGCGTCGTAACTCTTCTGCCAGGCTTCAAGAAAATCAATATATCCTTTGGGTCCCTTGTCGCATGAATCAAGCCAGGCACGCGCCACGGCATCCTCATTGGACGCCCAGATTCTGGCGTATTCCGTCAGAACGCCGGAAGAGGATTCCAGACGTTCTATGGATTTTGTCACAAAATCCTTCATATATTCAGGAATATTGGGGACAAGTACAGCCCGGATGGACGCAAAGCCCTGTTTGGTCCACGTGTCATAGATGTCCAGAGCGCTCTGCCGGTCCAGAGTGGCGTTTTTCTCACTGAGTCCCTTCCACAATTCCATGACCGCCTGATAGGATTTGGCGCTTTCCTGCACTCTGGCCCAGAAATCACGGGAAAAATCATGAGCGCCGTCCCCGGGGACGGCATCCGTCGCTTCCGCCGTTCTTTCAAGATCCTGCCCTCTGAAGGTCATTTTCAGATTTTTCTGCCACTGATCAAACATGGTCTTCTGCGCTTTGAGATACTGATCGAAAAAATCTTCTGACATTTTTCCTGCTCCGTTGCGGAACCTCTCGTCTTCTGTCGGACTCAGAAGTTCCGGATTATTCTTTTTGTGGCCGCGCGGCCCATTCCACGCGCCGTTCCACCGACCACAGAGAACGGTTCCATATGCCATACCCGCGCATGACCGTTTCTCCACCATTCCGGCTGCGTGCCGGACTACCTGCTCTTGCTCGCCAGCCATTCACCGATTCTCCCTGCACAGAAAACTCCCGATGAATTCTGGACCTCTATTTTCCTGTTCACAGTGAGTCTGAAATGGACCTGTGTGACCAAGGTTACCAGAGCATTGATCCTGTCCTGATGCAGCGCCATGCAGAGCGCCAAAATGTGCCGCCCCGACAGATGCCGGGCAGCTTGCTCTTCTTATGACTCGCCTTGTTCCGGATGAAGTCGGCGCATTCGCTCATGTACCACCTGACATGATCGTCCATGGTCATGTAACGGTCTCCGACCGTGGGATATCCCCAGTCGATAATGTACACGCCAAGCCCGGCATCAAGAAATGATTTTATGACCGAACCATCAGACTGGATATTCATCACGTACTCTGCTTTCACAGGCCGGGGTATTCATGATCTGCAGCCTGACCTTCTTATATTATAAATTATTCTATATAAAATATTTTATTTAACACTGTACGCTCTTGCCGAGGACATCTGCCAGCGGCCTTGCGATCTCCGTCTCTTGTCCGGGCTTCACATCAGCAACCTATATTTACATAAATACATTTTTACATATTTACATTTTTATGGCACGACATTTCCTGTCAAGGACATGCCACAATCCCGTCAGTACTCGTTTCCCTCTCCGGCCTGGTGCGGCACCACTGTTCGCCTCCTCAAAAAAGAGTATCGGCTCATGAATTCATTTCCGTGAAACCACAAAAAAAGACGGAACCGCACGCGTGCGATCCCGTCAGAAGGCTTGTTCGGCCAAACTCTTCTTCAGCCGGATGAGAAAAGGCTACTCCACATCGCTCATGGAGATGCCAAGCGCGTCAGCCACACCCTTGCCGTAGGCCGGATCGGCCTTGGCGCAGTTACGGATATGCCGAATCTTGATTTCATGGGGCGCATCGCCCATGGCTCGGGCCGTATTTCCGAACAGGGCAGCCTGCTGCTCCGGAGTCATCAACCGGAACAGACGTCCCGGCTGTTCGTAATAGTCGGCATCGTCCTCCCGGTAGTTCCAGTGATCGGCGTCCCCGGAAATCTTCAACGGTGGTTCGGAAAAATCAGGCTGCTCCGTCCACGCTCCATCGCTGTTGGGTTCATAACTTGTCATGCCTCCGTAGTTGCCGTCCACCCGCATGGCACCGTCTCGATGGTAGCTGTGGAAGGGGCAGCGCGGTTTGTTCACCGGAATCAGATGATGATTCACACCGAGACGATACCGCTGGGCATCGCCGTACGAAAACAGACGGCCCTGCAACATGCGGTCGGGGGAAAACCCGATGCCAGGCACAACGTTCGCTGGGTTGAAGGCGGCCTGCTCCACTTCGGCGAAAAAATTCTCGGGATTACGATTCAGCTCAAGCACGCCTACTTCGATAAGCGGATAATCCCCATGATACCAGACCTTGGTCAGATCGAACGGATGGTAGGGCAGCTTTTCCGCATCCTCTTCGGGCATAATCTGAAAATACAACGTCCAGCGGGGGAAATCGCCACGCTCAATGCTTTCGTAAAGGTCACGCTGATGGCTTTCGCGATCCTTGGCGATAACGGCTTCGGCCTCGGCATCCGTCAGATTCCTGATGCCCTGTTGCGTACGGAAGTGAAACTTGACCCAGAACCGTTCGTTATTCGCATTGATCAGGCTGAACGTATGGCTTCCGAAACCATGCATATGCCGGAAGCTGGCCGGAATGCCCCGGTCGCTCATGACCACGGTGACCTGATGCAGAGCTTCGGGAAGCAGCGTCCAGAAATCCCAGTTGTTTTTGGCGCTGCGCATCCCGGTGCGCGGATCACGCTTGACAGCATGATTAAGGTCCGGGAACTTCAGGGGATCGCGCAGGAAAAAGACGGGCGTATTATTGCCGACCATATCCCAGTTTCCCTGATCGGTGTAGAACTTGACTGCAAAACCACGGATATCGCGTTCGGCATCTGCGGCTCCCCGTTCTCCGGCCACTGTGGAAAATCTGGCAAATACTTCTGTTTTCTTTCCGACTTCCGCAAACAGGGAAGCTCTGGTATACCGGGTCACATCATGGGTTACCGTAAAAGTACCGTATGCGCCTGCTCCCTTGGCGTGCATGCGCCGTTCGGGAATGACCTCACGATCGAAATGGGCCAGCTTTTCCTGAAACCAGACATTCTGCATGAGCATGGGACCACGTGGACCGGCAGTCCATACGTTCTGGTTATCGACAACTGGCGCGCCTCCCGTGGTGGTCAATTTCTTTTCCGACATTTCAACTCCCTTGGTTTTTGACCGCTTGCGCCGGTCGTTGCTGTTGTTTCAACCCTGCCCTGAATTTTCTACTAAGTCAATAACAATTACTATTAACTTTTATAAAATCTTTTCCCATCCTAACGCAAAACTCGTTGTCTGAACAGAATGAATGCAATGATTCTAATAGGCTATACCCATATCTCTGCTCTGTCTTTCTGCCGGGACATGGACAAAATCATATTCTTCAAACACACATTGCGCTGATACAATACAAAAGCGGACGTTCGCCGGTCCCCCGGAAAACGTCCGCCGAGCATTGCGAAAAGAATCTACCGACTGCCTTGGAACACCTAATCAGCGTTGACCACTTCGCCGAAGACCCGCGTCACGGTGCTGATGCTGGCGTTAGGCAACATATGCACCACCTTGCGGTGCTTCTTGGCCAGACTCTTGACCATCAGACATGCCCCATGACTGTTGCAGTTGACCGGACAAATGATAATATCCGCCCGTTGCAGCGATTTTTCCAGTTTCCTAGCACCTCCCTGCATCTTTCCGTCATGGTAGTCCAGGATACCGCCGCACCGCTCCACAAGTGTCCGGTACTGAGGTTCCATACGCTCCACGCCTCCGACGATCAGCACACGCTTGCTGCAAAGGTTGAAGGCCGGGCATCCGGCATCGCATCCCGCGCCTCCGGCGGTGCAGCCTTCCGGACAAATCTCGCGCAGAGTCCGTGTCCTTTCAAGTTCCTCCGTCAAAGCCTTGATCCGTGCTTCCTGAGCGGTCTGAAGATCCAGCGCCTCCTCCAGCATGTCGTGAAGTTCTCTATTTTCCGTTTCCAGCGCCGGTCCCCGCTCACTCCATGCACGCAGCTCGTTCGCTTTCGCAAGCTGCTCCGCGCACAAGGATTCCCGTTCCCGCAGTCTGGCGAGCTCATGCTCCATCCCGGCCTGTGTCCTTTCGAGCTTCAGGCGCAGTTCCCGGACCTTGCGCGTCTGCTGCGTATTTTTCTGGACCAGTTCCGCAATCCGCCTGCGGGCGGAAAGAACTTCGTCAAAGGCCCCCAGCATGGCCATCTGTACAAGTCCGGCCAGCTCATGCCTGCTCTCGGGCGACAAATCGGGACGGGTCGCCGCGACCCAAAGCCCGGGGAAATACGTTCCGGCGGCAAAATCCTCCCGGCAGCGCCTCAGAAAGGCTTCTTCATCCAGCGTCCGAAGCGCCCCGGCTTCCGGCTCCAGCCGGTGTCGCAACATCTGGTTGATACGCTGCGACAAGGCGTTCTCGTCCCTGACGGCGTGCGCAAGCAGTTCGTATATGCCAAATGGAGTCAGTCTGCCCACCGGGATATCCAGCTTGCGCAGCAGCTGCTTCCTCTCAGTACAACTCAGGCAGCAACCAATCAGGGAACACGCCAAAGAAGAATCCGCCTGCCAGATGGGAAGAATCATGCCTCCTGAAATACCGTCCGATTCCTTGTCAATACACATAAGCTCCACCTTGCGGCCGCAGCCGCGGGAAAAACGTGCGGCGCTCCGACGCTCTCCGGAAACGCCGAATTTCGAAATGGATCCGCCCATTCGTTCGCTGTGGCACAAGCCACGCAGTTCCGCAAAGCCTGACCTGTCAGGCGAATACGTCCGGCAGGCAGTTTGCAAAACGCCGCGCCGTGCCCGATGAAAAGGATACCGGGCATACATGATTTTTCATGCACTTGCCGCGCAGTACCGGAGTATTATTAAGGTATACCATCTTCGCCCGCTGAAACCGCTTCTCCGAGACAGAAAGAGGAACATGGGGGACCACGCCTCTTTTTTCTCAATTTTGAAATTGAATGTCAACTTCATTCAAAAATTTTTTCATTTTCCTCAAAAGCTGCTTATTTAACCTGGCTTTTATCCATAACACGCTATAAAGATAAATAATTTTTGCAGAAGTCGAAAATTGTTCTCACCAAACTTGACACCCATTCTCACTTGTGCCACATTCCCCTTGTTCGTTCGGTAATTGATCGGCGTGCCGGCATGGCAGTTCGATATTCCCCGAAACCTCTCCCCACGAAATGCAGGCCGAATCGCCCGCCGGGGCAGGCTCCGGGCATGCTCGCCAGCACCGCGCAGAAACATCGTCGAAAAAAGCCGAACATAACTGCTGACTCGGTATTACCGGGCCGTATGATGTACGTCGAGATTTCAGAAAACAGCCGAAACACGTTTTGAGGGATGGAACGCGAGACGCGAAGACAAGCAGTGCGGGAGCGTGTGTTTTCGGCTTTTTCTGATAAAGAAACTCAAGATCAAAATGAGGAGTCAATCATGCGAAAACTGGGATTGCGCCAACTGCAAGCTGGGCAGAAGGGCAACATCGTCGCTATCTCGGCCGAGGGAGAACTCGGCCGCCGTATTCGCGACATGGGACTCATCCCCGGTACTGAAGTGGAAGTCGTGGGCCGCGCGCCGCTGCGCGATCCGGTAGCCCTGCGTCTCTTCGGCGTCACGCTCGCGCTGCGCAACAAGGAGGCCGACTACATCACAGTCGAGGTGAACGCATGAACCAGCCCTCGAACAGAAATCCCGAGGAAAAGTCCCCCGGCAAGGAGCATCCCTTCCACACGGGAGCCGTCCGCATCGCCCTCGCAGGCAATCCCAACTGCGGCAAGACCACTGCCTTCAATGAATACACCGGAACCCACCAGCATGTGGGCAACTACCCCGGCGTCACAGTGGACAAAAAGGAAGGAACCGTTTCCCTCGACGGCGAAAACGTGGTGCTCGTCGACCTTCCCGGCACCTATTCCCTCACCCCATATTCTCAGGAAGAAATCGTTTCCCGGGCCGTCCTCGCCCCCGTTGCGGATGCGGAACGCCCGCTGGCCGTCATCGATATCGTGGACGCCTCGGCTCTTGAGCGCAGTCTGTTCCTGACCGTGCAGATCATGGAAATGGGCATGCCCGTGGTTCTCGCCTGCAACATGATGGACGAAGCCAGACAGGCCGGCATCCATGTAGACACCACCCTGCTTGCCGCCAGACTGAACATCCCCGTAATCCCCACCGTGGCCAGAAAGGGTTCCGGCCTCAAGGAAGCGCTCCGCGAAGCCCTGCGCTTCGGACGCCAAACGGGGCATGAAGCGCTTCATATTTCCTATGGACCGGATCTCGATCCCGTGCTGCAAAAAATGGAAGAACGCATCGCGGCTGAAAATTTCCTTACCAGCCGTTACGCGGCACGCTGGGTCGCCATCAAGTTGCTCGAAAATGATGACGTTATCCTCAAGGAAGCCCGCGAGGCCGACAGCCAGCTTACGGAAAGCCTTATGACTGACCGGGCCCGGGTTGCCGAACACCTGCAGGCCACGCTGAACACCACGCCCGAATCCATCATCGCCGATTACCGCTACGGGTACATTCGCGGCGTGCTGCGCAAGGGCGTCATCACGCAGGAAAGCAACAAGAGCCGTCTGGCGCTCTCCGACAAGCTGGACAAGGTGCTCACCAATACTCTGCTCGGCCCCCTGATCATGCTCGGAGTGCTGTTCCTTATCTTCCAGGTGACCTTTGTGGTGGGAGCCTATCCGCAGGGCTGGGTCGAGGACGCCTTTGCCTGGCTCGGCGAAGTGTGCGGTGAGGTAATTCCCGAAGGTCTGCTCCAGTCGATGATCGTGGACGGCCTCATCGGCGGCGTAGGCGGCGTGGTCAGCTTTGTTCCGCTCATCATGATCATGTTCCTGTTTATCGCCTTTCTCGAAGATTCCGGCTACATGGCGCGCATCGCCTACATGCTGGACCGCGTCTTCCGCATGTTCGGCCTGCACGGGGCTTCCGTCATGCCCTACATCATCGGCGGCGGCATCGCCGGCGGTTGCGCCATTCCTGGTGTCATGGCCACCCGCACCCTGCGCAGTCCCAAGGAAAAACTGGCTACTCTGCTGACGTTGCCCTACATGGCCTGCGGCGCAAAGCTCCCCGTGTTTCTGCTGCTGGTAGGCGTCTTCTTCCCGGAACACCCTGGCGCGACCATGTTCTCCCTCACGCTGGCGGGCTGGGTTTCCGCGCTCATAGTGGCCCGGCTGCTTCGCTCCACCATCATCAAGGGCGAAGCAACCCCCTTCGTTATGGAGCTGCCCCCCTACCGCATGCCCACCTTGCGCAGCGTATGCACGCACTGCTGGGAACGTACCTGGATGTATCTGAAGAAGGCCGGTACCGTGCTTGTGGCCGTGTCCATCCTGATCTGGGCCAGCATGACCTTCCCCGCTCTCGATCCCGACCGGGCGGCTCCGTTCGAGGCCAATATCGCCCAGCTTGAGGAAAAACTCGCTGCCGCCCCCGCCAATTCCGAAGAAGCCGCCGCTATCGAGGGAGAACTGGACGAAGCCAAAGCCGCCTTCGCAAGCGAGGAACTGCGCTATTCCTACGCGGGCCGCATGGGCACCGCCATCGAGCCCTTCACCTCTCCCGCCGGTTTCGACTGGCGTACGGACATCGCCCTGCTCGGCGGCATCGCCGCGAAGGAAGCCATTGTCGCCACCCTCGGAACGGCCTATTCGCTGGGCGAGGTGGACCCTGAAGAGGCGACGACTCTTGCCGACAGGCTCGCTCAGGATCCCGGCTGGAGCAAGGCGACCGCTCTCGCCCTGATGCTCTTCGTTCTTCTCTACTCGCCCTGCTTCGTAGCCCTCGTGGTCATTCGGCAGGAAGCCGGAAACTGGGGCTGGGTGGCCTTCAGCATGATCTTCAATACGGCTCTGGCCTACGCGGTGGCCGTACTCGCCCACCGCATCGGCACGGCCTTATGGAGCTGACGCCCTTCAGTCGAAGGCAGCGCCAGCCGGAAAGAAACCGCATTCTCAAGTGACAAAGGAGCACATCATGAACGAAAATCTGAAATATGGTCTGTTTTTCCTGGGTGGAGTCGCGCTGGGCGCACTGGGCGCCGTAGCCGTGAGCAAGGGCAAGCTGGATATCAAACCGCTGGCCACCGATCTGCTTAGCCGGGGCATGGACGTCAAGGACGCCATGATGGCCAAGGTAGAAACCGTCAAGGAAAATATGGACGACATGGTGGCCGAGGCCCGCAACGCGGCTGAACAGCGCCGGGAAGCCAGGGAAGAAAGCTGAAAACCGGTACGGGCGGGAAAACCCGTCCGTGCGTTCCCCAGGGTACGCGGCGTCATGACGTCTCTTTCGGACGCATGGCGCCGCGTGTGGAATGAGGCGCAGCCCGTCCGCCGGCGGCGCGTGCCATCCTGACGGCGGGGACAAAGAGAGTCCGCTTCCGGCATTAAAGGAGACTGTTTTTCATGCGTTTTTTCCTTGTCCATGAAATACCGGGCAGGATGCGGCTGCGCGCCCCGTCCCGTTTCGGCAGCCGTATGGCCAACGAGCTGGCCGATCAGCTTGACGCCATTCCCGGAATTGAGGGAGTCCGCGTCAATCCGCGCACGGGAAGCGTCCTGCTGCTGTACGCCAATGCAACGGCGCGCAATGCGGCCTGTGCTCTGCTGGCTTCGCGTCCGGTCGTTCCCGCGACCGTGGAAGCGGAACTTCCCGTGGTTCGCGACGAGACGTCGGGACTCTCCCTGCGTCCCCTGCTCTGGTACGTCTTCGTGCGTCCTCTTCTCCCCTTCGCCGTGCGCGTCGTCACCGCCTTCTCCGCGGCATTGCCCTTCCTCGTCAAGGGAGCAACCTCTCTGTTTCGGGGCAAGGTAAACGTGGATGTTCTGGACGCCTCGGCCATCGGCATTTCGTTGCTGCGTCGTGATTTCAAGACAGTAAGCCTGCTTACGCTGCTGCTCGGCTTCGGCGAGGCGCTGGAACAGTGGACCCGTAAAAAGTCTCTGGACAGCCTTGCCGAAAGTCTTGCTCTGGACACGGACACGGCCTGGGTACGCCGCGACGGCGTGGAAATCAGCGTGCCGCTGAAGGATCTCCGGGAAAGCGATCTCGTCGTGGTCCGGGCCGGAAGCGCCATTCCCGTAGATGGCGTGGTGTTCGAGGGCGAAGCCTCGGTCAATCAGGCTTCCATGACCGGCGAACCGCTCGGCGTGCTCCGCTCGGCAGGCGCCGCGGTCTTTGCCGGAACCGTGGTCGAGGAAGGCGAGCTGGTCGTCCGCGTGACCGGGGTGGGCGACGGAACGCGACTGCGTCAGATCGTGCGGTTCATTGAGGAATCCGAATCTCTCAAGGCCGGAGTGCAGGGCAAGGCCGAACGTCTGGCCGATGCAGTGGTTCCGTTCAGTTTCCTGCTGGCCGGAGCCGTCTGGCTGTTTACCCGAAATCCCGCGCGTGCCGCTGCGGTGCTGCTGGTGGATTACTCCTGCGCGCTGCGTCTGGCCACACCTCTGGCCATTCTCGCCGCCATGCGGGAAGGCGTGGGGCACGGCGTTCTGGTCAAGGGAGGCAGGTTTCTTGAGGCGCTGGCCTCGACGGATACGGTCGTCTTCGACAAGACCGGAACTCTCACCGAGTCCCGTCCCCGGGTGGTCGACGTGGTGCCGGCGCCGGGATTTCTGCGGGACGACGTGCTGCGCCTTGCGGCCTGCCTTGAGGAGCACTTTCCGCATCCCGTTGCCCGTGCCGTAGTGCGCAAGGCGGAAGAAGAAAATCTGCACCATCTTGAGGAACACACAGAGGTGGAATACGTGGTGGCCCACGGCATCGCCTCCCGCCTGCACGGCGAACGGGTGCTCATCGGCAGCCGCCACTATATTCATCATGACGAAAAGGTTGATGTGGAAGGCATGCGTTCCACCATCGACGCGCTGACCGAAAAGGGCCGTTCTCTGCTCTATCTGGCCATCAACGGCAAGCTTGCGGGCATCATCGGCATTGAGGATCCCCTGCGCGCGGAATCCGCTGCCGTGGTGGAACGGCTCCGTGCCGACGGCATGCGCGTCGTCATGCTCACCGGGGACGACGAACGCACGGCTTCGGCCGTAGCCGGACGCCTCGGCATCGACGAATACCGCGCACAGGTTCTCCCGGCGGACAAGGCGTCTGTCATCCGCACGCTTCAGGCTGAAGGGCGCACCGTGCTCATGGTCGGCGACGGCATCAACGACTCTCCGGCCCTCTCCGCCGCGGATGTGGGCGTGACCCTGCGCGACGGAGCGGACCTCGCTCGCGAGGTGGCCGACGTGGTGCTCACGGACTGCAACCTGCATCATCTCGCCACGGCTCTGGAGCTGGGACGGGGCGCCATGCGGCGCATCCATGCCGACTTCGTCGCAACCATGACCTTGAATACGCTTTTTCTGGCTGCGGGCCTCACCGGCATTCTTCAGCCCGGCCCCTCCGCGGTCCTGCACAATCTGACCACGCTGGGGGTCTCGCTCAACGCCATGCGCCCTGTCCTTGTTTCCGATTCGGTGAAAACGGCGGACGCATCCGGCGAGTGACCATCGCATCCACTTACTGGAGAAGAAAAGAGGAATCTCATGATCGAAAAGCACATCACCAGCTTTATTGACGGGCGCGTGCGGGTGCGGCATCCCGCGCTGCGCGTCGAGGAAAATGCGGCTCCGCTGCGCGAGCTGCTCGGTTCCCTGCCGGGCATGCGCCAGGTCGCGATCAATTCCCGGACAGGCTCCCTGCTGCTGGAGTACGATCCTGCCCGGCTGTCCCGTGAAGACCTGCTCGCGCTGGCCGGCCAGTGGGAGACGTTCGTCGCCGCCGAAGCCCCCGCTCACAGAAAGAAAAACGTTCTCGGACTCACTCGGGCGCAGGCCATCCGTTACACCAACCGGGGCATGCTGCTGAGTCTGGCTGCCTCCATCGGTTTTGCCGCCCTTGGACGCGAACGCGGACACATCGTCACCGGAGGCCTCTTCCTGTTGCTCAACGCCCTGCATCTGCACACTTTCAGAAAATGTCTGTAGCTGCCACATACTGCAAGCGGATCGGCCGCGGCGTAGTGGCAGCGATTCTCGGGGTGCTTGCCGTCGCAGTGCTCATACGGGCCGTTACGGCGCTTGTGGAAGGGGTGGCCGTGCTTTTGCTGACGGTCATTCTCGCCTCGCTCGTGCTGCCGGGCAGGCTGGGAACGTACTGGCGGAAGCTGCGCGCCGAACTGCCCGTATGGCTCAACACCATCGCGAGCAACCTCGAACAATCATCTGCTCGTGGGTCTTCATCGAGCACAAAAGAAGAGGAATCATCATGAAAAAGCTGGCAACTCTGCTCCTGGCCGCCGGTCTTGTGTTCGGCGCGACGCAGGGAATCTCGCACGCCACGGACTTCAAGATCTCCGGCGAATGGGATTTCAACTGGGAATGGAACGACCCTGCCTTCACCAAGCATAACGGAGACGACACCTTCAAGGCCCGTCAGCGCCTGCGCACGCAGATCGACATGGTTGCCTCCGAATCCCTCAAGGGCGTTCTGTTCCTCGAAATCGGCACCATAGACTGGGGCATGGGAGGCGACGCGGATCTTGGCGGCGGCGGTTCGCTGGGCACTGACGGCACCAACGTCAAGACCCGCTACATGTATGTGGACTGGGTGATCCCCCAGACTGACATTCAGATCCGCATGGGACTCCAGCCCTTCAGCCTGCCCAACTTCGTCGCGGGCGACCCCATTCTCGGCAGCGACGACGCGGACGGCGCCGGCATTACCGCAAGCTATCAGTTCAACGACAACATCGGCGCCACCCTGTTCTGGCTGCGCGCGGAAAACGACAACTTCACCGCCGACAGAAACGTGGGCAATGGCATGGACTTCGCGGGCCTGACCGTCCCCATGAACGGCGACGGCTGGCAACTCGCTCCGTGGGCCATGTACGGCAACCTCGGCAAGAACAGTCTGCGCGACGCAAGCGGCGACGATCCCGTTAACGAGCATCTGGCTGCCGGCCTGCTGCCCATCAATGCTCAGGTCACCAACATAGCCGAGGATTCCAACAATCCTGCATGGTGGCTGGGTATCGGCGGCGAGCTGACCACGTTTGACCCGCTGCGCCTCGCAATGGACTTCGCCTACGGCCGCGCCGACTGGGGCAAGACCGCCGACGGCACTCTGGATCTGACCCGCGAAGGCTGGCTGGTTTCCGCCATTGCCGAGTACAAGCTGAACATGGTCACGCCCGGCCTGATCCTGTGGTACGGCTCCGGCGACGACTCCAACCCCAACAATGGTTCCGAGCGCATGCCGACCGTAGCTCCCGGCTGGGGCGCGACGAGCTTCGGCTGGAACGGCGGCTACGGCATCGCCGACGACGCGGCGCTCAGCAACACCCCCACCGGTACATGGGGCATCGTGGCGCGCCTTGCCGACATCTCCTTTCTGGAAGACCTGACCCACACGCTGGCCGTGGGCTTCTACACCGGCACCAACGATACCAGGATGGCCAAGACGGTTGATGATCCGCGTCAGGAGCGCGGAATCTACCTGACCACCGACGATCATGCCTGGGAAGTCAATTTCGACAGCCAGTACAAGCTTTATGAGAATCTGACCCTCGCCGTCGAGCTCGGGTACATCCGTCTTGATCTTGACGACGGTGTCTGGAAAAACGTCGAACATCTTGAAAAGAACGCCTATAAGGCCGGTCTCAATCTGAACTACGCCTTCTAGGACGTCCCTGGATTCACGCAGGGAGCTGCGCCCGGGGTGGAACACCGTTCCGCTCCGGGCTTTCTTCTTCACCACGCGCGACCGCCCGGACGTCCCCTCTCGAGGAAAGCGTCCCTGACACTCCTTCCGACAACCGACTCCTCTTCTCCCTGTCGCGTTGACTTTTCCCCATCGGACGGAGAAAAGACGGAAAGGAGTTCTCCATGCTCGAACTGATCCTTATTCTTCTTGGACTGGCCGTTCTCGTCCTTGCTCTGCTCGGCGTCGTCTTCTGCATCAGAATTTTCTGGCGTCTGCATGAGAGGCGCAAGGCTTCCGCGTCGACTCCTTCCGTTCCGACAGGCGACGCCCTCCCTTCCATGCCGTCCAGGGAACGCAGGGGAAAGCTCCGGGATCCGGCTTCCATGCCCCAAGTGACTCCTCCCCGGTCTGAGGACGATGCGGAACCTGACGACCGGATTCACCCGAACCCGTTCCCGACACGGGAAAACGCCATGCCATTGCTGCCCTCCGGCGGCTCCATGCACGTGCCGCTCGTCCGCTTCGCGATCGTGGCGGTCATCGGCGTAGCTCTGCTGATCCCGCTCGTCATGATGGAAAGCCTCGTTAGCGAACGCAGTTCCCTGTATGACGGCGTGGTCCACGACATCAGCCGGACATGGGGAGGCAGTCAACACCTCTCCGGTCCCTTTCTGCTGGTTCCCTTCACAGAACGCCAGCTCGTGACGCGCCAGATCTCTGAACGGGACGCGCAGGGCCGGATGACACCCCGCGAAATCAAGGAAGAACAGGAAGTGCTCGACTACCTCGTCATTCTTCCGAAGACGGCGGATTTCAGGGGAAAGCTCGACCCTCAGGAACGCACGCGCGGTATCTATCGGTCCCTCGTGTACACGGCGGACATGACGCTGAACGGCAGTTTCACCCTGCCCACGCGGGAAGAACTCGAGCGCGTCGCTCCGGCTCTGTCAGGCGTGGATTACGCGCACGCCTTCGTCGTCATGGGGCTGTCCTATCCCAATGCGTTGCGCACGGTGGGGCCGTTCCGCTGGAACGGCAATCCGCTTTCCGCCCAGCCGGGTACGCAACCGCTCGACATACTGAAAAACGGCTTCCGCATCCCTGTGCGTCTCGTGCCGCACAGGCACGACTATTCCTTTTCCCAGCATCTCGTTCTCAATGGCAGCAGCGGCATCCGCTTCACCCCCGTAGGAGAAACCACGTCCATCGCTCTCGATTCCCCATGGCCGCATCCCAGCTTTCAGGGCAATGTTCTCCCCGTCTCGCGCGAAGTCTCCGCCGCAGGTTTCTCGGCTGTCTGGAACATTCCCTCTCTGGCACGCTCCTATGCCAATCTCGGCACGCTCGCATCCTGGTCGTCCTCGTTCAGGGACTTTCCCGCGGGCGTGGATCTCTATGAAACGAGCACGCATTACGGTCTGATCGAACGCTCTGTAAAATACGGAGCACTGTTCATCGGCCTGACCTTCCTTGCCTTCATCGTGTTCGAAATGGGTCTGCGCGCACGCCTGCACCCCGTCCAGTACGGGCTTGTCGGCCTGTCCATGACCGTATTCTATCTTGTGCTGCTCTCGCTCTCCGAGCATCTCTCCTTCCGCGCTTCCTACATTGCGGCAGCGGGGTGCACCATTCTCATGATAGCCGTCTATGCGGGCGTCGCTCTGCGCAACGCCCGGCAGGGAAGCGGCATCGGCCTGTTTCTCGCAGCCCTGTACACGCTGCTCTACGCCATCCTGCAAATGGAGGACTACGCCCTGCTGATGGGAACGGCGCTCATTGTAATCATGCTCGGCGCGCTCATGGTCGTCTCCCGAAATCTTGCTCATGAAAAGGAACTCCGGCAATGACCCGGCCATGCCCGAAGAGAGACCGGACAGGAAAGAACGGCAGGCTGCCGATTTTTCTCGCTGTGCTGTTGTTCTTCCTTGTTTCGCCCTCCGGGGGCATGGGGAAAAAACCTGAGGGAGGTCCCGCCATGCCTCACATGCTTTGCACCCTTACCGCCGCAGGTGGGAACCATCTTGATCCGCAGGCCATTGCGAAACTCTGGGAAACCCTGCTGGCCCGGAACGACTACGAAAGCGTCGCCGTCAACCTGTGCCCCTTCGGCGTGCCGCTCTTTCTGGAGCCGGGCACGCAGCCCGTCGACATGCCCAAACTGGACGACGGGACATTGCCGGTCCGCAGGGTCATCAACTGGTGGGAGGGCGTTTCGCCCGCTCCCGGTCCCTGTCTGCGGGTCACCCTTGATCCTGCTCCGGACGCTCGACCGTACCCCAAAGAGGAACATGGGCGGCCTGCCGCCGGCGGAGACGAAAAGGCCATGCGCCGTATCGAGCAGGAACTCTCCGCCGCGAGCGACCTTTCCTTCACGGCAAACCATGCGAAAGACGAATTCATGCGTGGCTGGGAGGACAAAGGCGTGGTCATTTTCCCCGTCGACTTTTCCTTCCGGCCCGATCCCGCCCGTCTTGCCCGGGCCTGGGTATGGCTCGACAGCTATCTGCGGAGCGCGGCGGTTCCCCCGCCCGATGTAGAAAAACACTTTCACTTCATGGATGCGGACTGGATTTTCATCCCCGCCGCCCTGCCGTCCCATTACCATTTCGACAGGATGTTCTGGTGGAATCCAGGAGGAACGTCGTTCTTCCAGCCGGAGGAAATACATCCGCGCTGCCCCTTCTGCAATGCGGAAATCTCCTTCGACTATGTGGGTGAGCGTCTTGCGGAGCTTGCCGACGAGGACGGGCATTTCAGCTCGCTGGACCTGACCACGCCCTGCTGCGCCCGCCGCACCTCCCTGAACGAACTGGATTTCGACGGAACGTTCGGAATCGCCAGATTTTCCATTCGTCTTTCCGGCTGGGCGGAAATCTCCGACGAGGCTCTGGACGCGCTTGGCCGCATGCTGGGAACCCGGCTGAAGTCCATGCATACGTCGACCTGACTCCTGCGTTCCCGCGGCGCGCGCAAATCCGGTCGAACATATGGACAATATGAACTGTTCCCTCTATAGAGAAAGGTAAAAGGAGATTCCCATGAGCGACAGAGAAACGCGCAAGGCCAACGTCATCGCAGCGTTGAACAAGGCCCGGAGCATGGAATTGCAGGCCATTCACCAGTACATGAACCAGCACTACAATCTGGACAACATGGACTACGGCGAACTGGCCATGAACATGAAGCTCATCGCCATCGACGAAATGCGGCACTGTGAGAGCTTCGCCGAACGCATCAAGGAACTCGGCGGAGAACCCACCAGTGACCTGTCCGGTCCCATCGTCAAGGGGCAGCCGGTGGCGACCATCTACACCCACGACAGCAACAGCGAAGACGAAACCATCGACACCTACAACGCTCTGCGCAAGGTGTGCGTGGACAACGGCGACATTCTGACCGCCAGACTGTTTGAAACCATCATCGAAGAGGAACAGGCCCACCTGAACTACTTCGACAACATCAGCGGCCACATCGAAACCCTTGGGGACGCCTTCCTCTCCAAGATCGCGGGCACGCCCTCATCCACAGGTCCCGCCTCCAAGGGCTTCGTGTTGAACAACGGCACGGACGCCTGATCGCACGGCTCTCTTTTCCGGGGGGCGGAATGCCCCCCGGACCATCGCGCCGTCCTCTTTTCGCCGTGCGAAAAGCGTTCGCGGGCCATTTTCCCATAGCCGCTCCCTGATAAATCGGACAACGCATTCTCTCCGCTCAAGAATCGGATTCTTCCGAATGGCCGAATCTTGCAGTCCCTGGGCGGCCCTCGTCCGGGTACACCGTATCAGTCTGAAAATTTTCGTATAAAAATCAATTCGGTTGAGCCGAAGATCAGCCCGTCAGCGTGATTTCCCCGACCTCGCCGTTTGCAACGGAAGCATACAGCATGTGCCCGGCGAAAGAATCACTCTTGTCCTCAAAAAACAGTTGCAGTCTGGCGTGAATCTTGCCGTCCTTCTGATCCTCCGTCTCCAGAATCACGGACCGCAGATGGATTCCTGAAGCGAACGCCTCGTGCGACAGGGCGGGCAACCCGGTTCCCGCACGCCATGCCGCAGCCGTATCCATCAGCCCGGCGGCCATGCGCGAACGCCACGCTTCCGCGCCTTCAGCCTCCAGTCCCCGCAGACAACGACCGATTTCCGCCAGATGTCTTTCAATGAGCGCCTTATCCGGGCACGGCACAGGTCCTGGTCCCTTTCTCCCCTGCTTTCTCGTCAGCTCCACAGCCTCTTCCAGATAGCTGATCCGGTCATTCGGCACGATCAGCGGATTTTCCCAAAGTTGCCGCAGCAGATCCAGACGTTCTTCATCAGGCGTATCGGAACACATGGCGGCCGTCTCCAGAGTCTGAACAGCTTCCATCTCTTCCGGCGTCATGGAGCGCTCCAGACCGTACAGCGCGTTTCCTCCCTCAATCATCCGATCCGTCAGAACATCAAGAAAGACCACAAGTTCATGCACCTTCACCGGAAGGTCAGTCCCCTGCCTTCCTGCGCTTTCCTCGACCGTCTGCGCCAATTTGAGCACCCGCGCCAGGATAAGCACAAAGTCGTATCGTCGCGCAGCAGTTCGGCGGGCAGACGCATCGGCGTCAAAATATCGTGAAGTTCGACAAGGCACTCGCCCGCCTCCCGGCATTTCCACGTCATGTCCCGTTCCGGGTCACTCCATATTCCAAGGAGCTTCTGGAATGCCTCCTTCAAACGCAGGGAGTCCACATACTCCAGATACCGGCGCTGCAAGGCCGCGTCCGGAGGTTTTGGCAACCGTACCCGGAGTTCCCGTATCTTCGCGTTAAGCTCCTTGACGCGAGCCTGCAGCTGCGGAGAGAGCCTCCTGTCCCGTCTGCGAGAGATCGCGGGAGCGGCCCCCTCTTCGGCCGCTCCGGAAAGAGCGATAACGAGGGAGAGGTCCGCCTTTCCGCCCCAGATCACGGCTTTCAGCGGTTCCGGCGTCGTATACTCGCGAAACGGGCTGTCCCCGTTCCAGCCATCGCCGCTCACCTCCAGAGGGATCCGGGCACGACCGGCGATCTTGTCCGCTGGACGAAATTGCCACACCGTTCTGCCGTACTCATCTTCTGCCATGCCGTACTCCTTATGACCGGACTTGTCGGAATGCACTGCGGAGAAAGCCTTTTTTGCGCGACAATACCCTCTGTGTATCCCGTTCCGGAGAGCCAGACAAGCCGACAGCCGGGAAAGACTGCGGCAGAATCGGGCAAGAAATGGAGACTTTTGACTCTTTCCGGCACATTGAGGCGGCGTTATATGAAATCGGAACTTCCACGGAGCGAAGGCTGATCAACGCAATATGAGGGCTTGCCATGCATGGCGTTCAGACTGCAAAATCGGACGGGCAGGAAACGCCACAAGGGGCGGACGCCCCACGAAATGTATTCGGATGCTCCGGCATCCCGGACTGAAAGAAGGAGAGAGCAATGAGCGCCTCAAAAGTCTATTTTACCGACATGCGCTGCAAGGTGGGCACCAGCCTGCTGGACAAGCTGGACAGGCTGATGCTGGCCGCAGGCATGGACACCATCGACTTCGAAAACAAGTTTACGGCCATCAAGCTGCACTTCGGGGAGCCGGGGAATCTTTCCTTCCTGCGCCCGAACTTCGCCAGGACCGTGGCCGATCGCGTCAGGGCGCTGGGGGGCAAGCCCTTTCTCACGGACTGCAACACACTGTATGTGGGTCGTCGCAAGGAAGCACTGGAGCATATGACCGCAGCCAATGAAAACGGCTTTTCTCCCATGACCACGGGCTGCCAGATCATCATCGGCGACGGCCTGAAGGGAACCGACGATGTGGAAGTTCCCGTAAACGGCGGCCGGATTCTCAAGACGGCTTTCATCGGAAGAGCCATCATGGATGCGGATATCTTCATTTCTCTGAATCACTTCAAGGGGCACGAACTCACCGGCTTCGGCGGCGCGATCAAGAACATCGGCATGGGCTGCGGAAGCCGCGCGGGCAAGATGGCCATGCATTGCAACGGCAAGCCCTCCGTGGATGCCGAAAAATGCCGCGGCTGCCGCATGTGCACCCGCTACTGCGCGCAGGGAGCCATCAGCATCGAGGAACGCAAGGCGCATATCGACCATGAGAAATGCGTGGGCTGCGGCCGCTGCATCGGCGTGTGCAACTTCAGCGCCATCGAAAACGACATCGACGCCAACAGCAACGACGTGAATCGCCGCATGGTCGAATACGCGAAGGCCGTAGTGGATGGGCGGCCCCATTTCCACATCAGCATCGTCAATCAGGTGTCCCCCTGCTGCGACTGTCACGGGGAAAACGACGCAGCCGTAGTGCCGGATATCGGCATGTTCGCGAGCTTTGATCCCGTGGCTCTGGACCGGGCCTGTATCGAGGCCGTGAACGCGGCCCCGATCATCTCCTCCAGCGTCCTCGGCCAATGCGAACATGGACACGACCACTTCACTTCGGTCCACCCCACCACCAACTGGCGCAGCCAGATCGAACATGCCGAAGCCATCGGACTCGGCAGCGGGGAATATGAACTGATCACCCTGTAAGAAAGCCGACGGACCCGCACGCACGGCATCCGTACTGGCGGGTCCGTCCTTACGCGCGGCGATCGCAACAGCTGCTGTGAGGAAATCATGAGCAAAAATGTCCTTATTCTGTCTACAAGCCCTCGCAAGGGCGGGAACTCGGATATTCTGGCCGACGAATTCGAACGGGGTGCGCGGGACGCCGGATGCCGGACGGAAAAAATCAGCCTCCGCGACAAGACCATCGGTTTCTGCAAGGGTTGTCTGGCCTGTCAGAAGACCCAGCGGTGCGTCATCCGCGACGACGCGGACCTCATCGCGCAGAAAATGAAGACCGCTGACGTAATCGCCTTCGCCACCCCTGTTTACTACTACGAGATGTGCGGTCAGATGAAGACCATGCTTGACCGTTCCAATCCGCTGTATCCTTCTGACTACGCCTTCCGCGACATCTACTTGCTGGCGACGGCGGCGGATGCAGATGAAAGCGCCATGGACGGAGCCGTCAAGGGGCTGGAGGGCTGGATCGCCTGCTTTGAAAAGGCGGCCCTGAAAGGTGTGGTCCGGGCCGTGGGCGTCGATGACGCGGGAGCCGTGCGGCGCACGCCGACCGCTCTCGAGGCCGCTTACCGCATGGGGAACGAGGTCTGAACCGGGCGCGCTCTTGACGCGTCTCCGGACTGGCGCTAAGCCGTGACAAGGTCGAATGCCGCTTCTGTGTAAGACGGTATCGACCCGGTTTCGGTCGCCGCCTTTCCGGGATCAGTCCCGTAGGCGGAACAGGAGCACGATCGCGTTTCCGGCAGTGCCGGAACGGGGAGGGTTCATGTTTCTGTTCAAACTGCTGAGCACGCCGCTGCTGATCGCCGTCGCGACGTTGCTCATGCGACGCTGGGGGCCTGCCGTGGGCGGTGCCTTCGCTTCCATGCCGCTCATGTCCGGCCCTGTTTCCGTCTTCTTTCTGCTGGAGCAGGGACCGGAATTCGCCGCCTCCTCCGCCGTGGCCTCCATGATGGGACTGGCCTGCGTCGGCGCGTTCGGGCTGGCCTACAGGCACGCCAGCCGCCATATGTCATGGTTTCCATCCACGGTGGTCAGCCTTTCGGTCTTCTTTGCGCTGACGCTCATACTCCGGCCGCTGGCTCGAACCCCTCTGCCGACCCTGTGCCTTTCCTGCGGACTGCTGGCCCTGTTCGTCGCCCTGCTGGGCCGCCTGCCCAAACGCGGTCGTCCCGCCCCCTCTCTCTGGTGGGATCTTCCCCTGCGCATGACCGTGGCCGGGATTCTCATCCTTCTGCTCACTGGAGGCGCAAGCCTCCTTGGCCCGGTCTGGGGCGGCTTTCTGTCCGTCTTCCCGGTCTTCACCGTGCTCATGGCCGCGTTCACTCAGGCCGAATGCGGCCCGGATACGGTAGCTCTGCTTATCCACAGCAGCCTTGTAGGCCAGACCGGCACCATCGTCTTCAGCTTCGTCGTCGCCGAATGCGTGACCACTCTCGGCGGAGCCGTCACCTATCCGCTGGCTCTGCTGTCCTGCCTGACCGTCAACGGTCTGCTGCTGGCAATCATGCACCATCGCCACGCCCATCCGTCCAAGATCTGCCGGCTTGAACGTCACAGAAGGACTCCTGCTCGCACCTGATTTTTGCTCACGAAACCTGCTCACCCACCCGGACGCATCCGGCTTCTGCCTCCCGTTCGGCGGAACCTCCCGGCGTGCCGATTCGCCGACGTTCCGCCATGTCTCCAGATCCTCTTTCCGCAAGACAAGCCGCCGTTCCCGGAAGGCAGATCCGTCCCGGCGGAGCGACCTCCCCCTCTTTTACTGCCCGGCTTCCGGACCAGCTCTTTCCGGGACGTCTCTGGACGGCATTCAGGCGGGAAAGTCTCTTTCTCTCACATTTCCTCTTATTATGATGTTGACAATCATTTTCATATATGCCATGACTCAATCACGCGTGGCGAGCTGCTCATCGCCGCGCCTCCACAGACAGGTGCCGTGCGCTTCCGGTCCTGGCTGTGCGCCGGACCCCCCGGGGACGCAGCCGGTTTCCGCCATATCCCTACCAGACGGAAACCGGCATGTCCCGGTGAAAGTATTCCGCCCGGCGGTTCCCGGTATGCCGACACCGGGTTCTTTCTGCTCAATCGGTGGATGAGGATCGTCGAACCGTTTCAGCAGGCAATCCAGTTGCAGGGACACGGTGATATGTTTTTCTGTTTTGATAATAATTATCATATATCGAACAATAGTTCACCTCGATGATACTCATTGCGCTTCGGAACACGAAGACGAACAATGCGACAACCGAAAAGTTCAATCTCAACCTGAGAGGATGCTCATGAGTACGGATTTCCACATGACCGTCAGACGCAGCAAGGACAATCTGCATATCCAGACCCGCGGCACCTTTGACGGAACCTCGGCCCACGAACTGCTCAATCTGCTCAAGGAACAGTACGACGGCAGAGGCAGGGTCTTTGTGGACACCAACGGACTGCAGTCCGTGAACTCTTTCGGCTGCACGGTTTTCCGGACCTGTCTGTATCAGACTTCGGTTCCGGCTTCGCAACTTTTCTTCAAGGGTGAAAACGGATTCAGCATTGCGCCCGACGGCAGCCGGGTGCTTATCGTTCCCGGCGGAAAGCGGGAAAAGAAGGGGCATGTCTGTTGCGGAAAATGCGCCAACTGCACATGCGGCGGACATCATGCTCACTGATCCCGGACGCCCCTCATTTTCTTCGTACCATCAACCCTGCGCAAGCAGATTTTTGGAGAGCAACGGCATGAGCAACGTACTGATTGTTTACGGTTCCACCACGGGCAACACGGAAGGCGTCGCCGAGGCCATCGGCAAGCAGCTCAGCGCAGCGGGTCACGAGGTGACCGTCCTCGACGCGGCCAGCGCCGACGCTGATGGCCTGTGTGACGGGCATGACGCCGTCCTCTTCGGCTGCTCCGCCTGGGGTACCGACGAAGTCGAACTCCAGCCCGACTTCGACGCCCTTTTCGAATCCTTCGACAACATCAACGCCAGAGGCCGCAAGGTGGCCTGCTTCGCCACCGGGGACAGCTCCTTCGAACATTTCTGCGGTTCCGTAGACGTCATCGAAGCAAGGCTGGTCGAGCTTGGGGCCGTGCTGATGCAGGAAGGTCTCAAGATCGACGGCGACCTGCAGTCCGGGGAAGCCGATGTGGAGGAATGGACCAGCCGTCTGGCTGAACAACTGTAAGCGACGACAGACCGTTCGACGACAAACCGTCGGCGGTTCGTATCCGATACGAGACGCCCCCTTCCGTCAGGAAGGGGGCGTCTTGCATATTCTTCCCCTCCCGTCAACGGAGACATCCCTCGACCTTCCCGGGACTCTTCCCGACATATCCGTACGGCGCACCTTTTCCCCGACGGGATCCCCTGTCGTCTCCGCTTCAAGCAGCGGAAAACACCACCCGCCGTCCCCCGCGCAAAAGCTCTCTTCCGGAGGGCCGCGCCTCCGAAAATTCCGTCGAACCCGCACTGTTTCAAACACATAGTGTTCTTTTTCCGATTTTACTAGGCTCCGGAAACTCCGGGCCATTTCCCCTTCAGGGAAAAAGGACCATCCAGCCCCGTACACGAGGCCCGTTTCGCAGAATTCTGCGCAACCTCAACCAAAGGATACGGAATCATGGGCGAAACATACGGATATATCCGGGTATCCAGCACAGATCAGAATGAAAGCCGCCAGCTTGTAGCCATGCGGGCACAAGCCATTTCCAGCAACAGAATCTATATGGACAAGCTCTCGGGCAAGGATTTCAAGCGTCCGCAGTACAGGGCCATGCTCAGGCGTCTGAGACCCGGAGATACGCTCTGTATTGTGAGCATCGACCGGCTCGGGCGCGACTATGAAGAAATACAGCAGCAGTGGCGGATTCTTACCAAGGAAAAGAAGGTGGATATTCTGGTGCTGGACATGCCCCTGCTGGATACTCGACGCGACAAGGACCTGCTCGGCACCTTCATCGCGGATCTGGTGCTGCAGGTACTGTCGTTCGTCGCCCAGAGCGAACGGGAAAACATCCGGAAACGACAGGCGGAGGGCATCGCCGCGGCAAAAGAGAAAGGCATCCGTTTCGGTCGTCCGCCCAAACCGCTTCCGGCTGAGTTTCAGACCGCTTTCCAGCAATGGGCAGACGGAAAGATGACGCTGGCTGATGCCGCAAAGCTCTGCAGAATGGCGGAATCGTCATTCCGCTACAGAGCAATTCTGAAACAGAAATCCAGATAAAAACTGCAAAAAAGTGTACTTTTTCGTGACATCCCTTCATGAATCCTGTGTGTTCTCCACTAACACGGAACAGTTTACATTTCCAGTAAAAAATTAATCCCGCCCAAGATCATTCTTCAACCCATTTCCTGCAGCGAAAAAGTACACTTTTTCGCCATATCCATCATTTTTCTTTTCTGAAACTCCATCCACTTCTCTTTCCATCATCGGATAGATGACTGGCTCATTTCCATTTTGGCAGCATATGTGAATCTGAATTATTTTCTTTTTCAGAATAGGCTTGATTTATCTATGAAGTATTTCCTGAACATTAGCGTTCTGACATTTTCTCTCCTCATGCCCATTCATGCTCATTGTCTGGAATCATTTCTGTTTTTCCGTGAATGGGGGCAGTCAGTGCAGTCAATTATCAGGGATCAGGACAGTACTTCATACATGAATGGCAAGGCTCGAAGTCTGTTCTCTCATACGGATGCCTGCTTGCTCGTCATGAAACGTCGGATATGGAATGCTGATGGTACAATAACGTACTTCTTCCACGACGACGGACTCAGAGAGTGCTGCGTTCACATCACAAAACCTGAAGACATTAATGCACTATATGCGGACATTCTTGATTTATTCACTGAAAAATACAGCCGATATGCAGGAAATATTTTCCCTGAGATCGAGCATAGATTTACGAATCTGGAAAACAATACGCTCATTCTCATACTGAAGGATACGGACATTTATTTATATTTAATAGATCTGAACATGCAGAAGCGTCCTTATTCGTGATAATCTCGCCGCCGATTCCGATTTTTTTATTTTTAATAACAAAATAAAGGAGCTGGATATGAAAATGTCGAGAGGAGCCATTGGCAATCTTGTCAGCAGATACAGGGCGGTTCTGAAAAAATGCCGTTTGCTGAACGTGTTCGGCTCACTGCTGCTGGCGGGAGGATGCATCTTCGGCATGGCTCAGGTGGCCGTGGCGGAGGATGTGATACTGGAGCAGAAGAATATCCACTTTAGGTCAGATAGCACTTCGGCTCCTGATGGATATTCAAAGACATATGACGGAAGCCTGACTATCGATATCACTGCGACAGGAGGAATAGGAAGCGGGAAAAATTATAACGAAGAAAATTTCCGTTCCAACGAAGGGACAGGGCAATACAACAACAAAGAATACGGAATAGGTGTATTGGTCTGGGACAAAAGTCACCTCGGCGTAGCAAAAGACTTGGATATTTCTGTAATCCCTGCAAAGTGGGAGGGGGGTAAGACTGAGACAGAAAGGGGAGGAATCGCCATCAAGAACGGTGGGACCATGCATGTGGGCGGCGACACTTTCATCTATGTAGAAAACTACAGGCATGCAGCAAGCGATTCCAATCTGGCTCCTGACGAAGACTATGGCATGAATTCCCAGAAAGGAATTTCCCTTGAGGGGGAAAATTCATCTCTCGTTTTAGATGGGGATCTCGACATCACCATGCTGAACGACAACCGTTCCATGGGTATTTTTGCCACTGGTAAGTCCGCCTTGACGGTCGGCGGGAACACCTCCGTCATTGTCAGAAATGCGCCTTATTATACCTATGGGATTTCAAACCAGTACAGTGACCAAAAATATGCATTCAACAACTCTGCAGAAGATGCCGCTCTTAACTTTCAGGGCAATCTCAATATTGAAGTTGAAGGCGGAAACAATGCTGTCGGCATCAATCTCAAGGACAGCAACCGTAATGCAGACGGCGAGGATTCCATCACAGTGGACGGGCATCTTTCCATCAACGTTTCCGGGGCACAGGAATACAAAGACAAGACCAATCTGCAGAAATTTCCCAATGCCGTCTCAAATTACGGCATATTCCTGAACAACATCGCAAGTTCGACTTTCAATACCGCTGAAATCACAACTGAATCCACCGGCGAGCGTGTAGAATCCATCGGCACCTATCTCTATAACAATTCAAATGCCACATTCAAGGGCGACGTCCGCTATCATACGGTCGCCGATGATGCCGCAACGGAAATTTCGGCGCTGGCTCGCAAGGGAAGCAACCTTGTCTACGAAAAAGGTTTTGCCTCCGAAGGGACAGTGGTGCTGAACGCTCTTGAAGGTTCCACCATCAGGGTCAACAGTACGGAATCTGTTGATGCGGCAGTGCAAATCACCGGGAATATCGTGGCGGGTAAGACTTCGGCAGTGCAGGTTGTTCCAACTGACCTCGAAAACGACAACGACGCCACGGAAAACATCATCTCGGTCAATCTCTTGAATAAGGACTCGCATTTTACCGGCATCAACGAGTTCGGAAATGAGGGCAGCAAGATTGACCTGACCTTCGCCGACGGTGCGCTCTGGAACATGACGGGAGACTCTCCGGTTTCCACGCTTGCCATGCGGAACGGAGGCATCGTGGACCTGACCTATAACAACGCCCCGGCCACAACTTCCCGATTCCGCACCCTGACGGCGGACAACCTGACCGGTGAAGGCGGTATTTTCCGGGTCAATACAGACATCAAAAACGATAAGACCGACCAAATCATCATCGACAAGGGAACGGGGACGCATCAGATTGAGGTAATGCCCACCGGCACGGGCGCGGATCGCGAAGCAATGGATTCCTTCATTGTTCAGCAGCATGACGGCGACGCTTCCTTCTCGCTGGCCAACAAGGGCGGCAAGGTGGAGCAAGGACTGTATTTTTATGAACTGGCGGACCGGACGAGCAGCGACGGACAGGAATGGTATCTGCAACGTGCGTCTTCCGGCATCGCTCCGGAAACGCCCACCGGCAAAGCGGAAGCCTCGCTTTCCGGTCTGGCCGGGCATTATGCCATGTGGTACGGCCAGCTCACCGACCTGCGCAAGCGTCTGGGTGAAGTGCGCTACGGCACGCAGACCGGCCTGTGGGTGCGCGGCTTCGCCGACAAGTCCCGTCTCGATGGTCTGGCCGGCTCCAGCTTCACCCAGAACCTGTACGGCGGTTCCATCGGCTACGACACCCTGCTCTCCGGAAACAGCGACTCCATGTGGATCGTAGGCATGCAGCTGCGCGGCGCACGGGCGGATCAGCACGTCGACAGCCGTTGGGGCGGGCATGGCGACCTGAGCAGCGTGGGCGGCGGTCTGTACTCCACATGGGTGCATGATGCGGGCTGGTACGTGGACGCCGCAGCCACCATCGACTGGTACGAGCACGAAATCCGCACCACCATGCTGGACGGCACCAGAGTGAACGACGACCGCTCCTCCTGCGGACTCGGTGCTTCACTGGAAGTCGGCCGCAAGATCGACTTCGCCTTCAGCAACGAAGGACGCGATCACTGGTTCGTGGAACCACAGGCGCAGCTTTCCTACTTCTGGGTGAAGGGCGGAGACTTCACGGCCAGCAACGGCATGAAAATCGACCAGAAGGACATGGATTCCCTGACCGGTCGCGCCGGTTTCGTCCTCGGCAAAAAGTTCGCGCTGGAAGGCGGCGACGGCTCCCGCTACATTCAGCCCTATGTAAAGGCCGGCGTGAACCATGAGTTTCTGGGCGAGCAGGAAGCCCGACTCAACGGCGTCCGCATGATTTCCGAGCTGGAAGGCACCCGTGGCTACTACGGTGCGGGCGTGGACTGGCAGGCTACGGACGCTCTTCGCCTCTACATGCAGGCCGAACGGGAAGAAGGCGAACACTTCACCCGCGAATTCAACGTCTCCGCCGGATTGAAGTGGAGCTTCTGATCTTGCGGCGGAACGGCTGATACCCTGAAGGACCGAAAACTCGAATCACAACCACCCCTTATGAGGGCGGTTGTGATTCGAGTCCGCAACTCGGGAAAAAATCAGGCAAAGGCCTGTGCCGCTTCCAGTGAGGACACGGAAGCGACCGAATACTCTTCACCAGCCGGGATGGCTTCCAGAATGGGCTTGACCATACGGGACAGCGCCCCCTTGGGGCCCACTTCCACCCAGGAGCGGATACCGTCATGCCACTGGCTGGTCACTGTATCGATCCAGAGCACCGAAGAAATCATCTGGACTCTGGCCAGTTCGCGCAGGCTTTCCCCATCCGTGACGGCCTTGCCGGTCACATTGCTGTATACCGGGAATTTGGGCTTGTTCCAGGACATCCGGTCCAGCGCCCCGGCCAGCTCGCGCGCGGCGTGTTCCATAAGCGGGCTGTGAAAAGCGCCGCTCACGGGCAGAGGCATGGCGCGTCCCTTGCGCTCCTTGACGGCCGGGATGGCTGCTTCGACAGCGGCCTTCGTTCCGCTGATGACGAACTGGGCGGGGGTATTGTGGTTGGCCACGATAAGCAGTTCCCCGGTAGCCTTCGTCACGCTTTCAACGACTTCCTCAACGGCCTCGCGTCCCAGTTTGAGCACTGCGGCCATCCCCCCCCTGCCGTCGGGGTCGGCTTCCGCCATCAGACGTCCGCGCAGGGCAACAAGCTCAATGGCCTCCTCGGGAGACAAGACGCCGCTGGCCGCAAGCGCGCTGTACTCGCCGAGGCTGTGCCCGGCGCAGCAGGCGGGGGCGAGACGCGGAGAAAGAGCCTGCCACAGGGTCAGGTTCACGACCGTAAGCGCAGGCTGAAGATTTCTGGTATCGGCCATGACGGCGGCGTCATCGCTCTCCCAGTACATGGCCCGAAGCGGCAGGCCGCTGATTTTTTCAGCCTTTTTCCAAAGCTCCATGGCGTCTTTGGACGTTTCGGCGACGTCGCGCCCCATTCCTGCTTCCTGCGAACCCTGACCGGGGAATAAAATGGCGGTGGCGGTATTGGACATGAAAATTGACCTCTACTTTTTTTGAAGTGAGCCGGGTGCGCCGTTTCCGGCGTCCGCTTCAACGGCACGCAGCAGCGCGGGCAGCCGATCCTGCACAAGATCGAGTTCCTCGGGAGCGACTTCGGGCATGTCGGCGGGCAGCCTGTCCGTAATCTCCTGTCCCTGCTCGATAATGGCCAGAGCCGCGGCGGCCCGCCCCATCACGCAGAAAAAGCGTTCCGGTTCCCAGCCCAGCCGGCCGACATGATCCGCAGTCCGCGGCGAGTACAGAAAACCAGGTCTCCCGTCAGGCATGAGAACAGGATGCGCCGTTTCCCCACTGGCGCGCAGCCAGTCGCGAAACTGCGGCAGATCGTCGATCAGCCGATCAAGCTCCGCAGCCGTAACCCGCGGCTGAGCATACAGATCCGCAGCCCGGGAAGGCAGAACGCCGCACACGAGGATAAGGGCCGCACACCCCAGCAGCCGCGCGACCCACGCAAGGTTTCCTGCCCTAGTCATACTTGATGGAGCTGATCTGCATCAGCTTGTTCCAGTTGTGGTAGGATTCCAGATATCGCTTGGTGCCGGTCTTGCTCCGGATTATCATGGAGTGAGTGACGGCTCCCCGCCCTGAAAACTTCACTCCGCCGAGAAAGGTGCCTCCGGAAATGCCCGTAGCGGCGAACAGAACGTCGTCCCCGTGCACCAGCATATCCGCATCAAGAACCTGATTCAGGTCGATGCCCGCAGCCTCGATGGCCGCCCGTTCCTTTTCCGACTGCGGATCAAGCCGGGCCAGCATGGCCCCTCCCGCACCCTTGATGGCGCAGGCCGCCAGCACGCCTTCAGGCGTACCGCCGGTTCCCATCATCACGTCGACCTCGGACCGTTCGTCCACAGCCATGAGCGCGCCGGCCACATCGCCGTCCGTGTGCAGCTGAATCCGAGCGCCCACGGCGCGAATTTCCTGAATCAGCTTCTGATGGCGCAGCTTGTCCAGCACAAACACGACAAGGTCGTTGGTATCCTTGCCCAGAGCCTTGGCGATCAGCTTCAGATTCACATGCACGGGAGCGTCAAGGTCAATGACGTCGCGGGCTTCCTGACCAACCACCAGTTTCTGCATATAGAAGCTGGGTCCGGGGTTGTACATGCTCCCGGCAGGAGCGGCTCCCACCACGGCGATGGCATTGGGCCTTCCGTAAGCCAGCAGGTTCGTTCCCTCGACCGGATCGACCGCGATATCCAGAGCCGGGCCGGACCCCATGCCGATGACTTCCCCGTTGTACAGCATGGGGGCTTCGTCCTTTTCCCCTTCTCCGATGATGACCTTGCCGTCGATGGGCAGGGAATTGAAGGAAAGGCGCATGGCGTCCACCGCCGCGCCATCCCCGGCATTCTTGTCCCCGCGTCCCAGCCAGCGGGCGGATGCCAGAGCGGCGGCCTCGGTTACGCGAACAAGGTCGAAAGCCAGATTGCGCTCCGGAGCTTCCATTAGAGACATGGCAGATTCTCCCAGAAATGATGTTATGTTGAAGGGGAAGCATAGCGCAGGCAAAGGCCGGCTTCAAGCGAAAGCTGGGCGGCTTTCCCTGCTGCGGGCCTCCCTGCGATCTTTTCCGCGGCAGTCTTCCGTGCTACACAACCGCCATGACAGACTCCACGCCCGCCGCTTCGCCTGCCGCATCAAGACGGTTTTCCCCCGCGATGCCCCCTCTGCCCATCGACGTTCTTTTGCCCGATATCAGGTCGGCTCTGGCGCGACATACCCGCTGCATACTGGAAGCGCCCCCCGGAGCGGGCAAAACGACCCGTGTCCCTCCGGCCCTGCTCGACGCGGACTGGCTGAACGGGAAAAAAATTCTTGTGCTTGAACCGCGCCGGATAGCCGCCCGAAACGCGGCCCGTCAGATGGCCCGTCTGTTCGGAGAAGAACCGGGCCGGACCGTGGGATACCGGGTACGGCTGGAAAGCCGGGTATCGGACGTCACGCGCATCGAGGTCGTCACCGAAGGCGTTCTGACGCGTCTGCTGCAGGATGACCCGGAACTCTCCGGCGTAGGGTGCATCCTGTTCGACGAATTTCACGAACGCAATCTGCAGGGCGATCTTGGGCTGGCGCTGGCGCTCGACTGTCAGGAAGGCCTGCGTGAGGAACTGCGCCTGCTCGTCATGTCGGCCACGCTGAATCCGGGACCGCTGCAGCGCCTGCTCGGCTCCGACGTTCCCGTATTGTGCAGCGAGGGCCGGAGCTGGCCTGTGGAAACCCGCTATCTTCCCCCTGCGCCGGGACAGCGCGTCGAGGAGCACACGGCGGTCGTGGTCCGGCAGGCGCTGGCCGAACATGCGGGGAGCCTGCTCGTCTTTCTTCCCGGCACGGGCGAAATCCGCAGAACCGCCGAACGGCTGGACGGCCTCGGAACGGACACGGAGGTCCGGCCGCTTTACGGCGACCTGTCCCCCCGGGAACAGGACGCGGCCATAGCTCCTCCGCCACCCGGCATCCGCAAAGTGGTTCTGGCTACGGCAATTGCGGAGTCGAGCCTGACGATCGAGGGCGTTTCCATCGTTATTGACGCGGGTCTGTCCCGTTCCGTGCGCTTTGATCCGGGAACGGGACTGTCCCGGCTGGTGACCCGGCGCGTCTCTCTGGCCGGAGCGGACCAGCGCCGGGGACGTGCGGGACGCACAGGCCCCGGAGTCTGTTACCGTCTGTGGCATCCGGGCGAGGAGGCAGGCATGCAGCCCCAGCCGCGTCCGGAAATTCTGGAAGCCGACATGGCCCCCCTCTGTCTGGAACTCGCCGCCTGGGGCGTGGCGTCCCCAGCTTCGCTGCGCTGGCTGGACGAGCCTCCAGCCGAAGCCGTGCGGCAGGGAACCGAACTGCTCCACAGGCTCGACGCGCTGGACCGGCAGGGCCGCATCACCCCTCTGGGCCGGGCGATGGTTCGTCTGCCCCTGCATCCCCGCCTCGCGCACATGGTCATCCGGGCCGCGCGCATGGGACTTGGACGCCCCTCATGTCTGCTGGCGGCTCTTGCCGGAGAACGCGATCCTCTGCGTCGGGACGACGTCGACGCGCGGCTGCGCCTTGCGGCGCTGGCCGAACACCGGGAACAGGGCGCACTGCGCCGTCTGCGCGATTCGGCCCGTCAGATTGCCCGGCTTGCCGGCATCCCCATGCATACCCCCCCCATTCCGGGATCTTCCGTTCCCGAAGAGGATCAGGCGGGCGTGCTGCTGGCTCTGGCCTATCCCGACCGGATTGCCCAGATGCGCGCGCCGGGCAGCTTTCGTCTGGCCGGCGGACGAGGCGCCTTCCTGCCAGCGGAAGATCCTCTCGCCGCGACATCTCTGCTCGCGATCGGTGAACTCGGGGGCGAAAGCGGCAATGCCCGTATCCGGCAGGCCGCCCCGTTGCGGCGGGAACTGCTTGAGGAGCTGTACGCCGACGCGATCGAAACCGTTCGGGACGTCCGGTGGAACGCAAGGGAAGAAATTGTCGTCGCCCGGTCCCGCCGCCGCTTCGGGGCACTGGTGCTTGAGGAAAGGCCGCTGGACCCGGCGACCGAACAGGGCGTCGCGGAAGCCATGCTCGAAGGCGTCCGCAGTCTTGGACTCGATGCCCTCCCGTGGACCGAGTCCCTGATCCGGCTGCGGCAAAGGACGGCCTTCATGCGCGCTCTGGACGGCGAAGAATGGCCCGATCTCTCTGATGCCGCACTGCTGAAAGAACTTGAAAACTGGCTGGGCCCCTTTCTCGCCGGAATCACGCGCCGGTCCCAGCTCAGACAGATTGCTCTCGAAGATGCCGTGTCCCTTCTCCTGCCCCACGTCCTGCGGCGCAGACTGGACCGGGAAGCGCCGGACACGCTGACCGTCCCTTCCGGCTCCGCCGTCCGGCTGAGCTACTCGGAAGCGGTCTCCGGGGGAATGGCGACGGGGCCGACGCTGGCCGTAAAACTGCAGGAACTCTTCGGCATGACCAGAACGCCGACAGTCGCGTCCGGTCGGGTTCCGGTTCTGATCCATCTGCTGTCCCCGGCGGGGCGTCCTCTTCAGATTACGCGGGATATCGAGGGATTCTGGAAAAACGGCTATCCCGCCGTCCGCGCCGAAATGCGCGGCCGTTACCCGAAACATCCGTGGCCGGACGATCCCCTGAGCGCTCAGCCTACCCGACACACGAAAAGGCAGACGGATCGACGTTCCTGAAAGATGTTCTTCCATTCCGGACGCCCCCCGTCCTCCCGACCGGGCCTGCAGCGTCTTGACTTTACTTTTGCCCCCGTTGCGGTAAAAGAGTTCTTTATCAATTTCATCTTCAACCTGTTTCCGAGGACATTCCATGCGCGCCGAGCAGCATCTAGAGGCTTCCTTCAGAGCCGTCCTGAACGATATGCAGCTTTCCTGGCCGGAAAAGGCCGTCATTGAGCCTTCAAAGGATCCCAAACACGGCGATCTCGCCTCAAATCTGGCTCTCGTGCTCGCCAGAGAGGCCAGGATGCCTCCCCGTGAACTGGCATCCCGCATGGCCGAAAAACTGCGTGAAATCGATTCATCCCTCGAGTCCGTGGAGGTCGCGGGACCCGGTTTTCTGAACGTGACGTTCAGCCCCTCCTTCTGGCGCGAAACAGTGCTCCGCGTGGACGAGGCGGGAGAACGGTTCGGTTCGACGATCATGGGCCGCGGACGCAAGATTCAGGTCGAATACGTTTCGGCCAACCCCACGGGGCCGCTGCACATCGGACATGGCCGCGGCGCAGCCGTGGGCGACAGTCTCGCCCGCGTGCTCCGCTTCGCGGGATATGACGTCACCACCGAATACTATATCAACGACGCAGGTCGTCAGATGCGTCTGCTCGGCCTGTCCATCTGGCTGCGGGCCAAGGAGCTTGCGGGTCTGCCCGTCGTCTGGCCGGATGATTATTATCGCGGAAGCTATATCATTGCCATCGCGCGCGAAATGATGGACAAGGATCCCAGCCTGACCACGCTTTCCGACGCCGAAGGGCAGGAGAAGTGCTTCGCTTACGGCATGAACTCCATCCTTGCCGGCATCAAAAAGGATCTTGAAGACTTCCGCGTGGAGCATCAGGTCTGGTTCTCCGAACGCTCTCTTGTGGAGCGCGGGGCTGTGGAAGAAACGTTCGCCCGGCTCAAGGACGCAGGCCTCTCCTTCGAGAAGGACGGCGCTCTGTGGTTCAGAACCACGGACTTCGGCGACGACAAGGACCGTGTATTGCGCAAGTCCGACGGCTCGCTGACCTATTTCGCTTCGGACATCGCCTACCATGACGATAAATACCGTCGGGGCTTCGACAAGGTCGTGGACGTCTGGGGAGCGGATCACCACGGCTATATCCCCCGCATGCGCGCCGCCGTTCAGGCGCTTGGGCGCAAGCCGGAAGACATCGAGGTCGTGCTCATTCAGCTGGTCAACCTGCTGGCTAACGGAGAGCAGATCGCCATGTCCACCCGGGCCGGAAAATTTGAAACGCTGGCCGATGTGGTCAAGGAAGTCGGCGTGGACGCCGCCCGGTTCATGTTCCTCTCCCGCAAGAGTGACAGCCATCTGGACTTCGACCTCGAACTGGTCAAGCAGCGTTCCATGGACAACCCCGTGTATTACGTCCAGTACGCCCACGCCCGCGTCCGTTCGGTGCTGCGCAAGGCTTCCGAAATGGGTATGCAGCTGCCGGAAAAATGCGGCCCTGCCGAACTCGCCGGACTTGTCGCGCCGGAGGACATGGCTCTGCTCCGCGCTCTCGATCGCTTCGAGGATGTGGCCCAGAGCGCGGCCCGAAACCTCGCCGTGCACCACGTCAGCACCTACCTCATGGAAGTGGCGGGCATGCTGCACAGCTATTACGCCAATCATCCCGTGCTTCAGGCGGGAGACGCGATCACCGTCCGGTCGCGGCTGGCCCTGCTCCGCGCCGTCTCCCGGGTCATCGCCAACGGACTGTCCCTGCTCGGGGTCAGCGCGCCGGAAAGCATGTAACCTTCTTCAACACCGTGTTTTGGGGCGGGAGCGCCGCTCCCGCCGTTTTTACAGGAAATGCCATGTCACTGACGCCCTTCTCCAGCCGCCCTTCCCCCCGCTCTCCCGGAGCGGTCGGCGCTGGCGGCGAGAAAAAGACGACCGGCCGCAAGTATACGCTGAGCCTGAGTTTCGCCGGTCTGGTCACCAGCGTGATCATCATGATTATCGCCGTCGGCTGGATCTTCGCCTTCGGCGTCATCGTCGGGCGTGGCTACAATCCGGAAAAGCAGCTGCCTGAGCTGGCCAGACTGCTGCCGCCCCCCGCCGAACGGGCAGAGGAACAGCAACCCATTCTGAAGCCGGAAGAGCTGACCTTCATGGCCGAGCTGAAACAGCAGACCAGCTCCGGGGGACAGGCCGTTGCGGCTCAGCCGGAGCAACCGAAACCGGCCGTGTCCGTCACTCCGGCTCCCGTCAGAGAAAAGGCGGATCCCCCAACAACGACGGTCCGTTCGGACTATGTGTTTCAGGCAGTCGCCTACAAAAAACGTGAGCAGGCCGACCGGCTGCGGGAAAAAATGGAGGGCGAAGGACTGCGCACGCGCATGACCATCGAAAAGGACAAGCAGGGACGCCCCAAATGGTTCCGCGTGCAGGTGATGCTGCGCGGCAACGAGGAAGATGCCACCGAAGCAAAGGCCATTATGGCCCGCATGGGCATCAAGGACCCCCAACTTCTTTCGAAAAAGCCCGTAAAGCGGTGAGCGGAATGAACATGAGCGACGCACTATCCCGTTTTTTCGCCATCCCCGGCGCCGTTGTCCTGCGCTGGATGGATGCTCTCGGCGACGTCTTTCTGTTCCTCCTGGAAGGAATCCGTCAGATCTTCGTCGCACCCAAACTGTTCCGCAAGGTCATGCAGCAGATGTACGCCATCGGCAGCAAATCCATGCTCCTGATCGGACTCATCTCCCTGTTCACGGGGATGGTGCTCGGACTGCAGGGTTACTACGTGCTGGTCAAGTTCGGGTCCGTGGGCTTTCTCGGCGCGGCGGTTTCCCTGACGCTCATTCGTGAACTCGGCCCCGTGCTTACGGCGATCATGGTCACGGGCCGCGCCGGTTCTTCCATGGCCGCCGAAATCGGCGTCATGCGCATAACCGACCAGATCGACGCGCTGGAGGTCATGGACATTCCGGGTATGGGCTATCTCGTCGCCCCCCGTTTCCTCGCCTCTCTGATCGCCTTTCCGCTTCTGACCGCCATCTTCGACGTGGTCGGCATCATCGGCGGCTACCTGACCGGCGTAATGCTGCTCGGCATCAACGAAGGCTCCTATTTTCACGGCATAGAAAGCAGCGTCCTCATGGCGGACGTCATCGAAGGACTCATCAAGTCCCTGACCTTCGGTCTGCTCGTATCGCTCATCTGCTGCCATCAGGGTTATAACGCGCACAGAAGACGGGACGGCATGGGACCGGAAGCGGTGGCCAACGCCACGACTTCCGCTGTCGTCATCTCCTGCGTGCTCGTGCTCGTGGGCGACTATGTGGTCACGTCGGCCATGCTGCGCTAGGGGGGGTATCATGAGCGAACAACATTCTCCCTGGGACATCAGACTTGAGCACCTTCGCGTGGGATACGGAGAGCGGGTCATCCTCGACGACATCAACGCGGTCATCCCCGGAGGAAAGATCACCGTCATTCTCGGGGAATCCGGCTGCGGCAAGTCAACGCTGCTGCGCCATGTGATCGGCCTTTCCCGTCCCATGAACGGGCATATTCTCTATGGAGGGCAGGACTTCTTTGCTCTTCCGGAACGGCAGTTCCGCCGCATCCGCCGTCGGTTCGGCGTGCTCTTTCAGGACGGCGCCCTGCTCGGTTCCCTTACGCTGGCCGAAAACGTCGGTCTGCCGCTTTCCGAACACACGAAACTTTCCGGACAGATTATCCGCTCCACGGTTCTGCGCACGCTAGCCCTCGTAGGACTGGAGGAATTCGCGGACTATTACCCCAACGAGCTTTCCGGCGGCATGAAAAAACGCGGCGGTCTCGCCCGCGCCATCGTCACCGAACCTCCCGTGCTGTTCTGCGATGAGCCGACTTCCGGTCTTGATCCCATCAACTCGGCTCAGATGGATCAGCTGCTTCTCGATATGCGCCGGGCCTACCCGGACATGACCATCATCGTCGTAAGCCATGATCTCGCCAGCGTGGCGCGAGTGGCCGATCATGTACTCGTGCTCAGAGAAGGACGCGTCGTCTTCGCAGGTTCCCATGAGGAACTGAAGGCCTCCCCGGACCCCTATCTGCGCCGGTTCATGGACAGAAAAGCCTCCGGCGAGGCTCGCATCGCCGCAACGCCAACAGACCCCGCCGTTCGCAGGGCGCTCGACGCCTGGCTCGAAGGCTAAGCAGAATAAGGAAGGATAACCATGACATTTTCCAAGGAAGCCGCCGTTGGTTTCTTCGTCCTCGTGGGGCTTGTCTGCCTTGCCTACCTTACGGTCAAACTCGGCCGGATGGAAGTTTTCAACTCCGAAGGATATACGGTCTACGCCTCCTTCAACTCGGTTTCCGGCCTGCGTCCCGGCGCCGAGGTTGAAATAGCCGGCGTCAGGGTAGGACGGGTGAAGGCCATCCGCCTGGATGACGAACGTCCCCGCGCGGTAGTAGAACTTCAGCTCAACAAGGGCATCCACCTTACGGACGACGTTATCGCCTCGGTGAAGACCAGCGGCCTCATCGGCGACAAGTACATCAGTCTCGCACCGGGCGGTTCCGGCACGGAACTTGGCAACGGCGACGAAATCACGGATACCGAGTCCGCGGTTGATATCGAAGAACTCATCAGCAAATACGTTTTCGGGAAGGTCTGATATGCTGCATACCATCATGAAGCAAATGCTTGCTGTATTGTGCACGGGGCTTCTGCTCTGCGGAACGGCCGTCGCAGCCGACACCCCCACGGCCACGCTCTCCGCCACGGTGAACGACGTCCTCTCCATCCTCAAGGAACCGGGGTATGGCGATCCCGTCAAACGGGTTCCCCTGCGTGCGCAGATTGAAAAAAAGGTGCATGAGGTCTTCGACTTCAGCGAGTTCTCCGCCAGAACGGTTGGCCGGAACTGGCCGTCCTTCTCCGCCGATCAGAAAGCCCGCTTCGACAAGGCATTTGCCAATCTTCTGCTCATTACCTATCTCGACAAGATTCAGGGCTATAACGGAGAACAGGTCGCCTATACGGGCGAAATCCTGTCCGCCAAGAAGGACCGCGCCGAAGTGCAGACCATCGTGACTCTGGCCGACAAGAAACAGGTTCCCGTCTCATACCGCATGATGTTGAAAGAAGGACGCTGGGTCGTCTATGACGTCATCATCGAAAACGTCAGCCTGATCAAGAATTATCGTTCGCAGTTCCAGGACGTGCTGACCAGAGGCACTCCGGAACAGCTCATTGAGCGGGTGGAGACCCGGGCCCGGGAACTGCAGGCCCAGTCCGCCATGAACTGACGAGAACCGACGAGAGACCCATGAGCGTATTTCCCCATATTTCTCGTATTCCGCATCTGCTGTCGGTAGTTGTTCTGCTGCTTCTCCTCGGCGGCTGTTCGACGCGGCAGGATGCGCCTCTTGCCGTCGCCGGGGACGAAGCGGTCCGGATCGAACAGGCGAACACCGTTGAAACGACGGCTCTCTCCGAAGCGGCATTCGAGGATTACGACGACGAATTTGAAACGCCTATTTCCGATCCTCTGGAAGGCTGGAACCGCATGTGGTTCGGCTTCAACGACTTTTTTCTGCTTCGCGTGGTCAAGCCCGTTTACACGGGATACGCCTATGTGACTCCGGAACCCATCCGTAACGGAATCAGCAACGCATATCACAATCTGCAGGCGCCCATACGCATGGTGAACTGTATCCTGCAGGGACGGTTCGCCGAGGCATGGATCGAACTCGGCCGGTTCATCGTCAACACTACGGCCGGATTCGGCGGCGTCTTCGACATTACGAGGGACAAGAAGCCCAAGGTGCCCGTGGACGGACGCGATGCCGACTTCGGTCAGACGCTGGCCGCATGGGGATTCGGCGAAGGCATCTATCTGGTCTGGCCCTTCTTCGGTCCAAGCACGGTACGGGACACGTTCGGACTCGTCGGCGACGCGGCGGCCTCCCCCTTCTTCTGGAGCACGGAACCGGTCGGCCCTCTGGACTGGGAACCCGTTCTGGGTGCCAATCTCGGCTTCCGCTTCAACGACCTGGGCAAAACCATCAACGCCTACGAAACGCTCACCAAGAGCGCAATCGAACCGTATATCGCGGCGCGGGACGCCTACGTCAAATACAGACGAGGCATCTATACGCCCCAGCGGCAGCAGTAGCCTTCAGCCCCGCGCTCCGGCGCGGGGTTTCCTTTTTCCCGCCAAGGAAATTCATGAACATTCTCTACCTGCTCAGCCAGCGTCCGGAAATGACCGGCAGCGGCGTTTATGTTACGGAACTCATGCGTTGCGCGGTGCAGTATGGCATCAACACGGCCCTGCTGGCCGGAACGCCCTGCGACTGCGGCGTTCCGGAAGAAGTTCACGGCGTCTCCCGTCTCCTCGCAGAAGTCCGTTTCGGCAGAGATCTTCCGTTTCCCGTCACCGGCATGAGCGACGTCATGCCCTACCCATCCTCACGCTGGAGCGATCTTTCAAGAGAGCAACTGGACGATTACGTTACCGTCTTCGCACGGGAACTGAAACGGATGGTCGAGGTCTTCAGGCCGGACGTCATCCATGCGAACCACCTCTGGCTGCTCACGTCCATCGCCCGCGATCTGTTCCCGCATATCCCCGTGATCGCCTCCTGCCATGGCTCCGACCTGCGCCAGTTCGTCAACCTCCCCCATCTGGCCGAGCGCATCCGTCCGAACTGTCAGCGGCTGGATGCCGTCCTTGCCCTGTCTGCGGCGCAGGCACGGACCATAGAAGAACTGTACGCCATCCCGGTCGACCGGATTCACGTCGTCGGAGCGGGCTACTCCTCCGCCGTATTCCATGAAACGCCCGCTTCCGGACGTGATTCCGTCCGGATTCTCTATGCGGGCAAGTTGAGCCGGGCCAAGGGAGTTCCATGGCTGCTCCGGGCCTGCAAGGAGCTGGATGTTCCGTTCCGGCTCGATCTCTGCGGCGGAGGCAGCGGTGAGGACGCCGCTCTCTGCCGGACTCTGGCCGATCAGGTGAACGAACGATTCGGCGCAGACGTCGTAACATTGCACGGCAATGTTTCCCAGCGTCGACTTGCGGAACTGATGCGACAAGCCGCGGTATTCGTTCTGCCCTCGTTTTTCGAGGGAGTCCCTCTGGTCCTGCTTGAGGCCCTTGCCTGTGGATGCCGTCTTGTCGCCACAGATCTGCCTGGAGTGCGCGAGGTGTTCTCCGACGCTTCTTCCGGGCTGATCCGCATGGTCCCTCTGCCGCGCCTGCTTCATGCGGACGAACCCGTCCGGGAAGACGAAGAAGCGTTCTGCAGGGGACTGAAGGAGGCGCTTCACGCCCAGCTGGCCCCTGCAGTCTCTCCTGAGGTTCTGCGAACGGAACGCGCAAGTCTGTTGCGGGACGCCAGCTGGGACGCCGTCTTCAAAAGGACCCTCGCCGTTTATCGCCTTGTCGACCGGAACGGGACCGCTGCGATTGACATTCCCATAATCGCAGATTAGAGCATAACGACTGTGGTTATGCGCCGTTCCGGCGCAGGGAAGCCGGTGCAAGTCCGGCACGGACCCGCCGCCGTAACCGGGAACGAAATCCGCAGCAATGCCACTGCGCAAGCGGGAAGGCGCGGAGAGTAGAAAGATCCGGAAGTCGGAAGACCGACCGCAGCCGTTATTCCGGCTGGGCCCACGGGAATCTGGTGCACATGCCGTCTGCTTGAGACAAAACGGGGTCTCGGGTTGCGTCCGCAATCCGGGACCTGTTTCTTTTGCTGTTCTCGCCGGGCAGCCGACAGGCGGAGCATCTCCCTGGGAACGCCGTTCCATCATGTTTCAAACGAGGAGTTTTGAGAAATGAAACGGACAATTGCACTGATGCTGTTCTGCTGCCTGATGCTGTGCGGCGGTCTTGCTCTCGCCGGGCAATCCGCCAAAACAGGCACCCTGCTCGTTGCCTTCGGCACCAGCATGGAATCGGCCATGCCGTCCCTGAACGCCATCGACAAGGCCTATTCAAAGGACGGAGCACCCGTGGTCTGGGCCTACACTTCCGACATCATTCGTAAAAAGCTGGCCAAATCCGGCACGAAAGTCTTTTCCGTCAATGCCGCCATGGACGAATGCGCCCGACTCGGCATCAGAGATCTGCGCATCCAGTCTCTGCATATCGCCTCCGGCGAAGAATTTTCCCAGCTCGAACGCATGATCGTCAAAAATCTGGTCAGGAAACCAGGGCGTTTCGACCGCGTTCTGCTTGGCCATCCTCTGCTTGAATCGGAACGCGACATGAACGAAGTGGCGGACGCCGTTCTGGCGGATCTGGCCAAGGATCGCAAGCCCGGCGACGCTGTGGTTCTCATGGGACACGGCAACGACCGCGGCCCCGGAGATCTCATCATGGCTGCCGCGCACAATGCGCTCAACGCCAAGGATCCACTGGTGTTTCTCGCCACGGTGGAAGGCGCGAACAGCTTCGACCGCATTCTTCCCGAACTGAAACGCCTCGGCGTCAAGCGCGTCTGGCTGCAGCCCTTCATGATCGTCGCCGGCGATCACGCGAACAACGACCTTGCAGGCTCGGAAGAAGATTCCTGGGCCTCCCAGATCAAGGACGCGGGCATGACCACGCTTCCTCGCCTGAAGGGTCTGGGAGAAATCGAAGGGGTACGCGCGGTCTTCCTCAGACACACTGCCGACACCACCGACGATATCGCCAACAGCAAAAAATCGGAGTAACGCAATGCGACCGGGAAAACTGTACGGGGTGGGCATCGGACCCGGTGATCCCCGCTATCTGACCCTGCGGGCTGCGGAAATTCTGCGGACTGCGGATGTGATCTTCACGGTCATCTCACGAAACGCCTCGTCCAGCGTTTCCCGGTCCGTGGTAGAATCCCAGAATCCTCGCGGCGAAATACGGCAGCTGGTCTTCAGCATGTCCCGTGACGCCGCCGTGCGTACGGAACAGGTCCGCGCCAACGCTGAAGCCATCATGGGTGAACTCCGGCACGGCCGGGACTGCGCCTTCGCCACACTCGGCGATGCCATGACCTACAGCACGTTCGGCTATGTTCTGGAAATCATCAAAGCCGAACTGCCGGAAGTCGAGGTTGAAATAGTGCCCGGCATCACCTCGTTCGCCACTCTGACCGCCAGGGCGCAGCGCGTGCTGGTCGAAAACGGCGAGGATCTGCGCGTCATTCCCTCTTTCCGTTCGGACATGGCTGATGACCTCGTCTTCGCCCCGGGCTCCACGACCGTTCTGCTGAAGACCTATCGCAGCCGCAAGGCGCTGCTCGACCGACTGCGGCGGGAAAAAAACGTCTCCGTTCTCTACGGCGAGCACCTTGCCATGCAAGGCGAGTTTCTGAGCGATGATCTGGAGGCAATCGCGACCCGGCCCGAAGAATATCTTTCCCTGATGATGGTAAAAAAACAATGACCGGAAACCGGAGAAGGCATGCGCCTTCGGGGGAAAGAAAACCTCCCTGGAAACGACCCGGGCACGTTCTCTGGTTCCTGCTGGCGTTATGCGCCGCAGGCTGGCTCACGCTGCATATGCCCGCATCGCACAGGATGGCCTCCTCCGGCATCGTGATCTCCCGACAGGATGCCGCCTCTCCTCTTCCTCCCGTCGGGAAACCGACAACGGAAATGGATCGCCCCTCCATCCGGAGGATGGCCGCGCCGGAGCGCTCCAGTCGTCCGGATACGGCGAGGCTGCTCTCCAGACTCGCAATGTTCGGCAGGCTCTTCACCGTAGTGGGACTTGCCGCGTTTCTTGGCGGAATCATCGAGGGGCGGCGATGGTATATGGCCCTGGCCCGCAGCATGGGACGACTGACCCGGACGGCCCGGCTTCCCGAAGTCGTCGGCGTGGCCATGCCCACGGCTCTCTGCTCCAATGCGGCTGCCAACAGCATGCTGGTAGCCAGTCATGCTGAAGGCAAAATCAAAAATTCCGCTCTGATTGCCGGAGGCATGGTCAACAGCTACCTTGCCTACATCTCCCATTCCGTCCGAGTCATGTATCCGGTCATCGGCGCGACAGGCCTGCCGGGACTGCTCTACTTCGCGGTTCAGTTTACGGGAGGCTTTCTCGTTATTCTCGGAGTGCTGTTCTGGAACCGCCGCCATGTTTCCCGACTGGAGGCCATATCCGGAAAGGACGAACTCCGCGAGAATGACAATGGGGCGGCAGGTGTGGAGGCCCCCCTGCCATGGGCGCAGACCATCCGCCGGGCAGGCGTCCGCTCGGCATCGCTGCTTTTCCGCATGGTCTGCCTGACCGTTCCGCTCATGCTGAGTATGGAATGGCTGCTCAAAAGCGGCGCACTCGATTTCTGGGAGCGCCATGTGCCGGAGCACATCACCCGCTTTTTCCCTTCGGAATTGCTTTCCGTGGTCGCCGCCCAGATGGGGGGGCTTGTGCAGTCGGCGGCAGTTTCCGCCAATCTGCGCGCCGAAGGACTCATCGACAACGCACAGATTCTGCTGGCCATGCTGGTGGCGAGCGCCGTGGGCAATCCCATACGGACGCTGCGACGCAATCTCCCCTCCGCTCTGGGTATCTTCCCGCCGTCCGTGGCGCTGATCATCGTTCTGGGCATGCAGTTCTCCCGTCTGGTGACCACCATGCTCGCCATCATGCTGGTCGTCTTCTGCATGCACTCGTTTCTTTACTAAGTTCCTCGCTCATGCCACAAACACAGCCATGAACAATACCGACCCTAACGACATCCTCTCCCGCATCCGCTGGGACCTGAGCGGCGAAGCCATTGAAAGGGAAAGCTTCCGCATCATCGAAACCGAAACGGACCTGCCCGCACGGCTCCCTCTTCCGGAATGGCGGGTGGCCCGCAGGCTCATCCATACGACAGCGGACCTGCGCATCGCAGATACCCTGCGTTTCATAAACGCCCCCGTAACCTCGGGGCTGGCCGCCCTGCGCAACGGAGCTCCCATTTTCTGCGACTCCAAGATGATCCGCGCCGGACTGTCTCTAGACCGGCTCAGGCGCCTCAATCCTTCCTACGGAAGCGAAGCCGTCCACTGCCACATCAGCGATCTCGACGTAGTCGAGCGGGCCCGCCGGGAAGGTCGGACACGGGCCATCTGCGGCGCGGAAAAGGCGCGCCCCATGCTCGACGGCGCAATAGTGCTCATCGGCAACGCGCCACTCGCGCTGGCCCGCATCGCCCGCTTCATTCTGGAGGAAGGCGTCCGGCCTGCCCTTGTCGTCGGCATGCCCGTGGGATTCGTCAACGTAGTCGAATCCAAGGAACTGCTGCGTCTCTGTCCAGTGCCCCAGATCGTTCTGGAAGGCAGACGGGGCGGCAGCGCGCTGGCCGTAACCACCCTGCATGCCGTTATGGAAAGCGCCTGATGCGAACTCCCCCGCTCCTCGACTCCCCGGCGTCCGGCTCCGACATTTCTCCCCGCGAGAAAACCGCGACCACGGGCGGCTCTCTGGATATCCTTTCCTGCGGAATGGGGCTGCCGGATACGGACCTCCCGCTGCTGCGAGAGGCTGAACATCTGTTTGGGTCCCGGGCGTTGCTTGCATGTTGTTCCGGCCTCTCGGCGGAAAAGCATATCATTTCCGCAAAGGCCGCACAGGATGCCGCCGAAGCCCTGTGTCTGGTCCGCTCGGGGCGCCGGGTCGTGGCGCTTGCCTCCGGCGACGCGCTGTATCATGGTTTCGGCGGAACCATCGCCGCTCTGCCAGAGACAGCCGGCCTGCCGATCCGCTTTCATCCCGGCATCACCGCCTTCCAGGCGCTGTTCCACCGCCTCGGACTGGTCTGGAACGATGCCCGTCTGTTCAGCGCCCACTGGCACATGCCGCCTCTGCGCGAGATAGCGGAATCTCCTCTGGCAGTCGTCTACGGCGGCAGCCGTTTTCCCGCCCATCTTCTCGCCGGGCTGACGGCAGCCTTCCACCCCTCGTTCGCCAAACGCCGGGGCGTTCTGGCCGAACGACTTGGCGGCCCTGAAGAACGCATCATCCACGGTACGCTGGAGGAGCTGGCCACCGTCACAACAGGTCCGACATCCATACTGCTTCTTCTGCCGACGGAACTCCCGGCCCCGGTCCTGGGTCTGGGCCTGCCGGAAGAGACCTATCAGAAGGAAAACAATCTGATTACGGCTTCAGACGTGCGCGCGGTCATTCTCGCCCGATTGCGACTCCCGGCCTGGGGAGTTCTCTGGGATCTCGGGGCGGGCAGCGGGTCCGTGGGACTGGAGGCGGCGACGCTGAGGCCGCGCCTGCACGTCTTCGGCGTGGAACGCAAACCTGAACGCTGCGCCATGATCGAAGCCAACAAACGGACTCTGGGCATCACCAACTATACGCTGCATGCAGGGGAACTACCGGAGATTCTTGCTTTCCTGCCACCTCCGGACCGCATTTTTGTCGGCGGCGGAGGAAACGCGCTCGCGGCCGTTCTCTCTGCGGCGCATGCCGCGCTGCGCCCGGGCGGACTGCTTCTGGCCAGCTCGGTTACGCTGGAATCATTTCGAACGCTCATGGAATGGACCCCCGAATGCCGGACCGGACTGTGCTCGCTGGACATCGCCAATGAACAACCGCTTGCCGGCGACCATCGCCACCTGAAGGCGCAAAACCGCATTCATCTGTTCACCTTTGCCAAGGCGAACCTCCCATAGCCGGTATCATTCTGCCGCCGGCCGCACACGATCCCGCCCCGGAGAAAGGCCGAAAACCGGGGCAGTCCTTCCTTCAGGAATCGGACAGGCATCGTTCAGGATCTTGTACCGAAAAAAACAATAAATTTCTCGACAGTTTTTGCTTACGATGATATTGTCCTTTCCGGTGTGCGGCAGTTCATTTCCCCATATGATTTCCCGGAACCTTTTTCCGCATTTCTTCCGCGTACCTGCCAGCAAAACCTGATCAAGGAGTCAGCATGACGAACGACACAGCAACGCCGCGCCGAATATCCTCTGCCGTCACCGCCCTGCTTCCTCTTTTTCTGCTGCTCCTCACGTCATGTGCGCCTCAGGCTCCCCAATCCAAAGCTCAGGTAGCCCTCCAGCATCTCGATACGAAAACGTCCTTTCAGGCCGTCGCCGAAACAACAAACCTCTTCGGCATTTCCCAGACTCTTCAGTCCGTGGACTCTGACGGCGACGACATCGAACTGAACGAAGACCGTTTTGCCGAGCCTTCCGTTTCCGGCAAGCTCAAACTTATCCGCCCCACGGCAGGCACCCGTCTCGGCTCTCCCTTCGGACTCCGCTATCATCCCATCAAGCACCGGCGCATTCTGCATTCCGGCGTGGACATTTCGGGAAAGCGCGGGGAAAAAGTCGTGGCTTCCGCACCCGGACGCATCATCTTCAGCGGACGCAAGGGGGCTTACGGACTCATGATCGATCTCGATGCGGGGAATGGCGTCGTCCTGCGCTATGCCCATCTGGACAAGCTCGCCGTCAAAAAGGGCGCAATCGTCAGACAGGGGCAGTATATCGGTAATCTGGGCCGCACCGGACGGGTAACCGCCCCGCATCTCCATTTCGAGGTGCGCCTCAACAACAAGCCGGTCAATCCCATGAAGTACATTGATCCCGATCACGCCTGGGCTTCCAATACGGATTCTTCAACGAAAAAAGGCGGCTCTTCCGTGAGCAAAAAGTTCTAATCAAATATTTCTTCCGCTATTTCAGCATGTTTCAGAGTCCCGCCTCAGACGGGACTTACTTTTTTTCTCTAAGCCCTAGCCCCCTCCTGCTTTATCGCCTAGCGTGAACACGTTACCTCACATTGTGCAACTTTCAAAACAGGAGAATTCTCATGGCTAACGAAACGAATACATTCTTTGAAGTCCGCACGTCCGCCCGCTGGGTCGGTCGCCTTGAAATCAACGATACCCTGAACAGTATGGTCTGGGGTCCCTTCAAGTCGCAGGAAGACGCGGAAATTCAGCTGCTCAGGCTGAAGCAGCTGGCCGAACTGGATGAAATCACTGCCGGCGTTGAAAATCTCGAACGCGTTATCTGGGAAGAAATAACCATTGACAGCGAGTCTGGCATGGAAGCCAAAAAAATGAGCGAACGTCTGCAAAAAATGATCGACAGTCAGCTCGACTGCATGAAACGCGAGCAGAAGATCCGCGAAGCCTAAAATCGTGTCTGCGGGATCCCTCCCCCATACCCGCATGGTCCTTGCTTATACCTCCCGAACCGAACCGGCTCGGCCTTCCGTTGCGGCGGAACGGTCCGGCCGGTTTTGGCATGGACTTCCGGGCACGCTTCGGCTAAGCAGATCACAGTCCACTGCTTCTTCAAGGAGAAAACACATGCTCTACTCCGTCCCTCTGCTGCTGTCCGCCCTGCTCCTCATGCCCGCCTTTTCTGTTCAGGCCGAACCGGTTCCCGTGGCCAGACAGGCACTGGAAACAAAAGATGTCGCAATCACTCAGCGCAATGCAGACCTTGCCATCGATATTCACTATCCCGTCACTGGCTACCCCGACGTGGACCGCGACATCAAGGACTGGGCGGAGCAGCAGGCGCAAGCCTTCAAGCTGACCAGCGCCGAACCGCATACCAACCCTTATGAGCTGAGCACAAGTTATGTGCTGACCAGCCCCTCCGCTCGGTACCTTTCCCTTGTCTGGGAAATTTTCACCTATACCGGAGGCGCGCACTCCAATCTGGAGATTACCACCTTCACCTATGCCACGGCGACCGGCAAGACCGTGGATCTCTACGACGTCTTCGGCGATCTCGATCAGGCGCTCGCGCTGGCCAGCGTCTATTCCGCGAAAAAACTGGAAAACACGCTGGGGGACATGGCGGATGCGGAAATGATTCAGGAAGGGACGACTCCCGATGCGGAAAACTTTTCCCGGTTCGCCCTGACACCAGCCGGCATCCGCTTCTATTTTCCGCCCTATCAGGTGGCGCCGTGGGCGGCGGGCATGCAGACGGTGGACATTCCTCTCGCCGAGCTTGCCCCGGCCAGGCCTCAGCTGGATCTGTGGGCGCGCTGATGCCGGCCGGTTACCGTACCATACACCCCAGATGATCCCCCCCTTCCGGACTCCGTCTACAGAATTTCGGCATGGAGCCCGGACCAAAGATTTTCAGGTCTCTCGGCTTCCAGAGCCAGCGATTTCCATGCTTCAAAAGAAAGTTCGGCAGTTTCCAGTTCCTCAAACCGTCCGCCCAGCCACAGATGAAAACGGGCCACCCGTTCCTGAAAGGCGGGCTGTGCCAGCACGGTGGCCAGTGCCTCCCCCAGCTGCCCCCTGCCGTATTCCAGCACGGCTTCGAAGGACGCCTCCGCATTGACTTCGGCATCGTTCAGGCGCTCCAGCAGCGTCTGGAAGCGGGGCAGTTCCTCCCGGATCAAGGCGGCATCCTTCTCGGGAATACGGATGAAAAATCTGTCCTTCTCCTCCGCAATCCAACGGAACCGGACCCATTGTTCAAAATAAACGGCCTCCAGCAGTATAGCCGTACCTTCTTCAGAACTCCCGGAACATACCTGGTTCATGTCATTTCCTCTGGAATGCTTTTTCGATATTTCAGGCGCAGCTCCCGAATCATCGGAACGGGCTGCGCAACGAAAAACGGATTCAAGGGCTGGAGGCCCTCTTCCGCCATCTTCAACAAGAACAGAATACCACGATGTGCATGACCGCGCCACGAAAAGATAGAGAGTCCCTGCCTTGCTGCCGGGGGTGGCGAGTCCGGGGCCTCTTCATCACTCCGCTCTTGACAAGAACGCTGAGCCGATGAAATGTTCTTCCCCCACGGAAAACGGGGGACCGACACGGCAAAAGGTCATGCGTTTCGTTGCCCGCCCATTCTTTCTTTGCCCAATTCGAGGATAGTCACGTGACGGATCATGCAGCACAGATCGCCGAGGAATTGCACATCCGCCCGCAGCAGGCCCAGGCCGTCATCCGGTTGCTGGAGGAAGCCGCTACCATTCCGTTTATTGCCCGCTACCGCAAGGAGGCCACAGGCAGCCTGGACGAAGTGGCGATCGCCGCCGTCAGGGACAGGCTTCTGGCTCTGCAAGAACTGGACAAGCGACGTGAAAGCATTCTGAATTCGCTGGCCGAGCGCGGTCTTCTGAACGACCAGCTCAAAAAGCAACTGGAAACGGCGGCCTCTCTCGCCGTTCTGGAAGACCTTTACCTGCCGTTCCGTCCCAAACGCCGGACACGGGCGCAAATCGCCCGGGAAAAAGGTCTTGAACCTCTGGCCCTCATGCTGCTCAGGCAACGGGGGGAAGACCCCACGAAGCATGCGATGCGCTATGTTTCGACCGAAAAAAACGTGCTCAATATTGATGCCGCTCTGGCCGGCGCTCGCGACATTCTGGCCGAGAAGTGCACGGAACAGCCTGTCGCACGCGAACGGGTACGCCGACTGTTCCAGCGGGAAGGCCAGCTCCGCAGCAAGGCTATCCCCTGCAAGGAAGCAGATGTGAACGCCGCGAAGTACCGCGACTACTTTCTCTGGGAAGAACCCGCGTCCAAAGTGCCTTCCCACCGCATTCTGGCGATGTTTCGGGGAGAAGAGGAAGGCGCGCTTCGCCTCTCCCTGCGCCCCCGCGACGAAGAGGCCGCACTGTCGATTCTCGAACGTCTTTTCCTTCGCGCGGATACGCCGGAAGGCAGTCAGGTTCGCGAGGCGCTGCGCGACGGCTACGCCCGTCTTCTCGCTCCGGCGCTGGAAACGGAGCTGCGCGCCGAGCTGAAACGCCGGGCCGACGGCGAGGCCATACGGGTCTTCGCCGACAATCTTCGCCAGCTGCTGCTCGCACCTCCCCTGGGAGCCAGACGGATTATGGGCATAGACCCCGGATTCCGCACAGGCTGCAAAATCGTCTGTCTCGGCAGTTCTGGCGACCTGCTTGAATACGTGACGATCAATCCGCACTCGGGATCGGACAAGTCCCGGCAAGATGCCGGGAAAACCGTTTTGCGGCTTCTGAACGCGCATGACGTCGAGGCCGTTGCCGTGGGCAACGGAACAGCGGGAAGGGAAACCGAACGCTTTCTCCGCGAGCTTCCGGACTGGCCTGCATCCATCCCGGTCATCATGGTCAACGAAAGCGGAGCTTCCGTGTATTCCGCCTCGGAAACGGCCAGAACCGAATTCCCTGATCTGGATCTGACCTATCGTGGAGCGATCTCCATTGGTCGTCGTCTGGCCGACCCACTGGCGGAGCTGGTCAAGATTGATCCCAAGGCTATCGGTGTGGGGCAGTATCAGCATGACGTCAATCAGAGCGAACTCAAACGCAGCCTCGACGACGTGGTCAGCAGTTGCGTGAACGCCGTGGGCGTGGACGTCAATACGGCCAGCGAACAACTGCTGACCTATGTTTCCGGGCTGGGTCCCGTGCTCGCCCGTAACATCGTCGCCTTCCGCCGGGAAAAAGGCGCCTTCAAAAACCGTCGGGAGTTGCTCCAGGTACCCCGGCTCGGTCCCAAGGCCTTTGAACAGTGCTCAGGCTTTCTGCGCATCAAGGACGGCGAGCAGCCTCTTGACGCCAGCGCAGTGCACCCGGAAGCCTACGCTGTGGTCGAAGCCATGGCCCGTGATGCCGGAACCACAGTAACCGAGCTGATGCGTGACGCGTCCCTGCGTCGCTCCATCCGGCTTTCCCTGTATGTGAACGAGCGCTTCGGCATGCCGTCCCTGACGGACATCATGGCCGAACTTGAAAAACCCGGTCGGGACCCGCGGCCGCCTTTCAAGACATTTTCCTTCGCCGAAGGTATTCATGCCATTCAGGATCTTCAGCCGGGAATGACCCTCCCCGGCATCGTGACCAATGTCACGGCATTCGGTGCGTTCGTCGATATCGGCGTCCACCAGGACGGGCTGGTTCACATCAGCAGGCTCGCCGACCGTTTTGTACGGGATCCCGGCGAAGTGGTCAGAGTGCAGCAGGAAGTGCGCGTGACCGTTCTGGATGTGGATATTTCCCGCAAGCGTATCTCCCTGAGCATGCGCAGGCACGATCAACCTCAACAATGAAAGGAACAGCCCATGAAAACCGTGATTCCCGCTCCCCAGTTCATTCACATGACGGAAGAAGAAATTATGGACCGTCTTGACGCATGGGAGGCGAGCCTTGACGAAGAAGATGAAACCGCAACGCCTCCGGAGGATCCTGTGGTCGCCGAAGTGGAAAGACTCATCGGTGGCTATACTGACAAGCTCGACGATTACTGTCGCCAGCATGGAGAAATACCAGAGGAAGCCCTGCTCCATCGTCCCGCATCCGGTATCGAGCGGGTCGCCTTTCAAATTTTTACCGAAGCGCTCCATGATTCGCTCATGGAGGAGGATGACGACTAAAGACGCATGAGGATCCGAAAATGAAAACCGGACAGGTTCCCTTTTCGGCGTAGCCGCAGTCCGGCACGGAGTGCGCTCATGAGAAAGTCGCGGAGAATGCCCGGCCCTGCCAAAAACGAAGCTCCATCAAAAGGGGATACACCAAAACGTTCCGGAGCTTGAAAGCAACGGTTTGTTTTTCTTCCGTCTTTCCATACTGCAGCGGCTCTTCCGGCAAAACGAACCGGAGACCTGCTCAGGACTCCAGTCCGCTTTCGGCCAATGCCCGTTTCAGCCTTTGAATCCGCAGCCACGACTTTTCGATGCGCTGGCGGGAAAGTGCACCATCTTCCACGGCCTGCGCAATAATGGCCTGCACTCTGGCCACGATATCCGGATCATAGACAATATTGTTGCCGAACAGCAAAATGTCCGCTCCGGCTTCAATGGCTCCCAGAACCGTTTCCCGCAAACTGTAGGCGTCGGCAATTGCGCGCATCTGCAGGTCATCGGTCACCACTACGCCGTCATATCGCAAGGTTTTCCGCAGCAGGCCGTCGATCGTCGCAGCCGAGAGCGTCGCCGGACGATCGGAATCAAGCTGTCTGTTGTACAGATGTCCGGTCATAAGCATATGAAGCCCTGAAGCCGTGGCGAGCCTCCGATAGGGAAGCAGTTCACGTTCGCTCCACGATCCGGAAATGTCCGTCACCCCCAGATGGGAATCCGTACGCGAGCTGCCATGCCCCGGAAAATGCTTGAAAACGGCCACAACCCCCGCCCGGCTCAGTCCTTTTGCAAAGGCTCTCCCATATTCGGCGACCCGCTCTGGATCTTCTCCGAAGCTGCGCCCCAGCGCACCGATCACAGGGCATGAAGGATTGACGTTCACGTCCAGCACGGGTGCAAAGTTCACGTTCACGCCCAACGAGCGCAACAGACGGCCCATACGAAATCCCGTACCTTCCGCCTCCCCAGAGGTCTGCCTGCCGAGCGCCTCGGCGGAAGGAAACGCCGGAAAGCCATCTTGCGGGTGAAAACGTGCCACACGACCGCCCTCCTGATCCACGGCCACGAAGAGATCGTGAGATTCTTTCCGCAACGCGGCTGTCAGCCGGCGTACCTGTCCAGCGTCAAGAATATTGCGGCGTTCTTTCCGCTGAGCGTCGGTACGAAACAGAATGACGCCTCCCAAGCCGCGTTTCCGGATATCGGCAAGCACGTTCGTGCACTCCTCCGGACTCTGACCACGAAAACCGACCAGCAGCATCTGCCCCGTCATCCGCGTCAGCGAAGGCGCGGTTTCCGAGCCGACCGCCAGCCGAGGCACAATGCAGATCAGAAGGCCGAACAGAAGACCGCAGGCCATAAACGCCTTCCATCTCCGCACGCTTCTTCCCAGAAAAAACATATTGCTCCTTTCAGGATTTTGCGGCAAAGAAATTCAGCGCGTTCCCGGAGTTTTCCCTTCTATTGCCCGGTGTTGCGTCTCATCTTCCGGGATATTCTCTACTGAATAGTCCTCCGGAGACAGTTCATAGACATCCGTATCCTGTTCGGCTTTCTTCGTCATCCGCTGCCGTGCGGCGTCTGCGGCTCCAGGAATATTGGAGTAAAAGACGACTCGCGTCCCGTTGCTTTCAAACGTGGTCGCACCCTTTCTGAGCCGATAGCGCATGATGAGACCGAAAACTACAAACAGGACGAAAAAAACGACAAGCGCCACCGCAACGCCCACCGTGGCCAGAATGAACAGAATGCCCGCCGCAATGGCAGAGGCGACGGCAGAAAAAATCCACATGAATGACTCCGGGACAATAAAAATTTCCTTCAAAGGGAAGGTTATGGAAAAGATACCATCGGGTTAGGCAGCGGTCAAACGACTTCTCGCCTTTTCTGACCTCTCCGTGCGCCCCTCTTCTGGATGACAGCCCTGTTTTCTCGCGCCCTTCAGGGAGCCCCCGGCGTATGGGAACGAGCACTTCCCCAAAGGGACACTCGGCACACTTGTTTGCAATTCATCAATAATAAGGAGAAATTATGGTTTCCCATCCGTTGTTAAAACGTTTTTCCGCCGGCTTTCAGCGGTTTCAAAAGAACTGGTACTGCCCTGAACACAACCTTTACGCGGAACTGCGGGAAGGGCAGAATCCCTACGCCGTCATCATCGCGTGCAGCGACTCGCGCGTCGATCCCGTACAGGTGCTCGACTGCTCGCCCGGCGACGTATTCGTCATTCGCAATGTGGCCAATCTCGTTCCCCCCTACGAACCCGATGCGCATTATCACGGCGTCAGTTCCGCTCTGGAATACGCCGTCCGCTATCTGAACATCCCAAACATCATCGTCATGGGACATGCCCATTGCGGCGGCATCACCAGCCTGATGAACGCATCGGAGCATAGCCACGACGAGTTTCTCAATATATGGATGGGGCAGGCCCAGAGGGCAAAAATTGAAGTGGAACGCACCCTCCCACAAGGTTCCCCGGAAGAACGCCTGCGCTCCTGTGAAATGTGGGGAATCCGCATCTCGCTGGAAAATCTGCGCACCTTCCCGTGGATTCAGAAAGCGATGAAGGAAGGCAAACTCCTCCTGCACGGCCTTTATTTCGACATGGGAGTAGGAGAGCTGTTGTATCTCGATCAGAAGACGGATTCCTTCATTCCCATGGTTCAGTCCTGTCATTCCTGAGAAAACCGAACTCGGAGGAACTCCGCATGGATACCGGATTCCTCCGAAAAAACTGTTCCCCCGCCAATGATTCCACCGAACACTTTTCAAAGAGATTCCGGCATGGCCTGATGTCTTTTGCAACATAGCAAATTTAAAGGAACGCATAAAAATTCACATTACGGTTTCTGATATCGGCCCTCAATGCGAATTTCCTTGAAGCCTGCCGAATTTGTCGCTGCGGACACGCACACCGGTCGCGCCCGGCGTTCAATCTTCGGCCTTGCGCTATTTCTTATCAGTTTACCAATGTATCCGGTCTGTTCGGGCCGGACAGACAATCCCCGCATACCGCCCGCAGCATTGCCCAACTCGTGAAAATCACATGCGCCGCAACAATCGGTCACCAATGGCGTTCAAATAGCGGACGAGGCAGCCCCTTCCTCCACGATACTTGTAGCAGCATCTTTTCGATGCTATTGCTCCAAGCGTATCCGGGCATACAGAGGTTGTCCCCATTTTCGGCAACATCCCGGCAGCCTTCAGGTTACGAAGCAAGTGAGCGTCGTCATGAAATACTGTATTCTTTTCGCCAGTCCCCGGGCCCATGGAAATACGGCGGCCATCATGCAGCCGTTTGTCGAACAGCTTGAGACCGACGGCCATGCCGTGAACATCATTTCTCTGTACGGGAAAAAAATCGATCCCTGCTATGCCTGCCGGGCCTGCCAGAGGGATCTTACTCAAACCGGTTGCATCCGAAAGGACGACATGGCGACGATTGCCGAACAGATTCTGGCGAGCGACTGTCTCGTAACAGCGACCCCGATCTACGGGTGGTACTGCACGGCCCCCATGAAAGCCACTCTCGACCGTCTGATCTACATGATGTGCAAGTTCTACGGCGAAACGAAAGGCCCCGCTCTCTGGGAAGGGAAAGCCTTCGCCATCCTCACGACCTGTGGTTACCCGCCCGACAAGGGAGCGGATGTCTTTGCAATGGGTATGAAGCGTTACTGCAAACACTGTCATCTGCGCTACGCGGGCATGTACGCCGCGCACGATCCCGGGTACAACAGCATCTTCATCACTGAGGAAAAATTGCAGGAAGCCCGTGATTTTGCCAAAAATCTGGAAAAGTTCCTCACGAAACAGCCCTGACGCTTCATGTCGAAGCCGAAACGCCACCCGCAGTTCCTGTGGCAAGGTAGCGTGCTGTCGCCTCCGACGAAGCAACAGGACTTCGTTTCCAGGTGAATCCGCTGAAATACCATCCCTTCTTCCGTCCGGAGTTTCCAGATTCTCAAATTCGCTGCTGAAACAGCGCACGTTTTTCAGGAGATCCGGGACCGCCGACGACACGACGCCATCCCGGATGCGGCGCAAAGGAGGTTCACATCCTCCCTGTCATTTTCCTGCGCCGGACGAAATGAACCACTTTCCCCCTGCCGCCCTTTCTCAGCCCGTTCCAGATCCGCATGCCGGCAGATACGCCGGTACGAAAACCGGATTTATCCACCTCAGTTTTCCGGGATACGATGCTCCATCCAGAAATCCGGCTGTACAACGGAATCTGCTCGCGTTAGACAGAAGGAAAACGACACGGAATCATCATACACATGTCTCTTGAAATTATTTTGCTCATTCTGCTTGCCGCCCTGCTCCATGCTACATGGAACGCCATCGTCAAGAGTGGAACCAATAAACTTTACGAGACGGCCCTGAACTCTTTTGGGGGCGGCGCAGGGATGTTTTTCATCCTGCCCTTTCTCCCCCTGCCCGCTCCGGAAAGCCTGCCGCTGCTGGCGGGTTCCTGTTGCGTGCATCTGGCCTATTACATCTGCATGTCCGCAGCCTACCGCAATGTGGACATGTCCTACGCCTATACGATCATGCGGGGAACCGCTCCGCTCATGACATCCCTGGCGCTGCTCCTCGCCGGCAGCGAGCTTTCCATGGCCGGCTGGGTCGGCATTCTGTGCCTCTGCGCCGGGGTTTTGACATTGACCCGGGACAATATCCGACAGGGACGTTTCAACCTGCGCGGCACCCTCGCCGCGTTCGGTACAGCCGCCGTCATTATGGGCTATACACTGTTCGACGGCTATGGAGCCAGGGCTAGCGGGCATCCTGTCAGCTACGTCGCCTGGCTATATGTGATCAACTTCTTTCCACTCAACGTCATTCTGTTCATCAGACAGCGCCGCCAGTACATCCCATATTTCAAGTCCCGCTGGAAAATCGGGCTGTTCGGCGGGCTGTGCAGCCTTGGTTCATACGGAGTGGCGCTCTGGGCCATGGCTCGCGCGCCCATCGCCATGGTTGCGGCCCTGCGAGAGACTTCCGTCATCTTCGGCATGCTGCTGGCCGTCATTTTCCTTGGAGAAAAATTTACCGGCAACAAGCTGGTGGCCGTTCTACTGGTTGCGGCGGGCACCATGATCATGCGCCTGAACTGACAAGGACAACCTGCGCCTTCTGAAATTGATATAACATATCAAGAACATTCAAAACTTGACAACAAAGCGGAAAGGCATCACAAATCCCCGACAGCCCTTTTGACCTCAACCCGACTCCGCTCATGTCACTTGCCGCTCTCTTTGTTCTGGCCGTCGCGCTTGCTCTCGACGCCTTCGCTGTTTCCATCTGTTCAGGCTGTGCTCTGAAACGAGTAACTATCGGTCATTTTTTGCGTCTTTCTCTGACTTTCGGCTTCTTTCAGTTTCTGATGCCGGTCATCGGATGGACGCTCGGTCTTACCGTGCGCGATTTTATTGAGGCATGGGATCACTGGGTCGCCTTCCTCCTGCTGCTCTGGATTGGAGGAAACATGCTGCGCAGCGGATTCGGCTCAGGCGAAGCCTGCGACGTGAACGCACCGGACCCGACGACCGGCAGCCGACTTTTCATGCTGGCCATCGCCACAAGCCTCGACGCGTTGGCTGTGGGACTTTCCTTCTCCCTGCTGAAGATGAGCGTCTGGGGACCAGCCGTGCTCATCGGCGTGGTCTGCGCGATCATTACGGCACTGGGCGTATGGGCCGGGAAAATGCTTGCCAGCGCCGCCATGGTAGGCAAGCGGGCTGAAGTATTGGGGGGCTGCGTCCTGATCGGCATCGGCCTCAAGATTCTCTACGAACACGGCATATTCAGCTAAAGCCGACTTACACCCGCCTCCGGGGCACACGCTCTTCTGTTCGTTGCGGCGGGTTCTGTCCGGAGTCTCCATGTCCGAATACAATTTTACCACCGCAAATGCGGAAAAGAATCACGCGGCTCTTGCCTCCCTGTTCTGGGCTCTTTTTCTGACCATGATCAAGCTCAGCGCGGGCATCGCCACGAACAGCCTCGGCATTCTTTCCGAGGCCCTGCACAGCGGGCTTGATCTCGTCGCCGCGGGCATCACCTGCTTTGCCGTACGTGTGGCGGCCCGTCCCGCCGACAAGGCACATCCCTACGGATATGGCAAGATCGAAAATCTTTCCGCGCTGGCAGAAACGGTTCTCCTGCTCGTCACCTGCGGCTGGATCGTCCATGAAGCCATAGAACGCCTTTTCTTTCAGGCTCCCGAACTCAACCCTTCCTGGTGGGGCTTGGGCATCATTCTGATATCCCTTCTCGTGGATATCAATCGCGCAGCCATGCTTCGTCGTGTAGCCAAAAAACATAGGAGTCAGGCTCTTGAGGCGGACGCCCTGCACTTTACCACTGACATCTGGTCATCCGGCGTCGTGCTGGTCGGCCTGCTCTGCGTCCAGCTCAGTCTGTATCTCCCCGAAGACAGTCTGTTGCGGGAGCCCTTGCGCATGGCGGATGCCGCAGCCGCGCTCGTCGTCTCCGGCATTGTGGTCATGGTCGGGATCAGGCTGTCGCGCCGCGCAGTCATCACACTGCTTGATGGAGGAGGCCGTGAACATACCGAGGAACTGGAGGCGGCGCTCGAAAGACGTCTTCCCCTGTACAGGGTCAGCAGACTGCGTATTCGTGAAAGCGGCGCCGATGCGTTCATGGACATAACGGTGGAAGCCCCGGCCACGCTCCGGCTGGATGCCGCCCATGATATCGCCTGTCAGATTGAAGAAATTGCGCATGAAATCGTACCGGCCGCCGATATCACCGTCCATGTGGAACCGGCCGCGGAAGTACCCGGCAGAGAACTCCATCTGGCACGCAGGATCGCCGCCGAACACAACCTTACCATACATAATCTTGTCCTCTCTGAACAAACGGACGGCCTGCTCGTCTATCTTCATGTCGAGGCTCCGCCCTCCATGCCTCTCGGCGAGGCCCACGCGCATGTTGATGCGTTCGAAAAGGACCTCAAGCAGCGTCTCAGGGCCTTCCGGATCGATACGCATATCGAGCCCGACGACCGTCTCTATCCAACGACTCGGGCCACCCGTCTGCGGGCGGACCTGCAGACCGTCCGGGCGGCTGTGGAAAGCCTGCTTCCGGAGTTCCCCGACGTTTCCAATATCCATGATCTGCGCGTGACACCCCTCGGCGGCGCTCCTCTGCTTAGCTTCCATTGCATGCTTGCTGATACGACGAGCGTCGAAAAGGCGCACGACATCGCTACGGCCTTGGAACACCGTCTTCGTGCGCTTATGCCCGATGTCGAGCGAATCCTGATTCACACCGATCCGATTTCTCTGAACAAGGACCGGCTCAATACAAGTTCCGCCTGAGTCGCCGCAGAGACAAATGGACCAGCAAGTGGAAAATTATTTTGCAGGCGACGCACGATCGTATCCAGCCTCATGAGGGTTGCTCTTGCGGAAGCAGAACGATATTTCTGACGCAGGATTTTGGCAGGGTGCACAGGCCGGGTTTGCGGCTCTTTCGTCTCCGTACAGGTCTCCATGGACCCTGCTGTTTCTTCAACAGTCCAAATTACAAGTGTAATCGTCCCGTAAGCTCTTGGCCGCATCTGGTCAAAGACGATGATAAGAAAACTTGCCGCTGTTGAAAAACGCGACTTCATAAAAAGAAAAGATACGGGAAAACTGTATGACTTGACTCTCTGGATGCCCTGGCAAACTTTCCCCCGTACACCGACATCTTCCGGATATGAAAAGGCCTCCGTGCATTTCGCACGGAGGCCTTTTTTCAAGCTTGATTGAAGAAGCATCAGACGATGCCATGCTCTCCGGGGCGTTCGTACCCCTCAGTGCTGCGCTTTTCGGCCATGATGTACTGTTCGGTGCTGCCGAGCAGAAGCACGGGATTGCAGATGAAGATCGAAGAATAGGTCCCGATGAATACGCCCATGGTCATGGTCAGGGCAAAGTCATGGATGGTTCCGCCGCCCAGTACCATGAGGCTTACGGACGCGAGCAGAGTCGTCAGTCCCGTCATGATCGTCCGGCTCAGAGTCTGGTTGACGCTGACATTGATGATGGACGTCAGGGGATCCAGATGCCCAGCCCGCTGCTTGCCGAGATTCTCACGAATACGGTCGAACACAATAATCTTGTCGTTCAGGGAGTACCCGACGAGCGTGAGCAGCGCGGCAATGACATTCAGATCAAACTCCTTGCCCAGAAGCGACAGAATCCCCACAGTTATGATTACATCATGAACAAGGCCGACAATGGCCCCAAGCGCGTAGTTCAGCTTCAGCTTCCAGCAGATGGCCGCCGTGATCAACAGCAGAACGAAGACGCGCAGTGTCATGTCGAGAGGCGTGAAACCCATGAGAAACATGGCGCCGCCGAGAATGCCCGCCATGATGGCGGCAATGACCCAGCGGTGTTCGAACCGACCGGAAATATACACCGTAATCAGCAAAACGGCGATGTACATGGCCTGCAGGGCCGCATTGCGCAAGTCTGCACCGACTTTCGGCCCCACCATCTCCATGCGTTCGATGCTTGCGGGGTTGTCACCGAACTCCTGCCGCAACGCGGCGCTGATTTCCGTGCGAATCTCCTCTCCGCTCAGATCGGGCGTGGAAAAACGAACCAGATAGCTGCGCCCGTCCTCTCCATATTGCTGAACGGCCAGTCCGGGCAGATTCAATGAAGAGAAGGAGGTCTTGATGGCTTCGTCGGCCACCGGGTTGGTGAATTGGAGCTGAACGGCGGCTCCACCGGCGAAGTCGACACCGTAGCGCAGCCCGCCGTTCATGAAGATGGAAGCCGCACCTATCAGAAATACAATCATGGAAACGAGATAGGCGTAACGACGCAGCCCGATGAAATCAATTCTGGTTTCTTTTTGCAAAAATTGAAAACTCATTGCCGGAACTCCTGAAATCCTCACCAAAGGGTGCGGATATGCTTGGCGATAGGTTGCAGCAACGGAACGAAAATCCGTTCCGGCAGGCTCAGATGCTGAGCTTGCCGTCTTCCTTTCCGCGTACCCACAGATCGAAGAGCGTGCGCGACACGAAAATCGCAGTAAACATGGACGCTACGATGCCCAGGCTCAGCGTGACTGCAAATCCGCGAACGGGACCGGTACCGAACTGATACAGGATCGCCGCGGCAATGATGGTGGTCAGGTTGGAGTCCACAATGGAAACGGTCGCCTGATCAAAACCAAGCTTGATAGCTGCGGCCGGTTTCAGCCCCTTGCGCAATTCTTCGCGTATTCGTTCGAAAATAAGGACGTTTGCGTCGACGGACATGCCGATGGTAAGCACTATGCCCGCAATGCCGGGCAAGGTCAGCGTCGCGCCGAAGGCGGCAAGTCCGGACATGAGTATCAAAATGGTGAACACGAGCATGACGTCGGCGAGAAGCCCGGCCATGGCATAATACAACGGCATGATGATGATAACGGCCAGACCGCCTACGGCGGCGGCGAGAATGCCGCTGCGAATGGATTCCGCACCGAGGGAAGGACCGACGGTCCTCTCTTCAAGAATCGAAACCGGCGCGGGGAGGGAACCTGCACGCAGCACTATGGCGAGGTCCTGTGCTTCGGCCGGCGTAAAGTGGCCGGTGATGCTGGCCTTGCCTCCGGCGATGCGATCCTGAATGGTGGGTGCGCTGTGCACCTTGCCGTCCAGAACGATGGCCATCCGCTTTCTGATGTTTTCGCCCGTGATGCGTTCGAAGGCGGCTGCGCCGCGCGCATTGAAGGCCAACGCCACATTGGGCGAGTTGTCCCGATCAAAGGCGGGCCGGGCATCATCCACGTCCTCGCCGGTCATCAGAGGTTCCTTGTCCAGGGCAATAGGCTTTTCAACAGTTCTCCCATCCGGAAGAACCGTCACCATGGGGAAAAGCGCCACGCCGGGGGGCAGCAGCCCATTGGGGTCCACGTCGTCGCGCACGAGATGGAAGGTAAGCTGAGCGGTCTGCCCGACAAGCTGAATCGCGCGCTGCGGATCGGTCAGCCCGGGAAGCTGAATCTGAATGCGAAAATCGGCCTGCTTCCGAATATCGGGCTCGGCTACGCCAAACTGGTCGATGCGATTACGAATGGTGCGGACGGCCTGATCCAGCGCCATCTCTTCAATCTTGGTGCGGGCCTCCTGCGTATAGGAGGCGAGATAGCGCACTCCACCCTCAGCAGCCGGAGAAGACGAAATGGAAAGCTGGGGAAAGTCCTTGGCAAGCAATTCATTGAGCTGCTTTGTCTGCTCGGGGCGCGGCAGCAGAAATTCAAGCTGTTTATCCGGAGTAAGCCGGGACCGGAGCACGGTAATGCCTTCTTCCGACGCCTGCACGCGCAGATCCTGTCCGGAACGGGAAAGAGAGTTGAGGACCGCCTGCTCCACGTCCACGCCCAGAGTCAGGTGCATGCCGCCCTTCAGGTCCAGTCCGAGATTGATCCGGGTATCAGGCAAGAATCTGCCGATTCCAGAGGAGCCCACACCCGGCAGGCTCGGCAGGATAAAAACGATGCTGGCCACAAGAACCAGCAGCGAAGCGGCGATACGCCAGCTTGTGAATTTCATGGGGTCCCCCCGGGAACCGCCTTTCGGGCTTCTCCCGGATGAACCGGACCCCCGAAGCCGCAAGTAACGTTCCCTGATGCATTTTCAAAGCGGGGCGTCCTCGCCCCGACCGACGCCCGCCCGCAGCGAAAAAGCCACACCGGATCTCTGTGCGAAAAAACTTCCGCACCCGGGATGCCTGCGGAACCCATTGTGAAATCGCCCCTGATCTCGGGCGACGCCGGATAACAAAACGGGCACGGCTCCCGAAAGGGAACCGGCCCGCAGAATGAACTAGTCTTCCTTGACTGTCTTCGTGCGCATATCGACGACGCTCACCACATAGGAGCGACCGATATTCACAGAAGTGGAACCGAGGTCGATGGTGAGGATGTCGCCGTCGAGATCGGTGATGCGCCCCATAAGGCCGCCGCTCGTCAGGACCTGATCGCCCTTCTTGAGGCTTTCCAGCATGGACTTGTGCTGCTTGGCCCGCTTCTGCTGGGGGCGGATAAGCAGGAAATAGAAAATGGCCAGCATGGCGATAAGCGGAACAAACTGCATCAGAGCGCCGCCCTCGGCGGCAGCGGCTCCGGACGTACCCATGGCGTGGGCGACAGAAGCGAACATGAGTCCTCCTTGAAAGGGGTTATTGGCTGAAACAAAACCAGTTGCCGTTTCCGGCAAAGGCGTTCTGCAAACGCTGTATACTAGCGGCAGAAATGTGATTTGGCAAGTCCAGACTGGAGTTCCCGGAGACGGTTCCCCACTATCGACATCACTTTCGGTCAAACGGACGACCGGCGGAAAAGCGACCGCTCTCCACCAGCCGGACAGCACGGCATAAAAACGCATTTGCCTCAAACATCTGCTGTATTCCGTGCCCCGCATCCCTCTTCACAGGCTTGCGGTTCTTCTTCCGCGTTCCCATCCGCGAATGGGCATCCGTCCCCGCGAACCGAAGTATCCTCCACGAACCGGGCAAGCGTCGTCCGGGCAAGAAAAGCCCGCATATGCCGGTCCATCTCCAGCCAGAAGGCACGCGTGGAGCAGGTATTCTGGCGCGGACATGGCGCATCGGCATACAGACAGTCCACTGGAGCAATATGCCCTTCAAGATACTCAACCACCACATCCATGAAAATCTCGGAAGCGGGGCGGGCCAGAGCATAGCCGCCCCGTGCTCCGCGAATGGATCTCAGAATACCCGACGGACGCAGAGCACGAACAATCTGCTCAAGATATTTGACGGAGATGCCCTCATCGCGAGCGATCTCAGCCAGCTGGACGCATGAATCGGCAGGCCGGGAAGCCAGATTGACGAGAAGGCGCAGCCCGTAACGCGTTCGCGTGGAATACCGCATGACTCAATCCTCCCTGTCCGGCTTTTTCATTTCTTGCCGGAAACGATCACTGCCCATGTGTTGTTTCCATGCGGGAGTCTTCCTGCATGGCTCGCATGGCGGCGGACGGCAAATTCCCCATTTCGTGATTCCCGACAAAATCTCAAGGGCGGAGCCGTCCCGTTTCGCACATGCTCCCGCTCCCCAACTACCGTAACAGGCGGGCAAAGAGCAGTATGAAACGATCTCGACCGCATCCTGACAACCATGTATCCTACTCTTCCGTCGCGATATCGGATAAACAGAAGGGAGTCTCCTGATAGACGTAATAGTTCAACCAGTTAGAATAGAACAGGTGGGCATGGGCCCTCCAGCTCATCAGCGGCACAAGCGAAGAATCGTCATCAGGATAGTAATGGGCCGGAGGCAGGATATCCATTCCCCTGGCTACGTCCCGACGGTATTCTCCGTCCAGAGTTTCCCTGTCGTATTCCAGGTGTCCCATAATGAACAGATTCCGTCCGCCTGGAGTACCCGCCACCAGCACGCCGGCCTCATCGGACTCGGCCAGAATGTCCAGATCAGGAACGGCGAGGATATCCTCGCGCCGGACTTCCGTATGCCGGGAATGCGGAGCATTGAAAACGTCGTCGAACCCCCGGAACAGGCTGCAGGTCGGGTTGTTCAACCGATGGCTGAATACGCCGGAAATTTTGCGTTCAAGCTGATGCTTGGAAATCCCGTAGTGATGGTAGAGTCCTGCCTGAGCTCCCCAGCAGATATACAGTGTGGAGTGCACGTTCGATCGCGCGTAATCCATAATCTCGACAAGGTCGTTCCAGTAATCCACCTCTTCAAACGGAAGCTGTTCCACCGGAGCGCCCGTAATGATCATGCCGTCGAAAGTCTGGCCTCTGACCTGCGAAAAGGTTTTGTAAAAGCGCTCAAGATGCTGCTGGGCCGTATTTCTCGACTCATGCCCCTCCGCTCTGAGCAGCGTTATGTTCACCTGAAGCGGCGTATTGCCGAGCACGCGCAACAGTTGCGTTTCTGTCGCGATCTTGGTGGGCATCAGATTGACGATGGCGATTTCCAGCGGACGGATATCCTGCCGATTGGCTCGACTCTCCGTCATGACAAATATGTTTTCGCCCTCCAGAACCGGACGGGCGGGCAAATCTTCGGGAATCTTGATAGGCATGCAAATCTCCTTGAAAAAAGCTTTCTATTCCTACGGGATCAGTATAGAATATGTCAACCCCGCTTCGGAACGGCCTGTCGAACCGTTGCGGCGAGGGTGGACGCCATCGGACAGATCGGATGAATAACGACCTTGCTTCACCCCGCAGGGATCTCAGAATGCGCCTCGGGAATGATGACTTTCCCGGCCAGCCTGCTCCTGCGACTGGATAAAGACGCAATGCACAGGTCTGCAGGGGGCACGCGTCCCTTCTGCCCTTCTTCCGGAGCCCCGTATGCCCCAAAGGCCCATTCCGCAACAGGAGGTTCATATGAGAACCCTGCACCCGGTGCTGGTCCCCTGGCTGACACATTTCAACGACGCGGTTGAACGGAGCGTTGCCGCCGGCTTCAAGGCAACCCCCACCAACGCCCGGGAATGGCTTGCCGGCTGCACTCGGCTGTACGTGACGAACATTCCCGTCGTTCCCTGCGTACAGGACGACCTTGTGCCAGCCCCGGAATATCGTGTCCCCATCCGCATCTATCATCCCTCTCCTCAGGAAGACCTGCCGGTGCTTGTCTATTTTCACGGCGGCGGACACATGTGCGGCAGCATTACCGTCTACGATCCCATTTGCCGAAAAATAGCCCTGGCGGCAAAACACATCGTCGTTTCCGCAGACTACCGTCTCGCCCCGGAAAATCCATATCCCGCCGGTCTGCATGATGCTCTCGGGGTCGTCCACAACTTGTGGCCGGTACTGGATTCAAGAGGCATTCGTCACACCCGGCAGCTGTCCCTTGGAGGCGACTCCGGCGGAGGCACACTTGCGGCATCCGTTGCGGGCATCGTGCAGCACGAGCCAGGCATCCGCATCAAACGACAATTTCTGATCTATCCCAGCCTTGACTACACGCTGAGCCTGCCCAGCGTCGAGGAAAACGCCGTCGGTTTCCTGCTGGAAAAGGATAAGGTGATCTGGTATTTTGAAAACTATTTCCAGCACGGCGAAAACTGGAAGGAAGCCTCTCCCCTTTTCTGGGAATTCACATCAAGGCTTCCGGAATCGCTCATCATAACCGCCGAATTCTGTCCCCTTCGGGATGAGGGGAGACTTTACGCGCAAAAACTCAGGAATGCGGGAATCCGAGTGGAAGAACTGAAGTTCGACACCATGATCCATGCATTTCTCAATATGGAAAATCTGGTTCCGGAAGCCTGCGGCAGGCTGTACTCCGCGATCGGCGCTTTCCTTCAGCGTCCCTGAAGCGGCTCCGGCATCCCGATCGGTTCCCCCGATCCCTGTGGAAGACAAGCCTCCGAAACCACGCAACGCCTCTGCCGACTTTTGAGAAGACACTCTACTCCCTGATCCCACAGGAAAAGCGGTATTCTCGCCTCCTCCGGAGGCAATTGCCGCCATGTCTGCCCAGTCGGAAGAAAAACTGAATACGGACAGAAAAAATGCCCGAGCGCATATGCGAATCGGGCATCATCCGTAGCAAGGCCAAATAATGGATAACTCCTGTTCACTCCGGAAAAATCCTCGATGGCACAGGAAGCGTATGCCGATCAGGCATTGTTCAAAGTTTTCCCCTTGCTTTTCGTCTGCTGCGTTGTCTGCTTTTTCTGTTGTCTTTTCTGCACCACGGTCTGCCGGGTCTTTCCACTTTCTTTTCGGACAGCAGTCCGCGTCTTGGAAGCGGATCTGGTCTGCTGGACCGAGGCCTTCTGCTGTTTTCCAGACTGCTTTCCCGTCCGGACCGAAGCCGTGCTTCGCTTCTGTTTTTTCTGCGTCTTGACAGCGGATTTGGAGCTGTCGGACTTGGGCTGCCTGCCGTATTCCGAAAGCAGACTTTGCGTGATTTCCGCATCAGCTTCATCGGAAAAGGCCACACGTCTGGCCCCCGTAAAGGTGCGGCTGAAATAGGGGTCGCTCAGGGAGGCGATACGGACGCTCTTACGCGGTCGGGGACTATGAATGAACTTCCCCTCTCCCACATAAATCCCGGTATGATAACCACGCCGTGGATGACGAAATGTAACAATATCCCCCGCCATCATATCTTCCGTTTCAATCGGAACCCCGAAGGAAGACTGTTCCCGGGCCGTGCGCGGCAAGGCAATCCCCACGCTCTTGTAAACCCACTGGACGAAGCCGGAGCAGTCGAAACCGTTGAGGGACGTTCCTCCAGTGACATAGGGCGTTCCAATGGCGGTTTTGGCCTTGGTCAACAGAAGAGAACTCGAAAACTGGACATCCTCTTCCATTCGGGCCAGAGCGGCCGATCCGTAGTCATAGGAAAAACGCTGAGCAGGAGACAGGGAGGAGCGGTCAACATCCGCGTATTCCATTTCCACACGCTCCGTTCCCGAAAGGCCGCCGGTCTTCCGGGAGGCGCAGCCGGTCATCAGCAATCCAGCGCAAAGAAACAGGATTACGCTTCCTCGTATGGATAGTTTGCTCGCATTCATTGGCGCAGGCTATTCATTTTCTTTCCCCTTGTCAACGCGAACGATCCGGCGTAAGGGCCAGGCTATTTTTAAATCTTTTCGCGGCAATCCATTTTGGAAATACAGAAAAATGCTCCGACAGGCGGACAGAAGGACGTTCAATGTTTCGCCTCCGAAAGACGACCAGTTGATGCGTGAACGCCGGACTGTTGACAAGATTCCTGTCCAGGTTTTATATGGTTTCAGCTTGATTACAAAAGGATGATTCCATGAACAACGCTCGGCTCCATACCATCATGACGAACGCCTCCAGCTGGTGGCGTTTCCGGGTATTGGCGTGTCGGGCGGATGGGATCGCATGATCGTATCGTTCTGATACGATTTTCTCGCGAAGGGTCAAAAGCCACCGGCACGCCGGTGGCTTTTTTTGTTTCCCAGGACATTTTTAACACCCCATCTCTATCCCTGCGGAGAGTCATATGACGCACATTCTCACTCCTCGGAATCTGTTTCTCGGGCTGGTTCTGCTTCTTCTGCTGACGGCAGGACAAGTAGCGCAGGCGGATTTGATTCGCCTGCGCTACGCCAACTTTCCTCCGGCCAGCACCTTTCCCTGCATCCAGATGGAACGCTGGATCGAAGAAGTGCATGCGATTACCGACGGAAAAGTGCATGTGGACAGCTTTCCCGCCGGAGCCCTGCTCGACGCGCGATCCATGCTGCGCGGCGTGATGCGCGGACAGGCCGATATAGGTTGCTTCAGTACCGCCTATTATGCCGGAGCCTTTCCTCTGAGTTCCGTCTTCGAGCTTCCCCTCGGATTCCGTTCTTCCGAGGAAGCCAGCCGCATTCTGCTGGAAGTCCTTGATGAATTCCAGCCGCAAGATCTTTCCAAGGTCAAGATTCTGACCGCCTTCACCTCTCCGCCAGCTCAGGTTATGAGCAGCAGACCCGTAACCTCCCTGAGTGATCTGCAGGGTCTGTCCCTCCGGGCTTCGGGCATTCTGGCCGATGAAGTCGCCCTGCTGGGAGGCAAGCCCGTATCCATGCCCCAGTCTGAAGCGCCTGACGCCATTCAGCGCGGAGCCGTAGACGGAATCTTCTCTTCTCTCGACGTAGTAAGGGATCTGAACTATGCGGAAAGCTGCCGTTATGGTCTTATTACCGACATGTCCGTCTATCCGTTCGTCGTGGTCATGAATCGCAGGGTCTGGAACAGCCTTCCCCCCGAAATCCGGGAAAAGCTCGATGCATTGGCCATGCCCCATGCGATCTGGACCGGAAAGTACGTGGATGCCCACGCGCGTGAAGCTCTGGAATGGGGCCGGAAAACCTATTCCATAGATTATCGGATACTTGATGAGGCCGAACACGCGGAAGCTCTGCGCAAGGTGGCCCCCCTCATCAAGGCATGGAAGGAAAAAACGGAGCAGCAGGGACTCCCGGCCTCCGCCATTCTTGAGTCCATCCGGGCAAAACTGCAATAACAGATCCTCTCAAAGGAATATGACATGGCTACAGATCTGACCCGACGCCAACGGACGGCATACCTTCTGAACAGGTTATCACGAAGGATAGCAGTCTATCTCGCCGTGCTGGCGGGCTTCTCCTTTCTCCTTCTTCTGGCTCTGGTCTGCGCCAATGCCGGAAGCCGAGCCTTCGGCCTGCCGCTGCGGGGGGCCGTAGAAAGTTCCGGACTTTTGGGGGCGCTTACCGCAGCTCTGGCTCTCGGATACGCCCAGATCCACCACAATCATATTACAGGAGGCGTGGCCATACAAAGGCTGCCCTGTACATTCAGACTGGTTCTGGATGCGCTGGCCTGCCTTTCAGGCGCTCTTTTCTACTCTGCCGCGGCATGGGAACTGCTGGATCTGGGCCTGTTTACGCTGGAAACGGGAGAAACTGTTGATGGTGCGGGTGAACTCTACCCCTGGTTTATTCTTCTGACCGTTCCCGGGTTCGTGGGACAGGCCGTGATAATGTTCCTGCTTTTCTGCACCACGCTGCTGAATGGAGATGAAAAATGCCCCTGCTGACGTCGCTTTGCTCCCCCATGCCTCTCGCTGTCGGAAGCCTTCTGCTCCTGCTTGCCGCCGTACTCTGGATGCGGTTGCCCATAGCCCTTCTGCTGGCAGGACTCGGCGTGCTCGGCGTCGGTCTGCTGGACGGAGCGTTCTCTGCCCGCACCCTGCTGGGCAATGAACTGTGGGGGAATTTTTCCAGCTACGGCCTGACGGTGATTCCTCTGTTCATCTTCATGGGACAGATCTGCTTCTATGCGGGACTGAACGAGCGCCTCTACCGTGCTCTGTACACGCTGGTCGGCCATCTCCCCGGCGGCCTGGCCGTGGCCACGCTGCTCGCCTGCGGCGGTTTTGCCGCCATTTGCGGTTCCAATACGGCAACGGCCGCCACCATGTCCGGGGTCGCCCTTCCGGAAATGCGCCGGTACGGCTATAATCAGTCCCTTTCGGCCGGTACGGTGGCCGTGGGGGCCACTCTCGGCGTGATTATTCCCCCCAGCGTCGTACTCATCGTCATCGGTCTCCAGACAGGATTGTCCATTTCAACTCTGTTTCTGGCATCCATCATCCCGGGTATCCTCCTGATGCTGGCCTTCACCCTGTGCGCCTTCATCGTCGCTCGCAGGCATCCCGAGTGGGCCCCTCGCCGTCCGCGAGCATCCCTGCGGGAACGCCTGCATGCCCTTCCCGAACTGAGCGAAGTGGTCATCCTGTGGGGTGGAGTTCTCGGCGGCATGGGCTGCGGGCTGGTCACGCCTACGGAAGCCGGCGGACTCGGTTCCCTTCTTGCATTGCTTATCGGCCTTCTGACCCGTCGTATCGGAATGAAGGGGATCCTCAACGCAGTCTGCGATACGCTGCGGCTGACGGCCATGATCCTGTTGCTTGTGGCCGGAGCCATGATCTACGGAAAGTTTCTTGCCCTGACCCGCCTGCCGTTCGAACTGGCGGAAATGGTCGCCACACTGCATGTAGACCCGCTGCTTGTCCTGCTCCTTATCCTCATCACCTATTTCATCGGCGGCATGCTCATGGACGCGCTGGCTCTGCTTCTCATCACTGTGCCCATCTTCTTTCCGCTCATGCAGGGACTGGGCACAGATCTCGTCTGGTTCTCCATCATCGTGACCGTTGTGACGACCATGGGAGCGGTCACGCCGCCGGTAGGAGTATGCGCCTATGTCGTGGCGTCTTCATCGCTGGATATCCCCCTTCCCAGCATCTTTCGCGGCATTGTCCACTATATACCTGCCTACATCGGGATACTGGTTCTGCTGACATTGCTGCCCGGTCTGACCACGTTCATTCCTTCCATGGTCGCAACCCGTTGAATCCCGGTCGTGCCGGGGGAAATCTCCCGGTACGGTCATCCCTGCTCCATCCATGCCAGAACCGCCAACGCTGATCTGCCGCCGCGCATCCATCACCATCTCTTGAATGTATTCGCAGAGGGAGCGGGAAAACATGGCATCTCCTCCCGTTGATCTGCCCGGTCTGCGACCGTCGGAACGCAGCCATGTCGGACGGATTGCAGGAAGCCATCATGAAATATGGTGCAATGTGCTCAAAGTCTGCCTGACGGAACAGGGCTTTCTCCATATGAAAAGACCCGTCGGAATACCGACGGGTCTTTTGAAAAACAACTTCCTCAAACTAGTCGCGGAAGATGGGCTGATAAGCGTACAGAGCCGGAGAGCCGCCAGTGTGCAGGAACAGCACATTGGACCCCTTGGGGAAATATCCCTTGCGGGCCAGGTCAATCAGACCGGACATGGCCTTGCCGGAATACACAGGGTCAAGAAGGATGCTTTCGGTGCGGGCAAGCATCTTCACGGCTTCCACCATGGCCGGGGTCGGCAGGGAGTAGCCGGGGCCGACGTAATCATCGAAGGCCACCACAGCTTCGGCGGGCACCTGCACCTTGGCGCCGATGTAGTTCAACGTATCGTTGGCAAGATTGAGAACCGCAGCTTCCTGCACAGGCTTCTTGCGGTTCACGCCGATGCCGGTAACCGGAATTTCAGCATTGTTGCCGATCATGCCGGCGATGATGCCCGCATGGGTTCCGGCGCTGCCGCTGGGAACCACCATGTGGTCGATGGACAGGCCCATTTCGAAGAACTGCTGCAACGTTTCCTGAGCGCAGCTCACATAGCCAAGAGCACCGATATGGTTGGAAGCGCCGCCGGGAATGATATAAGGCTTCCTGCCTTCGGCGCGCAGCTTTTCAGCCACCTTCTCCATTTCGCCCATCATGTTGGAACCGCCGGGCACTACCGTGATGGACTTCACGCCAAGCAGCTGGAACAGGAAATTATTGCCGGACGCCTCGGGAGAATAGCTGTCCTTCACCCGTTCCTCGAGCACCAGATGGCAGTCAAGGCCTTCATGAACGGCCCAGGCGAGGGTCAGACGGCAATGGTTGGACTGTACGGCGCCGCAGGTGATCAGGGTATCTGCGCCCTGATTCAGAGCATCGGCGATGCAGAAATCCAGCTTGCGCGTCTTGTTGCCGCCGCTGGTGCCGGGAAGCAGGTCGTCACGCTTGATATAGACATTGATACCAGCATCCAGGGCCTTGGTGAAGTTAGGCAGAAATTCGATGGGCGTGGGTTCAGTCACATAGCCGCGACGAGGAAATTTGCCGAGATTCATACATGCCTCCAAGTATGGCTTTGAAGTGTATGGCTGTTGCCGTGCTGACGTAGCTGACTTTTTAATGTCGACATTCGTCACATGACGAATGTCACTCCGCCAGCGCCCTGTCAAGAAAAATTCCCCATTCCGAGGACCCGTCCTGCAGAGGGGCATTCAAAACCCGGGACGAAACGCGCTGCGAATCCGTCCCGGATACACTCTGGTCCTCCTACCGGACCACGGTTGCTTCAATTTCTACCAGACCACCCAGCGGCAACTGCTTCACGGCCACGCAGGAACGGGCCGGAGGATTCTGGTCGAACACCTTGGCATACGCGGCGTTGACCACAGGGAAATCATCCATGCTGGTGATGTAGACGGTGGTCTTGACCACGTTTTCGGCCGTGGCTCCCACTTCCTGCAAAAGGGCCTGCACATTCTTCAGGCTCTGGACGGTCTGTGCTTCCACGCCTTCGGCCAGCTTCCCGGTAGCGGGATCAATTCCGAGCTGACCGGAAAAATAAACCGTATTGCCGGCCTGAATGGCCTGGGAATAGGGACCGATGGCGGCGGGAGCGCCAGTAGTGGAAATGACTTTTTTCATTTGGGTAACTCCTTTCTGAAAAATCGTTGTGAAAAACTATGCCTTCCATTTCTCAGGAGCGAACGCCTGCACCAGCTCTCCTGCAAGAATGAATGTGGCGTCAATCAGTGGAACGCCGAACAGCTCGCGCTCCGGCAAAGCCAGAGGGATTTCCGTGCAGCCCAGAATAACGGCCTGAGCGCCCTGCTCCTGCACCAGTCTGCGCGCCTGCTCGGCCAGATTCTCCCTGGCCCTTTCCGTCACCGGGTTTGAACAGGCCTTGATGCCGTATTCATGGTTGCTGATGGCATCCTGAACGGCCTCTCGCCCGGTCACATCGGGGAAAACGCAGACAAGACCGGCTTTTTCCAGACTGTCCTGGTACAGGCGTGTCTCCAGAGTGGCCTTGGTGCTCAGCAGACCGATGCGCGAAACGTTCCGACAGTTCCTTTGAATGTATTGCGTCACGCTGTCAATCATGTGCACGAACCGGATTGACCGATCGAACGCGAACAGCTTCTCCAGAGCGGGCCCGAGGATACGGGGACTGTGCGCGGTGTTGCAGGGGATGCCGATGACAGTGGCCCCAGCCCGGGCAAGGCGAACCATGATGTCTCCGATAGCCTCGCCGGGATTTTCAGGGGCGTTCTGCAACAGGAAGGCGGGACGGTCGGCAATCTCGCCCGGGAAGGAAAAAAGCATGACCGGAAGATGCTGCTGATCCCTGTCCGCAATGGTCTGATCGAAAATCTTGCGGACCAGATCAAGGCCCGCATATGGACCGACGCCTCCGACGACGCCTATGGCTCCTGAATACGTCATGGCTTCCTCTCCCTGAAACGAGTTGAAGTTTTGAAACCGCCGGAGGACCTGGAGGGAAATGCCCCCCGGCGGGCAGGAAAACGGGACATCAGGCCTGAAGCCGAGCACCCCGTTCCTGATCGAGATCATTTTCGAGCTTGGAAACGAACAGAGCTCCCGTGGCATCTCCAAGTACATTGATGGTCGTGCGGGCCATGTCCATGATTCGGTCCACACCGGCCACCAGCGCGATGGCTTCCAGCGGAATACCTACCTGCGTGAAGACCATGGTCACCATGATCAGCGCCGCGCCCGGCACGCCCATGGAGCCGATAGACGCCAGAATCGCCAGCAGAATGACGGTAAGCTGCTTGTCCAGGGGCATGGGAATGCCGTATACTTCGGCGGCGAAAATAGCCGCGATGCCCATATAGATGGCCGCGCCGTCCATATTGATGGTGTTGCCGAGCGGAATGGAGAAGCTGGATACGGGCTTGGACGCGCCAAGCTTCTGCACGCTGAACAGGTTGGAGGACAGGGCCGCCGCACTGGAACAGGTGGTGAAGGAGATCATCAGAGGTTCGGCCAGCCCTTTCAGGAACTTGGCGGGCGTAATGCCGCAGAACTTCACGCACGGCATATACACGATCAGAACCTGACAAAGACAGGCCACATACATCACGGCCACCAGCTTGACGAGCGGCAACAAAACGCTCAGACCGTGCATGCTCACGGTGAAGGCCATGAGGCCGAAAACGCCGATGGGCGCATACAGCATAACAGCGGAGGTCACCTTAACCATGACCTCGGCCGCTCCGTCGAAAAAGCTGTATACGATCTTGCCCTTTTCACCCGCAGAACTCAAACCGAACCCGAACAGCATGGCAAAAAAGATGATCTGCAGCATGTTGCCCTTGGCCAGCGCATCCACGGGGTTGATGGGCACAATGTTCATCAGAACGTCGACGAGCGGCGGAGGTGTCACGTTCTTGGCCGTGAGACCATCGGTGGAAATATTCAGTCCGCTGCCTGGCTGAAAGAGGTTGGCAAGAACCAGACCGATGATCACAGCGACCGCCGTGGTGACCAGATAATAGATCAGTGTCTTTCCGGCCACTCTTCCCAGCCTGCTCACGTCGCCCACGCTGGCAGCGCCCGCGACGAGGGTCGTCAGCACCAGAGGAACGACGACCATGCGGACAAGGCTGATGAACAGCTGCCCGACCGGTTTGAAGTAGGAAGGATCAAAGTTGAAAACAGGCGTCAGTGCGCCGACGATGATACCGAGAATCATGCCTATCGCCATCTGAGTAGGCAAACTCATTCGGGGAGCGCTCATAAAATTCTCCTCCAAGCCAAAAATCCCGAAGATTCTGTTGTCATCCGCATTCCCTGCGATCGAAAATCGATCGCCCCCTATACGCGCGGAGAAGTCGTTCCCCCTGACTTCTCCCAGACTATTGCGCCTGTCGGCACAATACCCCTGTACCACCCCCTGTCCATCCTCCCTTTCTTCTCGAGGCGGCGAGTTTCATGCAGAAAATCCATACCATGCCGAATGTCGACATTCGTTCTTCCTACTTTTCACATATTACTCCTCGTGTCAATATCATTTCATATTTTTTCTTGCATCCAGTTGCAAATTTATTTTAATTATATAAAATATATAATTATATTTTACAAAATCATACCAGGCCCGCTTTTCTGGCACGGTTTTTTCAGCCCGGCCGATCCATTTCTTCAATGTCGTATCAGAAAAGTTCCAGCATCGGGCAAAATATAATTTAATTTTAATAAAAGGTAATAACTGCAATCTCCCGCAAGAGGCATGCCTCCGCATGTACTTTTCACGATTCTCATAAATTCTTTTTTTCACCTTCATCAGGACAACACCATATTGTTCTCCCTTTGCTCTTTCCTTCTTGCGTCCGGGCACAAAAAAAAGTACATAACCTGTCTTATTTCATGACAGGAATTGGGAAAAGACGAACTATTCCGCCAAGAGGATCCCGGAAGAGCAATGGATTTCAAAAAACAAACATACAGCAATCAGGTCGCACACCATATTCGCGAAACAATCCGCAACGGTTTTCTGGTTCAGGGAGATCCCGTCAAGGAAGTATTGCTTGCGGAAACTCTTGGCATCAGCCGCGCTCCGGTCAGAGAAGCCCTCCAGACCCTCATTCAGGAAGGACTTATTACTTCCGAACCGCAGAAGGGCAAGCAGGTACGCAAGCTTACGGCCAAAGAAATCCATGACAGCTACATCGTAGGCGGTATTCTCGAGGGCGCAGGAGTGGCAGACTCCCTTTCGGAGTGGACGGCCGCGGATATGAAGAAGCTCACGGAACTCCTCAACATCATGGAAAGACAGAGCAGACATGCGACCAGTCTGGACGAATTGGTGGATATAGACGAAGCCTTCCACGGCACGTTGCTCATGCATTGCGACAATACGCAGCTCGTGGAAATGGCCCGTTCCTCCTGCGCGACCATTTCCAAATACCTCTGTTACCGTTACTGGATCTCCATGTTCACGCCCCAGGAATTCTACCGCCGGCACAGCGTCATTGCGGAAGCCGTGTATTCTCGGGACGCGACGCATGTGGAACAGACATTGCGGGCGCACTACAAGGAATCCGGAGCACGCATGGCTCAATTCGTCTTCTAGACAGCTATGCCACGATGGATTTATCATTCCATGAAACGTCATGCTGACGTATCCATTATGTCACGCTGATCCGCGATCCTTTTGGCAGGGCTTTCCCCAATCGCCGGGTCCCCGTTTCGGCGCATCCCGGATGCACACAGCAGCCCCGCCTGACAGAAAGCTCCGGCAACGCAGACCAGCCATCCGGCACGTATCCCGGCAAAGGTTCTTTGCGTATTATGAGGCCGATGAAATGCCATCCGCATCTGGACCATTTCCGATACGAGACGTGCGATCCGGTCATGTCACCGCTGTCGTCTTCCTCCCCGGAACTCGCGGAAAGCCGTGTACGATTCATTACTTTCAAGAATACGATCCAGCTTGTTCAAGGATTGCCCGGGGCGGCCGTCATGAGCAGCCGTGAAGCCGACCACGTTCATTCTTCAGCGAACGGGGGCAGGGACAGGCAACATCCCCGCAAGCAACCGGCTCAAGGCAACCGGCCCCGGAACGACAAGGAACAGACATGCACAATCTTTCTTATCTCGCGCACTCCGCATTATGTATCGTCGAAGCCGGGGGTGACATCATCCGCGCCAACCATGGCAAACCTCACGCTATCCGCCACAAGGGCCGAATCGACCTCGTGACCGAAACGGATCTTGCCGTAGAGACGTTTCTCAAGGAAAGGCTGAATGTTCTGCTTCCTGAAGCGGACTTTCTGGCTGAAGAAAGCGCCTCCGGGCTGACCCCTCCCGATACCTGCTGGGTCATCGACCCTGTGGATGGAACCACCAATTTTGCGCATGGCCTGCCCTTCGTGGCCATATCTGTGGCACTCCGGCGGGATGGCGAACTCGTTCTGGGCATCGTCAACGCCCCCCTGCTCGGGGAGTGCTTCATCGCCGAAAAGGGCAAGGGAGCCTGGCTGAACGGAGAATCGATCCGGGTTTCCGGAACGCCCCGGCTGGAGGATGCGCTGGTTGCCACGGGATTCCCCTATGATGTCAATCAGAGAGTGGAGACCATCCTGCGCCGGTTACGCCCTGTTCTCGTTGCCTGTCAGGGCGTCCGACGCTGCGGAGCCGCCGCTCTGGACCTTGCATGGACGGCCTGCGGACGTTTCGACGCCTATTATGAAGACGGACTCAAACCCTGGGATGCAGCCGCCGGCGCGCTTATTCTCAAAGAGGCGGGAGGCTGTCTCACGGACATGAACGGAGGACGCTATACCCTGCTCTCCCCCGTACTGGCGTCCAACGGCGTTCTGCACGAGGCGATGTTACAGCTTCTCGCGGAAGCCTCCACCTGAGCCTCGGAAGATTTCCGCCGGAGCGCCGCTTTCCTTCGGACGGCTCTCCGAAGCCGATACCCCGGTATCCGCTGCATCCCATCAAAAAAAACATGAAAGCAGTCCGTTGGCGGCCATCCCGGGAAATACAGGGACGCCGCTTCCGATGGCGGCAACACGTCCCGTACATCTTTTTGCATCATTTCAGGAGAACTCCATATGGCCCATTCCTTTTCCACCGTCATCGACAGAACCAACACCAATTCGCTCAAATACGATTTCGCCGCCGAGAAAGGCAAGCCTTCGGGATTACTACCCATGTGGGTGGCCGATATGGACTTCAGAACCGTACCTCAGGTCATGGAAGCCCTCGAAAGGGCCGTCCGCCACGGCATATTCGGTTACTCCGATTCCAAACCGGACTATTTTGCGGCACTGCATGACTGGTATGCCTCCCGTTTCGACTGGGAACTCCGCCCCGAATGGCTGATCAAGACGCCCGGCGTGGTCTATGCTCTGGCCACGGCCGTCCGCGCGCTGACCGAAAAGGGAGACGCCGTCATGATTCAGCAACCGGTCTACTACCCGTTTTCCGGCGTGGTGCGCCGCAACGAGCGGATTCTGGTCAACAGCCCTCTTGTCCTTGAAGACGGCGTCTACCGCATGAACTATGAGGATATGGAAGCCCGGATCGTCGAAAACGGAGTCAAACTGTTCCTTCTGTGCAGTCCCCACAATCCAGTGGGACGGGTCTGGACGCGGGATGAGCTGACCAGGCTCGGCGACATCTGCATGAAACACGGTGTGATCGTCGTTTCCGACGAGATTCATGCCGATTTCGTCTATCCCGGTCATCGACATTTCGTGTTCGCCGGTCTGAAACCTGAATACCTTGCCCGCACCATCACCTGCACGGCCCCCAGCAAGACTTTCAATCTCGCCGGACTGCAGGCGTCGAATATTTTCATCGCCGACCCGGACATTCGCAAGACCTTTGCCTCGGAAATGCGGAAGGGTGGCGTCAGCGAGATCAATGTGCTCGGATTGACGGCCTGTCAGGCGGCATACACGCACGGCGCGGAGTGGCTGGAAGAACTCAAGGTCTATCTGGCGGACAACATCACTCTGGTGCGCAACTTCCTTGCCGAACGCCTTCCCCGGATCCATCTTGTCGACCCTCAGGGAACCTATCTTCTCTGGCTGGATTTTCGCCGTCTGAACCTCTCGGACATGGAGCTTGACACGCTCATGGTTGACGGGGCCAAACTCTGGCTGGACCCGGGAACCATGTTCGGTCCTGAAGGCTCCGGTTTCCAGCGCGTCAACGTGGCCTGCCCCCGCGCCATCCTGCAGCGGGCTTTAGAACAGCTAGAACAGGCTGTCGGCGACAAGTAAAAACAGCAGGGCACAGCCACAAAAAAGGCCGGAATAAAATCCGGCCCGAGTTCCCTTCTGCCCGATTCCCGGATAACATTCCGCCTTCCGGCGGAACCATCCGTTTGACTCGCCTGCGACAGAGGATCCACGTCAGTCAAAAGGCGAACGACCCGCCCGGTTTCTGCACAAGAAACGACGGGCCGCCATGCAGCCGACCGCTTTATTCTCCGGCGAACAACGGCGTAGATAAATAGCGTTCTCCCGTATCGGGCAAAAGAACCACAACGGTCTTGCCCGCATTTTCCGGGCGCCTGGCGATTTCAGATGCCGCCCATACCGCTGCGCCGGACGAAATTCCGATCAGCAGTCCCTCGGCAGTCGCAATACGTCTGCCGGTACGCATGGCCGCATCATCAGGGACCAGAACTATTTCATCATAAATTGTCGTGTCCAGAACGGCCGGCACGAAACCCGCACCTATGCCCTGAATCCTGTGCGAGCCACTCCGACCTTCCGACAGGACCGGAGAACCTTTGGGTTCGACGGCCACGACCCGAATTCGAGGATTGCGCGACTTGAGGTATTCGCCGACACCCGTAATGGTGCCGCCAGTGCCAACGCCGGCCACAAAGACATCCACCTTTCCATCCGTATCCTTCCAGATTTCCGGCCCTGTGGTCGCCCGATGCACGGCGGGATTGGCCGGATTGACGAACTGTCCCGGCATAAAAGCCCCGGGAATTTCGACGGTCAGTTCCATGGCCTTCTCAATCGCGCCCTTCATGCCTTTCGCGCCCTCCGTGAGCACGAGTTCAGCCCCATAGGCCTTCAACAGCGCCCTGCGTTCCATGCTCATAGTTTCCGGCATGGTCAGAATAATCCGGTAACCGCGCGCCGCAGCCACCGCCGCAAGTCCGATGCCCGTATTCCCGCTGGTCGGTTCGATGATCACTGCTCCCGGCTTCAAAAGGCCCCGGCTTTCCGCATCCTCAATCATGGCCCGGGCGATGCGGTCCTTTACGCTTCCCGCAGGATTGAAATATTCCAGTTTTCCCAGCAGCCTTGCCTCGATGCCTTCCCTTGCCGCATAGCGTCTCAGCTCGAGCAACGGCGTTCCGCCGATCAGCTCCATCACGCTTCCATAGACACGCGCCATCATCTGCTCCTTCGCAAACATTTTGTCCGCTTTAATTCATATTATTTTAATATGGATTAAAATATCGCCGCATCCCGCCTCTGTCAATGAAGAATACCGCCGTACCCGCTTCTGATGCGAACGGAAAAATATCGTTCTCCTCCGAATCTGACGCGATCTTTTCCGATTGGCCATGATATTTTCATGAATTTCATGTCCTAGATATGTATCGCGAAAAACTCCCATCCTCTGCCCCGCTTGCCATTCACGATTCAAGCGAGTAGAGAATTTTCGCATCATCAAGGTAAAGCACCGCATCGTATCTCCCAAGGAGTCTCCCGTGTCCGGATGCGAAGAACGCCTGTTCACCTCCAGCTTTTTGGCCATCTGCTGCGCCAACCTTCTCATCTTCACGGCCTTCTACATGTTGTTTCCCGTACTCCCCATCTATCTGATGGATGAACTTCAGGCCCAGAAGGGAACAATAGGCGCCATCCTTTCCGCCTATACCATCGGGACGTTGAGCATTCGCCCGATTGCGGGGTTCATGGTGGACCGTTACCCGCGCAAGGTGCTGTACGTTCTGTTTGCCGCTCTGTTCTCGCTGTTCTTTTCAGGTTATCTGCTGCTGCATGTTCTGCTGCTCATCGGTATCCTCCGCGCGCTGCACGGCCTTGCCTTCGGCATGCTGACCACCTCATCCACCACCATCGCCGTCGACATCATGCCTGTATCCAAAATCGGAACCGGGATCGGCATTTACGGCGTAACCACCTCCACGGCCATGGCCATCGGCCCCATGCTGGGCATGCTGATACTCGAAAAGACTTCCTACCCCTTCGTATTCGCCTCATCCATGGGATGCGCCATCGCGGGCTGTCTCTGCGGCATGATGGTGCGCCACAACAAGACAATTTCTCCTGCGAAGTCCGTTTCATTGTCTCTGGACAATTTCTTTCTCAAAAAAGGTATTCATGCCTTCTTTTCCCAGGCTCTGTGCGGCTTTTTCTACGGTCTTCTGGTCAATTTCCTTTCCGTATTCGCCCGCGAAAGAGGTATTGAACCTAACCCCGGCTTCTTTTTCTGTCTGCTCGCCATCGGTCTTATCCTGAGCCGTTTTTTTGCAGGAGGCATGATCGACAAAGGATATATCGGCAAGCTGATCGTCGCCGGAACCCTGCTTACCGCGCTCGCGGGCCTCGTCTTCATTCTTGTACCCGGGCAATACCCTTTTTTCCTCTCCGCCGTGGGCATCGGCATGGGTTACGGAATGCTTACACCCGCGTATCAAACGTTGTTCATCAATTTCGCCAGCCCAAGCGAACGCGGAAAGGCCAATTCCACCTTCTTCATATCCTGGGACGGCAGTATCGGACTGGCGGTCTTTCTCGGCGGTCTTGTTTCGCAGGCTTTCGGACTGCAAATCGCCTACCTGCTCGGGGTCGGACTTCTGTTCTGCTCCGTATTCTGCTTCATATATTTTACCCTGCCCGATATCCGGGCCCTGCATCGCTGATTCCCGACCTTGTCGCCACAGGAGAAATACGCAATGACGCTTCCCGGCATTACGCTGCATATTCCCGGCTCCCAGACCATCGCGCTGCACACGCTGCTGCTGGACTACAACGGTACTCTGGCTCTGGACGGTCAGCCTGTTCCCGGCGTCAGGGAACGGCTTGACGCTCTTGCCCGTCTTGTCCGGGTAGAGGTCATCACTGCGGACACGTTCGGCTCCGTGCAGGCCGCCTTTCAGGGAACCGCCATCAATGTGCATCTGATCGGCAAGGATCAACAGGACGCAGCCAAGCTCCGCCGTCTGCACGAAGTGGGCGCAGAGGGGACGGCCGCCATGGGCAACGGCGTCAACGACAGACTCATGCTGGCTGAAGCGGCTTTTTCAGTAGGAATTCTCGGAGATGAGGGGGCTTCCTTCGCCACCCTGCAGGCTTCCCGCGTCGTCGTGCGCCATATCTGCGATGGGCTGGATCTGCTGCTGCACCCCTTGCGCTGTACGGCCACATTACGCAATTGACGCTGCCCCTGCGCTCTTCCTGCCCTGTAATCAGATCGTTTCATCCCCATCCGGAATGCCATTCGTGCAGACATTCCGGATGGATGCCGACGCATCCTTCGGAATCTTGTCTGCAGAGCCATATTTTCTCGCCCCATGCGGCAAGAAAGAGGGCTGCCGCAGGAGCGGTTTTCACACCCTTCCGACATGGATATGAAAAACTCAGGGCCAGCGTTACCCTGACACCCTTATGCTCCGTTCTTCCCCTTTTGGACAAACAGACTGCATTGCTCCAGCCGTCCGTGCCGGTCATCTTCCCGATCGCGCACGATGTCCTGCGGGACAAGGTTCCCCACAAGCAAAGGCGAATCCAGATCATGTTCCGCCCTCATCCGTCGAACCCAAGCCGGACCTCGAACAGCGTAACAATAGCGACATCCGGAAGGACAGGTATCATAAACGCCGATATCCACACTGGCCGCACACCCGCAATACGGTCGCTGATTCCGATCCCGCGGGGGCCTGCTTCCCGTCAGACGTTCCACCAGCTCGCCATCAATGCAGCGGGCGGGGACAATACCCAAACGGGATGCATCCAGAGACTCCGCGCACAGGCGTAACTCCATCCCATTCCTGACGCCCAGTTCCGCAAACCTTTCCAGCAGACACATTGCCGTCTCGTCGGAAGGACGCACCATACCGCACTCACGAACTGCGCCGCGAATCTTCGCATACAGATCAAGGAAACTTACAGTACATACCCGCGTATATCCTGCAAGAATCCGCGCGATTGCTTCGAACCGTTCCAGATGCCAATCCAGGGTATAACAGTCCGTCAACAAAACAGGATCGTACCGCCATAACGTCCGCTCCGGACCTATCTTTCGGGCAAGCTGTCTGAAAGCTTCCAGCAGCCTCTCCCTATCCGGCAGACAAGGTTCCAGATCTTTCCCATAAGCTGTCAGTGTAAACTGAAAATAAAAAGGAATACCACCCAGTTCTTCAAGTCTGGGCAGGATGGGCAAGGGATTTTTGGTCCAGAAGACGATGCAGTCCTTCGGCGTCAGAATGACCCGGCTTACCTGCGTAAGGCGCATGGGATTCCGGACGCACACATAACCTTCCCGGACCCGGCGCAGAAACCATTCCGTGTACCATGCCGGAATATCAGTTCTCCTGCTAGCGCTGATGATCATGACGGACATCCTTTTTCTTTCCCGTTTCCGTACCAGTTCCGTCTTTTTTCCCGGCGACGCGCCACGGTCAGGAACAAGAGGAGCTTCATATCATTCGACATGTTTCGTTTCCGTGGGACTTCAGGGAACTCTTGTCTTTCAGCAATCTTCCTTATCAGGAACTATCGCTGCTGCAGCTCCATCCCCTGATTTCGGCATCTTCATAAAATGATATGATCCCCTCGCCGCGGAATCAACAGCATGGCATTGACATCATCCCTGCAAGATTTCGCCTTTTTCATAATTGGGGAAAACGCTTTTCATCAATATATCCGAATAAAAAATATATTTTTTCACACTGGTTACCTGTCCTGAAGTTGATCCACCAGAAGAAATGCTTTTCATGCAGTCGCCCCAGACAGGTGGCCTTCCATATCTGACGTCGCATTTCCTCAACAGTCTGCCCTCATAACAAAAAACGGACGAAAACCACAGGTTCCCGTCCGTTTGCCATTTCAGTTTCAGATCAACTATTTGATGACGCGATTCTTTGCGGCCAGAGCCTTTTCGATGTTCTTCTTCATCTTTATGTACTGCTCTTTGCTCATAAGTGGCTGATCTGGAGCAAAACCGCACAGCTTCTTGTAATCGTCCACACTGATTTCATGCGTGGCCAGATGACGGGAGGTCAGAGAGCTGAACTCCCGACCGCACAAACAACATTTGATGGAAGTGTCGGTGATGGAATCGACCGGCTTCACCTTCAGATCCCGTTTGGAATATTTCTTTTTGGGAGCTTCCTGCTCCACGGGCTGTTCCTCTGCAGAAGCGACTTCAGGTTCACTTACCTGAATCTCCAGAGGTTCTGTGGAGTTGGCATCTCTCACAGCCAGCTTGTTGTTGGCCTGAATGATCCCGGCCTTCAACGCTGCAAACTGTTCAATGATGAACTGCGTGTTCTGCTCGGGATAGCGATCCATGACAAGCTTAAGAATTTCGGCATCGGTAATCATGATAATCTCCTGAAAATCTGTGTAAAAAAATACATGGCGAAAAGGTTCCGCCTTTTGCCGTTCGCTTTATGGCGACCAAGGACATTGAACTAAATGAAGGAGAGGACGGAATGCCCGCTTTCAACGATGTGCGATGATTGAAAACGCCGTTCACCGGACGCATGCACCATGCAGAAAAGCCCCCACTTCTCTCGGTCAATCTTCCCCCATTGGCAAATGACATTCGTTTTCTAGCAAAAAAACACATTGATCGTCAATATAAATAATATGAATGGCATTATATAAATGCAGCCGAACGGTAGCAACTTCCCTTTTGGTTTGCAGTACGCTCATATTTTCATCATGAGGAAAAACACTTCGCAATGTTCTCCCTTGTTCATTTCACGGACATAAGCAACCTCATAACGAGTACCCACCTTCTCGTCAGGGCAAATCGGCATGAGTTTGCGATATTGCCAGGCTCTCACATATGGATGATGAATAAACCACATACCTGCCATCCCTTTGGACAGTATTTTAGGAATGCAGATCAGCCATGCCGTACATATCTCTGACGACATTCATATTTGCAAAGTCATATAAGAATAATACGCAGTCCTGATGAGAATATCCAGAAAAATTCCTTTCCACTGCACGCACTTATGCCTTACATGCCGGGGCCAGAGCACAGACCCAGCTGCCGCACGGCCAGCCCCGAAAGTATCCTGCAACGGAAATCCCTGCGACTCTCTCTGCCTAATGTCCGGCCTGCCTTAAGCGGCTTCAGGGATTCTCGACAAAATCTCCCGTCGCTGGATGTAAACAGAATCCCTGTCTTGCCACGATTTATCTGTGAATCATCAATGCATATCCCCTGTTTTAACCGAACCGAACGGTCTGTTCATTTTTTGCTTGCATAGATCGAGCTCTTTCGCTATATACAGCCTCACGCCGAAGTGGTGGAATTGGTAGACACGCTAGGTTCAGGGTCTAGTCGGGGTTCCTCGGTGGGAGTTCGAGTCTCCCCTTCGGCACCATTTTTTGTCCCTGTGGGCAACGATGAAGGATGTCTGAAATACAGTATGTATTTCAGACATCCTTATCTTTTGTATATCCATAAAATATAATCCTCATATCCCCGAATATCTTCGTTCCACGTATGTTGATGCAGTGAGATTTTACTGAAAAGGCAAATCTTCAACATCCGCCGAACACACCATTCCTGAATAAAATCTTTTATACGTTATGGTTATATACAAGAATTAACGACATGAAAGACTACCCCTCATCCCATGGTTTCCACTATCACAGGCCGAAAAAAACCACAGGCAGGACAGAAAATATTGCCTTCCGGAGCGTTCTGTAACGGTTCGCTTTCATGCCGATCCGCGTCTCTGGATACTCAACGTGTTTAATTTCTCTGAAGCATTGACAGACTCTTGAAAACCAATATACAGCCGAACGATTCAGCTTATGCCTCGCGTCCTTGCTTCCTTTTCACTGTATAAAAAAGAGAGTCGCCATGCGGATGGGCACGCAAGAGAACTCCCCGAAAACAGAAACCGGACAGTCTGTTCGACGGAAAAAAACTCACAGAATCAGGATAATGAGCGGACTTGTTTTATTGTTCCTGCTCGCCGGAATCTGTACGGGAGCATGGTGGTATCTGGTTCTGCGCTGCGAGGAAAGCACGGATGACGCCTATATCGCCGGGAATATCCTGAGGATCATGCCTCAGACCGGCGGTACGGTCGTTGCCGTCGAAGCTGACAATAACGATCGCGTTTCCGCCGGCCAGCCGCTGCTTCGTCTGGATTCCATAGATGCGAGGCTGGATTACGAGCGTGCTCTTGTCGAACTGGCTTCCGCCGTACGGGAAGTCTGCAATCTCAAGGCGCAACTTCTGGCGAGCGAAGCGACAGTCAACATGCGCAAGGTGAAGCTGCGTCAGGAAACGGACAACCTGATCCGGCGTGAAAGACTGGCACGGGCGAACGCCATCGGAACAGAAGAACTGCTTCATGCCCGCAACAGCCATGAAAAGGCAACCATGTCCCTGCTTGAAGCGCGACAACGGCACCTGGCTCTGAGCGCAATGCTGACGGGGGACGCAGTCGCGGATCAGCCGCAGGTACGGCAGGCCGCGGCCAGGGTTCGGGACTGCTGGCTCACTCTTCGGCGCACCACAGTATTCAGTCCGGCTGACGGCCAGATCGCCAAACGGAATGTGCAGGCTGGAGAAGTCGTTGCTCCCGGAACACCGCTTATGACCGTGATTCCGCTGGATCAGCTCTGGGTCGACGCCAATTTCAAGGAAGTCCAGCTCCGCGACATGCGGATCGGCCAGCCAGCCGTCATTCAAGTGGACATGTACGGCGACACGGTGACCTATCACGGCAGAGTGAGTGGCTTTTCGGCAGGTACGGGGAGCGCCTTCTCCCTTCTGCCGCCTCAGAACGCCACGGGCAACTGGATCAAGATCGTCCAGCGTGTGCCCGTACGTATTGAAATCGACACGAGAGACCTCAGAGAACATCCTCTGCTGATCGGCCTTTCCTCCGTCGTGACGGTCGATGTATCGGATACTTCAGGGGAGTTGCTGGCAAGAGTGCCCCGTTCGACACTCCTGCCGGCCGCTCTGACTTCACAGGCTCCGGAAGTGGATTTCGCCCCGGCAGAAGAAGCCATAACCACGACCATACGAGAAAACAGCCTTACCTCTCCCCAAAAAGAAACCCCGCAGGACGACCACGCCTCATTTTCCACTGCAGGTTCCCGATGAGTGGGCATAAACAGGAACTTTCCCCGCTGCAGGGAGCCACGCTCGTCATAGCTACACTCACCATCTCGATCATCACGGCCATGACGGTGCTTGATTCCACCATCGCCAACGTCTCCCTGCCAACGATCGCGGGAGATCTCGGAGCAGCCTCCTCTCAGGGCACATGGGTCATCACCTTCTTCGGGGTGGCCAATGCCATAGGGATCCCTCTGACAGGCTGGCTGGCCAGACGGTTTGGAGAGGTCCGTCTCTACTTCTGGTCCACGTTTCTGTTTGTCGCATCCTCCTTTTTATGCGGTCTGTCCACCAGCCTCGGCATGCTCATCGTCTGCAGGGTCATCCAGGGTGCGGCCTCAGGGCCTCTCATCCCGCTTTCCCAGAGCCTGCTGCTGGCCTGCTTTCCCCATGACAAGCGGGGCATAGCGCTTTCCCTCTGGTCCATGACCATCGTCATCGCTCCCATTCTCGGTCCGATCCTTGGTGGATACATCTGTGAAAATACCACCTGGCACTGGATCTTTTTCGTCAATGTGCCCGTAGGCGCAATCTGCCTCATCGGGCTGCGCATCACCATGGCCGGACGTGAAACACCTACGGCTCGCCACCCCATAGACGCGGTCGGTCTGATCCTGCTTGTCGTCGGCCTCGGCGCTCTTCAGCTCATGCTTGATGAAGGCAAGGACAAAGGCTGGTTCTCTTCCGAATATATCGTGGCTCTCGGCGTGATTGCCGCAGTGGCCATCGTCTTTCTGATAGCCTGGGAACTCACGGAAGAGCATCCCATCATTGACCTGTTCCTGTTCCGGAACCGCAATTTCGCCATAGGCACAGTGTGCTTCAGTCTCGGATGCATGCTGTATCTTGCCGGACTGGTCCTTATTCCCATGATGCTGCAGACCCGGCTCGGCTATACCGCCATCTGGGCTGGCTTTTCTCTCGCGCCCATAGGGACCTTTCCTCTGTTTCTCGCCCCGATCATAGGACGTTTCGCAAACAGACTGGATATGCGTCTTTTCGTCAGCGCAAGTTTTCTGGTGTTCGCCGCCTCCTTCTACATGCGCGCCCTGTTTCCCCCGGATGTGGACTTCAGGTCCATCCTTTTACCCATGTTCGTGCAGAGCCTCGGCCTCGCCCTCTTCGTCACCCCAATAGCAAGCATCATATTTTCCAGTCTCGGGCCGCGGGACATCGCCAACGCTTCAAGCCTTTCAAACTGTATCCGGGTTCTGGCGAGTTCAGTAGGGTCCTCACTGGCCACAACCATGTGGGAACGGCTGGAAAGCCTGCATCATGTCCGGCTTACTGAGCATATAACGTCCCTTTCGCCATCGACGGACCAGATGCTGGAACAGCTCTCCACTCTTGGCCTGTCGACGGAACAAGGACACGCATGGATCGCCGATGAAATTACACGCCAGGGTTTTCTGCTCGGATTCAACGAACTGTTCTGGCTGGGCGCACTGATTTTCACGGCGCTTGCGGGACTTATCTGGCTGACTTCACCGTCCAGATGACCAGAATTTACGGAAAAACTCCAAAACGGCGTTGAAAAACAGGCGCGGCAAACAAAATCAGCATAGAATATGGACAGATCCCCGGCTGGCTGAAACTCCTCTGCCGGGCCTGTTGACTCGCCAGCCGTGACGCCGCTGAAAAAACAGCCTCGCCTGCCTGCTGCAAATGACTCGGAAGCGCCAGAACACTGGCACCATCCCCTTATAACCATGCTGATTTTTTATTTTCTTACAAAGAACAGGCATCAACGGAACGGCCTCGTCTCCGAAACTGGTTACATGAAAATGTGATTCAGATCACGGCAATACGCCCCATTCCGGTTCAGAATAACAGTTCCGACTTTTTTAAGACGCACGGCCAAGGAGTCTCTTCCATGTCCATCCTGTTCTCCCTCCTGACTGCCGTTCTGGCCTTTCTCCTTGGCGCCGCGCACTTCTGGCGTATCGGGCAGTACGGCATTTCCGTCGCATGTATGCTTTTTCCCCTGTTTTTTCTGCAGATGCGCGGAGACTGGCTGCGCCGCATCAGTCATATTCTGCTTGTCGCTCTGGCCGGATGCTGGATGTGGACGGCAGGAGAGTTCGTTCAGATACGGCAGTTTCTGGGGCAGCCATGGCACAGGCTTGCTTTTATTCTTGCAGGTACGGCTCTGTTTACCCTTCTGGCCGCCACGCTGATGAATTCAGAATCCATTCGACGGCGCAACAGCCTGCAGGCTGCCGTATCAGATCTCCAGCTCATGGCTTTTTTTATGGTTCTGTTCATTTTTGGAGGGATATGGGCAACCAGACCAGGTCTGCTGCTTCTGGAGCGTCTTCTCCCCGGCTTCGGGGCCCTGCAATGTCTTCTAGCCGCCCTGTGGGCCGGCTGGGTCTGCGGCGCGCTGGCGGACCAGTCACGGGCTGCAGCCTTCCGCATGCGGATCTGGAAAATCTTTTCACTGACCTTTTTTATCCAGCTTTTTCTTGGTATTGCCGTACACGGTCTGTTTTTGCTCAGCGGGAGGCTGCATATCCCCGTGCCAGGCGTCATACCTGCCGCATGGTTCTACGGACAGGGCAGCGTGTTCATGCTTATCCTCTACGGAATCTCGATTCTTCTGCTTGGTGGAGCGTGGTGCAGCCATTTATGCTATTTCGGCGTCTGGGACTCTCTTGCCGCGGGCAGAAAGCCTCCAATCTCCGGACGCCGCATGCCCCGCAGCCTGCCGCAGTTGCGCTGGCTGGCGCTTATGGCAGTCATCGCCATTCCCATTTTTCTGAGACTCGCGAATTTCTCCATACATGTCGCGGTATGGAGCGGTCTCATGCTGGGCCTGCTCATGCTGCCCATGTCCCTGCTCGTAAGTCGCCGCTTCGGCGTCGTCGGCTACTGTGCGGGCATCTGTCCCCTGGGGCTGCTGACGAATATACTGTCCAAATTCTCGCCCTGGCGAATCCGACGTGAAGAACGAAAATGCACCAGTTGCCGGGCCTGTATCCGGGTCTGCCGCCACGGAGCATTGACCGAAAACCATCTTGTCCGCAATGCACCGGGTTTTGGCTGCACCTTGTGCCGGGATTGCCTGCACGTCTGCCACCATGATGCCTTGCACCTCACTTTCTTCGGTCTTCTTTGCACCCGCAGGGCGGCCACAACGGCGTTTGTCGTTCTTGTCAGCATCGCACATACGCTTTTTCTCTGGATTGCCCGGGTCTGACAGGTTCACGAATTCCACCAATGTGAAAGCCCATTGACGCAGCGACTACAAACCGTTTGTCGGATGTGGATCAAAGCTCGTCGGGCATCGCCGTTCACCAGCCCCTCTCCTGCTCCATCAGGAGTTACATGGAATTTCCAGATGCAACCCGTCGCCGAAGAACGCGATTCCGGGTCGCTGCCATGCGTTGCCCTGAACAGCCCCAGGGCCTTCCCCGAATTTCTCTCTCCCAAACAGCGCGGAATCCCATAATCTTCCTTCCCCCTGCTTCATTCTCTCGGCTCGCATGAAACAGGTGCATCCTTCATGAGCGGTACAAACACTATAAGCATGTAATTACATTAAATTATAAAATATACCTTAACTCACCAAAACAACGTGACAAAACAAGATGAGTCAGTTACTCTTTCCAAGATTTGTCAACCCGATGAAAACAGAAAACCTTTCAGACAAGGCGGATTGCATGCCGATACGAGAAACGAACCGCATGAACGCCATCCGGCGAGATGTATTGCGCCATGTCGCGCAGGCCTTCATGGAAGAAAAGGGCGAAGACTTCGGCAAGCGCGTGGAGCGCATCCCTTTCGTAATCAGACCCAAGAACAGTCCTTCTTACCGTTGCTGCATTTATCGGGATCGCGCCATTGTGCGGTTCCGTTGCATGGCGGCGCTGGGTTTCCGTTACGAGAGTGAAGAAGACGACGCGACTCCCCTTGCCGAATACGCAGCACGCTCCCTTGAACGGGAAAAACCGTCATCTCCCATTCTCACGGTCTGTGAAATCGCATGCCAGGGCTGTGTGCCCGCCCGCTATTTCGTCACCGACGCATGTCAGGGCTGCATTGCCCGCCCCTGCATGGGGGCCTGCCGGTTCGACGCCATTCCCCACGTCAACGGTCGTTCCCATATCGATCCTTCCAAGTGCCGTAACTGCGGAAAATGCCATGACGTATGCCCCTATCAGGCCATTGTGCATCTGACTGTTCCCTGCGAAAGCGCCTGCCCCGTGCGGGCCATTCACAAAGGCAAGGATGGACGCGCGGAAATCGATGAGGACAAATGCATCAGCTGCGGCCGGTGCATGCGCGCCTGTCCGTTCGGTACCATCATCGAACGCAGCGAAATTGTAGACGTATTGCGTGCCATTCGTGAACGTCCCCACGTTTCGGCCCTGATTGCCCCGTCCATCATCGGCCAGTTTCCAGCCAGTCTGGGCCGCATAGTAACGGCACTCCGGCAGCTCGGCTTCGCCGAAGTTCTGGAAGTCGCCCTTGGGGCGGACGTCACGTCACGGCGGGAAGCTGCGGAATTTGCTGAACGTATGGGCCACGGTGCCAGATTCATGACAACATCCTGTTGTCCGAGTTACGTTCTTGCCGCCAAACGCCATGTTCCGGAAATTTTGCCCTTCATTTCCGAAACCGGCACTCCCATGCATTACACGGCGGAACTTGCGAAACAGGCCGTCCCCGAAACAACGACCGTGTTCATCGGACCTTGCGTAGCCAAGCGCCATGAAGGTCTTGAAGACCCGCTGGTAGACTTCGTAATCACCTTTGAAGAACTGGGAGCCCTCTTCTCTGCGGCGGGCATTGTTCCTGAAGAATGCGATGAAGCCGAATTGTCCCGCATCCCGTCCGACGCAGGACGCGGCTATGCCATTACCGGAGGCGTGGCCAGTGCCGTGCAGCAGGTCGCGGCTGTCAGCGTCGCGCAGGACATAGAATTTTCAACGATTCCAGGGAAAAACGGGGCTGCCGCAAGCTCGGAGATCCTGCCCGGGGTCCTATCCGGATCGGCTCCGGTAACTGTCCGCCCCATTTCCGTAAATGGGCTTTCCCTTTCCGGGCTGCGCACTCTGAAGCGTTACGCCACGGGAGACTGCCCCGGTAATCTGGTAGAGGTCATGACCTGCGAGGGAGGCTGCGTGGGAGGAGCAGGGGTTCTCGGCGATCGCGACAGAACCGCCAGAGCCATCGCCTCCTTCGCCAACAGAAAAGAGCAGAAAAGCTAACTGGCCTGTAACGTGTTTTCCCCGTTCGGCATGTTCCTGGAAACGGGGCACCCTGATGGCGGTTTCTTCCGCTCTTCCTGCATCCTCCACACAGTCTGGGCAGAATCTCGTCTGCCCAGACTTGTGTGTTCTCAGTGCCACTGCCCGAACCAATACTTCCCCTGTCCTTTTCCAGATGCCTGCTTCCCGCGCATCAGGAGGCACTTTTCTGCCATGCCGGCGGCACCTATATCAGTGAACGAAGTAGTGAAAAAAGACCTGCCGGACTAGCAGCAGATTATCTCCACGCTCAAGAATCTGCCGGAAAGATTCAGAGATCGATGAAAAACCGAGAAAAGGAGTTCACCGGCTATCTCAACACTCTGTGAGCAGTACCGGAGCAAAGAAACAAACTGGCAAGTCATAAGACGTTTTCAAAGGCTGTGTTTAAGTTTACGGTTGATAACTTTTCAGCGAAACCACGAGTAAACAAAGGCCCGTTTCACCGTAGTGATTCGGGCCTTTTTATCACGACAGCACATTTCAGCGTTCAAGACTCGACGGGTTTGTCCTAACGTACTCAAAGAGATCATGTACATCGACCTCCAAAGCTGTTGCCAGCTTCTCCAAGGTTAACAGTTTAACCGTTGCGATTCTTTCATCCTTTACTCTGGCTATGGTATCAGGAGCCACTTTTGAACGGAATTGGAGTTCCTCGTAGGTTAGTTTTCTCTTTCTCATTAACTCGCTTAAATTACTTGTAAAAGGCATACATCCTCCAAGTTTTTACTTGGATGTAGCCTAGTAAAACTTGACTTGCACTTGGCTATAGCCTAGTAACTGGTTCAGACACGTTCGCGAATGATAATTTCGTCAAGTGATTCATTCATATCCGCGAGGAGGGTTCAATATGGCAACGAGAGAAGAGCAAGAAGCAAATCGGCGGTTACTTGGGAGCATACTAGGAGTTATTCTACTTTCTGTATTTCTTATAAATACATTCTTTGTTTACTGCATATATAATAAGAAATATGGAATTAAAGATGCTGATTATCGTGTCAATGATTCATTACAGTTTATGAGTTATCTTGTTAAGGGAGCGATACCTATCCTTATTTTTATTTTGACCTTAATAGCTATGATGGTTTTAGGTTCACCGGATAAAATATACATAGCTAACATAATATTTTATTTAGGTTGTATTGTTTCATTGGTATGGATGTTTACATTATCTGCACGTATTGCAACGAAACAAATAGGAATGCTTATTTATGAAGATAAAGGGACTTTTGTTATCCCCGGAGATCCAAACAATAATACACTGTTAGAAAATCTTTGCTTGAAATTTATAGTCAATTTATGCACTATGGAAGAACTTCCTCTTTATGGAATTACCAAAATTACGCGCCAAGGTGGTACGACAGCTTTCATTCACGGTACTTTTGGGACACGCTGCGTAAAATGGCGCAATAAGCAAAAACGTG
>JAEYDL010000010.1 GCA_023403845.1 Pseudomonadota bacterium
GTATAGGCATAATCCTGTTCCATATGACCGGATTCGGATTATGTTACTTCCACTATGTCTATAATCGACCTTTGACTTACGATATTCTTGCCGCAATTCTTGAATCAAACCGTTTTGAAATATTCAGCTTCCTGACTCCGGTTCTTGTCGCGACATTTCTCGCCGCAATTATCGTTTCCGGAGTGACCCTGTATCTTTTCCGAAAGATCACCATAGGCAAAAGACAGGCCTTCTGTTGCTTTCTGGTGTTCATGAGTCTGTTCCTGCTCCTGAAGGAGGGAGGAAAACTGTATATCGACAAGGTCAATCCAGACTCGTCATTCCGCTATTATCTTGGAACACGGAATATCACCCCCATCTCGCTTTGCGCGCTGTTCAAAACCTACTGGAGCGAAGAGAGCAAGGCACAGAGACTCGCTTCCCTGCCCTCAACGGCCGATTTCCCTTCAACCTGTTCCGACGACAAGCCCATCGTGGTGCTGGTCCTTGGAGAAAGCGCCCGGGGAGACCATTTCAGCCTGAACGGCTATTCGCGAAAAACCAATCCCAATCTGGAAAAGGAACCAAACCTCATCAACATGGGGATTGCCCGTTCTTTCGACGTCCAGACACGAAAATCCCTCATCGGGATGCTTACCAACGCGACCGAAAAAAACAGGATTCCGACTCTCGGCAGCTTCATATCCCTCTATAACAAGCATGGCTTCAGAACCTGCTTCTATTCAAGACAGAACAGACTCGGAAGGTCCGGACATCTTACCGACACGCTCATCGGCACGGCGCAGGACATAAAATATCTCAGTACGGCCTCGGATCAGGCCATGCTGAACGAAACGGAACCCTTGTTCAGGGAATACGATCAGGGGCTTCTGCTGTTGCTGCATACGACCGGATCGCATTTCGATTACCGGCATAACTATACGGATGAATTCCGTGTATTCGTTCCGGACGAGTATACGCCTGAAACGCTGAATGATCATCGACAGAACGTCATCAACGCCTACGACAACACGATCGTCAAAACCGATGACTTTCTTTTCAGACTCTACAACCAGCTGCGGGACCGCAACGCCGTGGTCGTATATGTCTCGGATCATGGACAGCTGCTCGGCGAGCACGGAAGATTTCTTCACGCCATCGGGGGAACGGATACCGTTTATCCGGAACAGAAAAACATTCCCTTTCTGATCTGGTACAGTCCTCTCTACGGTGAAAGACACCCCGACATCGTCCGGGCGCTGAAAGATTCCGCCGCATCGGGAAAAACCGTTACCCATGACTCCCTGTTTCATACGATCATCCCGCTGGGAGGAATCCGCTCGGCCATCGTCAGTTCCGATCTCGACATGACCGGACAGGGCTCGCTCAAGAACAGGTAAGCGAATTCGGCCGCCATTGCCCGGCGCGTTTCTGCCCATACCGGCATACGCAAAACGGGCCGCATGGATTTGATTCATGCGGCCCGTTTCCATTCTGATTCCAGCGAAGGAAAGCGGTTCCTAGTTCTTCAGACTGTGAATCGGCGCGGGGATGCGACCTCCCAGGTTGATGAACGACGCAGCGTCGCCGCCGGGCACGGGAATGATGTCGGCCTCGCCGAGCAGCCCGCCGAAGCAGGCCTTTTCGCCCACGCCCTTGCCAGGAACGGGAATCACGCGTACGGCGGTTGTCTTGGAATTGATCATGCCGATGGCCATTTCATCGGCAATGATGCCGGAAATGGTGGCTGCAGGCGTACTGCCGGGAATGGCTATCATGTCGAGCCCCACGGAACAGACGCTGGTCATGGCCTCCAGCTTCTCCAGCGTCAGAGCTCCGCTGCGGGTCGCGGCCTCGATGCTGGAGTCCTCGGAAACGGGAATGAACGCGCCGGAAAGTCCGCCCACGTGCGAGGAGGCAAAGGCGCCGCCTTTCTTCACGGCATCGTTGAGCATGGCCAGTACGGCGGTGGTTCCGGGCGCCCCGATGGAGGAAAGGCCGACGCTCTGGAAAATTTCGCCCACGGAGTCGCCCACGGCGGGCGTGGGGGCAAGCGAAAGGTCGGCTACGCCAAACGGCAGGTTCAGCCGGTCGGCCACATCCTTGCCGATGATCTCACCGACGCGCGTTACCTTGTAGGCCGTACGCTTGATGACCTCCGCCACTTCGCTCAGGGTAATGTGCCCGCCTTCCGCCATGGCCCGGTCGATGGCCTTCTTGACCACTCCGGGGCCGGAAACGCCAACATTGATGACCACATCAGGTTCCCCCACGCCGAGATACGCGCCCGCCATGAACGGAACGTCCTGAGGAATATTGGCGAAGACCACCAGCTTGGCGCATCCGATGCCGTCCCGGTCCCTGGTTGCTTCGGCCACGTCGAGAATGCGCCGTCCCATGAGCGCCACGGCATCCATATTGATGCCGGAACGGGAAGACGCCACGTTTATCGAGGAGCAAATGCGGTCGGTGGTCGCCAGCGCTTCGGGCAAGGCGTCGATCAGATTGCGTTCGCCGGGCGTGATGCCCTTTTCCACCAGCGCACCGAAGCCGCCGAGAAAGTCGACGCCAGCGTCCTTGGCCGCCTCGTCCAGAACACGGCAGGCCTTCACCATTTCCTCACGGGTAAAGGAAGCGCCCACGACTCCGATAGGGCTGACGCTGATGCGCTTGTTCACCACAGGGATGCCGAACCTGTCGCCGACCTCGTTGCATGTGGAGACAAGTCTGGCCGCATATTTGGCGATCTTCGAGCGCACCTTGTAGGCGAACACGTCAAAATCATGACTGGCGCAATCGAACAGGCTGATGCCGAGCGTCACCGTGCGCACGTCGAGATGCTCGTTGCGCAGCATGTTCAGAGTGCTGAGGACTTCACGTTCTGTAAGCATGGGAATCTCCCTGTGAAAAGACTAGAGGCGCGTCCGAGGCCCGGAGCCACGACGCCCGTTTTTTTCAAAAGCGGACATGCGCGGACGGAATTCAGACAGGCAGGACGCGATGCACGGCTTCAAAAATATCCCGATGCTGCATGCTCAGACGCAGTCCCATCTCACGGGCGCGATCCTGAAGCGTCTTGCGCAATGCAGCACGGTCGATGGACATGGGAAGCGCGATTTCAAAGACGAGGAGAGCCATCGACTCGCCCTCCGGCATGATGGCCTTCAGATTTTCGATATTCACCCGGTGCTCCGCAAAGATCCGGGAGATGGTGGAAATGATCTCCAGCCGGTCTTCGCCGTCAACCGTGACCACGAAGGGTTCGGAAGGCTCGCTCTTGAATACGCAGCCGTCCTCGAAATCCCGGATGGTCACGGACAGGTGCATATTTTTGTCCTCGACGGCGCCGGACAGAATTCTCCGAATGGTTTCGTTATCCAGATCATCTGGCCGCGTCGCCACAAAAATGGCTGCAAACTGGCTCTTCAGAATGGTCTGGCTCACTTCCTCGATATTGCATTCCAGCGCGGACAGCGTGCTGGACACGGCATGCACCACGCCGGGGCAATCCAGCCCGATGACCGAAACGACGATCTTGCTCACTCCGAACCTCGTGGGATAGGCAATTGCGGCCATTGCGGAAAAACCGCCCGACGGCCAAAAAGACGGACTCGCGTTCCGCCGTCTTCTTTTGCCAGCCTTCCCCCTCCGTATGCAAGCGAAATTTTACCCCTAACGCCATTTTCCTGCTTTCCGCAAGCGGGGTTACGTGCAGAATGGGCGCCTTATTTTTGGCTGGAAACTCTTCGAAAAAGCCTATAGAAGAAGTCCAGTCTGTGGATGTCGAAACCCTTTCCCATATTTTTTATCCAAACCGAAGAGGAGATGCTCATGGCGCTTGATCCGAAAAAGCATGCGGACTGGGAAATCGCTCAGGACGCGGAAACCCGGATGAAAACAGTCTATCAGATCGGCCGGGATCTGGGACTGCTCGAAAGCGAGCTGCTTCCCTACGGCCACGTCATGGGCAAGGTTGACTACCGTTCGGTCCTCGGGCGGCTCGACAACAGACCCAACGGCAAATACATCGACGTCACCGCCATTACGCCTACCCCCCTCGGCGAGGGCAAGTCCACCACGACCATCGGTCTCGTGCAGGGACTCGGACGACGTGGCAAGCGTTCCTCCGCCGCCATCCGCCAGCCTTCTGGCGGTCCAACCATGGGCGTGAAGGGTTCGGCCGCCGGCGGGGGGCTTTCCCAGTGCATTCCGCTTACCCAGTATTCCCTCGGCTTCACCGGCGACATCAACGCCGTCATGAACGCCCACAACCTCGCCATGGTGGCCCTTACATCGCGCATGCAGCACGAGCGCAACTACGATGACGAAAAACTGCTCAAGATGTCGCACATGGAACGTCTGAACATCGACCCCACCAACGTCAATATGGGCTGGGTCATGGACTTCTGCTGCCAGTCGCTCCGAAACATCGTCATCGGCATGGACGGTGTGAACGGCAAGTCCGACGGCTTCATGATGCGCTCGCGCTTCGATATCGCGGTTTCTTCCGAAGTCATGGCCATTCTGGCCGTGGCCCGCGACCTCAAGGATATGCGGGAACGCATGGGCAAGATCATTGTTGCCTACGATCGCAACGGCAGACCGGTAACCACCGCCGATCTGGAAGTGGACGGCGCGATGACCGCATGGATGGCGGAAGCCGTCAATCCGAATCTTATTCAGACCATCGAAGGCCAGCCCGTATTCGTTCACGCAGGTCCCTTCGCCAATATCGCCATCGGCCAGAGTTCGGTCATAGCGGACCGCGTGGGTCTGAAGCTGAGCGACTACCATGTGACTGAATCCGGCTTCGGCGCGGACATCGGCTATGAAAAGTTCTGGAACCTGAAATGTCATTACAGCGGTCTCGCGCCGGATGCGGCCGTGGTCGTCGCCACCATCCGGGCGCTGAAGAGCCACGGCGGCGCTCCTGTTCCCGTGCCGGGTCGTCCGCTGCCCGAGGAATACCGTTCCGAAAACGTGGGCTTTGTCGAGGCAGGGTGCTGCAACCTGCTCCATCACATCGCCACAGTCAAAAAGTCCGGTGTTTCTCCAGTCGTCTGCATCAATGCCTTCGTCACAGACACCAAGGCCGAAATCGCCAAGGTCCGCGAACTGTGCGAAGCGGCGGGAGCCCGTGTGGCCCTGTCCACGCACTGGGAACATGGGGGCGACGGCGCACTCGAACTTGCCGACGCGGTTCTTGACGCCTGTGAGGAAAAGACGGAATTCAAGCCGCTCTACGACTGGTCCATGCCGTTCAAGGAACGCATTGACCTGGTCGCTCGTGAAGTGTACGGCGCGGACGGTGTGGATTTCTCCGCCGAGGCGGCCGGCAAGCTGGACAAGATCCAGCAGCGCGACGATGCCGGAGATCTGGGGCTGTGCATGGTCAAGACGCACCTGTCTCTGTCCGACAATCCCAATGTCAAGGGCGCGCCCAGGGGCTGGCGGCTCAAGATCCGCGACGTGCTTATCTACGGCGGCGCGGGCTTTGTGGTTCCGGTCTCCGGTTCCATCTCGCTCATGCCCGGAACCGGTTCCAATCCGGCTTTCCGCCGGGTGGACGTGGATACCGATACGGGCCGCGTCAAGGGCATCTTCTGATCTCGCAATGTCGGTCGGGGGCTTCATGCCCCCGACCTTTCTTCAATCCCGCGGAACTCCCCTCCGCAGGGTGCAAAACGGAAACATCCCATGGACAGCGCTACTCCCATCCGTCTGCGTCCTCTCGAACGGGAGGATCTTCCCTTCGTTCACCAGCTGGACAATAACGCCAGCGTCATGCGCTACTGGTTCGAAGAACCGTACGAGGCCTTCGTCGAACTGGTCGAACTGTACGACAAGCACATCCATGACCAGAGCGAACGCCGCTTTATCGTCGAGCATGACAGGGTAAAGGTCGGACTGGTGGAACTCATGGAAATCGATTACATTCACCGCCGGGCAGAATTTCAGATCATCATAGCCCCCTCGCATCAGGGACTCGGCTACGCGGCCAGAGCTGTGGCTCTGGTCATGGACTACGGTTTCACGGTTCTCAACCTCTACAAGCTGTATCTGATCGTGGATACGGAAAACAGAAAGGCGATTCATATCTACAGCAAGCTCGGCTTCCAGATCGAAGGCGAACTGAAACACGAATTTTTCAGCAACGGCAAATATCGCAATGCATTGCGCATGTGCATGTTCCAGAACGACTACCTCGCCCAGCGTGAAATGATCTGAGGCAAAACGGCTTGACGGAGGATTTCATGGCCGAACTCATCAGCGGAACGGCGCTGCGCGCCGCCATTCTTGACGAACTGAGAACCGAAGTAGCCGCCATGCAGGCCGAGTATGGCATGGTCCCGGGTCTCGTCACCATTCTTGTGGGCGAAAATCCGGCCTCCGTCAGCTACGTTTCTCTGAAGGTCAAGACGGCTCTGGAGCTCGGTTTCCATGAAGTGCAGGACAACCGGCCAGCCGATATCAGCGAAGACGAGCTTCTTGCACTTATTGCCCGTTACAACGCCGACCCCGCCATCCACGGCATCCTCGTGCAGCTGCCCCTGCCGAAACATATTGATGAGAACAAGGTGATCAACGCCATTGACCCGGACAAGGACGTAGACGGTTTCCACCCTGTGAATCTTGGGCGTCTGCTCATCGGAGATGAGGCTTTCCCACCCTGTACCCCAGCCGGAATCAGGGAAATGCTCGTGCGCTCGGGCACGCCTGTCGAAGGGGCGGAAGTCGTAGTTGTGGGACGTTCCAACATCGTGGGCAAACCCATTGCGGTCATGCTCGGGCAGAAAGGCATGGACGCCACGGTCACGCTGGTGCATACGCGTACGCGTGATCTCGCCGCCCACTGCCGCCGCGCGGACATTCTCATCGTCGCAGCGGGCGTGCCCGGGCTGGTCCGCCCTGAATGGATCAAACCGGGCGCCACGGTCATCGACGTGGGCGTCAACCGTGTGGGCTTCAATGAAAGGACTGGCAAACCCATCCTGTCCGGCGACGTCGCCTTTGCGGAAGCCTGCAAGGTGGCCGGAAAGATCACGCCGGTTCCCGGAGGCGTCGGCCCCATGACCATCGCCATGCTCATGAAAAACACGGTTCTGTCTGCCAAACGGCATCTGAGCGGGATAGCCCGCTGAACAGACGACAAGTCCTTTCTTCAGGAACACTTCCCGTTCAAAGGCCCCCTTCCGGCAAAGGGGGCCTTTTCTTCATGATTTTCCTGCAGTTATCATTGACCATACCCCTTTCCCGTGTTTCCCTGAGGACATCGGTCCGAAACGCCTTTCCGTCAGACGGACAAATTCCCCTACATGTTCCGAACCGTACCAACAAGGAGATAGCCATGCATAAAACAACATTACCCGCCCTGCTCTGCGCGGCCACATTGATGACCATCGCCCCTGCTTCCGTCTGGGCTGGAGACCCTGCACAGCACCCCGCGGCAGCCTCCTCCGCCGCGACTGCCGGAACGGCAACCAGCGACAAGACCGCCCCTTCCATGGCTGAAGCCCAGAAAGCCTATGACAACGGAAGCTACGAGGAAACCTTCATCATCGTCGAGCCGCTTGCCCAGCTGAACCACCCCGAGGCCGAATACCTGCTCGGCAGGATGTACGAACTCGGACACGGAGTGGAAAAGGACATGCAGAAGGCTCTCGACCTGTTCACCAAGGCCGCCAGTCAGGGATACGCAGCGGCGCAGGCCAGGCTCGGCAGCTTCCATCTCGAAACCAGCAAGGATTACAATTCCGCCCTCGGCTGGTTCCACAAGGCCGCGGATCAGGGATACGCGCTGGCCTACAGCTCTCTCGGCGACATGTACGCCAAAGGCTATGGCGTCTCTCAGGACTATGCCAGGGCCATCGAGTACTATCGAAAGGCCGCAATGGCCGGCGACCCCAAGGCCTGTCTGCGCCTCGGAACCATGTATGAAAAAGGCGAAGGCGTTACGGCCGATCTGAAACAGGCCGCCTTCTGGTACCAGAAGGGTGCGGACCTCGGCGATACGGAATCGGCGGCCGTCCTCAAGCGGCTCAATGCCAAATCCTGACAGCCACGAAACTGAACGCCTGCATCCGGCAGAAAGCACCCGTGGCGAAGTCCCTTCTTTCGACTTCGCCACGGGTGCTTTCCTGTGTTATCGGGAAATCCGCCGCATCGTTCACGCCGGACGGAACGAACGCGGGACATATGGGAAACTTATTTCTCCCACAGACCGTATTCGCGCAATTTCTTGTAAAATGTCCGGCGGCTCAACCCGAGACGACGCATGGCAAGACTTCGATTTCCTCTGCTGGCAGCCAGCGATTCCGCCAGCATGCGCCTCTCGAGGCGGGAAATGGACGTATGCCAGTCCGGCAGGGAGGACGCCTCCTCCTGCTCCGCGACAATGCTCCCTTTCTTGCCGCCCGTTGCCAAAACGGCAGAAGGAAGACAACGTCCGATGTCCGCGCAAAGCCCCTGCGGCAGATGCCGCACTTCGATGCTGCCCTGTTCGCACATGATCACGGCATGTTCCAGAGTGTTCGCCAGCTCCCGGACATTTCCCGGCCATGCATGCCTTCTCAGAACACGCAAGGCTTCCGGCGACAATGTTGCCGCCTTTCCATAACGGGCATTAAATTTTTTCAGCATATTGGCTGCAAGCAGCAACACGTCGTCGCCCCGCTCGCGAAGCGGCGGAAGCACGATCCCCACCACATTCAGGCGATAATACAAATCCTGCCGGAACACGCCGGTTTCCGAGAGACTGCGAATATCCTTGTTCGTGGCCGCGATAATTCTTACATCCACGCACATGGTTCCCGTTCTGCCGATTTTTTCGATCTCCTTTTCCTGAAGAACGCGCAGCAGCTTGGACTGCATGAGATAGGGCATGTCGCCTATCTCGTCGAGAAAGAGTGTCCCTCCCTCGGCCAGCTCAAACTTTCCCATGCGGCCGCCCTTGCTCGCTCCGGTAAACGCTCCTTCCTCATAACCGAACAACTCGCTCTCAAGCAGACTGTCCGGAACCGCCGCGCAGTTCACGGCGATAAACGGCCTGTCTGCCCGGCGACTGGCCGCGTGGATGGCTCTGGCCATAACCTCCTTGCCGGTTCCGTTCTCTCCGAGAAGCAGTACCGGCGCATCGGTATCCGCAACGATAGCCGCCTGTCCGAGAACCTTCATGAATCCCGGATCTCTTCCTTCGATCTCCCCGAAGGATCGGGGAAGCTCGCGCTGCGTCTCCAGCTCTTCTCGAAAATGATCGGCCAGCTCCTTGACCCGGACAAGCTCATGGGAAAGTTCGCTGGACTCGGTTACGTCCTCGAAGAAGGATACGGCGCCGAACAGCGTGGAGTCCGTTCGCAGAGGCAGAATATTCACCTTCACCTGCCGGTTTATGGAGCGGATGCGCACGGTTCTCTCCCGAATTTCATGTCCGCTTTCCAGCACATCGAGAAGCGTCGCTCCGGGTTCAATATCCTTCATGAGCCGCCCCAGAACCTTGTACCGGGGGACGCCCAGAATACGTTCATAAGCATCGTTGAGATAGACGATACGCCCGGCGGCGTTCACCACAACGACCCCGATGGGAACCATATCCAGGACTTTTTCCATAATCGGCAGCGTTCCGATTTCCCTTCGTTCCATTCCCGCCTCCTCTTTCCACGCTTCTCTTTCATATAGAAAAGAAACAATTGTTTTTCAAGTAAACATATTTTTCTGTCTAATAAGGCTCTATTGTATATTTAATATATAAATTCATTCCTCAAAAACTACTAATTACTATAAAAACAAATAGTTATAAACATGGAACAAAGATTGCTTTTATCCATGCGGACGATCGGCGACCAGACAGCCACATGTCGGCCCGAAGCACTGCCAACGAAAGGAACTCGCATGAAAACAATACGCATCGGAGGAGGACAGGGATTCTGGGGCGACAACAACGACGCCGCCATCCATATGATCCGGCATGGGGACATCCAGTACCTTGCCTGTGATTATCTGGCCGAACTCACCCTGTCCATCATGCAGCGGCAACGCCAGAAGGACCCCAAGGCGGGTTACGCCCGGGACTTTATCGGCCTGATGAAAGAAACCCTGGAGGACTGCCTGGAGCGCGGCATCCGGGTCGTCACCAATGCCGGAGGCATGAACGTAGCCGGCGCTGCCGACGCTCTCCAGCAGGTAGCGCAAGGTACGGGTCGCCGTTGCCGCATCGCCAGCATTACCGGAGACGATCTTCTGGGCAGACTGGACGAGCTTGAAGCCTCCGGCATTCCCATCGTCAATATGGATACGGGGCAGGAACTGAAGGAAATCCGTTCCCGCATCGTCAACGCCAACGTCTACTTCGGGCATCAGCCCATTCGCAGGGCGCTGGCCGAAGGCGCGGACATCGTTCTCACCGGACGCAGTACGGACTCGAGCATGTTCCTTGCTCCTCTGGCCCATGAATTCGACTGGGCGGAAAACGATTACGACAACCTGGCCCGTGGCATCCTTTCCGGCCATCTGCTGGAATGCGGCGGACAGGGCGCTGGAGGGAACTTCGACTATGGCTGGCAGACTGTGCCCGATCTGGAAAATCTCGGTTATCCCATTGCCGAGGTCACGGGTACGACTCTGACCATCACCAAGGCTCCTGACTGCGGCGGCCTCATCAGCGAGCAGAGTCTGAAGGAGCAGCTGTATTACGAAATCCACGACCCGGCCCGATACTACACTCCGGACGTCATCGCCGACTTCAGCCGCATCCGTCTGACGGAAACAGGTGAAAATCGAGTACGCGTGGACGGCGTGGCCGGAACGGCTCCTACCGATACGCTGAAGCTCTGCCTCGGCATCACGGCCGGCTACCGAATCGTGGCCTACCTTCCCTATGCCTGGCCCTTCGCCATCGAAAAGGCCCGCAAGGCAGAGGATATTCTGCGCAAAATCCTGAAGAAACGCGGTCTGAAGGCCGAAGCCATGCGTTTTGACCTGCTCGGAGTCAACGCCCTGCACCTCAACACCGCCGGCGAGCCGGACTATGCCCCGAACGAAGTCGTGCTTCGCGTGGCCATTCGCACGAACGACAAGGCCGAGGCGGCCAAGCTCGCCCCGGAAATCGCTCCGTTCAATCTCAATGGTCCGCCCGCCAACTGCTTCTTCGGGGGACGGCCCAAACCCGTTGAAATCATAGCTCTGTGGCCCACGCTGATCCCGCGTGACGCCGTGAAACTCAATGTCTCCATCCGGGAGGTGCGCTGATGGCAATACGGTATCTGTACGAACTGGCTCACGGCCGGTCCGGAGACAAGGGGGATGTGAGCAACATATGCCTGTTTGCCCGCGATCCCAAAGATTATGAGCTGCTCAGGGAGCAGGTGACCGCCGACAGGGTCAAGGAACACTTCGGCCCCATGGTCCGGGGCACGGTCACCCGCTATGAACTGCCTGAAGTCGGGGGGTTCAATTTTGTTCTGACCGGAGCTCTTGACGGAGGAGCAACCCAGTCACTGCGTCTTGATACGCTGGGCAAGACCATGGCCAGTGCCCTCATGCGCCTCAGAATTGATGACGGAAAATAACCAGAAAGCCTACTGACGGGAGATCTCAATATGAAATCAAGCGAATTTTCCGGATTTTACAAGCTTGCTGTTTCCGAACGCCAGAAGGAAGTAGCCGAATTCTGCAACCTGGATGCGGAGGACATCAGCCGGCTGTCCGACTGCGGCGCTCTCGGCCTCGATGTGGCCGACCATATGGTGGAAAACGTCATCGGAACGATCCAGATTCCCTTCGGCGTGGCGGTGAACTTCCTCATCAACGGAAAGGACTACCTGATTCCGATGGCCACGGAAGAGCCTTCCGTCATCGCCGCAGCCAGCAATATGGCCCGACTGGTACGCAAGGCAGGGGGATTCCATACATCAGGCACGGGGCCGCTCATGCGGGCCCAGATTCAGGCGCTCGGCGTAGCCGATCCCGAAGCCGCCCGCTTGCGGGTGTTGGGCGCCAGAGAAGAGCTGCTGGCTTCCGCAAGCGCCATCGACCCCATGCTCGTCAAGTTCGGCGGCGGGGCCAAGGATCTGGAAGTGCACATCATCCACACTGAAGTGGGAGTCATGGTGGTCACGCATCTCATCGTGGACACCCGCGACGCCATGGGAGCCAACGCTGTCAACAGCATGGCCGAAAGCCTTGCCCCCCGCATCGCGGAACTGACGGGAGGTCAGGTCAGACTTCGCATTCTGTCCAATCTTGCCGACAGGCGGCTTGCGCGCTGCTGGGCGAAGATCAACAAGGAAGATATCGGCGGCGAAGCCGTCGTGGACGGCATCGTGGAGGCCTGCGCCTTTGCCGCCGCGGATCCCTACCGCGCAGCCACGCACAACAAGGGCATCATGAACGGCATCACCGCCGCCGTCATGGCATCAGGGAACGACACAAGGGCCATCGAATCCGGAGCCCACGCCTACGCAGCCAGAAACGGTTCCTATACCTCGCTGACCGCCTGGGAAAAGGACAGGGACGGCAATCTGACGGGCAGCATCGAACTTCCCATGGCCGTGGGCCTTATCGGCGGCGCGACCAAGGTTCATCCAATCGCCAGAATCGCGGTCAAGATCCTCGGCGTTCAGAGCGCGGACGAACTCGGGCAGGTTTTCGCCGCTCTCGGCCTGTCCCAAAATCTGGCTGCGCTGCGCGCCCTGAGCACGGAAGGCATCCAGCGCGGGCACATGTCTCTTCATGCCCGTACGCTGGCCGCTACCGCCGGAGCCACAGGCGATCTGGTGGACAGGATTGCCGCCATGCTCGTGAAGGAAAAAAACATCAGGCTGGAACGCGCGCAGGAACTGCTTAAGGAATTGTCCCGCTAGAACCGCTTTCCGCCCGAAACCGGCGTCCGGTCGGTTTCGGGCTTTCCCCATGCGTCCGGAAACGGACGAAAAGGAGGGCTCATGCCTGGACGAAACAACGCTGCCCCGCTGGCGGACATCTGGGGCGATACCGTCAATCTGCGCCATCTCGGCGGCGCGATGATCGTCGGGATCATTCTCGGCACCCTGTTTTACATTGCCGGATTCGAATGCATCCGGCGCATTCGGCCGGATATGGTCCTCTCGCTGCAAAAAGCGATGGGACTGGTCATTGGAATCGTGGGCTGCCTGCTGGCCGCCGTCGTTTCCACCCGACTCTTCCCTCCGAAGAGGACTCTGACGGAAGAAAGCTTCTCCCCGGAAAACCGGCTTCAGGTTCTTGCGGAACTTGGCGTGGACATGGCCGCCGAGTCCGAGGACATGAAGAGCATGCCTGATGAAATCATTCAAGAGATGAAAGACTTGCAGCTGTATGACGTCTTCACGCATCCTGGTGCATCAGGAGCTGAAGGCAACGAACCCGCCAACGAACGCTGAGGAGGACGCATGGAAGCCTTTCTTCTCGATCATCTGCTCTGGGGCGTAGGCATGGCCATTCTTGGCAGCATCGTATTTTCCGCCATCGGCCTTATTTCAGGCACCGACGAAACGGCCACCATTGCCCCGCTGACGCTGCTCGTCATTCTCATCGGCGTTCCGCCCGCAGGCATATTCTCATGGTTCATGGCCGCGGCCATCGCCAAGCACATGACCCATGCCATTCCCACAGCCCTGCTCGGGATACCGGGCGACACCATGGCCGTACCCATGCTCAGGGACGCGACCATTCTCCGTCAGCTTGGAGTGCCGCACATCGCTCTGCGCAAGATGATCTCCGGCGGCATCGTCGCGGCCTTCGTGGCCCTGCCCATTTCCATCCTCTTTGCCACCGTGCTTGCCCCCTTCGGTGACATCGTCAAGTCGTGGGCCCCCCTGATCTTCACCATCGCCGCCGTCATCATCGCCTATACCTCCGCCGGCCGCTGGGGCAGCGTCTTCGCCCTCGTGCCCTTTGCCGTCTTCGTGCAGGGTCTGAGCCATTTCGCAGCAGCCGGAGGCCACAAGGGGCTCTTCATCTGCTTCTTCCTTGGCATCGCCATCGGCCCCCTGTTTGCGGACCTGCTGACGGTTCTCTCCCCGCCCTCCCGCCATCATCTGCTGCGCGACAGTCCCCGCGAATTCTGGCTTGCTCCGGAAATGAAAATGTGGAAGGGCTACTTCCCGAATCCGTTCCATGTGCTGACCCGCGCCCAGAAAATCTACACGGCAATCTGCGCGGCCGTCTCCTCCCTGACCTTCACGTTCAGCCCCGTAGGCATGACCGTCATGTCGGGCGAGGCCGTCGGTTCTCGGGTCAAGGGACTGTATCAGCGCTGCACCAGCAAGCTGGCCGCCATGAACGGCGTGACCGAGGCTACCTATATCGCGGAAACGCTCATTCCGCTGATCGCCTTCGGCATTCCGCTGAGTCCCATGGCTCTCGGCCCGGCAGCCCCGCTGTTCAACGCGCCTCCGGTCTTCACCTCAGCGCCGGAAATCCACAATCTGCATACGCTGATGACGCCGCTGGAATTCTTTGTCTACGGCCTGATCGGCATCTTCTTCGCCGCGCTGATCGCCTATCCCTTTTCCATGAACTACGCACGCCGCGCCAGCGCCTGGGTTCTGAAACGGGTCAGCCAGGAAGCCATCATCAGCATGTTCACCGGGCTTATCGTCGTTCTTTCCTACTCGGAAGGCGGACTCGTAGGCGTGGGCATCGCCGTTACCGTGGCCATGTTCGGCGGCATCCTCAACCGCTACTTCGGCATTCATACCGGGGTCCAGTTCATGACCTACTACGCTTCGGCCTGGATGGTTTCCAAACTGTTCGGAGTCTGAGCTTCCCGCTCTCCTGCCGGACCCGCCGCATTTCAGGGCGCGGCGGGTCCGCCTGTTTCCAGGAAATTTTTCATGCCGGCGCCTTTCGCTCCCCGTATCAGGGGATTCCGTCTTCCCCATACCGTTTCCGGTCCAGATCCCATATCGGGGCAGCCGGATTCATATATTCAGCTATCCCACTAAGATAAGAAAGGATAAGAATTGTTCCGGGCGCGGATGGAGACGGCGTTTCTCCGAAAACGGAAAAGGCCGCGCCCCCTGCTGCGGTCCGTTTTTTTATCTGCACGGATCACCTCCCCGGACCGAATCGCGGCGCTTGCGGCTTGACGTTGCGCCGAAGTGTCGTATGTTGTCCTCCGCCGCGCCCCTGCTTCATGCGGCCTATTTCCCTTACGAGGATGCGTACATGGGCAAAAGTCTCATCATTGTGGAATCTCCCGCCAAGGTCAAAACCATCAAAAAATTTCTGGGTCCCGGCTATGTCGTGCAGGCCAGCGTCGGCCATATCCGTGATCTGCCGAAAAGTTCCATTGGTGTGGATGAGGCCAACGACTTTGCTCCGCACTATGAGATCATTCAGGGCAAGGAAAAGGTCGTGCAGTCTCTGCGTGACGCGGCTTCCAAGGTGGACACCGTCTATCTGGCTCCCGACCCGGACCGAGAAGGAGAAGCCATCGCCTGGCATGTAGCCGAAATTCTGAAGGACAAGAATCCGAACATCAAGCGCATCCAGTTCAACGAAATTACCTCGCGCGCAGTTCATGAGGCTCTCCAGCACCCCCGGGATCTCAACGTCAACCTGTTCGACGCCCAGCAGGCCCGTCGAGTGCTCGACCGCCTCGTGGGCTACAAGATTTCTCCCCTGCTCTGGAAAAATGTGAAGCGCGGCATCTCGGCCGGGCGCGTCCAGTCCGTAGCCCTGCGGCTCATCGTGGAACGCGAGGAGGAGCGCTGTGCCTTCGTCCCCGAAGAATACTGGCTGTTCAAGGCGTCGCTTTCCGGAGAAACGCCGCCCCCGTTCAGGACCGATCTCTGGAAGGTGAACGGCAAGAAGCCGTCCATTCCCGATGCCGAATCCGCAGACGCTCTGGAAAGAGAGATCCGTTCCAACCCGTTTACCGTCGCATCCGTGGAGGAAAAGGAACGCAGCCGCGCACCCATGCCGCCCTTTATCACCTCCACCCTGCAGCAGGCCGCCAACCAGCGGCTCGGCTATCCGGCCAAACGGACCATGAACATAGCCCAGCGCCTGTACGAGGGCCTTGATCTGGGAGACCGCGGAACCACAGCGCTCATCACCTACATGCGTACAGACTCCGTACGCATCGCGGAAGAGGCGCAGAAGGCCGCAGCGGACTTCATCGAGGGGCGCTTCGGCAAGGATTTCCTCGCTCCCGGCGGCAAACGGAACTTCAAGACCAAGTCCGACGCGCAGGATGCCCATGAAGCCATCCGCCCCGTAGACGTGACGCTGACGCCCGAAGACGCCCGCCCCTATCTCGCTCCCGATCAGTATCAGGTGTACCGGCTCATCTGGTCGCGTTTCGTGGCCTCGCAGATGGCCGCGGCCCGTTTTCACGATACCACTGTCACGATCGATAATGGCCCGGCGCAATGGCGGGCCAAGGGCGAACGCATGCTCTTCCCCGGCTTTCTTGCCGCCATGCCTCGCAACGCGGATGAGGAAAACGTGGAACTGCCTCCCCTGAAGGCCGGCCAGACGCTGAAGCTCGACGCGCTGAGCAAGGAACAGAAATTCACGCAGCCTGCGCCGCGCTTCACGGAAGCCTCTCTGGTCCGCGAACTCGAGGAACTGGGCATCGGCCGTCCCTCTACCTACGCTACGATCATTTCCACCCTGCAAGACCGGGACTATGTCAGAGTCGAGGACAAGCACTTCGCGCCCACAGATCTCGGCAGAGTAGTTTGCGACCGGCTGCGCGAACATTTCAGGACGCTGATGGATGTGGGCTTTACCGCACACATGGAGGAGCTGCTTGACAAGGTGGCCGACGGCGAACAGGACTGGGTCGCCCTGCTTCGCAACTTCAACAAGGATTTCGATCCCACGCTGCTCAACGCCGCCCAGAATATGAGCAAGGGCAAGATCGACACGCTCACGGACATCCCCTGCCCCGAATGCGGCAAGCCGCTGGCCGTGAAATTCGGCAAGACGGGCCAGTTCCTGGCCTGTACGGGATACCCGGAGTGCCGTTATACCTCCAACTATTCACGCGACGAGCAGGGGCGGATTCAACTTCAGGAAAAGGTCAAGCCTGCCTTTGAAAAAGTGGGGGTCTGCCCCGAATGCGGCAAGGACCTTGTGCTCAAGAAATCGCGTACCGGCAGCCGGTTCATCGCCTGCTCCGGATATCCGGAGTGCAGACACGCCGAACCGTTCTCCACGGGCGTTCCCTGTCCGCGCGAAGGCTGCGACGGGGTTCTGGTGGAAAAAAGTTCCAAGCGCGGCAAAATATTCTATTCCTGCAGCAACTATCCGAAATGCGACTATGCCCTCTGGGACTGGCCGGTGCAGGAACCCTGCCCCGAATGCGGTTCTCCGTTGCTGGTCCTGAAAAACACCAGGACGAAGGGGCGTTTTCTGGCCTGTCCGGACAAAAACTGCAAATATACCCGCGCGCTCGAAGATACTCCGGACGATGAGGAGTAGCTCCGCCGGAAAAGTCTCAGGAAAACGCCTCCCGGATCGGACCATTCCGGGAGGCGCCTTTCTGCTCTTTCTTCCATGGCCGGATGCTCCGCGAAACATTGCGGATTTTCGAGCTTCAGGCTACATTGGATGACCGTGGCGCGTTGACAGGCCCCCAGACGTTCTTACCTGCACTGTATCCTTTCTCTATTACCGATACGGAGTTCCAAACATGGCCATCGAAACTTTTCCTCTGGGACCGATAGAAACCAACTGCCATCTCGTCCATGACGGCTCCGACGCCATCGTCGTCGATCCGGGCGGAGACATGAACGGCGGTCTGGGCAAGGTGCTGGCCTTCATTCGCGATCACAAGCTGGCCGTGCGCGCCATCCTGTGCACGCATCTCCATTTTGATCATATTTACGGAGTAGCCGCCCTGCACAGGGAGACCGGCGCTCCGGTATACGCGCCCAAGGGAGACGAACCTCTCCTCGCCACGGAAATAGGCGGTGGCGGCGCCTGGGGATTTCCCAGAGTCGAACCCTTCGAATGGGAAGATCTCAAGGAGGGTCCGCATACGTTCGGTGCCATCGCCTGTGAAGTGCTCAACACCCCCGGCCACACGCCGGGAAGCGTGTCCATCCATATTCCGGCCATGAACAGCGTCCTTACCGGCGACCTGCTGTTCTTCCACTCCGTCGGACGGACGGACTTTCCCGGAAGCAGCCCGGACGCCTTGCGGCGTTCCCTGCACAAAAAGATTTTCGTGCTGCCGCCGGAAACCGAGGTTTACCCCGGACACGGTCCCAACACCAACGTGGGCGAGGAACTGTCCAACAATCCCTATCTCTGGCTGTAGCGGCGTTTCCCGAATGGAAGCGGGGAAGCGGCCTTTTCGCCAAAGAACGAACGCTGCGTCGTTCTCCGTGCGAAAGGTTCCCTGCCCGGCTTCCCGGTCTTTCCCGCTTGCGCTCCTCATGACGCGGGCGAAAAAAATCGAATCATATCGTCAGCCGTGCGGAAAACCGTGCGATCAAGGGACCGCCGCGATTTCCGACATTTTTATACCGTAACCTTTTAGTTTCCCTTTCGGAGAGAGTCTCATGGCCAAAAAGATCAAAAAGGTAGTCCTCGCCTATTCCGGAGGACTGGATACGTCCGTCATCCTCAGGTGGCTCATTGAAACCTACGGTTGCGAAGTCGTCACCATGACCGCCGACCTCGGGCAGGAAGACGATCTGAACGGCGTGGATGAAAAGGCGCTGAAGACCGGTGCCAGCAAGGCCTATGTGGAAGATCTGCGCGAGGAATTCGCCCGCGACTTCATCTTCCCCATGCTGCGTTCCGGCGCGCTCTATGAAGGCCGCTATCTGCTCGGCACTTCCGTGGCCCGCCCGCTCATCACCAAGAGACTCGTTGAAATTGCACGCGCCGAAGGGGCCGACGCTCTGGCGCACGGCGCTACCGGCAAGGGTAACGATCAGGTGCGCTTCGAACTCTCCGCCGCCTCCCTCGCTCCCGACCTTCAGATCATCGCTCCCTGGCGCGAGTGGGATCTCATGTCTCGTACGGCCCTGAACTTCTTCGCCGAACAGCACGGCATTCCGATCTCTTCCGGAGCCAAGCACTACAGCATGGACCGCAACATGCTGCATTGCAGCTTCGAAGGCGGCGAACTGGAAGACCCGTGGGAAGAGCCTCTGGAAGCTTCCCACATCATGGCCGTACCGGTCGAGAAGGCTCCGGATGAACCCGAATACATCACCATCACATTTGAACACGGCGATCCCGTGGCCATCAACGGGGAAACCATGTCCCCCGCTCAGATCATGGTGACCTTGAACAAGTACGGTCACAAGCACGGCATCGGTCGCGTGGATATGGTTGAAAACCGTTTCGTGGGCATCAAGTCTCACGGTGTCTATGAAACTCCCGGCGGCACGATCATCCATGTCGCTCATCAGGATCTCGAAGGAATCACTCTGGATCGCGACACCATGCGCATCCGCGACATGCTGGCGCCCTCCTACGCGGCCGCCATCTACAACGGCTTCTGGTACGCTCCCGAACGTGAAGCCATGCAGGCCTTCATCGACAAGGCTCAGGAACGCGTTTCCGGTACCGTCCGCCTGAAGCTCTACAAGGGCGTCGCCTGGCCCGTCGGTCGCGAATCCAAAAATTCGCTATACTGCGCCGATCTCGCCACCTTCGAAGAGTGCGCCACCTACGACCACAAGGATGCCGCCGGCTTCATCAAGCTGAACAGTCTGCGCATCCGCGGCTATCGGAAAGACCTCATCAAATAGGAAGCGTTGACGACATCAGAGCGGAGAGGGTCCTCTGAAAGGCCCCTCCCCGCTCTCCGCTCCCCCATCTCGAATCTTGCATGAAAGGCTGTCAGGAAACGACCCCGGCAGGCAAAACGGATGTCCCTTCCCCGACATGTCCCGGCCTGAAGGGAATATCATCTCCTGACGGGTATTTCGTATCGACGGACACTCTGGAACATTTCAGATTCAAGCGGCAACAATACACGTGGAGAGCCACATGGCGAAAGAAAAACTCTGGGGCGGACGGTTCCATGAAGGCACGGCCGCTTCCGTCGAGGCCTATACCCAGTCCATTTCCTATGACTGGGCGCTGTACAGACAGGACATTGCCGGATCATGCGCCCATGCGCGGATGCTGGCCCGGCAGGGCGTACTCACCAATGAGGAAGCGGACCGGCTTGTCGCGGGTCTCGCCGCCGTGCGTACAGAAATTGAGGAAGGCACCTTCCAGTGGAAAAAGGAACTGGAAGACGTGCACATGAACATTGAAAGCCGCCTCACCGAACTGGTGGGGGACGTGGGCAAAAAACTCCATACGGGGCGCAGCCGCAACGATCAGGTGGCGCTGGATTTCCGCCTGTTTGTCTCTGACAGGCTCCGGGAATGGCAACGCCTGGCCCGGGAACTCATCGCCGTATTCGTAGAAAAGGCGGAAGCGCACGCCGACGTCATTCTTCCCGGATGCACCCACATGCAGCCGGCGCAGCCGGTCAGCCTCGCCCAGCATATGCTTGCCTATGCCTGGATGTTCCGGCGCGACGTACAGCGTCTCGGCGACTGCGAGCGCCGTGTGCGCATCAGCCCTCTGGGCGCTGCGGCTCTGGCCGGAACCACCTATCCCCTTGATCCCGCTTCCGTAGCCCGGGAACTGGAGATGTACGGCACCTTCGACAACAGCATGGATGCCGTTTCCGATCGCGACTTCGTCATAGAGTCCCTGTTCTGCGCCAGTGCCATCATGATGCACCTCTCCAGATTCTGCGAGGAAGTCATCATCTGGTCCAATCCGGCATTTGGTTTCGTGCGCCTGCCCGACGCCTACGCTACCGGCTCATCCATCATGCCGCAGAAAAAGAACCCTGATGTAGCCGAACTCATGCGCGGCAAGGTCGGACGAGTCTACGGCGACCTCTCGGCCATGCTCACCATCCTCAAAGGTCTGCCGCTCACCTACAACCGCGACCTTCAGGAAGACAAGGAACCCTTCCTCGATGCGGACCGCACGGTAAGCGCGTCGCTGGAACTTATGGCCGGCATGCTCCGCGCCCTGCGCTTCGATGAAGAACGCATGACCAAAGCCATGACCTCCGGTTTCCTCAACGCCACCGAACTGGCCGACTATCTCGTGACCAAGGGCATTCCCTTCCGTGAAGCCCACCACATCACGGGCGAGGCCGTGGCCGAAGCCGAAGAACGGAATCTGCCCCTGGAAGGACTGCCTCTGGATTCCCTGCAGCGCCTGTGCGATCGGATCGGCCCTGACGTATTCGAGGTTCTTGACTACAAGGCCGCCGTAGCCCGCCGTAATGCTCCCGGCGGAACGGGTCCCCTCTCCGTGGCCCGGCAGCTCGAAAAGATCAAGGCCTGGCTCGACGAAGCCAGATAACCCGAAAGCCCTCCGTAACCGGAGGGCTTTTTTCGGCTCCCCTGCGACCTTTTCCCCCACCGGCGCGAAAGAGAAATACCCCATGCTTTCAGCCGGCGCGGCGGAGAATTCCCCTTTCCGGACAGCCCTACCACATCACGGCTACTTCCCGAAAATCCGGGGCTTCAGGAAGTGCCCGGAACACCGTCAAGGCCGATCTGCGCGCGTGCCATCTCGCCGTCATGCGCCCATCTCCGACATATCCGAACCGCCGTAAAAAATCTCCTCTTACAAAGTACGAACAGGATCCGCCGAATCCTCTCGCGAATGAAGAGACACCTCGCCCTGGAAAGCCGATCCTTCGGACACGCTCCGCCGCGAACAGCAGGACCACGTCCGCCATGCCTTATTCTTCGCCATTAACGCAGCAATGCGTCATTTTTGTTTTTATTATTGACGAACCCACATCTGTCGTATACGTTTTCTCCAAAACAGCCTACGGCACTCCAAACCATAAGGCCAATTTTCCCTCCAGCAGACGGGAACATCTGCAGGACTCTCCCCGGCAGATGTTCCCCCCTTTCAACACCAAAATCCCAGTTCCGGAAGCTCTGTTCCCTGCAAAAACTCATGGACCTGTGCCCTTGTGTTCAGCCATGCCGTGCGCTACCATGCGACCCATGACTATTTCCACCCCTCACGCTCTGGCTCTTTTTTCCGGCGGCCTGGACAGCATCCTCGCCGCCCGTCTTGTTCAGGAACAGGGCATTTCCGTGCGTTGCCTGCACTTCGTTTCACCCTTTTTCGGGAAGCCGCAGCTTGTCCCCCATTGGGAAAAAACGTACGGCCTGTCCATTGAAACCGTGGACGTCGGCAACGACTATGTCCGCCTGTTGCGCCAACGTCCGGAACACGGTTTCGGGAAGGTCATGAACCCCTGCGTGGATTGCAAGATCCTCATGATGCGACGGGCCGGAGCCATCCTGCATGAGCGGAACGCCGCATTCCTGATTTCCGGGGAAGTCATCGGGCAGCGCCCCATGTCCCAGCGCAGGGATACGCTGAACGTCATCCGGCGCGACGGGGATGTGCGTGATCTTCTGCTGCGGCCGCTGTCCGCTCTGCATCTGGACCCCATCGCCGCGGAACGGGACGGCATTGTGGATCGCTCCCGCCTGCTGGACTTTTCCGGACGTGGACGCCGCAATCAGCTTGAGCTTGCCCGCAGAATGGGCATCACCGAAATTCCCACTCCCGGCGGAGGATGCCGACTGGCCGAAAAGGAAAACGCCCGCCGCTACTGGCCGGTGCTTACCAGAATTCCCGAGCCTTCAGCCGCCGATTTCGAACTGGCCAACATCGGTCGCCAGTTCTGGACCGGAAATCTCTGGCTGGCGCTGGGACGCAACGCCGCCGACAATCAGGCTCTGGAAGAGGCCATGCGCCCCGGAGACATGCTTTTCCGCCTGCGTGACTTCACTGGTCCCCTTGGGCTTGCCCGCCCCTGTGCCACCACGTGGGATGCCGACTCCATACGAGATGCTGCCGCTCTTGTCGCGTCCTATTCCCCCAGAGCCGTGCAGCATGCCGCTGAACACGGTGGAACGGCAGCCGTGCGCGTTGACGTGCAGAGTGGGGAAGGAACCGTCATGGAAGTCGTTCCTGCCCGTCAGACCCGTCTGGCCTGGGGCATGCCCGACTTTCAGGAGGTACGGGAAGCCATCAGGGAAGAACGTATCGCCACCTTTGAAGAATAGTTCCTGCACGTCCGCCCTGATCCATGGAATACGACTTCGGAAGTCGTCGGAGGGTATCGGGTCGGCCTTTCGCCTCTCTTCAAACGAAGCTTCGGGCTGTTCCTCCCGGGGCGGGCAGCATTCTCCCATATTGCAGACAATAAAACAGGCTCCGGCGGAACTCCCGTCGGAGCCTGAACGTCACAAGGCAGAGTTATGCGGCTTCGCCTGTCTCTCCGGAAGCGTACTTGCGGTTCCAGCCCGTGACGGCGGAGAAGATCAGCACCGCAAGCAACGCCCATGAATAGGGGTTATACAGGGCTGCGCTGACGCCAGGAGCCGGAATGCCGTACTCTTCCGCCGCGCTGAACAGCGCGCCGTACCAGGCCGCCACAGCGATATGCCAGGGCAGCGTGAAGAAGATGGTGCATACCGCGCAGTCCATGAGATTGGCCCGGCGAGCGGCGGCCAGATTGAACTTTTCCCCAATGGGGCGCACCAGCGTGGGACCGACGAGCAGCTCGGCCGGCGCGTTTGCGGAAATCGGAATGGAGGCGAGCACAGTCACGCCGACGATAAACAGCTCGGCCTGCCGAACGGTGGAGACCAGCGTGCTGTGCGCAAAATCAAGAATGCGGCGCATGATGCCGCTTTCCACCAGGATCTGGGTCACGGCCAGAATCAGAATGGCGAAAATGATCGCGCCGACCACGCTGTCCACGCCGGCCTGCACAAGCCCCGTAGACCCGCCGCTCTTTTCCGGAATGCTGAACAGCTCTCCAATGCGGATATTGCCGATGGCGATGCCGACGACTGCGGCCGTTACGTTTCCGTAAATGAGCGATTCAATAATGTGCCGTCCGGCCAGCGCTGAAACGACCACGACGATCAGCGCCGCGAGCATGAATATGCCTGACGGATTCAGGTTCGCATGAATTTCAGGCAGAGCACGGACTTCACCCCCGCCACCGAAAATGAGGAAAATGACCGCGCTGATGGCGGCCGCCGAAATGGCCAGCGGGAAACGGCTGCGTACCACGTCCTTCATCCTCGCGCCCTGCGTGTAGGCCGAGACGATGGTCGTATCCGAAATGGGCGCAAGATTGTCACCGAATGCGGCGCCGGACAGGATGGCCAGTCCGAGCATGGCCGGGTCCGAACCAAGAAAATACCCTGCCGGGTACAACACGGGCGCCAGAGCGATGCAGGTGCCGGTGCTGGTTCCCGTGCCCAGTGCGAACAGCATGGCCGCGAGGAATACCAGCACGGTAAAGATGGCACCCTGCGCTCCGGTGGTCATCCCCATCCAAAGCAGACCATTGACGAGTCCGCCAGCAGCCATGAGCTTTCCGAACACCCCGGCAAACAGCCAGGCCGTTACGATGACGATGCCGGTCTTGTCGCCGATGCCCCGCATCGCCGCCTTGCAATACTCTTCCTTGTCTCTGGCGAAGAAAAGCCCTACGCACAGTGCAATCCATGCGCAGGCCCAGAACGGCTTCGTACCGCCGCGCTCGGCCACAGAAAGCCAGACAAGCCCCCCTACCAGTACGATGAGCGGCACCAGCCCTCCCAGCAGCCCACCGTACATGTCCAGTCTCTTTTCCTGCATGCGAACCTCCTCTTTTCAAAATTCATTCCCTGATCGAGAATGATCTCCACAGAAAGTTGACCAATGAACAGCGCCGGAATACATGTCGGATGTCGACATAAAAGCTATAAACTGATGTGAGAAAGGTGACAAGCCCCCTGTTTCCCCAAATGCAGCCACGTCTCGTTCCTGTTGCCCCTCATTCCGTCAAGCAAATTCCGTGCCTCTTCCGATAATGTGAAGCCAGAACGCCGTGTTCCCGTCTTCGCTTGCCCTTTACGAACGTATGCGCCATACTTCAAAAAAATGTTGCCTTCTCATTCCGCAGCGACGCGAAAGACCTTTTTCGACGGCTGCGCACCAGGTCTCTTCCATCCTGCGGGATGCTGCTGAACAAGGCTCCACAAAGAACAAGCCATGCCTGAGACCTCCTTCCCCTCTCCTTTTGGGGCCATTCTCCTGCGGGAACAGAAGGACAAGCTGACGGATCTTCTCTGGACGGCAACGTTGTCCGTATCCCCTGAAGAGCATGAAGAAACGCCCCTCCTTCGGGAAACAGCGCGGCAGCTCGAAGCCTACTTTGCCGGAAAGCTCCGCAGATTCTCCATACCACTTGCCCCTCACGGCACAAGATTTATGCTTCAGGTATGGGAAGCGCTGCTGACCATCCCCTACGGCAGAACAGCAAGCTACAAGGATATCGCCGAGGCTGCTGGCACTCCCGGGGCCGTGCGCGCGGTGGGCATGGCCTGCCATCGCAACCCCATCGCCATAATGATTCCCTGTCACCGGATCATCGGCAAAAACGGGAAACTCGTCGGCTATGCCGGGGGACTGGATACGAAACGCGGCCTTCTTGAACGGGAAGGCGTGCTTCAGGCCCGGCTTCCCCTGTACTCTCATTCCACGCGCAACCCGTCATAAGGAGTTTCCATGCTGGCTATCGGCTGCCATCTGTCCACGGCGAAAGGCTATCTGCATATGGGTGAAGAAGCCCTTTCCATAGGAGCTGCGACCTTTCAGTTCTTCACCCGGAACCCGCGCGGCGGGAACGCCAAGAAAGTCAACGTTCATGACGCTGCGGCGCTGCGCGCCCTCATGGACAGGCACGATTTCGCGCCCCTGCTCGCGCATGCGCCCTATACGCTGAACGCCTGCTCGGCCGATCCCGGCATCCGGGATTTTGCCAGACGGGTAATGGCCGAGGACATGGACACGCTGGACGCGATTTTGCCGGGAACGCCCTACAACTTTCATCCGGGCAGTCACGTGGGACAGGGGATTGAAACAGGAGTGGCGCACATAGTTGCCATGCTGGACGAAGTGCTGCGCCCCGGGCGTTCTGCAACGGTGCTTCTGGAAACCATGTCCGGCAAAGGCAGCGAAGTCGGTTCCCGTTTCGAAGAACTCGCGGCGATCATCAACCGCGTACGCTATCCGGAGAGACTCGGCGTCTGTCTGGACACCTGCCACGTCTATTCAGCCGGCTATGACATCGTCGACGATCTTGACGGAGTGCTGGAGCAGTTCCATCAAATCATCGGACTGGACAGACTGCGGGCCATCCATTTGAACGACAGCCTGACGCCGTTCGCAAGCCGCAAGGATCGACATGCCCGCATAGGTGAAGGCAGCATCGGACTGGATGCCCTGGTCAGGGTCATCAACCATCCGCAGCTCCGCTCCCTTCCGTTTTACCTGGAAACGCCCAATGAACTTCCGGGATATGCGCAGGAAATCAATCTGCTGCGTTCCGTCTGGCGGAACGAACCCTGACCCCGGACCGGGAAAGGACGTCTGAAAAGGGCCGTCCCTTCGTGAAGGGACGGCCGCGTGAAGAATTCTACAGACAATACAGAACGGAATCCAGTAACAGCATGGCGCCGTTCACAAGATCCTCGTTCCCGGTGTGCTCTGCAGGACTGTGGCTCACTCCACCGGCGCTGGGAACAAAAATCATGGCCACTCTGGCGATGCGGGCCATCATCTGCGCGTCATGCCCCGCGCCTGACGTCATGCGCCTCCGGGAAAAACCCCGCCTTCCAGCCAGCTCATCCACCATGCCGACCAGTCCGGCGTCAAAAGGCACAGGAGCAAACCGGACAAGCCGTTCCGAGGCGACCTCCACTCCGGCCCTGCCGGCCGCATCGTCAAGAAGCGCCTTCAGGCGCTTTTCGGCCTCCTGCAGACGCTCCTCGTCCGGATCACGAAGATCCACGGTCAATTCCGCCCGGGAGGGAATCACATTGATCAGCCCGGGTTCGAAACGGATGTTCCCCACAGTCCCCACCGTCGTTTTCAACGATTCGGCGATGTCCCTTACACCGGCAAGCACCAGTCCTGCGGCATAACCGGCGTCACGACGCATCCATGTCGGCGTGGTTCCCGCATGGTTTGCCGCACCGGAAAAGACCACCCGAGTCCAGGAAATACCCTGTACGCCTTCCACCACACCGATCTGCCTGCTCTCATGTTCCAGAACGGGACCTTGCTCCACATGCAGCTCAAAATATTCACGGGGACGCAAAGCGCCCGGTTCCATGTCCCCCGCGTAGCCGATGCGCTTCAGCTCTTCACCAAGCCGCACCCCGTCGATGGACACCCTGTTCAGCGCCTCGGACAGCGGGAACCCTCCAGCTGCGACCAGAGAACCGAGCATGTCGGGCTGAAAGCGAACTCCTTCCTCGTTGGTGAAGGCTCCGACCACGATGGACCGGGGCGGCACGACTCCAGCCCGCCGAAAGGCCCGGACAACCGCAAGCCCCGCAAGCACGCCGTAAACGCCGTCCAGAGGCCCGGCCATCCCTACCGTATCAATGTGCGATCCGATCATCAGCGGCGCTTCATGCGCATTGTGCCCTTCCAGAACACCGAACAGATTGCCGATCTTGTCCACATGAACAGCAAGACCAAGCTCCCGCATCCATCCGGCCACCATATCCCGCCCGTCCTTGTCCGCATCAGTCAGAGCCAGCCGGGTACGTCCCCCCTCGGGACTTTCCCCAACCTTTCCAAGAAGGCGCAGTTGTTCAAGAAGCACACCGGATTCAAAGGCCGTGCAAACGGCCGTGGTCATGTTCTGATCCATTCATTCGCCTCGTGGCGTGACGTTCAGCCATCGCCCGTTGAACTGGTTCCCGTACTGGACGGCAATGTATCCGGAACGAGAGAAAAGCGCCATCCCTTCTCCGGCCCCCTGATGTTCCACACAGATCCGGAAGCCTTCGTCGACGGGTCTTTCAACCTTTTCTTTCCATGCATGCGGAAAGCCTTTTCCACCTCCCGTACCCCGTATGTGGGAACCTGCCGGCGTGCCCTCAGCATACCCCGCCCTCCAGCAATCATGCACATTTTGGAACAAATAAAAACACTGTTATTTCCATTATGCGCAATTTGCGTAAAAAACGCTTTCTTATGTTTATTATTGTATATAATTGTTCAAAGACTTTCCAGAAGTCCCATTTCCCTTCAATCCGGCGAAACTCCTTGAGAATACGCTATGGACAACGCCCCGCATCTACCGGCAATTCGCCGCTCTTCCTGATTTAACCCAGCATGACTACAGAAATTCTTTCTTGCTGGAATGATCTTTGCTTATCAAGATCCCAGCAAGTCCCAAGGAGGAACTCATGAACCAGCAATTTGATGCGATTGTGATAGGCAGCGGCCCCGGCGGTATCGCCGCCTCCACCACTCTGGCCGCAGGTGGCAAGAAAGTGGCGGTCATTGAAAGCAGACAATGGGGCGGAACCTGCCTGAACCGCGGTTGCATGCCCACCAAAATCATGCTTGGAGCCACTGCGCCCGCGGGTCTTCTGCATTCACACAGGGAACTCGGCGTGCTCGACGGCGACATTCGCGTGGACTACGCGGCTCTGCACCGGCGGGTGGATGCGTTCATCAAGACCTCGGCGGACATTATCGAAAACAATATGAACGCGCTCAACATCACGCGCATTCAGGGTTCCGCTGTCTGCAAGGACAAGGGCACGCTGCTTGTGCACGGTCCGGACGGCGACCTGACGCTCAGTGCGCCCTGCATCGTTCTGGCTCTGGGCACGGAAAGCGCAGCCTTTCCCGGTCTGACGCCGGACGGAGACGCCGTTCTCGACAGCACCGCCGTTCTGCGGCTTCCCGAGGTTCCTGAAAGCCTTATCGTGGTCGGCGCCGGCGCCATCGGCATGGAACTCGGAGACTTTTTCGACTCTCTCGGCACCAGGGTCACCATCGTGGAGGCAGCTTCCCAGCTTGCCCCCACTGAGGATACGGATATTGCCGAGGAGCTCAGGGAACGCGTCATCGCAAGCGGACGGACCTGCCATACCGGCGTCAAGGCCCGCTCGCTGACGACCGAAAACGGCAAGGCCGTGCTCACGCTTGAGGACGGCACCGTGCTGACGGCGGAAAAGGCGCTGGTCGCCGTGGGCCGCAAGCCCAACATCACCGAAGAATTCGCCTGTGAAAAACTGGGCTGCACACGTGACCGGCGCGGCTACATCGTGGTCGACGAACACCTGCAGGCGGCCGAGGGAGTATATGCCGTGGGCGACGTCAACGGTCTCACCCTGCTCGCCCATGCCGCCCGGCATCAGGGCGTGTACGTCGCCAGACGGGAACTGGGCAGGACGCAGGCCCCCTATGCCTCGGGTCCGGTTCCTTCCTGCATTTACGGACGCACCGAAGTCATGCGCGTAGGCAAGACTGCCAAGGAACTGGCCGCCTCCGGCGCGGAAGTGCATGTCTCCCGAATGCCGCTGAAAATGAACGGCATCACGCAGGCCAATGGAGATCTTTCCGGTTTCGTCAAGGCGGTCTGGAACGGCAGTTCTCTGGCCGGAATCGCGGCTGTCGGCAACGGCGTCTCCCATCTGGTGACGGCGGCCCAGCTTCTTGTCGCCGATCAATATACGCCCGAGCGGATGCCTGAACTCATGGTAGCGCATCCGACTCTGGACGGCGTTCTGCCTCTTGTCATTCAGGCTCCTCGCGAACGTTTTGCCTGATCCGCGTCTCTTGTCTCCGGAGGAGCATTTCCTCCGGAGACAGCGGATACTTGATCCCCTCCTCTCCTATCTTCCCTCACGAGCGAAAGAGCCTCTGCCCAGCCGAAGCCGTCCGCGGCATTTCTCTTTCCCCCGGAAAAATTCCGCGCCGATCCTTGCTTCCGTATCCCCGGTCAGGGCCAGCCCCGCCGTCTGCCCATGCGGATGGCCATTCCCGTCCCCGGCCGACTCCATTCCCATCCATGAACTTTCCGCGCCTAGCCCCTGAACCGCCTCGGGGAACCAGTTTCTTCCGACCGCAAACAGACCTGCTCCGCATGGACCACACGGGCCGCAAAAAAATCACGCTCCTGTACTCCTTCCTTTCCTCACATTTTCTTAACACGAAACGGCGCATTTCTGTACGCACAGGGCTCTTTGCAACCGCCCGAAAACGGATGACAACATCCTGTCCTGATTCACAAAAACATAAGCAAATCCTTTTTCTTCCCTTCCCCGAAAATACGAATGGCCTGTGAAACCCGGACGGCGCTTTCGCCCGTCCATGCGAAAAAACCGCGTTCCCCCAGACTTCAGCCTGACGCGGTACCCGAATGTGCCGGAAAATGATATTGCTTTTCATGTTTAGGATGGACTATGCTTTCCGGATCGCCCGACAAGGGCAATCAATACCTATTGCAACAGAGCATGTTCAATGAAGAAAAAAATACTTGTTCCTCTCGCGATCCTCATCGTCGCCGCAGCGGCCTGGTTCCTTTTCCGCCCGGATCACGGTTCTGAGATAGCGTATCTGACCGAACCCGTCATCGTGGGCGACATGGTCAAAACCGTCAACGCATCAGGCGAGGTAGGAGCGGTGCAGCTTGTCAGCGTCGGCGCTCAGGTTTCCGGGCAGATTGAAAAACTGCATGTCAAACTGGGCCAGAAGGTCAAAAAGGGCGATCTGCTGGCCGAAATAGATTCCGACGCCCAGATCAACCAGCTGGAGACGGACAAGGCGCGCCTGCAGTCCTACGAATCCCAGCTGAAGGCCAGAAAAGTGGCTCTCAAGATAGCGCAGACCCAGTATAACCGCGAAGTGCAGCTCAAAAGGCGCGACGCGGCCTCCAGGGCAAGTCTCGAAGACGCTGAAAACGCTCTTGCGCTTGCGCGGGCCGAAGTGGATGAAATCGAATCCCAGATCAAGCAGACGCAAATTTCCGTGAACACGGACGAGGTAAACCTCGGCTACACCCGCATCACCGCACCGCTGGACGGGACCGTGGTTTCCGTTCCTGTGGACGAGGGGCAGACCGTCAACGCCAACCAGACGACGCCGACCATCGTGCAGATCGCCGATCTCGACCAGATGGAAAACAAGATCGAAATCTCCGAAGGAGACATTGCCGTGGTCAAGCCCGGTATGCCCATCGCCTATTCCATCCTTTCCGATCCGGAAACGATCTATCACACCACGCTGACGTCCATCGACCCGGGTCTGACCACCCTCACGGACGGCAGCTACAAGACGACCTCATCCTCAGGCGGTCTGTCTTCCTCGTCGTCTTCCTCGACCACCTCCAATGCCGTGTACTATTACGGCAAGGCGCTCATCGACAACCAGAACGGTCCGCTGCGCATCGGCATGACCACCCAGAACGTCATCACCGTAGCCGAAGTCAAACAGGCCGTGCTCGCGCCCGTGGTTTCCGTTCGTTCCAGAGACGGCAGGAAGATCGTCTACATTCTGCTGGATGACGGCACCGTGGAAGAACGCGAAGTGACCACGGGGCTTTCCGACGGCATCCACACGCAGATTCTTTCCGGACTCAAGGGCGGGGAAGCCGCAATCACGGCGCAGCTCTCCCAGCAGGAAATAGCCGCCGAAACCCGGCAACGGCATCCGAGGCCGCGTCCATGAACATCATTGAGGCAGCGGGCATCAACAAATACTATGGCAGCGGCCAGAACCGCGTGCATGTGCTCCGGGACGTCACCTTCTCCGTGGAACGGGGAGATTTCGTGGCCATCATCGGCCAGTCCGGATCCGGCAAGTCGACGCTCATGAACATCATCGGCTGTCTGGACACCCCGTCCTCCGGCGTCTGCCGCATCAACGGCGTGGATATCGACACGCTGGAGCATGATGCGCTGGCGGATCTGCGCGGACGGCACATTGGATTCATCTTTCAGCGCTACAACCTGCTTTCCACACTGTCCGCCGTGGAAAACGTAGCCCTGCCCTCCGTCTATACGGGAGCCTCGTACAGGGAACGCACGACCAGAGCGCGGCGGCTGCTTGAGGATCTGGGGCTGGGCGACCGTCTCGCCAACAAACCCAACGAGCTATCGGGCGGGCAGCAGCAGCGCGTGAGCATCGCGCGGGCGCTCATGAACGGCGGCGACATCATCCTCGCCGACGAGCCTACCGGCGCGCTCGACTCCAAAAGCGGCGAAACCGTCATGGAAATTCTGACGGACCTGAACCGGCGCGGGCACACCATCATTGTGGTCACCCATGACAAGAACGTCGCGGCATACGCCAGCCGCATCATCGAAATAAAGGACGGTGAAATCATCTCCGACGAGCGTCGGAAGACGCTGCATCCCGCTCCGGAACCTGAAGCCGCGCCTCAAGACCATAATTCCTGGCTTTTTCGCAAGGATCAGTTCGTGGAGGCCTTCAAGATGTCCGTACAGGCCATTCTGGCCCACAAGATGCGCTCCATCCTGACCATGCTCGGCATCATCATCGGCATAGCCTCCGTGGTTTCGGTCGTAGCTCTGGGGAGAGGATCGCAGGAAAAGATCATCGCGAACATCAGCTCCATGGGCACAAACACCATCACTGTCTATCCGGGCAAAGGCTTTGGAGACATGCGTTCCGAGCGCGTAAAGACGCTTACCGTGGCGGATTCGAACATTCTCGGCAAGCAAAGCTACATCGCCAGCGCCACGCCCAGCTCGACGGCCTCGGGAACCCTCGTCTATCGGAACATATCGATCACGGCCCAGCTCAACGGCGTCGGCGAACAGTACTTCGACGTCAAGGGACTGAAGCCGGCGCAGGGGCGTTTCTTCAACGCGGACGACGTGCGTCGGAATGCCTCCTATGTGGTCATCGACGACAATACGAAGAAAAAGCTCTTCCCGCAGGGAGGCAATCCCGTGGGTCAGATTCTGTTTTTCAACAAGCAGCCGCTGGAAATCCTCGGTGTGGCCGAAAAGCAGGACAGCGTCTTCGGCCCCACGGACGCACTGAATCTGTGGGCTCCGTACACCACGGTCATGAACAAGATATCGGGGAAGCGCTATATTTCGTCAGTGGTGGTCAAGGTCAAGGATGACGTCATGCCCCTCATGGCTGAAAAAAACCTTACCGATCTGCTGACGGCCCGTCACGGTTCAACCGACTTTTTCACCGTCAACACGGACAGCATCAAGAAAACCGTCGAAAGCACCACCGGAACCATGGCTCTGCTCATTTCCGGCATCGCGCTCATTTCGCTGGTGGTCGGCGGCATCGGCGTCATGAACATCATGCTGGTCTCGGTCACCGAGCGCACGCGGGAAATCGGCGTCCGCATGGCCATCGGAGCCAAGCAGGGCAACATCATGGAACAGTTTCTGATCGAAGCCGTGCTCATCTGCATCATCGGAGGTCTGCTCGGGATCGCCGTCTCGCAGATCATCGGCGTGGTCTTCGGACTTTTCGTCACCGACTTCGCCATGTCCTATTCCGCCGGGTCCATGCTGCTGGCCCTTGTCTGCTCCTCGGCCATCGGCATCATCTTCGGTTTCATGCCCGCCCGCAATGCGTCGCGGCTCAATCCTATCGACGCTCTTTCAAGGGAATGATCTATGCGACTTCTGTTCACCATCGGGCTGCTTTTCCTCCTTGGGGGATGCGCCAACTATCCTACGGCCTCCTTTACCGCTGATCTCACGCCCGCCGAAGACGTCGCATTCAGATACGGTCTGAACCCCGCCTGGTGGGGCGTCTACGCCGACCCCGACCTCGACCGTCTGGTCGCGACGGCTCTGGAGCGCAACGCGGACTATGCCCGAAGCGCCATCGCCATCAATCGCGCCCTGTACCGGGCCCGTCTGCTCTCCGCCGATCTTGTGCCCTCCTTTTCGGCGGATGCGTCAGCAGGCTCGACCAGGGCGCTCGACAACGGAAATTCCAGCCGCAGCTACGCCTCCGAATTCGGCGTCAGCTACGAAGTGGACCTCTGGCAAAAGCTGCGCAACGCAGCCGACGCCCAGGAATGGGAATACAGGGCCACCGTGCTGGACCGGGAAAGCGCCCGTCTCGCGCTGGTCAATAATGTGGTCGACGCCTATTTTGACCTGCGCTATCTGGATCAGGCCATCCGCGTAACCGAGGACAGCGTGGAGCGTTACGGTCGCCTGCTGGAGCTTACCCGGGTCCGCTATGAACTCGGCAAGGCGGACTCGGTGGAACCGCTCCAGGCCGAACAGTCCCTGATTGCGGCAAGAACCAGCCTTGCGGATCTGCAGACCCGGCGCAAGCAGACGGAACAGACTCTGCGCGATCTGCTCGATCTGCGTCCCGCTGACGCCCTTGCCACAGGTTCCGGCGACCTCATGACGGCCAAAACCGCAGAGGTAAACCTGGAGGTCCCCGTAGCCGCCCTTGCCGCCCGCCCCGACATCCAGGCCAGCGAAGCCCGCCTGCAAAGCGCCTTCAAAACGCTTCAGTCCGACCGGGCAAGCTGGTATCCGAGCATCACCGTCGGGTCCACGCTCAGCGCCTCATCCGGGCGCGCTTCCACTCTGTTCGACGTGCCCTTTCTCGCCGGGACCGTGAAGATCAACTTCCCCTTCCTGCAGTGGAACACCATCCGCTGGAACATCAAGATCTCGGAAGCCGACTTTGAAGAAGCCAGACTTGATTTTACGGAAAGTGTGACCACGGCTCTGAACGAGGTGGATACGGCCTACTATGCGTACAAGAACTCCAGAAGGATTCTGGAACATACCATAGCCAAGCACGAACGGGACGTTCGCATCGGCGACTACTACCAAACCCGGTACATGCTTGGAGCGGCGGAGCTCAAGGACTATCTCGACGCCCTGAATACGGCGGACTCGTCCATGCTCTCGGCGCTGGAAGCCAAATACACGACCATCCGATACGAAAACCAGATATACAAGGCTATGGGCGGGCGCTACGAACCCGTTCGGACGCACTGATCGCATCTTCCAGAACACGGTGAAAAGGCCGCGAGGAAAATCCCCGCGGCCTTTCGCATGCCGTCATGATCCCCTTCGGCAACACCGCGTCCGAAAACGTTCCGGGGAACGCGGGAACGCTTCCATCCTCCAGCCAGGTTTCCGTTCAGGATACTTCCGAAGAAGGTCGATGCACGGGGAAGGTCAGGCGAGCCGACAACCCTTTTCCCGGCAGATTGCTCAGAATGAGGTCGCCCCCGCTGCGCTGGGCGATGTGTTTGGCGATGGACAGGCCGAGTCCGTGGCCTCCCGTGCCGGGGTTGCGCGACGTCTCCAGCCGGACAAAGGGTTCGAAAACCTGTTCGAGCTTGTCTTCGGGAATGCCGGGACCATTGTCCCGAACGTCGACGCTCAGCCAGACGCCGTCATCCTGCACGTAAATGGACGTCTGTCCGCCGTAGCGAAGCGCGTTGTCCACAAGATTCTCCACACAGCTCTCGAAACGACGGACATCCAGAGCCACGGCGGCGTCCGTTTCTCCATGAAGGCTTACATTCTGCCCCACGTCCTGCCTGTTTTCCGTCAGCGTCTTCAAAACGGGCATGACCCTAAACGGGGGCGATTCCCCATCAAGATCCCTCATACTGCGCAATAATTCGATCGTGCTGTTCAGCGTATCGCGCAGCGCGTCCACATCCCGGCACAGCTTTTCCCGCAGCCCGTCCTGCTCCACCTGCTCAAGGCGCAGCCGGATACGGGTAAGAGGCGTGCGCAGATCGTGCGACATGGCCGTCAAAATACGTTCCCGCTCATCAAATGTACGCCGAATACGCCGGCTCATATGATTGAAGGCGGCCGCCGCCTCCCTCACCTCGGCGGGACCGACATCCGTCCTGAGCGGAGCAACCTCCCTGTTTTTGCCGAACAGCTCGGCGGCGAGAATCAAATCCCGCAGAGGACGCAACAGCCAGAACAGGAAAAGAAGCAGACAGCCCGCCACAAAAATCAGTTCCAGAATCGCGCAGGCAAACTGAATCCAGAACATATCCTGAGAAATCACGTTCAGCATATGGGAAAAACGGACCCATACGCCATCGGGACGACGGTAGGCGACCTCGACCTGAAAATCCGTCGGCATGAGAAAAAGCGAAATCAGCGGAAACCGTTCCGATCGGGACAGGGGGCCATCCGCGCCGATCCTGTCTCTGGAACGGAAGAGATCACCGGATATTACCTGAAAATTAACGGACAGATCAGAAAAGGGAATCCCTTCCTCATGCAGCGATTTCTCAAGCCTTGCCTTCAGCTTGCGGGCCATCTGCGAAATGCCGTCCGGGACGTGCGGATCAGTTGCCGAAAACTGGATGTTGAACCGTTCGTCGCCGACCTGCATGGTTGAAGAACTGACCTTCTTGTCCGATTTCACCCTCGCCATCATGCTCGCATGCGCGCTCAGGAGCCGCACTTCATTGTAGGCGAAATTGCGGTTGAGAATGACATGGGTCCAGTGATTGGTTGTCGGCGCCACGATCAGCTTGAACAGAACCAGACTACCGAGACAGAACAGCGCCAGACGTCCGAAAAGCGTGCGCGGGAGCAGCCGGGAAAAATTCATGAGGAAATCCGTTCGACTTCAGTCGCCAGCATATAGCCGCCTCCCCGCACGGTCTTGATCAGTTTCGGCGCGCCGGCATCATGCAGCACGGCTCGCAGACGGCTGACCTGAATATCCACGCTGCGATCAAAGACTTCAGCCTCTCTCCCCTGCGTCCGGTTCAACAGATATTCCCTGCCGAGCACGGCGAAGGGTTCTTCCAGAAAAACAAGCAGCAGCCTGTAGAGCGCGTCGCTGAGCGTGGTCCGTTCCTCCCCGCAGGACAGTTCACGAGACCGCACATCCAGCTTCCAGCCCGCAAAGATGAACAGATCGTTTCGTTGTCGCGATGAAGGTTCCCGACCGCCGACCCTCCGCAGAACTGTCCTGATCCGGGCCAGCAGTTCACGCGGATCAAAGGGTTTGACAACATAATCATCCGCTCCAAGCTCCAGCCCCACGACCCGATCAGTCGAGCTGTCCAGCGCAGTCAGGAAAATCACCGGGACATCGGACTGGTCCCGTATCCGGCGAAACAGACTGAGTCCATCCTCCCCGGGAAGCATGATATCAAGAATAATCAGATTATAGCGATGTTTTTCCTGTTTTTCGAACAGACCGTTTCCATCGGCTGCCGTGTCCACATCCATGTCGTAGCGGGACAGATAGCCGGCCAAAAGCTCCCGGATATCCGGATCATCATCCACGACCAGAAGACGCACCCTCTCCTTCATCTGCGGCCTCCCTCAAGCCTGACTGCATGATTATGCCATTTCTGTCCGAGCAATGACCGATTCCCGCTCAAAAGAAAAGAGGCTCGACGTGCCGCCGGTTTAATGTCCTTAAAAATGCGTAACGGGAAAACGACCGTTCGCCGCCTCCAGAAAACGCCTCCCGGCCATCTTCCTCCGGCGGCAGCCTGAAAAACCGTGCCGGAAGCGGAATCGGGCTTCCGGCGCGGCTTGCGGATTTCGGAGAGGAAGGGCTTCTTTTCTTCCGCTCCGGAGGAGGAAACTTATCGGCAGATGCCGCAGTTCACAGGGTCGTGACCGGGACCGTCGGGATGTTGCGAGACATCCATTCCGCTTCCGGCCCAGTCCAGAATGCCGGGCCGCTTGCCTGTGGCAGGATCCACGGGAATCTTGTCCGTGGCGTTCTCCGAGGCCAGCAAGGTTCCCTCGACGGGGAACGGCGCTCCATTCCAGCTGGCTGCAGGGGCCGAAGCAGGTTCGGGGGAGGAGCCTACCAGCGTACCTTCCACAGGGAACGGCGCCCCGTTCCAATGACCCGGCTGGGCGGCTTCGGCTGAAAAGGCGGCGATGTTCAGACCGGCAATGGCCGCGCACGCGATCAACATATGCTTTCCTATACTCTTCATAACGATTCTCCTTTATGTGATGGTTCAGTCGTCCTGTGAACACAGGAATACCCGGAGAATGTTTCTGAAGAATGCACTGCATGAAGCGGATTGTATCAAAATGTTTCCCGCAGCATTGCAGGTGGATTGCGGAGAGAAGCCCCCTTCCCGTTCAGGGAATGAAATTCATCAGGATTTTCCTGTTGCCATCGCAAGCGCCACGGTGGCCCCGAACGGAGGCCAAGACAAAAGAACGCAAATTGCCATCTCTTCTTTGGTAGCATACAATTTTTCTTCTCGAGCAAAGGGATCCGGCGTCGTGTTTCCCGTATCCGTGTTCCTCAGGGCCATTGTCCTGAATCCATTCCCGGGAAAGGCATGCGGGACCGTCCCGCCCCGGCTCGAAGATTTTCAGCAAGGATATGTCATGAAAGAAGAATATTCCTTTTTTTGCCCCATTCGAGTCAGATACAGTGAAATAGACAAGCAAGGCATCGTCTATAACGGCACATACTTCACATATATTGATGTCGCCTTCGGAGAATTTCTACGCGCCTCGGGCCATCCATACCGCGCGATCGTGGAAGCCACGGGAGTCGAGGTATGTCACGTCAAAACCACCATCGACTTCTGTGCCAGCGCATTCGGAGACGATCTGCTTGAAGTCGGCATGCGCACGCTTGCCATTGGAAACAAGAGTTTTACGATGGGCACTGAAATCTACAGACAGGGCGAGGACAAGCTGCTGGTAAAGGCCGAAAGCATCTACGCCGGGTATTCCCCCGAACTGCGAAAGGCTCTTGAAATTCCTCCTCTCCTGCGCCAGATCCTCTCACGTTGACGCCTCGGCAGGCGCCGGATGTCCCCGGAGCCTGCCTTCTCGGTCTTCCCGAACTTTCCTGCTCTTCACGCCGCACTGTTTCGACCGCCGAACAGCAGGAACAGATACTCCGAATATCCCCTTGAGGAGACGACTTTTGAAAAAAACATTTCTGTTCACCGCATTTGCCGCTGCCCTGATTACCCTGTCAGGCACTGGAACAGCTTCCGACGACTTTGCAAGCAATTGCAAACGGAAAGAGCAGTCCATCAGGACCAAAATGGAATATGCCCAAAAGCATGGCAACAGGGATCAGCTTCGGGGCCTTGAGAAAGCCCTCGGCCAGGTTCGGCAGTGGTGTTCTGACGACGACCTGCGCTCCAGGGCGGAACTGCGCGTCATGGAAAAACGGGACAAGGTGGAGGAACGGCAGGCGGATCTGAACGCTGCCATCACGGAGGGCAAGGGCAAAGCCAAGATTGCCAAACTGCAACGCAAGCTGGAAGAAGCAAAAGAGGAACTTGACCATGCCGTTGCAGAACGTGACGAGCTTATCCCATTGAATCAAAAAGGCTGGCCCGGGTCGCAAGCAGGCAACCCGGGCGGATGCGTTTCCGCCAGATACACGGCGTTGCCAATCCGGGCTGTTGTTGCGCCTGATTTTATCCACGAAAAAAGCCCTTAGAGATTTCTCTCCAAGGGCTTACTTTCATTTGGTGGGCCATCGGTGACTTGAACACCGAACCAACTGATTAAGAGTCAGCTGCTCTACCAATTGAGCTAATGACCCGTGCCTCGTGGCGTGAAAAGACGTTTAGACGCATCGGCCGTTTCTGTCAACAACTTTTTTTGCCAATATACAAAAAAAAGTGTATCTGCTTTGCATGAACATACGGACATCCCCCCTCATCTTCCTGTTTCTTGTTTTATTTCTTGGGTTTTCATTTTTTTCTCCAGCGGCTTCGGCGGCGGAAAAAATTTGGTCTGCGCAAATAACCTATGCCGCCGCTGGAGATACGGAAGATGGACACCCCATAGCCGCCATCCATATTTCTCTCGCCGATGGCTACTATGTCTATTCGCATCACGGCGATGCTGAAATGCCTACGGAATTGACGCTGCCCGGAAAAGAGGGAAAAGCCCTTCCGGCTTCAATCCTCTATCCTCAGGGAGAACTCCGGCCCGATCTGTTCGAACCCGGCAAGCAGGTACTGGCCTACACGGGCGATTTCTTCATCTTCGTCCGGCCCGAAACCCTGTCTGATTCCCGCTCGTTCACGGCCAGTCTGTCCATGCTGGCCTGCTCCAGACGCAACTGCGTCCCCATCATGGACAAACTGTCCCTGACCTTCCCCGATCCGCTGCCGATTCTGGACTCCATGGAATGGAAGGAAATTTATGCAGGCCTTGCCTCCTCCGCTCTTCCGCTTCAATCCTCAAAGCCAAATCAAGACGACTCCGCGCCTGTCCTTTCAGCACCAGCGCCGGACGGCGCGTCCTGGGGCTTCTCCCCGCGGTACCCGCAGGATGCCCTGGAGCCTGCCGCTCTGGGGACGGCCCTGCTGCTGGGACTCCTCGCCGGGCTCATTCTCAACGCCATGCCTTGCGTGCTGCCCGTACTGACCATGAAAATATCCGCTCTGCTCGCGGCTTCCGGACATGCCGACGACCAGGCGCGCATCGCCCATTTTCGGGAACACAATCTGCTGTTTGCCGCAGGCATCCTGAGCTGGTTTTTCGTGTTGGCCATATGCGTCGGCGTTTTCGGACTGGCCTGGGGAGGACTCTTTCAGGACAGCCGCATTGTTTTCGGGCTGCTTCTGCTCGTTTTCCTGCTCTCCCTTTCCCTGTTCGACGTCTTCACGCTGCCCGTTCTCGACTTCAAGATCGGCGCATCGGGGACACCCCGCATGCAGGCCTATCTGACCGGGCTTGTAGCCACGCTTCTGGCCACGCCGTGCAGCGGCCCCCTGCTGGGAGGCGTGCTCGGCTGGGCCGCGTTGCAGCCTCTGCCCATCGTGATTGCGGTCTTCATTGCAACCGGACTGGGGATGGCAGCCCCCTACCTGCTGCTGGTCGCCTGCCCCGGAGCTGCCAGAATTCTGCCTAAACCCGGGGCCTGGACAGGCGTCATGGAACGCCTCGTCGGCTTTTTCCTGATGGGAACCGCGCTGTATCTGCTTTCCATTCTGCCGGAAGCACTGCGACTGAGCGCCCTCGCAGTTCTGCTCGTCGCTTCTCTTGCGGCCTGGACATGGGGACGCTGGGGAAGCTTCCGCGCCTCGGGAACGCGCAAACTTCTCATCGCCGCCCTTGCCGTTTTCATGATCGGAGGTTCTATCGGCTGGGCCTTTGCGCCCCAGCCGGCCCCCGCACCGTGGACGACGTTCAGCGTGGCGACCTTCCGTTCCCTGTGGGGACAGACCCCCCTGCTCGTCGAATTCACCGCAGACTGGTGCCCCTCCTGCAAAGTCCTCGAACACACCGTTCTGACGCCGTCCCGCCTGCATGGTCTGATCGAACGATACGGCGTCCGCCTGATCAAGGTCGACCTGACCCGTCCAGATCCGGAAGCCGAAGCCCTGCTCCGGGCACTTGGCAGCGTCAGCATTCCCGTAGCCGCCATTTTCCCGACGGGCGACATGGCGGACAGTCCTATCGTCCTGCGGGATCTGTATACGGCCGACCAGCTGGAAAAGGCTCTCTCAACCCTGTTACCCCGGAAAAACTGATGCTCATCCCATCCTCTCGAACAGCTCTCCAACATCTTGAAATCGTCATGGTGGGAACCAGGTTCCCCGAAAACGTGGGTATGGCAGCCCGCGCCTGCGCCAACATGGGCTGCGGGCGGCTGACGCTTGCGGCCCCCGCCTGGTGGGACAGGGAGAAGGCGCGACCACTGGCTACGGCCAAGGGAGAACCGCTGCTTGAAAGCCTTGAGGTCAAACCCGACCTTGCGGAGGCTCTGAAACATTCCGTTCTGACCATAGGCACCACGGCGCGTACGGGAGGCTGGCGTCAGGGCATCGTAACGCCGGAAAAGGCTGCGGAAGAACTGGCCCCGCTTCTGCGCGAGGGCAATCCCGTCGCCATCGTCTTCGGCCCGGAAGACAGGGGACTCAACAACGAAGAAATTGAACAGTGTCAGCGTCTGGTCACGATTCCCACAGCGGGAGAGGCCTCTTCTCTCAATGTAGCTCAGGCCATTCTTGTCATGACCTATGAATGCATGAAGGCAGTCGGCCGCCTTGATCCCCAGCCGCCGCTGTCCAATGCGCCGGGGCCGCAGTCGCGTCGCATTACCCATCAGGAACAGGAACTGCTGTACGAAAAAATGCGGGAAACGCTGCTTGCCATCGACTACCTGAAAAGCGACAATCCGGACTATTTTCTGATGCCCTTGCGCCGTTTTCTCGGCAAATCGGAACTTCGACGGCATGAAATGGACATGCTCATGGGCATCTGCCGCCAGGTGAACAACCTGAAAAAAATCACCGGACGTTGAAGCCGTCGAACAATGCCGCTCCTTCGCAATCCAGACTTCGCTCCAGCCCGCCTCCACCACGGCGATTGCGACTGGAGACATGGCTGCATGCAACGGCTCGTGCACCGTTGCCGTTGATGCAGCCACAGAATTGAACGACTTTCATGCCAAGGCGTTCTGAAACGGCCCCAAACGGAGCCACTCCGGGGCCGCTCTGTACGGACGCCCGTCTTGTCGTTATACTCATACCTGTTTCCAGCAGTCGCAAGGAGTCTTCATGAGCCTATCCGTTTCTCTTCAGGATATTCAGAACTGGAGCCGTCACGCCGGCTTTTCCCTTCCGGAAGAAGCCATGCGTCCATTGGCCGGGTATCTCGAACTGCTTATGCAGTGGAATCGGGTCATGAATCTTGTCGGAACCCGGACGGCGGAAGAAACATTTGCGACTCTGGTTGTGGACAGCCTGCATCTGGCTGATTTTCTTGTTCAGGACTGGGCTATGGAAACACCCCTGAGCGGGGAGCCGGATTGCTGGGATCTGGGGTCCGGCGCGGGCCTGCCAGGACTCCCGCTGCGCATGCTCTGGCAACAGGGCACCTACTGGATGGTGGAGGCACGCGAAAAGCGGGCGCTCTTTCTTTCCACCGTGCTTGCCCGTTTTCCCCTGCCGGAAACCCGGGTATTCCGGGGACGGGCCGAAACCTTCATGGCCGGACCGCCGCCCCGAACGGCCGATCTTGTCGTCAGCCGGGCTTTCATGCCCTGGCCTTCAGTCCTGCAGCTGACGCGGTCAGGGCTGAATTCTGGCGGTGTAGTCATTCTTCTGCTGCGCGAAGACGTACGCCAGTCCCGCCTATGGGAGAAAGCGGCCACAGACTGGTGCCTTCTCTCCACCCGCAGCTACAGGGTCGGTCTCATCGACCGTTACCTGTGCGCTCTCCGGCCGCGCTGACCTCGACGCGGCGCCCCCTGCAGCTCTCGTCAGCGCGCCTGAAATATTTTCTGCCCCAGCCACAAATCCAATAGCCCTTTCTTGCCTGACGGCTGTTCAACCTTGTGTCGAAGCCTGACCCACTTTTTCGACGCCATTTCGCAGGTCGGGACTCCTCTGACGGCAGGGATCACATGGCCGCCAGTGTCACCTGAAAATCTTAAATCCTGTATAATACTATTATATCAATATAGTATACTATAAACCGATCTATATTTCTAACGCGCTTGTTCTTGTGTGAGAATCCAGTATAAGTAGAACAGGGTGCTCACTGTTTGAGCGTACAAACAATAAGGAGGACACCATGTCTGCCAATCTCATCTCTACTGTCCACGAACTTGTTCTTGAAAGCGGCCTTGGAGCCAAAAATATTGCCGCGGCCGTAGGCAAACCCTACTCCACCCTTCTGCGCGAAGTGAATCCCTACGACGAGGGCGCCAAGCTTGGCGCCGAAACGCTTGTCGATATCATGAAGGTCACCGGCAACATCCTTCCTCTCGAGCATATTGCCGAAGAACTGGGATATGAACTCAAGAGAGTGCACTAAGATTTCCCTTTAACGCCAAGCTCTGCCCCGGGTCTCCCCCGGACGAACAGGCGGCGTCTGCTCTACCTCCCAGACGAGCCTATCCGCTCACCAGTATATTCCTTTTTCCATTCTGTGCGCGCCCACATGCCCCGGTAAAACCGGGGCATGTTCATTTCCACGGCATCCCAAATTTCCGCCGAACGTCCCTGACAGGCGCAAGAACGCCCCCGGGGTCTTCCCACAACCTGTCTGCCCGACTCAGAGAAGGCAAAAAAATGAAGCCGGACCGGACGGCCCCAAAAAGACGAATGCCAGCCGACGCGGAAAAACCGCTGCGAGTCTCTGCCGGGCAGGCCCTGTCCTCTCGTTTTCTGATTTACCGCACGGCGGATCGGGCAATCCTCAGGCTTTCCAGAGTATAGAGAACCAATGCCGCCCAGATGAAGCAAAATGTCACCAGCGTTTCCCCATGCAATGGCTCATGGAGAAGAAAGACGCCGATCAGAAATGTCCCGGTGGGAGAAACGTACTGCATCAGTCCCAGCGTCATCAGTTGCATGTGCCGTGCCGCAAAAGCAAACAAGATCAGAGGAATTGAAGTCACAGGTCCCGAAAGCAGCAGGAAAATTCCGATCTCCGGGACGGGATGGGCAAGGAAGCCCTCTCCGTTGCCTGCCAGCCACAGTACCCAGCCTCCGGCCAGGGGAGACAGAAAAACCGTCTCCCAGAACAGTCCGGGCAGCGATTCCACCTGAACAGTCTTGCGCAACAATCCGTACAGGGCGAAGGTAATGGCCAGACCGAAGGCCAGCCACGGGAAATAGCCATGATTGAACACGCTCCAGCTGACCCCGATCGTGGCCAGCACAATGGCCGCCGTTTGCAGGCGCGTCGGGCGTTCTCCCAGAAAGACGAACCCAAGAAGCACATTGACCAATGGATTGATGTAATAGCCGAGGCTTGCTTCCAGCACCATGTTCCGGCTGATGGCCCAGATGTACAGGAACCAGTTCAGTCCCACAATTCCCGAACTGAGCATGAGCGTCAGCAGCGTCTTGCGGGCCCACCAGACTGCCCGCACCTCTTTCCAGCGTCCGACGAACAGAATCACAGGCGTCACGAAAAGCAGCGAGCACAAAATGCGGTAACAGAGCACTTCAAAAGGCGGAACGGATTCAAGCTGCTTCCAGAACAGAACCAGCCCTCCCCAGCATAAAAAGGCAAAAAAACCGGCAAGAGGCCCTATCGCATCACCGAGTGTGGAAAGCTGTTTCATCGCATTTTTCCATAATCGTTAAAGAACGGACTGCAACGCTATCGAAAAAAGCCGCCTCGTCATGCCGTCCGCTCCGCAGGTCTTCAGGAGACGTATGCTCTCAAGTTCGTTTCCGCATCAGGAGAACAGGCATGCTTCCCATTCCCCATATCAAACGCCTTCCTCTTCCCGGGCGAAAGGGAAGGAACACCGGAAGGAGAAATGGTAAAAAAGCCATCCTGAATCAGGATGGCTTCCGAAACATGGCAACCGTGTCGCGTCTCTTCCGGGACACGGCAGATTCCGCGAAAATTCCGCGGAATCGCCAATCTAACGATTGAAGGAACGGGCGAACAGATCGGCAATGGCCTTGCGCCCATTAGGCTCAAGGAAACGGGTGCCGGTTGCGGTAAAGTGCGTCCGCTGAATAACGGGCTCTTCTTCCCTCACCCATGCGTCATTGCTCCAGCGGAACCAGGCATCCTGTTCCTGATCGAAAACAAGCAGCGGCTTGTTGCAGATCTTGGCGAACTCAGCGCCCCAGCCGGTACCGCCCTTCACAGTATTGTCGGGCTGGATGCTTCCCACCACCACGACTTCCTGTCCGCTGCTGACCTGCCAGCAGATGGACTGCAACACCTTGCGGAACAGGGGAGCCCGAGTAAACTCCCGGCCCATCAGGCGGGAAACATAGGTCAGGCTCACGTCCTTGAGGGACAGCTCTTCAGTGGTGAGAACGCGCACACCGCGCTTGCGCTCAATCTGGTGGCCGTCAAAGCTGTAGTTGACTTCCTCAATGCCCCAGGCTTCGGCCTGAGCGCCGAAGAACTGCTCCGTCCCGGCGGCGCCGCCGCTGAAGAGAACGCACTGTTTGGGATCCAGCATGAATGCTCCTTGTTTTTCCCGCCGCTGCCGCACACTTCGGGAACGGCGGCTATGGTTGCGCAAAAGATGCTTGCGCGGCGTCTCCGCGCTCCAAAAAATTACCGCGATACCCGGGCGCGACCATCACTGGCACGCAGCACGCGCACCCGCTCGCCCACGGAAAAGACCTGATCGTTGCCCTGAACGATGGAAAGGATCTGACCGTTATCGAGTTCCACCTCGATCTCAAGTCCGTTCTGCTTGGTTATGGCCTTTTCTCCGGCATAGCCAAGTCCGGCTCCGGCCAGAGCGCCGACAACCGCACCCACGGTACGTCCGCTTCCACCACCGACCAGACTGCCGAGCACACCGCCGGCCACGCCGCCGCCAACGGCGCCGAGGCCGCCATTGGTATCGCCTTCTACCTGCACCTCATGCACGGATTTGACCGTTCCATACTGAACGGTCTGGGCGCTGCGCGTCTGATCAGCGGAATAGGCGCTTCCGCTGATATTGGCGCAGCCGGTCACGGCAAGCAGCGAGGCGGCCAGCACGCACAGGGCAATATATTTGATGTACCGCATAAAAACCTCCAGATACGCCCCTCGGGGCAAGTTTTCATTCCGATCCGCTTCGCATGCACGAAGGCGACGCTGAACGCCTCGGCCCGGAACACTATCCTCAAGACTGGAAAATTTCTTCTTTCCAAGGCTTCGACGTGCAGCGGCAGCCTGCACCGATTCGGGGAAGAATGTTCTCCAACCTGTCTGACGGACTTCCCTATCTCCTAGCATAACGAGTCCCGGGGGGCAATTCCTCTGTTTCGGTCCATCTCGATTTTCATATTTTGACGGCAGCGCCATCGAAACTGGCTCATGCGTCGTCCAAGGAATTTCAGGACAGGAAGAAGAGACTTTTCCCATTTTCATAAAAACAAAAATAAATTCATTATATTATAGAAATAAAATGCTTTGGGTCAGCCTCGGTTTTTTCCCAAATCCAGCCTCGGCTTCTCAAGCCACTGACTTCAAGGCTAA
>JAEYDL010000031.1 GCA_023403845.1 Pseudomonadota bacterium
GAACAGGATTATGCCTATACTTCCTGTTTTTTTTGACAGCGTGAAGGCCATGAATATGCTGATGAACAACGAGGAGTACAGAAAGAAGCCGTAGAGGATTTCCAGGAATGATCTGGTTGTGAACAGATCATAATTATATAGTATTCCACAGCATGCCGCTATGAGGAGATACAGGGAAAGGAAACGGTTGAACTGCATGGCGGACCTCTGATTTTTTTAGAGGTCTAGTACAGATGTGCACAAATGTAAATTCTCGATCTGCTTCCATCCCAGGGGAAGAGCCTGAGCAAATACCTAGTCATGCAAGATGATTTGAATCTGCTGCCGCCGATTCCGGCACGATAGTTTTCCTGCTTGCAAAAACGGAGAAGTGAGCTATGGAAACGGTAGTCAAGGCGGACCTTGCCGCCGTTTGTCCGCAGCGGACAAGCGTGCGTCATGCAACTTTCGGAGTAATGCGATGATTGATGCAACTGTGCGGAATGAGGTGGAAGCCCTGTTGCAGGGCTGGACGGAAGATCCCCTGCAGGTCAGAGGAGCCTTTGTCGAGTACATGGATTTGCTTGATGCCCGGGCCGGCGTGCGACTGGACTTTAAGGCGAGGCCGGGGGTGAGCTATTCACTGCGCGCCGTTCATGAGAAGCAGGAAGGCCGGTCCCTGTTCGTCATGGTGGATGTGGTGGATGACGAGCCGGAGGCTCGCTGGCTTTCCGTATGTTTTTATGCGGACATGATTGCCGACCCCGACGAGCTGGGTGATTTTGTGCCCGGAGGCCTGCTGGGCGAGGATGCCTGCTGTTTCAATCTGGATGAGAATGATGCGGCCATGCGCGGATATATCCGCGCGCGGATCGAGGAGGCTGCCGCTTCCGCCGCGAAATAGCACCAGAAACCCGCCCCTCGGTGTGGACCTTTCCTGCCGTCAGGGGCGGAGCAGACGCTGGACCAGAGAGCGTGAGGCTGCGTTCAGGGCGCTGATGCCTTCCTCGTCAAGTCCGGCTCCGATGGCGGCCGCCCTGCGGAAAGTCTGGGCAGCCTCTGGAGACTGGAAGAATTCGGATGAATCTGCATCCGAACCGAGAACAAGACCGCAGCCAAAGCGCCGGGCCATGGTCGCGACATGCCCGTTGGCAAGACTGTGGCCCGGCGCCGTGTTCAGTTCAAGCAGCACGCCTTTTTCAGCGGCGCGTTCTGCATCTTCCGGCGTGATCAGACCGGGATGGGCGAGAATGTCCACACCAGCCTCAATGGCCGCGAAGTTGGTGCCCAGCTCCACGGCCTCGACGGGCTTGCGCGGGATTGTTTCTCCATGCGCCAGCACGAGTGCGGCTCCGAGGCTGCGGGCTTCGGCCACGGCGTCAGGCAGCAGCGCCGGCGGCACATGGACGAGTTCGACCCCTGCGAAGGCTTCAATGTTGGCGTAGAGGGAACAGGTTCTGACCAGCGGGACAAGCGAGGGCAGATGCAGAGACAGCGTCGAAGGGTCTGCGCGGAGGACAAGTCCCACGGCACGGAATCCGGCGCAACGGGCCAGACGAATGGCTTCCGTGGGCAGAAGTCCGGACTCGCCCGCGCTGCTGACATGAATGTGAAAGTCGAACATGGCATGCTCCTTCCGGCGGTTTCCGGGAGGCTTTCCGTTGTCTTCGGCCCGGAGATCCCTGAGGGGAAAAATCGGGGGAAGAGCTGCTAGCGCGGCAGCACCTCGCCGACGAGGGAGTGCTTTTTGGCGGCGACGATGCGTACGGGCAGGATTTGTCCGGCCGCTCCGGTCCCGGAGGGAAGCATCACGTTCACGGCATCTCCCCACGGATCGCGTCCCTGCCAGCTTTCTCCATTTTCCGCGTCCTGCTTGCGGCTGGTTCCTTCAAGCAGCAGTTCGGTTTCACAGCCGACCCGGCCTTGAAGCCAGACCGTGGAGAGTTCCTCCTGCAGGGCCTGCAGCCGTTCAAGGCGGTGCGCCTTTTCAGCGGGATCGACCTTGTCGATGATCCGGCTGGCCGCCGTGCCCGGGCGGTCGGAGTAGCAAAAGGAAAAACTGGACATGAAGTTGACTCTGCGCACGGCGTCGAGGGTTTCCTGAAACTGTTCCTCCGTTTCGCCGGGAAAGCCGACGATAAGATCGGTGGACAGGGCGATGTCGGGCCGGACTGCCCTCAGTTCGTCGACAAGATGCATGAAGCGGGCCATGTCGTACTTGCGTCCCATCCGGGCCAGAACCCGGTCCGAACCTGCCTGAAGCGGCAGATGCAGACGCGGACAGAGGTTGGGCAGTTCTCCAAACATGGAGATGACTTCAGGAGAAAGATCCTTGGGATGCGGCGTGACGAAGCGCAGGCGCGCGAGTCCGGGAAGTTCCGCCACCCGGCGCAGAAGATCCGCGAAGGACAGATTGCCGCGAGCGTGCCCGTCGAGTCCGTATGCGTTGACGTTCTGGCCGAGCAGGGTGATTTCCCTGGCGCCATTGGCGATGAGGGTGCGGCATTCATCAAGAATGGCGGCCGCATCGCGTGATTTCTGGCGTCCCCGGGTGAAGGGCACGATGCAGTAGGCGCAGAAATTGTCACAGCCCTGCATGATATTGACGTAGGCTACGGGCGGTACGCCGCCTCCGCTGGCGGGAAGGGCCGGGTCGCGTTCGGGATAGACTTCGGTAAAGTCCGTCAGATTGAGACGCAGGGTCTGATCGGCGCAGAGACGTTCGATGGCGTCGGGCGCCATGGCGAGTCCATCGCCGCCCACCACGAGGCGGACCTGAGAAAAACGATCAAAAAAGCCGTCTCCGATCTGCTGGGCCACGCAACCAGCAACGACCGCAAACGCGCCGGGAGTGCGGCGAGTTTCATATTTGATGCGGCCGAGCGCCGCATAGACTTTCTGTTCCGGTTTGTCGCGCACCGAACAGGTGTTCAGGATGACGACGCCCGCCTTGTCCAGAGACGTCTCCGCAAAGCCGCGTTGCCGGAGCGCGCGGGCCAGCCACGATGAATCGTTGACATTCATCTGACAGCCGAAGGTCAGGATGTGAAAGGTACGTTGCGCCATCGAAAGGACTCCCTGCGCCGCGAATGCGGAATTGACGGTTCGGGGAAGAAATACGGTATCCCGGCATCCGGCGCAACCCTTGCGAAGGAGGCGGAACCCGAGGGCAAAGGGGCCGGATGCGGAAGACGAGCCTTCCCGCGGGGACGCCGCCGTGAAGTCCGTCCGGAGAGAAGGCGTGACGGATTTCAGCCTGTAGCGGAAAGAAGGGGCGAAACAGCGTCCCGCCCCCTTGGCGCTGGCGTTATGCGACTTGCATGCCGCCGATCCAGTGGGCGACGACGCGTCCTCTCATGGTCTGTCCGAGCCACGGCGTATTATGACTCTTGGAGTACAGCGTTTCGGGGGTGACCGTCCATTCGAGATCGGGATCGAACAGGAAGAAGTCTGCGGGAGAGCCTGTCTCGAAGGTGTTGACGGGCAGTCTGAATACGCGGGCCGGTTCCGTGGCCCAGAGGCGAATGAGGTCGGCTTCGGTCAGAACACCTTCCCTGACCAGACCATAGGTGACGGGCACGGCAAGGTCCATGCCGGTGAAGCCGTTGGGCGCTTCATTAAAGGGCACTTCCTTTTCGTGGGCAGCATGCGGGGCATGGTCCGTGGCGAGCATGTCGATGACGCCGGTTTTGACGGCTTCACGCAGGGCGGCCACGTCGGCGGGACTGCGCAGAGGCGGGTTGACCTTGGCGAGCGTGTTGTAGCCGAGTACGGCTGTATCGTCGAGGGTCAGATAGTGAGGCGTGGTTTCCGCAGTGACTTTGACGCCGCGGGATTTGCCCCAGGCGATGACGTCCACCGTCCGCTTGGCGGAAACATGGGCGATATGCACGGGAAGATCCAGATATTCGGCCAGCAGGATGCTGCGGGAAGCCTGAATGGTTTCGGCCACGTCGGGCTGTCCCTTGAGCCCCATGCGACCGCTGGTGAAGCTCTCGTTCATCTGCGCCTTGCGAGCCAGCCAGGGATCCTCGCAATGGTCGATGACCGTAAGGCCGAAATCGGCGGCGTACTCCATGACCCGCCGGAAGATTTCCGTATCGCCCACAGGGCGACCGTCGTTGGATATGGCCACGCATCCGGCTTCGGCCAGTTCGCCGATGCGGGCGAGTTCCTCGCCCTTGAGACCGACCGTGGCGGCTCCAATGGGATAAACCCGGGGACCGTTCGGCCAGCTCGCCGCTCCGGCGGCGAGAATCTGCTTGGTGACGGCCGCGTCGTCGTTGACGGGGGCCGTATTGGCCATGCACATCACGCCGCCGAATCCTCCGTGGGCGGCGGCGGCAAGGCCGCTGGCCACCGTTTCCTTCCATTCGAATCCGGGTTCGCGCAGGTGCGTATGCACGTCGATGAAGCTCGGGAAGAGGATATGCCCGGCGGCGTCATGCAGGTCGGCTCCTTCGGGTGCGCGGATGGTTCCGGCGGGTTGCAGGGCTTCCACCTTGCCGTTGCAGACCAGCAGATCGACGGCTTTGCCCAGGTAACGGGCGTTCTTTATAAACAGGAGAGACATGAGCAGGCTCCGGCGGTTGAAAAGTTACCCCTGAATACGGGTTGCGAGGAGGAAAAGGGCGGCCATGCGCACGGCGACGCCGGCGGCCACCTGATCAAGGACAAGGGACTGGGCGCTGTCCGCCAGTTCCGAATTGAGGTCGAGGCCGCGCAGGAAGGGACCGGGGTGCAGCACGGGCGCGCCCGGTTTGGCGAGTTCCATGTGTCCTGGGGAGAGGCAGAAACGGCGGGAGTATTCGCGCAGATCCGGCAGCAGACCGGCCTGCTGCCGTTCCAGCTGCAGGCGCAGACACATGACGGCGTCCATGTCCCTTACCGCCTGAGACAGGTCGGAACAGACCTCCACGGGCCAGTTGTCGATGCCCGCTGGCAGCAGGGTACGGGGCGAGCAGACGCGGATTTTGACGCCGAGTTTGGTGAGCAGATGGACGTTGGAACGAAAGACGCGGCTGTGCGCCGTATCGCCGACGATAAGCAGATTCTTTCCGGCGAAGTCATTCCCCCAGACCTGACGCAGCGCGAAACTGTCCAGCAGCGCCTGCGTAGGATGGGCATGCCATCCGTCTCCAGCATTGATAACGCCGCAGCGCAGATGGTCCGCGATGAACTGGGCCGCTCCGCTGATTGAGTGCCGCAGGACGATGACGTCCGGATTCATGGCCTGCAGAGTGAGCACGGTATCCTTGAGGCTTTCGCCCTTTTGCAGGCTGGAGCCGCTGGTGGCCAGCGCGAAGGTATCCGCGGAGAGGCGCTTGCCCGCCACATCGAAGGAGGTTTTGGTTCTGGTGCTCGGTTCGGCAAAGAAGAGCACGATGCTTTTCCCCTTGAGGGTAGGCACCTTTTTGACCGGTCGGGAATTGATTTCGTGCAGGCTGGCGGCGGTATCGAGGAGGAAAAAAAGTTCTTCCCGCGACAACACGTCTACATCCAACAGGTCCTTGCGTGTCCAGTGAAAAGAGTTTTCCTGTTCCATGGCGACTTTCTTGGGTTGACTGTGAGGGCCGATCCGGAGTCCTCCGCCGGAGGTGATTCCGGGTGGATTCAACGGGAACGGCGATCGGGGCGGCCGGGTTGTCCGGTGGTCAGAATTCCAAAAAAAAACCCGCTGTTGCCAACGGGGAAAGAAAACGGAACGAAAACGGAGCCGCTTCCGCATCGGGATTGCCGGGACGGCGCAAGAACTGCAAAAAATGACGAGCGGCTTTCATTATGGCTTCCGTAGCGCTGTTTTCAAGACGCGCCTTTTCGCGGCGCATTCGTCCGCAGAATAGTGTATCCGCCCTGCATGGCAGTGTAAAGTCTTTTGTGGAGAGGGCAGCGTCGGTTCGCGCTGCAGTTTTTGGGAAGCCCGGCAGGCGTTTTTTCTTGTCGTCCCCGTGAAATGAATGTGTTGCGGAAAATTGCAGACAGCGAGAAGCGAAATCTTGAATCCGGCCCGAAAGGCCCCGCTTAATCCGTTTGTGTCGCACAAGGAAAAAAGATAGGTTGCGGGTTCGGAAGAAAATGTCTTTCGGCAAGGTGGGGACAAGACATGCTGATATACATTCACGTTCCCTTCTGTCGGCGAAAATGCCGCTATTGCGCGTTTGCATCCGAGTCTCTGGCCTTCGGCGAGGAAGGGAGAATGCTGGATTATGTCGAAACGCTGCTGACGGAATTGCGTTTTTGGCATGCGCGACTGAAGGAGGAAGGAAGCGCCTGCGGCGTGGAGACGATTTTTTGGGGAGGCGGGACGCCCAGCCTGCTTGAACCCGTCTGGGTTCGGCGTGTGCTGGATGAGATCCGCACCCTGTTTGACGTGTCGCCGGATGCAGAGATCAGTATGGAGGCCAACCCTGATTCGCTTCATGCGCGGGAGAGGGTACGGGAATTTCTTGCCGCGGGGATCAATCGGATTTCATTGGGCGTGCAGACGCTGGACGACAGGCAGTTGCGGGAGCTTGGACGGCTGCACCGGGCTTCGGAGGCTGTACAGGCGGTGCGGGCTGTACGCGCAGCGGGGTGCGTCAATCTGAATATCGATCTGATGTGGGGACTGCCGGGACAGACGCCGGAACAGTGGCGAACCGTGTTGCGTGCCGCAGCCGGCCTTGAGCCGGAGCATGTTTCGGCCTACGGGCTGACGCTGGAACCGGGAACGCCGATGGCCGGGCCGGGAGTCGCGTTGCCGGATGAGGAGAACCTGGCGGCCATGTTTGCGGATTGTGCCGATATTCTGGAAAAGGCAGGCCTCCGGCAGTACGAGATTTCCAATTATGCGCGGGAAGGCTTTCGCTGTCGCCATAATCTGGGGTATTGGGAGGGCAGGGAATATCTGGGACTGGGACCCTCCGCGACATCCACCCTGAAGGATGCACGGTGGACCAACCCCGCGGATGTCGCCGTCTGGACACGGCAGGTCCGGCAGGGAGCCGTCAGTTCTGATCGTGAAACGCTGAATGCCGTCGTCAGGACGCTGGAAACGATGATGCTGCGTCTGCGGACGACCGACGGACTCCCTCTGTCTCTTTACAGGGAGTGTACTGGAAGGGATTTTCTGGCGGATCACGGAGCGTTCGTACGCGAATTGATCCGGCATGGGCTGGCAGAGCTTGCGGAAAGGGGAGAGCTGCGGCTTTCCCTCACCCGACAGGGCATGCTTCTGTCGAACAGCGTGCTGGAGACGTTGTTCGAGAAGACGCACAGACTGCTTGACTGAGGCGCTTTCCGGACGTCTCCCGGACGGGAGGCCTCCGGCGTCTCTTTTGATGCTGCTTGGTGGTATTGTTCATTAAAATAGTTTCTTCGGACCCTGGCCCGGAGTTTTGATTCGGAGGGCGGATAGAATGAATGCTCTTGTCTTCGAACAGCGTCGGGAGCGGCTGCGCGGGCTGATGCGTGAACGGGAAATCGCCGCGCTGCTGGTCAGCCATGCTGCCAACAGATACTATCTCTCGGGCTTTGAACTGCACGATCCGCAGCTCAACGAAAGTGCCGGACGTCTGTTGATCGTGGCTGACGGCAGGGACTGGATATGTACGGACGCGCGCTATCTGGATGCGGCCCGACGCCTGTGGGATGAGGATCGCATCTGCATTTATGGTTCCGATCCGGCGGGGGAAATCGGAGAACTCGTCGCGGGGCTGATCGGTTCAGGGGAAAAGATCGGTTTTGAGGCCGAAGCCGTAACGTTGCCGTTCCATGAACGTTTCGCGGAAAAGGCAGGAAGCGGTCGTCTTGCCCGGGCTGACGGCCTGATCGAGCGGCTGCGTCTGGTCAAGGAACCTGAAGAAATTCGACGCATGGAGGCTTCCTGCGCCCTGAACGAGCGACTGATGAACTGGCTGCCCGATTTTCTTTCTCCTGGGCTTTCCGAGGCGGACGCGGCGTGGGGCATCGAGAAGTTTTTCAGGGAAAACGGTGCGGAGGAACTTGCCTTTGCCAGCATAGTGGGTGCCGGGCGTAACGCGGCCTTGCCTCACTATATCCCTTCACGGCAGGAGGTGCTGCGTGAGGATGAGCTGGTGCTGATTGATGTGGGGTGCCGAATGGACGCCTATTGTTCGGATCAGACCCGCACATTCTGGGTGGGGGCGCATCCTTCCGAGAGATTTTTGCGGACTCTGGAAGCCGTACAGGAGGCGCAGCGGCGCGGCATCGCGGCCATTCGTCCCGGCGTCGCCGCGTGCGATGTGTATCGTGAAGCCAGAAGCCGCTTTGAGGAGCTTGGCGTCGCCGAAGCCTTCACGCATGGACTCGGGCATGGCGTGGGGCTGGAAACGCACGAGGGACCGAGCCTGAACAGCCGGAATGCGACCATCCTTCAGCCGGGCATGGTCGTGACGGTGGAACCCGGTCTTTATTATGCAGACTGGGGCGGCATCCGCTGGGAACATATGGTTCTGGTCACCGAGGACGGTTGCCGGATTCTTGGTGCGGGGGCAGAATGAATATTGCCTTCGTCAATGCGACCCGGAAGTGGGGCGGAGTCAAGACATGGTATCTTCAGTTCGCCGAACTGCTCTCGCAACGGGGAAACCGGGTTTTTTCCTACGCGCGTCAGCCCGAATTCGTCACGCAGGTCCGGGAACGCACGGGACATGGTGAAGAGGTCCATTTCGGCGCGGATCTGAATCCGGCGACGGTGGCTTTTTTCCTTCGCGAATTCAGAAAACGTTCGATCGACATCGTTATCGTCAACATTGAAAAAGAATTGTCTACTGCAGGCGTGGCGGCGAAGCTCCTGGGAATTCCGGTAGTGCAGCGGGTGGGGCTGCCAGGGGATATTCCGTGCAGACTGAAGACCAGACTGCTGCATCGGTGGATCAGGCCGCGCTTTCTGTGCCCCTGCCGGTATATCGCCGACGGTTTCGTCCGGAGCCTGCCCTATGTCCGCTCCGAAGACGTGCATGTGATTCTGAACGGGAAAAAGGCCACGGATACGCCGCTGGAGACGCACTCGCCCCGCCGCCTGATCGCCACGCAGCAGCTCCAGCCCGACAAGGGACACGAAACGCTGCTCCGTGCGCTGGCCTTAATCGGAGACATGTCCTTTGAACTCCATGTCTGGGGCGTCGGCAAGAGCGAAGAGGCGTTGCAACGGCTCTCCAGAGAACTGGGACTTGGGGAACGGGTTTTTTGGCATGGCTTTTCTTTCAATATTATGGGAGAATTGCAAACAGGAGATATTTTTCTGCTGGCCTCTCTGCGAGAAGGACTCCCCAATACGCAGCTGGAGGCGATGGCGGCGGGACTTCTGCCCATCGTCCGCAATGTGGGCGGCGTCCGAGAGGTTATTCCAGATTCGCTCCGCAACTGGGTTTTGCCCTATGAGGCTGACGCGAGGGCTTTCGCGGAAAGAATCAAAGAAGCCTTGGTACTTTCAGATAAAAAATTGGTTGAGTTACGTAATATTTCCAGAGAGGCATGCAGAGATCTTTTTAATATTGATTGTAAAGCAGATGAGTTAGAATGTTGGATGAAAGATCTTTTGACATAAGGATAGAGTTTTATGAATAAAAAGACACTTGCTTGTGTTACAAATAATATGGGAATAGGAGGTGTTCAATCGTTACTTTCCCGTGTTCTACCTTTGCTTGCTGAAAAATATACAGTTCATTTAATTGTTTACAAAAATATGGGCGAGTTGTTTGAATATTTGTCCTCAAAAGGAATTCATACTCATGTCCTGAAAAGTTATGGTCGGTTTAATTATCGAACAATAAAAGATTATACAGATTTTTTTACTAAATATCGTGTTGATATTGTTCATTCTCATTCGCACAGCCCAAATATTTTTTGTCCTATATCCGCAAGGCTGGCCGGTGTACCCGTATGTATAACGCAGATACATTCAAATGGCTTTCACTGGTATTCTTCAAATAAACTTGGAAGATTTAAGCAAAATATTGAAGAGAGTTTTGTTGCTAGATTTTTTGCTGATAGAATTATTACTATTAGTCAAGAAATGTATGATAACTATAGAAAAAATATGTTTGTTCCCAAAGATAAGTTTGCACTTGTTCATAATGGTATCCCCTTTTGTTCAAAAGATACTGTTATAATGGATAATCTTCGAAGTGTATATAGAATAAAAGATAATGAACTCGTTCTTGGATTTGTCGGAAGACTTGTTCCTGGAAAAGGACTGGAGCATGTCATTCAATGGGGAGAAAGTTTTCAAAAATCAAATATAGATTTTCGTATAGTTATCATTGGAGATGGACCTGAGGAATATGTAAAACATCTAAAAGAACGTGCGCTACGCATAGGAGATGGAAATAAAATTTTGTTCATAGGTTCACGTAAATCTGTACAAGAATATTATCCACAATTTGATGCCTTTATCTATACATCAGATCCTTATATAGAAGGAATGCCTACTGTCATTCTTGAAGCAGCCTCGTTTGGCTTGCCTGTTCTCGCAAGAAAATCAAAATCCATTCAAGAAATTGCATTATACTATCAGCGAATTTTTTTTAGTGAAGATTTTACTTCGATCTCATCTGCCCTTAAAACTGCGTTGCAATCACGCTCTCTCTCTCTCTCTCTCTCTCTCTCTCTCTTGAGCACTTTTCTATAGAAAATATGGCAAACAGGTTGGATTTACTATATACAAATTTATTAAAAGAGAAGGGATACTGAGTAGGAAAAGTATTTAATTTATGGTATAGCTGTAGCAATAAGTTAGATTTTATCTAGTTAAAATACAGGATATATAAAAGTGAAAATTTTTTCTCATATTTTAAAAATAATAAAGAAAACATCTCCCATACAGGTCAGATCCTTACTTTTTTGGATGTTTTTGTGTTCCATCGTCACCTTCCCTCTGGGCAGGTTTTTTCAGGTTTCCCTGCCCATATTCTGTTTCCTGCTCCTGCTTTGGCTTTACCTGATAGACTGGAAAAATTGCGTTCTCCATCGTTTGCCGGTCAAAAAGTTTTTTTTGCTTTTTTTTGCCTGCATCGGGTTGCAGCTTGTTTTGTCGGAATGGTTTGCGCTCAGTCTGAGAACGATGTCGCCCAATTTTTATCGTGGATACCTTTTACCGTTCATAGGCATGGAGTGCATTCGAAATGAGCGGGATCTGCGCAGACTTGTCTGGGCCTGTGCGGGCACGGCCCTCTACGAAGGGCTGGATGGCATCTGGCAGTTTGTTACGGGCTATGATCTGATACAGCATACTGCGATCCTGCGAGGCAGGCTGACTGGATCTCTGGGCACCTACCGCGTGGGTAACTATATGGGGATGCTCTGCCTTCCTGCTCTGGGCATTTGGTTTCTCTGGCAAACAGAACGGATCATATGGAAATTTCTGCTGACCCTGCTGTGTCTTTCTCCTGCCTTTTTCCTATGGATCGGTGCTCAGGCCCGCATCGGCTATCTTGCCCTAGTAGGAGGGCTGTATATCGTCTGTTGCTTTGTGCTGTTTCGAAAAGCCGGCTGGAAAGTATTCCTGCTGCCGGTCGCGGCGGTCGTGCTGCTTTTGTTTTTCGGGCCGGAAAGAGTCAGCTTCGAGCGCATTTTGGCGGACGGCAGAATCCCTATCTGGACAACAGCCTGGAAGACGTTTCTCGCGTCTCCCTTTTTGGGGTGGGGAGGGGGAACCTTTGCGCCCGCCTACCTTGATCAGGGATTGATTATTCAGGAAGGTCAGATGCAGCACCCGCACAATATTTATCTGCAACTGCTCGTTGATGGCGGGATAGTCGGTTTTCTGGGCGTAGCGTGCTTTCTGGCTGTAATGACTCTGTGGCCGTTCCGACGCATTCGTCAGGCCGTCAGACTTGAGCAGCAGTCTGGAAAAAGCGTTTACTGGCGTTTGACGGCTCTTTTCTGGGCTGGATGGCTTGGTTTCCTTATCGTCGGTTTTGCCGGACACGATTTTTACCGTACCTGGTGGGTTTCCACAGGATTCACCATGCTTGGCATCGTGCTGGGAGCATGCGTGAACGGAGCGGAGAGGGACGGGACACAGCAATAAGCCTTTGGGGACTGCAGAAGATTGCGGGGAGAAAATATGGGAACTTCCGGAAAGAAAATTCTTGTGATCAACAGGCACCATATCGGCGACGTCATTATGGCTTCAGCCGCGATGAAATCGCTTCGAGCAGCGTGTCCCGATGCGCAGATTGATCTGGTCGTTCCCCCCGTATGCGCTCCGATCGTTTCATATCCTGGAATCGTTGATCATGTTTTTGCACGGCCTCATGCCGGCAGGCTGGAAAGCCTGCACAAGACCATGGATGCGCTTCGCTGGCGAGCAGGAAAATACGATGCTGTTTTTTTCTTCGGAGAATCGGTTGGTGCCGTCCGCAGAATAAGGTGGCTGTCGAACATTCCGGTACGGGTGTGCCCGTCGCATGATCTCGGCGGAGCAGGCAGCAAAATCAGCGCGTATTGCACACATGTCATTCCGACGGGTTCTGTCTGGAATACGCATGTTGTTGAGTGGTATCAGAGCATTGTGACCGGATTTTTCGGCAGGGCGCGGGAATCCTCTCTCTCTCTCTCTCTCTCTCTCTCTCTCGGAATATGGACATCAGCCGATTTGACTTTTTCTTCAGGAATCCGGGGAGAAAAATCGGCCTTTGCTTCACCTGTTCGCCTTCCGGGTTCTCCTCATGGCCGGAATCTTCCTGCATTGCCCTGATTCAGCGGCTGGCGGCGGACGGCAATCAGCTTGTCATGTGCGTCAGTCCCGGAGCGGACAAACTCCAGGCCGAGCGTCTGAAAAAGTTTTCAGGAGTGGATATCTGCATCGCGGAAACGACGACGCTTGACGAATGCGCTGCGCTGATGCGAAAATTGGATCTGCTGGTTTCCGTGGATACAGGACAGGTGCACATGGCGGCGGCCGTGGGGCTTCCTGTCCTTTCGCTTGCGGGCAATACGACGACAGGGACCTACCCCTATTCCGAAACGGGACTTTCCATTGCCACCTCGCCCGGATGTTTTGACTGCCGGTTCATTGACGCATGTCCGAGCAATCGAAAGAAGGGAAGAAACCACAGTGCCGGTTATGTGCCTCCCTGCATGGCTGCACTGGGCGTCGACACCGTATACGAGTATACCCGGAAGATGCTGGAAAACCCTCGGCAGCGGGAGCGTTATCACATAGTCGAAGGGTAACGTCGGGCGAGGCGGAGCGGCTACAGGGCCAGACGCCAGCAGAAGATCAGAGCGCCCAGCGCAAGAATGCCGCTTGCCCACTGCGCGCCGGGTGAAGGTTCGCCGAAACGACGGATGAGCAGGGCGGCGATTCCGCCGGTGCAAAAGCCGGAGAGCAGACCGAACAGGTGCGCGGCATAGTCGGTACGCGCGCCTTCCGTGCCGAGCATGGCGAGAACGGCCGCTCCGGCTGCCAGCAGCATGAGACCGCGTCGCCAGGACAGTCTGCGCGCTTCTCTGTTCCCTGCCGTTCCGGGCAGCGTCAGAATTCCGGACAGCGCGCCGACCGTCCCGAAGAGGGCCGTGGAAAAGCCAAGGCTGACGTGATCTGCCGGACGGTACAGAACATTCAGCATGTTGCCGAGCGTTCCTGCCAGCAGGACCAGCACGAGACCGACCCCCAGTCCTGTTCTCCTGAACAGCAGAATGAGGAACGGCGCGCCGAACAGCACGTTGCTGAACAGGTGTTCGCTGTCCGCGTGCAGGGTAAGCGCCGTCATGCAGCGATACCATTCGTGTTCGTAGAAAACCTGAAAGACGTCCACGGCCCCCCGTTTCAGCCAGTCCGCGGGCGTCAGAGAAGGCAGTCCCGGCACAGTTCCGGGAAAGCTCCATCCCATGCGGATGCCGTGCCAGAGAACAAGCAGCAGAAGAAGGAACAGCGTCCAGTGCGCGTTGGGGTACGCCGGAACGGGAATGGGGGAGATATTTTCCCGCGTTTCGGCGGCTACTGCCGCCAGTTCGGCACGGGCCAGCCGCTCAAGCAGCGCGGGAACATAGACCCGAAGTCGGCGACGGCCGCCTGTGCGGTAGGGAATGCCGCGCGAGGCCAGAATCATCAGCCACTGTTCGACCAGAGGAACGGACGGCGGCGCAGCGCGTTTTTGTCCATCGTCGACCTGCCGCCAGGTTCGAGGAATGCCAGCGGGACGCGGCAGGAGGAAAAGGGGACGGCGTCGACGGCGCGGAGGATACCTTCGGGCCGGGGGACGACCGGAGCCGGAAGGCGGACGCCGGATGCGGGTGGGGCGGGTACGGTTCATTCCTCTACGGTAAGGTGCGCGACCGGGTTTGCCAAGAGGACGCAAAAAAATGCCCCCGACGCAAATGCCGGAGGCATTTGGCGGAACGGCCGTTCCGCAAAAGGAACCTAGTCGGCCTTGCGCACGACGGGCTTGGTGACCAGCCCGGAACGCAGGCAACGGGTGCACACGGAAATAGTGCGCACTTCACCGTTAGCGAACTGATGGCGCACGTTCTGCAGGTTCGGGTTGAACACGCGCTTGGTCTTGATGTTGGAGTGGCTCACATAGTTGCCGCCCTGCGGTTTCTTGCCGCAGATTTCGCACTGCTTGGACATGACATCCTCCATATATTCGGACGGTCGCCCGAAGAAATCTTGCTTGTGGGCACGGACTGTCCGCACCAAAGATCGATTACATATACGCTATTGGGAAAAATGGCAAGCTCCGGAAGTGTCCTCCGGGGAATTTTTTCGCCTTTCCCTTGCATGGATGAAAGGAAAGATCTGGGAAAAAAGTGCCGAAAGCAGGGCTGTTGCGGGAAGACGGGGGATTCTCCGCTTGCCAGCCGTCACAATGGCGTGTAGGAATCTGGGGATTCATCCTTGTCCAAACACCCTTGCCCAGCGGGGAGCGATATGCCTAAGCGTACAGATCTCAAAAAGATCATGGTAATCGGCTCTGGCCCGATCGTCATCGGTCAGGCCTGCGAATTCGACTATTCAGGAACTCAGGGCATCAAGGCCCTGAAGGAAGAAGGCTACGAGGTGGTGCTGGTCAACTCCAATCCAGCGACCATCATGACCGATCCCGGACTCGCCGACCGAACCTACATTGAACCGATCGAACCTGAAACCGTGGCCGCCATCGTGCGCAAGGAGCGCCCCTGTGCCATTCTGCCTACGCTCGGCGGGCAAACCGGTCTGAATACGGCCCTGGCTCTGGCCAAGTCCGGAGTGCTTGAGGAATGCGGTACAGAACTCATCGGCGCACGCGCCGAGGTGATCGAAAAGGCGGAAAGCCGCGAGCTGTTCCGTCAGGCCATGGCCAATATCGGGCTGCGCGTTCCTGAAAGCGGCATCGCTCACTCCATGGACGACGTCCGCCGGCTTGGAGCCTCGCTGCCGTTTCCGCTGATCATCCGTCCCGCCTTCACGCTTGGCGGTACGGGCGGCGGCATCGCCTACAACATGGAAGATCTCGAATCCATTGCCGGAGACGGACTCGCGGCCAGCCCTGTGAGCGAAGTCATGATCGAACAGTCGGTCATCGGCTGGAAGGAATTCGAGATGGAAGTCATGCGCGATACCGCGGACAACTGCGTGATTGTCTGTTCCATCGAAAACGTGGACGCCATGGGCGTGCATACGGGCGACTCCATTACGGTGGCCCCGGCCCAGACGCTCACCGACCGCGAATACCAGAAGATGCGCGACGCCTCCATTGCCATCATGCGCGAGATAGGCGTGGAAACCGGCGGTTCCAACGTTCAGTTCGGTGTCAACCCGGCGGACGGTGAGCTGGTGGTCATCGAGATGAACCCGCGCGTGTCGCGTTCCTCCGCGCTGGCCTCAAAGGCTACGGGATTCCCCATTGCCAAGATTGCGGCCAAGCTGGCCGTAGGCTATACGCTGGATGAACTGCGCAACGACATTACCCGCGAAACTTCGGCCTCCTTTGAACCCACCATCGACTACTGCGTGGTCAAGATCCCTCGCTTTACCTTTGAAAAGTTTCCCGGGGCCAGGGATGAGCTTACTACGTCCATGAAGAGCGTGGGAGAAACCATGGCCATCGGCCGCACGTTCAAGGAAGCGCTTCAGAAGGGGCTGCGTTCGCTGGAAATAGGGGCCATCGGTCTGGGCAGCAATTTCCGTGCGCCGCTTCCGGGACGCGAGGAAATTCTTCCGAATCTGCGTACTCCCAATTCCCGCCGTCTTTTCGCCATCCGTCAGGCCATGCTGATGGGGTTCTCCATCGAGGAACTGTACGAAATTACGCATATTGATCCGTGGTTCCTGCGCCAGATCAGAGAGATCGTGGACATGGAGAGCGAAATCCGCGATTTCGCGCTCGCCAATTCCATGACGCCGGATAATCCTGATATGGTCGCGGTGCTGCGCCGGGCCAAGGAGTTCGGTTTTTCCGACCGGCAGCTGGCCGAGATGTGGAAGAAGCCCGAGGGTGATATCCGGGCGCTGCGCACGGCTACCGGCACTCTGCCCACCTACTATCTGGTGGATACCTGCGCCGCCGAATTCGAGGCCTACACGCCATACTACTATTCCACATACGAGTCGGGGCAGGAAGTCGAGTCCGGCGACCGCAAGAAGGTCATCATCCTCGGAGGCGGCCCCAACCGGATTGGTCAGGGCATCGAATTCGACTACTGCTGCTGCCATGCCTCCTTCGCTCTGCGCGACGCGGGAGTGCAGGCCATCATGGTCAACTCCAATCCCGAAACCGTATCCACCGACTATGATACGTCCGACCGGCTCTACTTCGAGCCGCTGACCTTCGAAGACGTCATGCATATTGTGGATAAGGAACGGCCCGACGGTGTCATCGTCCAGTTCGGCGGGCAGACGCCTCTTAATCTCGCCGTGCCGTTGCTGCGCGCCGGGGTGCCCATTCTCGGGACCAGCCCGGACGCCATCGACCGGGCCGAGGATCGCGAGCGTTTTCAGGCCCTGCTGCAGAAGCTGTCCCTCCTGCAGCCCGCCAACGGCACCGCCACCACGCTGGAGGAGGCAAGAGACATCGCGCACCGTATCGGGTATCCCATCGTGATCCGTCCGAGCTATGTGCTTGGAGGCCGGGCCATGATGATCGTGTACGACGACGAAGAAATGGCCGACTACTTCCGTCAGCATGTTGGACGGCAGAAGCTCGAGCATCCGGTGCTTATCGACAAGTTCCTTGAAAACGCCATTGAAGTGGATGTTGATGCCCTGTCCGACGGCGAAGAAGTCTATGTGGCCGGGGTCATGGAGCACATTGAAGAAGCCGGAATCCATTCAGGCGACTCGTCCTGCGTGCTGCCTCCCTATTCGCTGCCCGCTTCCATCGTGGCCGAGATCGAGCGGCAGACCGTGGCGCTGGCCCGGGAGCTGCGCGTGGTGGGCCTCATGAATATCCAGTTCGCGGTCAAGGACGGCGTGATCTTCATTCTGGAGGTCAATCCTCGCGCGTCGCGCACCGCGCCGTTCGTATCCAAGGCTACCGGAGTGCCGTTGCCGCGTCTGGCTACTCAGGTCATGCTCGGCAAGACGCTGAAGGAGCTTGATCCCTGGTCCATGCGCCGCACCGGCTATGTTTCGGTGAAGGAATCCGTGTTCCCCTTCCGGCGTTTCCCCGGCGTGGACATTCTGCTCGGACCCGAAATGCGTTCCACCGGCGAGGTGATGGGCATCGCGCCCACCTTCGAAGAGGCTTTCCTCAAGGGGCAGCTCGGCGCGGGACAGAAGCTTCCCGACAGCGGCAAGATCTTTATTTCCGTGAACGATCGCGACAAGCGGTTCGTGGCGGATGTGGCCCGGCAATACGCGGACCTCGGCTTTACCATTCTCGCCACGGCCGGAACCGCCGGATTGCTCGCCGGGCAGGGGATTCCCGCCACACGGGTGCTCAAGGTTTATGAAGGTCGTCCGAATATCGTCGATCTCATCAAGAACGGCGAAGTGGCTCTGGTCATCAACACGGCGTCCGGCAAGCGCACGGCGCACGATTCCAAGGCCATCCGGCAGGCCACCCTGCATTATGGAGTGCCTTACAGCACCACGCTGTCCGGAGCCCGGGCCATTGCGCGGGCTATCGGTGCGGCGCGGGAAGCCGGAGTGCATGTGAAAAGCCTTCAGGAATATTACGGAGTCTGAGCATAAAGAGCCGGCGGGAACGAGAACGGGCGGGTCTGAGCCGTTCTGGAACGTTCTTGCGAAGAAAAGATGAATGATTTAAATGGGGCAGAGGGCAAAGCGGCTGGGCCGCGATCCAATATGGAGACCTCTGCCCTGTCCGTTTACAGTGTGGCCGCTCCGGCGGCTGGAGAACAGCGGCCCTGCATGCGGCGTCCGGATGGACTGCCCGGCCGGGGCGTTTCCGAGATAATTCCCTGAAACGAGAAGGTACGTTATGTGCGGAGTTTTTGGCATATCGGGGCATCCCGAATCAGCGAGAATGGCCTATTTCGGTCTGTACGCCCTTCAGCACCGTGGGCAGGAAAGCACCGGCATCGCTTCCTACGACGGCAAGCATATTCATGTTCATGCCGGGATGGGGCTGGTGCCGGACGTCTATGACGAACCGACCCTCGGGCAGGAGCTGCAGGGCAATATGGCCATAGGCCATGTCCGTTACTCCACCACCGGCGTTTCCGCCCGGCGCAACGCGCAGCCCCTGGTGGTGCGGGTGCGCGGCATTGAAATGGCGCTGGCGCATAACGGCAATCTGACCAACGCCGCCGAACTGCGCGAGGAACTGGAAAACATCGGCGCGATTTTCCAGACCAGCAGCGACAGTGAAATCTTTGTCCACCTGATTTCGCACAGTCTTGCGGGCAGGACGCTTGAAGAGGCCATCATGGAAGCCTGCAAGCGTGTTCGCGGCGCCTATTCGCTGGTGATTCTTTCTGAGGGGCGTCTCATGGCCCTGCGTGATCCTCATGGTTTTCATCCGCTGGTCATGGGCAGGGTGGACGACGCATACGTGTTCGCGTCCGAAACCTGCGCCTTCGACCTGCTTGAGGCGGAATACATCCGCGATGTCGCGCCCGGCGAAATGGTCATCGTCGAAGGGGACAACGTCCGTTCCTGCAAGCTGCCCGGCGCCGGCGAAGTGCCTGTACGGCAGTGCATTTTTGAACTGGTTTATTTTGCCCGGCCCGACTCTCTGGTTTTCGGCGAGGACGTCTACCAGTGCCGCAAGCGCATGGGGCACGAGATGGCCAGGGAGGCGCCCACCAACGCCGAACTGGTCATGCCGTTCCCTGATTCCGGCGTTTATGCTGCCATCGGTTTCGCGCAGGCCGCAGGCGTTCCTTACGAGCAGGCCTATATCCGCAACCATTACGTTGGGCGTACGTTCATTCAGCCTTCCCAGACCATGCGCAACTTCGGCGTTCGCGTGAAGCTGAACCCCGTGCGTTCCATGATCAAGAACCGCCGCATCTGCATCGTCGACGACTCCATTGTTCGCGGGACCACCGTTCAGACGCGCGTAGTGAAGCTGCGTGAACTCGGTGCGCTGGAAGTGGATTTCCGCGTAAGCTGTCCGCCGCTGCGCTTCCCCTGTTTTTATGGGATCAACTTCTCTTCCCGGGGTGAGCTTGTGGCCGCCAATCATCCGCTGGAGGCGTTGCCCGGTCTGCTCAATCTTGATTCTCTGCATTATCTGACCATTGAAGGCTTGCTGGCGTCCGTCTCCAAGCCTGACAATTACTGTCTCGCCTGCTTTAACGGCGATTATCCGGTTCCGTGCGGCGAAAACTGCCGGGGCTGCGCTTCCAAGTAAGTTTTCGGGAGGCTTATGACACAGCGCGTTTTCATTTACGATACGACTCTGAGGGACGGCTGCCAGTGCGAGGACGTGAACCTGAGCGCTCCGGACAAGATCAAGATCGCTTTGCGGCTTGATGAATTCGGTATCGACTATATTGAAGGGGGCTGGCCCGGGTCCAATCCCGTGGATGTGGCCTTTTTTCAGGAAATCGGAAATCATGCGCTGAAACATTCACGGATTGCCGCCTTCGGCAGCACGCACCATCCTGCGTTCACGGCGGAGACGGATCCGAATCTCAATGCCCTGGTCCACTCCGGGGCCTATGCCGCAACGATCTTCGGAAAGTCCTGCGAGAAGCACGCCCGCGAGGCGCTTCAGCTCGAGCCTGAGAGAAATGTGGCAATCGTGCGTGATTCCGTCGCCTATCTGGCCGGACGCATGCCCGAGGTCTTTTTTGACGCCGAGCATTTTTTCGATGGGTACAAGCGCAATGCCGAGTATGCGTTGGCCGTGCTGCGCGCCGCCGCCGAGGCGGGAGCGAAGGCGCTGGTGCTGTGCGATACCAATGGCGGGACGCTGCCGGAGGAGATCTTTGCGATCGTCAACGCCGTGCGGGAGGCGATCCCGGGCGTGGCGACGGGCATTCATGCGCATAACGACTGCGAGCTGGCCGTAGCGAATTCGCTGGAGGCGGTCCGTGCCGGAGCTGTTCAGGTGCAGGGGAGCATCAATGGGGTCGGGGAGCGGTGCGGCAACGCCAATCTGTGCTCGATCATCCCCGTGCTTCAGCTGAAACGGGGGATCGACTCTCTGCCCGAACCCGCGGGCGAACGGTTGCGGCAGCTTTCCTCCGTTTCGTCCTATGTGGCCGAAGTGGCCAACATGTCCCCCTTCAACCGGCAGCCCTTTGTGGGAAGTTCGGCTTTTGCGCACAAGGGCGGCGTGCACGCCAGCGCGGTGAACCGTAATTCCTCGCTGTATGAGCACATGGAACCGGAGCTTGTGGGCAATGGGCAGCGCATTCTCATCACAGAGCTGGGCGGGAGAAGCAATATCGTGTCTCTGGCCCGGCGGTTCGGCTTCCATCTGGACAAGGACGAACCCGTGGTCAAGGGGTTGCTCAACGAGCTTAAGAAAAAGGCCAGTCTCGGTTACGATTACGCGGCGGCCGAAGCCAGCGTGGAACTGCTCATTCTGCGCAAGCTGGCTCGTCGAGGCGTGAGGGATTTCTTCAGGTTGCTGCAGTACCACGTCAGCGCCCTGCGTACCGGAGAACAGAACATCCCGATGGTGGAAACGTCCGTCATGCTTGAAGTGGAAGGCGTGGTGGAACATACCGCAGCCACAGGTCTCGGCCCGGTAAACGCGCTGGATACAGCCTTGCGCAAGGCGCTGCTGCCGTTTTATCCCCGCCTGAAGGAAATGCGGCTTCTCGATTTCAAGGTTCGCGTCCTTTCCGCCAATGACGGTTCCGGCGGTACGGCTTCCGTGGTCCGTGTGCTTATCGAGTCTGGAGATGCCGACCGGACCTGGGTGACTGTCGGGGTTTCCCACGACATTATCGAAGCCAGCTGGCAGGCTCTCGCCGATTCCCTCATTTATAAGTTGTACCGGGATGAGGAAGAGCAGCGCAAGATTCGCCTTGGAGATGGTGTATCCTGTATAGAGGATTGAGTATCCCTTGATGACAAGGTGAAGCAAGGCCCGGTCGCGTCTTTGATGCGGCCGGGCCTTTGCCGTAAAATGTGCGTATCCGTTCGGCTCAGCTGATGACGGCCGAGGGACTCAGGGCGTGCCCTGCGGAGAAGGCCCGTGCCGTGAACTGGCCGATGCCCCAGTATTCCTGCACGATGGGGGCAAAGAACAACGGGTCCACGAGTGCTGGATCGGGCAGTCCGTCTTCGCGCAGGCAGGAAGAGTCGACCTTGACGTCCATGATTTCGCCTATGAACTGCGTATGGGAACCAAGCTCCACCGTCTGGCTGAGGGCCAGCTCCACGATGACGGGGCATTCGGCAATCCCCGGGGCATCCACATGCTCGGCGGGAACGGGGGTGAAGTTCAGGGTCGTGAACTTGTCGGTATCGCGTCCGGAGTGCATGCCCGCAAAGTCGGCCTGTGCGGCAAGGCTGCGGGAGGGGATGTTGACGGTGAAGGACTTGCGTTCAAGGATGGCCCGGTAGGTCCAGCGGTTCTTGCGGATGGAAACGGCGAGACTCGGAGGCTGAGAGGAACAGATGCCGCCCCATGCCGCGACCATGATGTTGGGACGGCCCGTATGATCGTATGTACCCACGAGAAACATGGGAGTCGGAAGGAGAAATGGTCTGGCGCCGAGAGAGTGAAACATGATGCCCCCAATGATGAAAACGGATCGACTTTCTTTTGGCAGAGATCCTTTTTTCAGGCAAGCCCCGGATCGTTGGGCGCCCGCGCGCTTTCTGGAAGTCGATGCAGGAGGAAGCAAGCTCCCGTTTCCTCTCCTGTATCCGCCAGAATAAGGCTGCCGGCGCATGCTGCAGGGACCGCACATGGTGAACGGAGCCACGCAGGGGAAAGTACTGCCGGCTTCTCGTCCCCGCACCACGGGGAACGGGAGGCTCTGAAATGCTCGATCACCCGGAGGAGCACAGCGCATCAGGCACGCAGTGCCAGCCTGTTTTCCGTTTCCGGGTCCGGGGAGACGAGGATGGTCGTTTCAAAGCGGTCGATCCGCACTGTTCCCGGTTTTGCTCCTCTGATGGGATGAACGAATTTGGCCAGGGCGACGAGAACGTCGACCTGCGTTTCATCCTTGCGCCAGCTTTTAAGGACGGCAAGCATGGCGGCTTCCGCGAGTGTGGTCTGCGGGATTTCCTGTGCGGCGTGGTCTCGCCGGATCAGAACGTGCGCGCCGGGACCTCCTCCCGTATGCAGCCAGAGATCGTGGGGCGCCGCCAGCTTGAGCATCTGTGCGTTGCCTTTGGCATCCCGTCCGCGCAGAAGGAGAAAACCGTCCGTACTGCGAAAGGGCTGTATGTTTTTGGGCAGTGCGGGAGTTTGCGTCGTACGTTCCTGACAGGACGGGATGGAGGGTGCGGGAGCGGATACGGCGGCCTGTGCCGTCAGTCCCGCCTGTTCCGCCCGGGCAAGTTCTTTTCTGACGGCGGAGAACCTGCCTTCAAGCAGTGCCAGCCCACGCTTGCCGCGTCCCGCCCTGTGGAAGAGGGCGGCCATGTTTTCCCGTATGGTCAGGCGTGGATCCAGCTCAATTTCCCGTAGTCCTTTTTCTGTATCCAGACTGATGCGCGACCGCTTTTCATCAGGGAAAAATTTGTAAAGATTGGCCTGGAGCAGGCGAGCCGTTTCCTGATCGGACTGCATGTCCCCGAGCCGTTCCCGTTCCGCTTCGAGCTTGAGAAGCAGCCGTCTGAGCCTGGAGGCTTCGGCAAGATGCGGTCTGGCCGCCTCAGTCCGGAATCGGGAAGCCATGCCGCGCAGAACCTGCGCTTCGCCGACGGCGGCGCAGGCCCGTATGGGGTCCTCCACGACCAGCTCCTCACGTCCGAGGCGCTGTTCTGGAGGAAGAGGCCAGGCCGAAATGGCCCGGTTTCCATCCGCATCCTCATAGACGAAGAGATCCCCCCCGCCCGCTTCCAGATCAAGCAACAGGGCAGCCTGCTCGCCCGGAGGGAGCAGCGGAAGGGTTCGCCTCAGGGGAGGCGTCAGGACGGGCCAGTCGCGCCAGCCCGCGCCCATGCAGAGCGTTTCCCAGCATTTCGGGTCCGGCCAGAGGAAAGGAGCCTGTTCTTCCGGAGAACCGAAGAGCAGAGAAGGCCCCTCGCGCAGATCGAGAATCAGCCAGAGTTCGGAATCTGATGCCACGCGCAGGCAAAGCCGACGGGACGGCCAGTTCACGAACGAGTCCACGACGCGTCTGTCGGCCAGATATTTGCGCAGGCGCATGGTCGTTGCGGGCGGAGCGCTGGCTGAGGGAACCTTGTGGGAGGAAAGAAAAAGGAACGGAGCCTTGCGCCCCGATTTGAGAAAGAGAAAACGTTTTCGTCCGCCGCCATAAAGCGTGAACATCGTCACGTCGGGAGCGGGCTGGTGGATTTTTTCGATCCGGCTCCCCATGAGCGCCGGAGCCAGTTCATCGCAGAGGCGACGGAATACATGACAATCCATGAGATTCTCTCGTAATCGTCGCCTCATCGAACCCGTCGGGAGCCGACGGAATGGTTTTTGTTATTCGCCGCGGATGTCTTCGCCTTCTTCCTGTCTGCTCTTGCAGTTGATGCAGAGCTTGGTGACGGGACGGGCTTTCAGACGGGCGATGCTGATTTCTTCACCGCAATCTTCGCACAGACCGTAAGTGCCGTCATCGATACGCTGGAGAGCCGCCTGAATCTTGCGAATCAGACGCCGTTCCCGGTCGCGGATGCGCAGCGTGAAGGCCCGGTCGGATTCAGCGGAAGCTCTGTCTGCCGGATCGGCAAAAAGCTCGTTGCTGTCCGTCAGGTCTTCGATGGTGGAGTCGCCCTTGTGCTGAGCTTCTTCCAGCATGCCGGTGAGCAGAGTGCGAAAGTATTCGATGTCCTTCTGTTCCAAATGTACCTCCTGGCGGGGTGCTGTGTCGACCGCCTTTCTCACTGATTGTGAGAGGTCAGACCTATATACGAGAAATTTTTCTTCGTAAAGCCCCTTGTAGGCAACTCTCACGTCTCCGGTATGCGGGGTCCCCGTTCCCCTTCCATTCGACGCACTCTTGACGTATATTGCCCAACACGTCGCCACAATGCCATTTCCCAAGGAGATTATTCGCATGAGCGGAAGCAACAACGCCCGCAGCAACGCCATCAGAGCGATCACCAGCTACAAGCCCGATCTCGCGCCCCTCAACTACACCAGCACCAAACCGACTGAAATCTACGGAAGCAATGTCTTCAGCGACAAGGTGATGAAGGAACGGTTGCCGAGAATCGTGTACAAGTCCCTGCGCAAGACCATCGAGCAAGGGGTGCAGCTTGATCCTTCTCTGGCCGATATCGTCGCTTCCGCCATGAAGGACTGGGCCATCGAAAAGGGCGCCACGCATTTTACACATGTGTTTTACCCGTTGACCGGTCTTTCGGCGGAAAAGCATGACAGTTTCCTGGCTCCCGACGGCATGGGCGGCGTCATCACCGAGTTCAGCGGCAAGATGCTGTGTCAGGGCGAATCCGACGCATCCAGCTTTCCCTCGGGCGGACTGCGCAGCACCTTCGAGGCGCGCGGTTATACGGCATGGGACGTCACCAGCCCGGCGTATCTTATGGAATATGTCAGCGGCATAGTGCTGTGCATCCCCACGGCCTTTCTTTCATGGACCGGAGTCGCCCTGGACCGCAAGACTCCCCTTCTGCGTTCCAATCAGGCCCTGAACAAGCAGGCCAGCCGGGTACTCTCTCTGTTCGGAAAAAAGACCGATCTTCCGGTCATCTCCTATGCAGGGCTGGAACAGGAATTTTTCCTCATCGACCGTAACTTCGTGTTCGGGCGCCCTGATCTGCTCATTGCCGGACGGACGTTGTTCGGGGCCAAGCCGGCCAAGGGACAGGAATTCGAGGATCAGTATTACGGAGTCATGCCCCGGCGGGTCATGAGCTGCATGACGGAGACGGAGCGCGAGTTGTACAAGCTGGGGGTTCCTGTGCGGACCCGGCATAACGAAGTCGCGCCCAGCCAGTACGAGATTGCGCCGGTCTTTGAACCCGGCAACCTCGCCATCGACCACAATCAACTGACCATGACCATCCTCAAAAAGGTGGCCAAGAAACATGGACTGACCTGCCTGCTGCATGAAAAGCCCTTTCTCGGCATCAATGGTTCGGGAAAGCATCTCAATTATTCCATCGGCAACGCTGATGTGGGCAGCCTTTTTGATCCGGGCGAAACGCCGCATGCCAACGCCATGTTCCTTGTTTTTCTGACGGCGGCCATTCGCGGTCTGCACAAGTACGGAGGGTTGCTCCGGGCCACGGCCGCTGCTGCGTCCAATGACCACAGGCTGGGAGCGCATGAAGCGCCGCCGGCCATCATGTCCATGTTCCTCGGTGACCAGCTGACCGACGTGCTGGAGCAGTTCCGCATCGGTCGGGTCAAGGGTTCCAAGGGTAAGCGTCTCATGAGCGTGGGCGTGGATACGCTGCCGCCTTTGCCTGCTGATCCGGGCGACCGCAACAGAACCAGCCCCTTCGCCTTCACAGGCAATCGGTTTGAGTTTCGTGCGCTTGGTTCCGGCATGCCCGCCTCCGCCTCTCAGGTGGCGCTGAACACGATCATGGCTGATTCACTCGATTTTGCCGCCACCCGTCTGGAAAAGGCTACCGGCGGCGATCCGGAAAAGCTCCATGCCGCCGTTACTGCCCTGATTCAGGAAATCATGGAAGAGCACAGCGCCGTGATCTTCAACGGCGACGGCTATTCCGAGGTCTGGCAGCAGGAAGCGGAACGCCGTGGTCTGCCGCACTATCGGACCACTCCTGAAGCCCTGATGGTGTATACCAGTGCGGAGGTCGTGGACCTGTACGCCCGGTACGGCGTGCTGTCCCGACAGGAACTGAAGGCCCGGCAGGAAATTTATATCGATCAGTACTGCAAGACCATCCATGTCGAAGCGAATCTTGTGATCCGCATGGGAAGGACCATTGTCTATCCCGCTGGTCTGCGGTTCCAGCAAGAGCTGCTGCGGACCTGTCTCGACATGCAGACTCTGCAGCGCAAGCCGGATGCCGTCGTTCTGGATGAAGTGGATGGACTTTTGCGGTCGCTGCGCGAACGACTGGAACATTTGGAAGCCTGCCTTGAAGACAAGAGCCGCGACAGCGTACAGGAGGCGCATCACTACTGCACCGTGATTCTGCCTGCCATGAATGCCGTCCGTGAATGCGCCGACAAGCTGGAGGCGCTTGTTCCCGAGGATCTCTGGCCGCTTCCGAGCTATCAGGAAATGTTGTTCATCAAGTAATGGCATGAAAGAAAAGGGCACGCAAAAGCGTGCCTTTTTCATTGTACGGACTTTGGGCCTGTGGAGGCCATGCCGGGACTGAAAGGGGCGACCGAAAAGACTGCCGGCGACGATTCGGAACCGTCACATGCCGGGCGTGATCGTCCTGTTCAGAATGTCATGGCGTATGGCATCGGGTGCTGCAACGACACCGGCGTCCCGAAGTCAGGCGAGGAAAAATACTCCACCGCCCGGAATAGAAAAGACGGGAGTTTCTGCAGCGGGGAGCAGGGAGTCTAGTGACGTTCGATCAGGGCGAGGGTTCCGGCGATCTGCCGCCCCAGAGGGGATTCCCGGCGCAGTTCACGTTCGACCGCGGCAATACCCTTGAGCACTGTGGAGTGACGGCGGCTGAACTTGTCGCCTATGGCCTGCAGGGAAAGTTCGGTATGTCTGCGGGCCAGATAGAAGATCGTATTGCGCGCGACCACGAGATTCTGCTTGCGGCTCCGGGAGATGAGCTGTTCCGGAGAGAGGCCGAATCCTTCGCAGACCTTTCGGATGATGGAGTCCACATCCATATGGGGATCATCCTGCGCATACTGGGACAGGATTTCCTGCGCCATTTCCACTGAAATGGTACAGCCGAGCATCTTGGCCTTGAGCACAAGATTATGGATGCAGCCTTCAAGCTGGCGAATGTCCCCGGTGAGTCGACTGGAAAGCAGCTCAAGCACGGAATCGGACAATGGAACGTCGTTCTGGTTGGCCTTTTCCTGCAGAATGCGTCTTCTGGTTTCGGCATCGGGCTTTTCAATGCCCGCCATGAAACCGGAACAGAACCGGGAAACCAGATTGTCGTCCACATCCTTCAGCTCGCGCGGGGTAAAGGAGCTTGTGAGCACGACGCGACTGCCGCGCGTTTGCAGACTCTTGATGGTCGAGAGCACCTCGTCCTGCATCTTTTCTTTTCCCTGCAGGAAATGCACGTCTTCCAGCAGCAGCAGGTCCACATCCCGGAATCTGTTCTTGAAACGCTCCGTATCGCGGGCGCGCAGAGCCTGCACGAAGCAGGTCGAAAATTCTTCGGCCGTCAGATATTCGACTTTCGGATTGCTGCGATTGCAGCTTTGACAGATGGCCTGTCCTACGGCCTGTGTCAGGTGGGTCTTGCCCAGTCCTGGCCCGGAGCTGAGGAAAAGGGTATCCACCACCGCATTGGTCCGGCTCAGATTCTGGGCAGCGGCATAGGCGAGGTTGTTGGTGGGACCGACCACAAAGCTGTCGAAGCCGTAACGCCAGTTATGCTGTCGGCGCGGCATTTCGATAGGGAAGGCGAGCTGTTCGGTGCCAGACGAAAAAAAAGTCTGCCGGGGAGTCTGCTGCGGCTGTACGGGAATTTCCTGCCGCGGACCCTCGGATGGGGAAACGCGTGAAACGGCACGCGCACGTGAAGGCCGGGCGGCGGGCGTTCCCGCGACGACAGAGACCTCGACGGCATGTCCGGAAACTTCCGAAGCAGCCGCAGAGATGTCGTTCAGCAGGCGATCCCGAACCCAGGTCGCAACAAAACCATTGGGCGCAGTCAGGCGCAGGTGTTCCCCTTCCTGATCCGCAACCAGCGGAGCGACCCAGACCTTGTAGGTCCCGGGATCCAGCTTGCCTTGAAGATTATCGCAGATTTCCCGCCACTGTGTTTTCATACACGGTTCTTCTAGCCGTTGCCCTTGATTGTGACAAAGCAGGTTCGCGGAGTTTCTTCCTTATGGGGGGGGATGTTCTTCCCCCGGCAGGCTATGGAAAAACAGTGTTTGAACTGTAGTCATTTTGTGAATAACCACCTGTTCTCCGATGGTTTGTTGCCTCGGGTCCGGGTATCGTTTTAATATGTTTCTGGTTTGTTATACACAGAGTTGTTAATAACTTTTCCACAAGAAAAAAGTAGTTTTTTTTAAAAAAATAAATGTTTTTATCGTTTTTTGTGCGACAGAAAAAGGTCATTCCGCCTGACGGATTGATTCCTGGCGAGAAGGTTTTTAATTTTTTCAAATAACTTCACATAAAAAAGGATATAATCCACAGTGCATTCCCGTTTTGTTTCAGAATGAGGACGAAGTATCTTCAGGGAAAATCCGCCGGCTGATTCGCGACAGGTTCAGGGTGGGAGAGAATAAAAAAACCTTTCTCGCCGGAAGCGAGGGAAACTGTCGGGAAAGAGGCGGGCCGAATGGGGCGCTCCGGGAGAAAGGATCTGCCGGAGCGTACTCTTCTGATATCGGCTTGCGTCCTTGCCGGAAGAAACGTATAGTTTTCTAAATTGTTATGTTATAACCAACTGAAAGTAAAAAGAAAGAAAATGCCATCCGGCCTTCGTCGCTTCGGTTTTTCCTGCAGAATCGGTCGGTGCGGATTTTTTGTGCATGGCGTTTTCTTTCGTTTCCCCAATGAGGTTTGTTCATGGCGCTATTGAGTTTGCAGTCGGTAACCCTCAATCTGGGAGGGAAGACACTTCTTGACGGAGTTGATCTGCATATTGAGCAGGGAGAGCGAGTTTGTCTCGTCGGCCGCAACGGGGTGGGGAAATCCTCGTTGATGACTCTGCTTTCGGGAGAACTGAAACCGGACGGAGGAACGATCGTTCGTGCGCCGGGCGTTCCCTTCGGGCATATGCCGCAGGCTGTTCCCGAGCGCTGGACGGGACCGGTGTTTGGTGTCGTGGCGGCAGGAATGGGCCTGATCGGACGCGAGCTGGCCGCGGCGCATTTCATTGCAACGGGACGCGAGTCTTTGCTTGATTCGGAAGAACGCCAGCTTGCTGCGAGACTGCTGGAGACGGGAGATGGCTGGGAACGGTACGGCGAGGTGCTCGGCGTCGTCAATCAGCTTGGTCTGAATCCTGACGCGGATTTTCAGACGTTGTCCGGCGGCAATCGGCGTCGCGCGGCGCTGGCCCGGGCTCTGGTGGCCGCGGAAGATCTGCTGCTTGACGAACCGACGAACCACCTGGATATCCGGACCATCGCCTGGCTGGAAGATTTTTTGGTCCGGCGAATCCGTACGCTGGTATTCATCAGTCACGACCGAGCCTTTGCCCGGCGTCTGGCCACCCGGATCGTGGAACTGGATCGAAGCCGTCTTTACAGCTACGCCTGCGGGTACGATCAGTATCTTGAACGCCGGGAGATGCGGCTTGACGCCGAAGAAAAACAGGCTGCGGCGTTCGACAGGAAGCTCGCGCAGGAGGAGGCCTGGATCCGGCAGGGCATCAAGGCCCGGAGAACCCGGAACATGGGAAGGGTTCGCGCTCTGCTGGCCATGCGTGAGGAGCGGAAGGCCAGGGTCGCCCGGCAGGGAGTGGCGATCATGACGGCTCAGGAGGCGGAACGTTCGGGAAAGCTGGTGCTTGAGGCGCGCAGGGCCGGATTCATGTATCCCGACGGATATCGGGTATTCAGCGACTTTTCCACGATCATTCAGAGGGGGGATCGGGTCGGTCTGATCGGCGACAACGGAGCCGGCAAGACCACGCTGCTGCGCGTTCTGCTTGGCGAACTGGAACCGACCGAAGGTTCCGTCAGGCAGGGAACACGGCTTGAGGTAAGCTATTTCGATCAGTTGAGGGAAACTCTGGACCCGGAAAAATCCGTGATGGAGAATGTGGCGGAAGGCAACGACACTGTGGAGATCAACGGTCAGCGGAGGCATGTTGCGAGTTATCTGACCGATTTCCTGTTCGAATCTTCAAGATTGAGGGTTCCTGTGCACACTTTGTCCGGAGGAGAGCGCAACCGTCTGCTTCTGGCCAAGCTGTTTACCCGCCCTTCCAATGTGCTGGTGCTCGACGAGCCGACCAACGATCTGGATGTGGAAACGCTGGAGCTGCTGGAAGAACTGCTGGCCGGTTATTCAGGAACAGTGCTTATGGTCAGCCATGATCGTGAATTTCTTGATAATCTGGTTACCATGACTCTGGCCCTTGAGGGGGATGGACAAGTCCACGAGTATGTGGGCGGATACACCGACTGGCTTCGGCAGCGTCCGGAACCGCAAGCTGCGTCTGCAGACGCAGCGTCGAAGCCCAGGGGCGTGCGTCCTCCGGTCAAGATCGGTCCGCGCAAGCTGTCGTTCAAGGAACAGCGCGAGCAGGAACTGCTTCAAAAGGAGCTGGAGGCGCTGCCGGACAAACTGGCCGGACTCGAAGCGGAACAGCAGAGGCTGGAAATCGCTCTGGCTGACCCGGATTTCTTTTCTCGTGATCCGGAGGCGTTCAACGCCGCCGCCGCGCGAATGGCGGAACTTGATGATGAACAGACGGAAACGCTTGTACGCTGGGAAACCGTTGAGGCGCGCCTTGCCGAGCTGAAGGGGTGAGCTGCAGATCGGAGCGGGGTGACAGGATGCCTTCGGTTTGGTGCGGGAATTCGCACTTGCTGCATCATCCGCGCAGACGGTGAGACCCGCGAATGCGTCAGTTGACGACACAGAGAGAAAGTCTGTCGTTGTCTGTATTCCGAAATGAGACGGGCCGTTCCCAAAAAAGGGACGGCCCGTCTTGCGTCTGCCGAGGACTCGCACTCCGGCAAAAACTGATTATGAGGACTTCGCTATTCGGTTCTTTTTTTGTGGGAGGAACGCAGGCGCACACGCATGGGCGCGTGCTCGATGCGGAAAATCTTGCGCAGAGAACGGTCAAGATACCTGGCATAGGTTTCTGAAACACGGTCCGCGTCGCTGACGAAAAAGACGAAGGTCGGAGGAGCTATCTCGGCCTGCGTCAGATAGAAGAATTTGGGGCGCACTCGTTTGACTACCGGAGGCTGGTGTCTGGCCAGCACTTCCTCCATGGCTCTGTTCAATGTTCCAGTGCCGATACGGACGTTGCACTCCTCACGAATCTGAACGGCAAGAGGAATGATCCGACCGAGTCCCTGTCTGCGCATGGCGGAAACCATGAGTACGGGCACATGAGGGCAGAACTGGAGCACTTCCCTGAATGTCTTCTCCAGTTCGACCCGTTCCTTGCGGCCGATGAGGTCCATTTTGTTCACGAGAATCATGAACGGCGTCTTGCGTTCGTCCAGCAGGTCGATAAGCCGCTTGTCCTGAGCCGTGACGCCTTCCAGCGCGTCGATGACGTAGAGGGTCACATCAGCTTTGGTCGTGCTCTTCAACGAGGAATTGACAGAAAAACGTTCCACCGTATCCGTAATCCGCGTCCGGCGGCGGACTCCCGCCGTATCCACGAAGACGCAGGCCTGTCCCTCGACGACGAAGGGAATGTCCACGCTGTCGCGGGTCGTGCCGGCCACGTCGCTGACGATCATGCGCTCTTCGCCGATCATGGCGTTGACCAGCGAGGACTTGCCCGCATTGGGCCGCCCGAGCAGAGCAAGTTTCAGGCGGTTTTCAGGCTCGGCCCGTCCTTCGGGATCTTCTGGCGGCAGCAGTTCGAAAAGCTCCTCCTCCAGAGCGCGGATATTATGCCCGTGTTCGGCGGAGAGGGCCAGCATGGGGAAACCGAGCGCATGGAACTCGGCAAGCATCTCGTCCTCGCGTTCCAGGCCATCCACCTTGTTGACGGCGAGGATGACGGGCTTGCCTGCCCGGCGGACGTAGGCCGAGAGGTGTTCATCGAAGGGCATGAGTCCGTCACGGCCGTCCACGACGAGGCAAAAGGCCACGGACTCGTCCATCGCCGCCTGCATCTGGCGGAGAATTTCGGCTTCGAAACCGCGCAGTCCTTCCGGACCTTCAGCGGCGACATGGTGCTGATCGAGAGTTACCCCGCCGGTATCGATCAGGGTAAAGGCCCGTCCGCTCCGGGTGCGGACAATGCCTTCCATCCGGTCGCGAGTTACACCCGGGCGGTCATGCGTAATGGCCCGGTTGCTGCGGATGAGGCGATTGAACAGTGTGGATTTCCCCACATTGGGACGCCCCAAGAGGGCAATTTTGGGTAACATGCGTTTTCCTTGTGATGATGGAAGAGGGGCCGGTATTCGATGGGGCGCGGAGCCCTCCGGCCGGAGGAAACCGAATTCGGGGCGGGATGTCCGCCCCGTTTCGGCATTATCTGGTCGGACTCATCTGGAGGGTTCGATCAGTTCCTGCCCGCCCATGTAGGGAACAAGGGCCTTGGGCACGACGATGGAACCGTCCTTCTGCTGATAGTTTTCCATGATGGCCACAAGCGAACGTCCGGTGGGCAGCCCGGAGCCGTTCAGGGTATGCACCCATTCGGGCTTTCCGCCTTTGGGACGGAAACGGATGTTGGCGCGGCGGGCCTGAAAGTCCCAGCAGTTGGAACAGGAGGAGATTTCCCGATAGGTCTGCTGGGCGGGAAGCCATACTTCCACGTCGTAGGTCTTGCGGGCGGAGAAGCCCATGTCCCCGGCGCACAGGGTTATGGTGCGGTAGGGAAGTTCCAGCTTTTCAAGCAGACTTTCGGCGCTGCGGCGCATTTCCTCAAGGCAGGCTTCGGAATTGTCGGGATGCGCGATGTATACCATTTCAACCTTGGTGAACTGGTGCTGACGGATATAACCGCGCGTGTCCTTGCCGGCCGAACCGGCCTCTGAACGGAAGCAGGGCGTCTGCGCGCAGTAGCGCAGAGGCAGAAGCGCTTCGTCGAGAATTTCGTCGGCATGCAGGTTGGTCACCGGCACTTCAGCGGTGGGAATCAGATAATACTCCCAGTCCGGAATCTTGAACAGATCCTCTTCGAACTTGGGGAGCTGTCCCGTGCCCTGCATGGTCTTGCGGTTGACCATGAGCGGGGGCATGACCTCCGTGCGGCCTTCGGCCATGTGGCAGTCGAGATAGAAGTTGACGAGGGCGCGCTCCATGCGGGCCGCCCAGCCCCATGAAACAGTGAAACGGCTTCCGGCGAGCTTGACGCCGCGTTCGAAATCGAGTCCGCCGGCGTCGGTGCCGAGGTCCCAGTGCGCCTTGATCGGAAAATCGAATTCCCGGGGAGTTCCCCAGCGGTGCAGCTCCACATTGTCGTTTTCATCCACGCCGTCCGGAACATCCGGACCGGGAATGTTCGGCACAGTAAGCATCCACGCCTCAAGCTCGGCCTTGACTTCGTTCATGGCGCCGTCGAGGGCGCTGATGCGGTTGGGCAGTTCGGACAGGCTGGCGATCAGCACGTCGGCGTTTTCTCCGGCGCGCTTCAGGCGGGCAACTTCGGCGGAGGCACGGTTGCGTTCGGCCTTCAGAGCTTCGACCTCGGCGATCAGCGCGCGGCGTCTGTTGTCAAGTTCTTCGAACGTGGCCATGCTGATGGCCGAATGACGCTTGGCCAGAGCGGCGGCGACCACCTCGGGATTTTTCTGCAGCAGTTTGAGATCAAGCACTTCGGCGCTCCTTGCTGAAAAGAGGAAGAACGAGGCCCTCGGACCTCGGGAAAGACGTCATGGCCGTCCGCGCATTTCGCGGAGAGATCACGCATGTTCCTGAATTTTTCAGTCTATACATGTTGGGAATAATCGTCAATCATGGAAGAGTGCGCTTACGGGCGCGCAGGCCGCGCATTGCATCCGTTCATCAAACAGGCTATCATTCAGCGCTAATCGAGCATATTCTTTTGGAGGTTCATCATGTCCGTACGTGTCCGGCATAGCTTTACGCTTCTTCTGACGCTGGCGACCCTTGCCCTGCTGGTTGCCTGCGGACCCAGCAACAATGTGCGTCTCATGTACAACCCGAGCACGGCGTCCGTGCTGCCCCAGCCTCAGGCCCCCCGGGTGACTGTGGTCATGTTCGAGGATCAGCGGCCGCATCAGATGATCGGGGAACGGAAGGACGGATCGGTATTCACGTCCACTTCCACCGTGACGGACTGGATCAGCCGGTCTCTGGCCGACGAGCTGGCCAGACAGGGCGCGCAGGTGTCCTATGCCGCCACGCAGGCACAGGCACAGTCCGGTAATCCCGACTATATTGTTACTGGTACGGTCACCGACGTTTGGTTGAAGGAAAACAGCGCCACCAACGTGACTGCGACCATCCGCGCCACGGTGAAGCTCGCCAGCCGCAAGGGCGTGGTCTATTCGGAAAATCTGACGGCCAGTCAGGACCGGCAGTTCATTCCTTCCTCGTCGGCCGTGGAGTCGCTGCTTTCGGACACGCTGCGCGACCTGCTCGTGCCCACGGCGAAGAAGCTGCAAGACAAGATTCAGTAATCTTTCGCAAGGGCACGGAAACAGGTTCCGCGCCCTTTTTTTCGGATTTTGCCCATGCGTCAGGAACCCTGCAAGGCCTATGGAAATCTGAGTCCAGCCGGAGAGGATGCGGTACGGGCCGTGGACCGGGTGTTCATGGACTGGGGCATGTCGCAGCGCGCAGAGCTGGAAGGGGATATCCTGCGTGTGGCCTTTGAGGGCGTCTTTTTCCCTCTGGATGATATTCTCGTATCCCTGAAGCCTTTTCTGCGCCCTGACAGCTCGGGGAAAATGGATCTCATCGACATGGAGGAATGGACGCTGACACGCGCGGTCTTTGCGGGTACGGAAATCCGTCTTTCTTCCGCCGGGCTGAACGACGTTCTTGCCTATTCCGGACATTAAACAGCAACGAATTCACGAGGGTTGAATGAAAGTCTATCTTATCGGAGCAGGGCCGGGGGATCCCGGCCTGTTGACCATCAGGGGCCGGGACGCCCTCGCCGAGGCGGATGTGGTCGTCTACGACTACCTGGCCAGTGATACGCTGCTCAATTACGCCAGACCGGACGCCGAGCGGATTTATGTCGGCAAGAAGGCGGGGAATCACACGCTGTCGCAGTCCGGCATCAACAGGCTGATCGTGGAAAAGGCGAAGGAGGGGAAGATCGTGGCCCGTCTCAAGGGCGGCGATCCGTATATTTTCGGTCGTGGGGGCGAGGAGGCTGAGGAACTGCTGGATGCGGGCGTACCTTTTGAGGAGGTTCCCGGAATTTCCAGCACGATCGCCGGCCCCGCCTATGCGGGCATCCCCTTGACTCATCGCAGCCTTGCGTCCTCCGTGACGCTGATTACCGGACATGAGAATCCGGACAAGGCCGGTTCCGTGCACAACTGGAAAGCGCTGGCCGCAAGCGCGAGTACGCTGGTATTTGTCATGGGCATGAAGAATCTGCCCGATATCGCCCGTAACCTCATTGCCGCCGGCCTCCCCGACGATACGCCCGCCGCGCTGGTTCACTGGGGTACCACGGCGCGGCACCGCAGCCTTGTCTCCACCATCGGGGAACTGCCGGAGGCCGCAGTGGCCAATGGATTCACCAATCCCTCGGTCATTGTCGTAGGCAAGGTCGTCAGTCTGCATGATCGTCTGAACTGGTTCGAGCGGAAGCCTCTGCTTGGACGCAGCGTCGTCGTGACCCGCGCCCGCGAACAGGCCAGCGGACTGGCCGACCGGTTGACGGCTCTCGGCGCGGAAGTGCTCCAGTTCCCAACCATTGAAATCAGGCCGTTAACTGATCAGTCCACCGTTGACGAAGCTGTGGCCCGGCTGGGTTCCTTTGATTGGGTCGTGTTCACCTCGGCCAACGGTGTGAGCTGTTTCTGGAATCGGCTCGGCGAGGCAGGAAAGGACGCCCGCGCGTTTGGCGGAGTCAGGGTCGCGGCCATTGGGCCGGCGACGGCGGAGGCCCTGCGCGCCAGAGGGATCATTCCTGATTTCGTGCCCGAGGCCTACATCGCGGAAAGCGTGGCGCAGGGGCTTGTGGAGCAGGGAATGACCGGACGGAAGGTGCTGCTTGCCCGAGCCGCCGTCGCTCGTGACGTGCTGCCCGACGCCCTGCGCAGAGCCGGAGCCGATGTGTTCGTTCTCCCCGTGTACGAGACCGTTCCCGCCCATGCCCGTCTGGACGAGGTGATGGCGCGGCTGAAGGAGAGGACGCTGGATTACGTAACGTTCGGTTCCTCTTCCACGGTGGACAATTTCTTTGCCAGTATTTCGGAGGAGCTGCTCCGCGAATCCGGGGTCCGGCTGGCCTGCATCGGTCCGGTAACGGCAAAAACGCTGGGCGAACACGGGTTCGAGGCCGACGTCATGCCGAACAGCTTTACCATTCCCGCTCTGGTGGATGCCGTTGTCGGGGATATCGGAGAAAAGGCATGAGCTTGCGTCTCGCCGTAATGGCTTCCGGCAGCGGTACGAACTTTCAGTCCATGCTGGACTGCGTGGCCCGGGGCGTGCTTGATGTGGATATTCGGCTTCTGGTCTGCAACAGGCCCGGAGCAAAGGTCATCGCACGCGCGGAAGATGCGGGAATTCCGGTGAAGGTGCTCGACCACAGGCTGTGGCCGGAAAGGGAGGCCTTCGACGCCGTCGTGGTGGAGGCCATCCGCGAGGCTGGAGCGGATACCGTGGCGCTCGCCGGTTACATGCGGATGCTGACCCCCGTATTCCTGAACGCGTTTCCGGGGCGGGTCGTCAACATCCATCCTGCTCTGCTGCCGTCCTTCCCCGGCATCCACGGGGCCGAGGACGCCCGGAAATGGGGCGTGAAGATCTCGGGCTGCACCGTGCATCTTGTGGATGAAATCATGGATCATGGAGCAGTGATCATTCAGGCTGCCGTTCCCGTTGTGGCCGGGGAGTCTCTGGACGATCTCCAGAATCGAATCCATGCGCAGGAACACCGCATCTACCCGCAGGCGCTGCAGTGGCTTGCGGAAGGGCGTCTGAGGCTGGACGAAAATGGACGGACGTTGCATCTGCTGCCCGGAAATCGTCCTCTGGCGTCGTCGACGCCCGGCGTGCTGGTAAGCCCGCCTCTTGAAGAAGGCTTTTGATCGTCCCTTCAGGACATGAAGCGAAACTGGCGGTGCATGCACCCTCGTGGATTTTTTGTCTGGGGATTCCCTGTTGGCCCGAGTTGAGTCGGGCACTCAGGGGGAGAATCCGCCCGGTACGCGATGCCGTCATACGAACGCGACCTGACGGAACCGGTGTGCCCTGTGCCGCGCAGCGCCCCGGGAACCGCCCGTCTGAGAACAGGGGAAACATCGTTCCTTCCGAAAAAAGGCAGGACCTTTTCTGCCGCTCTCCAGAGGCTCTCTGGAGCGTCCGGCGAGTCTGGCCTTTCCCGGCTCGACGCTGAAAACTGCAGCAGGAGCGCGCGTATGGCTTTTCTTTCGCCGACCCCTCCGCAGGGTGCGGACCCGAAGATGTATTTTTTCCTGTTCCTGCTGACCCTGGGAACGACCATCGGTTATCAGGGCTGGACGTTGCTGTATACGAATTTCGCCGTGGAAAGCGCGGGACTTTCCGCTGCGGACAACGGGCTGGTGCAGTCACTTCGTGAAGTTCCGGGGCTTCTCGGATTCTTGATAATCCCTCTTTTGCTGGTGGTGCGCGAGCACCGGGTCGCCGTTCTCGCTGCCTTCGCCACAGGGATCGGTACGGCTCTCGCGGGGTTTTTCCCGTCTCTGGGGCCGGTCCTGCTGACTACTTTTGTCATGTCGGTGGGGTTCCACGTCTTTGAAGCCGTCAATCAGTCTCTGCTTCTGCAATATTTCGATACGCGCACGACCCCTCTGGTCATGGGACGTCTGAGGGGACTGGCTGCCGGAGGCAGCCTTGCCGCATCGGTATTTGTGTTTTTCTTTTCAGAGTGGCTGTCCTTCACCACCATGTTTCTTCTCGTGGGAGGCGTATGTCTCTGCACCGGATTGTGGGGACTGCGGCTCGACCCGCACAATCCCGGCCTTCCCGTTCAGCGAAAGAAGCTGATCCTGCGCAAGCGCTACTGGCTGTTTTACGTCCTTACCCTGCTGGCCGGAGGGCGACGCCAGATATTTACGGTTTTTGCGCTGTTTCTGCTTGTAGAAAAATTTCATTTTTCCGTTCATGCCGTGGCCGTTCTGTTCATGCTCAATTACGCGATCAACTGGTTTCTGAATCCCCTGATCGGCAGGGCCATCAACCGGATCGGAGAACGGCGGCTCCTGTGCATCGAGTATGGCTCGGCCATTTTCATCTTCTGCGGCTATGCGCTTGTGGACAGTTCGATCGTGGCCGGAGTCCTCTACGTTCTGGATTACGTCATCTACAATTTCGCCATCGCCTTGCGCACATTTTTCCAGAAAATCGCCGATCCGGCGGATATTGCGCCGACCATGGCCGTGGCACAGACCATCAATCATATTGCGGCCGTGTTTGTTCCCGCGCTGGGCGGCTGGCTGTGGGTAACCGCGGGCTATCAGATCCCGTTTTTCATCGGCGCTGCTCTTTCGTGCGTGTCATTGCTGCTCGTGCAACGCATTGATGGGGAAATCAGGCGCGGAGGGCGCTGCGGCGCTTGAAGCGTGCGCGGGAACACGGTACATAGGGGGAAAGACGATCCGGCGTTCGGATTCCGTCGGTTTCATTGTCTTTGCAGTGCCGGGAGTATCCCGGTTTTCTCACTCGTACCGCCCTCAGGAGGGCTTCCCCATGCATGCAATATTTCGTTCTTTGATCGTAGTGGCCGGACTTCTTTTCGCCGTTCCTGCCGTTGCCGCCGATAACACCAAAACAGCCATCCCGGACAAGCCCGCCCGCATCGTGGAGCGGAATACTCCGGTCGCCGTGGAATTTGAGGGCAACGACAGTCTGGGATCACGCTTGTCCACACGGGTCAAGGAATCGCTGAATTCAAGCAATCTGTTTGTGCTGACCGAAAAGGATACGCCGAAGATCCGAGTTCTTATCGCTACCGTACCCGAGTTCGCAGACCGTCCCGGAGTTGGTTCCGCCTACTCGGTGATCTGGCTGTTCAGCCAGTCCGAATCCACACTGCGGCATTTTCTGAGCCGGGAAGTCGGCGTGCTGACGCCCGATGAAGTGGATGGACTGGCCGCCAGAATCATTGAACGCACTGACGGCATCGCAGTCCGGTACGGCTATCTGTTCCAGTAGTCTCATGCTGGAAGGGGCGCGTTCACCCTCGTTTTTTCCGGGAAATCATGCCGCGGCGTGGTTTCCTTTTTTATGCCCGGGCAAGGGGTTTTCCACCTTGATTTGAGAGCTTCTCCGCAAGCGCGCTTGTCACGCGGGAAAGGCGCGGTTTCCCTTGTTTCCGCAAACGGAAGATGCTGATCGGATCCCCTTTCCAGAGCTTCTGGCGGATTCGTTTGCGGGCATGCAGGGAGAGAAAGGCAGGGACAGGCATTTCAGGGCAGACTTACAGGACTTCATAGATGCGGCAAAAGACGTTGTCGTAGATGAGTCGGAAATAGGGAGCGAAGTTCTGGTTGGCTGGGTCGCCGATGAGCAGCTGCACCAGCATTGTATTGTACATGCGGTCGTCAACCACGAGTTTTTCTCCCGTAACCTTGTTGAACAGGAAGTGGACGTTGCGCCGTCGGTCCATATCCTCGCGCCAGGCCCTGATGGCGGCGTTGTCGGGAAGATATTCCGGAGCCGTCACATAATTGCGGTGGTCGAGCTGTCCGTCCGCGAAGATATCGATGCTGGCCGCAGGCACCGTGACGCCCGTGTTCTTGATGACGACTTCGCCGGTATCCAGACGGTAGGAGAGCGCCTGCGGCACGATGCTGATGGCGTATCCCCGGCCTTCCTTGGTTACGAAATTCCAGCTGCCGAAGGTGGAAATCCAGAAGCCCAGATTGAGCATGTCGAAGCTGACGATGATGTATTGCTTGCCGTCCGCCTGAATAAGCGGATTTTGGGGATTGTTCAGCCAGGTTACGAGGTCCGCCGCCTGATCGGAGGTCAGGTCCTTGAAGACGTTGCCGGGAACGTTCCCGCGGGCCGCCGTATATTTGATGAGCTGCCGCGCGAAACGGGGATCGGCCGTGGCGTAGACCGCTGCAGGCAGATACAGTGAGGGGCCGCCGTGGGCTGCACCGTCGGCGATGGTGTGCCGTCGCGCAAAGTGATGAGTCGCGTAACCCCAGTCCCACCAGTGCCAGATCATGGCGTTTTCGGGCGTGGCCGTGCGCAGCGTACGCAGCGCGTCGGCATGGCGGCGGTTCAGAATGGGACCGTGGGTCATGGCCGGAACGAGATCGGCCAGAGGGGGAATGATGACGACGAGGAGAAGAAAGACTGCCGCCAGGCGGTAGATGAAATGGGGGCCTATGGAATCCGGAAGTCGGGTGATGCGCCAGCCCAGACGGCGCCCCGTCCCGATAAACAGCATGACGGCGGCACAGCCGGCCACCGCATAGCGCATGTCGCCGAGTCCGGTCCAGAAGGCCAGGACCTGCTCGCCGTACCGGGGCAGGACGATGAGAGCGGTCGTGACGACGATGCAGAGTGACAGGAAGATGCGCCGGGTCCATTTGGCTCTGATGTCCCCAAGCGTGCATGCCAGCCAGTCCACAGGCAGGGTCAGGCCGAGCGCGATTACGGGAGCGCCGAACATGACGAGACGTCCGCCCATTTTGGTGCTGAGAAAGGCGAGAGCGGCAAGGGGGAGCAGAAAGAGCGCTCCCGAGCGGGCCCATAGAACGAGAAGAAAGCCCAGCATGCCGAGAACGGCCACTGGAGCCCAGGGGTGGAAATAGACGAGGATTTCCGGAACGGAAAGATCCTGTATTTCGATAATGGACTGTGCCACGGAGGGAAAGACCAGCGGATCGGAAACTCCGGCGGTCACGGGGTCCCCCGAGCGTTTCAGATAGCCCTGAACGTGGTGCAGCATGGTGTTCAGCACGTTCATATCCACGAGCAGGACAAGAACAATGACGCCGAACGCGGCAATGACCGCAGGGCGATGAAGAGCCTTCAGAAAGTCCCGCACCTGACCGAGAACAGCGATCAGCAGCACAAGCGGAAACAGCAGGCCCGTCATTTCGGCCAATGTGGGCAGCGCATAGCACAGAACGGCGAGAAGCGCCGTTCGATGTTCCCCCCGTCTGGCGAGAAGCAGGGCCATGAACGCGAACAGGCCCGCATTGTAGCGGATCAGATAGGGGAACATGGAGTGCCAGTCCTGAGCCCATGCCGATAACAGGCCGCTTGCACCAAGCCAGATGATCCATACCGGAGCGAGCATGGAGCCTGGGGTATGGCCTGGGGCCTCAAAGGCAAGAGGGACACGACGACGCAGACACAGGAAGGGCAGCGCCAGCGGGTGACGCAGGAAGCGCATGACCCAGCAGGCAGGAGCCAGTCCTATCAGCAGCGGCAGGAACAGGGTGACGAGATCGGTATCGGCGTAGCCGAAAAGCGTACGGGCCAGAAAGCCCGGGGCGAGGGAGGCGAGAATGCCGGCGCAGAATCCGGCTTCCATGCTGCCCATGCTCCACGCCCAGAGAAAGACGAGCAGAGCGACGAGGCTTGCCATGACCGGCGGCAGCCAGAAGGCGACCTGAGCCGGATCGGTGCCGAGGACGAGGGCCAGAATTCGGAGCAGCTCGGACATGGGATGTCCTGTTCCGAATTCGAACCCCTCGGCCCCGGCGACCCAGTGATAGGCGTCATGGGTGGCAAGGAGCATTTCACTTCCCAGCCGAAACTCTACCTCCTGCCATGAAGGCCATTCCTGAAGCCGAAGCCAGAACGCGGCGCCATACGTAGCCAGCCCCATGAACACTCCCAGAAGCCAGCGGGGAAGCGGGCCCAGAGGGATGTTTCTGGATGTGGGGAGGGGGCTGGTTTCGGGTGCTGAATGGGTCACGGCATGGCCTCGGATGAGGGTCGCAGCGAAATCCGGCGCTGTTCCGATGTTATTTTTCCTGTTCCCGTTCTTCCTGACAGGCTCTGCACAGGCCTACGCCGGGAAGGGCCTCCAGACGGCGCGGCGGAATGGGTTCGCCGCATTCGCGGCAGCAGGCCTTTCCGTCGATCCATTCCGGGCCTTCCCAGTACAGGGAGGAGCGGGCCCGGCTGAGAGCTGTTTCACGTTCAAGACGCTCAAGTTCCTGCGCCTGATCAAAGATATCCATTCATGGAATCCTTCTGGATAGGGAAGCTCCGCTAGGCGAGAAGCAGCGCTTCCAGTGGAATTTTGGCGACGCATTTCCGCAGGGGCGCGGGCGTTCCCGTCGCGATGGCGGGCATGTGCGCGTCCCAGGGGAAGGCCAGAACGAACATGCCGGGGCGCAGCGTCACCCGCGAGACCTCGGGAGGTTCGGGAGCAAAGAATCCCACATCCCTGGTTTCGTCGAACTCGCCATCTGGAATCAGGCCTGTCGCGGCCGTATTGAAGAACCATTCCTCGCCGTCGAGCACCATCTGCACGTCGCAGAAACGTTTGTGGTATTCATACCGGCATTCAGAGCGTATCCGGGAAGTCAGACTGTTCACGTTGACGGCGCAGCCGCCGATCAGATGCTGACCGTCTCTGAGGGCGGCGTGATCCGCCGCCTGCTGGGCGAGCCAGGTCATGACCTCTTCCCAGACGGGACCGAAACCGTACTTCTGCCAGTTACTGATGTGTTCGACAAGCATTGTGGAAGCTCCCGGGCATTATAAGGTGTTGAGGATTTCGTCAAGCGTCGTGGCGAAGGCGTCGAGATCGGCCTCGGGAATGGTGAGCGCGGGTAGCAGCCGCAGAACGCGTTCGTGCGAGAGATTGACGATGAACCCGCGTTCGATCAGCTTTTCCCAGACTTCCTTGCCCGGGAAGGCCAGCTCCACGCCGATCATGAGACCGAGTCCACGGACTTCCGCAATGGTTCCGGGGCGACTGGCCGCGATGGCGCGCAGCTTGTCCATGAAGGCGGAACCGAGCCGGGCGGCGCGTTCGTCCAGCCTGTCGCGCTGCATGATTTCCACTACCTTGCCGGCCACGGCGGAAACCAGTGCTCCGCCGCCAAAGGTCGAGGCATGGCTGCCGGTTACAAATCCTTTCGAGATCTCGGTCGTGGTCATGATCGCGCCCATGGGCAGGCCGTTGGCCAGCGCCTTGGCGGAGGAAATGATGTCGGGATGCAGATCGAAATGCTGAAAGGCCCAGGGCTTCCCGGTACGGAACAGTCCGGACTGGACTTCATCCACAAGGAACAGAACGCCCTTGCGACGGCACAGTTCCTCGATGCCCTTGGCGTAGTCTGCGGACATGGGCCGGACGCCCCCTTCTCCCTGAACGATTTCCACCAGCACAGCGGCGGTCTGCGGCGTAATGGCCTTTTCGAGTTCGTTCAGGTCGCCCCACGGCACGGTCTTGAAGCCGGGAGGAATGGGCAGGAATCCGTCCGTGAAGCGTGTCTGTCCTGTAGCCGCCATGGTGGCATACGTGCGACCATGAAAGGCGTTTTGCAGGGTGATGATTTCAAAGGCATCGATTCCCCTGACCTTCTGCATATAGCGTCTGGCCAGCTTGATCTGGGCTTCATTGGCCTCTGCGCCGGAGTTGCAGAAGAAGGCCTTTTCAAAATGGCTCAGAGAGAGCAGACGTTCGGCGAGATCGAGCTGTTCCTCCTGATAAAAGAGGTTGCTGACGTGGATGAGCTTGCGGGCCTGTTTTTCCACGACTTCGGCGATCTCCTCATTGCAGTGGCCGAGGCTGGTCACGGCGATGCCGGCCAGCAGATCCACATATTCCTTTCCATCCAGATCATACAGGCGGGACCCCTTTCCGCCGGCGACGCTTATGGGGTAACGGCCGTAGGTCCGGCAGAGAAGAGATTCTTCGCGGGCTTTGATGGCATCGAAAGAAGCGGTCATGACGATATCTCCATGCCCGTCGATATGACGGGTTCGCGGGGAGTGCCCCCGGTTATTTTCCTGTATGTCCGAAGCCTCCGGATCCTCGTCCGGTGGCTCCCAGTTCTTCCGCTACGGTCAGCTTCACCTGCAGAGCAGGCTGAAAGACAAGCTGGGCGATACGGTCCCCTCGTCGGAGTCGTCGCGGTTCGCCGGACGTGTTGAGCAGAACGACGGAGATTTCTCCACGGTAATCAGGATCAATGACGCCGACGCCCTGCGCCACGGTCAGCCCCTGAACGGCTCCAAGTCCGCTGCGGGAATAGACGAATCCGGCGATGCCCGGTGTGACTGGCTCGACGGCGATGCCGGATGGGACGGCAAGCCTGGCTCCTGCGGGAATTTCCATTTCCTCAACATCGAGACAGGCCCGCAGATCAAGACCTACGGAACCGGCGGTTGCGTAGCCGAGCCCCTTGCCGTCGGCGGCGTAGAGGACCCCGGCGTCTTGCAGATACTGGATTTTGACTTCCGGCTGGAAGGTGGACATGGCATGCTCCTCAACAAGCGTAAAGAATTTTTCTTTACCGCAAGAGGTGTGGGGCCACAAGGGGAATATTGGGGGATTCCGGCGGGCATTATCTGCTTGCGCGGCGGCGAAATTTCTCTGCCGGACGAGGTTCTTCGCCGGGGAGGGATTCGTCGCTCCGGAGTCCCTGCGGAAAATGTTTCTGTCCGCATCACAAGGGTGAAACGCCGTTTTCCGGAAGGTGTCAGAGAGAAAGCGTCTTGCCTGTGTCGCTGCTGGTAAGAATGGCGACGGCGATCAGAGCGCCTTCTGCGTCGGTCACCTTGACGTCGTAGGTGCCGAGATGCCGTCCGGAACGGATGCGCCGGGCTTCGCCGCGCAGCGGACCCTTGCGCCCGGGACGCAGAAAGGACACGGAGGATTGAGCCGTAACACGATAGATGCCGGCTGCGTTGGAAGCCGCCGCGAAGACGAAGTCGATCAGCGCGAAGATGGCGGCGCCGTGAGCGTTGCCCATGCCGTTGCTGTGGCGAACGTCCAGGGGCATTTCCGCCACGCTGTGTCCGTCCTCAATGGAGAGAAGCCGGATGTCCAGCTGGCGGGAAAAGGGATCATGGCGTTGAAAATGGCGGGAAAGTTCGTCGAGAGTCAGCATTGCGGAAAGACTCCTTGAATTTGCCGGGCGGTTTCATTTTGTCTGAACGGCTGTTGTTTCGCCCCCGCAGTCGGAAGCGTCGCCGTGCAGCTTGTTCAGCGCATGGCCGAGAACCGGAAGAATGGCTTGCAGATTTTCGGAAACAGCCTTGCGGCTGCCCGGCAGGCTGATCACGATACTGCGCCCTATGGTTCCGGCCACTGCCCGGGACAGCGCGGCCATGGGTGTTTGTTTGAGGCTCGCGAGCGTCATGGTCTGCTCGAATCCGGGCAGGCGGCGTTCCAGAAGCGGGGCAAGCGCCTCCGGCGTCGTATCGCGCGGGGAAAGGCCTGTTCCGCCGTTCGTGAGGATGAGATCGTACCCGTGGCCCAAAGCCAGTTCCATGACCAGACCGCGCAGGGCCTGAGGATCGTCGGGCAGCAGAAAACCCCGGCTGTATGTGATCGGCAGAGCTTTTTGCGTCAGTTCAGCCATGAGCGGCCCGCTTTCGTCCCGGCGCTGTCCGACCGCGCCCTTGTCGGAAAGCGTGATCCAGCCAAGAGACCAGCCTGTCCGGTCGGCATGCAACAATCTTTCCCCTTCAGGGATATCGTCAAGCGCCTCAAGCAGGGGGCAGCTGCAGATGTGCATTTCTCCCGGGACGGTCAGCAGCGCGCGTCCGACGACCCTCAGCCGCACGCCGTCTTCAGAAAAGAGTTCCGTACCTGCGCGCCATCCGGCCGCGCAATCGGGCAAGGGGCGGGCCTGCATTCCGTGAGCTGGTCCGCTGGGCAGAGAAATTGCCCTGGCAAGAGGCAGGACCGTCCCTTTGGGGCAGGCCTGAAGATGGACCGATACAGCGTTCATGAGGACTCCCTGCGCTGATGAATCATTCCTGTTTTCGGGGCGGGCCGCAGCATGTCGCGGGTGGAACCTGCGGTTGCGGAAGAAGGCCGGACGCTGAAAGCCGCCGCGGGCTTGTGCCGGGTGAAACCCTGTTGTATCCTGCACCCCCTTGAGTGACAACCCCGCCCCTTGGGCTTAATTAAGGAGATTCATATGACGATTCTGACCTCCGGCGGCGATCAGACCGCCCACCTGAAGACGCTGGGAACGGGACGTATCCCCCAGCCCGAGAGCGGACCCCATGCCGGCCTGCTGGAAGTCTTTCCCAACCGCTTCCCGCACCGTCCCTATGTCGTCAGCATGGCCTTTCCCGAGTACACGTCGCTGTGCCCCGTGACCGGACAGCCGGATTTCGGAACCATCGTGGTGGAATACATACCACATGAAAAATGTGTGGAATCCAAGAGCTTCAAGCTCTATATGTTTGCCTACCGCAATCATCAGTCCTTTATGGAGAGCATCACCAATACTGTTCTGGAAGACATGGTCGAGGCGCTTGATCCGCTGTGGTGCCGGGTCAAGGGACTGTTTTCCCCGCGAGGGGGTACGCATCTGCATGTCTTCGCAGAGCATTTCAAGGATGTGGATGAAACATTGCGCAGGCAGGTGGAGAGGACGGTCTCCGAATGGAAACGCGAGGCTGCTCCGCATTCCTGGGAGCGCTAGGCATGTACGCGCTGCTTATCGACATCGGGAACACGTCCCTGAAGATAGGGCTGGCCAGTCCGGAAAAGCTGATTACGGCCTACACGCTGCCCACGGATACCTCGCAGAGCGGCGACAGCCTCGGACTTCAGATCGCGTACCTGCTCAATCATGCAGGCGTCTGCCTGAAAAGCGAGCCGGAGGCGGGGCGCATGCGCCCCACGGCCTGCGTTGTCAGTTCCGTCGTGCCCGGCATGATCCCGCTGGTCAGGCACGCATGCGAACGATATCTTGATCTGAAGCCTTTGTTTGCGCATCACGATCTGCCCATTCCTCTGGAAAATCACTATGAACGGCCCACCGAGGTGGGAGCCGACAGGCTTGTGGGGGCGTTCGGTGCCAGAAGACTTTTTCCGGACGCGCGTTCGGTGGTGTCTGTGGACTACGGGACGGCCACCAATTTTGACTGCGTGACCGGAAACGCCTATCTCGGCGGTCTGATCTGTCCCGGCGTCATGTCTTCGCTGGGGGCTCTCGCCTCCCGTACGGCCCAGTTGCCGCGGATTGCCCTGTGTACCCATTCGGAAGCGCCTATCGTAGGCCGCAGCACCGTGACCAGCTTGAATCACGGATTCCTGTTCGGCTTCGCCTCCATGACGGAAGGGCTGTACGCTCGTCTGACCAAAACGCTCGAGGGGCCGGTGGCCTTCGTGGCTACGGGAGGCTTTGCGCCAGATGTGGCCAGGGTTGTTGACTGTTTCGATCTCGTGCGTCCCGATCTCGTCATTGAGGGGCTGCGCCAGCTCTGGATCGAGGCCGTACGCGGCAAGTAATACCTTTTCGGAGCCGCGCGTGCGCTGACGGTGCGGCTTCGACGTCTTTCTTTCCGGAAGCTTCCATGTCTTCTTCACATCTGTTGCCGCATCGCCTGTCGGACCTCCCCCCCGAAGGGGCCAGACTCTGTCTGCGCGTACGCCGGTTTCTTGAGCGCCTTCTGCCTGAGGCGAGGAAGGCTTCTTTCATCGTCGCCTTTTCTGGCGGCGCGGATTCCACGGCGCTGGCGATCATGCTGCGGTGTCTCGGTCTTCCCCTGAGTCTGGCGCATCTGGACCATGGGCTGAGGGCGGAAAGCGGCGCGGAAGCGTTTGCCGCTGCCCGCTTTGCGGAAGCGCTGGAGGTGCCTTTCCTGTCCCGGAAAGGCAATGTGGCGGAGCAAGCCCGGCAGGGGAGCATGGGACTCGAAGAAGCCGGTCGTCAGGTCAGGTATGCCTTTCTGGAAGAAGTGCGTGCCCGGCAGGGAGCCGACTGGATAGCCGTCGGACATCACCTGGATGATCTGAGTGAGGACGTGCTGATGCGGCTGATTCGGGGGGCCGGCTGGCCGGGGCTGGGGGGCATGCGGGCTCTGGACAGGGAACGACGGCTGATTCGCCCGCTGCTCGGACTGCGCAAGGGTGAGCTGCTTCTCTTTTTGCGTCTTGTTGGTGTGACATGGACGGAAGACGCCTCCAACGAGGGTGATGCCTTTCGCCGCAACCGGGTCCGCCATCGCATAATTCCCCTGCTTCAGGAAGAAAATCCCGCTTTTTCCCGATCCATCGCCGCGCTCTGGGAACTGGCCCGTGAGGATGAGGTGTTCTGGGAGGAGCGGCTGAGACCGGTACTCGAACGGATTCGGAAGAGTGAAGACGGATTTCTGTTGCCGCGTTCGGCCTTCATCTCGCTGCCGCGGGCGCTGCGTCTGAGAGTTTTCGCCGCTCTGATTCGTCGACTGGGTGTGGGGCAGGCCAGGGCGGAAACCCTGTTCGAGCTGGATGCTGCCTGCATGGCCTCCCGCGCGACGAAGGAATTTCGTTTTCCCGGGGGCATTATTGTCCGTACGAACAGGGAAGGGCTCTTCGCCTCGCTGCGCGCCGGAAGCGGGAAGGGGGAACTCCCCTCGCTTTCCTGAACCTTCAGAGACCATTCTTCTCTTGCTATCATTCCTGTTTTTTTTATATGAGTCGGTCATGAGCTTCGGAAACAGAACTGCCGCCCCGCTCAGCAGCAGAGGGGCAAAGGAGAGTTCGTATAATGACGCGAATTGGCAAGGTGATCTGCGCGGCAGCGCTTGTATGCGGGTTGACCATGCCTGCGGTCGCCGCCGGCCCCGCGGTTCCTGATCTGACCGGCAACCATTGGCAGCATTCCGCCAAAAATGAAAAGTTGGCCTTTCTGTATGGAGCCTCCAGCATTGTCGTCATCGATCAGCTGATTGCTCAGAGGCAGGGGGTGGAGCCTTCACGGTTTGTCGCCGCGTGGATGAAGGCCTTTGGAGACTCCAGCCTGACGCAGGTACAGGAACGGCTTGATGCATGGTATGCGAGTCACCCTGAACAGGTCGACCGTGGCGTTTTTGACGTACTCTGGCATGAGTTCATGGCTCCGGCCGTCGAGCCGGATTCGAAAAAAACAGGAGCAGCCCAATGAAACAAATTTTTGCCGTATTGCTGATCTGTGTTCTTGCCTTCGGAGCCGCCGGATGCACGAACATGACCAGAACCCAGCAAGGAGTGCTCAGCGGCGGAGCCGGCGGGGCGCTTGTGGGAGCCGGTATCAACGTTATCACCGGCGGTAGCGCAACGATCGGCGCGCTTGTTGGAGGCGGACTCGGCGCTCTGGCAGGCGGCATCTACGGGCACCAACAGGAGCAGAGTGGCTGGTAGCCCCATGCCGTCATTCCACCCGTGTTTCCTGAAAGGAAAATGCTGACAGACGAACGGACAGGTACTCCCGGGGGGCCTGTCCGTTTCTTGCAACTTCTTGCGGTGTCGAGAAAAGGGCGGTCCGTCGGGCACGGTGAGATCGACGAGACGAACGAGCGCAAGCACCCCGGATCGATTCCGCCCGGGGCCGGGCATCGCCATTCCGGACGCGGAGAAAAGCAGAATGGGAAGCTGCCGGATGACTGTTCCTTTCGTCGTGTGCAGCCGGGTGTGCGGCAGCGACGACACAGAGAAGGGAACAGGCAATTCATGCGCTTAACGGGACGGCAGGCGTGACGAGTCCGCTGTCATGACCGCAGCAGGTCCCGGAGCGCGGCGAGGATGCCGTCGGCGTCAAGTCCCAGATTTCCTCGCAGCAGGGGCTGGGCTCCATGTTCGATAAAGGCGTCGGGCAGTCCCATGCGCCTGATGTGCTGACCTTTCAGTGCGCCATTGTCCGAAAGCAGTTCAAGCACGGCGGATGAGAAGCCTCCCTCAAGCGCATTTTCTTCAATGCAGAGAATTCGGTCAAAGCGACCGGCCAGTTCAAGCAGTTGTTTTTCCGGCAGAGGCTTGACCCAGCGTGCATCGAATACGGCCGCTTCCAGTCCCGTTTCGGCGGCAAGTCTTTCGGCTGCGGCCTGTGCCGGCACGACCATGCTGCCCACGGCAAAAATCGCGGCATCCTTGCCGTCCCGTATCAGCTCTCCCTTGTCCGGCGGCAGGGTGGGCAAGGTCAGGATGGATTCAACTTCGGGCAGAGGCCTGCCGGTGGCGTTGCCGCGCGGGTAACGGATGACCAGAGGCGAGCTGAGCGCCAGAGCCGTTACCATGGCCGCCCGCAGTTCAACCTCATCCCGGGGAGCGATGATGCGCAGATTGGGAATATGCCGGAGGAAGGAGAGGTCGAACGCCCCGTGATGCGTCGAACCGTCTTCGCCGACAAGCCCCGCCCGGTCCAGACAGAGCGTCACCGGGAGATTCTGGATGCAGACGTCATGGACGATCTGATCGTAGGCACGCTGTGCAAAGGTGGAGTAGATGGCCACGAAGGGACGGAATCCCTGCGAGGCGAGTCCGGCCGCGAAAGTCACGGCATGCTGTTCGCAGATGCCTACGTCCGCGAAGCGGGCAGGAAAGTGTGCCTTGAAATGCCCCGTCCCCGTTCCGCTGGACATGGCCGCGGTGATGGCCACGATCCGGTCGTCTTCGCGAGCGAGTCGGCAGAGCGTGTCTCCGAAGACTTCGGTATATGTGGGCGGTGCATTCTCCGGTTTGGGAAGAGGTCGTCCCGTCTCCACATTGAATTTGCCGAGTCCGTGAAAGAGGGAAGGATGCGCCTCGGCTGGCGGATAGCCTTTTCCCTTTCGGGTGAGAACGTGCAGCAGCACCGGCTGATCGTCGATGGACGCGGCCATGCGCAGGTGCCGTTCCAGTTCCTCGATGTCGTGGCCGTTGACCGGGCCGATGTAGTTGAAGCGCAACGCCTCGAAGAGCATGCCCGGCGTAAAGACCGTCTTCAGGCTGCGATGGGTCCGGTGGGCGTATTCCGCCATTTCATCGCCGATTCCGGGGATGGACTTGAGCCAGTCCTTGACCTCGCGCCGGACACGGCGGGCCCAGCCGCGTTCCATGTTGCGGCTGAGGAAAAGGGAAAGTGCCCCTACGTTCTGGGAGATCGACATCTCGTTGTCGTTCAGGACCACGATAAGCCGGCGTCCTTGATCGCCCGCCTGATTGAGTCCCTCAAAGGCGAGGCCGGCCGTGAGGGAACCGTCTCCGATGACTGCAAGCACATGATTGTGCCTGCCCGCAAGATCCCGGGCCATGGCCATGCCCAACGCAGCGGAAACGGAGGTCGAGGAATGGCCGACGCCGAAGTGGTCGTAAGGGCTTTCGCTCTGCTTGGGAAAACCGCTGATGCCTCCGTATCGGCGCAGGGTATGGAAGGCCCCGGCCCGGCCGGTCAGCAGTTTCCAGGCGTAGCTCTGATGCCCCACGTCCCAGACGACCTTGTCTTCATCCGGATTGAAAACTGAAAGCAGGGCCAGAGTCAGCTCCACGACGCCCAGCGACGGGGCGAGGTGTCCTCCGTTGGCCGCTACCGTGTTGATGATGGTCTGGCGTAGTTCGTCCGCAAGGATTTTCTTTTCTTCGACGGACAGCTGCGCGACGAGAGAGGGCCGTGTAATTCGGGCCAGAAGGGGCGGTATCTGGGGTGTATCGTTCATGCTGTTCCTGTATGCGTCGGACCCGGTTCCGGGAAGCTCCGGAAGGAATGCCTGAAAGGGAGAAGAGGGTCCTTTGGCGTTGCGAGGGTGCATACTAACGCTGGATTGCCGCTTTGGCAAACGGAAGTCCAACGCGGAAGAGCCGTTGGGAAAAATTCTTCCGCGTTTGGAACCCGTCGGGATATATGTTTTTTGTAGCTTAGTTTCTGCGATCCACCAGCATGATGGCAAGTCCGCGCAGAAAGGCTGCATCGGAACCGGAAAAGTCCGCAAGCGCATCGGAAGCCTGACGCGCGTGCTTCAGGGCCAGCTCCCGACTGCGTTCCAGCCCTATCAGAGAAGGATAGGTGGTCTTGCCCTTTTCGGCATCGCTTCCGATAGGTTTGCCAAGAGTTGCCGTATCGGCCGTTTCGTCCAGAATGTCGTCCACAATCTGGAAGGTGACGCCCAGTGCCTCCCCATAGGCCCGCAGCGCTTCCACACCCTGTTCCGAAGCTCCGGCCAGCAGGCCGCCGGTGACGCAGGCCGCCCGGAACATGGCCCCCGTTTTCAGGGCGTGCAGGGTACGGAGCGTCTCAAGGGGAACCCCGGCCTTGCCTGTGCATTCCATATCCAGGATCTGACCTCCCACCATGCCCGCGGCGCCCGCCGAGGTCGCGGCTTCGCGAATGGCGGGAATCAGGTGGGAAGGGGGAAGATCGCAGGAAGCCATGAAGCCGAAGGCGTCCGTGAGCAGGGCATCGCCCGCCAGAATGGCAGTAGCTTCGTCAAAGGCCTTATGGCATGAAGGGCGGCCCCGGCGGAGGTCATCGTCGTCCATGGCCGGCAGGTCGTCGTGGATCAGGGAGTAGGTGTGGATCATTTCCAGAGCACAGGCAAAGGGCAGGACCTTCTCCACGGAGAGGCCAAAAAGGGATGCGGTGGACAGACACAGAATCGGTCGCAGTCGCTTGCCTCCGGCCAGAAGGCTGTAGTTCATGGCGTCGCGCAGACGCTTTGGGGCGGGGACGGAGTCGAGGCAGGAGGCAAGCCAGCCTTCAACCAGTTGTCCCCGGCAGGACAGAAGTTCCCCGACTTCGTTCGGTGTCAGCGGCGTGTTCATTTTTCCTCTCCTGTTTCGTCCAGCGCCCGTTCGTCAAAGGGCTCTTCCGTGCCCGTTTCGGTGAGAATCCGGACTTCATTGCGGGCTTTTTCCAGCTGTTCCCGGCAGGCGCGGGACAGTTCCAGCCCTTCCTTGTACAGCTTGACGCTGGCCTCCAGTTCCAGATCGCCGCCCTCAAGCGCTGTGACCACGTCCTGAAGTCGGCGCAGTCGTTCTTCAAAGGTCGGGACTTTTTTTGCTGACATGCGTACCTCGCCAGTTACTGTTTGGGGAAGAGGGAAAGAGGATCTACCGCCTGGCCCAGAATATTCAATCCCAGATGCAGATGCGGACCGGTAACGCGCCCCGTCGCCCCGGACAGGCCAATCTGCTGACCGGCGGTCACCCTGTCGCCGGGGTGAACGTCGAGGCGCGACATGTGGGCATAGCTGCTGACGGCTCCCAGACCATGGTCGATAAAGACTACGTTGCCGGAGTAATACATGTTTTCCGCGATAGCTACCCGACCGTCGGCCAGAGCCAGAATCGGGGTTCCCTGCGGGGCGCGCAGATCCACGCCCCGGTGATAGGAGCGCACCTCTCCGTTAAAGATGCGCTTGCCCCCGAAGGCGCTGGTGACTACGCCGGGCACAGGACGCTGGAAAGGCCCGTGCCAGTAACGCTCCGGCGAGATGCGGCTTAGAACGGCGGCTGTCTTTTTGCGGTCGGCAGCGATCCTGTCGAGAGTTTCTCCGGGAGGAGTCACATAATTTTTGTTGACTGAAATGTTCTGTCGGGGCCAGTCGATTTTCTTGACGCGGATTGTAGCGTCCGTCTTGAGCTTTTCCGCATAGGCCCGGACGAGCATGTTCTTGCTGGCGTTGACGGGGACGGGAAGAAGGATGGACGCCTCCCAGTGCTTGCGTGCGGGAACCACGGGAGCCTTGATGCTTTTGCCCTGCCAGACGAAAGTGACTGCCGGAACCGGCTTGTTCAGAACGGCGGTGATCTGTATGGCCGTTCCCTGTTCAGCCGTGGCAGGAGCAAGGAGGGTGATGTCTTTGGCGAGAGCCGGAATGGCCAGCAGAAGAAGGGCGGCAAGAACAAGTCCAGAAGTGTGAAAAGCGCGCATGTCAGTCTCCTGATGAGCGGACGGCGGTTATCCGGGCATCGGCCTCGCCGTCGCGGATTTTTACGGTCAGCTGCATGCCGGGTTCAAGATCCCGGACGCTGCGCACGAAATGCCCGTCGGAAGTGAGCGCGCAGGCATAACCTCTGGCCAAAGGCCCTTCCGGGTCCAGCGCAGCGAGCCTCAGTTCACAACGCTCAAGCTGATGGCCGATACGTTCGAGCCGGAGAGGCAAGCCGGTGTGCAGCCGGGTTTCAGCAAGCAGCAAGACCTGATTCCGGCGTTTTTCAAGAGCCGACTGCCCCTGTTCGAGACGAAGAGCAAGGGCGTCGAGCCGTGCCCGCAGCAGATCAGGTCTGTCGCTCGCCGCATGGCGGCGTACCGCGGCGTTCAGTCCGGAGAGCAGGGCGTCCGCCTTTGCCAGGGTCCGGTCCTGCGCCGCAACGAGACGCCGGAGCAGGCTGTCAAAACGTTCTTCCATGCGGGCCAGCCCCCTTTCGGGCGACAGCCAGCGCAGGGCGCGAAACGAGGTGGTCAGCTTGCGTTCGTGGTCATCCAGCCGCAGATTCAGAGCAGAGGAACAGCGGGCTTCCAGATCGTCCACGAGCTGCATGTACCACTGTCGTTCGGGCCAGAGCAACTGGGCCGCATGGCTCGGTGTCGCCGCGCGCAGGTCGGCTACCATGTCAGCGATGGAAGTGTCCACCTCATGTCCGATGCCCGCCAGAACAGGGATAGCCGAGTCATGAACGGCATCCGCGACGCGCTCGTCGTTAAAGGCCCACAGGTCCTGCAGCGAACCCCCTCCCCGGATGAGGACGAGCACTTCGGCCCAGCCTTCCCGATTTTCGGCGGCGATGGCATCCACGATTCGAGGCGGCGCTTCGTCCCCCTGCACGGGGACCGGGTGGATTCGGATAGCGCTGCCGGTCCCCCGTTCTCCGGACAGCCGGAGAAAGTCCCTGATGGCCGCGCCGCGGGGAGCGGTGATTACCGTGATCCGGCGCGGATGCTCGGGGAGCGGGCGTTTGCGCTCCAGGCTGAAGTAGCCCTTGGCATCCAGTTTGCGACGCAGGGCTTCCAGTGCCAGATGGAGCTGGCCTTCTCCGCTGTCCTGTACCAGCTCTACCACAAGCTGATAGCCGCCGCGAGGAGCATAGACGGTAAGACGGCCCGCGCAGATGACCTGCTGGCCGTTGCGCAGCGTGCCCGCGAGGCTGAGGCGGGGACCGTTCTCGAAGACTTCTCCGGTCAGGGGATCGAAGGTTTCGCGCTCGCGCTGATTGCCCTTGAACCAGACGGCCTGAAGCTGCGCGTTTTCATCCTTCAGCGAAAAGTAGACATGGCCTGATGCCGGGCGGGATACGTTGGTGACTTCTCCCTGAACCCAGACGTAGGGAAAGCCGGCTTCCACGGCGTGCTTGATCTGGGCGGTAAGCTGACGAACGGTGAGAATGACCGACATGGCAGGCTCCGGAAAACCGGTTTTGGGCGGGAGACGACCGTACCTGCTTGAACGGTCGGGCTGTACAGGAGGGGAAGATTGCACGGCGGCTTTCGCCGCCGCGCGGAATGACGGAACGGGAGTTACAGTTCCCAGCTTGCAAGGACGCTCTTGCGCCAGTCTGCAAAGGCCTCGGCGAAGCCTTCGAGCGGCAGTTCTCCCTTTTCGCCCGTTTTGCGGTTCTTGACTTCGACGATGCCGCGGGCAAGCCCCTTGCCGCCGAGAACGATCTGCATGGGCAGGCCTATCAAATCGGCATCCTTGAACTTGACGCCGGGACGTTCTTCGCGATCGTCAAGCATGACGTCGAGTCCGAGATCGGAGAGCTGCGCGTACAGTTCGTCCGCTTTGGCGGACACATCGGCGTTTTTGGGATCGAGGTTGATGAGTTCGAGGTCGAACGGGGCGAGCGGCGGAGGGAAGACGATGCCGTCGCGGTCGTTGTTCTGCTCGATGCAGGCTGCGACCACGCGGGAAACGCCGATACCGTAGCACCCCATGATAATGGTTTGTTCCTTGCCGTTCTCATCAAGATAGATGGCGTTGAGCGCCTTGGAATACTTGGTTCCCAGCTTGAAGACGTGGCCCACTTCGATGCCCTTGGCCAGCCCCACGGTTTTGCCGCAGTGCGGGCAGACGTCCGTTTCGGTGATCATGCGCAGATCGGCATAGCTGAATTCCGGAACATCGCGCTTCAGATCCACATGCAGCAGGTGCGCGTCGGCCTTGTTGGCTCCCACGATCCAGTCCGTGCCGGCCATGAGTTCGTGATCGGCCACGATGCGCCCGGCGGCAAAGCCGACGGGACCGGCAAAGCCGACGGGAGCCCCGGTCCAGGCCGTTACCTGTTCCGGGGAGGCCATGACCACTTCATCGGCGTCGAGCAGGTTCTTGAGCTTGATTTCGTTCAGTTCGCGGTCACCGCGCACCAGCGCCGCCACAGGCTGGCCGTCTACGACATACAGAAGCGTCTTGATTACTCTTTTGGCGGGAACCTGCAGGAAGGCGCAGATTTCCTCTATGGTATGCTTGCCGGGGGTATCCGCCGTTTCCATGGCCGGGCAGACAGCCCCGGCTCCGGCGGACTGGGCGGCAGGAGCGGAGACGGGCGCGCGTTCCACGTTGGCGGACCAGTCGCAGGCCGTGCAGTAGGCTATGGTGTCTTCTCCCGTTTCGGCGAGGACCATGAATTCATGCGAGAAGTTGCCTCCGATGGAGCCGGAATCGGCTTCCACCGGACGGAAACGCAACCCCATGCGTCTGAAGATGCGCTTGTAGGCTTCAAACATGTTCTTGTAGCTGACGTCGGCCCTGGCATCGTCGCGGTCAAAGGAATAGGCGTCCTTCATCATGAACTCGCGTCCGCGCATGAGACCGAAACGGGGGCGGATCTCGTCACGGAACTTGCTCTGAATCTGATAGAGATTCATGGGCAACTGGCGATAGGACCGCACCTCGCCCCGGAGCAGGTCGGTAACGACTTCCTCATGCGTGGGGCCGAGGCAGTAGTCGCGCTCGTGACGATCCTTGAAGCGGAGGAGCTCCTTGCCGTAGTGCTCCCAGCGTCCGGACTCCTTCCAGAGATCGCCGGGCTGTACCGTGGGCATGAGGATTTCCTGGGCGCCTGCCCGGTTCATCTCTTCACGGACGATGGCGGCGACCTTGTTCAGCGTGCGCAGCCCCAGCGGCAGCCACGTGTAGATGCCGGACGTGAGCTTGCGGATCATGCCCGCACGAACAAGCAGCTTGTGGCTGATGACCTCGGCGTCACCGGGGGCTTCTTTGAGGGTGGGAATATACCATTGGCTCCAGCGCATAGATTGTACCTCAGTAATGGACTTTATGAAGGACGCCCCATCCGGGCGTCCTTCCTTTGGAGGCTATATCCGGAATGGATGCGAAACGCAAAAGATATCCGGAAAGGCAGGACTGTACAAGTCCCTTCGGATCGGTATATGTTTCATCGGGTCAGCCGAAGGCCGCATGGCTCAATCCGATCGGCATCACAGGAGAAAGATGATGAAAATGCTCAGGAACGCATGGATGGCGCTCTTGGCGCTGGCCTTCTTGGCCTTCGCCGCGCCTCAGGCCGGACTGGCCTATGAAGGGGACGGACCGCGTTTCGGATTCAATACCCAGACCTACAGCAAGGCCGACGTGGACAGCGGCGGCAAATATTCGCGGACGGACATGAATTTCCGGGCAAGGTACAAATGGCTGACCTTTGCCTACACCCGTTCCGACTATGACTGGAGCAGCACCGGAGACGCCCGCATCAGCAAGGGGCGCAATCCGTGGGATACTCTGCACAAGCTGTCTCTGGACGCAGCTTTCGACGGCTACCTCAGCGAAAGTGTGGACTGGTTCGCCGGGGCGACGCTCGTTTCCGGTTTTGAGAGTCAGGTCTGGAATTCCTTCAGCCTGATGCCCCGGGCGGGGCTGACCTTCCGTGCCACGCCCGAGTTCAAGTTCCATTTGGGAGCAGTGGGCATTGTCGCGCCCGCGCATTCCATGCTTCTGCCCCTGGTGGGACTCGAGTGGCGCGATTCCTACGACATGGGCCTTTCCGCCAAGCTTGGCTTCCCGGCCACCCAGATTCAGTACCGCTTCAACGAGATGGTGGCAGCCAGACTTTCCGCAAAGTGGACGCGTGATCTTTACCGCCTTGCCAGCGACAGTTCCGTGGCCCGCAAGGGGTATATGGAGGAAGAGTCGGTCACTTCGGGCGCATACCTCGACCTGACTCCCATCGATCGTCTGAAACTTACGGTCGGCGCGGAAATGATGGCCTGGCGCTCCATGCGCGTTTACGACAAGGACGGGGACAAGATGTCCAAGACGGACATGGATCCTTCGGTCGGCGCAGTCTTGCGTGCGAGCTACAGCTTCTAGCCGAAAACATTTTTTATAAGCAGGGGCATGTCAGAGTTTCTGACGTGCCCCTTTTTTTCGTGAACGAAAACTCCCCGCTAAGCGGGGAGTTCCAAAAAGGCGAAGCCTATACCTATCCACAAAAAGCTCTCCTTTGCTTAGAAGGAAGTTGTCCTGACT
>JAEYDL010000002.1 GCA_023403845.1 Pseudomonadota bacterium
GAACATGACGCCGTAAAATCCGGATGAATGGGAAAGGAGCAATGAGCATGAGGACTCCGGACGAGCAGAAAAGGAGGGGACTTTACGTAGACGCGACAATCTTTTCAAGTGAAATGGGCTATGATAAAATTATATACCTGTCATGTGTATTTCGCTTTTTCGAGAACTGTCAAGAGCCGTCGCGTCCGGCTCTGGGGAGTTGCATTATGCCGCTGTCTGGAATTGTCCGTTTGGCATGTTTTGTCCTTGCATTTGGCATCTGGCTGCCCTGTGTTGCTGTCGCCGGCGTTCTGCCTCCCGTGCCTTCCCCCTGCCTTGAGGCCTTGCCCGCTGATTCGTTTTCCGCATCGGTGACATCGTCGGGGCGGCAGCGAAGCGCTTCAGACGAACTTGCCAAGCGGGTTCTTGCGCAGCGGCATGCCCTGCGCCTCATGCTCAAGTCGCGCGATGAGGCCATGATGCGGCTGCGGTTGGGAGACAATCTGCTGGCAACGGCCCGGAACGAGAAGGATGCTGTCCGGCGTAGGGCGCTGCTGGAAGCGGGGGAATTTCATACCGCAACGGGATTGAAGTTGCCCGCATGGTTTGCCGATTCCTTGAGCGAAGAAGCGCCTGTTTCCTTGATTCAGGAAGCGGAGCTGGAAGAGTTTTCCCTGCAGGATTCTTCTTTGCGAGAGGATCTGCTTGATCTGGGCCGGTGCAATTTACTTTGGGCGCGGCTTGTTCTCCTTGATTACGAAACGAATATGGCAACGCGGGAAGAGCGCTTTGCCGCGTTGCGTCGTTTTTTCGAGGACGTTTCTCCCGACATGCTGACCCGCGAAACGGGGCGTGGACGGTCGTGGGGCATTCTCGGAGCTCCGAAAGGAGAGGGGCTGCTTTGGCAGGGATTGCTGTGGAATGCTGCATGGCTGGGGCGGACCGAGTATCTTTTTCGCAAGCTGGAAGAATCGTTGCCGTCGGAACCCTTTCCGTCAGACTGGGCTCAGCAGAATCTGACTGCGGGATACTTTTGGCTGGGCTGTGCTCTGACGCCGGAATGGGAGGCAGTCCGTACCGGAAAGAAGGAGGCGGACAAGAATCCCGAAGTGCGGAAACACGCGCTTGAGCGCGCAAGGAACTGCTTTATGAGCGTTCCGATCAGCCTCTATCATGGTGACAAGGCCATCCTTGGGGCTCTGATGGCCGATCTGACGCTTGCCTCTGACAGTGGACAAGACGATTCTGGCCGCACGGAGGCGTTGCGGGAAGCCGCAAGACTCGTGGTGCTGCAAAAAGGTTCTTATTTTTTGGATGAAACTCTTCCTCTCTTTCTGTATGACCTTGTCCGGCCTTTCGCCAGTGTTTCGCTGGAAGAGGATCAGTGGTTCCATGCTCTTCTGGCCTGCGGACTGTTGCGTATGGAGAAGGAGATGGTCCAAAGCGGATTCGGATACTACGGAGGCGACGAGCTTTGGAAACAGGAAGCGGCGGAGTGGCGTTACGCTCTGGCGCCGCACGACGGGAAGGAATGTCCTGGAGCGCTCTGCGAGAGCGAGCTGTGGTTGTTGTATGCCGGATGGCTGAAGGACGCGAGGGAGGAGGCTCTTCGGAAATGGGAGAGCGGCCCATTGCCGAAGGCAAGAAGTCATGCCGCCGCCCGCGTCGCCTGCCTCGCTGTGGAAAGTGATTCCGGCTGGTGGATATGGTGGGATGCCGAACGTTCAGGATACAGGCATGACGGAGGGCCGGATGACTGGCTGCGCGAGAACGAGGGGCAGTGCCCCGCCTTCGCCGCGTTCGTTCAGGCTATGGAAGGAAGACGGCATTTGTCGGGACGGGCTGTGGCGGAGGAGCGGGCCGAAAGACTCCGTTTGAACGCTCTGTTTGAAAAGGCGCGTCGCTTGCCGCATCCTGCTTCAGTGGAAATGCTGCTGAACGGAGAGCAGGGAAATCTTCTTATGCGCGATGCCGGGAAGGAAATGGCGCCTGATGTCCTGAACAGGTCTTTTGAGCTGTTTATGGAAGCGGATAGGGCCTGTCGGGATATTGCCAGGGGTGGGAAGGAGCACGGACAGGAGGCTGGAGACGGGAGAGCTTCGCTGAAAGAAATGCTGGCATTGCTCGAGAACAGGCAGGAGACAGGCAGGATGCTGAACCGTCCCTGGCGCAGCGGCCTGCAGTCGACCGCGAATCATGTGTTACGGTCGGAGGAAATCCCTCTGACCGATACGTTGCTGGAGCGCATTCGTGAAGCGTTCTGGGACCGGGCGCCCGACGAACCGCCTCTGGAGCGGGATACGCGGCTGGCCGACAAGCTGGTGGATGCAAGCCGGTATAACAGAGCCGACAAGCGTTCCGTCGAGCTTCTGGATCGGGCTGCGGCCATTTACGCCGCCGTACTTGAGAGCGGGAAGGATGTCCCATCCCCTGAGATACAACTGGACATGGCCGGTACCTTGCGGCAAAGGTTGCGGTTTTTGACCGGGGCTGAGGCAGGCGGCGAGCAGGCCCGGCGTCTGTTGAGAACAGCCTTGATCTGTTATGATGGCGTGCTGACTGCGGACGGCGGAAACGGGGCGGCGCATGAGGGCAAGGCCATAATGCTTCTGGAGCAGTACGCCAGAGGTTTTTTGAGTTCCGAAGCGGAAGCCGGCAAAACGGGAGAGGAAAAAGTGGAGCAGGTCGTTCTGGCCGAGGCGCGTGAACATTATCTGCTGGCCGCAGGTCTGCCTGCCGGGGCTCGGGCCGACTATGAATGGACGAAGATCCTGCGTCGCGTCGCAGACAGGGTGGATGGTCCGGGAAGTGGGCGACTCCGCGTTCTGGCCGACGAGCTGACCATGCGTTTCCTGAGGAAGAAGAACGTCCGTTCCAGCTAGGTCGGGAATATTGGAAGAATGGAAGGTTTCAGTATGGGCGCATTGCGTGGTGAGGTTCATTGCGGAGGCATGGAGTGAACGACTTGATGTTGCACGGGAAAAAGGCGGCAGGATGGTCAGGGCGAATTGTCGTCGGCTGGGCGATGCTGTTCCTTGTATTCTGGGTAGTTCCTTCCGTCTTCGCTGATTCGAACGTTCAATCCGCTATTTCAGTACTGCGTGAAGGTGATATCATCTTTCAGGAGTCCTTCTCCGCACAATCGAAGGCAATCCGGCTGGCGACTCGTTTTCCATGGTCGCACTGCGGCCTTGTCCTGCGTAAAAAGAATCGGCTGATGGTGTTCGAAGCTGCTGCGAGAACCCAATATACTCCGCTTGAGACATGGATTGCGCGGGGCGTGGGAAAACGCTGGATGGCTCTGAGGCTGAGAGACTCTGCCGCTCTGACCCGGGAACAGGTGAAGGGGATGCGGCGCGTTGCCGACTTGCTTGTCGGTCGCCCTTATGATCGTTTTTTTGAATGGTCCGACAAGGCGCAGTACTGTTCGGAGCTGGTCTGGAAAGTATACCGTAGAGGAGCCGGGATCACGTTGTGTCCGCTGCGGAAGCTGGGGGACTTCGATCTCGACCATCCGGTCGTCAGGACGACCTTGCGACAGCGTTTCGGAAACGATATCCCCCGTGGGGAGGCCGTGGTCGCTCCTTCCGATCTGGCGGTCGGTCGGCTGCTCGTTCTGGTGGGAAAGAGCTAGCGTCCGTCGTTCGTTCCTTTTTATTTCGACGGCGTCCTCCGAAGCTGAAAGGCGTCACCGCTGGGAGCTACCGTTTCATGCTGGTCAGAGTCTTCCAACGGCAGCAAAGTTGCTCAAGCCCGTTGCACGTCTCGTACAAAAGAACTCCCAGAAGGCTCATGGCCAGAATGCCGGTAAACATTTCCTGCTGATCACCGCGCCCCCAGGCATCCATGATAAGAAAGCCCAGACCACGCCGGGTGGCAAATGATTCGGCCATGAAAAGAACCGCCACCGCCGTTCCGCTGGCGACCTTGAGTGCCGTGATGGCGTCCGGCAGGGCTGAAGGAATCAGCACGTGCCGCAGCATTTGTGCATGAGTCCCCCCGAGAGAACGGAAGGCATCGATGTATTTTCTGTCCAGTCCCTTGGCGCTGGCCCGGGTCACGACGAGGATCTGATAGCCCGTAGTCAGGGCGATAAGCAGAATCTTGGGCAGGTCACCGAGGCCGAAGAGCGTCAGAAAGATGGGCAGAAGAACGATCTTGGGCAGAGGATAGGTGAGGAATACCAAGGGGGAAAGCGCGTTGTCCGCACGGCTGACATGACCAAGCAGCAGACCGAGCGGAAAGGCCGTGACCCAGGCCAGCAGCATGGCGCTTACGACGCGGCTTGCGCTGGCCCCCGCGTGTTCCCAGAACGTCGACGTCAGCAGGGATTCTCCAAAGAAACTCAGGACGGCTGCCGGACGCGGGAGCAGAAATTCTCCCAGTGCAAGGGAACCAACCTGCCAGAGCAGCAAGAGGATCATGAGGGCCAGACAGTAACGAAGGATCGAACGCATTTCAGTGAATGAACCTGTAGAGGATTTTGGCGGCAATGGGCACGGTGAGAATGATGGCGTACAGGCGGACCATCTGATAGGCCAGCACTATCGGCGCATTGGGACCCATGTCGGCGGCAAGGCCGACCACCACGTTCAGGCCACCGGGACTGGTCGCCAGATAGGCGCTCGGTGCGTCAAGATGGCCGAATTTGACGACGAAGAGCGCCGTCACCATGCCGGCGGCGAGCACGAAAAGCGTGCTGACGATGAGTACGGGCCATGTATTGCGTATGGCAAGAAGCATTTCAGGGCGATACATGTTGCCGACAATGACGCCGAGACAGATATACACCGCAAGCTGGAGTGGTCGCGGCGTGGAGACGCTGGGCAGACTGGTCAGGCTTTTGACGATGATGACGGCCAGAATGGCCCCGGTCATGGCTCCGCCGGGAAGTCCGAACGCCTGAAAGAGCAGTCCGCCCGCAGCTCCGCAGAGCAGGAGAATAAGGAGAGTGGTCATGCTGAGTTCCTTATGGGGCGCATGGCGTTTCCCCGTGCCGCGCGTCTGGAGCGCAGGGCAGGAAAACCGCGTCAGTTTTCCGTCAGAGCCTCATACACTTGCCTGGTCAGGGTGAAATGGTCGTCCCCATGTCGACGGGAGGTCTCCCCGAAGCAGGGATTGTCCAGCCACGCGACCTGTCGGGCTGGACGACCATTGAGGACCATGACGTGTTTACCCAGAAAGACAGCTTCCGGAACATTGTGTGTCACCAGCACGCATGTAGGACGCCGGCGTTCCCAGAGGGAGAGGACCGTACTCTGGAGATGTTCGCGGGTCAGCGCGTCCAGCGAGGAAAAGGGTTCGTCCATGAGCAGAATTTCCGGTTCCGTGATCAGCGCGCGCCCGATGGCGATGCGCTGGCGCTGTCCGCCTGAAAGCTGAATGGGGTAGCGATCTTCAAGGCCGGAAAGGCCGAGTTCATCCAGCATGTCCTGAACCGCATCTACCCGTCGGGCGGTCGGAACCCCCTGCAGCTCCAGAGGCAACGCCAGATTGTCCCGCACCGTCTTCCAGGGGAATAACCCGTAATCTTGCAGAATGAAGGCAATGCGTCCTTTCTTGCGGTTTTCCCTGGGAGAACCGCCAGTGAAAACCCGTCCGCGCGTCGGCGCGTCCAGTCCGGCCAGCAGATAGAGCAGCGTGCTCTTGCCGCAACCGGACGGTCCGATCACGGAAAGAGTTTCTCCTCGCGGCAGGGTAAAGGAGAGGTCGTTCAGAACAGGAACGCCACCGTAATCTCTGCCCAAAGCCTCAACCCGGATTCCGGTCCGGACATCCGGATGCAATGCCGAATCCGGACTCATGGGCATACGACGTCCTTATGGGCCGGAGTCCGGCGAAGCATGCGGCCTGCCTGCATCCAGTCGGCGAAGGAGCGTATGTCCTGTTCCGTGGGAAGACCGAGCGGCGTTTCCCTCATGTCGAAGCGCACCATGGCATAATGAACAGAAATACCCTTGGGCAGCAACCCCTTGGCCTCCATGACGCTCCGGTATTTTTCCGGGGCGGCGTTGATGCGTTCCGCAGCCTTTCTGAGCGCCTCACGGAAACCGGCTACGGTTGAGGCTCCATCCGGAGCGTCGATGACGCTGCGTTTCAGGGCAATGACGGCCAGAGGCGTATTCAGACCCCGGTCATCCAGAACGGTGCGAGCTCCTCGCGCTTCCACCAGAGAAACCAGCGGCTCGGGCAGCAGAGCAGACTCGATCTGGCCGCTCAACAGCATCTGGAGTCGAACGGAGATCTGGCGGATGTCCTGTCGATTGAGGAAATCGGGGGGGAGTTTTTCTTCTCTGAGCAGGTCGGCGAGCAGAAAGTCAATGATAGTAGCGCTGGAAATGGCGATGTCCTTTCCCTTGAGATCGGCAAGTGTTCTGGCTGTGGATTGCGGGGGGACGACAATTCCGAAGTAGCGGGCGGAGGGCGTCGAATGCGAGGTCGTGGCTACAATGGCCTGAGGCGCACCGTTTTCGTTCTGCATAAGTACGTTGATGATGTCACCGAAATGACCGTCCAGCACCTTGCCGCGCATGGCCGCGCCCAGTTCCAGTGCGCTCTGGAAGGGGACTACTTCGACTTCAAGTCCCTGTTCGGCAAAGAGGCCTTCATCTGCAGCCACATGCAGGATGATGGAATCGGCTGCGGGCAGAGTTCCGATTCTCAGGGCGCTGAATACGGAACCGGCAGTTCCCAGAGTGAGAAATAGTATGGTGATGCCGAAAAGCAGCAGACGATGATGGAGCATGGAAACCTCGACTGGAGTGAAAAATGGAGCGCATGCGTTCATGAAACAAGTGATACTATGCCGCATCAGCATGGAAGGTCAAGAAAACGGTCTGAAAGTTCAGTCCTGACGAAGTCTGTTTTCCATTGTGGTTCGGAAGGTTGCGACATCTTTTGAAGATGTGGGCAAATGTTCCGATCTGTGGCGTTCTGCCTCGGCCTCTGGAGGAAATACGGTCAATACTTTGTGGGTATGAACAAAAGAAGTGGACCGTCGTCCAGGATACGCTGTTTCTGCGGCTTATGGGCGTCATTGAAACGATCATCGCTCACAGGGCAGCGGGACAGAATCAGCTGCAAGGTCTTTGAAGCGGCAATTCTGTTCAGGTGGACCTGTCCATCGTTCTTGCCGAATCAATATGGAAGTTCTTTTGTCGCTTTGGTGTGGAGATGTCTACGCATCAAACAGTTCAGGGAAATACAGGGACATTCCGATCATGGGGACTGCATCTTCGTGGCTGTATCAGCCCTGTTGCATGCGTGCCTTCCGTCATGTATCAGGCCGGTGAGCAAAAATGGCTCTGCTCCGGGTTCGGGGGAGTCGGTTTTTTGATGTGAATCCAAAGGCCCGTCTGCATTGTTCAGGCGGACCTTTTGCGTCCGAAAACTAGTCCTTGAGCCAAGTATCGGGATCGTAGTCGGCAAGGCTTTTCTGTCCATCCCAGTAGGCGTCCACAGCCTTGACCACGGTATTGAACTGCGCTCGCCGCTTCTTTTCAATGCCTCTGTCGCGAGGAACGACGAGCTTGCCAGGATTGACGAACTTGCCGCCCTGTTTGATGCGGAAGTCAAGATGGGGGCCGGTGGCCGTTCCGGTGGCGCCTACGTAGCCGATGGTTTGCCCCTGTCGGACCCGCTTGCCCTTGCTCATGTTTGAAGCGAAGCGAGACATGTGACCGTACATGGACTCAAGGCCGTTGGCGTGCCTGATTGTAATCTGTTTGCCGTAGCCGCCGGCCCAGCCGATCCGGGTAATGACGCCGTCGCCTACTGCCATGATCGGCGTTCCGTGAGGGGCGCCGTAGTCAATTCCCTGATGGGGACGCACATTTCCATAGACGGGATGCTTGCGGGCCATACTGTAGCGCGAGGTGACGCGCAGAAAGGATAGAGGGGCCTTCAGCAGTTCTCTGTGCAGGTTTTCGCCTTTGCGGTTGTAATGGGTTTCCCGGCCACGGTCGTTGCGGAACAGGTAGGCCGTGTGCAGTTTGTTCTGATTGGTGAAGCGCGCCCCGATGAGTCTCCCGTATCCCTTGAATTCATTATGGCGAAACCGTTTTTCAACCAGGACTTCAAAGGAGTCCCCCTCACGCAGGTCGGTAATGAAGTTGATTTCCGAGGCAAAAACGTTGGCGAGAGCAATGGCCAGCCCCACGCCCTCGCCATTGTCGGCGACGGCGTTCGAGAGGTTGCTGGTAATTGTCCCCTTCACATGGGCAAGTGTGATGGCATAGTCGATGACCGCCGTTCGCGCGGCAAGCTTGCCGCCGACAAGTTCAAGTAGCAGGGCTTTTTCCTTGTTGATTTCGTACTTGAAGGCTCGAAAACCTCCTTCCTGATTCCGTACGATGGCAAACGGCTGCCCCAGGCAAATTTGCGTGAGAGGATAGATGGGCTTGGCTGCGGCCAGCGCTTCAGCCAGCATGTTGGCGTCCATCCATTCACCGAGGATTTTGCCTGCCGTATCCCCCTTGAGGACTTCGCTTCGCAGTATTTCACCCCATTCGGGAGACTGTTCCACGCGATATCGGGGGTTCTTTTCATATAGAACGGGACCTTCATCGGCGCTGGCTTCGTCGGATGTTTCCTCCTGTCCGGCAGTCTGGCTCTCTGTTGATTCCGAGGACTTTTCAGATGGCTCCGCCGGGAGGGGCTGTGAGTCAAGAGGCTGCTCCACATGTTCCGGCAGCTCATTCCAGAAAAATGTCTCGATCCCGATGAGGCAATCCTGAACTGTTCCCGGCAGGTGCTGGCGAACCTGTTCCCTTCCCAGAAAATACACACCTCCAGCAAGGAGGCTGAGGACAAGGATGACGTAGAAGATACGGCGAAATGACATGTGGAGTGTTCTCGCGGAATATCCTGTTGGCGTTCGAATCGCCCTGGAGCGCTGTCGTGCCGTCAGGGCGGAAAAGCAATTCTGAAGGTGATACTAGGGAAAAAATACGCACCGGGCAACTGTCTAAAAAGCGCACAGTCCATTGGTATCGTACAATAATTTTTACGAATTTGATCGTGAAAAAGCAGAGGGTGTTCTGCATGCGGCCCTTATTATCGGTCAAGATTTCTGCAATTTCGGCAGTCTGTGGGCTTTTGCCGTTTCCGTTGCGTCTTTTTTTCATTATGGGGATGAAAGCTGGACGGTCTGGATACGGCGAAATCCGTATCGTTTTTTGTCCTGGGGAAAATGGCTGGGCCTGTGGCAGCAGGCTGATATGATGGAGTCCTGATGGCCTGAAAAAGGATGCACAGGGCACCAAAATGTGGAAGAAAAAAGTGGCAGGACATCATAACATCATAAAATAATATGTTAAAAAGTTAAGAATACTTTTTTTGAAAAAAATACTTGCCAAGGAAGTGGCTTTTAGCTAGAACTCTTTTCGCGCCGAAGTGGTGGAATTGGTAGACACGCTAGGTTCAGGGTCTAGTCGGGGTTCCTCGGTGGGAGTTCGAGTCTCCCCTTCGGCACCATTTTTTTCAAGTCGCTATGAGTAACTACTCATAGCGACTTATTTTTTTGTCTGTTGCCGAAGTTCGGAACCGGGCAAAAACCCCATACAAGGGGGAAACCGGGCATTGTACTGGGGCATCGGGCCGCTGGGGAATGCTGTTTACTCACTGTCCTGAAAGATCAAGGAGACATTGAAATATTCTCCACGCGTACCGGGGGCGAGGTATACCCCGCGCACAGAGTCCACCAAGCATGACGAATCCTCCTGTTTGAAGAGCCGGAAACATGGCAGGTGACAGATTTGCCTAATTCCGATTTCGGGGAAGAAACGGGCAGAGGGAAAGTCTGAACGGCATGATGAGAAAAAAGACAGCAAACAAGGGGGGAACTCAGAAGAAAAAACGCTTCCTGAGAAAAAACGCTTCCTGTTTCAGGGGATAGGGGTAAAGGCTTTTGTCTCGTCGAAGACTTTCCTGACTATGTGCCGGGGCAGCTGCTGTCAGATAGTCCGGTGTTTATCTGGGTCTCCAGTTGGCTTATAGTGGGGACTCGCTAGTCTCCGTTTGTCTTTTTGTCAATTCATTTTGAAGGAGAGACGATGGGTATCGTTATTGTGTGTCGAGCCCTTGCCGGTTGTCTTTGCCTTCACCCAGAGACAAACATGGAATGATCAGAGAGTAAAATGAAAGGGCAGGAATGGAGCGCGGTCTCTCCGCCGCAGCGAGTATCTCTGCTAGGGCCAAAAATTGCCCAGGATGTCTTTATGGGAAAGACTCTGACGTTTCTTGTGTGTGGAGGAGTACGTCAGTTTCGCAAAACAGGTGGTGCAACAGAAGAATATCTGAAAAATCTGGTGAAATAACCTTGTGATAGAAGACAGTTGCATCTTTATGATTTGTATGTTTCCACATCTGCCGTCTGAAACTCCGCATGGCACAGTGATATCGAAAACAGGCTTCAATATGGTCCTAAAAGATCTTTCAAGACTGCAGAAGCAAAGCATCACGTGATGGCCTCTGGTCCCGAAAACGTTGCTCCATACGTTCAGTACACGGCTGTTCATGGGCACAGGACAAGCAACGGCAACTTGTGTAGACATAACAAGTAATATCAGCGACGTACTTTTGCGTTACACTTCCGAGTTCCGCTGAGGTGTCACAGACCTTGTAACCTTTTTTAAATGGTTCAAGCGCCTGTGACAACCTCTAAAGCTTTTTCACCATCAGCAGATCTCTTTCCGCTCTTCTTTTGCCGGTCCAGGATGCCAAGGGCGGGTCAGTTAAATCAACCTTTCCAGAGCATTGCAGAATACCGTTTTGACCGGCTTACATCAAAAATACCTTGTAGGCGTTGGCACAGTCCGCATAACGTTTCTTTATATTCGATTCACCACGCAGATAGGTCAGCGACATTTCCTGACAGTGCCATACGCCGTCGACCTTGACATACTTGATGTCATAATGCGCACGGCCTACGAACTCTCCACCATTGACCGCATCCCACAGATCATCCTCAAGAGCCCAATGGCCCACCGCTGTGGTTTCACTGGTAATTTCCACCCAATGGTGATGTCCGTGGTGGCTGGAGGTGACGCCTTCGGTAAACTTGGCTTTCATTGTGGCCAACATGCCGTCTCCGCCTTCATAGCGTCCGCCAGTGGTGTTGTTGATGAACACAAAATCATCAGTGAAACATTTGCGCAGGCCTGTCCAGTCCTTGGTGTCCAGACAGTCCCAATAATTGGCCTGCAATCTTTCGATGGCCCGAATATCTTCCTGAATTTGAATTCGCCGTTCCAGTTCTTCCAAAGTTGCCATCTGTTTTTTCCTTTTTGTATATCAAGCTGTTCCTAGGCATTGTCCAACATCAAACGAACATTAGGCATATCTAATTTAGGGTGGCATGGGGTAGATATTTTGTCAATAATCATATTGATGCGCGGCATCTGCATGACCTGTTCCCGGATCAGACCAGGAGCTTTCCCAACGGAAGAACGGCCTGGCACCACGCGTCAGATTCCTGGACAGGCGACGTAGATGTCTGGCGAAGGAAAACGCCCCCCTGGCAAACATGTCGAACGGAAAGGCCAAGAAGGAAAAATGCCGCTGGATTAAGAAATCCAGCGGCATTACGATCGCATTTGTTGATTTCTATTCTACAGCCTGTTCTTTGGGGGATTCGGCCTTGGACATTTCCTGTTTGGGGGCTTCAGCCTTCTTTTTTCTGCGGGGCGTTCCCGTTTTCAGGACATGGAACCGAGTGATGGACGGTTTTCTGTAGGTCGGGTCCTGCTTGAGGCAGTGCGTGGGGCATTTTTCCACGCAGGCCGCGCAATAAACGCAGATGAAGGGATCATATTCCCAACGCCCTTCCTTGATGTTCACCTGAATGGCGTTTGTGGGGCACACTCTGGCACAGGTCGAGCAGAAGATGCAGTTTTCGACGTCGTTGTGGATCCTTCCCCTGTACGCCTGAAAGGGTTCACGCTCTTCCAGAGGATAGGGGCGGGTAGAAGGGCCTGAGGAAAGATTGCGCAGGACGTTTTTCAGCATATACATGATCGATTACCTCTCGGTGCAGGAAATGCACGGGTCGATGCTCAGAACGATCACGGGCGCGTCAGGCAACTTGCAACCAGGGAGCATGTGCAGCAGAGGCGGCACATTGGCGAACGTGGGCGTGCGCACGCGCACCCGTTCCAGCATTTTGGTGCCGTTGGCCCGGATATAGTAGAAGACTTCGCCTCGGGGCTGTTCCGTTCTGAAGATCGTTTCTCCGTCAGGGTTGCCCGGCAGCTTTACGGTCAGCTCGCTTTCCGGCAAGCGGTTGAGCGCTTCCCGAATCAGGGCGAGGGAACTCAGCACTTCATAGAAGCGGACCTTGGAGCGTGCGTAGCAGTCTCCATCCTGTTCCACGACGGGGATGAAGTTCAGATCCTTGTAGGCTGCATAGCCATGCATGCGTTCATCGATTTCCCAGCCGCTGCCACGCAGCGTTGGTCCGGCGGCGCCGAGCAGACGGGCGTCCTCCTTGCTCAGGATGCCGATGCCTCGCGTGCGTTCCTGCACGGTATAATCGTTCAACATGGTTCCGGTCAGCTGGCGGAATTCTTTCTCCAGCTCATTCAGCTGGCCGAGTATCCATATTTTTTGTTCGGCATTGATGTCGCGACGTACGCCGCCCACAACGTTGACGGAAAGGATGACGCGGTTTCCGGCAGTAGCCTCGCAGATGTCCATGACTCTTTCCCGAATCCGCCAGAACTGATGGAAGACGCTTTCAAATCCGAATGAGTCGGCAAAAAGTCCCAGCCAGAGCAGATGGGAGTGGATGCGGTGCAGCTCGGACCAGATCACACGCAGGAATTGGGCGCGGGGCGGAGCCGAGATACCGAGCAGGTCTTCCAGGGCATTGCAATAGCAGTTGGCGTGAATGCAGGAGCAGATCCCGCAAATCCGTTCGATGACAAACACCATCTGATTGAAATCCTTGACGCGCACAAGGCTTTCAAGCCCGCGATGAACAAAACCGAGTTGCGGAATGGCTTCGACGATGGTTTCATCCTCAACAACGAACTTGAGATGCAGGGGTTCCGGCAGGACGGGATGTTGAGGACCAAAGGGTATGACCGTGCGGCTCATGCCTGTTCTCCTTTGTCGGCCTTCGGTTTTATTGGCTTGCGGGCCGTCGTCATGGTGAAGAAGGGGGCGCGGCTGACTTCTCCTTCAAGGTACAGACCACCTTGGAAATCCAGCGGGAGTCCGGAGAAACGCACGCCGAACTGATCTTGCGTTTCATTTTCGATGAGAACTGCACAGCCGTAAATGGAACTGATGCTTGGAATGAGCTCGTCCTTGTTTACGTCCATGCACAAGTGCGTCATGCCCATGGCATCCCGCGCATCAGGGGACCACAGACAACTGCTTGCATTCATGCGCAGGTCCGTCATGGTCAGGTTTTCATCAAAATGGTAATAGAGCCGCAGCGTATTCTCATCCATTACGGTCTGCGACATGGTCACGAAACGGTATTTTTTGTCCGCAAGCCGCTGTACTTCCTCAAGGAGCGTCTGCGGTGTAACGGTAACGGCTTCAAAACGCATGATGTATCCTTAATTGGCGGTTGATTGGAGAAACGCTCAGCTTTTGGCGTCGTCATCGGAAGTGGGGGCCATTGTTTCGTCAGGCATGACGGTAGGCTGCGGGTCCGGCCCCAGGCCCATTTTGGCCTTGAGCACGTTCAACGCGGTAACCACTCCGTCGATGATGGCCTCGGGCTTGGGAGGACATCCGGGCACGAACACGTCCACAGGAATGACGTTGTGAGCGCCGTTCAGAATGTTGTAGCTGTCCTTGAACACTCCGCCGGACAGGTTGCATGCGCCGATGGAGACGACCGCCTTGGGGTCAGGCATCTGGTCGTACAGCTGCTTGAGCACATGCCTGTTGCGGTGGTTCACCGTGCCGGTGACAAGCAGTACGTCGGCGTGCTTGGGATTGCCTGTATTGACTACGCCGAACCGTTCAACGTCGTAAAGGGGCGTCAGGCAGGCCAGTACCTCGATATCGCAGCCGTTGCAGGAACCGCAGTCAAAATGAAGAATCCACGGTGATTTGAGGCGGCTTGTATTGATGACTTTATCGACGAATCCCATTGTTTGCCTCCTCATGCCACATACAGCCATAACAGGTTCACAAGCCCCAGCACCATTCCGATGAGGAGCGACTTTTTCTGGACCATCCATTGCCAGGTCAGACGCGCAGTGATGTTGTCAATAAGAATTTCGGTGAACAAGGAGGCGGCTACCAGAAGAATCATTCCGATCACGCTGGTGTGCCAGAAAATGGCGCACATGCCCAGAATCAGAACCAGATCGAACCAGTGACCGATTTCGATGAGAGCCAGAAACGGTCCGGAATATTCGGTCTGTACGCCGCGGACCAGTTCCTGGTGACCATGGTGGCTGGCTGCGATGTCGAAGGGCGACTTGCGGAGCTTGATGGTCAGGGCGTAGCCGAGAGCCAGGAAGAGCAGGGGCATCTTTAACAACAGCGGCGAATGCTGGTCGAACACGCTGTGCACCATGAAGGAGCCGGTGCACATGGCGAAGCCCACGAAGACAAGAATCAGAATGGGTTCATAGGCCAGCATGAGCAAAAGTTCGCGCTGGGCTCCGACCTGACTGTAGGGCGAGGGGACAGAAACCGCGCCCACGACCTGAAAGACCGCCCCAACCGTAAGCACGAAGAACAGGAGCAGCAGGTCGCCGCCAAGGAAGAAGATGAAGACGGCCAGCGCCGAAGCGACTACATACATATAGGCGCAGAATACGAGCCATGCGTTGGTCGTCCGCGGTTGTTTGCCCAGCAGCTTGAATACATCGTAGAAAGGCTGGAGCAGCGGCGGCCCCATGCGGGATTGCAGACGAGCCGTGAGGCGGCGGTCCAGTCCGGTCAGCAGGCCTCCGATCAGGGGCGTCAGGATCAAGCCGCCGATAGCGCCGAGAATGGAAAGCATCAGAGCAGACCTCCTACCAGTACGATGAGAAATGCCGTGGAAATAGTGTCGACGACGCGAGTCATCTTTTCCTCTCCGAAATACTGACTCAGATAGTTGTTGGATACGCACGGCTCCTCAAAGACGTTCATGGGCCCCTTGAAGCCGATTTTGCCGTTCTGCTGCGTTTCAAGGCCGGAGAAGTACGGCAGACTGTACGCTGCACCGGGAACTCTGCGGGCTGCGCGGTAGGCGAACCATACCCCAATGCCCAGAAGTACGAAGAGCAGATAGATCCAGAACTGCCCTGCGGCGCCGATGATGCTGCCTCCAAGCATGACCACGTCCACATCCATGTTCGCGCGAGCGTACATGGTCAGAATGGACGGGTCCACAAAGGTTTCCAGCACGAAGGGAGAGATGAACGAGAAGAGCAGGGCCACACCGCACAGGGAATACAGTCCGAACAGGACGGATGTCGGCTGCTTGTCGGGGGTGGGTTGCTCATGCAGCCTGGCGGAGGAGATCAGAATGCCCGCCCAGCGTGCCCAGAACAGAACAGTAAAGGCGGAACCGAGCGCGATAAAGAAGATGATCGGGGTCATGGCCTGAGAAGCGCGGGCAATGGCCTCAATGGCCATCCATTTGCCGACGAGCATGCCGAAGGGAGGCAGCATCATGGTGAAGATGGCGACGGCGGTAATCATGGTCACGCGCGGCATGATGCTGTACAGCCCCCGCATGTCCTCGATGTCACGGGAACCTATATGCTGTTCGATACTGCCCACGCACATGAAGAGCAGGCCCTTGGAAACGGAATGGTAGATGAGAATCATGGTGGCCGCAGCCATGGACGCGGCCGTGTTGATGCCCACGCAGGCAATGATCAGACCCAGGTTCGCGATGGTGGAGTAGGCGAGGATTTTTTTGCCGTTGCTCTGACTGACTGCGATCATGCAGGCGGCCACGAAGGTAAAGGCGCCGAACAGGGCCACGATGGTGGACATGGTGGTTCCGGCAAAGGCCGGAGCCATGCGAAGCAGCAGATAGGTTCCCGCCTTGACCATGGTAGCCGAGTGAAGCAGGGCGGAAACGGGGGTCGGGGCGACCATCGCACCGCGCAGCCAGCTTTCGAAGGGAATTTGCGCTGATTTGGTGAAGGCTGCCACGCAGAGGAAGGCAAAGGGCAGCAGCTGGGCCGTGGTCTTTATGTCCAGACCGACCATTTTCAGCAGAACCACCTCAGTGGAGAGCGTGCCGATTGTTTTCTGGAGGAACAGCAGGGCGGAAACAAAGGCCAGACCGCCGAGAACGTTCATCCACAGTGCCCGTTCCGCATTGGCCTTGGCGATGTCTGTGCCGTCATGGCTGATCAGCAGGAATGAGCAGAGGGTTGTCACTTCCCAGAAAAAGAACATCCAGGAGAGGTTGTTGCAGAGAACGAGTCCATTCATCGAACCGAGGAAGATGAAAATGATGGCGAAAAAGCGGGGCTGGCGGGAGACACGCAGCTTCAGATGTTCCTCGTGCACGTCCATGTAGCCGAGACCGTAAACGGTTATTAGGCCGCCGACCACTGAAATGATGATCACCATGATCAACGAAAGTCCGTCTGCAACCAGTCCGGTAATGGGAACCGTGTGATCGATGAGCACTGCCTTGAGGTAGATGAGGCCAACAAGCTGAAGGAGGGACATTCCAAGAATGTACCGATTTTTCAGCTTCCATCCAAGCACGAGAATGTAGGTCAGAAGGAGCAGATCCAGCAACGTGAACAGGTTGTCCAGAGGAATGCCGAAAAGGTATTCCACGTCAAGCCTGAATTCGCCGTGGACACTGAGTCCGATGGCCGAAATGGCCATGATGGCAACGGATACCGGCACCAGCATTTTTCGGACGACTCCGCTTTTGGTGTAGTAGACCACTACACCGACGATAAGCGGGAGAACGATACAACAGAAGGTGAGAAAATTGAGCATGGCTACCTCGTCAAGGTCTGTACTCTGAAAAACCTGCCGGAGACACAGATCTTAAAGAACGCTGCATCCCGTTGTTGTGAAAGTCTAGATTACAGGAGCGTACTTCAAGGCATAAATCAGGTCAATAAAGTGATTTTTTTATCTTTTCATTGATTGCTCAGTGAATCACGATTGTGAAAAAAATGAAAAAATGAACGTATTGTTGCCGTATGGTAATATTGAAACTAAGAATACAATCGACAGGATATGCCCTCATTGTGACTGACTCTGATGCCCCAAATAGATGGGGAGTGAGTGTTTGTACGGGAGCAAGGATAAGACAAATTCAAATAGTTTCATTTAAAGCTTAGGGTAGAAAAATATATGGATATTTATATAATTTGCTGAAATTGTGCTCGATTTTTGATTATGTCGTCAGCCCGAGTTTATGCATTTTCTTGTAGAGTCCGTTTCTTGATATGCCAAGTTCCTTGGCAGTGCGACTTTTATTATTGTTATTTCGTTTTAATGCCATGAGAATAGTTTGCTTTTCCACATGGTTACTTACACCAACAAGCGATATCTCTGAAGCGAAAGGTGCAACCCCATTGATTTCTGCAAGCCTGTTTCCTTTAAGGAAACGAGCAGGTAAATGATGTGCTTCCACAAGGTATTCTGTAGTATCCATGCTGCATAAAGCCGAAGTAATGATATTTTTAAGCTCTCGAACATTGCCGGTCCATGAACTTTGCTGGAAAAAATGCAGCACTTCTCTTGAAAAACGAATTTCTTTCGCCCGTTGATCGCCTGCAATTTCTCGCAAAAGATGTTCAGCGAGAAGAGGAATATCGGCTTTACGTTCGCGCAGAGGCGGTATCCGTAATTCCAGTATATTGAGGCGATGGTACAGATCTTCACGAAAGGCTTTTTCCTTGACCAGTTGACCAAGGTCCCTGTTGGTCGCCGCAACCAGCCGGAAATCCGTATATACCGGTGTCCCGCTTCCTATTTTTTGCACTTCTTTGTTTTCAATTACGCGAAGTAGCTTGGATTGCATGGGCAGTGGGAGTTCACTGATTTCATCAAGAAAAATAGTTCCCGTATCTGCAAGTTCGAACTTTCCTTTCAGTCCTCCTGATTTTGAACCCGTAAAAGCGCCATCCGCATAACCAAATAATTCGGACTCGATCAGATTGGGCGGAAGAGCTGCACAGTTAACGGAAATAAAAGGCTTTCCTGCGCGTGAGCTGGCCATGTGCAGAGCTTGAGCCACCAGTTCTTTACCTGTGCCGCTTTCACCGACAACGAGGATGGATGCCGGGCTTCTGGCAAATCGGCGTCCATAACTCTTCATTTCCTCCATGATCGGAGTTTCGCCTATGATATTGTCAAAGGTATAAAGGATACCATGAGGGTCAAAATTTTTTTTATCATAATAGGCAATTTTTTCTTTTAAAATTTGTATGGATTCAAGAAGAGCATCGAGATTGTTTTTCTCGAGTGTCGTAGTGAGCGTTTCAACAACACAGCAGATAACTTTGCCGGATTCGTCAGTAATCGGAGTTCTCCAGGTGATCCCCTCAACTCCAGTATGAGAAATTGTTGGATGTGTATTCATTTTTTTTGAGTTGACAGCTGGAAAAAAACCAGTTTTTGTTGTGCTGAAGAGTGTATTCAAGTTTTTTCCAATATAATTTTTATGCCTATCAATATCAAAAATTTTATATTCTGAATCATTAAAATAAAGTATCGTTCCATCAGAAGCGATAATGGAAATTCCGATATTAAATGCGTTTATTAGTTTTAAAAAAAGTTTGTCTTTGAGGAGGACTGAAAGTTCCTGTGGGACTCCGCTTACTTGCTGTATTGTTTTTTTCTGCACCATTCCAGATCTCCATAAGTGTTTTTATCTTACTAGCATACAAGAATATTTTGTATGCTTGTAAACTTTCATCTCCATAGGTCTTACAGAAGGATTACATAAAATTATTAATAAAATTAATATATTAATATATTGGTGTAAACTTTATGTCAACTAAAGTTGACATGTTTTGTTCTGAAAAAAAGAAGATAAATCTATAACTATGTAAAATTAATAAATATATTTTAAGCGGAACATTCCTTGCTAAGCTTTTCATGAAAAGACTGGCCAGAAAAATGAGATCGGGAAGCAAGGAGAAGATATATGAATCCTTATACATTGGTGGTTCGTGGCGACGTTGTAACGAGTGATGGAATTCTTGATGATATGAAGGTCGCAGTACGAAATGGCATCGTAGTCGCCCTCCATATGGGGCATGAATACCTTGATGCAGAAGAATGTATAGATGCTAGAGGAAAGCTCATCTTCCCCGGAATTATCGACGCACATGTTCATTGCTACAGCTATGAAGGTGAGGGCGTATCAAACGCTACGCGGTCTGCCATTGCCGGAGGGGTGACTACAATTGTGGATATGCCGTTTGATGCGGGAGAACCCGTCACCACAGATGCTATACTTCGCCGCAAGATCATGACTGTCAACGAAGAGTCCATTAATGACGTCGCACTCCTCGGGACAATTTCGAAGGACGGAGACACGACAGAACTTTCTGCAATGGTCGATGACGGAATTTGCGGTTTGAAACTTTCATTGACAGAAAGTGATCCGCGAAGATTCCCGCGCATCAGCGACGCCATTCTCCAGGATGTTCTTCCCTTGTTTGCGCCCTATGGCTTGCCTGTGGGATTCCATGCCGAAAATGATGAAATAATCAGACATAATACTGAAACGGCGAAACTGTCTGGCAAACATGGCATAGAGCAGCATGGAGCCACGCGCCCTCCCATCAGCGAGTATCTGGAGATCGCTAAACTGCTTGAATTTGCGGTATGTTCGGGTATCCCGCTTCATTTGAACCACTTGACCCTGCCGCATAGTGTTGAAATGGCGACGCGTTATAAGAAGGCTGGATGCGATATCACGACGGAGACGTGTCCTCACTATCTGTTGCTGGATGAACAAGACATGTTTCGGCTTGGAATGCGCTCAAAGATCAATCCCCCGCTGCGTGGTGATGGAGCGCGGGATGGATTGTGGAAATGCCTCTTGAATGGGGAAATCGATATTCTTGCCTCAGACCATGCTCCTTGGCCCTTGTCTCGAAAGGCCTCTGAGGATGTGTTCGCCAATGCCAGTGGTTCACCAAGTGTAGAAACGTTTTTCCCGCTCATGTTTTCCGAGGCGGTGGTACGTCGAGGCGCACATCCTTCTTTGCTCGTTCGTCATATGGTGGAAAAACCAGCCCGCCGTTTTTGTCTTGAGTCCCGGAAGGGACGTCTGATGCCAGGAATGGATGCAGACATGACTATTCTTGATCCTTCCATTTCCTGGACGATCCATGCCGATGAACTTTTTGCCGCTGCAGACTGGACTCCCTTTGAGGGAGTGCACGTGCAGGGAAAAGTTGTTTCCACCATTTCAAGAGGGCGTCTTTTTTACAACGGCAAAAACGTTCTGGGCCGCCCGGGAGATGGTTGTTTTTTGCCGGCAACCTGCAAGAGAAAAGGCTGAATGAAGAGAGGGGTCACTTTTGTTGTCTTTTCCTGGAACTTTTAACCCAAGGATAACGTTATGCATCCACTTATTCGCTGTTGTCTGCTGTGTGGGCTCGCTTTTGCCTTTCTGACGGTTCCGGAATCGGTTGCTGCCGCTCCCATTCCCTTGAAGATGTCGGCGACTCAACCTGTAACGCATCCTAATTATCTGGCCCTCAAGTATCTTGAAAAACTCTTGAATGAAAAGGCACCAGGACGTTTTGCCATTTCCGTACACGGTGGGATGTCTCTGGGGTCGGATGTCGATGTGGCCCGTCAGGTAAGGGCCGGACTCATTCAGGTCGCGACCAATGCCACGTCGAATTTATCCAATCTTTCTCCGGTAATGGCCGTGTGCGATCTACCTTATCTCTTCGAAACCGCAGATGAGGCTTTGGCTGTTCTTGACGGTCCGTATGGGCAGAAGCTTCTTGATACCTTGCCTAGATCCGGCATTGTGGGACTGGTGTATATTCCTGCTTCATTTCGTCAGATATTCAACAACAAGAGGCCGGTGCGCAGCCTGAATGACATACGCGGACTCAAGCTTCGCGTGGCGCAGTCGGCTATGGATATTGCCGCAGCGAAAGTAATGGGGGCAGCGCCTACTCCCCTTGCCTTCGGAGATACATACAGCGCCATTGAACAGAAAGTTATTGAGGGAGTTCTTATTCCGGAGCTGCTCGGTTACGACATGCGGTTCCATGAAGTGGCCAAAAATTTGGCCTTCGTGGACTGTCAGGCTTTTATTCTGGTCTGGTTCGCCAATGCCAGATGGTTCAATGCGCTTCCTGACGACCTGAAGTCCGTTTTTCTCGAGTGTGTTCGGGAAGCCCGAGACTGGCAGATGAGGGAAACGGCGAAAGAAAGCAAGGCAGTGGTAAACAAACTGGAGAAGGAAGGGTGCGTCATTACCCGGTTGAGTAAGGAAAATCGGGAAAAGCTTATGGAAGCCGCCAAGGTGGTCTGGGCGGAGTTCGACCTGCCTGAAGGCGCGTTGGATGAGATGCTTGCCGCCAAGGCTGCGGTGAAGAAATAGCTTCATTCAAGGCGGCGTTTCCGTGGAATTTGGAAATCGGAAACGCCGCAGGGGGGCCTCATGGTCGAAAAGATAAGCATGTACCTTGCCAAGGGGTGTGAATGGCTGGTGGGAATTTTGATGGCGATTATGACTATTGTTGTTATAATTGGTGTATTTTTTCGCTATGTTTTGGGGGATGCTTTATCGTGGACCGAGGAAATGGCTCGATATGTTATGATCTGGATGTGCTTTCTGGCTGCCAGTATTCTGGTCCGGGAAGATGGGCATATCGGCATATCCGTGTTGCGGGACAAGCTTTCTCCTACAGGGAAAAGGCTGTTCTTTGTCATTGCTGACATGGCTTCCATTCTTTTTCTCCTCATGTGGGGATATATTTCCATAGAGTCATATCACATCGTAAAATACGACATTTCACCGGGGGTCAATATCGCTCTGGGATGGGTCTTCGTTTCCCAGCCCATTTGCGCGTTACTTATGTTGATACAGGCGGTGCTTTTGCTTGTTAGAAGATTAACCGGACAGACCAGTCTTTCCGTACAGGATAAGGTGGACGTATGAGTGTTCTTTTTCTTTCGTTCATTATCCTGCTTGCAATAGGCATTCCCATGGCTTTCAGTCTGGGGCTTTCCGCCTTTGCATTTTCATGGAGTCAGGGCGGGCATACGCTTTTGGCCATTCCTCTTCAAATGTTCGCCAGTGTCGACCAGTTTGTATTTATGGCCATTCCCTTGTTTATGCTGTCGGGGGAATTGATGGTCACAACGGGCATCATGGACAGATTATTGAATTTTGCCATGGTGTTTCTTGGACGTTTCCGGGGGAGTCTGGCGCTTGTAACCATTGTTTGCAGTACTGTATTTGCGGGTATCAGCGGGTCTGCTGTCGCCGATGCCGCCGCCATCGGTGCTATTCTGATTCCCGGAATGGCCAAAAAGTATGATGCTGCTTTTGGGGCAGGAGTCGTTGCCAGTTCTTCAGTTATCGGCCCCATAATTCCGCCGAGCATTCCCATGATTGTCTATGCCATGGCCACTGGAGGCGTTTCCATTGGCGCGCTGTTCATGGCCGGTGTTGTACCCGGGCTTCTCATCGCCTTGGGTATGATGGTTATTGCATGGTATCTTGCGGCGAAGCGTGGCTACCCTCGCGACGAGACGAAATACTCTCGCAAAGAACTTGCACGCCTTTTTGTAGAAGTCCTTCCAACTCTGCTGATGCCAATAATCATCGTCGGGGGCATCAGAGGCGGAGTGGTCACTCCTACTGAAGCTGCCGCCGTAGCAGTTGTGTACGCTATTATTCTCGGGGCATTCATGCGTACCTTGACGGCGAGAGGCGTCTGGGGGTGTCTGGTGCGTGCGGCAAAGGTTTCATCCATGGTTTTTCTGGTCATAGCTACCGCCAGTGTCATTGCATGGATGATGGCAGAGATGCAGCTCCCAGAAAAAATGGCTTCCGCCTTTCGGGATGTTACGGATAATCCATATATTTTTATCCTTATACTGAACCTTTTCTTGCTGGTTGTGGGTTGTTTCATGGAGCCTTCGTCGGCCATGATAATGCTCATGCCCATCATTTCTCCCATAGCCAGCAGCTATGGGATAGAACCTGTTCATCTTGGCCTGATTGTCGTTTTGAACTTGTGTATGGGGATGATTACTCCGCCGGTAGGCACCTGTCTTTTTGTGGCTTGTGGAATTTCACGACTGTCGGTTCCTGTGGTGGCACGTGCCATGATGCCTTTTTTCCTGTATCAGATTGCGATACTCGCTCTGGTTTCTTTCGTACCTGAAGTGGTTCTTTGGCTTCCGAGGCTATGCGGAAATCTTTAAAAGAGCAGGTGAGATAGTATGTATGAGATCGTCTTTCGGAGAGGCCTCGTCGTAGATGGAACTGGGAAAAGGGGTGTCGTCACAGATGTCGCAGTTGATGACGGCCGGATAGCCCGGGTGGGGAATTTGGAACCCGGGATCGGAAAGAACGAATATGATATATCTGGAATGGTTATCGCTCCTGGCTTCATAGATATGCATAGTCATTCAGACATATTGGCTTTTTCCGAACCGGAACTTTTGCCCAAGGTGATGCAGGGGGTTACTTCCGAATTGCTGGGGCAGGATGGCATCGGACCGGCTCCTTTGCCCGATAATGCCGCAGTCATAGCTTCATGGCGGAGCTATCTTGCCGGGCTGGACGGCAATCCCCCTCTTGCTTGGAACTGGCGCAGCCTCGACGATTATGCCAGTGAACTGGAGGCAGCTCCTCGAGGATGCAATCTTCTGCCGCTGTTACCGCAGGGAAATGTCCGGATGCGTGTCATGGGGCTTGAAGACAGAAAGCCTGATGAAGATGAACTTCGGCACATGGAAAGGGAAGTGGAGCTGGGCATGGCCGCTGGGGCATGGGGTATTTCCCTGGGCATGGTATATATGCCGTGTGTTTTTTCTCAACATGAGGAACTGGTACGAGTCTTTGCGCGGGCTGCCGAACTTGGCGGTTTTCTGGTCGTACATATGCGTAATGGCAGTACATTGCTACTGGAATCGCTGGATGAGCTTTTTGAAATCAGCAATAAAGCCGATATTCCCCTGCATGTTTCCCATTTCAAGGCTGCCGGCAAGAGGAATTGGAACAAGATGAGTATTGCCTTGGAAAAGCTGGAAAAACGACATGCTGAAGGACATGACGTATCCTTTGATATCTACCCCTATACAGCGGCAAGCACCATGTTCGCCATATTATTGCCTCCGTGGGTTCTGGAGGGAGGCATGCAGGCGACGCTTAAGCGGCTGCGGGACCCGAAAGTCCGGGAAGCGATTATTAGTGAATGGACGCAACCGAAGACACCGACCATGAAGAGCAAGGGATGGGATAACCCTGTTCACCTTAATGGATGGAACAATATCCTGATTTCTTCCGCACGTTCCGGGAACGGAAAAATTGTAGGAAAAAGAATTACGGAAATTGCAGCAGAGCGTGGAATTTCACCCGCATTGGTGGCGTTTCAACTGATGGAAGAGGAACAGGGAGATATGGGAGTCATCTACTTCAGCATGAATGAGGACCGTGTAGCCGAGGGGATTCGGCATCCTCTTGGAATGATCTGCACGGACGGATTGCTGGGTGGTACCCCACATCCTAGGGTTTATGGATCCTTTCCCCGAGTTCTGGCCCGCTATGTTCGCGAGCGGGGTGAACTGACCCTGGAAGAGGCCATTTATAAGATGACAGGAAAGCCGGCAACACGTCTCAAACTTGAGGACAGAGGGTTCCTGTTGCCAGGACTTGCCGCGGATATCGTTGTTTTTGATCCTCGTCTGATAAAGGATACGGCAACTTATGACGACCCCAGACAGTTCCCGCAGGGTATCCAGCATGTTTTAGTAAATGGGGTCCACACGGTTAGGGGTGGAGAATTTACCGGGCAGCTCGGAGGACGGGTCTTGCGGAAAGTTTCGGCTAGGGAAAACACGGAGACATGATATGCTCGGCCTGATAGCCTTGGGAAAGGGATCTCGTCCTGATTTTGATGATGCGATGCGGAGTTTGCTTCCGAAGGTACGTTATTCCATTGTAGGGGCTCTGGATTCGCTGGATGAAAGCGTTATCGCGTCTCTGGCGGAAGGAGGGGATTATCTCCTTCGTGTTCCTGCTTACGGGAGTTCATGGGAAATTCCCCGTGACCGGCTTTTACCCTACGTGCGTGCAGCCGATTCTGCTTTGAGACAGCAGGGCGCTGCCGTGACGCTGCTGATGTGCGCCGGGGATTTCCCTTTCCTCTCCGTAGGGGGAATTTTACTGTATCCCGGCAGGATAATGCCTTCCCTGCTCAAGGCGTTTTTTCCATGGGAGCGATCGGGCCATATAGGAATCATTTTGCCCAACGAGACGCAGATGCGTTTCGCCGCCGCCCATTGGGAAAGATGGGGACTGCGGGTCACGGTGGACTGGGCCTCGCCGTCCGCAGTGGGTGCCGTCGGTGAGGCTGTTCGGAGGCTGTCCCCGCATGTGGACGCCATTGTCCTTGACTGTATGGGGTTCGGCCTCCGGCATGAACAGGAGGCGGGAGGGGAAACGGATAAACCTGTATTTTCTTCTCTGAGGGGAGCTCTTTGCATAGCAGGTTCATTTGTATCGGGAAAGAATGAGTGCTGATTCAAAATTCAGAACCATGCAACAGCGCCGCAAGATTTTGCAGATGGTTCCAGAAGAAAAATGCTGCGGCAGAACCGACAAAAAAAACTTGTATAGAGGAAAGCAATCCGGGCATACTGGGACCGCCTTTTTTACTCTCAATCTTTTTTGTCAAGGATGGCGCAATGGGTAATTCTACATCGTTTCCAATGGTTCGTGACGTTCCCTATATGGGCGTCATCTGGGTTGTGCACGAAGCATCCAAGCTGGGGTTCTGGAACGGACATCCGGATTGGTGCAACCTGGGGCAGGGACAGCCCGAGGTTGGAGACATGCCGGGGGCTCCCCGGCGAATCGACCATATCGACATCATGCCTGGCGATCATGCCTATGGGCCTGTGGGCGGTACTGGAGAAGTGCGGGAAGCCATAGCCGATATGGTCAATCGACAGTACCGGAAGGGGATGCAGCCCTATACGGCGGATAATGTGAGCTTCGCGTCCGGCGGGCGCCTTGCTTTGACGCGGCTTTTTACCATTATCGGGGACGGCGCCAGAATTGCCTATAAGAATCCTGATTATACGGCGTATGAGGATTACCTGTACGGATTGCGGAATCGTTGCGTTCTGCTTCCCATACGGGCAGAAGAAAAAAACGGATTTTCCATTCCTCCGGATGAACTTGAAGGATTTGTACATCAGGAACGGGCGGACGTTTTCGTTTTTTCCAATCCCTGTAATCCTACAGGCGAAGTCATGTCCGGCCAGGATCTTGATCGCTATGTCGGCATGGCCCGCCGTGAGAATTGCTTGCTCGGAAGTGATGAATTTTATTCTCACTTTATTTATGAGGCCGACGGTTCTCCCGCATCAGGCCCTATCTCCGCCGCCGCTTGTGTCGGTGATGTGGACAAGGATCCCGTGGTTATTTTTGACGGTTTGACCAAAAGTCATCGTTATCCCGGCTGGCGTTGCGGTTGGGCCGTGGGGCCGAAGCATATCATCGAAATGCTGAACAGGGCCGCAAGCGCCGTGGACGGAGGCCCGAGCATGCTTGCCCAACGGGCTACGCTTGCGGCCCTGGAGGCCGGGCGCATGGCTCAGGAAACTTCAGCCCTGCGTGCGGAATTTGCCCGCAAACGCAGACTGATGCTCGACGGACTGGCCTCCATGGGAATTTTCCCCGCTGCGGAACCGCGCGGCACTTTTTACGTATGGGCGAGCATCGCGGGACTTCCTTCGCCCCTGAACGATGCGGATGCCTTTTTCCACGCCTGCCTCGGGCGCAAGGTTATGACCGTGCCCGGGCGTTTCTTTGATGTCAGGCCGTACAGAACCCGTCCGGCTGAGGAACCATATCGTTCATGGGTGCGTTTTTCCTATGGCCCTTCGTATGATGTGGTAAAAACCGGCCTTGAACGTATAGCCGCGCTGATTGCCGAATATCGTTGAGGTAATGCCGGGAGACCGGTGCATGAACGACGCCCCGAACCCTCAGGCGATCCTGTCGGGTTCGGGGTTCTTGTATCCTTGAAGATAGAAGGGGAACGGTCGCATCAGCTTTTCAGGAAGGCATGAGGCGTCCATATCCGCCGGGACGGAACAAACTATCCATGCCGGATGAATGTGCCGTCCTCAAGTTCCTGAAAGGCCCGAACAAGTTCTTCTTCGGTGTTCATGACGATGGGGCCTCCCCAGGCGACAGACTCGCGCAGTGGCATGCCGGAAACCAGCACAAAGCGGGCGCCTTCAGGACCGGCGAATACGTTGATCTCGTCGCCGTTGCTGAAAAGAACGGCATGGCGTGCCGGCTGGATGGTTCCACCGGTTTCAAAGGCGCAGCTTCCTTCCAGCAGATAGGCGAACGCCGTATGGTCTGAAGGAACGGGACCGTTCCATGTTCCGTTGGGATTCAGGCTTATGTCGAGAAAGCGCATGTCGACGTAGCCTCCCCGGGCCGCTCCCTCTATTCCGGTGTTCTCGCCGGCCACGACGGCTACGGAAGCGTCTCCCTGCCGGATTATGGGGATCATGCCCTTCGTAATATTGTGATACTTCGGCGGAATCATTTTTCGTTCACGGGGCAGATTGATCCATAGCTGAAGGCCCAGCATGTGCGGAGCAAATTTGGGCATTTCCTGATGAAGGATGCCGCTGCCCGCCGTCATCCACTGGCATTCGCCGTCGTGGATTGTCCCTCTGTTGCCCAGACTGTCTCTGTGTTCGATTTCGCCATGAATAAGATAGGTGAATGTCTCAATTCCCCGATGAGGATGCATGGGGAAGCCCCTGACGTAGTCGTCAGGATTCCGCGAATCAAAGGCATCAAGCATGAGGAACGGATCGAAATCATGTATGGTCTGATTGCCGAGAACCCGGACGAGCCGGACGCCTGCCCCGTCTGTTGTCCGATTGCCGGTTATGATTTTGGCTACTGTTCGACAAGTCATGAAAGCTCCTTTTGTTTACATCCGATGTTCGGGGACAAGAAGCTCCAGGTCAATGAAAAGGTTTTTATTTTTTGTGCCTGATTATTCCCTGGATCGGCATGATCGACCAGAACGGTGGCGCGGTTTCTGGAATATGGACGCGCCATTGACCACATGCCTTGCGGTAATGCAATAAAGGTAAGGAACAAACGCTGTTGGAATCAGATGAAGAAAAAGGGTTTGACAGCTTTTGACTCGATGCGTATGCTTCAGCCATAAAATTCAGGGGATACGTTGATGTCGGGTAATGTTTTCGCTAGTGGGCTTCATGCCGCCATTTTTTCTGCAGATGCCGAAAACTTTTTCGGATTCTATTACTTTATGCAGAAAAAGGGCCGAAAGCTTCTCGCGTGAACCTGTTTCAGGCGTGGATGTGTGAAGGTCGTGGTCAAAAAGCCACGACCTTTTTTGTTTCACTCTGCTGAGAGGAAGAAATGATGAGTATTGAGCGGGAGCCGGCCATGAGTATGACCGTTGCGGATACGTCGATGCCGACGGCCACAGAAGAGGAGATTGAAAAGGCTCAGGCGCTGGTGGAGGAAAAGGAGAGTGAGTTGCGTTTTCGTCGCTATGGCGATGGGTTCTGGGGGCGGGCTGTCTCCGCTCTTCTGATTCTGTTTTCCATATTTCAGATGTATGCCTCGCTGACCGGAACCTTTGATGCCATCACCTTGCGGTCTTGGCACATCATGTTCCTGCTGGTCCTGTCTTTTTTGCTGTATCCCGCCCTGAAGCGGGAAAAGGGGGACCGTCCGCGGCCTACGCTGTTTGACGGGGCGTGCATCGTGGCAGGCCTGTTTGCATTCGGTTTTCTGGTCATGAACTATACCGAAATCACGTTGCGCGGCGGTTACTTTCTGCCCATCGATTATATGGTGGCAAGCGTGGGCGTGGTCATCTGCTTCGAAATGGCCCGACGGGTGGTGGGCAACCTTGCCTGGCTTGCTTTGGCGTTTATGGTATATAATTTTATTGGAGAATATATTCCAGGAGCGTTCGGCCATGCCGGATATACCTGGAATCGCGTCGTCGAGCACATGTTCTGGGGCAGTCAGGGGCTGCTCGGCGTCGGGGTAGGCGTCTCCGCGACCTATATCTTTCTGTTCGTGCTCTTCGGTGCATTTTTGAAGTTCAGCGGATTCAGCGACTTCATTAATGACCTTGCCCTGACTCTGGTGGGGCGTACCTCGGGAGGACCGGCCAAGGTCGCCGTCATCGCCAGCGCTCTCATGGGAATGATCAATGGCAGCGCGCTGGCCAATGTGGCCACGACGGGAGCCATTACCATCCCTCTCATGAAGAAGACCGGCTACCGCCCGGAGTTTGCCGGTGCGGTTGAGGCCGTCGCATCCACAGGCGGGCAGTTCGCGCCGCCCATTATGGGGGCGGTTGGTTTCATCATGGCGGAATTTCTCGGCGTATCCTATACTACGGTTATGCTTGCCGCCGCCATTCCTGCTTTTCTCTATTATCTGACTCTGCTGATGGCCGTGCACTTCGAGGCTAGAAAACTCGGCTTGAAGGGCCTGTCCCGGGAGCATATCCCCGATGCGATGAAGGTCTTGAAGGCGCGGGGACATCTGTTCATTCCACTGATCTTGCTGCTGGCGCTCATGTTTATGGGGTATACCCCTCTGTACGCCGCGGCTGTCTCCATTTTCGGAACCGTTGCCGCGTCCTGGTTGTCCAAGGAGACGCGCATGGGGCCGCGGGTCATTCTCAAGGCGCTGGAAGAGGGCGCGCGCGGTGCCGTCGGCGTGGGAGCCGCCTGCGTCATCATAGGCATCATTATCGGAACCGTCTCGCTTACGGGACTGGGGCTGACCTTCGGCTATGAAGTGCTGCGTTATGTAGGCGAGGGACAACTTTATCTGGGTGGATTCTTCGTCATGATCATGAGCACCATTCTGGGGATGGGGGTTCCCGGCGTCGCCGCCTATGTCATTGTGGCTGCCGTGGCCGTTCCCGTATTGACCGGCGTTGGCGTTTCTTCGCTTGCCGCGCATATGTTCTGCCTGTTCTATGCATGTCTGTCCAACATTACTCCGCCCGTAGCCATGTCTTCCTATGTAGCGGCTGGCATTGCCCGTTCGGATCAGACCAAAACGTCGCTTATCGCAGTCAGACTGGGACTGACCGGTTTCATCCTGCCATTCTTTTTCCTGAATAATCCTTTGCTGTTGTACAGCCCGGCCAACAATGGGCTGGAAACCCTGTGGGCATTTATTTCCGCTTCGGTCGGGGTGTGCGCTCTTGCCGCGGGACTGGAGGGCTGGCTTTTCGGGCGATGCAACATGATTATGCGGACCATGCTGATTGTGGGAGCCGGACTAACGGTGGACCCTGGCCTTTCCACGGATGCAGCCGGCTTTGTTCTGATCGCCGTCGTTTGTTTGTGGAACAGGAAGACTGCGACGCGTCCGGTGCTCGCCTAGTTTTTCAGATGAAAGAGGTCCGGGACGGCGCTGGTCGCCATCCCGGTGTGTATCAATCATACATCAATGAGGGAATAGCCATGAAAGGAAAGGGTATTGGAGCGGCGTTCGCTGCTTTGGCGTTACTCTGGGGGACCATGATGACGCCGGCGCAGGCCGCAGACCACAAGCGCGTGAACATTAGCTTCCCGACCGCCGCCACGACGGGCGCTCTCTATCCGCTCGGCGCGGGAATCGCGAACCTCTGGAACACCAAACTGCCCTACGTCAGAGCTAATGTGCAGGCTTCCAACGGCGGCATTCAGAATCTGAATCTGCTGAAGGCCGGCAATGCTCAGGTTTCCTTTGCCGTCTCCAGCATCACCTATGAAGCTCTGAACGGACAGCGCGGCTTCAAGGATCGTGCCTATAAGGACGTCCGCGTGCTGGCCGGATTGTATTATAATCCCAACCAGGTCGTGGCCCGAGCCGACAGCAATGTGAAGACGCTGGCGGACTTCAAGGGCAAGAGTTTCGCGCCCGGTTCCGCAGGAGGTACGACGGAGGTGGAGTCCCGTATTCATTTTACCGCGGCCGGGCTAAAGTATCCTGATGAACTTAAGGCCCATTTTGTGGGATTCACCGAATCTATCGACCTTATGCGCAACAAGCAGCTTGACGGAGTGTGGATCATGGCGGGGATGCCCACCGCTGCCGTGACCGAAATGTGCTCTACGGCTGGCGGACATCTGGTGAACATGGATGACGAACTCATCAAAGAGGTGCAGGAACAGTACCCGTGGTACGCCAAGTTTGTCATTCCCGCCGGAACTTATGACAACCAGACCGATCCCATACAGACTACGGCTGTGAAGATGCTTCTGCTGACGGACGCTTCCATGCCTGAAGACGTAGTGTACGATCTGACCAAAACCTTCTGGGAAAATCTGGATGTGCTCGGCAAGGCACACGCGGTGGTGAAGACTGTGACTCGCGACATGGCGGTGACGGATCTTTCCGGCATCCCTTTGCATCCGGGCGCGGAAAAATACTATCGTGAAATAGGATTGGTGAAGTAACGCGGAAATCTTTGCATGGGGTAAGACTGCAGCCGGTGCCGCTTCAGGGTACCCGGGATGGGGCGGAACGAAGCATTTCGTTCCGCCCTGTTTTGTATGTCCTCGTCAGCCGCATCTCTACGGCTGACGAAGAGCAGCAGAATCTTATCCGGTCGATATGGTTGGGGAGAGCTTTGGATTTATGGCTTTCAAAGAAAATGCACGTCGGGTTGGCATGCAGTGAATGGTCTGCCCGGAGAAAGCTGAGGAGTCTGGACAGGGAAGACTTGTTTTGACAGGGAGGAAAAGCATTCTGTCGCGAAGACGCGAACAGCCCTTGGAACCGGCCCATGGCAAACGGTTCTGTTTGCCATGGACCGCCTCGGAACGTCCCCCTGAGGCATCAGGCACAGCAGGTGCCGAAGAGCTGCTCCAGCTCTTCCTTCTGAACTTCCGCGATAAGCTGATCGAGTTGCTTCATCATGTGGTGTTCAGCTTCCGGCGTGGTATAACTCACGCATTCGCAACGCATGATGCCCTTGGCTCGGACCAGAAGCTCCAGCCGGACTCCCGAATCCAGCAGTTCCAGAGCCATGCAGTGCGGCCCGCAACTTTCGGCGTGCTTTCTCTGGACGGGGGTGAGCATGTCCTCCTCCAGAGGAAGCCAGTACAGTTTTTCGATATCGGAGGCGAAGCCCATTTCCGTCAGCTGTTCACCAATATGCGTTACAGTTGTCGGATCAAGTTCATCGACAAGATAGGCGCGCATGACAAATCCTCTTGCGACTGTCCGCCGGACGTCGCTCAGTTATGGTTAGCATGGCGAAGCTCTCTCCGGTGCGGCGATTCTTCGTCCAGATCATAGACTCTGCGGACAAGCTCAATGTTGCGGGTTGGGTCCCCATGGGTTTCCTTCAGAAAGGCGATGGGTTCATGAGACAGCTTGCGCACCAGCGACTTGAGCATGGTTTCCAGAGCATCCCGTGTTTCATCTGAAACGGGTCCCAGGCGTTTCAGCGTGCGGGCCAGCTCCTCCTGTGCATGATTTTCGAAATGCTGCAGCAGATCGACGATGGTCGGCTGAAGCGCCAGGGAATCAAGCCATGCGTTGAAGGCTCGCACTTCCTCCTGTACGATGGCTTCCGCCTTTGCGGCTTCCACCCTCCGATGGGCAAGATTTTCCTCCACAACCTCCTTGAGGTCGTCGATATCGTACAGATAGACGCTGTCCAGGTTGTTTACGTCGGGATCTATATCCCGGGGGACGGCGATATCAATGAAAAACATGGGCCTGTACTTGCGTCGTTTGAGTACGTTGCGGATGTCTCTGGCCCGGATGATCGCTTCGGGCGATCCGGTAGAACTAATGACGATATCCACATCAACGAGGCGTTCGATCATCTGATCGAAGGGAATTGCTTCGCCGTGAAACTGGGTCGCCAGCTCCTTGGCCCGTTCATAGGTCCGGTTAGTGACCTGAACTGTGCGGATCCCGGCCTGAATAAGGTGTGTGGCCGCCAGTTCCGCCATTTCTCCGGCCCCGATCAGCATGGCCTGATGTTGCCCCATGTCGCCGAAAATGCGCTTGGCCAGCTCCACGGCGGCATAACTGATGGATACTGCGCTCGCGGCAATGCCCGTTTCAGTACGGACTCGTTTGGCCACTGAAAAGGATTTGTGCAGCAGTCGATTGATGATGATACGGGTGGTCCCGGCCTGTGTGGCCTTACGATAGGCGTCCTTGAGCTGCCCGAGAATCTGGGGTTCGCCCAGAACCATGGAGTCCAGACTTGAGGCCACTGTGAACAGATGCTCTATCGCCGCTTCGTCCTTGTGCACATAGACGTAGGGCGTCAGCTCCGAAGCGCTGTGCCCTCTGGCTCTGGCCCAAGCGTCGATCACAAGCTCTTCGACGTTTCCCTTGCCGACTGCCAGAATTTCCACACGGTTACAGGTGGACAGGATCAGAACCTCATTAAGTTGCGATTCTTCACTGGACTGTTTCAGAGGACAGCCCGGTCGGGGGTGCAGAGGAATGGCCCAGCTTTCACGGGAACAGTGATCGGTCAGGGCGAATCTTTCCCGGACCTCAACGCCAGCAGTACGGTAATTGAGACCGATAAGGTAAATTTGTTGTTCCATGATCGACGTGGCTCAACTGGGGATGATCAAAAAATTGTGATGGGAGGGGAGCGCCAAATTCACCACGATCAGTGAAAGAGCGCAGAAAAGAAACACAGCGACGGCGAGCTGGGCGGGCCTTCGTCCCTGACGTCCTTGTGCGAAGCGCTGGTGGAAAAGCCAGGCGTACAGTCCCCAGGCGATAAGTGAAACAAGTTCCTTGGGATCGCCGGACAAAAGCGTTCCCCAGCTTAGCCGGGCTGAAACAAAGCCGAACAGAATGCCGATGGAAAAAAGGGGGAACCCGACTGTAGTGGCGATTTCGTTGATACGATCCAGAGAGGCCAGGGCAGGCAGGTCTTTCTGGAATCCCGTCATCCTGTTTTTCGATTTGATTGTACGTTCCTGCATCAGGAACAGCACTCCCGCGCCGAAGGCCAGAGCCATCAGGCCGATACTGATGAAAATCGTGCCGATATGGATGGTGAAGGTCATGCCCGAAAGCGAAGAAGGAAGCGGTACGTCGGCATGTCGCAGAAGGAGAGCCGCCAGAAAGGCCAGCAGGGCCACGGGGGCGACCACCAGCAGCAGTGCCTCGTAGCGGTAGCGGATCCATGCTATAAGCCCGCTCAGGGTAATGCACCATGCAAGCAGAAGCATGTAGGCGGATCGTGGCAGTCCCGCAAAGCCGTTGGCCCAGAGAGTGCTCCCCAGCAAAAATGTATGAGCCGCAAATGCGATTACCGTCAGCCACAGAGCCGTACGTTTGAGCCAGTTCCGGCGGGCCAGAATCCCGGCCACCACGGCCACGGCTCCAAGGGCGTACAGATGAATGGCCAGAACCGGCAGCAGTTCAGGCAAGGTCATGCAGCAACTCCGTAATGTGAGAATGCAGTTCTTCCGGCAACAATGCCTTGAGGAGAAGTTCGCACCGTTTTTCGTCTCGCTGTTGCAGGGCTTCGGCGAGAGGGGAATAGGTCAGACTTCGGAAGAGAGCCGTATTCTGCCCTGACTCGCGGCGCAAGGCAAGAACCAGAGGCCGGAGACGCGTCAAAAGTTCGGCGAGGCCGTCATAACGGTCCCCAAGCCATGTCTCAAGTTCATTCCTGATACGGCGGGCAAGAGCGGGGCTGCCTCCTTCTGTAGACAGGGCCAGCGACAGATTTTCACGTTCTATGCAGGCCGGGACGATGAAAGTGCTTTCTCTCCGGCTGTCCGCGACATTGCAGAGTATCCCGAGGTCGGCGCAGCGAGCGGCTACGGATGCATTGACGGAACGATTTCCCGTTGCGGCAAAGACGAGGGTTCGCCCTTCGCAGTCCGAAGGGAGGAAGGAACGTCTGACCAGCACAACGCAGGGGTGGACCGCCAGCCGCAGACATTCCGCCGAGGGAACAGGATCGACGACGAGAATCTCGAGCGGTTCGGCACGGAGCAGACCCTCAATCTTGCGGGTGCCCACAGCTCCGGCTCCGACGATGAGGCATCTGCTTGCGGACAGATCCATGAATATTGGATAACTGGACATGGTGTTCTCCAGGGCATGGCGGTGTTGTCTTTTGAGGGACCGCGTCGTATTTCTGGAGACTCCATGCCGACGCCTCCGGATGGACCACAGGGGACCCCGGAAAGGAGAAAGTTCCCTCCGCGTTATGTATTTATACAGATTTTACAGGCTAGTTTCAACATGCTGAGGGAATTTCATGCTCAGATCCTTTAGAGAGGAAGATACCGAGACCGTGGTGGCCATTTGGCTGGAAGCGTCTCTTCAGGCACATGGTTTTATTGACGGCAAGTATTGGAGGGCCAGAGCGCAGGACATGCGGACCCTCTATCTGCCACTGAGTGATGTGATCGTTTCCGTGAATGAAACAACGGGAGAAGTTGAAGGATTCATGGCTTTCGTTGATGACTTTCTCGCCGCCCTGTTCGTCGGCCCGGAGCATCAACGGAAGGGAATCGGCACCAGACTGCTTGACGTTGCAAAGAAAATTCATCCGGACATGGAATTGTCCGTCTATGCGCAGAATACGCGTGCCCGTACATTTTATGAGAGACACGGCTTCAGGATGGTTTCCCGGAGAGTGGAAGACGCCACCGGACAGTTGGAGCTGGTTATGCGCCGACGCCCCATGCGGATATGCGAGAGTATGTAAAATCATCTTGCAGCTCGTTTAACCGCATCCTTTTCTCCAGTTGATGTTTTGAAAAGGAAAGTTCCTTTTCATGCCGTTTGAATGTACGCCATTATTTCAATACAACTTTTTTGTATGAAAAGACTTGGTCAGTTATACTTGGAGTCGGTACATACCCCCTCCGGGGAAGTTGAGGTTCTTCAGTTCCATATCAGATTACTTCACTACAGTTCAGATGCTTTTTCTGTGTCTTGATATAGTGACTATTTCCATCTCGCATCTTGCCAAATATTTCGTCTACCCTTTGCATAAGATGTTTTTCAAATATCTGTATGCCCAGAGCAGCATTTGGGGAGGGATGCAAGTGGGAGAGCATATAGCAAGAATGGATGGGGGGTGCCGGTATTATCTCAAAAATTTCGAACGGCCCCTGTGTCTGAATATGAGCAGCGAAGGATTGAGGGACAATGCTCCAGTGTTCCGATCTCGTCATCATGGTAGGAACAAGAGAGAGTGGATATATGGTGATTGCTGGAGAGATATCCGGTCTTAATATGGTCTTGCGCCAAATATCATGGGTACGCGACCACGGTGCATATATCTCATGTTCTTGAGGAAGGGCAGACAGAGGAATCGCCGTGGAAATCCAGCGAGCCTTTTCCGCTCGCCGTAAACCGACCATGGGTTCGGAGTACAGTCTGACGATACGCAACGATGGATGTGAGGCATGATAGAAGGAAAAGGCCACATCGGCTTTTCGTTCGGAGACATGGCTGTACATGTTCTGAAAAAAATGTGACTGCACCGATAGGCGTATGGTTGGTTCCGTTTTAATGACGGAACGATAGATTTCTCCAAGAAAGGAGGCGTTCAGGCTGTCAAGTCCGGCCACACGCAATTCTATTTGGGCATGTGGCATACGGAGGCGTTCGATTTCGTCGTGCAGACTCAGCCAGCGTTCAGCTACATCGACAAATTCTTCTCCCCGTGGCGTAAGCTCCACACTTTTAGAGCCCTTTTTGCGGTCAAATAGCCTTTGCCCAAGAAATTCTTCCAGTTGTCGAAGTCTTTTGCTTACCGTGGATTGTGCTTGGTTCAGTTCAAAAGCTGCTTTACTGATGTTTTTTGTTCGTGCGACAGAAATAAAGGTAAATAATAATGTGAAGTTCACAGGATTTTCCTCAAAAAATAAAATTTTAGAATTATTTGTACATTATCAATGTGTTGTGGAACAAAGTCAAGTTGTTCATAACAGAAGATATTCCTTGATTCCCTAGTATTCACAAATCATTTTTGCCAGTTATTATCATCAATATGCCACCTGACATAAGATATGAAATTTTTTCATATCTACAACTATTTTATTTCATTTTACATAAATTGAAATTGCAGTATTTATGATAGTCAAGATGCATCTTTGTCTTGAAGTCGTGCTCCATATTTATAAATTGAGGAGTAAACTATGGGAATTGATATGATTGACGGTCTCATAAGTATACGACTGGACGCTATGATGACTCTTGCGCTCGCATGTCTGTTATGGTTCATTTCAGAAAAAATACGTATTTCACTTACATTTTTTAAAAAATACTGTATCCCTTCACCTGTTATAGGTGGTTTTTCTTTTGCCGTTATCGCCTTCTTTTTAAAGACATCCGGGATGGTCACATTCTCTTTTGATGGTGTCCTGTCAGATCTGTTTTTATATGGATTTTTTGTGACTATTGGACTTGGAACCAATCTTTCCATGCTGAAAAAGGGTGGCAAGGTTCTCGTGGCATATGTCGCAGTCTGTTGGGGAGTAGCCTTTGTGCAGAGCGGCATCAGTGTGGGACTTGCAAACGTTCTTTCCATTAATCCCCTGCAGGCTCTTGCTGCCGGAGCTCCTGCTCTTGAAGGCGGACATGGCCTTGTTGCCGCCCTTTGTCCCGTTATCGAACAGGCTGGAGGGCAGGGAGCTCTGGTCATCGGAATGGCTGCGGCCACCTATGGCCTTGTTTCCGGCAGTCTTATAGGAGGCCCCGTAGGTAACTGGTTGATCAAGCGTAATCGCATAGCTATCACCACTGACGGGCAAGACTGGGATCGTTTCAAGAGCAATAAGGTTGATAGTGAGATCACCGGCAACGGCATGCTGAAGACACTCACGCTCATCATGCTGATTATGGCCTTCGGAACTCTGACGGCAAGATGGCTTACTCAGACTACTGGCTATACTATCCCTGCCCATGTGTTCAGTTTGTTCTGCGGCCTCGTATTCAGGAGTCTAAATGAGACATGTTCCATAGTTAAGATTGATTTTCGCTGCGTAGAGGTGCTCTCCGTCATCAGTCTCGAATTGTTTCTGACCATGGCCATGATGGGATTGAAAATATGGGAACTCGCCGGCCTTGCGATCCCGCTGATCATCATTCTGATAGTACAGACCATTGCGGTAGTACTCATCTCCATATTTGTAATTTTTCGTATCACGGGTAAGGATTACGATGCGGCTCTTCTTTCCGCAGGCTTTATAGGTCATGCTCTTGGGGCCACAGCCAATGGGCTTGTGGTTATGGATGCGGTCAGTCAAAAGTATGGTCTGATGTCTAAAAAGGCTTTTTTCATCATACCGGTATCTGGTTCCATGCTCATTGATATCGTTGGCGTCCCGAGCATTATCGTCTTTATAAACCTTCTTTCATAACATTTTCAGCAGACATTGGGGGGATCATGGCTCGTAATACGTTGCCTATTACCGGAATATGTTCTTTCGCCAAGTATCCTATCGTCGCTCCCGAGGAGGCTGAGGCCGATTTTGCCATTCTTGGCGTCCCCTATGATACGGGTGTCGGTTATCTCAGTGGTTGTCGTCTTGGTCCTCGACGTATCCGAGAAGTATCCACTCATTATGGTCGCGGCTCCGCAGGGTTTTATGATCCTGAACGGGATGAGACTTTTCTGGAATCTCCCTGCCGAATCGTAGATTGTGGCGATGTGGACATCATTACTGGCTCTATTGAGGAATCCTTTGCGGCCATCGAAAAAGATGTTCGGACCTTGGTGGAGCGCGGTATCACTCCTGTTGTAATGGGAGGGGATCATTCAATCTCTGTGCCTGTAGCCCGTGCTTTGTCGGGCATTGATTCGCTTACTGTAGTGCAGTTTGACGCTCATCTTGACTGGACCAATGGGCCCGGTAAACAGCTCTATTCCAACGGATGCCCCATGCGTCGCATGTCAGAAATGCCACATATCACCGGTATGGCACAGATAGGTCAGCGGGGTATGGGCAGCAGCCGGAAAGCTGATTTTGATGAAGCCCGTCGATGGGGAAGTCACATCATTACGGCGAGGGAAGCCATGGCTCTGGGAGCCGAAGGCGTCATTTCTCGTATTCCGGAAAGCAAAAATTATTATGTGACTATCGATATAGATAGCATGGACAATAGCATAGCAGCAGGATCCGGTTCTCCTTCACCAGGTGGATTTTCCTTCATCCAGGTTGTGGAAATGCTCAATGTACTGAGCAGAAAGGGAAATGTCGTCTGTTTTGATCTGGTGGAAGTAGCTCCTCAATATGACCCAACGGATACAAGCACTCGTGTAGCTGCCATGCTTATTCTTTATTTTATGGGATTCATTTATCGCGAACGTCAGCGACGCGAATAAACAGACCTCCTTCTCAGGAATCCTTTTACTGAATGGCGGCGGTTACGCCGCCGTTCTTCTGATCTGATTTTTTTTATGGTATTTAATAGGTTATTAGTTTTTCTTGTTTTGCGCAAATTTACTCTTTATCCCTTGTAACTCTTAGAGGGGATAGTCTCACTGATTATTGGGCCACAGTTTGGCGACAGAATATTTTGCCTGAAATCAGTGAATGTTATTCGTGTGATGTGCCTTGAAGAAGCTCTCCATCGAACGCTTTCAGCATTGCAGCTTGCTATGGGAAGATATGGAGATGGTTTCCGTTATTTGTGAATGGCCTGGAAAATAACCATCGTTATCTGGATGGATTATCGGCTGGACTCTAGCCAAGACATTCATGGACATGCTTCTAACCGCGTGGCGAATGTCCGATGGCGGGCCGGACATGCTGGCGCAACGTACCATGCCGGAGGAAATCCCCACAGGTTTGATCAGGAGGCTGTGGCCGTGCATGCGAGGGCTTTCGCCGCCTTTATGCATGCCCTAGGAAAAAGGCCATAGCTATGCCGGGATGTTCCTTGGACATCCGACCTTTCCACGAAAGACTTCGCTCTGAGATTTTACGTTATTGGTACCCCTTACTACCTTTTTTCCTTAGAAAACGGTACAGCCTGGTTAAATGTATCACTCACCCCGTCGTGCGGTTTTTGCTGTGATTTCGGGCAAGTGTACAGCCAACCGCAAGCAGGCTCAGAATGCCGAAAAATGTCATGTCTACACGCATGCAGTGCAGAAATGCCGGGATATTGTGCTCGCTCACGGGCTCATGCCCAAGAAAAAGACTGAGGGTCAAGGTGATGATCGCCAGATTGCACAGCATTCCGGCCGTGCGTACGGTGCCTACAAGTCCCGATGCCTGTCCTACTCGCTGGGGACCCGCAGTTTCCAGAATGATGGTCGTATTGGGCAGAGCGAAGATACTGGCACCCGCACCGATGAAGCACTGTGCACCCACGATCAGCCAGAGCGAGGAGTCCATATCCAGAAAGGCCGCGCTCAGCAGCCCCATGCCGCACAGAACTGTCCCCACGGTGCTGATGATGCCGCGGTCGTAACGATCGCAGAGGCGCGCCGCCAACGGGCTGGCCAGAGCCTGAACGACGGCCTGCAGAGCCAGCATCAGGCCTGCCTGCTGTACGCTGAAGCCCTTGCCCACCTGGAGGTAAAGGCTGAAGAAAAAGATCATGCCGAAAAAGGAACAGTAATTGACGAAGGCCGCTACCAGCGAGAGACTGAGAACCCTGTTGGTGTACAGCATGCGTACGTCCACCATGGGAAAGGGACTACGCAGCTCGCGCCAGCCGAATGCTCCCAGCAGTGCAAGACAAATCAGGAAAAGCCCGTTCCCCAGCACGGGATCGTCCGCCACGGATGAAGCGCCGAAGGTCAGGGCTGCCATGGCGCCGCCATAGAGCAGACAGCCGGGAACGTCAAAAGGTTCCTTGCCGGCCGTTCGCCATTCCATGGGAACGCGGAAAATCATGATGCACATGGCCGCGAGCGCCGCGAGTCCTGTTCCCCAGAACAGCCAGCGCCAGCCCAGCCAGCCTGCGACCAGACCGCCTACCGTTGGTCCGCAGGCAATGCCAGCGTAAACGGCCGCACCGCTGATGCCCAGATAACTGGCTCGGAGCTCTTTGGGAGCGGCCGAAGCAAGCAGGGCCAGACTGGAGGAACTCAGCATGGCGGCCCCTATACCCTGAAACAGACGCAGACCGATGAAAAGATCTATGTTCTCAATGAAGCCCAGCACGATGGCCATAATGCTGAACAGGGTCAGACCGGACAGAAAGATACGCCGGCGGCCATAGATGTCGCCCAGCGTACCGCCTGCCAACTGAAATACGACCAGTCCCAGAGTATAGACGGCTCCCAGCAGACTCAGGTTGCGTGCGCTGGCTCCCAGACTCTCTCCCAGGGGCGGGAGCACCGCATTGACCCCGGCCACCATGAACGGCATGAAGAATTGCGCCGCACAGACGGCCAGCAATAACCAGCGATGTTCTTTTTCAATACTCATAGTCGACGAAGATGGGACACCGGGAAACCCGCTGTTGACGGAGATTTTGAAACGTCACTGCGGTTCGGTATGGTTTGCCTTTTCGCTGTGGCCGTTCAGAAAATTCTGTACAGGAGGGACCACAAGCTCATGGCCGCCCCTGCGGAGCGGCCATGAGTGAAGATGGAATCTATTTTTTCAGGCCCAGTTCACGGAACAGCGTTTCCTTGATGCTGTCGATGGAACCCTGTCCGTCAAGCGTGACGTATTTGGTTTCGCCCTTTGCGGCCAGATCCTTGAAATAGTGGGCTGCGGCGAGCGTGCCGTTTTGGGTGTCGTAATAGATGTCGTGGCGTTTGTTGATGGCATCGGCGTCCTGGTCGTCCGCCCGGGCGGTCAGTTCGCCGCCGCATACGCGGCAGACGTCGCCAGCGGGCTTGATGGCGTCAATGAAAATATTATTGGGGTGGTTACCATCGTTTTTGCATACCCGGCGTCCCATGATGCGGTCCCTGGCGATATCGCGGGGCAGGTCGATTTCAACCACGTAATCAAGCTTCATACCCTGTTTCTGCATGGCTTCATGCAGCTGTTCAGCCTGGGCCATGTTGCGGGGAAAACCATCCAGCAGCCAGCCGTCCGCCCCTCTGGCGGCGAGGGTTTCGAGAACCATGGGAATGGTGATGGAATCAGGAACGAGTTCCCCTTTATCCATGTATTCCTTCGCCTTTTTACCAAGCTCCGTGCCGCCTCCCACATGCTCGCGGAAAATGGCGCCGGATTCGATGTGCGCAATGCCGAAGGCCTGCCTGATCAGGGCTCCCTGAGTGCCCTTGCCGCTCCCATTGGGGCCGAACATAAGAATATTCATGAAATGCTCCTGCTGGTAATGGAAATCCGCGCCGGTATCACGGGCACGAAACTGGCCCGCCCGTCGTGAAGGCGAACGGGATGCATTGGCCGAATCGTCGAGCACCTTGCAACTGAAGATGCGTCCTGGATGCGCGGGCGGCTCCATGGCCGGACTTTCACATCCGTATTTTTGTCGCCAGTTGTGCGGCAGCTCCAGAAGAACCGCAAGAGGCGAACGTTTTCAGAAAGCCGTTCGGGTGGAAGAGGCCGGAAGCAGTGCATGCCCTTCGGTCTGCGGATCGGACGCGACAAGATCGTTTTCCTCCAGATAGGCTGCACCCTCGGCGACAAATTCCTCGAAAGTGGCGTCCGAACGGATGCCGGGGCAATACTCCTTGGACAGATGCAGGCTTTCCGGGTCCAGCATGTTGCCGCGGAAGAAAGGCCAGGCCCGGCAGACATCGGGGCGGAGCGGGTGGACTGAGCACCCCTTGCTGTCACGGAAAAAGATGCATTTGCCGTCGTCGCCCGTCCGGACTTGCCATTTCCCGTTGCGCCGTACTCCGTATGCGTCGAGAAAGGCCTCCGGAGACAGCTCCAGCCCTTGGCTGATACGTTCCAGATCTCGCGGGCCGAGAACGATGCCGCCTTCCCCTTCGCAACACTGGCCGCACATGGTGCATTCGAATACGGGACAAGGATTCATGCCCGAGATGCCCCAAGCAGTCTGCGGTGTTCGACCATGATGCATTTGTCTTCAACGACGGAAATGCCTGCCTGCTCGGCAATATGGGCAGCTTCTGCGCTGCTGATGCCGAGCTGCATCCAGAAGAGGCCAGGCCTTTGGTGCATGGCCGCCGCTTCCCGTGCGTGCTCCGGGCAAAATTCGGGAGCGCGGAATACATCCACGATGTCCACCCGTTCCTTGATGTCTCCAAGCGACGCGTAGGTTTCCAGCCCCCAGACGTTCTTCCGTACCGGGTGGACCGGAATGACAGTATATCCCGCAGCGATCAGATAGCGTCCAACTTCATCAACAGCCTGTCCGGGTTTGTCCTTGGCTCCTATGACGGCTATGGTTCTGGCCTCGGTCAGCGCAGCGCGCAGCCGTTCATCCGACATGAAAACTTGCAGCATGAAGACCTCGCAAAAAAGAACGGAAAACAGTTTACATTTTCGGCACGCCAAAGGCAACGATCGGCATTGTCTTCTTGAGCCGATTCCCGTAAATCGGAAACGGGACGTTGCGTGTTGCTTCGTCCGCCGAAGGGAAGAGTCATGATACCCATGTTACGGAGGAGAAGCAATGAGCATTGAACTGGAAAGACTCCCCGCTTCCGAGATGGAACGGCGCATTGAATGCTGCCGCACGCTGATGCGGCGTTTTGCTCCGGAGGCGGGTGGCATGCTCGTGTGCTCGCGTATCAGTATTTACTATTTGACCGGTACGCTGGGAGTGGGGCTGGTCTGGGTGCCGATGGAAGGAGAACCCGTCCTGATGGTGCGCAAGGGGCTGGAGCGGGCCAGAAAGGAATCTCCGCTACGTACCGTTTTCGCATTCCGTTCCTATAGGGATGTGACTGCGTTGTGCGCCGAAGCAGGTTCTCCGCTGACGTCCGTGCTTGCCGTGGACAAAAACAGTTTTAGCTGGAGCATGGCGGAAATGTTGCGGGACAAGCTGGGGAAGGCGGATTTTGTATCCTGCGATGCTGTTCTGTCCCATGCCAAATCCATAAAATCAGCTTGGGAGATGGACAAGATGCGTGCCGCCGGAGACGGATTGCGCAGGACGCTGGACGAACAGCTCCCCGCTCGAATTCATGCAGGCATGACCGAACTCGAGATCGCGCATGCCTATGTCGCGGCGGCATGGGAGTGCGGCAACAGCGGGCTGCTGCGCATGAACGCGCATGGGGAGGAGTCCTATGTCGGCAGCGTGTCCGCCGGGGATTCCGGAAACCATCCTACCTATTATAATGGACCGCTTGGGTATCTCGGTCTGCATCCTGCCGTGCCGTTCATGGGCAATGCTGGACGGATATGGGAAAAAAATATGCTGCTCTCCACGGACCTCAGTTTTTCCTTTGAAGGGTATCATTCGGACAGGACGCAGACATATTGGACGGGCGGTCCCATTCCCGATTCGGTAGCCCGGCCTCATCAGGTCTGCGCGGATATTTTCCTGCGCGTCGTTGAAAGGCTGCGTCCCGGTGTGACCCCCGGAGAACTCTGGCTGTTCAGCTGTACTCTTGCCGAGAAGAGCGGTTATGCCGAAGGCTTTATGGGGCTCGGTCGGGACAAGGTCGCCTTTCTTGGACATGGCGTTGGGCTGACCCTTGATGAATACCCGGCCTTTGCGCGTGGTTTTGACGAGCCGCTTGAGGAAGGCATGGTGGTTGCCATCGAACCCAAGATCGGACTGCCGGGCATCGGCATGGTCGGCGTCGAACACAGTCTGGAAATTACCGCTACAGGTGCGTGCTCTCTAACCGGCGACTCTACGCATATCATCACCATCGAATAGTTCGGGTTCAGGCATGAAACGAAGAGGGCTGTTCGGACGGCTTGCCCGTGCCCCGGGTTCTTTTTTCTCAGATGCATTTTTCAGGTTTTCTACGGGCAGCGGACGGTGCCCTTTTTACGAGTCGCCTGACTGTGCGCATCCTGCGTGCCGGTCCCCGGGTTGCTTTGCGGCACTCCGGAGACCGGCCGTTTCAGCTTGACAACTACTGGGAATATCCCATTTAAGAAGGGAAAAGCTCCGTTGCGGAGCCGAATATGATGATGAGGTTTGCGCGTGGAATATGATGCGTTGATGGCTCGCCTTGCCCGTTGCGGCGAAGAGCGTGTGGATTTGTTGCGTGCCGGGCTCGCCACGCAGGCCCGGATCGGCGCGGACCTGTTGCGCCGGGGATGCGGGGTAGCATGGGTCGTGCGGGATCGGGACGAGCTGATCGCGGCCCGTTCTCTGCTGACGCTGTTTTCCGCGGAGCTTTCCGCTGCGGAGAGGATGCCGGATTTCCGTTCCCGCCCCTGGGGGACCCTGGCTCCATTCACGGCCCGTTCTGCTTCTCGTGCGGGCTGGACGGAACGCATGGCAGTGCTGTATGCGCTGCGCTATGGTCAGGTGAGGGGGCTTGTTCTGACTGCGGATAATCTCTTGCCCCGTCTTGTGCCGCTGAATTTTTTCGAAGGGCAGGAACTGCCGTTGATTCGAGGAGAGGAGATGTCCCCGGACATGGTTCTGGAGCAGGCCGTGGTGTGGGGATACGAGAGGGTGTCCATGGTCGCCAACCCAGGAGAAGTGGCGCGGCGCGGCGATATTCTGGACATTATGCCCCCCGGTTATGAAAAGCCGTTGCGGTTTGATTTTTTTGGTGATCTGATTGAGGAAATTCGAGTCTTCGATCCGGGAACGCAGCGCTCGCGTGATGATCTGGACGAGGCTCTTGTCCTTCCCGTTCACCCTGTGCGTCAGGATGCGACGAGCCGGCGCGGTATGGAAAAACGCTGGAAAAACCTGCGGCAAAAAGGCCTGTTGAGCGATAACGAGCATTTCGGGCTTACAAGGCTTGCCGAGCAGGGAGATTTCCGTCTGTTGCCGGGTGGATGTTACGACGCTCCTTCCGTACTTGAGGATTGGCTTCCGAAGAATACGGTCTGGCTTTTGCCAGGACGTCGTGAACTTGAAGACGCTCTGGTTTCCGCAGATCGGCAGTGGGCGGCGGCTCTGGAGGCGCAGGATGATGAAGGGCGACCCCAGCCGCAGCGCTTGAATCTGAGGACACCGGAAGAGATTGGGAACGTGTGGGCGCACGCTACGGTGACGTATGCAGAACCGCTTGTCATGGGGATCGAAAAGAGCGGGGAAGAGTTGCCTGAACGCGGCGTGTCCTCCTTCGCGGAATTGTTTCCTTCGGCCGTGGAACAGGATCGCCCGTGGCAGACGCTGGTTCATGCCCTGAAGACGTGGCAGGGAAGTAAGCGGCAGACGTTGCTGTGTTTTTCCGGAGAACGCAGTCGGAACAAGTTCCTGAAACTGGCCGAGCAGGACGGGCTTTTCCCGGCCTTGCGCTATGATCCTGCCGGACAAGGGCTTTTTGCTTTGCTGGCCCCGTTCAGGGCCGGAGCGGACATGCTGTGGGACGGAGTCCTTGTGCTGGGCGAAGATGTCCTCCAGCCGCATGCGGAAAAGAGTCGGCGGGTTCCTTCCGGAGCGTTTCGTGGACTCGACAGGCATGACGAACTTGAACCGGGAGATCTGCTTGTACACAGGGACTACGGGATTGCCCGCTTTGGCGGCCTGCTGCGCATGGAAATGGGAGATACGTCCAATGATTTTCTCCTATTGCATTATGCTGACGACGATCGGCTCTATGTTCCCGTCGACCGGCTGTCGTTGATTCAACGTTTCAAGGGCGGGGGAGAAACGCCTCCGACTCTTGACCGTCTGGGCGGCGGCTCATGGCAGTCCGGCAAGGAAAAGGCTCGTAAGGCAATTGAAAAAATTGCCGAGGACCTGGTGGAAATGTATGCTTGGCGCAAAGTTGCGAAAGGTTTTCGTTATCCGCCCCTTGGCGAGCTGTACCGGGAATTCGAGGCTTCGTTCGGCTTCGAGGAGACGCCGGATCAGGCGCGAGCCATTCAGGATGTGCTCGGCGACATGGAAAAGCCTGTTCCCATGGACCGTCTGGTCTGCGGGGATGTGGGCTTCGGCAAGACAGAGGTGGCTCTGCGAGCCGCGTTTCGCGCAGCCGCTGCAGGAAAGCAGGTTGCGTTGCTGTGTCCCACGACCGTTCTTGCCGAACAGCATTATCAGACCTTTCGTTCCCGACTGTCGGGATTTGCGATCAATGTCGGTTTGTTGAGTCGTTTCGTTTCCCATCAGAAGCAGAAAGAGGTCCTGAAGGCTGCGGCATCCGGGCAGATCGACGTGCTTATCGGTACGCATCGGTTGCTGTCTGACGATGTTTCCCTCCCGAATCTGGGACTGCTTATCCTGGATGAAGAACAGCGTTTCGGCGTCAGGCATAAGGAAAAGCTTAAAAAAATAAAGAAGAACGTAGACGCCCTGACCTTGACGGCTACGCCCATTCCACGCACGCTTCAGCTTTCTATGTCCGGTGTGCGGGAGCTTTCGGTCATCGAGACGGCCCCTCCGGAACGCAAACCCGTCTCCACATCCATTTTGGAGAGAGACAAGGCTGCGCTGCGTTCGATTATCGAACGCGAGCTTGCCCGGGACGGGCAGGTTTTCTGGGTTTACAACCGAGTACAGGGGCTTGAACGAGTCGTTGAATTTGTGCGCGAACTGACGCCGCAGGCTCGCATAGGCATGGCGCACGGCCAGATGCCGGAGAAAAAGCTGGAAGAAACCATGCATGCGTTCTGGCACGGAGAGCTGGATATCCTGGTATGCACGGCCATCGTCGAATCCGGTCTGGATTTCCCTCGCGCCAATACTCTGATTGTGGATCAGGCCCAGATGTTCGGTCTGGGACAGCTGTATCAGTTGCGCGGTCGGGTGGGGCGGTCTGACAGGCAGGCCTTTGCCTGTTTCGTCGTCTCGGATCTGAACCGCTTGCCGGAAGCGACGCGGGAACGCTTGCGCATCATTCTTGACCTTGATTATCTGGGAGCCGGATTTCAGATTGCCATGGAGGATCTCCGTTTGCGCGGAGCCGGCAATATCCTGGGAGAAGTCCAGTCCGGGCACATGAGCCGGGTAGGACTGGATCTTTATCTGGAAATGCTGGAACAGGCCGTCAACAAAATCAAGGGTGAGGGCGGTCCTTTTCAGGTGGAAACCGAACTGAATCTTGCCCTGACCGCGCATATTCCGGAAAATTACATCACGGACGGTCGGGAACGGCTTCGCTGGTACAAGCGGCTTTCTTCCGCTCCTGATGCGCAGACGCGCCGGGAACTGGAGCTGGAATTGAGGGATCGGTTCGGAGCCCTGCCGGCAGAGCTTGAAGTTTTCATAGCTGTGCTGGAGCTGAAGCAGTTTCTGGGTCGGGCACAGGCCGTGCGGGCCGACGTGCATCCAGATCATCTGCGTATCGTCTGGGATGAACGACAGACAGCCATTGTTCCCGAACGGCTTGTCCCCTTTCTGGCGGCTCAGGCCGGGAAGGCAAAGGTTTCCCCTCCTGCGACACTGGATCTGAAACTGGCCCCAGAGCTGGCGATCCCCGCCCGTTTGGACGCGGCACGTCTGGCTCTCGGCGCTCTGGTGAATCTGCCCGATTGAGAGTGAGCGCGCGGATGGCATTTCCTTTCGAGGTGGGGTGATCTTCAATGGAGACAGGGCGTCTCATCCGGAGAGGGCGTCGTTGCAAGTTCGTATGAAAAAGCTTATGCTTCTCCAACCTTGTCGAGAGAAAGGCCCCCGCATGTCGGGGGACGTGATGGAGGCCCCTCAACTCTGTGGATTCGCCTGCCGTTCGATGGCGTGGAAAAGGGGCGTTGAACCTTTTCAAGCATGATTCCCCCCCCTCTTTTACAGGAGTTTTTTCGGTGCGTTTGTTGAGCATTCTTTGTTTGCTTGTCCTGCTGGCCTGCGTACCGGCTCAGGCCGCCCCGCTGGGTAGTGTCGCCGCCGTCGTCAACGGCGAGATGATTACGCGGTACGATCTTGATGCGGAAGTGGAGCCCGAGGCTCTGAGGCAGGGGATTGATCCCAGGAATCCTGCCAATGCTGCAAAGCTGGATCAGCTTCGGCGGCAGGTGCTGGACAGAATGATCAACGGTATCATCCTGACCCAGGAAGCCAAGCGGATGAAGGTCTCTGTGGGGGACAACGAGGTTGATGAGGAAATGCAGCGTTTTCTCTCTCGCAGCAAGCTCACCCCCGAAGAATTTCAGCGGCAGTTGCAGATGCAGCGCACGACCGAAAAGGCGTTCAAGAAGCGGATTTATGACAGCATCCTGCGTAACAGGCTTCTTGCGACCATGGTTGGACGCAAGGTCATTGTAACAAAAGAAGAAATTGCAGCATACTACGAACAGCACCATGAAACCTTCAAGAGCAACCAGCGTGCCCGGTTCGCCATTCTTGTGTATCCGCCCAATGAAAATGCCGAAAAATTTGCTTCACGCATTCAGTCCGGAGCCACTTCGTTCGAAAACGTAGTTCGTGCGGTTTCCGTTGGGCCGCGCGCGCAGGAAGGCGGAGATGTCGGTGCTGTGGACTGGACGGATCTGGACCCGGCCTGGAGAGAGAGGCTGAGCGCTCTGAGTCCGGGACAGGTTTCTCCGCTTTTTGATTTGAACGGACTGAAGGCACAGTTGAAGCTGCTGGCCCTGGAGTCCGGAAGTGGTCAGAGTCTGGAAGAAGCCGCTCCACAGATCGAGAGAATATTGAGAGAACCCAAGTTGCAGGAGCGTTTCGTCGAATATAATGAGCAACTGCGCAAGCGCGCCGTCGTTGAAATTCGGCTCTAGCCCGTCAGTTCCCCAAAATACGGACATCCCGTCGAACGGGAAGGATATATCCGGCATGGAAGAAAAGGAAACTGGTTTGACTTTGGCTGATCTTGGTCATCTTTTGCGGGAAGAGCGTATTCGACGTGGCCTTTCCGTAGAGGCGATTGCCGACCAGCTCAAGATCACCTCCCGGGTTGTGCGGGCGATTGAGGATGGAGACGCAGAGTCCATGCCCCATGCGGTCTATGCTCGCGGCTTCATCCGGTCGTATGCCGGACTGCTGGGCATTGAAGAGGGGCTTGTCCGGGAGGTCTGCGCTGCGCTGAAGGACCTCGACGAGGAACCTCTGGTGCAGGAATCTTTGGATATTGCTTCTCCAAGATCCCGTTCTTCCTCCAGAATCCCGTGGTTTACGGTTTTGCTCTGCCTGATTTTCATTCTTGGGGGAATCTGGTATTTCAGAGACAGACTTCCTCTTGGACCTCTGTCGTCAGTAGGCAAGGTGGCGGAACAGGTCGCGCCGCCTGCGGAGCCTTTCGTGCCTGAAGAAGCGGTCGTTGCACCATTCTCGGAATCTTCCGTCGATGTTTCTGGAACTGAGCCGGTTGTTTCCGGAGAAGGGGAGACCGTCTCTGATATGCCGACCGATGATGCGGCTGTTTCTCCTGCATCCGTTCCAGAGGCTGCGGAGGAAGACGTTCGCGAGTCCGCGGTTCCCGCCGGGCACAGTGTCGTCGTTTCGGCCGTTGCGGAATGCTGGATGCACACGACGGCTGATGGAAAGAATATCAGCCAGCGGACGATGCGGAAGGGCGAATCCGTAACGGTGACATTTACGGACAGGCTTGTGCTGAAGCTGGGCAATGCCGGCGGCGTCCGCATTGTTTATGACGGGCGGGATGTCGCTCAGGTGGGGAAACCGGGTCAGGTCAGGACGATTGTTTTTCCCCAGGATGCCCAGAACTGATTTATGGAATGGTCCGATACCGCCCTTGTATTAAGCATGGGACGCTTTCGGGAGTCCGACATCTGGGTCAGGATGCTTACGCGCCGGCACGGCATCGTGTCGGCCTTTGCATTTGGCGGCAGCCGCAGCCGCAGGCGTTTCGCCGGATGTCTCGATTTGTTCAACGAACTGAGGATCAGTACGCGGACTACCGGCAACGGCATGTATCTTGCCTTGCAGGAGGGGATACTTGTAAATGGTCCCCGCCGGTTGCGCACGGACTGGAAGCGTCTTGGCATGTTCATGAATTGCGTGCGCTTCACGGAAGCGCTCGGCGTTCCCCCTGATGGAGCAGCAGGGGCCTTTGCCCTGCTTAAGGACACGCTTCTGCTTCTGGAGCGGGCCGAGAGGGTGGAGGAGTTGCTCCCTGTTCTGTTTCGTTTGCGTCTGGCCTCCGAGCAGGGGTACGCGCCTGCTCTGGGGGGGTGTTCCGTCTGTGGCCTGGCCACGCCGGAGCAGACGGGGTTTCTTGTTGCCGACGGGGTTATCGTGTGCGCAAAATGTGCGCCGCCCCGGGGTATGCTTGTGCCGCTGAGTGTCGGAAGCCTTGACGTTCTGCGCCGGGTTCAGGAAATATCCCCGTTGCACTGGACCTTTGCCGGAGGTGTTGCGGAGGGAGGAGGCGGGGCCGAATCGGAGCGGGGGCCGCTTTCTCCCGCCGAGCGTCGCGAGTGTGCGAGAGCCGTGGAGGGCTTTGTGCAGTACCATCTGGGACTGATCTGGGACAAGGGGCGGTTCCGCCGCGCGTAGATGAATACGGTCTGCGCGACGTTTTTGAAATAAAGAGATGTCGGAGAGTATGGAGGAAGCATGTATTTTCAAGATGTGATTCTGACCCTGCAGCGCTACTGGGCAAGCAGGGGATGTGTCGTCGCCCAGCCCATGGATATCGAATGCGGCGCAGGCACATTCAATCCGTCCACGTTTTTGCGCGTTATCGGGCCGGAACCGTGGAGGGTGGCTTATGTGGAACCTTCCCGCCGTCCGACTGACGGTCGGTACGGGGAAAATCCCAACCGCCTCCAGCACTATTTTCAGTTTCAGGTTATTCTGAAACCCTCTCCGGACGATGTGCTCGACCTGTATTTGGGCAGCCTTCGGGCACTGGGCATTCATGCCGAGGAACATGATATTCGGTTTGTGGAGGATGACTGGGAATCACCCACTCTTGGAGCCTGGGGACTGGGTTGGGAAGTCTGGCTAAACGGGATGGAAGTTTCCCAGTTTACATATTTCCAGCAGGTCGGCGGCATTGATTTGAAGCCGGTCAGTTCCGAGATCACCTACGGTCTTGAGCGTCTGACCATGTATCTGCAGGGGAAGGATTCCGTGTATGATCTCGCCTGGAATGAACATGTGACTTATGGGCAGATCTATCACCGGAACGAGGTGGAACAGTCCCGTTACAATTTCGATGAAAGCAATGCGGCGATGCACCTTGCTCACTTCAACGATTTTGAAGCAGAGTGCCTGCGGCTGACGGACCTGGGATTGCTCTGGCCTGCCTACGACTATTGCCTCAAATGTTCTCATACTTTTAATCTTCTGGATGCCCGGGGCGCGATTTCCATTACCGAGCGCACGGCCTATATTGGGCGAGTTCGCACGCTGGCCTCCGCGGTCGCGCGTCTGTACGCCGCTCAGCGTGAAGAAATGGGGTATCCCATGCTCGGAGGGAACAAGTAATGTCCATGTTCATTCTTGAAATCGGAACTGAAGAGTTGCCCGCACGTTTTTTGCCGGGTCTGGAAAAGGAACTGACCGAGCGTTTTTCTCTTGCGCTTGGAGAGGCCGGATATGAGAACGTGACTCTGTCGGTCCATGCTACACCGCGTCGTTCCGTGACGACAGTGGAGGGGTTGGAGGCCATTCAGCCGGTCAAGGAAGAGCTGGTCATGGGACCGCCCGCCAGAATTGCCTTTGACGCCGCCGGTAATCCCACGAAGGCGGCGGAGGGATTTGCGCGGACGCTCGGACTGGACGTATCCATGCTGGGTCGAGAGAAAACGGAAAAGGGCGAGTACCTTTCCGGCGTCAAGAAAACCGGTGGCGTACCGACCGTGGACGTTCTGGCCGCTCTATGTCCGGCCATAATTGGTGCCCTGCCGTTTGCCAAGCGGATGCACTGGGGAAATGGAGATTTTGCCTTTGCCCGTCCTGTCCGGTGGATTCTGGCACTGTTTGATTCCGATATCGTGTCTTTCGAGGTCGGGGGCGTGCATTCAGGTCGGGAAACGCACGGACATCGCGTCATGGGGCCTGGTCCGTTCGTTGTCGAGAAGGCGGCGGACTATGCGTCGCTGATCGAACTCAAGGGACATGTGCAGCTGAGTTCCGAAGGCCGCCGTTCCGTGATCATCAGTGAAGGCAACCGGATTGCCGAGGCCGCTGGAGGCCGCATCATCTGGATCTCCAGTCTGCTGGATGAAGTTCAGGGGCTTGTGGAATGCCCCGTGCCGCTGCTGGGGGACATTGATTCCTCGTATCTTGAGCTGCCTCGGGAAGTGCTGCTCACCAGCATGCAGTCGCACCAGAAAAGTTTTGGCGTGGAGAATGAGGCGGGAGAGCTGTTGCCGCATTTTCTGACCGTGCTGAACTTGCATCCCAAGGACCTCTCCGTAGTCAAGAGAGGGTGGGAAAGGGTTCTTCGGGCCCGACTTGAGGATGGCCGGTTCTTCTGGAGAACGGACCTTGAAAGTTCATTTGACGACTGGCTGAACAAGCTGGACGACGTGATCTTTCTTGCCCCGTTGGGGAGCATGGGGGAAAAGACCCGCCGGATCAGCTCCCTTTGCAGCTGGCTGGCTGAACAGGTCGGAGCCGACCCGGATCAGGCCGCACGAGCCGGACGTCTGTCCAAGGCTGATCTGATGTCGGAGATGGTGGGTGAATTCGATACGCTCCAGGGGATCATGGGCGGTATTTACGCCCGCCGCAAGGGCGAAACCGAAGCTGTGGCCGCCGCTCTTGCCGAGCAGTATCTGCCGTCCGGCCCGGATACTCCGGTACCCGCTACCGAACTCGGTTCCCTGTTGTCCATCGCCGACAAGGCCGATACACTGGTCGGCTGCTTCGGCCTTGGCATGATTCCCACGGGCGCCGCCGATCCCTATGCCCTGCGCCGTTGCGCTCTGGGCATCGCTCGCATCATGCTGGACAAGGGATATCGCTTTGATGTTCGGGAACTTTTCGCAGAGGCCCAGAAGCTGTACGGAGATCGGAAGTGGAAATTCGCTCCCGCAGATGCTCTGGACAGGCTGGAAGAATTTTTTGTCGCGCGCGTCAAGAATTTCTTCCTGACCTCCGGACATGAAACTCTGCTTGTAGAGGCTGTCGTTTCCGTAAATCCGGACAGAGTCTGGGAAGTCGGGCAACGTCTCGCTGCTCTGGAACGTATGAGCCGCAAGGAAGATTTTCCGCAGGCCGTGCAGACCTTCAAACGTGTGGCCAATATCATCCGCAAGCAGGGCACTGGAGCAGGGGTGGATCTGACCGGCGTCTGGAATCCCGTACTGCTGGAGGAGGCCGCCGAGCGGACTCTGGCAGAACGTATTTCAGTCCTTGGTGAGGCTTTTGATGCCGGGCTGAAAAGCGATGACTACGACGGTCTTTTTGAGCTGCTGGCCGCATTGCGTCCCGACGTGGACGAGCTGTTTGACAAGGTCATGGTCATGTGCGACGACTTGGACCTGCGCGCCAATCGTTTGAACATGCTGAAGGCGCTGACATTGCGTATGGACAGGCTGGCGGATTTTTCCGCTTTGCAGATGTAAGAATTCGTTTCCGCGGGGGTAGGCTGCACTCCGCGGAAATACTCCTTCAATCAAAACCTTGACGAGTGTTCCCAGATCGGTATCCCGGTTTGTCGTGAAAGGCTTGACTGAGGACGATAAAGAAGCTAAGGACATCAATTCAAACCGTAACTACGCCGCGTCTCGAACGCAGCAAGACGTACCCGGAGGGAACATCGTGGCGAATCACAAGTCTGCTATCAAACGTCATAAGCAGAGCGTCAAGCGCGCTGCCCGCAATCGTGCCGTAAAAACCCGTGTCCGCAACGTGGTGAAGTCCGTTCGCGCCGCTATAAAGTCCAACGATCAGGAAACTGCCGCTCAGCTGCTGAGCGCGGCAACCTCTTCTCTGGACAAGGCTGCGACCAAGGGCGTCATTCACTGGAAGAAGGCTGCCCGTAAGATTTCTCGTCTCGCCAAGGCCCTGAACGCGGCCAAGGCTTCTGCCTAAGCGGCTTACGCAACGGCGTATAAAACAGCACCGTCTCGCAGGGGACGGTGCTGTTTTATCGTATGGAGAAAAACTCCCGCTATGCGGGAGGTTCTGAAAAGCTTACAGCTTTGCCATATGAGTAAAGCTCCTTTTGATTTGTTATAAAGAGTTCGCGGTCTGACAACTGCGAGTCAACAAATCAAAAGGAGGTCACAATGGAGCCTGGAGCCATCGGCGAAATGCTGCGTAAACTGTGTGAATGGAAAGACGTGAAAATAGTAGAGGCGGAATGTTGCCCCGACCATATTCATATGCTGCTTGAAATTCCCCCAAAGATGAGCGTGTCAGGCTTCATGGGGTATATCTCAAAGGCAGGAGCAGTCTGATGATTTACGAACAGTTTGGTGAGTTGAGGTTCAAATATTGCAATCGTGAATTTGGGTGTCGCGGGTACTACGTTGACACGGTGGGAAAAACAAAACCAGGATTGCAAGACTACATCAAGCACCAGCTCGAATCAGATAAGCTTGGTGACCAGCTGAGCTTGCCATACCCTGGAAGCCCGTTTACGGGCCGCAAGTAACAAAAAAGCAAATGTCAGATCGCAAGAGCGCCTGTTAGGGCGCAGCTGGCAAGAAAGCCTACGCACATGAAGAACCCCCGGCATAGCCGGGGGATTGGGTGTTGACTTGTCCCTATCGGCGACGGGCGTTCTTGACAGAATATGAAAACTAGCTCCTTACCGTATCGTACAAGGCGGTCACAGCCTTTGTGAAGCAGGCAAGGGGAGCATGGGTACGACCTGCTCCAATCTGGCCGATACTTGCTTCCTTATGGGGAATACCGGTGTTGATGGCAGGCAGGATACCGGTATCAACAACCATGCGGCAGTCAATGCCGGTAGCCGTGCCGGCAAAGTCGAGAGCCGGCAGACTGAAGGCCGGGTTGGTCGTCAGGCAGATGCGGCGCATGAGGCGGGAGTTTCTGAGCGCATCTGCGACGGTTCCACCCACAAACTGGATGGTGGCTGGTGCGGAAGCCATGGCAAATCCGCCAACACCGGCAGTTTCGGTAATGGCGCTGTCACCAAGGTCACGGCCGGCATCTTCGGGACCGAAGCCCGGGAAGTAGAGACCATCAACATAGGGTGACGGAGCCGTGAACCACTGGCCCGGCAGACCGGAGATGCGAATGCCGAATTCAACGCCATTGCGCGCCATCGTGGTGACCATGCTCGATTTGGGGACACCGGCTGCGGCGTCAGCCATGGCCTTACAGGCAGGCATGGTTAGATTGAGGAAAAAATGGTCCGTTGCGCTGATAAAACCAAGAGCAGCGGCTACAGTTTCCGGTTTGGCAGCAGGGCTGCCGGCGGGAGCCTTGTCCATGCCGCGCACGACTGCCGGAGCCAGCTGGCGGAAGAACAGGTTGGTAGCCGCCAGGTTGCGGTTATGGATTTCATCACCCATCTGCAGAGCCATGGCCATGATGGTCTTGAGTTCAAGCGGTTCCGGGAAATTGGCAATACCCGAGGCAATGACAGGAGCCAGAATATCGGCCATGAAACGCAGACGATTGAGCGTTTCTTCAGTATAGGCGCCAAAGCGGAGAACCTTCCCGGTTCCTTCGCTAAAGTTACAGTAGGTACGGTTGCCATGGGTGGTGTTTTCCACGATCCACACGGGCATGGACGGGCTGATGAGGCCGGCCATGGGGGCTACGGAATTGTAGTGATGGCAGGGGGAGAGGCTGACCTTACCCTCTTCAACCATGATGCGGGCTTCCTCAGGAGTCTGAGCCCAGCCTTCATAAATGATGGCACCGACCACAGCCCCTTTCTGGGTACCGCACATGTTCTTCCAGCTGACTGGAGGGCCGGCGTGCAGAAGCATGCGCCCTTCAAAGCCGGGGATGGTCTTTCCGGCCGTTCCAACCCCTATGAGTACGGGATTGGCTTCAAGAAAACGCGACAGGGCGATTTCATTGGCGGCATCAACTTCAGGATCATTCAGAAGTTCTGCCAGCTTCCACCCCAATTCGGCATCACCCTCTGCCGGAGGCTGCCATGCGCAGTTTTCCACGGGAACCTGTGCAGCAGCAAGTGGATCGGTAAAGCCGCTCACGCCGAGGTTTATGACATTCAATGGGCGGGTCATTATGGATGATGGTTGCGTATTACAAGTCATGGTGAACTCTCTTGTAGATCAAAAATGGGACGGTTTAAGCCATAAGCACACAAGCAGCAAGGGCTGCGGCCTGAGCATTGCTTTCGCACAGAATAACATCCTGTGCCTTAAGCTTTGCACACTGCTCCTCAATATGTTGCGGGTCCTGATCAGTACCGCAGACGGAGGCAATGCAGATGGGAGGATTGGCTGTTGCAGCCTTGCCCTTTGCGATGGCGACCGCCAGCTCGCCTGCCGGATCTTCGTGAGAGCCATAGCCCAGAACGACATCAAACAGCAGCACGCCACAGGTCGGATCTGCCATCTCCTGCAGGATGCGCATATTGCGCGGGGTCGGGTCGATCATGGGATGTGGTCTGCCGCGGGTAAACACATCGTCACCAAGATCCACAATGGTGTTGCCGACACTCTTGAAGGGATTTTCCAGAGCCTTGGATGTGCCTGCAGGCGCGTTGGAATAGATATCGCCAAGGCAGCTGCCAAGCAGACATTGCGTTTCATAGCAGAAGGTTCCGCCGGTATAGAGCGCACGCAGGCCGGTTTGCTGCGGGGTGAGGGCAGCCTGAGAACGGATGGAGCTGGCCTGTTCGCACAGGGTCTCTGCTGCCGGGGAAGATGTACCCGGAATGGCGCTGGTGAAGGTCGGGGCCTTGCCAGTTGCAAGGGCCACACTCCGATGAGCGGCTTCTTCCAGCGTGGCCGCAATGCAGAAGCGCGAATGTTCGGAAGCGTCAAGCTCGGCGATAAGCGCCGCCGTATCGGCTCCGAAGAAGTTGACGACAATGGGCTTGCCTGCTGCCGCTGCCGCCTTGAGAATCTTCATGCCCACTTCCCGGGACGGGGGCTTGGAGATGAGCGTGATGACTTTGGTGGCATTGTCTCCGGCGAGAGCGGAAATGCCAGCAAGCATGGTCAGGCCGCCCACTTCGGCCGAAAGATCATGGCCTCCGGTACCCATGGCCTGGCTGATACCTTCACCCAGACTGTGGATGAGGCAGCTGACCTGCTGGATTCCTGTCCCAGAGGCTCCGACAATGCCGATGCTGCCGCGTCTGACAGCATTGGCAAAGGCCAGAGGCACGCCATTGATGATGGCCGTACCGCAATCCGGTCCCATGACCAGCAGGCCGCGTTCGGTGGCAGCACGTTTGAGCGCCACTTCCTGCCATACGGGAACGTTGTCGGAAAAGATCATTACATTGAGTCCGGCTCCAATGGCCTTGAGCGCTTCGGCAGCGGCAAAGGTGCCAGGTACCGATATGAGTGCAAAGGAGGTGTCGGAATTTTCGGCTACGGCGCAACGCAGTGAAGTGGGAGGCGGCAGTGTGCTGCTTTCTTCCGCCTTGCTTTCTTTGGGCTGGAGGGCCTTGACAGCTTCGTCAAAGGCCGTGTCCAGGATGCTTTCGTCACCCTTGATGGTTACGACGAGGTCGCTCGGCTTGGCTATTGGCCGTTCCTGCAGCAGGCCGCTTTGAATCAGAAGATCCATGTTGGAGGGAGTACCCATGAGTACGGAAGCTTCAACAATGCCTTCACGTTTCGTAAGTTCAGCCGAAATACGCATGAGCGCGACTGAATCCAGGTAGATATTGTGGAAAATACGGTATTCTGTTTTCATAGGATTCCTTTTCCGTTGACCGGGTGAAGCGTCTATTCCGGCGGTCTCACGAGAGGGGCTGACCGGAGAGACTCTGTGGGTGTGAGAAAGTCTCTCCGGCCTTGAGGAGATTGCCCCGTACCTGAAAGAATCGGGATGATGCCTCTTATGTCACCTGATCATGACATGCAGGCGTATCAGTAATATTGCTTTTCCTTGGAGTCCTTTTCCAGCCATTCCGTCATGAGCTGATGGCAGATGTCTTCATAGGCAAAGACAACAGACTGCTTGTCGCTGCCATGCTTCTCAAAGTCCTCATACATCTTTTTGGCCCCGGGGAAGCCCATCTTGACGTTTTCTTCCTGAGTAACTCCGTAATAGATTCTGGAGATTCCTGCCCAATAGGTTGCAGCCAGGCACTGCGGGCAGGGTTCGCATGTGGTAAAGAGTTCACAGTCCGAGAGATCTATCCGTCCGAGCTTCTTCGTCGCATTGCGGATGGCGACGATTTCTGCATGGGCAGTTGGATCAAACGTTTCAAAAACCATGTTGTATCCGCAGGCAACGACCTCATTGTTCCGCACGATGACAGAGCCAAAGGGACCACCTGCTCCGGAGTTCATGGCCTTTCTTCCTTCTTCAAGGGCCAGTTCCATGAACTTTTTCTTTTGTGCCAGTTCTTCAGGAGAAATCTGGGTTGTATTTCTGACTCTGTGCTGAAATTCTGCGTTCATCTCATCTTTCCTTATTGCTGGAGAGAAAATATCCCGCCGGAAGGATAAATTCAGCTCAACTCATCTATGGGTTATCGGCAATATGAAGAACACAATTTTCCTGCCAGGAAAGCAGAATCGAGTCGGCAGCTCTGGAGTAATTCCGTAAGATTGCTCCAGAGCCTACTGACTCAGAAGCTGCTGGTGATTTCCTTGATCACGTTCGCTACGACAGTGCGGACAAGCAGAACCGGCTTCTTGACGATGGCGGCAATCGGCTTGCGCAGGTCTTCCTTGAAGCCAAGGCATTCAATAACGACGAGATCGACATGCTGATCTGCCAGACGCTGTGCGCATTTCGTGGCCATTTCAAGGTTGGGCGGCGTCCAGTCCACCACGAGCTGATCTTTGGTCATGCCGATGGCTTCCAGGTAGGGGAGCCATGAGGTGAAGACATGAGGTACCTGCGGTTCGCCGGGGGTGATGACACCGAGCTTCATGGACGGCTGAAGCAGGCTCTGCACAACACCGCGCAGAAGCAGGTTCGGCTGAACTGTGAGTACCGGGGAGGGAAGCTTGCGGAAGTCGCCGGCACACGAGAAAAAGGCAAAATCCGCCTTGTCCTTTGTACCGGCAAGCAGCTCTTCTACAGGGGCGGTCACCTTGTTGATACTGACTGTGGTTACCGTATTGTCATCAAGGCCGGACATCAGCACTCTGTCACCCTTATCGGAGGCGTACGGCTGCATGGCTTCAGCTGTCTTTTCAGTTATGACGGAAGCGAAGCTCAGTTCTACATCATCACCCCAGATCTCCTGCATGTCGGTGTATCCGTTCGGATCAATCGGTGCGGCAGCAAGAATGGCCATACGTTTTGTCATAGCAGATCTCTCCTGAAAGAATTTGTTTTTGCCATGATGGGCAAGGCAAAAATGTGATTCCTGGAAGGGAAGTTCACGCGCAAGAACTCATCTGTTTTCAATCATTCCGGAAGAGTATACGACTTTTCCATCTACCAGCGTCATTTCAACGCATCCCTTGACTTCCCAGCCGTCATAGGGCGTATTCCGGGAAATTGAAGCAAAATTTTCAGCCTTGATAACCCATTCTCTGTCAGAAAAAATGCATACGTCGGCTGCTTCTCCAGCGTTCAGTGTTCCTCCGGAAAGACCGAGCAGCCGGGCCGGCTTGATGGTCAGCTTTTCCAGAAGCCAGGAATAGGAGAAGCCTCTTTTGTGGATGAATTCGTTGAGGAGTACGGGGAACATCACTTCAACGCCGATGACTCCGTTCGGCGCCTTGACCAGTTCCGTGTCCTTGTCTTCCGGGGTATGCGGGGCGTGATCCGATACGATAATATCCACAGTACCGTCTTCAAGACCCTCGATCAGAGCCTCGATGTCGTCTTCTGTCTGCAGACAGGGAGCCATCTTGGCGTTTGTGCCATAGAGATCTCTGGCAGCCTTTGTCAGCAGCAGGTGATGTGGACAGACCTCGGATGAGACGGACAATCCGTCAGCTTTGGCCTGGCGTATCAGTTCAACGCTGCGTCTGGTGCTGATGTGCTGGAAGTGGATTCTTCGTCCGCCCACATCTCTGATGAGCTCCAGATCCCGGGCGACAATCGAGCTTTCGGCAGAATGCAGGAAGGCCGTCGGCTCAAACCACTTCATGTGTTCGTCTTCTTCATGGAGCATGATGATCATGTTGTGTTCTTTGGTCTTCATCAGAATCTTATAAAGAACAGTCATGTCCATCAGGCAATTTCCGTCATCGGAAAAGATCTCCACTCCAGAGGCAACAAGGTCATCAATATCGCTGAGTTCCTTACTTATGATGTTTTGACTTTGAATGCTCGGAGTCAGACTGGCGACTTGCGTAGCCTTGACTTTGGCTTCCTTTTTCATCCGGTCCGTGATCATCTGATGCACGGCAACCGTGTGCGGAACGGGAATGACGTTTGCCATGGCCACAACATGCGTTACGCCGCCTTTGGCTGCGGCATAGGTATCCGTCGCGATGGTTGCCTTGTATGAAAGGCCGGGATCTCTGAGATGGACATGAGCGTCAATGAGTCCGGGAGCAATGATCATACCGGTGCAGTCAAGAACGCGCTCGGCCTGTGCAGGATCACAGTTTCCGACTTCGGCAATCTTGCCGTCACGAATCAGCACGTCACCTTGAAAGTCTCTGCCGCAGCCCGGATCAATGACACGTCCGTTTTTCAGCAAAATGTTCATTGTCTACTACCTTCTTAAATCTGTTTTGAGGAAATCCGTTCCCCAGAGTACAGGCTGTTCTCCCTTTCAGGGGGATTCGCATACCCTGGGGGGACGTTGTCATGCGCTGTCTGTAAAAGTCATACGCCAATGTTTACAGGTGACTGATCATCAGAATCCATAGAAGAAGGAGACGAGGGGATAGGCTATGCAGACCAGAATGAGCAGACCGACGAGTACTGCGCTGAAGCCTGCCTTGAAGGATCTGGTCATGCCGATCCACTCGACATTTGAGAACATGATGGCAGCGTTTGACGATGCAGCCGGTGTTGCAATGGAGCAGGAGATGCCCATGAGGATAAATATAATAACAGCCATGGGATTGACCTGAAGCCCCTGACAGATCTGCCAGACGATCGGTACGGCGATAACCACAAGCGTCATGTTGAAGGCAACCTGCGTCGCCAGCATGAACAGAATGGCGATGCCAATGACGAAGGGGATGACGCTGCCCACGTCCCCGAAAGATCCGCTCATCATGAGACCAAACCATTTGGTTATACCGGCAGCATCACTGCTGAATGCGGCAGAAACCGGCAGAGCGGCGGCGTTCAGCCAGAATATGTTCCAGCGAATACCGTGTTGGGCGCAGGGGTCGAAATCAAGTACGGGAGCGCCTTCAAAGCGTGAAAAGTTGAGTGCTATAAGAACAACAATGAGAGCAGAAAGGAAGTTTCCTTTGGTGATCATACCAAGGAAGCCACCGGAAGAGGACGGCAGGATATTGATAAGAAGAAGGGCAAGAACGAAGACAATCAATGCCGTAGCAGCAATCTTTTCCTTCTTGTTGAGCACAAGGTTATCGCGAAGCTGCTGCAGATAGTCCTGAGAAAGGGATGTCAGCTTGTTTACATCGGGCTTGAAGACGTATTTCACCACGATAAAGTAGCCCATCAGGAAGGCAAAGCATACGGGAATGGAAACGCTCATGAACTGGACGTAGTTGAAGTCGAATCCCCCGCCGGCAACGCTCTGGAGAGCGCCTGCCGCCATAATGTTTTGGGCACCCCATGGCTTGGCTCCGTATGACAGGGCAGCGGCAAATGACACACCGGCGCAGAGATAGGCCGGGTAGGTATCGCCTTCCCGGTAGTCAACTTCCTTGAAGATTCCGTACAGCAGATTCCAGATCAGAATATTGACGGCATTGCCATCAAGCAGAAAACCGACAATGAGGGTCGCTATAAACACCATGAAGGTGAAAAACCAGGGGCGACCTTCCACGCTTGGCCGGCTCAGGAACCATATCGCAAGCTTCTTGTTGATGCCGCTTCGTTCAAAATAGCCGGTAAATACCAGAATAAGCAGCATGAAGATAACGACCTGGTTGCTGAAGGCATTGGAAAATGCGGCCTGCGGCGTGGGGAAAAAGCCGCAGACGCCAAGAGCAAAAATGCTCGTCATACTCGGCCAGATGAACCCGATAAATGTCCATCCGTAGAGCATGCCGATGAAAATACCCAATACGCTCATACCCAGTGGCGGTATGGAATCACTGGGAATGTATCCCATACCAAAAGTAAGGAGCAAGTACACAGCAGTATGTATCCAATAGGACATTGGCGTTTTGCCTGGAGACGCTGTTTCACTCATAGCAAGATCCTTATGGGTATTTTTCTCTATGTTACTTGTTTAAAATATTTTTTAATATCCTGCATGCTCATCAGTTTTTTAGATTTTTCAAGAAGAATATACCAGATATCACTTTAATATTCTGTAAAATCCATAAATTTCCTCCTCTCCGTGTTCTTTGATTCAAATGTTATTGGGCCTCATTCAATAATGTTTTGTTATTCATTAATGCATTCTGCTGAATGCCTTGAACCAGAGGCAATATCAGACGCACACATATACAAAGAAAGAACGCCGCTTCGGTGTACAGATTATTTTCCCTTAGAGGATGCATGAATTGTGCCATACTTCCCAATCCTCAGACAATGCAATAATTTTATCTCGTTATTGTTTAGATGGCGACATGAAACATTGTACCTGTGTTCAAAAATACATGTTTTATGCTCAAAAATGAGCATATCCTGTGCCATGTCTGGGTCTGTATGCCGTAAAGCATGGTTGCAAGGTGGCTCACCAATCTTTTTTCAGATGTCATCGATCGTTTCGTGAAATGCCCTCAGGGAGTTCGAACTCACTGCGAAAAATGGGTATTTCATATAATAATATGATGTTATTGACATGTTGGCTGTTCTCTTATGAGGGCCATAACTTCAGTCACGGATTCCTGCCGCGTTCTGAACAGATTATGAGAGAGCTTGGATGAATGTGAGCGCAAGATTGAGCATTTGATGGTTAAAATTATGATGCTGCATTCTTCCGATAGGTGTATTCTGATGACCTGAAGGGAATGGCTCTCCTGAGGAGAGCCGGGGCTGCACAAGGGCTCCCGACAGAACGCAAAAAGCGCCCCGGTCATTACAACCGGGGCGCTTTTTGCGTTCTGTCGAAAATCAGACTTCGAACAGCATTTCGAGGTCCTCTTTCGTCAGGGATTTCCATGTATCCTGACCAGGGATGACGGCCTCGGCCACCCCCCGTTTCATCTCCTGCAATTTCAGAATCTTTTCTTCAACTGTGTTCTGACAGATGAGCTTGTATGAGAAAACCTGTCGGGTTTGTCCTATGCGGTGCGTACGGTCGGTCGCCTGACTTTCCACAGCGGGGTTCCACCACGGATCGTAATGGATGACGTAGTCTGCGGAGGTCAGGTTGATGCCTGTTCCCCCTGCCTTCAAAGAGATCAGGAAGATGGGAATATCCTGGCTGTTATTGAAGCGGTCAACCTGATCCAGACGGTCCTTGCTGGTTCCGTCAAGGTAGCAGAAGGGGATATCCGTCATCTGCAGCCAGCCCCGAATAATCTGGAGCATCTGCACGAATTGCGAGAACACCAGTACCTTGTGTCCCCCCTCAACGACGTCGAAGATCATGTCCTTGAAGGCTTCAAACTTGCCCGAGGGAAGGCTTCCGGTCGAAAAACCGGGCATGTCCACCTTGAGCAGACGGGGGTGGCAGCAGATCTGGCGCAGCTTGAGCAGTGCGTCCAGAATGGACATCTGACTTTTGGCCATGCCCTTGCTCTCCACATCGGCAAGAACCTGATCTCGCAATTTGCGGGTCAGGGCCGTGTACAGTTCGGCCTGTTCGTCCGTCATGTTGCAATAGGTGACGTTTTCGATCTTTGGAGGCAGATCCTTGGCGACTTCGGCCTTGGTGCGCCGCAGGATGAACGGCTTGACGCGGGAGCGCAGATATTCCAGGCTTTCCCCGTCTCCGTCCCGGATGGGCTTTACCACGCCGCGCTGGAAGGCGTGCTGAGAACCGAGGAATCCGGGCATGAGGAACTCGAACAGGGACCACAGTTCGAACAGGTTGTTCTCAATGGGCGTGCCGGATAGGCACAGGCGCATCCGGGCCTTGATCGAGCGTACTGAACGGGCTGTAATCGTATTCGGGTTCTTGATGTTCTGCGCTTCGTCAAGAATAATCGCATTAAAGTAGTGCTTTTCCAGTTCTTCAAGATCGCGGCGCAATAACGCGTAGGTCGTCACCACGATATCGGAATCGGCCACCTTGCGGAACATGCCCTCGCGCCGGGTACCGTAAATGATCAGACGCTTGAGATGCGGCACGAACTTTTCGGACTCGCGTTCCCAGTTGGGCAGGACCGAAGTGGGGACGACGATGAGGTTTGGTCCTTCATATCCCTTGTTGACCATGTGCTGAATGAAGCTCAGGGTCTGGATGGTCTTGCCGAGGCCCATTTCATCCGCGAGAATGCCGCCGAACCCGTACTCGCTGAGGAAGTTCAGGTAGGAGACACCCTGCAGCTGATAATTGCGGAGTGTGGCGTTCAGGCCCGCAGGGGTCTGGATCGGTTCAACCTCTGTGAAGTTGCGGACTTTTTCCCGCAAGGAATTCCAGAAGGAATCGGTTTCCGCGTCGGGCAGATCGTCCAGCAGGCTGTCCAGTACGGGGGCTTCAAATTGCTTGAACTGCCGCTTTGGTGGCTTGGTGGGGTCAAATCCCAGCGCCTGCAGTTTGTGGGAGAGTTTTTCCAGCCAGGATTCAGGCAGACTCGTATAGGAACCGTCCTTGAGCTGCACGTAACGGCGCCCGCGGACCCATGCCTTCCAGATTTTTTCGAGGGGCAGGTGTTGGCCGTCGTATTCCACGTCGATATCGAGGCTGAACCATTTTTCCTTTTCGTTGCTCTCGATCTTGGCGGAGATGACGGGCTGGGACATGCGAACCTTGTAGCGCGTAAGGGCCTTTTCCCCGTAGACGCGCCAGTTTTCGACCAGCGTGGGGTATGAGTCCAGAAGAAAGGCGATGGCTTCTTCGGGTTCCATGAACCACAGCTTCGTGCTTCTGGGCTGGAAGTGCATTTCCGCAAGCTGAGTCATAAGAGAGGCCTCTTCCTTCTGGTCGCGCCGGACAAGGAAGGTATGACCTTCAAAGATATAGCTACCTGTCTGGAAGTCGGGATTCGGCCCCGGCAGGATGAATTCGCCATGCACGGTTTCGTAGGTGTTCTGTACTTCCAGCGTGAGCAGACTTCCTTCCTCGTCGAGGAACAGCTTGGGGTCGTAGGTAGCAGGCTGGAAGATCGGCTCCATGATTTTCAGGAAGTCATCCGGCTCGTAGAGTTCCGAAGCGGGCAGCCGCGCCCAGACGCGATCCAGAAATTCGGAGATGTTTTCTCTGGGTACGACGGGATGATCGGCGATCAGCGCCTTGAGCAGGGAAGGAGCAAGGCTCGTCTGCACGGGATAAAAGCTCTGATTCCAGCATACCCATAAAGGCATCTGGCCGTGAAAGGTGATTTCGGTTTCTTCGTCCGTAATGGAGAAGGGTGTTTTTCCTTCACGTTGCAGCAGCACGTCGAAGCGAAGTCCGTCGTCATCCAGATTGGGGCGGAGCTTGACGGCCAGAGGCGTGCTGACCATGCTGCAGGGGATGTCGGTATCGCGCCAGAAAAGATAGTATTCGTGCCGGATGGCCCAGAAGAACCAGGAGATCAGACCTTCCGGAATTTCGATCCTGTGTCCGTAGTAATCAAGGTAATGCCCGATCTGTCTGGCTACCTGCAGAAGCTGAGGAGACTGGTCGCACCATTCGGGATTGCGCAGAATTTGTTCAAGCGACGTTTCCTGGTGCACCGAAGAAAGACCGGTCTTGTTCTGCCGGGCTCTGTACAACGCGACGATGAGCCGCCCGGGTTCGGGAAAGAAACGAAAAATGAAATAGTGCCGACCGGTCTCAGGCTCAAGCGAACTACCGAAAAAGCTGCGGAAGCTCTGACGCCACTCAATATTGGGTTTTTGAGGTTCCTCCGGCGCGCCGTAGTCCTTGTCGAGATCGGCGAACAATTTGAGCGCCATGGCGGCCACATGGCGGCAGACTCCCATGAAGGCTTCATGGCAGTTGCAGGTATGGGTAATCTGGGAGTCACCCGGATTGATCAGCAGATGGGGAGAGTAGTTCTGAAAGTCTTCTCCCTGCACGATCCCTTCGACATCCCAGTTTTCTCCATCCTTACGAATGGAAAGCTTGTGCACGCCGCCGCTGGAAAGAATTTCCTGGCCGGTATCCTTGATGTATTCGGGAATGGAGTCCTTCAAAAAGCCCTGTACCAGGGCACGGGCTGCGCTTTCCTCGCGAACATTCATGCGGAGATTCCTTTATGGGTCTGTCGTTGTATCATTTTGAACTGAAAGGGTACGCTCGTAAAATGCACCGCCGGAGTGCTTCAGGGAAACCCCGGGCACTCTGGACAACGGTTACGGGACTCGTTGAAATATGCGACAAAAGCCATCCGTTTTGAACGGGATATGGATGCGCAGACAAGCGAGCGGATGGCAAATTACTATTGTACTGTTATAAGCCAAGAATCAGATGTTTTCAAGGGAAATCGAGTATGCTATGGATAATTTCACTTTTTTTGCATGAGAAAATTAAATGAAAATAAAAAAAATATTGTTTTTAATAAGTTGTATTATTGTGTGCGGAGGGCTGCTTGCCGGATGCAATGGGCAGTCTGAGGAGAGCGGACAGGCCTCCGGCGTTTCCGGACAAGTCTCCGAGGCGGATCTGAAAACGCCTGTACGCGGAGGACGCATTCTGATGGGATCCATCGGAGAGCCTTCGAACCTGATTCCCTACATGTCTTCCGACAGCGCATCTTCGGAGATAACTGATCTGCTGTTCGTCGCGCCTCTCAGATACGACAAGGATCTGAACGTGACCCCCTGGGCGGCCTCGTCCTATGAGGTTCTGGAAGGCGGGCGTCTGCTGCGCTTTGTCCTGCGTGACGATATCCGCTGGGAAGATGGCGAACCTCTGACGGCGGATGATGTGGAGTTTACCTACAAGCTGATGATCAATCCTGATACGCCTACGGCCTATGCCGAAAACTTTCTCGCCGTCAGCTCCTTCACGAAGACGGGGTGTTTTTCCTTTGAAGTTCGCTATGAGAAACCGTTTGCGCGCTCGCTTATGACCTGGATGGGGGCTATTCTCCCCAAGCATGCCTTGGAGGGGCAGAACATCATGACGTCTCCGCTGACCAGAAAGCCCATAGGTGCAGGGCCGTTCAGGCTGGCTTCATGGGAGCCGGGGACGAAACTGACTCTGACTGCATCCGATACCTATTTTGAAGGACGGCCTTATCTGGACGAAGTCGTTTATCGTATTATTCCTGATCCTTCAACCATGTTTCTGGAATTAAAGGCCGGCAAGCTGGACATGATGTCCCTGTCTCCGCAACAGTACCTGAGGCAGACCGAGGGAGAACGCTGGGTGAAGGACTGGAGAAAATACAAGTACCTGTCCTTCGGATATACCTTTTTGGGGTTCAACCTGAAACATCCGTTCTTTCAGGATGTCCGGGTCAGACGGGCTCTTTCCATGGCCATCGACCGGCAGTCTCTGGTCGACAGCGTGTTGCTGGGGCTGGGCGTTCCCACGGTCGGGCCTTACAAGCCGGGCACCTGGGTCTACAACAACGAACTGACTCCCGTTCGGCAGAACGTCGAGGAGGCTGGTCGTCTTTTGGCTGAAGCGGGGTGGACTCGAAAAAATGCAGACGGCATCCTTATGAAGGATGGCAAGCCCTTTGCATTCACCATACTGGTGAATCAGGGCAATGATCAGCGCATCAAGACTGCGATCGTCATCCAGAACCAGTTCCGCAGCATAGGGGTTGACGTCCGTATCCGTACTGTGGAGTGGGCGGCCTTCATCAAGGAGTTCGTCAACAAGGGACAGTTCGACTCCGTGATTCTCGGCTGGACGATCCTTCAGGATCCGGATGTGTTTGAAGTCTGGCACTCTTCGAGTGCTCGTCCCGGCGGACTGAATTTTACCGGTTATGTGAACGCAGAGGTGGACTCTCTGCTGGAGGAGGCCAGAAGCATAACCGATCTGGCGCGGCGCAAGCAGCTCTACGACCGGTTTCAGGAAATTCTCGATGCGGACCAGCCTTACTGCTTTTTGTACGTCCCGTATGCGCTTCCTGTTATTCAGGCGCGTTTTCAGGGGATAAAGCCTGCTCTGAGCGGCATCATGTACAATTTCGACAGGTGGTGGGTACCCGAGGGGTTGCAGAGATACCGCATTCAGCCGTAAGGTTGATGCAGAACGACACGTTTCCACCATTATTCCTCAGGATCAGACCTATGAGCACAGCAGACTCTTCCGCTTCCCAGCTTCCGCTTCCCATGCAGAACATTCTCAGCCGACTTGCCGCCAACTCCACGGAAGCTGAGCAGGCCATGGTCCGGAAGGCCTATGCCTACGCCGCAGCCGCTCATGCAGGTCAGGTGCGTCTGTCCGGGGAGCCGTATCTTTCACACCCTCTTGCCGTGGCTGAAATTCTTGCGGAAATCGGATTTGATGCCCATGCGGTTGCCGCTGGTCTGCTGCACGATACGGTGGAAGATACCAAGGTGACTCTGGAAGAAGTCGACGCTGAATTCGGCGAGCAGGTTGCGGATATCGTCGATGGCGTCACCAAGATCAGCATGATGACCTTCGACAGCAAGGAAGAGCAACAGGCGGAGAATATCCGCAAGATGATTCTTGCCATGTCGCATGATATCCGGGTGCCTGTGGTCAAGCTGGCCGACCGCATTCACAACATGCGCACTCTGGATTTCCAGAAACCACACAAGCGGCAGCGCATTGCTCAGGAAACGATGGACATCTATGCGCCGCTGGCCAACAGGTTAGGGCTGCACCGCATCAAACTGGAGCTTGAGGAACTCAGCTTCAAGTATCTGCACCCTGATGTGTACGCGCAGATTTCGGACTGGCTTGAATCCAATCAGGTGGTAGAACGGCAACTGATCGCCAAGATCATTACCAAGCTGGAAGCCATCCTGACGGACAATGGCATCCAGGGAACGGTCTGGGGGCGCATCAAGCATATTTATAGCATTTACCGGAAGATGACCGAACAGAATCTTACCCTTGACGACATGCATGACATTCTGGCCTTCCGGGCCATCGTCAAGGATGTACGGGACTGTTACGCCATTCTTGGTCTGGTGCATGCCCAGTGGAAGCCTGTTCCGGGGAGATTCAAGGACTATATCTCCATGCCCAAGGCCAATGGCTATCAGAGCCTGCACACGACGGTCATCGGGCCCGAGGGAGAACGCATCGAGATTCAGATCAGAACGGAGGAAATGCACCGGCTTGCCGAGCATGGCGTGGCCTCCCACTGGCTTTACAAGGAGCGGCACCATGCGGTCAGCGTGAAGGATGCTCCGGAATTCGAATGGCTGCGGGAAATCGTGAGCCGTCAGGGAGCCGAGGCGGATTCCAAGGAATTTATGCATTCTCTCCGTCTGGATCTGTTCAAAGACGAGGTATATGTCTTTACGCCCGCCGGAGATGTCAAAGAATTGCCCGAAGGGGCCACTCCGCTTGATTTTGCCTTTCTCATCCATACGCAGGTGGGGTATCGGTGCGTGGGGGCCAAGGTCAACGGCAAGCTTGTTCCGCTGACCTATTCGCTCAAGAGCGGCGATACCGTCGAGATTATTACCGACAAGAACAGGCATCCCAGCCGCGACTGGCTCAAGATCGTCAAAACCGCCAAGGCTCGTAACCGAATTCAGCAGTACCTGCGGACGGAAGAGCGCAACGCCGCGGTCGGACTCGGTCGGGAAATGCTGGAGAAGGAAAGCCGCAAGATGGGCATTAATCTGGCGCGTGCCGAAAAGGACGGCCATCTTGCCACGCTTGTGAATGCCCTTGCCGCCGGTTCAGTCGATGAACTGATGGCTTCAGTCGGGTATGCCAGATATTCGACAAAGCAGGTTCTGAAACGGCTTCAGTCCATCATGACGCCTCCGGAAGCCGTCTCCGCGGCGGATACTGTGGATGGTGTGATTCCTCGACGGAAAGAACCCCAGCCTCCGGCTTCTTCGGGCGCCAGGGGCGCCATCACGGTACGTGGAGTGGAGGACATGCTCGTGCGCATCGCCCGGTGCTGCAATCCAGTGCCGGGAGACTCCATTGTCGGGTTCGTCAGTCGGGGACGCGGCGTTATTGTCCATACTGCCACCTGTCCAAATATTCTGGATCTTGAACCGGATCGTCTTGTTTCCGTTCAGTGGGATGGCCATGAGACAGAGCCGTTCCCGGTTCGTATCCATATCGTTGCGCATAACCAAAAGGGGACGTTGGCTGATATCGCCATCGTTCTGCGCGATGAGGACGTCAATATCGAAAACTGCATTCTGGAATCCACTGTGGACGGGCGTTCGGAAATGGAAATGCTCGTGCAGGTTCGTGACGTCGCCCATCTCTATCATGTCATGGACAGATTACGGCATCTGCCTACCGTCATTGAGGCTTTGCGCAAGACGGCGGACGATGAATAAGATTCGCAGGCATTCGTTGCATAAGCCCGGCGAGCGACCCTGAGGAACCGCCCGCCGGGCTTTTGGGTTCATGCCTTTGGGGTTTCCGGAAATGGAGGATGCGCAGAGAGGCACGATGGAGCCCAGACGGAGGTATCGTTTTGAATGCGCTGTGCTGGAGAAAATCGTATTCCGGAGTCGACGGGTGTTCTGATCTCCCCGTGAAGCGGGATGCCGGCATCAAACTTTTTGGGCGCATGACTTGAGGAAAACCATGGAAGTTCTTTTTCCCACCCTGTTCTTGATCGTGCTTGGTTTTGTTTTGCTGTTGAACCTGATCACTTTGCCGGCAAACTGGATCATGCTTGGCTTTATCGGACTGTGGCGCGTTCTTTACCCGAACCCCGGTGATATGGGGATTCTGTTTTTTGCGCTTCTGCTGGGGCTTGCCGTGTTAGGGGAAGTCGTTGAATACGTGACCCAGGGATGGGGCAGCAAAAAATACGGCTCCAGCACCAGCGGCATGTGGGCCGGACTGATAGGGGCCATGGTCGGCGCTCTGGCAGGATTGCCGCTATTGCTGGGACTGGGCGCCTTTATTGGAGCTCTCGTCGGAGCGTGGGGTGGCTGCTATCTGATGGAGCGGTATCGCGGCAGGGACGATGCTGAAGCGCGTCGTGCCGCCAAGGGGGCTTTGGTCGGCCGTTTTCTGGGAATTGTGGTCAAGTGCGGCATTGGGGTCGTTATGCTTGGGTTGACCTTCAGGGCTATTTTTACGACTCCGGTCATGCCGTCGGTCGTCATCCTGTAGGCTGTTTTCAACTTCCTTTTTGGACAATCGGTGGACGACTTCTTCAGCCATGCAACGTTACGGGCCTCTTCCCAGATCGCAGTATCTCGGGCAGCGGTCTTTTGCAGAGGAATACATGAACACGCTTGAACAGCGCATCGCTTTCATGCACGAAATCGAGGGACTGAAATCAGTACTTCGCACTTCCTGGACTTCAGCGGGGAGACACGAAAGCACGGCGGAACACAGCTGGCGGCTTGCCTTGCTGACCGTGTTGCTGCTGGACGACTTTCCGGAACTTGACGCCCGGGATGTTATGATCATGGCCCTGATTCATGATCTGGGCGAATTGTACGATGGAGATATTTCCGCGGCGCTCATGCCGGATGAGGATGCGAAACTGGCTTTGGAGCGTGCGGCCGTAGAACGAGCCTTCAGCCTTTTGCCTGAGACCGACAGGACCCTGTTCATGCGATTGTGGAGCGAATATTCTACGGCAGCGACTCCGGAAGCGCGTTTTGTAAAGGCTCTGGACAAGGCTGAAACCATTTTCCAGCATAACAGAGGACGGAACCCGGAAGGGTTCAATTACTCCTTCAATCTTGAGTATGGGAAGCAGTATTTTCAGGATTCTCCCCTGATGCAGAAGCTGCGTTTCATGCTGGATGCGGAAACGCGCAGGCGAATTCAGGAAAAAGAAGGGAAAGAATAGCATGTTGCGGAACTTTTCCCTCTGCGGTTGCAATATGTCTGGCTGCTGGTCCGGCCTGTATGAAAACAGGAGAAGAAATTCACAATTTTCGAAAAGCTTGCGCAAGGTTTCAAATTTTTATAATCCTTGAAAGATTCTCAGTGGCCTTCTTGGGATCTTTTTGTCCTTTTTCTTTTGTTCGAGATATGCGGGACCGTTCATACCGGTATTTCACCCTGTTATAAGTGAGGGACGAATAACCCGGGATGGGGAAGGCTTGTTCAAGTTTGGCCACTGCGGGGGCGAGGAAGGTCCGGTAATACCGGATGTGGATGCTGCTTTTTTTTACAGAGGGGAGAACATGGATTCTTTCATGAGCTGGCTTGGCGCCGTCAACAACGTCGTCTGGGGACCGGGAATGCTGGTCCTTCTGGTTGGAACGGGCCTGTATCTGACGATAGGACTGCGATTTTTCACATTTCGCAATATGGGGCGCGGTCTTAAAAATTTATGGATCGGTCGGAAGCATCAATCCAGCAAGGGCGAGATCTCCCCGTTTAACGCGCTCATGACTGCTCTGGCCGCAGATATCGGGACCGGCAACATCGTCGGTGTGGCTACAGCTATTTATATCGGAGGCCCCGGCGCGCTGTTCTGGATGTGGGTTACTGCGCTGGTCGGAATGGCCACAAAATTCAGTGAAGTGCTGCTTTCCGTTCATTTCAGGGAAAAGACGCCCGCCGGAAACTGGGTGGGCGGTGCCATGTATTTCATCAAAAATGGTCTGGGCCCCCGCTGGGCCTGGCTGGGAAGCTGTTTCGCCTTTTTTGGGATCATCGCCTGCATCGGCACCGGTGCGATGGTGCAGGGGAACTCCATCGGCGAGGCTCTGGCCGTGAATTTGTTCATTCCTACATGGGGGTCGGCCGTCCTCCTGCTTGTGCTGGCCGGAGCAGTGCTTGTCGGCGGCGTCAAGCGAATCGGTCAGGTCGCGGGGCGCATCGTGCCTTTCATGGCCGTAATTTACGTCGGCATTTCGCTCATTGTCATTCTCTGTAATATTTCTCAGGTGCCGACCATTTTCTTCAATGTCGTGTACGAGGCCTTCACGCCTACGGCTGCGGAAGGCGGCTTCGCCGGGGCCAGCGTCATGCTGGCGATCCGTATGGGCATGGCGCGCGGCGTCTTTTCCAATGAGGCCGGCCTGGGGACGGCTCCCATGGCGCATGCCGCCGCGACGAGTTCCTCGCCCCTGACGCAGGCTTCCATCGGCATGCTTGATACGTTCCTTGATACCATCGTGGTGTGCAGTATGACCGGTTTCGCCATTCTTGTGACCGGAGAGTGGACCAGCGGGCAGACCGGAGCCGCCATGACTTCCGCCGCTTTTGAAAGCGTGTTGCCTGGCGTCGGGGCACTGGCCGTAACCCTTTGCCTGTGCCTGTTCGCCTTCACTACGGCTCTTGGCTGGTGCGTGTACGGCGAGCGGTGTGCGATCTATTTCTTCGGCGATCGGGCGCAGATTCCTTTCCGCATCATCTACACGATAGCCATTGCCGCAGGAGCCCGAATCCAGCTTGATCTGGTCTGGCTTCTGGCTGATACGTGCAACGCTCTGATGGCCATTCCCAACCTCATCGCGATTTTGCTGCTGAGTCCTGTACTGTTCAGGCTGGTCAGGGAAGATCAGGCCAAGGATCCCTCATTTTTGCGTTAAATCCGGGGAAGGGGCGGCATGACCGTCCCTTCCGTCTTTGGTCCGTAAAAAATTTTACACTTTCTCTTGCCAAAGAAAGTGAGTTGAGCTAGGAAAATCCGTGCAGCGCTCATGTGCGCAGTCCTGCCTTTTTATCCTGCACTCTACAGTATCCATATATTCTTCAGGATTTTTCCTGACTTCCTTTATTTCTGCTTTGTAGATTGCTTGGGCATGCTTTTATTCCCGACTGCAGTCGGGGTCTTTTATTCACTCAAAAAACAAGTAACGGATTGGTATGCGGAAGAAGAAAGTCGTCTCTGTGGAGGTTCAGGAAGGCGAAGCCATGAGCCTGACTGAAATGAAGAACATGAGCATGTCCGTGCTCATGGAGCTCGCGGAACAGTATGAAATTGAAAACGCCAGTTCCATGCGCAAGCAAGAGCTTATTTTTGCGTTGTTGCAGGCGTGTGCTTCTCGAAGTGGAGCCATTTACGGCGACGGGGTGCTGGAAATTCTTCCGGACGGGTACGGTTTTCTGCGATCTCCCCTTTCAAGCTACATGCCCGGGCCGGATGACATATATGTTTCTCCCTCGCAAATCCGGCGTTTTTACTTGCGGAAGGGGGACGTCGTTTCGGGGCAGATTCGGCCTCCCAAGGAGGGGGAACGTTATTTCGCCCTGCTGAAAGTTAAGGAAATTGGCTTCGAGCCTCCAGAAAATGCCCGCCACGTGGTCCTCTTCGACAACCTCACCCCCATCTATCCAGATCGCAAGCTGACAATGGAAAACGGGGAAAAGAACCTTTCCTGTCGCGTGATTGATCTGATGGCCCCCGTGGGACGCGGTCAGCGTGGCGTCATCGTCGCACCTCCCCGGACCGGCAAGACCATCCTTCTCCAGAGCATCGCCAACTCCATTAACGCTAATCATCCGGAAGTCTACCTGATCGTTCTGCTCATTGATGAACGTCCCGAAGAAGTGACGGATATGGAGAGGACGGTCAAGAACGCGGAAGTCATCAGTTCCACGTTCGACGAGCCTCCGCAGCGGCACGTGCAAGTCTGTGAGATGGTGCTTGAAAAGGCAAAGCGGCTTGTGGAGCGGAAGCGCGATGTGGTCATTCTTCTTGACTCCATCACCAGACTGGGACGTGCCTACAACGCCGTGACTCCTTCATCAGGGCGTGTGCTTTCCGGTGGTCTGGATGCCAATGCGTTGCAGCGGCCGAAGCGCTTTTTCGGCGCTGCGCGAAATATCGAGGGCGGCGGGAGCCTGACCATCATCGCTACGGCGCTCATTGACACGGGATCGCGCATGGATGAGGTGATCTTCGAAGAGTTCAAGGGAACAGGCAATATGGAAATCTATCTTGATCGCCACCTTGCCGAAAAACGCGTCTTCCCGGCCATAGATATCAATCGTACGGGAACCCGCAAGGAAGACCTGCTGCTGTCTGATGAAGTGCTCAAGCGCGTATGGATCCTTCGTAAAATTCTGGCTCCCATGTCTTCCATCGACAGCATGGAGTTCCTTCTGGACAAGATGCGTGGAACGAAATCCAATGTGGAATTCATCAACGCCATGAGCAAGTAGCCGTCGATAAAATAATGCATGAACGCCGCACTCCCCGGTGGGGGAATGCGGCGTTTCTGTTTTTGGGGAGAATCCTGCAATTCCGGGAGGCCGGAATCTTCACTGTCCCCGGCCGTCATGCGGGAAAAAATGGCTGGTCTTTTCGTTATCCCATGACGCGATAGCAGATGGCGGGAGCGAGGAGAAAGTCAGCTTTGCGCATGTGTTCAATTGCCTTGTCCACTGCATGCACGCTGGCTTCATGCGTCATGAAGACAAGCGGAACGGCTCCTTCGCTCTGTCCCTTCTGGATGGCCTGAGCGATGCTGACGCCCTGATCGGAAAGCGCGCCGGCGAGATCCCTGAGGACGCCCGAGTCATCCTTGACCATGAAACGCATGTAGTATGTACTGCTGGCCTGATCTGGCGGAAGAATGTCGGCTCGGGGCAAAACCTGCTGGTAAAATCCGGAATTGAAGCGATTGTTTCCCCGGGCAATGGAGACAAGATCTCCAAGAACCGCGCTGGCGGTGGGCAGGCTGCCTGCTCCGAGACCGTGCAAAAACAGTGTTCCCACGGCGTTGCCTTCCAGGCGGACGGCATTGAAGGCTCCGCCGACGCGGGCAAGCAGGTATGTATGGTTCACAAGCGTAGGAAAGACTCCGGCTTCCAGTCTGCCGTTGCGCATTTTGGCTCTGCCGAGCAATTTGATCCGGTATCCGAATTCGCGGGCAAATTCGATGTCCATCCGGTCGAGGTTGCGGATGCCTCTGATAGGCATTTCCGTATAGGGGTAGTCCACTCCCCAGGCCAGTCGGATAAGCAGAACGAGCTTGTGCGCCGTATCGTATCCGTCAATATCGAGAGTCGGGTCGGCTTCAGCGAAACCTTTCTCCTGTGCGTCAGCCAGCGCGGCGCTGAAGTCTCGTCCCTTGCTTGTCATTTCGGAAAGAATATAATTGCCGGTGCCGTTCAGGATGCCTTCAAGGGAGGATATTCTGTTACCGGTCAGGCTTTCCTTGAGCGTCTCCACGACAGGGATGCCGCCAGCCACGCTGGCTTCATAACGCAGGGCGGCCTTTTTTTCCGCAGCCAGCCGGAACAGGCTGCTTCCCTCTTCGGCGAGCAGAGCCTTATTGGCGGTAATAATCTGTTTGCCGTTTTCAAGACTCCGGGCTATCAGCTGTTTTGCCAGATCAATGCCTCCCATGAGTTCAATGACGACGTCGATCTCGGGATCCTCGGCCAGAGTCATGGGGTTGTCGGTCAGCCGTACTCCTTCCGGCAGGTCGCGTGGACGGGAGATATCCCGCACGGCAACGCTTTTCAGACGGATGTCGCAGCCTGTACGGGAGCGCAGTTCTTCCTTGTTTTCGGAAAGCAGACGGACAAGGCCGCCGCCTACAGTGCCGAGTCCGGCGAGACCTATGGTCAAAACGGTGTTGGACATACGGGTTCCTTTAGATCCGGGAATTTCCCGGCGCTGAGAGGCGCTTCGGGACCAGCGTTTCTCTTTGCATTGTACGACCGTTGTTTCTATAGTAGCGGAGCCGTGCCTGTAAAGGACTTTATCCGGACCGCCATGCGTGGAAGCAGGATGAAACGTCCTTTTATCTTGTCGCCCCAGTTTCGGGAACGGGCATGGCTTTCTGATTGCTGGAGGAAAGGAGTACGCATGAGCGGCAATACATTTGGACGGCTTTTCCGGCTGACCACGTTTGGAGAGTCTCATGGCGCGGCGCTCGGGGGCATTATCGACGGTTGTCCTTCCGGGATTCCCATCTCCGAGGAGATGATCCAGATGGATCTGGATCGACGCCGCCCCGGATCGGGGGAGGGAGGCACGACGCGTAGGGAACCGGACCGTATTCGGCTGCTGTCCGGCATTTTTGAGGGACGAACGACGGGGACTCCCATTGCCTTCAGCATTGAAAACACCAACCAGCGCTCCGGAGATTACGGTCCGCTGGCATCGGTCTGGCGGCCCGGTCATGCGGACATGGCTTATGACGCCAAATACGGAGTACGTGATTTTCGCGGCGGAGGGCGTTCCTCGGGGCGTGAGACCGTGGCACGGGTGGCCGGCGGGGCGGTGGCTCGCGCCCTGCTGGCGTGTTCCGGCATTCGCATCAGGGCCTACACGCTGGAACTCGGTGGCATAGCCGCTCCTGAAAGTTCCTCCGAATCCCGGGACGAGGCGTTTCGGCGTCCTTATTGCGCTCCATGCGACGAGATAGTGGAAACCTGGAATGATTTTGTCCGTGCCGTGCGGGGAGATGGAGATACCGTGGGTGGCGTAGTCAGGATAGAGGCCCTCAACGTGCCCGCCGGACTCGGTGAGCCGGTCTTCGACAGACTGGATGCCGTACTGGCCATGGCGCTCATGAGCGTCGGCGCAGTCAAGGGAGTGGAGGTTGGCGACGGATTCGCGGCGGCTCGCTCCCTGGGCAGCCAGAATAACGACGCCCTGTTTCCCGGAGGAAACTCCCGGCATCCCGGCAATTCCGCCACCAATCACTGCGGGGGCATTCTGGGTGGAATTTCCAGCGGTCAGCCCATCGTTCTGACCGTTGCCGTCAAGCCTATTCCCTCTATCGCCAAAGAGCAGCAAAGCGTCGACATGAATGGCCAGCCGGTTTGCCTGCGCGTCGGCGGAAGGCACGATATCTGCGCGATTCCTCGTATTGTTCCGGTTCTGGAAGCCATGACGGCTTTGACGCTGGCTGACGCGCTGCTCATGCAACGGCGCATGATCGGAAACGGAGAGGGGGCATGACGCAACTGAAACTTACGTCGCCCGGCGATGAAGTGGAAATCAGGGGGACTCTGGAACGCGTCGTCTTTCATAACGACGACAACGGATACACCGTATTTCGAGTTCGCCCGGACGGCAAGGATGAAATAGATCTTGTGACGGCGACCGGCTATATGGGAAGTCCACAGATCGGAGCCTCCCTGCTGGTCAGGGGACGTTGGGTAAACAACCCCCGTTTTGGGCGTCAGCTGCAGATGAGTTCCTTCGAGAGCATCCTTCCCGCTACGGTTGAAGGCATCAAACTCTATCTTTCTTCCGGACTCATCAAGGGGATCGGCAAACGGATAGCCGAGCGGATCGTCAAGAAGTTCGGTGAGGATACCTTGAGGATCTTTGATGAAGAGCCGGAAAAACTACTTGAAATTTCTGGTATTTCAGCGTCAAAGCTGGAACAGATGCTGGATTGTTGGAGAGAACATCAGGGGGTCCGCGCGCTGGTCCAGTTTCTGCAGCCGCACGGCATCGGCGCCTCTTTCGCCGTGCGCATATACAAGCACTACGGCCCGCAGGCTCTGGCCGTAGTCCGGGAAAATCCGTATCGACTGGCGATGGATATCCGCGGCATCGGTTTCCTGACGGCGGACTCGCTGGCGGCGAAGCTGGGATTCGAACGGGAACACCCGCTGCGGATTCAGGCCGGGACGCTTTATACTTTGCTCAAGCAAGTCGATGACGGTCATGTCTATTTCCCGCGCCGCCTGCTTGTGGAACAGGCCTGCGCTCAGCTGGGTACGGGACCGGAACTGGTCGAGGAGGCCATTGACGTTCTGGTTCAGGAAGAGCGTGTCATTCTTGAGGATCTGGATGGAGAGGTCGGCATCTACCTGACTCGTTTCCATCATTATGAATCACAGATTGCTTTTTATCTTAATAGGATATTGGCGTCACCCAAGTCCGTGCGCTTCCCCGCGTCCGAGGAACTGGTGCGCCGTGTGGTGGACAGGCTGGGAATCACGCTGGCCGAAGAGCAGCTCAAGGCCATTCGTACAGCCACTGTCTCCAAGGTCATGATTTTGACTGGAGGACCGGGTACAGGAAAGACGACGATACTGAATGCCATTATTCAGGTTTTCGCCGAAAACCGGGCCAAGATTCTGCTGGCCGCGCCCACAGGGCGGGCTGCCAAACGCATGTCCGAAGCCTGTGGACGCGAGGCGCGGACCATTCATCGACTTCTTGAGTACACCCCGAAAGAGGATGGTTTCGCCCGTAACGAGGATAACCCTCTGGCCTGCGGCCTGCTGGTTGTGGATGAGGCGTCCATGATGGACACCATGCTGGCGTATCATTTGCTGAAGGCCGCTCCGCTGGGAGCCACGATTATTTTCGTAGGCGACGTTCATCAGTTGCCTTCCGTGGGGCCGGGAAACGTGCTTGGCGATTTGATAGCCTCCGGAGCAATGCCTGTAGTCGAGCTTGTGGAAGTTTTTCGGCAGGCTGCGGAAAGCGAGATCGTATGCAACGCACACCTGATCAACCGGGGCGAGATCCCCCGGCTGGAGTCGTCGAAAGACAGGCTTTCCGATTTCTATTTCATGCGTCAGGAAGATCCGGAACGTGTCGCCGACATTATCGTCGATCTTGTCAAAAATCATATTCCACGGCGATTTGGACTTGATCCAGTGGATGACGTTCAGGTTCTTGCCCCCATGCACAAGGGGACCGTAGGGGCGGCAAATCTGAATACCCGTTTGCAACAGGCTCTGAATCCGGCGACGGAAGCTCTGCAACGCGGCGAACGATTTTACCGTCTCGGCGACAAGGTCATGCAGATACGGAACAATTACGAAAAGGACGTCTACAACGGTGATATCGGGCGCATCTCTTCCGTGGATACGCAGGAAAAATGCCTTGTGGTCAGATATGACGACAGGATGGTCGGATATGACTGGGAGGAGCTTGACGAGATCGTCGCCGCCTATGCCATATCCATCCACAAGTCACAGGGTTCCGAATATCCGGCGGTGGTGATTCCCATCATGGTCCAGCATTACATGCTCCTGCAGCGCAATCTTATCTATACGGGAGTTACCAGGGGTAAACGGCTCGTCGTGCTGGTAGGAGAACCGCGCGCTCTTGCCATGGCCATCAAAAACAACAGAATGCAGAAGCGATTTACCTGGCTGGCACATCGGCTGGGAGCTTCTTCTGCCGTTGTTTTGGAGGAGGCAGATCAATGAAGAACGGAAGTGAACGAGGCCGCGGACTCTGGTTATTGATTGCAATTCTTGCCTTGCTTGGAGGATGTGCCGGAAACAGGAACATGCCCGTTCCGCATGATCCAGCTTCGTCTGGGATGATTGAGGACCTGCGTCGCCTGCCGCAGGACCTTCAGGCCTATGTCTGTCCGGATGGAGGAGAGGACTTGTTATCCGCCGACCGGCAGGCCGACATGAATGCAAGATTCGACAAGCTGTATTTTGGTCCGTGGCATGCCGCGCGCGTTTCGGTCAAGCCCTCCGAGGCTTTTGCCATATTCGGGGGCGCAAAGGGGGCGAGCATGCCGCGCGGTTGGGCAGAGAACCTGTTGCCCTGGACCCGGCAGAACTGGGACAGGCTGGTTGCCAACGCGGCCCGAGAATCTTTTCCTTCCAGACTGGATCGGGGAATCACCGTACAAGCCACAGTGCTGCGGGAAGCCCCTACCTTCAGACCTCGGTTCGGAAACCCGCTGAAGGCCGGCGAGGGGTTCCCCTTCGATATGTTCATGTATTCCAGCCTGCCTGCCGGAATGCCCGTTCTGATCGTGCATACGTCGACGGATGGCGCCTGGGCATATGTAGAAACGGCACTCGTCGCCGGGTGGGTTCCTGCCGTCGACGTGGCAATGACTGATGCCGTTTTCCGCAGGCGTTTTGAAGAGGGAGAACATGCGGTGGTCCTGCAGGACGGTGTTCCCCTGCGCGATGGAGAGGGGCGTTTTATGTGTATGGGAAATGTGGGAACCCTGCTGCCTCTTGTTGCTCTGGGGAAGGATTCCGCAACACTGCTGGTACCCGCAAGGGATACGCAGGGAAATGCCGTCCCCAGACTGGTGACCGTTCCGGCAGCCTCCATCGCCCGTAAACCGATGCCGTTGACGGAAGAGGCTCTGGCGCGGATTGGAAACGGCATGCTGGGGCAGCCCTATGGCTGGGGCGGGGAGTTCGGGAATCGTGATTGTTCCCAGATGCTGCGGGATCTGTTCATCCCCTTCGGGGTATGGTTGCCGCGCAATTCGTCGGCTCAGGCCAGAAGCTGGGATTTCCAGAATTTTTCCGAACTTTCGCCGGCGGCCAAGGAACGGATGATTCTTGAGCGGGGTAAACCGTTCGCCACGCTGCTCTGGTTACCCGGACATATTGCCCTGTATCTTGGAGAATATGGGGGGAAGGCCGTCATGTTCCATAATATTTGGGGATTACGCACGGAACGGCAGGGCAGGGAAGGGCGTTACATTATTGGACAGGCTGTCGTCACCTCGCTGCGCCCAGGCAGGGAACTTTCGCATGTTCAGGACCGGGATGGACTGGTGTCCCGCATGCGGGGGATGAGCGTTCTGCGTTGAGTTTTCCATCCATACCATGTCGAAATATTGTTTAAGGTGGCCACGACGTCCATAGATGACGACACAATGAAGACAAAAAATCCCCGCGCGACCTGTAATGGATCAAGCGGGGATTTGCTGGTTCCGGAAAAGCTTATCCGCTACTTGAGAAGAGGACGTTCCGGAGCCGTCTGACTGGTCAGATCTTCTATGGAAATCCCCTTGGGCGGTGTGAACTGAAAAGCGCCGGCAGGGATGGGAGCATCGGGAGTCAGCGAATTCAGTGTCACTTCATTGGTATTGCCGTAAAAATCCAGAATCTGCGCTTTTCTGATCAGGTTACTGTCCTTGTCCACCCATATGACGGCCTCGACCATCTGCGTGGATGGTTCCCTGGGGTAAAGGCGCAGGACGGCCATACCGTTTTCATCCTTTTCAGATTCGATGGAAAAGTCGACATCCAGCCGAGTCTGTCCCGTGATGACCTGCAGGACGGAGCGGGAATCTCGCACCACTTCAGGGGAGTAGCGATAGGCCACTTCCTCATCCGGCAGATAGTCCCAGACTTCCTTTTCTGAAACGACAAGCAGTTCGGTATCAGGCTTTTGCGTTTCCCAGCGAATGCGCAGAGGCTTCTGAAAGAGCAGATTGCCATTGCGAGTTTCCTCAGAACCGCTTTCCTGATGAACGAGACGCTGGGTAAAGGTTGCGCTGAACGCTCCCATGGATTCATAGGTTTTCTGAATCGCTTCAGACAGGGACGGGGCGGCATTTGCTGCGCCGGAAGAAAGAAACAGTACCCCGGCCATGATGATTGCAATGATTGTAAGAAGACGCATGGAAGTTTCCTTCATGAGAGTTTTAGTCCGTCCGAACCTGACGCGCCTTGTTGGCGCGGGAGGCCGGAGGAAGAATGCCGTCCTGCTCCATACGTTCGACAAAGCGGGCGGCCTTGTTGAATCCGATGCGGAAACGTCGTTGTAGCAGAGAGATGGACATGCGTCCTTGTTCCTGCACAAAAGCGACGGCCTCGGCGTACAGAGCTTCTTCCTCGCTGGAAACGCTTCCGGAAGAGATTGCTCCGGCCTTTGCCGGTTCCGCGACGGAAGCACCCCATTCGGAAAAATCGACTTCATATTGGGGAGCCTTCTGACGTTTCCAATAATCCACGACGGCCTGCACTTCCTCGTCGGTGACAAAGGGACCGTGCAGGCGCTGCAGCTTGCCTCCCGTGGGCTTGAAGAGCATATCGCCCTTGCCCAGAAGCTGTTCGGCTCCGGCTGTATCAAGAATAGTGCGGGAGTCGTACTTGTTGGCTACCTGAAACGAGATTCGGCATGGGAAGTTGGCTTTGATGAGTCCGGTGACTACGTCCACGCTGGGCCGCTGCGTCGCGACGATCAGGTGGATGCCTGCAGCGCGGGCCAGCTGGGCCAGGCGGACGATGCAGCCTTCCACGTCCTTTCCTGCGGTCAACATGAGGTCAGCCAGCTCGTCAATGACGATGACGAGATAGGGCATCGGTTTCAGATCCGCGAACTGAGGTGGCACTTCCGGGCCGAAGGATTCCAGTTTCTTGTTGTAGTCCTTTATGTTCTTGACGCCGAAGCGGGCAAGGCAGTCGTAGCGCTGATCCATTTCGTGGACAGCCCAGTCGAGTGCTGTCTTGGCCAGAGACGTCTCCGTAACCACAGGGTGCACAAGGTGTGGCAGGTCTGCATACATGGCCATTTCCACACGTTTGGGGTCCACAAGCATCAGTTTCACGTCATCGGGAGATGCCTTGTAGAGGAAACTGACCAGAATTGAGTTGAGGCAGACGCTCTTGCCCGATCCTGTAGTGCCGGCAACCAGAACGTGCGGCATGGTGGCAAGGTCGCGAACGGCGGGACGGCCTTCGATATCCTTGCCCAGTGCCATAGTTAGCAGCGATGACGAACTTCGGAACGCGTCGGACTGGACCAGCGCACGGAAGTTGACCGTAGAGCGTTTTACATTGGGAATTTCCACGCCTACGGTATCGCTTCCCGGAACTGGGGCCTGAATGCGAATGGCCTCGGCCTTGAGGCTCCGGGCCAGATCGTCGGTCAGGTTGGTGAAGCGACCGACCCGAACGCCGGGAGCCGGGCGTATTTCGAACAGTGTGATCACCGGACCGGGCGTTACCTTGACGAGTTCGCCCTGAATATTGAACTCTCCGAGGCAGGTCATCAGACCCTCGCTCTGCGCGGCCAGCACGGCGGGAGACGGCAGAGAGTCGCTTTCCTGAGGTTGCTGAAGCAGGTCAAGGGGCGGCATCGGATATTTCCGCTTGTGCAGAACTGGAGGCTGGGGGATGGACGCCGTAACCTGTTCCCGAGGGGGTGTCGTCTGGGGCTGAGTCGCGGGCGTAACCTCAGAAGATCGCTGCGGGGCCGGGGCATTCGGGGTGGCCGGTGCAGGAATCGGCTCCTCTGCCTCGGGCTTCGGGGGCGTCCGGTCGCCGGTTTCTTGCGGGGCGTCAAAGTCAAATTTCAGTTCAAGAGGGGACGCATTCGTTTCTGAAGTCGCGTCTCCGGGCTTTTTTTCGGGAGCCGTGAGCGAGAGCAACGCGGCAAGATTAAACGTCCGTTTTTTCTTTTCGGACTCTGTCTGTCCCATGTTTCGTTCCGGAGTGTCGTTTTGGGGAGACAGAGTCAGGGGAGGATCGACTACAGGGGGGACCGGTTCCTTATGCAATTCAAAAAGAGGAATGACGTCGACAGACTCCGTCGTTTCTTCCGCATCCTTTCCCTGTTCTTTTTTGCGGGAAAAAGGCATTTGAGACATGAAAACGCGGGATTTCACAGTGGCGAAGGATTTCGAAACTGATTCCCATGATTTCAACCGGTCGCCGAACAAGGGCTGAACAGTGGCCCAGCCTTTGCGGATGAGACCGAGCCATTCGATGCCAAAGGCCAGCTCCAGAGAAATGAACAACAGAAACAGCCAGATCAGAGTAGCGCCCACGGGGTTGAAGAGCGCGGTGAATTCCCTGTACAGGGCCATGCCAAGCATGCCGCCGCCCCGGACGTCGCCTATGCCGAGATTCCAGGCTGCGCCAAGGGACACGAGGCACGCGGCCAGCAAAACGAAGCCGCACCACCGCCACCAGGGCATGGTGAACCAGGTGGAGACGAATCCCGCTCCCCATGCGATGAACACCGCGGGCCAGACGAAGGCCGACAGGCCGAAGATGTCGACAAGCAATCCGCTGATGTAGGCGCCGAACAATCCCGCGTTGTTCTTTATCGCGGTGGCGTTGCTTACAGCATGGTTGAGACTGGGATCGTTCTGATTGAACGAAACGAGGCTCAGGAGGACCAAAAGTCCCCAGAAAATGAGGAAGAGCCCGAACAGTTCCCGGGTTATTTTCCGTCCGTCCGTAATGATAGCCTCCCCCGGAATATCCGGTCATCACACGCCGATCCGATGCAGGAGGATCGGTCTTTCGGTCTCTTGGGATGGGAGCCCGCTCCGGTTGGGGGAGCGGGCCGCACGACGCTATTCGCGTCCGATATAGTCCTTGGTGCGGGTATCGACCTTCACGCGATCGCCCTTGTTCACAAAGATGGGTACCTGAATGACGACGCCGGTTTCCAGGGTAGCGGGCTTGGTCACGTTGCTGACCGTATCTCCTTTGGCTCCGGGTTCCGTGTCAACGACTTCAAGAACGAGGGACGCAGGGATTTCGATGTCCAGAGGACGTTCGTTGTAGAGCAGAACGCGGCACTCCTGACCATCCTTGAGGAAGGCGGACTTGCCGTCAGTCACCTCTTCAGGCATGTGGAGCTGTTCATACGTCGTCATGTCCATGAAGACAAGATTCGTACCTTCGTGGTACAGGAACTGCATGTCGCGGGATTCTAGGTTGGGACGCTCTACCTTTTCCCCGGAACGGAAGGTGTTGTCCACAACGCGGCCATTGAGAATATTGCGCAGCTTGGTCCGGACCATGGCGCCGCCCTTGCCGGGCTTGAAGTGCTGGAATTCAATGATTTCAAAGGGAATTCCGTCGATTTCGATCTTGAGTCCCTTGCGGAAGTCCGTAGTGGAATACATGGTTGCCTCCAGATATGATAGATGACGAAGGTTTTCTGTTTGGATTATGCCAATCCCGTTCCTTATCCAATCAATCCCGGGTTTGAAAGTTCCTGGATTGCTTTTCCCGCTGTGGCAGGATAGCCTAACACGGCAATTGACTATTGTCGAATATCAGGCCTCGCTTGTCAATATATCCCGAAGGTTCCGCCAGAAGAGAAGACTGGGCGACCGGAGTCACCATACGATGAAGTATTGGAAGATCTCTTTCGGAGGGAGCGGGAATGGATGAAGGGCAGAGAAACAGATAAAGTGATACATTCGACGAACACGGCCGGACTCGCGATTCGTTCAGTTATCAGAGGTAACGGGCGGGCGGAGAGCGCATGTTCCGGAGTGGAGCGGACAAACTGAAGCATCGGATTCGGAGATTCTCATGGCAGGACAAACCGGACAGTCTACGCTGACCCTTGTGGCCACAACATTCAACAGGGAGCAGCTCCAGGCGCAGCTGGATGCACTGGATGCGCGGAACGCCTTCCAGATAGCTCTGGCTGGACGATCCAACGTGGGGAAGTCTTCTCTCGTGAACGCACTGGCCCGCCGCAGACAGCTTGCCAAAATCAGCGCGACTCCGGGCAAGACGCGTTCCATCAACTTTTATTGGGTGGAGCCGGACGGTTTTGCTCTCGTTGATCTTCCAGGCTATGGTTACGCTCGCTGTTCGCATGAAGAGCGACGCAGCTGGGCGAAACTGATCGAATATTACCTGACGGACAGACCTTCTCTCAAGGCATTGGCTTTGCTGCTGGATTGCCGGATTCCGCCGCAGGCCCTGGACAGGGAGCTTGCCGACTTTGCCCGGGGACATGGAATTCCGCTTCTGCCCGTGCTGACCAAAGCCGACAAATGCTCGCAGACCGAACGGGCGAAGAAGCAGCAGGAATGGAGTCTCCTTCTGGACGGCATTCGTCCTCTGGCCGTTTCGGCCAAGGAGCTGCGCGGCATTGACGCCCTGTGGGCCGCCATACGCTCGCATGTCCATGCGGAGTAATCTGTACGGTCAGGCAATGGGTAATGAAAGACGGCCGGACTGCCTCCGGGACGCAGATTCTATTCGTCCTCGCCCGTTTCCACGGTTGATCCGGCTGGCTCCACGGGAAGCTGGCGTTTCTGATCCGGAAAGTTCTTGAAGCCGGAACGGGGATGAGCCTTGTCATAGACCTGCATGAGGCGGGCCAGCGTCACGTGGGTATAACGCTGCGTTGTGGACAGGCGCGCATGTCCGAGCAGCTCTTGCACGGCTCTGAGGTCCGCGCCACCTTCCAGCAGGTGGGTAGCGAAGGAATGACGCAGCATATGCGGTGAAATATGCTGGGGCAGTCCGGCCGCGGCCCCCAGTTCATCCAGAATTCTTGCAGCCTGTCTTCGGTTCAGACGTTTGCCCCGGTTGCCGACGAAAAGTGCCGGTTCGTTTTGCGGCGCGAGCAGAGAACGGACCTCCAGCCACAGCCGCATGCTTCGTATGCAGGTATCGCTGAGAGGCGCCAGCCGTTCCTTGCTGCCCTTGCCGATAACGCGTACCGTGCCCGTCTCAGGACGCATATCCTGGATATTGAGGGACAAAGCTTCGGAAATACGAAGACCTGAACCGTAGAGCAGTTCGGTCAGCGCCATGTTCCGGCAATGTGCGGCCTGCTTCTTGTCCTGTAAACGGAGATTCGAGGCGCCGCCTTCAAGGTCTGCCGCGTTGCCCGATTCTTCGGCGGCTTCGTCAAGCAGGGAAAAAATCTGATCGACATTGAGAACTTCGGGATGACGAAGATGCTGTTTGGGATTGCGGACCTGTCTGGCCGGGTTATTGGGCAGACCATGGATGCGCATGAGAAAGCGGAACAGAGAACGCAGAGCAGATAATTTGCGGGCTATGGAGCTGCGGGCGATTCCTTCTTTGAACAGATAAGCCGAGAAACCCTGTACCTGGGCTTTCTCTATAAATTCAGGATGATTGAGAGACAATCCTTTTCCCTGCAGCCACTTTTCGAACTGGAGAAGATCCTGGCGATAGGCGACAAGCGTAGCGGGGGAGTAGCCTTTTTGCAGGCTGGCCCAGTCCAGAAAGCCTTCCGCCGGAGCAGGCAGGGATTCCGGGACGGAGTGGACGGGATTTACCCTTGAAGCGAAGGAAGGATGGGTTGATCTGGACATGACGTCACACCAGCGCATAGCGCATGTCCGGAAGTTGACGGACCATTCCCTGAACTTCCAGCATGACAAGGACCGGACTGACCTGTTCCGGTTTGAGATCCAGCAGTTGGCAACAGTCGTCGATGCTGCGGGCCTCTCCCTGACCAAGCAGACGCAAGATTCTGTTCCGGATAGGAGAATCCTGTTCCGCATTCTTTTGAGGAGTCTGCCGTCCTGGGCGGCGCGGGGATCGTGGCTGTGCGGAGGAGACGCGCGTCTTTGAGGTTTCTTCGCTGCACGGCGTCCAGCCGCGCAATTGAGGTTCAAGATCCGAAAGAATATCCGCAGAAGAGAAGACAGGCTGTGCTCCCTGTCGAATCAGTTCCTGACAGCCTGCGGCATATTTGTCGCCTATCCCGCCCGCGATGGCGTACACGGCCCGGTTTTGTTCAAGAGCCAGTCTTGCAGTAATCAGGCTGCCGCTGCGAACGGCGGCTTCCACGACGAGAACGCCGAGGGACAGACCACTGATGATTCTGTTGCGAACGGGGAAAAAGCGTGCCTCCGGGGGCGTTCCGGGTGCGTATTCGGAGAGGAGCAGGCCCGAAGAGGCAATTTTTTGTCTTAAATCGGCGTTTCTTGCCGGGTAATTTACGTCGAGTCCCGCTCCCAGAACCGCTATCGTGCTTCCCGGAAGTTCAACTGCCGCAAGGTGAGCCTGTCGGTCTATGCCAAGAGCCATGCCCGAGACAACAGTCAGTCCGGACGCGGCGAGTGCTCCGGCGAAGGCTGCCGCCGCGCGTATTCCCGTTTCCGTGCAGGCACGCGTTCCTACGATGCCGACGCAAGGGTTGGCGAGAAGGGACATGTCTCCCTGACAGTAGAGGCGGAGAGGTGCGTCCGGAAGCTCCTTGAGCCTTGCGGGGTAACGGAAATCCGTCCAAAGCAGGATTGAGCCGCGCAGCGAGCGTGCGGCATCCCATTCGGTTCTTGCGGGTTTCCGCCATGTCTCGGAAGCAAAGGAACGGATACATTCCTCGTTGATGCCCGCCCGTTTCCACTCTGAGCAATGCCGGGTAGCGGCGAAGGCGGACCCGAAAGTCTCCAGGAGGCGCTTGCAGCGACGAGCTCCCATTCCCCTGGTATGGGAGAGGGCGAGGGATGCCCAGAATTCGGCGCGGCCCGAGGCGTCAAGCGCGCCAAGCGCAGTCGGAACAGGAGGAATGGCCTCGGCATGAGGCTTTGTTATAGGACCGGGACGGTACGTCGTTCCTTCTTCGCACAGCCGTTCAGCGGCATTCTTTCCCGGCGGGGTCCAGTCCGACGGCATGGGAGGCTCCTTGTTTATGGAAAGCTACCTGAGGACCATACGGCGGATGTCCTTCCTTTTCAAGCGGACGGGGAGAAGGCTGTTGTCTCCTCAGGTCGTCCGCGCTAGGATCCTCCTCCGGTACGTATTCGGCATGCGACGATGGATTTCCCGCCCGGGGAGTCCAGGGCGGGGTTTCGCAGGCGTGCCGGGGAAAACGGGTTTATACGTGCAGGACTGATAAATACATAATTTGCGGTTTGTTATCGCTTTGGGGAAGAGATATGAGCAAGGAATACAATCCGTACATGCATACAGCGGAGCATATTTTGAATCGTACTATGGTCAATTTGTTCAATTGCGGACGTTCATACAGTTCTCACCTCAATGCGGACAAATCAAAATGCGATTATTATTTTCCGCGTCCTTTGACTGATGCCGAAGCCGCCGAAGTGGAACGAAGAGTCAATGAAACGCTGGCGCAGGACCTTCCTGTCGTAACGCGCGTGCTCCCGTGGGATGAGGCAGAGGCTCTTGTCGATCTGAGCAGGCTGCCTGCGTCAGTGGACAGGGAACAGCCGGTCAGACTGGTGTTCGTAGGTGAGTATGACGTGTGCCCATGTATCGGAGAACATGTGGGGCATACAGGAGAAGTTGGACTATTCCGACTGGTTTCACATGATTTTACGCCCCCGACTGAAGAAAAGGAGATGGGGAGGCTGCGGGTACGATTCAAGCTGAAGAGGAATGTTGCTGGTTGATTTTCCCTTTCTCATTGATTTACAAGGTGATTTTTTTCTGTTAGAGGAGTTTTCCATTTTTCATTCTGGAGGTTTCGTATGCAATTTAGAGCAGCCGTTATCGGTTTGGGCAATATCGGGCGCTATGCCGTCGAGGCTTTGGAGGCCGGGCAGGATTGCTCCTGCATTGGCGTAGTCCGGCGCAGGGAATCCATCGGGACGGAGCCTCTCAAGCTGCGGGGAATTCCTGAATTCGCGAGTATTGAAGAGCTGGAAGCCAAAGTTGGGAAGCCGGATGTCCTGCTTCTGTGCTCTCCGTCTCGCCAGATTCCGGAAGTCGCTGGAGAGATGCTTGCCAGGGGATACAATACGGTCGACAGCTTCGACATTCATGATCGAATTGTCGAAACGCTGAAAGCGCTGGATGAACAGGCCGTCAAGGGAAATGCCGTTTGCATTTCCGCTGCGGGATGGGACCCCGGAACGGATTCCGCGATGCGCGCGCTTTTTGAAGCCATGGTTCCGGTGGGCGTTACGTTCACGAATTTCGGCCGGGGACGTTCCATGGGACATTCCGTTGCCGCCCGGGCCATTCCGGGAGTGGCCGACGCCACCTCCATTACTATACCCCTCGGTGGAGGACGCCATTCTCGTCTGGTCTATGTCGTTCTCAAGGCCGGAGTCCGATTTGAGGATGTGCATGCGGCCATTCAGGCTGATCCCTATTTCAGCCATGACCCTCTGGAAGTCCGTCAAGTTTCCGCCGAGGAACTCCCTCGTGTGGCTGATGCCTCGCATGGGGTGCTCATGGAACGGGTGGGGGCTTCGGGGCTGACCGACAATCAGCATCTGAGCTTTGACATGCGAATCAACAACCCCGCGCTTACTGCTCAGGTGCTTGTATCCTGCGCCCGGGCCGCCGTTCGCATGGCCGCTGGAGGCAAAAGCGGCGCATTTACTCTGATTGACATTCCTCCAGTCCAGTTGCTGCCAGGAGAGAGGATGACGAATATCGGTCGTCTGGTTTAGGCCCTGAAAGACATCTTTGCCGTATTCCTGTCTTGCGAACCGCCCCGCTTTTTCCAAAAGAAGCGGGGCGGTCTTGCATGCATGAAACAGATGGGTAATATTTCAGACTATCGGACTTTCTCCAGCGCAACCAGCAAGTTTTCCATATCATCGGTTCCGGGAGCGGTCGGCAGGGCCATAAGAATTCCCAGTCCCTCCATGGTGTCATGAAAGAGTTCTTCCGGCATTTCACTGGTTACAGCCGTATGCACGGACGCGTTGATCATGAGCATGTCGATGATTGCCTTGCGGATTTCCCCGGCATTCATGGACAGGTCAAGAATCGCCAGTGTGGGAGGTGTATTACGGATGCAATCCAGAGCCTCCGGCATGGCAGGGACGGTTCTGAACGTCCCCCCCCTCTGTTTGAGAAGGGAGAGGCAGGATGTCCATTTTTGGGGTGCATCCGAGATGAGCAGTACGTCCATTGGGTGTCCTGAGTGCTTGCATGGCCGGAGAATTCGGCCATGCGTTGATCTTAGTGGTGTCCTCCGCCGCAGGTAAATTCAGTAGAAAAAGCGGGGAGCTTTCCTTCCAGAAACGCCTGCACTGCCAGGCCCACGGTGGGATAATTGCCCGAGAAAAAGACTTCGATGCCGTTTTGCATAAATCCCATGAGCGGACGCATGCCCATGCCGCCGGCAAGCAGCTTGGTCACTCCATGCGAAGCCAGATGCTGAACAGGAGCGAGACACCCCCCCTGCTGGTGGGGGACATTGGGCAGAGTGGATACGGACTCAATGGCCCCATCCTTGACGTTGACGATGGTGTAAATGTCGCAGTGTCCAAAGTGCATGCCCATTCCGGCATCCAGTCCGCCGGGATTGGCAGAAGGAATCGCTAATACTTCGAGACTCATGTTCTCTCCTTGGGTTGAAGTAAAGTATTGTTTCGCTTGCCGCGGGCTGCCGTCGTGGCAAGCCGTTCTATATTTTGCCAGATCGCGGCAAGCGTATCGGCCATGGGGGAAGGAATTTCCGTAAGAGCCTTGCGCTGGATCATGGCCTGGGTGACGGCTGGGTCAAACGGCAAGCTGCCTACGACGGAATATCCCTTTTCTTCGGCATGAATCTGAATGGCTGCAGATTGTTCCGCATTCAGATCCGCCTTATTGATGATGACAGCCAGTGGAATGCGAAAATGGTCGCACAGTTCGGCAACGCGTTGAAAGTCGTGCCGTCCGGAAGGGGTCGGCTCGACGACAGCAATGGCCAGCTGTGCACCGGACAAGGAACTGATAACGGGACATCCCACCCCCGGTGAACCGTCACAGAGCACCCAGTCGCTCCCTTTCTGCCTGGCCAGAATATGGGCTTCCTGTTTAAGCAGAGAAATGAGACGCCCCGAGTTTTCCTGTCCCGGATAAAGCTGTGCATGCACCATCGGACCAAAACGGGTTTCGCTGATGTACCATTCGCCGCATTCTCGTTCGGGAAAGGCGATGGCCCTAGCCGGACAGAGCGCGACGCAGACGCCGCAGCCTTCGCAACGCATGGAATTGACGTGATAACCTTCTTCGTCCCGAACAATGGCATCGAAGCGGCAAATTTCCGCGCACTTTCCACATTGAACGCACAGGTCGCGACGGATTTCCGCTTCGTTTCCGGAAAAGAAGACTTCCCGCCGCTGAATGCGGGGATCAAGAATAATATGCAGATCGGGTGCGTCCACATCAAGATCACAGAGCAGCACATTGGGAATCAGAGCCGCGAGAGCCGCGCTCACGGAGGTTTTTCCCGTTCCTCCCTTACCACTGATGACCACTATTTCACGCATGGGTCGCCTCCCCGGCAAAAGACCGGACCGCATCCCGCAATTGTTCGAAACGTTGCCTCCATGCAGGAGAAACATCGGCAAGCAGACCGCCTTGCGCGTAGTGTTCCGCCGCCTTGCGGGAGAAGGGCAGTTCTGCAAGAAGCGGCAGTCCCTTTTCCCGGCAATAACCGCGCACGGCTTCGTCTCCCGCCGCATTCGCGGGCATGCCGGAACGGTTCATGATTACGGCAAGGGGTTTGCCGAGCGGGAGAAATGCCTGATGCGCAAGTCTGAAGTCATGGAAACCGAAAGGCGTGGGTTCTGCAACCAGCAGAACGGCATCCATCTTTTCGGCAACGGTCATGGCGGGGCAGCTGACGCCGGGAGGCGCGTCAAACAGGGCGTCTCCATGAATGAGATCAAGCATGCGTTCCGCGCGGCGTTGCAGGGAACGGAGCAACGGCGGCGTCATGGCCTCGCCTATGCGGGTCCGCCCCATGAGAAATCGCACGCGGCCGTTCAGAATGGTTCCTTCTTCCAGAACGCCGAGTTCGCGTTTGCTTCGTTTCAGGGCCTGTGCGGGACAGACGAGAAAACAGCCTCCGCAACCATGGCACAGATCGGAGAAAATAGTGATCCGCGAGGCAAACTGGGCTATGGCCCTGTAGCTGCAGATAGTTCTGCAGGCTCCGCAGCTCGTGCAGGTTTCCGGGTCCAGCGACGGAACTTCAAGATTCACCTGTTCCTGTGCAAGAATGGCCGGGGGAAGAAAAAGGTGAAGATTGGGCGCCTCCACGTCAGTATCCACAGCTATGCAGGGCTGTTCCCATACGGAAACGAGCGATGCCGTAACGGTCGTTTTGCCCGCTCCGCCCTTTCCGCTGGCAATGGCGATTTTCATGGCGACTACTTGTTGGGGGCTTCGGCGAATGCTGCATCGCCGTGCATAAAGCGTTCAACGGCCTCACGGACTGTCATGCCGTCAAGGTCCTGACAGACCTGGATTCCGGCCGCTCGCAGCGCTTCGAACGCCTTGGGGCCGACATAGCCGCTGAGCACCACGCCGACTCCGGCTGAGGCCATGCGTTCTGCCGTTTCAATGCCTGCACCCTGCGCCAGAGTCTGGGAGGAACCATTGTCGAGATAGGTGACGTTCATGGTGTCGGACTCTACGAGAACGAATCCTCCAGCCCGTCCAAAACGGGGATCCACCATGTCGTCAAGGGATGGTCCCTCGCTGGAAATTGCTAGCAACATATGCCCCTCCTGTTTGGGGAAGTTCCGTTTGGGCAGCACTTCGTAGTTCCCGCCCGTAATGCTCAGAGCCAGTCCATTGACCAGAGCTTCTGCTACCGTACGTCGCGCTGCGGCCAACGTCCTCCCGAAAGTATGCCGGGAAACGCGCATCCGCTTGGCCGCCGCTTCGGCGGTCAATCCCTCAAGGTCAGCGAGTCTTATGGCCTCAAGCCCCTCCACCGTCAGACCGACTTCGGTCAGCTCGGTCATGGGGACTCCTCTCGGCTTGAAATAGGTGACGAACGGTTTGCGTTCCACATAGCGGCAAGAGCGCGGCCTGGGCATTGAGAGAACTCCATGTTTTTGTACAAATGAGCATAATATGGAAAACGGCCATGTCAAGAGGGAAAAGAATTTTCTTTGGCGGGAATAACCAGGCTGACTCTGGATGGAAATAACGCTGACAGCGTTGACTGGAAAAATGTCCTGGAGGGTGGAGAAGGGGACAATTACCTGAAAGGACATGGAAATAGGGATGAAGACACGGGACAGAACCAAAGTTTTGAGTTCGACTGACGAAAGGGGGCGGCATGGGAGCAGCTTGCTGCCCCCATGCTGGAGCAGGGAGTGAAAGAATCCCAAAATTACACTGCAGGAAATTCCTGTTCTCCGGCCTGATACAGGGTCATGGCCGTAGCGTCGATGCGTTCACGATCATGCAGTCTGGTCAGCCAGCTCATTGGAATGCCATCCGCTCCCCAGAACGCTCCAGCCAGCTGGCCGTAGATGGCGCCGGTCGTGTCCGCGTCCTCACCCAGATTGACAGCCAGCAGCGCACCCTCGGCAAAGGTTCCGGCCCGGGAAAAGGCCCACAGGGCCGCTTCAAGGCTACGGACGACAAAGCCGCTTCCACTAATGGCAGGCGGTTCTTTATGCAGAAAGGAACCTGAAGCCACAGCATGAATTTCCGGGTGGAGAGGGTTGCTTTTCCAGAATCCTGTTCCGGCATCGAAGGGCTTATCCAGAAGTTCGTTTTTGCTTGCCCCATGCAGCGCACCCCATATGAGCAGGGCAAAGTAGCGGCAGGCATCGACGCAGATGGGCAGAGCATGTGTGGTTCGGGATGATTCCCCGGCCATATGCGCCGCTGTTGCCGGATCGTTGTGAAAGAAGATCGGAATGGGGGCAAGCCGCATGAGAGAACCGTTGCCCGCGCTGTGCGGATGGGTGCTTCCCGCCAGGGGCGCTCCTGTGCGCATATAGGAGGTCAGGCTTTTGATGACTGTTTTGCCAACACCGAATGCCCGGCCTATGGCGCTGTTATGTCCGTTCTGAAACCAGCGCACATAACGGTCCATTTGATCGCGGGCGTTAAAGCCTCGCGAGCCGATAAGGCTGTCCGCAAGACAGAGCGCCATGGAGGTGTCGTCCGTCCAGTATCCTGGGGGCAATTTCAGTCTACCGCCTCCTCTCATGTCCACGACAGGTTCGAAAGTCCCGGAAAGAGCGAATTCAACCGGCGCCCCGAGCGCATCGCCGACGGCAAGGCCGAGCAGGGAGCCTCGGCAATGATCTTCAATGGAAACGGCTGGAAAGATCATGACGACTCCTTCGCTATTGCGTGAACGGTATGAGAAATGATATTCAGAAATCGCGTATGCCACGCGAAAGATGAAAAACGGTTGCGGCACACGACCTCGGTCGTCTTATCATATCTCACATTGGTGGGGTTTGACAACGAATATCCCTTTAGATTTGCCGGATTTTTTCAGCTCCCTTGACGCCCTCGGCGCTTGCAGGTATTCAAAACGATAGTGCGTCCGGTTTTCCTTTAGGTTTTGGTCTTGTCGGCTGAGAAAACGATCGCATTCCTACTGAAGGCAGCACCAATGAAGAAAGCAGTGATACTGGCTTTGGCCCTTTCTATTCTGTGTGCCGGTCATGTACTGGCCGCCCCCTCCGCCATCTCAGAGCAGGGCGAGACTTCCGGCATGGAACCTGTGACGCTTGAAAAAACGGTGAACGCGACTCTGCGGAATCACCGGGCTCTGAAAGTAATTCAGGAAAATCGCCAGGTTGCAATTCATGAATTGCGGCGGGCGAAGGCCGGATGGGGGCCTCAGATTGATTTAAGCGGAAGAGGGGGCTTTGGTTATCTGAGTGACGATACTACCCGGTCCGAAGGATCCAACACGGGAATGTACGCAAGTTACAGCGCGGGTGCCCTTCTGGTTCAGCCTCTCTGGGATGGATTGGCCACGCATAGCAGAGTCTGGACGCGGGAAGCGATGGTGGATTCCCTGACGCACAGAGTTTTCGACAACGCGACGACTCTTTCGCTCGATGGACTCATCGCACATATTGATCTGTTGCGGCGCAGGGAAATTCTCCGGCTGGCAGAGGAGAACGTGCGTCAGTACCAGATGATTCTCGCGGCCGAAAAGGAGCGCGTCGCTCTTGGCGCTGCAGCCAGTTCCGATGTCAGTCAGACGCAGGGACGTCTGGCCCGGGCCATGACCACTCTGACGGAAGCCCGGGCCTCGCTGCGGGAAGGGGAAGCTTCCTACAGCCGTCTGACCGGTCTTCCCGTACCGGAAGAGCTTGCCTCCATTGTATTGCCGGCTGACATGTATGTAAACGCAGACGAGGTGATGCGCGACGCGGAACGCTGGAACCCCAAGCTCAACGCCTACCTTGCTGATATACAGATGGCCCGGGGAGACAAGGAACTCGCCAAGTCGGCCTTCCATCCGCAGATTCGGCTTGAAGCGGGTCCAAATTTTTCCGACAGGGAAGGGCCGGGCAGCCACTGGAGCAAGGGAAACGACGTCATGCTCGTCATGCGCTGGAACCTGTTCAAAAGCGGAGCTGACGTGGCTGCAACGAGATCCGCCGATGCCAAAATTGATGAGGCCTCGGAAATTTTGTATAATTTCAAGGATGAACTTGCCGAGGAAGTGGAAAATACGTGGACGCAGTACCGTTCGGCCATTGCCCAGCAGAAATATTATGAGGAAGCCGTCATCTTCAATCGGGAAACCCGGGATGCCTATCGCGAGCAGTTCCTTTTGGGGCAAAGGAGTCTTCTCGACGTGCTGGACGCTGAAGACGAGCTCTTCAATTCTTCGACTCAGTATGAAACGATGAGCGGAAACGTACTCGTGGGAGCATACCGCATGTACGGGCTGTCCGGACGTCTGCTTTCTCTGGTGGGTGCGGATATTTCGAACCTCAACGATCCGCCTGCGGAAGAACTGCCCGTGGATGTCCGGTAGGAAGCGAATCATGTTGCCGCCTCCCGCAGAAGAAGAAAAGCAGGGCATGTCCTCTGTACAGGAACAGACTTCTGAACGTCCCCCCATGGGAACGCTTGCTCCGGCCGAAGTTGATTTTGTGCCGCCTCTTGTGCACAGCCTTGTTTCCTTGCTGCGCCTGCGGGGAAAGAATGTTTCCGAAGCGTTCATCATGGCCGGCTTGTCCGGGACGGACAGCGTTTCTCCGGGAACCTGCCTGTATGCCGCCCGCCGGGCCGGACTCGAAGGCAAGATCCTTTTCAGGCGCAGCGTTGAGGATATTTCCCGGCTGACACTGCCGTGCATTCTTTTGCTCAGCAGAGACCGTTCCTGTGTTCTGGTAGACTATAAAGACGGCAGAGCAGATGCCATCTTTCCAGAGAGCGGGGAAAACGTTCAGCCTGTTCCGTTGGCCATGCTGGCCGAGGAATATTCAGGTTATGCCATTTTCGCAAATCTGGAACCGCGCTTGGAAGAACGTGCGGAAAAGCTGACTCTTGCCAAAGAAAAGCGCTGGTTCTGGGATGTATTCAAATATTACGCTCCCATTTATCGGCATGTAGTGCTCGCAAGCGTGGTCATCAACCTGATTGGGGTGCTGAGTCCACTGTTTGTCATGAATGTTTACGACCGCGTCGTGCCCAATAACGCCATTGAGACGTTATGGGTTCTGGCCGTGGGGATCGTTATCGCCTATTGCTTTGATTTTCTGCTGCGCAATCTGCGGAGTTATTTCGTTGATGTGGCTGGGCGCAATGCCGATGTGGTCCTGTCGAGCAAACTGGTGCACAAGGTCCTGTACATGCGGCTCGACGCGAAACCAGAGTCCACAGGGGCTTTGGTCAACAATCTTCGCGAATTTGAGTCATTACGTGAATTTTTCAGCTCATCCACTCTGCTTGCCTTCATCGATTTGCCCTTTCTTGTCGTAGCCCTGCTGCTTTTGAGCTTTATTGGAGGACCGCTTATCGTGCTGCCGCTTCTCGCCATGCCCTGCATGTTCGGAGCTGGTTTTCTGATCCAGGCCATGGCCAAACGGAATGCGGAGCACGGTTACAAGCAGAACATGCAGAAAAATGCCCTGCTGGTGGAACTTGTCAACGGTCTGGAAACGCTTAAGAGCTGCATGGCGGAAAGCCGGATGCTGCATCTATGGGAAAGGGTCGTCGGCATTTCCGCCAAGTCGACCAGCGAGTCCAAGCGGTACAGCAATCTGGCCATTACCATCTCCACGTTGATGACACAGCTTGTAACCGTGGGAATGGTCATCTGGGGCGTTTATCGGATCGAGGCAGGAGAGCTGACCATGGGCGGCCTGATCGGCTGCAACATTCTTGTCGGGCGCGCCATGGCGCCGCTCATGCAGATCGCCAGTCTTCTTACCAGACTTCAGAATTCCAAAATGTCGCTCAAGGCGCTGGACCTGTTGATGGAACTTCCTTCCGAAGAGCAGAGCGGGCGTGAGTATGTGGATATGGGAAGATTGACCCCTTCCTTTTCCTTTGAACATTTGTCCTTCGCCTACCCCGGGGCGGAACGGCTGGCTCTGTCGGATGTCTCCTTGCATATCCGCCCCGGAGAGCGGGTCGGGATAGTCGGCCGAATGGGGTCGGGCAAGTCTACTCTCGGGAAGATGCTCATTGGTCTTTACCAGCCCAGGGAAGGCGCCGTAAAATTCGGGGGTGTGGATATCCGGCAGATGGCGCAGGCAGATCTGCGCAGCCGTGTCGGAGTTCTGCCTCAGGATGTGGTTCTGTTTTATGGAACCGTGAGGGAGAATATCGTTCTCGGGGACCCGTGCATCAACGATCATCTCGTTCTTCGGGCAGCGGGCATCGCTGGAGTGACTGACTTCATCAGGGCCAATCCCGCTGGATTCGGCGCACAGGTAGGAGAGCGCGGCATGAATTTTTCCGGCGGTCAGCGGCAGGCCATAGCCTTGGCCCGTGCGCTGGTCAGAGATCCGGACATTCTCATCCTCGACGAACCGACCAGCAATATGGACAACGCTTCCGAGCAGCAGATCAAAAATCGTTTGGGCAGGGCCATGAAGGGCAAGACGCTCGTGCTCATAACGCACCGGCTGAGTTTGCTGGAGCTGGTGGACCGTCTGATCGTGATGGAAGGAGGACGGATCGTCTCCGACGGACCCAAAGAGGACGTTTTGCGCAGATTGCGCGAACAGCCAGCCCCCAGAATAAGTTAGAGTCGGAGAGGTATTGTCCATCTGCTGAGGCGGGTGGTGGCGTCGATCCGTCTATCGAACAAGGATTCAAAAAGCTATGGTTCAGCTTCCATTCGTGCGGGAGCAGGCAGCGAAGCCTGCGGAAAAGCAGCCTGGCATCAGGCCGGAAGAGCTTCCCTACCTCAATGAGGTGGAGGCCGCGCTTGTTCGCCAGCCGAGACTCGGTCCCCGGGTTCTTTCCGCGGCAGTAGCCCTGATGTTTCTGATACTGCTTGTCTGGGCAGGCTGGGCTGAACTTGATGAGGTGACGCATGCCAACGGGCAGGTTATCTCTTCTCAACGAACTCAGATTATTCAGAATCTTGAGGGGGGGATTCTGGGGGCCATACTGGTCAAGGAAGGCCAGGTTGTGGAAAAGGATGCGCCCCTTGCACAGCTGGAAAACAAGCTGGCCGAAACGCACTACCGCGACGCCGCGAACAAGGTGCAGGAAAACGAGGTTGCCCTGGTTCGTCTGGAAGCGGAGTTACGGGGAGAATCCCCCGTGTTTTCGGAGGAGGTGCAGGAAAAGGCTCCTCAGGTCGTTGCTGACCAGATGGCCGTCCATCTGACGCGACGTCAGCAGCGGCAGGCGGAGATGCAGCTGCTTGAAGCCCAGCTGGAACAGAGGACCAGAGAAGTTGAAGAGCAGGTCAGTCGCAAGAGGCAGGCCGAACGCAGTCTGGCTCTTGCCGTTGAGCAGAGAAATATCGCGTACCCGTTGATGCAGCGTAAGATTTATTCCCGCGTCGATTTCTTGGGGCTTGAACAGAAGGTCGTATCGTTGCAGGGGGATATCGAGTCTCTGGCCTCGTCTATTCCCAAGACGCAGGCTGCGGCGGAAGAGGCCCGGCAGCGGCTGAAATCCCGGCAGGCGGAACTGGAATCCGAAATCAATGAAGAGATCAGCAAGCGGCGAGCAGAACTGGCTTCCTTAAGGGAAACTCTGGCTGCGGGTGGAGATCGGGTGACTCGCACGGAACTGCGTTCGCCCGTGCGGGGAACGGTCAAGCAAATATCTATTAATACGATCGGGGGTGTGGTCAAGCCCGGCGAAGCTATCATGGAGATAGTGCCGCTTGATGATACACTTCTGGTGGAGGCCCGTGTACGTCCGGCGGACGTTGCCTTTCTGCATCCCGGACAAAGGGCCATGGTCAAGATTTCAGCCTATGACTTCAGCATATATGGCGGACTTGAGGGTTCCCTTGAGCAAATCAGCGCGGATACGATAGAGGATAAGCGCGGTGATTTTTACTATCTCGTCAAGGTTCGAACCAAGAAGAACGCCATTTCGTATCATAACGAACAGTTGCCGATCATCCCGGGCATGATGACGACGGTGGATATTTTGACGGGCAAGAAGACCGTGCTGGATTATCTTTTGAAGCCCATATTGAAGGCGCGTCAGAATGCCCTTCGGGAAAGGTAAATGCGTAGCTGGCGAAAAGTCGTTGCGTGTTTTCTCTTGTGTCTCGGGAGCGTTCTGGCATGTGAACCTGAAATTGGAGCCAAGGGAGACGATTCGCTTCGCGTTGTCCTGCCACGGTTGTCCGCAAAATCATCCGACAAGGGCAGCGGCGGAAATGCGAAGAGCATGGCCACGGCGTCCAGAGCGGTTCCCGCGCGGTCGCATCCTTCGGGAGGGCTTCCCGCTCAGGAGTACGGAAACGCGGAAAGTGGCATTCGCCTGTTTGGTACAGTCGAGTTGCGAAGCAATATTGGTAACCAGCCGAAATGGAATCAGGTTTTGCAGACTGAAAGGAAAAATCCCGGATTTGTGGATTCACGGACATTTCCGGGGGGCGGAACGTGGAAGGATTTCAGGAAAAGTCTGGCTGGGCTTTCCTCGCTTGAGAAGATCAAGCGCGTGAATGCTCTGATTAATCGTTGGCCGTATCGTACGGACATGGAAGTCTGGGGAGTCATTGACTATTGGGCCGCCCCCGTGGATTTTTTCAAGAAATCCGGGGATTGTGAGGATTATTCCATAGCCAAGTACTTTGCCCTGAGGGCTCTGGGGTTCCCGGCCTCCTCCATGCGAATCGTCGTGTTGAAGGATACGCTGCGTAATCTGGCACACGCAGTTCTGGTCGTTTATGAGGGGGATGACGCTCTGGTACTCGACAATTTGAGCAACAGTGTCCTGTCCCACAAAATTTATAAACAGTATGTTCCGCAGTTTTCCGTGAATGAATCTTCCCGCTGGGCGCATTTCAGGCGCGACGGCATGCGGAATTCCGGTACACGGCGGTGACATTTTTCGGCAAGGCGACGACGGATATGCCGCTACCGTTTGAACGGCGGCGTCAAAGATTTGGTGGCCCACAAGGCGGAGCGAGGAGGCAGATTCTTATGGATCAGATTGTTCAGAAGACCCCGGTCGGACACAGGTCATCCGCATTCAGGAGGATGGGCTGGTTTGTCGCCCTTGTCCTGCTTCTTGTTTTGGGAGGAGCGGGTGGAATCGCCTGGTTCAATATCCAGCTTGAGGAAAATGCGGTGCAGGATGATGTATCGCAGCGACTCGCCGGTACTGCCAGAAGCAAGGCGGCAAATCTGTCGTTCTGGTATGGAAGCAGCGTTCAGGGACAGGCCGAACGCCTGTTGAGTGCGGATCTTTTTCGCCTGTTCGCTTCCGAGGTCAATGATCTTGGCGACGACATTGCTCTCCTGCTTTCCTCGGCCCCGGCGAAAGACGACTCACTGGCTGCCAAATTGCCGCTGATGCAGAATCTCTTGCGGGAGTTCGTCAATTTTTCAGGATTCCTGTCGGCCCGGATCATGAATGTGAGGGGGCAGACCTACCTGGCTACGGAGGGGACTCCCTCCGCCTTGTCGCTGACTCAGAAGGCGGCGGTCGGGAATGTGCTGGAAAGCGGAGTTTCCCTCGTTCTTCCTCTGCGCAAGGGAGAAGAAGGTTTGATCATGGATGCCGTGTTTCCCATTTTTGCGCCGCAGTATATTTCCGGAACCGAGGGCAGGGTCATCGCGACATTGCTGTTGTCCCGGGTCGTCTCACCAAAGCTGGGTGAAGTCGTCGCCGCTGCCGGGGGGGAACAGAGTCTCGGCTCCACGCAGATTGTTCAGTTCGGGGACGGCAGGATGGAGTTGCTGAATCCTCTCAATGCAGAGATTCGTCCGCTGAACTGGAAACCGGAAGAGAGGGATACTTTGCCCTTTATGGTCAGGAATGGGATCGACGGCAGTACCGAGGAAGTGTATTCTATCGGTGTCAGAGTTCCTGAACTGCCGTTGTTCGTGGTGCAAGGCGTGTCCGTGGAGGAGGCCCGCCAGCCGTTTATCGAAGCCAGAAACAGCATTTTGCGTTGGGCTGGTTTTTCCGTTGTTCTTGTAGTGCTTTGTGTACTGGCCTTCTGGTGGTGGCTTGTTGGGAGAAGCGCCCGATCTGCAAACGAGGAGATTCTGGGGTTGTACCAGACCCTGAATCAGCAGAAGCAGCTTCTGGACGGGATCAACAGGACCCTTGTGGACGGCATCGTCCTTATGGACAGAGGAAATCAGGTTCGCTACGCCAATGAAGCCTTCTCCCGGATTGTGGGACGTCCGGTCGAAGAACTGCCCGGCATGGATGGGGCTGCTCTGTTCGGGTATGATTCAGCTCTGAGGCTGTATAAGCATACGGATGCGGCGATTGAGAACGACAAGCCCGTTTTTTTCCGGGATATACTCTGGTTGCGCTCAAAAAAATATCATTTTCAGATTACCAGTTCTCCGTTCCGCGATGAAAATGAAAAGGTCGTCGGCGTAGTGTCCGTATTCCGTGATATGACCCGGCTTGTCGAGGCAGAAGAACGGAATCAGCGGATGGTGCAGCAGACCATCGCCGCGCTTGTACAGGCCATCGAGGCGCTTGATCCTTACCTTGGTGGGCATTCGACCCACATGGGCAGGCTGGCTGCCGATCTTGTCCGTACGCTGCGCATGAGTGATGCGGATGAAACGACGGTCAGGACAGCGGCAAGTCTTTCCCAGATCGGCAAGATGCGTTTGCCGCGCGCCCTGTTGAACAAACCGGGAGCGTTTACTCCTGAAGAGCGACAGGCGATGGAACGGCATGTCGAATACGCACGTGAAGCACTGCACGGCATTGATTTTGAACTGCCCGTTCTGGAAACAATTTGCCAGATGAATGAGCTGATGGATGGTTCGGGCTATCCTGAGCACCTGAAAGGCGATCAGATAGACATTCATGCCCGCATTCTCGCCGTGGCCAATACCTTCTGCGCGCTGGTCCGGCCTCGTGCCTATAGAAATGCGAAGACTGTGGAGGAAGCGTTAGGCATTCTGGAGGAAGCCCACACCAAGTACGATCAGGAAGTCGTGCAGGCCTTGCGCGCGTTTCTGAAGACGCCGGCGGGAGAACGGTTCGTAGCCGGACTGGCTGAGCAGCAGTAACGGACTTCAGGGAACGTCCCATGCGGATTCTGTTTATCCACCATTCATTTCCCGGATCATTTCGATACCTGGCGGCGGCTCTGGCCGCCGACCAGGAAAACGAGGTCGTCTTTCTTTCCGAATGGAGTCGCCGGGAAGTTCAGATCACTGGAGTACGGCGTCTGACTGTGCCTGGAGGGCGTTCCACACCGACCACTCAGGACAGAAACGAACGGGAAATGGCGCAAATTCTGGGATATGGAACCCGATTCGCCAATACTCTGCTGAAAGTCCGGCAACAGGGTTTCGTGCCTGACGTCGTTTATGCCGATCCCGGTCGCGGCTGCAGCTTCTTCGTTCAGGACATTTTCCCGGAGGCTTTTTATGCAGTCCATGCCGAATGGTACTATCGCAAGGGGGAGAACTATACGTTCTTTACAAGAGGAAAGCCGCGTCCGCCAGTAGATTTTGCACCAAGTCGCATCCGAAACATGTGTCAGCTGAATGCACTGAGCGAATGTGATCTTGCCGTAACCTCCTCATATTGGCAGAGAGAGCAGTATCCATCTGCCGTTGCCCGGAATATGCATGTGATTCATGAAGGCGTGGATACAGATTTTTTTTCTCCACGGGATCAGAAGTTTCGGGTAGATGGCTGCGACTTGTCTCATGTTTCGGAACTGGTGACCTTTTCGGGCAGAGGGCTGGAGCCGTTTCGCGGTTTTCCCCAGTTCTACCGCAGTATTCCCTATATTCAGGAAGCTCGTCCCGAGTGTCATGTGCTCATCATGGCCTCACTTCCGCAGCAGGGAAGCGAGGGGGGCAGGGGGGCAGAAGCGGAGTTGCTGGAAAATTTGCGCAGGGAGGTGCCGGTCGATTCGAGGCGGGTTCATTTTGTCGGATTCCGACCATATGAGGAATACAGGATGTTGTTGCGCGCTTCGAGCGTCCATGTCTATTTTACTGCCCCATTTGCGCTTTCATCCGGCCTGTTTGAAGCCATGAGCTGCGGCTGTCTTCTTGTGAGTTCGGATACGGCGCCTGTACGCGAAGTCGTCCGGCATGGGGAGAACGGTTTTTTGTGTGATTTCTGGGATTCTCGGAAACTGGGAGAAGCTGTGGTCGAACTGCTTGGACGTTCCCGTCTCATGGCGCCGCTGCGCGATGCGGCCCGGGGTACAATTCTGAAAGAGTACAATCTCAGAACAGAACTTCCCCGGCATGTCAAACTGCTTCAGGATAGCTTCGCGTCATGGCAGACGGGGAAGAGATCGGCTGAAAGAGGCAAGGTTTGACGATGAAGAATAGAAGAAGCGGCTTGCGGGAACGGCAAGCGTTGCGTTCGACCTCTTCTGTTGTAGCTCTTGATTTTGAAACGGCCGATCATGGTGCGGACAGCGCTTGCGCCGTGGGGCTGGCCAAGGTGCGAAATGGCGAGGTAGTGGATACCTTTTACAGTCTGATCCGCCCGCCGCGTCGCCGGATTCTCTTTTCGTGGGTGCATGGCATCACTTGGGAGCAGGTCAGGAATAGCCCTGCCTTTGTTGAACTGTGGCCTCAGCTCGCAACCTTTCTCGCCGATACCGAAAGTCTTGTAGCTCACAACGCTCCGTTTGACCGGCGCGTTCTGTATGCCTGTTGCGAAGCCGCACAGATTCAGCCCCCCGGACTTCCGTTCATCTGCACACTCCGGGAAGCCCGGCGCAGACTCGCCTTGCCTTCATACAAGCTGAACGTTCTTTGTGAACACTGCGGCATCCCCTTGCGTCATCATCATGCCGGTGCTGACGCTCTGGCTGCGGCTCGGCTGTTCATTCATCTTCAGAAACTCGATGGAATGGAGCTTCCGGCCCGATGAATGCTTCGGTCCGTTGAAAAATCTCCCACTGGATGCCATTCTCAATGGCTCTGGAGAGTCCGGACAGGCCTTCCCCGCTGGAGGCCGAAATGGGCAGTGCCTTGGGCCATGTCTCAAGAAGCGCAAGGCGCATGTCCTCATCGACCGCATCCCATTTGTTGAGCAGCAGAATCGTGGGAAGATCGTGCAGGTTCATATCTGCAAGAATGGTTTCGACGGCAGTTATCTGGCGGTCCAGCTCCGGATGCGACGCATCAGCCACATGAAGCAGGAGATCCGCCGACTCCAGTTCTTCCAGTGTGGCCTGAAAGGCTTCGGTCAGTTCCTTGGGCAGGTTGCGGATGAAGCCGACAGTATCAGCAAGAACCAGTTCCCTTTCCTGCGGGAAGCGCAGGCGACGCGTGGTCGGGTCGAGAGTCGCGAAGAGTTTGTTCTCGGCCAGAACGGAAGATTTCGTCAACGCATTCAGCAAAGTGGACTTCCCGGCATTGGTATAGCCGACGAGGGCCGCTACCGGCAGTCCCTGCCGGGAGCGACGGGCTCTGGTAAAGGAGCGTTGCCGCCGCAGGCCGTCCAGTTCCTTGCGGATGCGGGCGATGCGCTCCCGGACGCGACGCCGGTCCGTTTCCAGCTTGGTTTCACCTGGACCACGTCCCCCGATGCCGCCCATCAGCCTGTCCATGGCTCTGTTTTTTCCTACCAGTCGGGGTTGCGTGTATTTAAGCTGGGCCATTTCCACTTGGAGCTTGCCGGCCCGGGTGGTGGCTCTTTGAGCGAATATGTCGAGAATCAGCTGTGTTCGGTCGAGAACCTTGCGTTCGGTCATTTCTGACAGGCTGTTCAGTTGCGCCGGGGTCAATTCTCCGTCAAATATAATCAGGGTTGCCTGCCCCTGGAGGGCGAGGATTTCCAGTTCCGCCAGCTTTCCCTTGCCAAGAATATGGCGAGGGTGAATTTCAGCCACGCGTTGCAGCAGAGTTCCTGCAACGATGATGCCGGCAGTACGAGCAAGTTCCTGAAGTTCTGCGATATGAATTTCCTGAATGCTTTTGGGAAGAGAAGAAACGGACACCAGTATGGCCCGGGGGAGATTTTCGGCTTCCGCGGCTTCCGAAGTTACGCGGGCAAGCTCCTCTTCCAGCGATTCGGCTTCCGCGGCGAAATCCCGTTCGATCTGATCCCAGGGCTGCAGCTCATGTACCCGGTAAGGAAGGCTGCCCGCATTGGGAGGCAGCAGATGGCCGCTCTGGAAACTTACGGGATCTCCGTAATCATTGACGGTGAGCACGCCCACACTGTCCAGCCGCAGGAAGAGCATATCCATGAGATCTTCCTGCGAGAGGCCCTCCTGGGAAAGATGGGTGTGCAGAAGACGGATACCGCGCAGGCGACCGGAGGATTCTCTGCCGCGAGGAAGCTCTGGAATGAGAATGGAAGCAGGTTCTCCGACAAGCACCATAACGACACGTCCCTGCCTGTCGATGATCAGACCTATCTGTCTGCCCAGTGAACGGGAGAGAGCGGCCAGTTCCCGTGCCTGTTCCGCAGTGTAACCGCCCCGGACAGGATAACGCCTCTGTCCCAGTCTGGTCAGAGACTTCATTTGACTGGGCTTGAGTCCAGCCGTATTGCCTTCAAGTCGAGTAGCTATGGCGACAGCCTCTCTATCTGATGGGTCAGGAATAACTCTGTGCAGCAGTCGGAAAATCAAGGAACGGGTTCAGCGTTCCGTATACCCTTGACCGAGGACACGGATAAAAAGGGGAGGAGCATGCTCCTCCCCGAGTTTTAGAAGGGAACGTCATCCATACCGGAAGCCTCGGAGGGGAATGCCGGGCCAAGGTCCTCGTAGTCATCCTGACGGGGTTGTTGCCGAGGCTGTTGCGGGCGCCCGGCCGGAGCCTGACGCCGAGGTGCTGCATAGCCGCCTTCACTGCCGGAAGGGGCACCCGTGGCCGCATCCCCGCCGCCGCGTCTGTCGAGGAACTGAACCCTCTGAGCCTTGATTTCAGTGGAGTAACGGTCCTGCCCCTGCTGGTCCTGCCATTTCCGGGTTTGCAGGCTTCCTTCCACATACACGAGGCTGCCTTTTGTCAGGTATTGGGCGCAGTTTTCGGCTACCCGCTGGAAGACGACTACGCGATGCCATTCCGCCCGGTCCACACGATTGCCGTCTCGATCTGTATAGGATTCGTCCGTGGCAATATTCAGCGTACAGATGGGGCTGCCCGTCTGAGAGTAGCGCAGCTCAGGGTCTCTGCCCAGTCTGCCGATAATCATGACTTTGTTCAGCATCAGAATTCCTCATTTATCAAATGTTCAAGAGAGTTGATGCGTTGCGCTCCAGCTCGCTCAGGGCGTCTTCCAGCAGTTCGCTCAGACGGTTGGCCTCGCGGGGGACCCAGTCGGCAAGAGCCGCTTCCAGCCGCATTTTCAGTTGCGCGGCTTTGTCGACGCCCGCTTTCAGTTTTTCCCTGAGTCCGTTGTCCCAGTCCGCATAAAGAATCTCGTTTTCCAGAGCTCCCGCCAGTTCAAGAACGCCCCGCCGTTCTCCGGGGTAGAGAGGTCTGGGCCAGGCGAGGCGGGCTAGAGCGGGCCAGGTGGAGAGAACGTCTTCTTCTCTGTACGTCCAGGCGCTGACGCGAATCTGCAGCAATTTGCCCATTTATTCCTGCTCCTGCCATTCGGTCTGGACCTTGAGGACGACTTCCTCGATCTGCTGGAGCTGATCAGGAGGGCAGATACCGATCAGAGGATCCCCGGCATCCACATTTTCGTTGTGGTTGAAATATACGGTGTAAATGACTCCATCGGGACCGGTATAGTACAGAGGTGTTTCACGTTTCATCCGGGAAACGATGAACAGTTCCATGCCTTCATATACGGAAACCGAGCGACAACCGGATACCTTCACCTTGGTGTCTATCTGGGGCACGAAATAATATTTTGCCCGCTCAGGAGCTGTAAACAGGTGCAGAGCCCGCTTAAGGATAATCCGGAGGACTTCCTCCCGGGAAAGAAAGTGTCGTATGGTTACAAGGGGGGTGCCCGCATTGACGAACTGGCCTTCGAGTTCCTTGTGAATGGCGGAAACCATGCCCTTTTGCACGGCAGTAATTGGCTTGGGGTTTCGTTCGCGAGTGATGGTTGCAAGAAGAGTTCCCGGCTTTTCCTTCCAGGTGCCGAACGGTCCGGTAACCTTGTCGTTTTCCTTGAGCGACCCGAAGCTTACCACGCCGGTATGCGGCGCGACAATATCGAGTTCTTCATAGGGCGAAGCCTTGATTTCATCCAGAAGGCTCGTAACATCAAGCATAGTTGACTCTCTTTGTGCAAGACGAATGTGTTGCGTAAGCGTCGTCCACCACCTTGGGTGGACGACGGCAAAGTCAGCGATAGTACAGGTTGCGTCCGCCCATCGTCAGCAGAACCTGATGCAGGTTGGCCCGGGCTTCACGGCGATCCCAGACTCCCTGAACATGGCCGCGCGCGAGCGCCTTGTAAGCGCTGTGATAATGCGGTTCCACGTCCATTCCAGTGGTTTCCTTGATGACGCCGGGACCGGCGAAACCTATATCGGACGAGCGCATGGCATACTGGTAGGGAGAGCAGCCGAGGAAGCTCGCCACAGGGCCGGCATAGGATTTTGTATCGTACAGGACCGTATACAGACCGCCTGCGTTGATGTAACGCCGGACGGCCACGGTGCAGCGCGGCATCTGAATGACGCCGTTCGTGCCTTCCTGAATACGGATGCCCGCGGTTCCATGCACATAGGCCAGGAAAGGATACCGTTTTTTCATGGCGCGTTCGGCCGCTTCCACGAATTTGGTTCCCTCGGCCGCACCTACGGATCCGCCGCGGAACGGTGCGACGAACATGGCGACGATCATCTTCATGCCCTGAAGACGGGCTTCGAAGGTGATGCAACTGCTTTTCAGCTTGGTTTTTTCCCGGGCCTGAGCGAGACGGACGTCGAAGCCTTCGAAGTTAAGAGGATTGCCGGCTTCCACTTCAGTGTTGAACTCGCGGATTGAATCCTCGTCGAAGACGTTTTTGACGAACCACTGGTACTCCATGGGAAAGTGGTGACCGCACCATGTGCATACTCCGGCGAATTCGCCGTACAGGTCGGGAGCCCAGAGATCAAGACAACCATGCGTGGCCGCGTTCGGACAGGTAATGGCCCTGTCCTGCTGGGCCCGGGGACTGATATAGGCCCATTTGCCCTTTCGGGATTCCGTTTCGTCCCAATCCGAAAGCGTTGTCAGTTCCTTGACTGTTTCGGGCTGAATCTTGGGACGATCTACGCGGATACGGCAGAAGGGAGCCTTGAGACGAGTCTTGAGCAGGTGCAGTTCGGAAGTCATCTCGTCCATGATGTAGCCGATCTTGCGCTGATGCTTCGTGATGAGCGCGTACTTCACACGAGCGGACAGGCTGCCCCAGGACTCGCGCAGACTGTTGCGCAGCTTGTTCATGAATGGACGACGGTCGACGCAGGCGTTACGAGACAGCCGCAGGAATTTTTTCTGGCGGCGTTCTACGAGACGTTTGCGGGCTCCCGGGCTGAGATGCCAGCGGACGAACATCTCGTCGAGGTTGATGCCCTCGCGGCTCAGTCTCCGCATGAGCATTCCCCGGAACATGCCGCCGCGCGCGGCCAGAACCGTTTCATCCGTGGCCCGGATGACTTCCTGGCGCAAGGTGCGGAAAAAGTCGTAGTGGTAGGGCCGCGCACCCAGAACCGGCTCCTGAATGATCTTGTCGATATAGCCGAATTTCAGGTTGTCTTCGGCTGTGATGTGCAACTGGCTTGCGCAGAATTCGATGAGTTCTGGCGTGGCGCGATCACCGCCCCCGCGCAGGCGACCTTCAATGGCTGCGGCTCCTTCGGGGGAAATGACGGAATAGTAGCCATGCGACATCATAAGTCGTCTGTCCGCCAGAGATATGGCTTCGGCGCCTCCCGAGCCGCCTTCTGAGAAAACGGCGACCATGGGGACAGTAAGCCCGGCCATTTCATAGAGGTTCTTGGCGATCTGCTGAGCCGCTCCCGGGGTGTCCTCAATGGGAAAGGAACCTGGCGTGAAGACATAGGTATGGATCGGAATGCCTTCCGTTTCCGCAACCTTCATGTACTGCAGGGCCTTGAAGTTCCCCCAGGGCTTCACGGAACCGCCATTGCGGAAATCCTCTCCGTGCCCCTTTTCATGCCCGATGACCATAATCAGCTGATCGTACGTCTTTTTGCCGCGTCGTCTGGTGATGGTCGCCCGTGCGATCAACATGCCGGGATCAATGCTGTGCTCTTCCTGACCGCCGATTTCTGTAAAGTTGTCGTAGACGTTTTCCAGAATATCACGCAGGCAGATGCGCTGGGGATGCCGGACGATGCGAACCTTGTCCATGGGTTCCAGTTCGCCCTCGAGCTTGCGCTCCATGAAGGTGAACAGCTCTTCCAGCGTGGAGAGTTCGCCTTCCGGATCGGACTGCACGCCTTCGGTCGCCCTGCGGAAGAATTCGTTCAGACGGCTGTTCAGGAGATCAATGGTTTCAGCGTGTTTTCCTGCAAAGATCTCGCGGATATAGTTGAGACGATCTCTCAGGTGGTGTGCTCTTTTTTCGATATCCATGTCGTATCCGTGAATCCGCTAGAAGCGGAGAATGCGGTCCGTATTGGCCCGAAGGAAATTGATGTTGGACTTCAGTTCTCCGGCCTGATTCTGCCCCTGAAGGGTCAGCTCGTCCAGGAACTGGATGCCGCGTGCCTTGGCCTGTTCCAGATTCTCGCCCCAAATAATGGCGAGCGCCAGGTTCGGGTCAAATTCAGTCGGAATTTCATAAGGCTCTTCAGTGGGAACGTGGGTATGCAGGGTCAGCCATGGGTGCGTTGGCCAGCCGAATGCATCAATACGACCGACCCAGGGCGTAAAGCGGCTGGAAGGATCTTCCGCGATGAGCCGATATTCGATTCCCACTCCCTTGAAGGAGATGTCTTCCTGTGAGTATCCCAGAGGCTCTCCAAGGCCGATGCGGATCTGCTCGGCGATGAGATCCACGTCGTCCGAGCCGCGAACGCTGGCGATACAGGCGGAAACCCCGTTTTCAACCTGGATGCGGGTGTTGACTTCCATAAGGAAAGGACTGCCGTCTTCGGTCACGATCCACTCCCAGGTGCCGACGTTGTCGTATCCTACCTTGCGGGCCATGGCGAGGGAATGGTTCGTGATGTCTTCAAGCAGCTTGTCGGCATCGAAATTGTACTTGATAGAGGAAGAGTCGAAACCTGGAGCGACTTCGATGCGTTTCTGGAGGCCGGTGGACTGGATGGAGCAGTTGCGTGTGCCAAAGTGCACGGGATTTTTCCCGGAACGATCGGAGACGATCTGAACTTCGAGATGGTTGAAGCCACAGATGCGCTGTTCGATCAGAACCCCTTCGTCCTTGAACTGGCGCAGCGCGTAGTTGCGGATTCTCCTGTATACGGATTTGAACTGATCAATGTCGTATACTTCCTCAATTCCCATGCCGCCGCCTCCGGCGGAAGCCTTGACCAGAACGAGGGGGCGGGAAATTCCTTGCTGCAGCTGGAAGTCGAAGAGATTTCTGGCAACTTTTTCGGCTTCCATTTCATCGTAGATCGGGCGGTCGGAACCGGGAACGGTAGGAACGCCCAGGCTGCGGGCTAGGCGCTTCGTGTTTATCTTATCGCCCAGATCGCGAATGACGCGCCAGGAAGGACCGATGAATACCAGCTTGCGCTCACGTGTCGTGACTCTTCTGGCAAAACGGAAATCTTCCGCGAAGAAGCCGTATCCGGGATGGATGGCGGTAGCTCCTGCATCGTCGGCCACGGACAGAATCTCGTTGGCATCGTGATACGAAGAAACCTGATACAGAGATTTTTCTCCGCCAAATTCCCTGGCAATACGAACATGGCCGGAATCGACATCTTCGGCCGTATGAATGCAGACAAAAGCCAGACCCAGCTTGCGGCAGGCCTGTACAATGCGCACAGCAATTTCGCCCCGGTTGGCCACCAGGACCTTATGGTCGTTTCTCTCCACCGTGTTACCTCATGCGTGTTTTGTCTCTGAAACGACAACAAGAAAATTCCCGAAGCTGGAGATTGCAAGCGGGAAATCCCTTGTTTCAGAAGACCCCGTCAGCATCGACAGCCTTGACGGGAGGATTAGTATCGCCCAAATTTCAAATGTTCGCAATGTGTCGGAATTCGGTCTCAGGGAGGTCCTGTCGACTTTCCTGATTCTCTCTTTGGGAGATGAAAAAAGGAAAGGTCACCGTTTTGTCTGCTAACACAGCAAGATATATGCCAGACTAGATTCAAATTTCTTCTTCTGGGCAGCCAGATGACGCGGCCAGGAGATCCTTCGGAAAAAAACATGCAGGAACTTTTTTTCAAAAATCTGACGTGCAGGGTTTACTTTTTAATGCACACGACCCATTTTGAGAGCGACTTCTGTAGCGGATGTCTTTGAGGCTCTCGTTTCCCTGAACGCTTCGCAGGTAAGGAATCCATGGACGCAAAAAGCATAACGGATATTTTTTCTGGAATTTCAAATGTATTTCCGGATTTTGCCCCGGGGCTGCTGCCCACCTGGGGAAAACTGGCTCTGTTTGGAATTCCTCTGTGCCTTTATCTCGCGACGGCCATGCTGCCGTTTATCGTGTTTTATGGTCTGATAAAGGGGCACTACGGACGCCGGAGCCTGTTTGAGCGCTGTTCACGCCAGCTGGGAAGGTTCATCACGCTGCTGAACTGGATTTTCCTGATTTGCGTCTGTGCTTCTTTCGGCTATTTCGAATTCACGCAGCAGGCCTCCGGTCTCCTGCATCCCATACTTCGATTCGGACTTTATGCAGGGGGAGGTTGCCTGCTGGCAGGCGCTGTTCTGTGGACGGCAGTCATGGCCGGCTGGAAGGGGCTGCGGGGGATGCCGGTTCTTCATGGCATTCTGATTTTTCTGGCAGGAAGCTGCCTTGCCGCATTGCCCGTAATCAGTCTGCTGCTTGGACGGGTCTATTTTCAGGCTATTACTCTGTCAGAACCTCTGGATTTCCAGACGTTGGTCGATCTCTTTATTCCCTCGGCCAGCGATCCTTTCTGGTTGTCCGTCTTGTTGCTGCACGGACTGGAAGTGGCTGCGGCCGGCGGAGTGGGACTTTTCTGGCTTTTGCTGCGCCGCAGGATCGATGATTACGGTCGCGATTATTACGTCTTTGCCGCCAAATGGTGCGGGGAGTGGGCAGCCTGGGGCGGATGGATGACGCTGCTCCTGCTCGCCGGTATACAGGGAGCCGTTCTTTTCCGAGGCGGCTGGGTTCTTCGTGATGGTTCCACGCTCTTTTTCATGCTCTGCCTGTTTATTCCGCTGCTTCTTGCAAGCGTGATCTGGACGGCGATCGCGCGGAGTGCTTTACCCATGCGCCATAAAGTGGGGATGGTCTTTGCGCTGGTTCTGCTTCTCGTCAGCGCCGCAAGCGGGGGAATTTTGCTTCTGTAGCGTAAGGACAGCAGGAACCTTTGCTGCAGGATGTTGTGAGACAGTTGGGAAAAGCAGCTTGCCGCTGCGATGTTGAAATCCCCCTTCCGGGTTATGGTGGGAGGGGGACTTTTTATGTCCTGTTGAGCAGGGCACGGCTTTTCCGCCATGCGGCATGCCGTCCTTTGCGATACGCACTTGTTGTGTTTGATCGGGGCGAAGTGGACAGAGAGACAGGGCACAGCCCGGAGAAGATTAGAGCCTGCAGGCAGTCAGGCCAGAAAGAAGGAGGCCAGAGCGGCTGAACTTTGAATCCGCCAGCACCTCACTGCATAATGTTCTTGTGGTGGGTATGGAGAAAAGGCCAACCCTTAAGGGCTGGCCTTCTCCATACCCTATGGAAAGCTACAGTCCTTTTCCGATGGCTGCGGCCTTTTTCCTGCCCATGGTCTGGTACCGCTTCAGAGCATTCAGCTCCGTCTTGCGCAGACGGATGGCGTGAGGCGTAACTTCCACCATTTCATCCTCACGTACGAAATGCAGGGCATGTTCCAGCGTCATGGGACGCACGGGCGTCAGAATGACGGCTTCGTCCTTGCCGGATGCCCGCAAGTTGGTAAGTTTCTTTTCTTTGGTCGGGTTTACGTCGATGTCGTTGTCACGATTGTGTTCACCTACAATCATGCCTTCATAGACGGGATCGCCGGGTACGACAAACAGTTGGCCGCGCGGCTCAAGATTGAAGAGCGCATAGGCGACGGCCGACCCGGCGCGGTCGGAGACGATGGAACCAGAGAAACGACTCGGGAAGTCCCCGCGCCAGGACTCATAACCGGCGAGAAGCGAGTTCATGATGCCGGTACCCTTGGTATCCGTAAGAAATTCATCGCGATAACCGATAAGCCCACGTGAGGGCACAGAAAACTCCAGCCTGACTCGCCCCGTGCCATTATTGACGCAGTTGACCATACGGCCCTTGCGCTGGGCGAGTTTGTCAGTCACCACGCCCATGAAGGCTTCGTCGCAATCCACGTACAGCTGTTCAATGGGTTCCAGTACATTTCCATTCTCATCCTTTTTAAGGATGACCTCAGGTCTTCCAACGCAGAGTTCGAAATCCTCACGGCGCATGGTTTCTATCAGAATGGCCATTTGGAATTCTCCGCGTCCCTTGACGATAAAGCTGTCCTTTTCCTCGGATTCTTCAACGCGAATGGCCACGTTGAGCAGGGTTTCCTTGAGGAGACGGTCACGGATTTTTCGAGACTGCACATTCTTTCCATCACGACCGGCAAGAGGAGAAGTGTTGATGGTGAAGCGCATGGCCACTGTGGGCTCGTCCACTCTCAGACGGGGAAGCACTCTGATTTCGTCCTTCGTGCAGATGGTATCGCCGATGGCGACATCTTCCATACCAGCAATGACGACGATATCCCCGGGCATGGTTTCTTCGATTTCAACGAGTCTGAGACCTTCATACGCCTGCAACTTGGATACGCGCAACGGCACAGGAGTGCCGGATTCGTTGACGCAGACCAGAGCATCCTTGGAATGAACCTGACCATGCAGGCTTCGCCCGACAGCCATGCGTCCCAGGTATTCGGAATAGGCCAGATCGGAAACGAGCATCTGAAAAGGTTCTTGCGGATCATAGGTGGGGCCGGGAATCACTTCAAGGATGGTTTCAAAAAGGGGAGAGAGGTCCACACGCTCGTCGTCAAGGTTGCGCATGGCCACGGCGTCGCGCCCGATGGCGTAAAGAACCGGAAACTCAAGTTGCTCTTCCGTGGCGTCCAGATCAATGAACAAGTCGTAGACCTCATTGAGGACTTCCTGTGCGCGGGCGTCCTTGCGGTCTATTTTGTTGATGATGACGATGACCTTGAGGCCGGCTTCAAGCGTCTTGCGGAGCACGAAGCGGGTTTGAGGCAGTGGGCCTTCGGCCGCATCTACGAGCAGAATGGCTCCATCGGCCATGGACAAGGCTCGTTCCACCTCGCCTCCAAAGTCGGCGTGACCGGGGGTATCTATTATATTGATCTTGACGCCTTTCCAGCTTACTGCACAGTTCTTGGCCGAAATGGTAATGCCGCGTTCCCGTTCCAGATCCATGCTGTCCATGATACGATCATCAATTTGCTGGTCTTCTCGGAAAATGCCGCTCTGGCGGAAAAGGGCATCGACAAGAGTTGTCTTGCCGTGGTCAACGTGGGCGATGATGGCGACATTACGCAGCTTTTCATTACGGATCAGTTCGTTCAAGGATGTATCCTCATAAAGATTGACCGGGCGGACCGGAAAGGCAGACCGGAAGATTGGACGCGTAGTAACTGAATGAACTGGAATACATATACCGTTTGTCTTCGGTCCGCAAGCAATTGCTTGTGCGGCGACAGGGCAAGCAGCCATGACATGAAACGAGAGGGAGACACATGATGGGGATTGAAATCGAAAGAAAATTTCTGGTTTCTGGAGAGGGGTGGAAAGGCTTGGGCAAAGGCGTGCCGTTTCGGCAGGGGTATTTGCAAAAGGGGCCGTGCAGCGTCCGTATTCGCACGGAAGGCACTCGGGGAGTTCTGACCATCAAGGGACCCACACGGGGAATTTCCCGGATGGAATATGAGTACGAGATTCCTTTGGTCGATGCCGACGCCATGCTGGATACGCTGGCTGGACAGCCGTTGATTCATAAGACGCGGTATGCTGTTCCATATGCCGGGAAGACGTGGGTTGTGGACGTATTTGATGGAGAAAATGCCGGGTTGGTCGTCGCGGAAATAGAACTGGAAAGCGAAACGGAAACGTTTGACCTTCCCCCATGGGTGGGCAAGGAGGTTACGCATGATCGGCGATATTCGAACGCCAGGCTTGCCGAGCATCCTTTCGCCAGCTGGTAGAGCTTATTCGGGGTGATTGCCTTTTGGAAGGCTGGACGCCCGCTCTCTGATGATTTTGGAAAGTTCCCTGATGATCTTGGGATAATTTTCAGGGCGGTGAGGTTCCATGCACCCGGTGCAGTCCTTCACGCCGCTGGGGAGCCATGATGGCTGACCGATGCAATACGGAGCCAGATAGAGCGGGCAGTAGCAGAACAGACAGTTGAACGTTTCGGGATCGGCTCCCTTATGGCAGGGAAAGTAGGAGCACTGACAGTTGCGGAAGAAGCTGGATGAGTTTTCCACGATGCGTCCTTGAAAAATGGAGGAAAGCCTTGTTCAGCGGAGATTCTGATCTGGCAGGATTTGCGGAACAGGAAGACAATAGTTAAAGAACAATATATAAATCACGATGTTGTCTTAAAAAGGGGGCGTTGGACCTCTTTTTTTATGAGCGGAAAGCCACTTGGGTGTCAATACGGATACCCAGTTTCAGCCGGGAAGTCGAAAACACCGGACTCGACGGCCCCGTACCTCTGTCTCCAGTGAATGGCAGAATGAAAATCAGTTGTTCAGGAATGTTTTCTATACTTACCTTATGATATGTTGGGTCATATATCCAGAGCAGCAGGCATGAAAAGACCATTTTTATGAACGTTGTTTGCTTATACCGAATGAAATTAAATGGTAGTCTGTACATAACATATTTATATAATTATATTTTTTATTATAAAATTTAAAAAGAATGAAAAATTCATTATTATCAAATTGTGTTTACATTTTTTCTTGACATAGGCCGCAGTATGGCATAAATATTTGTCATCGGCGAATGAAATTTGAAAATGTCGAACGATTTTTAAATTCCTCATCAACCTGTTACCCCAAGAGGATATCGTTATGACCTCCCTGACCATGCTTGCTTCTTTGATCGTCTTTGTCGCTGTTACTACTTTCGCCTACAACCGTTATGAATCCTCCATGGTGACCGCTGTTTTGCTCGGCTTCATGGGGTCCGTACTCACCGGCGGTTCCATGCAGCCCGGATTTTTTGCCGAACCCGGAGCGTTCAATTTCCTCGGTGTCGCAGTTATTCTTGCCCCGATCTTCGCGTTTGAGCTTCAGGATCGCACGTCCTTCGCTTCCGGGAACTTCGTATTGCTGAGTCGTGAATCCTATGCCGGGCTGAACCTGCGCAGCGCCGCTCCTGTCGCTGCCGAACGCATGAATGATGTTCGCCACGCAGCTTGACGGCTATTCGTTTTGCAACAGCTAACTACAAAATATATCAATAAGGATACTGCCATGACTTCCCTGACCATGCTTGCTTCTCTGACCGTCTTTGTCGCTGTTACTACTTTCGCCTACAACCGTTATGAATCCTCCATGGTGACCGCTGTTCTGCTCGGCTTCATGGGGTCCGTACTCACCGGCGGTTCCATGCAGCCCGGATTCTTCGCCGAACCCGGAGCGTTCAATTTCCTCGGTGTCGCAGTTATTCTTGCCCCGATCTTCGCGTTTGAGCTTCAGGATCGGGCATCCTTCGCTTCCGGGAACTCCGTATTGCTGAGCCGCGAATCCTATGCCGGATTGAACCTGCGCAGCGCCGCTCCTGTCGCTGCCGAACGCATGAATGACGTTCGCCGCGCAGCATAACCTCGTGAACTTCCCTCCAGTTTCTGGGCCGTCGTCCTTTCTCCCGGGGACGACGGCCTATTATTTTCAGGAAGCCGTTTTCCCGAAAACAGGCAGCCCGCATTCCTGCCTCAGAAGGAGGCCTTTTCTCTCGTACGGGTTTGAGCTATAGGAGGAAAGCGGCAACGTTCGCACTGCTTCGAGAATAGAAACAGGAGAAATCATGATTGCATATGTAGAAGGGAGATTGGTCGAAATATGTGGTTCGTCCTGTGTGGTCGTCACTGAAGGTGGGATCGGCTACGAGATATATCTCCCGACGCAGTCGTTGTCCCGTCTGCCGGATCGCGGCGGATTGGTCCGTTTCTATACCTGCCTTGTGGTGCGTGAAGATGCGCAGGAGCTGTTTGGCTTTGATTCCTGGGATGAACGACAGACTTTTATTGTCCTGACGTCCATTTCCAAGGTCGGTGCCCGAACGGCACTCGGCATTCTGTCCACGTTCCGGCCTGATGATTTACGGCGTCTGGTTCTCGATGAAGATGTGCTCGCGCTGACTCAGGTTTCCGGCATCGGCAAGAAGACGGCGCAGCATATTTTTCTTGAACTCAAGTACAAACTCAAGGTTGAGGACAACCCCGCGGCAGCGGCTTTGGCTGTTGGGGCGCCGGGCAGCGTATTCAAGGATGCCCTTACAGGTCTTGAAGGGCTTGGCTATACGGAAAGCGAGGCCTCCTCGGTTTTGAAGACCGTTCTGCGCGATGAGCCGGATCTGGACGTAAGCGGAGCACTCAGGGCCGCGTTGAAGGCTCTGGCCCGTGAGCGCAGTTGAGCACCATTGTAAAAACCTGAGGAAAAATATGGCAGGCACTACAAAGACGGGTACCTCTCCGGATGGACTTTTCCTTCCGGATCCAGAGATTTCAGCATCTCCCGATGAATCCATCCGGCCGGCACGCCTGGAGGACTTCATCGGCCAGGATGAATTGAGGGCCAATCTCAGGGTTTTTCTCAATGCCGCTCGAGAACGCGGCCAGGCAATGGATCATGTCCTTTTTTACGGCAACCCGGGATTGGGAAAGACCACGCTGGCTCAGATCATGGCAGCGGAACTGGGGGTCAACCTTGTATGCACCTCGGGACCCGTACTTGAACGAAGTGGAGATCTCGCCGCAATTCTGACCAACCTCTCCCGTCATGATATTCTGTTTGTGGATGAAATCCATCGCATGCCGGTAACCGTGGAGGAAATCCTTTATCCTGCACTGGAGGACTACAAGATCGACCTGTTGATCGGGCAGGGACCTGCAGCGCGGACTGTCAAGATAGATCTTGAACCGTTCACCCTCGTCGGGGCGACTACACGCATCGGGTTGCTGTCTTCACCCCTGCGGGATCGTTTCGGAATCATCAGTCGTCTGGAGTTTTATACGCCTGAAGAACTTGCGCGGGTGGTCCTGCGTGCCGCGCGTATTCTTGGCGTCGAAATTACGCAGGAGGGGGCTCTGGAAATAGGACGGCGCTCCCGGGGGACCCCACGGATTGCCAATCGCCTGCTCCGGCGCGTTCGGGATTTTGCCGCCGTGTATGGTTCGGGCGTCGTGGACGGCGAACAGGCAACGCATGCCTTGCAGCGTCTGGACGTGGATGAAAATGGTCTGGACCAGATGGATCGCAAGCTTCTTCGGGTTCTGGTGGACGTATATGGGGGAGGCCCTGTGGGGGTGAAGACTCTGGCGGTTGCCTGTTCCGAGGAAGTGCGGACCATTGAAGATATTTATGAGCCGTATCTTATTCAGTGTGGATTCCTGAAACGGACATCACGCGGAAGAATGGCGACGGCAAAAGCCTATAAGCATCTTAATATGCTTGGATAATCGGAGGTGTTCATGCCCGCGGTCCAGCCCAGAGTAGAACTGCTTTCCTTTACGCCCAACCCACTTGCGCTGATTTATGCTGCATTTCGTCAGTGTTACCATGCCGGTTTCGTAGCGGATATGTGGCCACGTCTTGTAGCCGGCGATATCAGCCGGGAAGTTCAGGCTGAATTCGTTTCTACCATCATGGCTTCTGGCCACACGAGTCCCGTCGAACACGTCTCGTTCACGTTCGCGCTCAGCGGCGTTTCCCGGGCGTTGACCCATCAGTTGGTTCGACATCGCATAGCGTCCTATTCGCAGCAGAGCCAGCGATATGTTGACGGGTCGCATTTCGATTACATAATGCCTCCGGCCATCGCTCAACATCCTGAATCTGCCGAACGTTTTACCCAGATCATGGAAATGATCGGCGAGGGGTACAGAGATCTGAAGGCTCTGCTTGAAGCCGCCGGACGGAAGGGGAGCACGGTCAATGAAGATGCCCGGTTCGTTTTGCCGCAGGCCACGACGACAAATATCGTGGTGACCATGAACTGTCGGACCTTGCTGAATTTCTTCGAACATCGGTGCTGTACTCGTGCTCAGTGGGAAATCCGGCATGTCGCGAATGCCATGCTTGCCCTCTGCCGGGAAGTGCTTCCTGCCGTTTTTGCCGTGGCTGGGGCCAAATGTGAACGGCTCGGGTATTGTCCTGAAGGCGAGAAGTTCGCATGCGGTCGCTACCCTGTTCGAAACTGATCTTTCTGTTTCGGTGGAACATTTCTAGAAGCGCCCGAGATCGTCATGCCGTTTTCAAAGAATTTCCTTGATGCCGTAAGTCTTGGCTATTGCCGTCTGCTTATTGCTGGGCTGTCTCCTGTCATGCCCGGCACCTGCGGTTCTGCCCTGGCTGCGGTTTTGGCACCCTTTCTCTTTCTTCCGCTGTCCTTTACGGCGCGGGTTGTCGTGCTGGCGCTCATATTTTGGAGCGGTGCTCTGGCCGCAACCCGGGTGGAGCGCCTTATGGACTGCAAGGACCCTGGTTCCATAGTTATTGACGAGCTGTTGGGCTTGTGGATCGTTCTGTTGCCGTTCAGGCAGCCCGGTTTGCTCCAGATTATGGTAGCTTTTCTACTGTTTCGTTTGTTCGACATGTGGAAACCCTGGCTTGTGCATGCCTCGGAAACATGGCTTCCTGCCGGTTATGGCGTCATGATTGATGATGCTGTAGCTGGTCTTATGGCTCTGGCGGTGATGGGAATTCTCTGTCTGGTTGGATTTTTTTGAGAATGATGGCGAATGTAATCCTCGAGTTGTCTTAAGAATCCGGCGGCGCCTGCCGTTGCATGATCTGTCGGCGTGCGCTGGGCAGCTCCGTGCACGCCGACAGGATGATTCCCACGAACACATCCATTGAGGAATGTCTATGGATATGCGGGACAAGTCTTCCCTTTCCTATACAGAGCTGTATTACCGCAATCTGTATTTCAGGACTGTCCTGGAAAACAGCGGCGATGCTTTTCTGGTGGTGAACAGAGAAGGCCTCATTGTGGAGATGAACCAGTCCTACTGCGAATTCCTCGGCGTAAAGCGGGAAAATGTTCTGGGGAAACCCGTTCTTGATATCTTGCCGAACAGTCGGCTTCCTGAAATTATCCAGACTGGTGAATCGCATATCGACGATATTCATAAGTATTCAGGAAACCGTTTTACGACCGCCTGCCGTATTCCTGTCTGGGATGGGGATATCATCATTGCCGGCATCGGAATAATCCGCTTCCCGAAAAAAACCATGGAACTCGCCCAGACCATTCAGAATCTTGGTGAAGAACTGGCCTTCTACCGTACCGAGCTGCAGCGTCACGGAATCAGCAAGTTCTATTTTGGCAATATGCTGAGTTCCAGTCGTGCCTTCAACGAGGCCAAGAAGCTGGCAGAACGCTTTGCGCATAATGACCTGCCCATTCTCCTTCTCGGGGAAACCGGATCAGGAAAGGAAGTTTTCGCCACCGCGATTCATCATGCAAGCGAACGCCGGCGAGGTCCGCTGATCAGGGTCAACTGTGCGGCTATTCCGGCAGAACTGTTTGAATCTGAACTGTTCGGCTATGCCGAGGGCGCGTTTACCGGAAGCCGCAAGGGAGGCAAGAAGGGCAAGTTCGAACTGGCCAATGGCGGAACGTTGTTTCTGGATGAAATAGGAGACATGCCTTTCAGCATGCAGGCCAAATTGTTGCGTGTGCTTCAGGAACGGGAAGTTGAGAAGATAGGGTCGGAAAAGAGCATTCCCGTGGACGTGCGGATCATCGCCGCCACGAATCTGGATCTCAAGCAGCGAATTGCTGAAAATGCCTTTCGTTCCGATCTGTTTTATCGGCTTAATGTTCTGACGGTGCATATACCTCCACTCCGGGAGAGGTTGGGGGACATCCATGAGTTGACGTCAGGGATTCTGGGAGAACTCAATGAGCAGTACAAGCGGGAGATAGTCATTTCGGACGAGGCGCTTTCGCTTATGCGTTCCTACTCATGGCCGGGAAACATCAGGGAGCTGCGCAATGAGCTTGGGCGTGCCTTCATGTTGACGGAAGACAATGTTATCAAACCCGGCAATCTGTCGTTCGCAATGGACTTGAGAGCAGGGCGCTTTGTGTCTCTTCCCGATGCGACGCGGGAAAAGGCGTGCGGTGTTCAGGCGCCGTCGAAATTCATGCTCGCGTCCAGCGGTTCCGTCGATGCCAATGCCCAGATGGACGATGTCCCCCCTAACGAGCCGTCTCTTTCTTCCCCTGTCACTGATTTTGGAGGATTGAAGTCGGAGCAGGCGGACAGGGAACGGCAGCTTATTCTGGATGCTCTTTCGGCGTGTCATTTTAATTGTACGCGGGCTGCGAAACGCCTTGGCGTGCATCGCACAACGCTGTACGCTAAAATGGCCGGACTTGGAATCGACATAACCGCTCTGAGGAACGGCTGAGTTTTCCTCCGGGTAGTCTGCAAGCTTCCTGTTCCCCTCTCTGCTTTGAATTGAGAACGGCATTCCATCTGCTCCCATATCCCGGTACTGCTTTATTCCTGTTTCTTTCTGCAAGAGATTATTCCAGAGGGATGACCGAGACGTGATTCCCAGAGTCAGATCTTCCCCTCCAGTCATGCCTTTCCAGAATTTTTTATATGGCTTGCAGCAATCTGAATGCTGGAGAACAACAACCATATCGACCTGTGATTGGCCAGAGGTCCGGGACTTCGATGGAGAAGAGTCCGTGCAGGCCGATATATAGTCTTTTGGTTTATACAATATGTAGTTTTTATCCTACATATTGTATAAACAGGAAGACATGAAGCTGCGGACGTCATCTTCATGTCTCATTTTTCCTGTTTTCTCAGGATATAAAATTAAATCAATCGATTGTATTAATTTTTTCTGTGTTTTTCGCGATATGTCCAGGTTGGCATGTCTTCTGCAAGAAGTGAAACATCAGCGTTGAGGCAGAATACGGAACAAACTCTGAAGGGATGCCTCAAGATTTTTGTGTGATATGAGGAACGGCAAGGCCGTTGCTCGGATGTACTTCATACGGAAAGGCAGTGGAGTTTTTATGAGCAAGCATATGTCGGCTGAAGCCGCCGTGGCCATGATTCAGGATGGAGACACGCTTTCCACCTCCGGATTTGTGCAGACAGGAAATCCCGACGTTTTATCCGCAGCGCTGGAGAAGCGCTTTCTGGAAACGGGCTCCCCGTGTAACCTGACGCTGTTTTATGCTGCTGGTCAGGGCGATGGAAAGGATATGGCCGTAAACCATCTCGGTCATGAAGGATTATTGAAACGCGTCATAGCAGGCCATTGGAATCTCGCCCCGAAGCTGGGAAAACTGGCCGTTGAGGAAAAGATCGAGGCCTACAATCTGCCGCAGGGAACCCTTTCCCAGATGTTTCGCGATATCGCGGCGGGCAAGGTTGGTACGCTGACCCATGTAGGACTGAAAACTTTTGTGGATCCTCGGCTTGATGGGGGCAAGCTGAATGCCCGAACCAAGGAAGATATCGTAGAAGTGGTGACGCTTGGCGGGCGCGAGCTGCTTTTCTACAAGGCTGCTCCCATCAACGTCTGTTTCATCCGGGCGACCACTGCGGATGAAAAGGGCAATATCGCCATGGAAAAAGAAGGTGTGACGCTGGATGCCACTTCCATGGCTCAGGCAACACATAATTCCGGCGGCAAAGTTATCGTCCAGGTGGAGCGGGTCGTCAAGAACGGGACCCTTGACCCAAAACTCGTCAAAATTCCTCATAGTTATGTCGATGCTATCGTAACCGTACGCCCTGAGGAAAATCGTCCTGAAAACGATAGCGTGCTCTCGCCCTGCAGCTACGGGGAAGTCGTCATTCCTTTGGACAGCCTTCCTGCCGCCAGACTTGATGAACGGAAAATCATTGGCCGCAGGGCAGCCATGGAGCTGAAACGGGGAAGCATGGTCAACCTCGGTGTGGGCGTTCCGGAAATGGTGGCTTCCGTCGCTGCGGAAGAGGGAATCGGCGAATATATGACCCTCACCGTAGAGAGCGGGCCGGTGGGCGGCGTCCCTTGTGGGGGCAAGCTGTTCGGGCTTTCGCTTGATCCGGACTGCATTCTTGATCAGGCCTATCAGTTTGATTTTTATGATGGGGGAGGGCTTGACCTGGCGTACCTCGGCCTTGCGGAATGCGATGCGAAGGGGAACATCAACGTCAGCAAGCTGGGTTCCCGCGTGACTGGCTGCGGCGGCTTCATCAACATTTCCCAGAACGCCAAACGGGTGTTTTTCTGCGGATCCTTTACGGCCAAGGGATTGAAGATCGCTGCTGGTGATGGAAAGCTGACCATTCTTCAGGAAGGATCCTCCCGGAAATTCGTGCAGCAGGTTGGACATGTGACGTTCAGCGGAGAAAATGCCGTGGCCACTGGTCAGCCTGTTCTGTACATCACGGAACGTGCCGTATTCGAGTTGCGTCCCGACGGACTGCATCTGATTGAAGTGGCCCCCGGCATTGATATCGAAAAGGACATATTGGCGCATATGGATTTTGCGCCAAAGATGGAAGTACCTCCAAGACTCATGGATGCACGGATTTTCACCGATGCGTCCATGGGCCTGAAATAATGGATCTCAGGATTTGTCTTTCTGGCATTTGCATCAACACTCAGCGATCAGGAGAGCAGCAATGAAACCCATGAGAGTGCATCACATCGGTGTGGTCGTCCCTTCCGAAGAAACCGCGAAGAATATTATGAATCTTTTTAATCTGGAAGAGGATTATCGCGGTTATGTCGACAGTTATTTTGCCGACGTCATCTTCACCAAGTACGGCCCGACGGAAAGCCCCATTGAATTCATCATCCCGCATGAAGGTGTTTTGACCAAGTACAATAATGGGCGGGGGGGTATTCATCACATCGCCTTCGAAGTGGACGATGTGGAAGCCGTGCGCAAGGAATTTGAAGAGCAGGGCAAGCAGATGCTGGAGTCCAAGGCCGTTGTGGGAACGCCCGATATCATCGTAAATTTCCTGCGTCCCAAGTTTTCCGAGCATATCCTGTTTGAATTCGTTCAGACCGTAGCCCCCATTCAACGCTGATCCCTCCTTCCGGCGGGGCGGCAGAAAAACCGCCCCGCGCTTACGGGATGTTATGGGAACTTTTCGGCTTCATACGAAAAGTCAGCTGGGGATTCCTTGACCATTCAGAGACGACCGGGAAACGGCGCTCCTTTTCCGTATCCGCCGTAACAAGCCGAAGAGGCAGGATTTTTATGTATACATTAGGAATAGATATCGGTTCTGCATCGAGTAAGGCCGTCATCTTGAAAGACGGCAGGGATCTTGTGGCCGAAAGAGCCGTACAGGCTGGGACGGGGACATCAGGTCCAGGACGCCTGCTGACCGAGCTTTTTGCCGAATCTGGGCTGGACTGGGGAGACATTCGCTATACGGTCGCTACTGGGTACGGCAGATTTTCCGTAAATGAGGCCAATCGACAGATCAGTGAAATCACCTGCCATGGGGCTGGCATTCATTTTCTTTGTCCGTCTGCCGGAACAATCATTGATATAGGTGGACAGGATGCCAAGGCGATTTCCCTGGACCCGCATGGCAATATTCAGAAATTTTTTATGAACGACAAGTGCGCAGCAGGAACAGGGCGGTTTCTTGAGGTCATGTCCCGCGTGCTGGAAGTCGGGCTGGACGAAATGGCGGAGTACCATTTCAGAGCCAAGGAACCCGCTTCCGTAAGCAGCACATGTACAGTTTTTGCGGAATCGGAAGTCATTTCTCTGCTTTCGCGTGGGGTGGCCAAGGAAAATATTATTGCCGGGGTACACCAATCCGTTGCCAGCAAGGCGTGCGCATTGGCCTATCGTGCCGTCATCCGCGAAGATATCGTGATGTGCGGCGGTGTCGCCCAAAATGCCGGAGTGGTGGACGCCATTTGCAGGGAGCTGGGCAAAACAGTGACGGTAGCGCCTCATCCGCAGTTGACAGGGGCTCTCGGCGCGGCCTTGCTGGCTTATGGGGATGTTAAAAAGCAGGAGGCTCTGCAATGAACTATGAAGAAATGAGTTCGAAGGAACTGTTGGGACTGTTTCAGGCCCGTCTGGACGAGGAGGCGCGTGAAGCGAAGAAAAATGGCAAGCTGGTTTGCTGGTCCGCTTCTGTCGCGCCGCCGGAAATGTGCGTGGCCATGGATATCGCCATGGTTTACCCCGAAACGCATGCAGCTGGAATCGGCGCTCGCAAGGGCGCGCTGGACATGCTCGAAGTGGCAAGTCAGAAGGGATATTCTGTTGATATCTGTTCCTACGCCCGCATCAACATGGGGTATATGGAACTGCTGAAGGAAAAGGCTCTCACTGGCAAGACTCCGGAAAAGTTGGCCAATTCCCCAGCAGCGGATGTACCGTTGCCGGATCTGATCATCACCTGCAACAATATCTGCAATACGCTCCTCAAGTGGTATGAAAACTTGGCTGCAGAACTGCATATTCCCTACATCGTGATTGATGTGCCGTTCAACCACACCATGCCGGTTCCGGAATACGCCAAGGAATACATTGCGGATGAATTCAGGCATGCGATCTCACAACTTGAGGAAATCTGCGGACGCAAGTTCGACTATGACCGTTTTTTTGAAGTACAGCAGCAGACCCAGCGCTCCGTGGAGCAATGGAATCGGGTTGCCAAGTTCCTGTCCGATAAGCCGTCGCCTCTGAACGGATTCGATCTGTTCAACTACATGGGACTCATCGTCTGCGCCAGAAGCCGCGATTATGCGGAGATTACCTTCCGCAAGTTTGCGGACGAACTGGAAGAAAAACTGAAAGCCGGAAAGTTTGCCTTCGGCGACAATGAAAAGACACGTGTCACCTGGGAGGGGATAGCTGTCTGGACGTATCTGAGCCATACGTTCAAGACGCTGAAGGGAATGGGTTCCCTGATGACCGGATCAGCCTATCCGGGCATCTGGAATTTGACCTATACTCCCGGGGATCTGAAGTCCATGGCCGAAGCCTACACCAAGGTTTATATCAATACGTGTCTGGAGCACAGGTCGGATGTCTTGACCGAAGTAGCCCGCCACGGCAAATGTGACGGCATGCTTGTGCATATGAACAGAAGCTGCAAGCTGATGACGTTCCTGAATTTCGATACGGCGGAACTCGTGCAGAAAAACCTGGGAATCCCCTATGTCACCTTTGACGGCGACCAGACTGATCCCCGCAACTTCGCTCCGGCCCAGTTTGACACGCGCGTGCAGGCGCTGGACGAAATGATGAACAAAGGAGCATAGCCATGAGCCGTATAGCTGAAATTATCAGGGAGCTTCAGGCTGTAGCGAACAATCCGAAGCAGGCTGTCGAGGACTATACGCGGGAGACGGGAAAGGGCGCGATAGGCGTGATGCCTGTGTACGCTCCTGAAGAGATCATTCATGCCGCCGGATATCTGCCTGTCGGGATGTGGGGCGGACAGAAGACCATTTCCAAAGCTCGTGCCTATCTGCCTCCCTTCGCCTGCTCCATCATGCAGTCGGTTATGGAGCTAGAGCTCGAAGGTGCGTATGACATGCTGAAGGCTGTCGTTTTTTCCGTGCCCTGCGATACATTAAAGTGCATGAGCCAGAAGTGGAAGGGTAAGGCTCCCGTCATCGTGTTCACCCATCCGCAGAACAGAAAGCTGGAATCGGCCAATTCCTTTCTTGTGGAAGAATACAAGCTGCTGAAGGGAAAACTCGAATCCATTCTTGGGGAAACCATCTCCGACGAGTCCATTTCTGCAAGTATCGCCGTGTACAATGAAAACCGCCAGGTCATGCGCGAATTCTCCGATGTGGCCGGTCAGTATCCTCAGATTCTTGATCCGGTGAAACGACATGCCGTCATCAAGGCGCGTTTTTTCATGGAAAAGGGAAAGCATACGGCTCTGGTCAGGGAACTCATCAGTGAGATCCGCAAGCAACCTGTGCAGCCCTGGATGGGCAAGAGGGTCATTCTTTCCGGAATATTGGCTGAACCCAATGAATTACTTGATATTTTCAAGGAAAATGAATTCGCCGTCGTAGCTGATGATCTGGCTCAGGAATCCCGGCAATTCCGCATTGACGTTCCGGATGCTCCAGCGGAAAAGGGACCGTTGTACAGACTGGCCAAATGGTGGCAGGACTTCGAGGGGTGTTCGCTGGCGACGGATACCAAAAAGAAACGCGGGCAGATGCTTATCGATATGGCGCGTCGATATGAAGCCGATGCTGTCATCATCTGCATGATGAAGTTCTGTGATCCTGAAGAGTTTGACTATCCGATCTTCTATCCCCAGATGGACGCCGCAGGCGTGCGCAACCTTATGATTGAAGTCGACCAGGAATCCGGGTCGTTTGAGCAGGTTAAGACCAGAATTCAGACGTTTAGCGAAATTCTTGGATAATTTGGGAGGGACAGGTCTCCCGTACAGAAAAGAGGATCGGCATCCCGCCGATCCTCTTTTCACTTGCCCGGAGGCCGTGTGCAGAAAGATCTTCTCCGGGGCATTCAAATGGAACAGGGGATCAGTTCTTGCTGCGCAGATCCTGTACCCGTTGGGCTTTGCCCTCGGCGCGGGGGAGGGAGTTGTGCTGCACAAGCTCAACCTTGGGCGTGACCAGAATTTCATCCCGCAGAGCCCGTGCGATGGTATCCTGCAAGCCTTTCAGGATGCGCATGTCTTCGACGAAGCTTTCCTCCCGAATTTCGACTTGCACCTTCATCATGTCCTTGAGACCATCCCGTTCCAGAACGATGCGGTAGTTTTGGCCGACTTCGGGATAGGCCATGAGCACGCGTTCCACCTGCATGGGATAGATATTGACGCCCTTAACGATGAGCATGTCGTCGGAACGTCCCAGAATACGATCTATGCGCCGGTGCTGCCGGCCGCAGGGGCACTCTCCGGGGATGAAGCGACTGAGGTCACGTGTCCGGTAGCGAAGTACAGGCATGCCGTGTCGGCACAACGTAGTAAGAACCAGTTCGCCGATGTCTCCTTCCCTGACGTATTCTCCCGTTTCCGGATCTATGATTTCCACAATATAGGCATCCTCCCAAAGGTGCAGCCCATGCTGCTCGCAGCATTCGAAGGCCACGCCGGGGCCGTTCATCTCAGACAGACCGTAGGAGTTATATACCTTCATGTCGAACATGTTTTCAATGCGACGGCGGGTTTCCTCAGAATAAGGTTCGGCTCCCACTACGGCAATCCGCAAAGGCAGTTTCTTGGGGTCGTCGCCTTCTTCCTGCAATGTGGCCCCCAGGTGAAGCGCATAGGAGGGGAGAATGTGAACCGCAGTGGTCTGAAAATCGCGGACCAGCTTAAGCTGACGCTTGGAATTGCCCGCTCCGGCGGGAATGGTCATGCAGCCGAGGCGCTCGGCTCCGAAATGGATGCCGAGTCCTCCGGTAAACAGCCCATAACCAGACATATTTTGAAAGATATCCTGTTTGCGGACGCCGACCATGTGCAGACAGCGTGCCATGAGGTCTGCCCAGCTATTGATGTCTTGCTGCGTATGACAAATGGCTACGGGAGTGCCGGTAGTGCCGCTTGAGCAATGCATGCGTACGAATTCAGACGTGGGTACGGTGGCCAGACCATAGGGATACTGGGCGCGCAGATCATCTTTGGTAGTGAAAGGGATACGTCTGATGTCGTCAAGATTACGCAGATTGTCAGCCGTGACGCCCGCCTGCGCGAAACGCTGCGCATAAAAGGGAGAACGGCTGGCCCTTTCTATGGTGGAACGCAGGCGGGACAGTTGGGCCTCTTCGATGGTTTCCCGATCCCATGTTTCGGCCTTGTCGAAATATTCCATTGCTCTTTTCCTATGGTTGATGTTTTTGCGCCGACCGGATCAGCCCTGCTCACGCAGGCCGAGGCCGTAAAGCAGGCCGTGACATCCGGCGAGCATCATGTCGCCGTAAGGGGCGATGAACTGCCCCTGCCCACGAAGCATTTCCCGACGTGGACCGACAATGAATGTGGGCGCAAAGCCTTCGGCTTCAGGGGGAAGAGGAGAGAGAAAGGTGCAGCCATGACCTCCCTTGGCCCGGACCTGTTCGTCCGGAAGCCACCCGAAACGAAATTCCTTAAGATCAAAGCACAGAGCGTCCGTATCTAGAAGCCCCGTATGGTGTTCATAGATGCCCAGGATTTTTCCCTGGTAGACGAGAAAGGCCGCAACATGGCTGTTCCCCACATTTACAATGGTCACGCCCTGTCTCTGGCTTCGTCTGATGACCTCAGGTGTGGCAAGTCCTCCGAGAACTGCGGCGGTTCCCGTATCGGCGACAGGGCCTCCCGTGCACTGCTGAAGTGATTGCAGACGAGTACAGGCCGGAGGCGGAGTATCATAAAGCCACTGAGCCGGGTTTCCGTCGGTTTTATTCAGAAGTTCCTTCCAGAGCAGAAAGCGGCCGATTCGATTGCCCTCCGGGTGGAATCCATGATCTTGTGCCGCAGCTAGCACAAGCGCGGGTTCTGGCAGTCCTGCCGATGCAAGCAGAGTCTGCCAGAACCCGGCGTCATAGTCTGCCAGACAGACGGCCGCATGACCGGAAGGACGGTCTGCAACAATTTCCATGCCAAAAGAACGCACGCGTTCGGGATTATCGTGAATGGCCATGGCCGCTTCCGGAGTCGCTTTGGGAGACAGGCCTGCTTCAATCTGTTCCTTTACGGCCCCCAAAAAACCACCGCCCATGTTCCTGCCGTAAAGCCAGACGGAACGTCCCGCATGGGTATATTTCCGGATGCGGTCAGCTATATTGAGTGCAGGAGAAGGAAGAACAAAATGGGGCCAGTTTTCGGGCTGCTGACCGGGCAGAGCAAGAAGCGCATCCTGAGTACCGCTTCCGATATCAAGGCTGAGTACAGGACCTTTTTCCTCAACAACCCGAATGACCACATTGTCTTCCGAGACCGTCAGCATGACGCCTTCCCCTTGTTGCGGATAAGGACCAGGGGAATTCGATGAAGTGCGCTGGAGAGACTTTCCGTCGAACCGATTCGCCACCACACGTCGTCAAGATCCCAGCTCGCTAGGGTGGCCAGATCAGCCACCAGCCCCTTCAGATTAATGACGGGATGCCGTTCAAATACCTGAGGCAGCCCATAGGTCAGGCTGCAAACGAGACAACGCCCGGGACGCTGATGCAGTTCAAAGAAAAAATGGAGTTCATTTCCATCGGATTCTACGGAATCGTCCAGCGTGAGGCGGATATCATAGGCCCCCTCCTCAACGTCGCCGAACAGAGCATCAAAGAAGGCGTCGGTTCTTTGGGCTGGAAAAAGTTTGGCTAGACATTCGGGAGTGAACACGGAGGCTGCGGTCATGGCAAAACCATCCTTGGATAAGGGGACAAAAAGAGATCGACTCCGGAAGTGGCCGAGTCGAAAAGGTATAACGCCGCAGAAAAATAGCATCCCTTTGGTCAAGACGCAACTCCGGCCAGGGAAGGGAAAAGGCTCAGGAATGCATAAGTCTTTCGGCAAGATCAGGCTCTATGCAAAGGGGGGAGCGGATTTCTTTCAATCCCTCGAGGGAAAAGCGGGAAAGCAGGTTGTGGGGAGACAGAGGGGCATACGTTTCAAGGAACCCGGCCTTGCAGGCAAGGTAGCCTACCAGTGCTTCGGGACGAACCCCTCGTTCGCGCAAGGCTCGCAGTGCGAGGCTGCCATGGCGCTTGGCAAGTCGTTCCCCTTCGGGATCGCACAGCAGGGGGACATGGATATATTCTTCAGGTGGAACAAGATGAAGAAGATCAAACAGAACAAGCTGTCTCGGTGTGGATATCAGAATGTCCTCACCGCGTACGACTTGTGAGATTTTCATGGTTCCATCATCCACAGCTGCAGCAAGCTGATAGGCGACGACGCCATCTGAACGTTGCAGGGCAAAGTCTCCTCCGCATTGAGAGAGTGTCATGCATACCGTGCCATGAATGGAATCCGTGAAGGCGTAGGGACGCTCTGGGCAGAGCAGTCGGATGCAGGGACGGCGTCCCGCCGCCTCATGTGCCTGTCGCTGTTCGGGAGTAAGTGTTCGGCAGGTTCCCGGATAGGCAGCTCCCGCATCCCCGACATGGGGCGCGCCTGCAAGTGAACGGAGTTCTTTGCGTGTGCAGTAGCACGGATAGGCCTGTCCCATATCAAGAAGCCGCTGCAGGCAAGCTCGGTAGAGAGAAAGGCGTTCACTCTGAACATAGGGCGGGCAAGGTCCGCCGATATCCGGTCCCTCGTCCCAGTCCAGTCCCAGCCAGTGCAGATCCTCCATAATGGCGTCTGAATACAGAGCTTGTGAACGGGCTGGGTCTATGTCTTCCATACGCAGGACCAGCGTACCGTTTTGGCTGCGGCAGGCCGCCCAGGCCAGCAGAAATGCCCAGGCATTGCCCAAGTGAAGATAGCCGGTAGGACTGGGAGCCAGGCGCCCCCTCACGGGACGATTCATCGCCTGTGCCCGGAAACGATGAAAAAGACGGATGAAACGGTAAGCAGACAGGCCAGAATCACAACAATGTCCACCTGTTCATCTGCCAAAAGCCATCCGAGGAATACGCCAATGACTGGGTTGACGTATTCATAGGAAATGGCCACTTCTGTCCGCGTGTGCAGGAGCAGCCAGAAATAGCAGGTATAAGCGATGATCCCTCCGGAGAAAATCAGATAGATTAGCGCAGCCGCTCCGATGCCGGTGACATCCGTGACATGAAAGTCCGTGACCTCACCAAGAGCGATGGAGGCAGCCAGACACTGGATGCCCCCGACGGCCATGAGCAGACTGCTGTTCTGGATGACGGAGAGACGGGTTTCCCGTGCGTGTTTTTTGGAATAGAAGGAGCCGACAACCCAGGCCAGAGGTGCTGAAAGCACGAGAAGAATGCCCAGCAGAGAGCTTTCTCCCGATATCCCCTGATTAACGCTGAGCAGAACAAGGCCGAAAAAACCGCCTCCCAACCCTGCGAACTGGATGGGAGTTGGACGTTTTTCCTTCCATATGAGCCAGCCTCCCAGAACCATCCAGATAGGGGTGGTCCCAAGGATCATGGCTGCCGTTCCCGACGATACTGTTTCCTGTCCCTTGGCCAGAAAGCCGCTGGCAATGAAAACCATATAGATGGCAAGAACGAACGTGTGCCTGAAGTCCTGCAGAGTGGGGATATTGCGTTCTCCGCGCATCCAGATCAGGGTAAAGAGAATGATGCCCGCCAGCAACATGCGGATGCCTATGAGCAGAAAGGGCGGGAAGCTCGTCAGTCCGAATTTTATGCCTATGAAGCTGGAACCCCAGGACAGATAAACGAGGATCAGGCAAATGATGGTCTGTATGACGTGTTTGGATGGCGTACGCAGCATGATGCGAGTAATCCCTGTCGCTCTGGATGGATGAAGACCGAGCGTTGAAGATGTTCCGGGAACCATTCTTGACAGATTTTATGGAACGAGATACGGTAAACCCCATGAAAACGCAATACGACCTTATCCTTGCATCCTGCTGGTGGCGCCCCTTCATCTAAGAATGGGCCGGGTCTATGCAATATTCTGAAAAAGCATTTTAACCGCGGCCGGGACACTGGTCGCGGTTTTCTGCAAATGAAGGTGTCCTGGCGACAAGAGAGGGACACCATGTCGATTGCCTTCCCTGCTGATGCTTCCGATTTTTTGCTTGGATTTCAACCTCAGTTGCCCGATGAAGATGGTTTTTTCGGGGTCTATGGCGGACAGTTCGTTCCCGATTCCCTGAAAGAACGGTTGAGGGAACTGGCGGAAGCATTTGACAAGTTTCGCGACAATTCTTTTTTCAAGGACGAACTTCTCTACTATTTCACGCATTATACCGGTCGTCCTAATCCTGTTTTTTTCTGTGCGAATTTGAGCGCCCGTTTGGGAGGAGCCCGAATCTACCTTAAGCGTGAGGACCTGAATCATCTTGGTGCGCACAAGATCAATAATACGCTGGGACAGGGTCTGTTGGCCAAGCGCATGGGCAAGAAACGGATCATCGCAGAAACCGGCGCAGGGCAGCATGGCGTAGCGGCGGCCGCATCGGCAGCGTTGCTGGGACTGGAATGCACCGTGTATATGGGGGCCGAGGACATGCGGCGCCAGCGGCTCAACGTGATCCGCATGCGGATGCTCGGTGCGACGGTAACCGCCGCAACCAGCGGTCAGCAGACGCTCAAGGAAGCTGTCGACGAGGCGTTGACCGCGTGGGTAGATGACCCTGAGACGTTCTATGTACTTGGGTCTGCCGTGGGGCCACATCCTTACCCTGCTATCGTACGGCATTTCCAGTCTGTTATCGGACAGGAAGCGCGGAAGCAGATGCTTGAGGAAACGGGAGTTCTGCCGTATGCCTGCATTGCCTGTGTAGGCGGAGGATCAAACTCCATCGGCATGTTCGCCGGATTTCTTGATGATCCGGAGGTGCGCCTGATCGGAGTGGAGCCTGCCGGAAGGGGACTGAGCTACGGTAATCACGCAGCCAGCCTGTGTGTCGGAGAACCTGGCGTGATGCATGGTTTCCGTTCCTACATGATCAAGGATGAGCAGGGCGAACCCGGGGCTGTGTATTCCATTTCCGCCGGGCTTGATTATCCTTCTGTCGGACCCGAGCACAGTTATCTCCGGGATAGCGGACGAGCACGATATACCAGTATTTCCGACCAGGAGGCTCTGGATGCGTTCTTTCTGCTTTCCCGTTCCGAGGGGATCATTCCCGCCCTGGAATCTTCACATGCTCTGGCAGAAGCCATCAAGATGGCGCCTTCCCTCCCGCGGGACAGCTCCATTCTGGTCTGCCTCTCCGGAAGAGGTGACAAGGATGTCGAGCAGATTGCGGAAATGACGGGGATGAATGCCTAGCGATAAGATTTGAGAATGAGGCCGGTTCAGTTGAACCGGCCTCATTCTCATTGTTCCCCCAAAAGAGACAGTGTAGATTGCAGACCGCAGGAGGCACGTTATGGACAATGAAACTCTACGTCAAAAGGCTTGTGGCCATGAGTTTGCGGAGGCAAAACTCCGTCTGGAATCAGCTCTGAAGCTACGCAATATTCCCGTTTTTGCCCGGTTCGATCATGCGCAAAATGCTCGGGAAGCGGGACTGGAGCTGGCTCCCTGCATCGTTTTTGTATTCGGCAATCCGAAGGTCGGAACGTTGCTTATGCAGGAGAGACCTGATGTCGCGCTGGAGCTGCCGTTGCGTTTTCTTCTTTGGAAGGATGCAATGGGTACTGTGCAGCTCGCATGGAAGGATCCTCTGATGCTGGCACGTGAGTACGGTCTTGCGGAAGGAAATCCCACGGTCGTTGCCATGCATGATCTGATGGAAAGTCTGGCACAGGAAGTATGCGTGTATTGAGATTGCTTGAACGTTATCTGTTGGTTGGGGATGCCGGGACCAGCGCAGCAGAAGATCTGCCCGAGGATGGATACGATGCATAGCTTTTATGCCGCAGCGTTTGATTTGGATGGAACACTGCTTGATTCTCTTGGAGATTTGGCAGAGGCGGGCAATAAGGCGCTGCGCGCCTTCGGGTATTCCACACACCCCGTTGATGCCTATCGGCATTTTGTGGGCAGCGGTCTGGAGATGTTGATTCTCAGAGCCTTGCCTGATGGAGAAGCCGAACGCCTTGGTTCGGCCGGGTTGCGCCGGCTGGTCGAAACCGCCGGAAAATACTATGCCAGGGACTGGGCTGTGCATACGCTTCCTTATCCAGGGGTTTGCGAGGTCTTGAGCGTATTGCAGACCAGGGGAGTCCCGCTTGCCGTGGTGACCAATAAGCCGCATGAGTGGACGCATGAAATGCTCACCTATTTTTTTGCGGGTATTTCTTTTGCGTATGTACAGGGGGCAGCTCCGGACGTTCCGCACAAGCCTGACCCCTTTTCGGCGTTGCAGGCAGCGAAGGCAATGAATGTTCCCCCCCAGGCCGTCGCCTTTATCGGGGATAGTGATGTAGACATGTTTACGGCCAGAAATGCGGGGATGGGGGCGATGGGAGCCGTATGGGGATTCCGGGGGGCTGATGAGCTTGGGCATGCCGGAGCAGACGTCCTGTTGCAGCATCCTCTGGAACTGTTGCCATACCTGAAAAGCAGAGCAGACAGGAGCTGAACTCTTTTATTCTTTCGCGTACCCGAAAGAGCAGCCTTTGAGAGGCAAGAGAATGGGAAGGTCGTGTGAGCCGGTTCTACGCCGGATTATCCTGAACAATCGGAAGTGATTCCTTTCTGGAATGTTGGGAGACGGGGCAACAATTGCTGAAGTTTTTACTTTGAAATTTCGATAGATCCCTTGCTGCCAGGGAGCTTGAAACTTGGAGGGGAGTAGAGTAGAAGAGAATCCTTCCGAGAAGAGTCTATTTTCAGTATGCCCCGACTGTCTGGAACGTTTATAGGGTGCGGGGCATAGATCAGGTGGCCGGAGTGGTGGAAAGGCAGACACAGGGGACTTAAAATCCCCAGTTCTTGTGAACGTACGGGTTCAAATCCCGTCTCCGGCACCATACTCCCAGCAGCTCAAAATTTTTTCTTCCATACTTTTTACGATCCTCTCATTCAAGAAAAACAGAAATTGCGGCGTTTCGTTATCTGGCCATCGTCACTTCCTTGTGTCGTAATCGACCGGAACAAGTTGGCCTGCACAGTCGCAGAATCCTCCTTGAGTGGCCCTTTTCAAGACACCATGCCGTTTTGTACCCCCATAGCGCTATCGTAAAATCAGTTCTGCAGCATCTGATCGACTCCAGTCTGTCTCAACTACGTATCGACGCCACAAATTCTGGCATTGGGGTTTCTCTTGAGATCTGTTTATTCTGCAAATCTGTCACAGGCATGGAGCGGGCAAGAACTCTACATTGCACCGTCGACTGGGAATGCAATTTTTCGATGCCGGGTGGGATATGTGCGACAGTTTTTCTGGCTGGCAGGAAGCGATATGTACGCTCTCCTTGTGAGTGCGGAAAAAAATTCCACAGTGCGGAGAATGGCAATATTCGTTTTCCACCAAGAGGAATCAGGCATCGGGAGGAGATCCCGCAGACTGTTCTTGAGTCCGACTTTTATTAAAAAACATGATTGCGAAACTTGCCGCAAGAAGTCCAGAACAGCACAGGATTGCTTTTTCCGCCAAGAAAAAGGTGATTCCCGCTCCTGCCGCAGCTCCGACAATAAAAAATAAAATTACGGTGTAATAGCTGATGATTCCTGACAGGATCGAAGGATCTCCTGTTTTCAGATAGCGGAACAGTTGTTCCGTGGCGCTGCGAAGATTTCCGGTGCACATGGTTGTCGCGACCGCATGACCATGGACTTTTCTGAAGCTTTCAACCTGGACGGCGCAGGCAAAGGAAATCAGGATGTTTACGAGAATGTCCCAACGACCTGACGGAATTGCAGCAGGAAGGAGCAGGAGGAGGGCCTCCAGCAGAACAACGATTTGTCTCCAGTGCAACAGGTTGAATTCCTTAAATAGATATCGGATAATCTCTGTAAAGAGGATTCCGGCAGCAAAGGCCAGGATGGGAGCAAGGTAACAGAGTGCGTTTTCAATGTGGCCTTCGGCAAGTTCAAGTCCAAGAAGGACAATATTTCCCGTCTGCGCGTTGGCGAACACCTGACTGCGAGTTATATAGGTATAAACATCCAGAAAGCCGCCGGTTGTCGCCAGAATGGCGCATACCAGAAAGGATTCGGACATCTGGTAATCGGATTCGCCTTTAAACATTGCCGCCTTCCTGGTTTTGGGAAAGTTCTGTTTCGGGCCAGAGTCCGTAACTGCCGTAGCAGAATTGACCTCTGTGCGCATCGCGCGGAAAATCGGAAAATTTTCGAACGCTGTCAATATGGAAGAGAATGTTACGATGGATAATGAGGAAAGCTGTGCGCGGGACTGTTCATGAATAGAATTTTCTGAAATGCTTCTGCGAAGCTGAAGGAAAATACGGTATTGAATTCGCCCTGTTAAAACGCAACAGAAAGTACATGAATCGACTGACGCCAGGATTCCTTCCGCAAAAAATACTTCCTTTTTGTCTATGAGTGGCTAAACTGAAGATTAACCCCTCACAGGGCATGCATAACATCTGAAACAAGGAGAATAACATGCAGAAAATGATCCTCATGTTGAGCGCAGCTGTACTGCTGGTCTTTACAAGTCTTCCCGTTCGGGCGGATATGGGGCATATCGCTCAGACGACGTATTCCGACAGGGAATTCCTTTCGGGTATGATAGCCCATCATGAAGGGGCTGTTGTCATGGCCGAAGAATTGCTGAAGTCCCCGAAGAACGAACTGGATGAGCAGACTTCACAATGGGCGCGCGACATTCTTGCCGTGCAGGGCAGAGAAATCGAAGAGATGAAAAAGCTGCTAGAGTCCCTTGGCGGAATCGACAGGACCGCATTTGAGCATATGGAAAAGGGAATGCATGCAATGATGCATATGCCCAATCAGAATAAAAATCCCAACATTCGTTTTGTGGAACAAATGATTCCTCACCATGCTCAGGCGCTGGACATGTCCGTCCCCGCGCTTGTTCATTCAAGGGATGCAAAGATAATGCTTCTCGCAGAGCAGATTATCATTGCTCAGACCAAGGAAATCTATGCATTTCGCGTGTGGTTGGACAGCTATATGCAAACAGACGAATAATATGTTCGGTCATGTCCTGATGTGTTGATAACATCCTTAAGATTCATGTCAAAAAAGTCCCGTCCTGTCTGATGGGACTTTTTTTAACCAGATGCTCTTCTTTAAACGGGGAGTTCTCGCAAGACGAAACCTAGTTGGAGTGAGGCCTCTCCATAAAAAGAAACCGCCCAAAGGGCGGTCTCTTTTAATTCAATCGATAGGGAATGCTAGTCGTCGCTGAGTTTCTTGCCAAAATAGCCGAGGACAATCGCTAATCCCATGAATGCCGCGCAGACGAGAAGGACTTTCAGGCCAAGATCCATATAAGACTCCTTTTTTCTGAGATGCGTACTCAAGCGGCGAAACCGGAAGCTTGATTTGGGAATCGGATTCCGGACAGACAAAGAATGAAAGACATCAGAAAAGGATGACAGGGGGAGCTTGTGAAAAGGGAAGCATTCCTCGTATGTCCGAAAGACAAGGGATAAAAAGGTTGCTTCGAGGCCAAAAACGCAGTGTCTGAAAAAAGATAGGCGGCGTGCCGTCGTAGGCATCCGGCGTCTGTAAGAAGACCAGGCGATCCCGGCTCAGGGCTGCTTGCTGTGCAATGGTAGCATTCTTTTCCCATCTGGCTGCCGGTGGAGTGCCGGAAAGCGGAGAAAAGGCGGGAAGATCTGCTGTGGATGTGATCAGAAATTCGGTAACAGCAGCATGGGGAACCGGCGTCGTTTGCCCGCAAAGGAGAAGCAGCGTGGTGACGATGCTCCAGCTTATTCCGCAAAGGAAATGAATCCGGCATGCGAGACTCATGGTTCCCATCCCCTTGTTTCTCCATTCAGAATAGGGGTGGAATCAAATTTCGTCAAGCTGTTCCGGTCCAAAACCGACATGCCATTCTCTTTTGGGAGAACATGGGATATGCTCGGCACGAAGAAATTTTTTATCAGGGGAAAACCTCCGGATTTTCCTCTGTGACTCGGGAAAAGCTGGCTGCCGAAAGTGCCGCGCGGCATTTGGATATGGCAGTCCACAAAAAGGGGCAAAAAATGAATTTGACGATTGAATATCTGCCTATTGCGAATATTTTTGCGCATGCGCGGAGCGACGGGCGCAATTTTTTGTATGAGTATGAAGTCTATAATCTTTTGTCTCTTTCTGGCTCGGAAACACCGCCCAGGAGTCTGTTTATTCCCCGCAATGCCAGACTTCCGGAAAACGAGATCATGGCCATGCCAGGAGAGCGGGTCGTGCTCAAGATCGTATCTCCCGCAATCATTCATAAGACGGAAGTAGGCGGCGTACGGATCGTACCCAAGACGCCAGACAAGATCCGCTCCGCTGTCCGGCGCATGCTCTCCGAAGTGCCGGAACGGTATGCAGAATGGCTGGAACGAAACGCTTCCTCGATTTCCGCTCCATATAGGGGGTTATCCGGACCAGCCTTGCGTAACGCCGTTGCAGGAGACCTGCAGGGCGTTCTTCAAGTTGAATTTGTTTCCCCCGATTCTTCTCAGCCGGGCAATGAGCTGATCGTGGGACTCCGGCGCACACGTGAATTCGGCATGGTGCTCAGCGCTGGCCTTGGAGGAACGGATGCGGAACTGTACGCGGAACGGTTTCGCAAAGGACAGGCCATAGTGGCGGCGTTGACCGAAATGGTGGATGGGCAGGCTTTCTTTGACCTTTTTAAAAAGACAATCGCCTATCACAAGCTGGCCGGCCTTGGTCGTGGTCAGCGCCGGGTCGTAACCGACGATCAACTTGTCGAGTGCTTTGAGTCGTTCATCCGTCTGGGCAACTATTTTTCTCCCTGTAATCCTGATGCGCCTTTCGTCATTGAAGAGCTGGAGATAAACCCTTTTGCCTTCACCGATTATCTGATGGTGCCACTGGACGGGATGTGCCGTTTTTCTTTGCCGGAAAAACGATCAGGTTCCCGTCCTGTTGCCGGAATTGACCGTTTGCTTCATCCACAATCCATAGGCCTTATGGGGGCTTCTGCCACTCGGCGAAACTTTGGACGCATCATTCTTGAGAATATTCTTGCTTCCGGCTTTCCAGCTGACAAACTAACCGTAATTCACGAAGAAAATTTTGATTTCGCCGGATTACGCAGCATTCCTGATCTTTCCTCCCTGGACTCCCCACTGGATATGCTCATTATTGCAGTAGGCGCACAACAGGTTCCAACTCTTGTGGATGAAATTCTTGAATGCAATGCCGCAAAAAGCGTCATGCTGATTCCAGGGGGACTTGGCGAAACAGAGGAGAGCCGCGACATGGCATCCCGTATGGAACAGAGGATCCGCGAGGCGCATGCCGGGGAAAAACACGCCCCCGTTTTTCTTGGACCCAATTGCATGGGAGTCATTTCACGCCCCGGCAATTATGATACATGGTTCATTCCTGCGGCAAAGCGGCATGACTACAGAGATAGGCCTCCCCGCCGGGTTGCGATTTTCAGTCAGAGCGGGGCGTTTTTGCTGAATCGTTTCAGTCAGGCTCCCGAAATGCGGCCTGCCTATCTGATTTCGCTTGGCAATCAGACCGATCTTACTCTCGGAGACATGATGCGCTTTTTCAAGGTCTCGGATGAGGTAGATGTAATCGCCGTTTACGCCGAAGGTTTTAAGGATCTTGACGGACTGGATTTTGCCTGCGCCGTACGTGAAGCCGTATGTGCGGGGAAACAGGTGGTTTTCTATAAGGCGGGACGTACGCCGGAAGGAAAAAGCGCCACCAGTGGGCATACAGCCTCGCTGGCGGGAGATTATATGGTCTGCGAAAGCTGCATTCGTCAGGCTGGTGCAATCATGGCGCGCAATTTCACGGAGTTCCAGGACCTGGTCATTCTTGCCGAGGCATTTTGCGGTACGGAAATTCATGGCAAGCGCCTCGGCATAGTGAGTGGGGCAGGGTTCGAGGCCGTGGGTATGGCCGATTCCATTCAGGCCGATGAATACAGCATGAAACTGGGGACGCTTTCTGACAGAACCAGGGAGGAGATGCGGGAGTTGATTCGTTCCAAGGGGCTTGAGCATCTTGTTACTGTGGTCAATCCTCTGGACATCAATCCCGGGGCAGATGACGAAACCCACGCTCGCATGGCCGAGCTTATGCTGAAAGACGAGAATATCGACGCAGTTGTGCTTGGAGTGGACCCGCTTTCCCCGGTGACGCACTCGCTGCCCGAAACGGATGCTGCTGGTTTTCGCATGGATGCTCCGGATGGTATCCTGGCCTGCTTGGGAACCGTGCGGCGACAAAGCACGAAACCTCTGGTGGCCGTGGTGGACGGTGGAGACCTGTTTGAACCATTGCGGCGGGCTTTGCTGGCGAAGGGAATTCCCGTCTTTCCAGTATGCGACCGGGCAGTGTCCGCGCTCTCCCTGTATATGGAATCCCGCCTTGCAGGGGAAGGCCTGAAGCACTCATGCCGTTGTTTTCTTCCGCGAGAGTAAGCTTCAGACCTGCTTGCCCTGCATGCTGGAAAGTGGTCAGGCCGAAAGCTGGATGTCCCGTGCGAGTCCCCGACTGTTCAATTCGACAAGAAGCATGTGCGCGAGTTCGGGAAGCGCCGTGCGGCATGGCGGTGAGAGTTCCAGCCCCATGCTGTGGTAGTCCTGAGGCTCCATGCCGAGCACTACGGCGTCCGGTTGGTAGCCGGCCAAATCACAGTAAAGCAGCGTGTCCACCAGGTCGGTCTGATGCATGGAATCTCTGAAGCTCATGCTTTTTCGAAGGTCTTCTCCTTCGAGTCTGTACAGGCTGCCTGGTGCGCCATTTCCCAACACGGCATCCAGCACGATGAGCAATTCGCAGTCCATGATGGCATCCATAAGTCCGATGCCCAGGGTTCCGCCGTCGAGCAGACGTATTTCCTCTGGAAAAGAGGCATGCTGGAGCAGATAGTTGACAGTGTGAACTCCGATGCCTTCATCCGTAAACAAAATATTTCCGACTCCCAGTATAAGAGCTTTTTTTTTCATCTTCGTCACTCCTTATCGTTTAAGATCGTCAACGGGATTATTCGTATCGTACGGATAAATTCAGGGAAAGCATAACATATTTTTATGCCTGTCGAAACAGGCCGTGCTTATGCTTTGGCCTTATTGACACGATTCGTATTATTTTCTACCATTTTTCTGTTTTTATTTCTTTCGAAGGAGGATTGGATGTGAAAAATGTTTTTTTAAGCTTGCTGCTTGCCGGAGGCTTGGTAGCCGCCGTGGCTACGGGGGCCGAGTCCCGAACGCTGTGGGAAATTCGTGAGGTTGTGGAAAACCCGCGCATTATCGAGAATGCACAAAGCAAAAGGATGCACGTCACTTTTCCCCATCAGGTGCATAAGAGTCTTGGATGTCGAACCTGTCATCATAATATGACGGAAGATCGCCAGGTTTATGTGTCCTGTACCGTATGTCACGCCAAGACAGACATAGCCGATCGCTCGGGGCAGAGTTACTTTCTTGCCGTGCATCGGCTGGACAGCGACCATTCCTGTGCCGGCTGCCACGCCAAGATGGCCGAAAAGAATCCAAAGCTCAAGGGCTGTCAGTCCTGTCACAGTCTGTAATTCAAGCGAGCCGTAGTTATGATTTTGTTCCTGTTCCCTACCTGACGTCGCAGTCTGGAGTGCATGGTATGCGCTTTTCGGTTTGCGTTTGGTCGTAGCGGGCGACAGGGCACTTCCCTCCTCCCTTGTGATACAATCTCTTCCTTCGTAAACCGGAAATAATTTTTCCCCAGGCACATTGTTGTCTTTGTGGGACACTCCAGGCGAGAGGTTTAGACCTTTCGTGCAAAAAGGAGATACTTATGCGTATTGGAATAGGTCTTGGAAAAGAAGACCCTGTAAAAAGATTGGAACGGCAGGGCGTTTCCCGCCGGGATTTCTTGAAATATTGCGCCATGGTCGCGGCGACCATGGGAATGGGACCCGGTTTTGCGGAGCAGGTAGCCATGGCGTTGACCATGCCTCGCCGCCCTTCTGTGGTTTACCTGCACAATGCCGAGTGTACAGGATGTTCGGAAGCGTTGCTGCGGACAGGGCAACCGTTCATTGATGAACTGATTCTGGATACCATCTCTCTGGATTATCATGAAACCATCATGGCTGCCGCTGGTCATGCCGCCGAGGATGCGCTGGAAAAGGCGGTTTCTTCCCCTGAGGGATTCATCTGCGTAGTCGAGGGGGCGATTCCCACAGCCGAAGATGGCAGATACGGCTATATCGGGGGGCGGACCATGTATGAAATCTGCAGTCAGGTCCTGCCCAGAGCCAAGGCCGTAGTTGCTTATGGAACGTGCTCTTCCTATGGTGGAATTCAGTCCGCCGCACCCAATCCCACCGGGGCCATGGGCATCAATGAATGTTTTGAAAAGCTGGGCGTCAAGGCCATCAATATCCCCGGATGCCCTCCAAACCCTCTGAATCTTGTCGGAACTCTGGTCGCATTCCTGCGCGGAGATTCCATCGAGCTGGACAGGCGTGGTCGTCCTCTCATGTTTTTCGGAACCACTGTTCATGAGCAGTGCGAACGGCGTCCCCATTTTGATGCGGGCGAATTTGCGCCATCCTTCGCCTCGGAAGAAGCTCGCAAGGGTTGGTGTCTGTATAAGCTCGGCTGCAAGGGACCGCTTACCATGAACAATTGTCCAAAGGTCCGATTCAATCAGACCAACTGGCCTGTTGGAGCGGGACATCCCTGCATTGGCTGCAGCGAGCCCGGTTTCTGGGAAACAATGACTCCTTTCTACGAAAATTAGAGGAACTGAAATATGAGTGAAAGCAGACAGACGCCCCAGAGCTCCTTTACCGGGCCCATCATCATCGATCCGTTGACTCGTATCGAAGGGCATCTGCGCATTGAGGTCGAAGTGGAAGACGGGCGCGTCAGCAACGCACGGAGTGTGGCGACCCTGTACCGAGGCCTCGAACAGATCCTGATCGGACGCGATCCCCGTGACGTGCAGCACTTCACCCAGAGAACCTGCGGCGTATGTACCTATACGCATGCTCTGGCTTCGACTCGTGCTCTTGAGGATGCCATTGGCGTTCCCATTCCCGCCAATGCCACATATATTCGAAACCTTGTGTTGGGCATGCTGTATATGCACGATCACATTGTGCATTTTTATCATCTGCATGCTCTTGATTTTGTCGATGTGACTTCCGCTCTTGCCGCCGATCCTGTCAAGGCGGCCAAGCTGGCGACGTCCATATCCGCACGTCCGGCATCCGCCGAAGATTTCAGGGCAGTCCAGCAGAAACTGAAAACCTTTGTGGAAAGCGGCCAGCTTGGTCCTTTCACCAATGCATATTTCCTTGGCGGACACCCTGCCTATTATCTGGAGCCGGAAGCGAACCTCGTGGCCACAGCCCACT
>JAEYDL010000032.1 GCA_023403845.1 Pseudomonadota bacterium
CACGGCCGATGCCGTAGATGTAAGTCAACGCGATGTCCGCGCGCTTGCCTCTGGGCAGGTCAACACCAGCTATTCTGGCCACAGTCTTTCTCCTGAAGGCTAGCCCTGGCGCTGCTTGTGCCGGGGGTTTTCGCAGATGACCCTGAGTACGCCCTTACGCCGGATGACTTTGCACTTGGGGCAAATCTTTTTTACGGATGGCCTTACTTTCATGACAAGTCTCTCCAAAGGTTTCCTCGGCAGCACAAATCACCGCCGGAACAGGAAGCCTTAGCTCTTTTTTTTCATACTGTCAATGCGCTGCGCGTCTTTCAGGGGCGGTCGAGTATCTCCGGTCCGCCGGGAAGAATGGCGACGCAGTGCTCAAAATGGGCGGCTAGACTCCTGTCCCGGGTCACGGCCGACCATTCGTCGTCCAAGATTTCCACTTCCGGTGTTCCCACCGTGATCATGGGCTCAATACACAGTACCATGCCGGTCTTGAGCGGTAAAACCTTCGTGGGGATGACGAAGTTGGGTACTTCCGGCTTTTCGTGCAACGTCGAACCAATGCCGTGCCCCACAAACCGTCTTACCACATGGAACCCAGCGCCTTCGGCGTGTTTCTGGACAGCACCTGCGATGTCGTTGAGTTCATTTCCCTGTCTCGCTTCGGCCACGGCCAGAGCAAGACTTTCTTCCGTCACCCGCAGCAGGCGGGCCGCCTCGGGAGACACCTCTCCCACGGCGAAGGTACGGGCCGCATCTCCATAAAATCCCTGATAGATGGTCCCCACGTCAAAGCTGACGATGTCGCCTTCCTTGAGGATCACGTCTTCGGAGGGAAATCCGTGCACGATGACTTCATTCACCGAGCAGCACAGGGCGTACGGGAAACCGTACATCCCCTGGAAACCGGGCTTCACCTTGAATTCGCGACACATCTTCTGGACGATTTCCTCGAAATACATGGTAGGAAGGCCGGGACGCACCTGCCTGCCCAATTCGTCCAGAATCATCGCGACCATTCTGTTAGCTTCACGCAGAAGGCCGATTTCCCTCTCGTTCTTGAGGAAAACGCCGCGGTACTTCTTCACGCTCTAGCTCCGTCCCTTGATTCGGGTCTTTCCCATAAGACCTTCGTACTGCCGCGAAATGAGGTGAGACTCGATCTGCGACATGAAGTCCATGGCAACCCCCACGAGGATGAGGATGCTGGTGCCGCCGAAATAGAACGGCACGTTGAATTCGGCAATCAGCGCCATGGGAAGAACGGAAATCACCGAGATGTAAATGCCGCCCCACAGGGTCAGGCGGGTCAAAACACCGTCCAGATATTCCTGGGTCTTTTCGCCGGGACGAATCCCGGGGATGAAGCCTCCCGCCTTCTTCAGATTCTCGGCCACATCTTTTGGATCAAAGATGATGGCGGTATAGAAGAAGCAGAAGAAGAAAATCAGGGCGATGAAAACAACGTTATACAGGACCGTCGACGGGGAGAACCACGAGGCGGCGGTCTTCAGCCAGTCCGCTATTTCAAAGTTGGCCATGGTCGCCGGGAACAGCAGAAGGCTCGAGGCGAAAATGGGGGGAATGACGCCGGCCGTATTCACGCGCAACGGAAGATGCGTAGACTGTCCGCCGTACATTTTGCGTCCCACCTGACGCTTGGCGTACTGGATGGGAATCCGCCGCTGGGCACGTTCCACGAACACCACGCCGACAAGTACGGCGGCCATGAAGATCACAAGGGCGATGGCGACGAACACGCTCATGTCCCCGAGCTTGAGCAGCTCGAAGGAGTGGGCGATGGCGCGGGGAATGCCCACGACGATACCGGAAAAGATGATCAACGAAATGCCGTTGCCGATACCCTTTTCCGTAATCTGTTCGCCCAGCCACATGATGAGGACCGTCCCCGCCGTCAGGGTCAGCATGGTCATGATCCGGAACGTCCAGCCGGGTTCAAGAACCACGGGCAGACCGCCGGGGCTGTACATGGTCTCAAGACCGACAGAAATACCAAACCCCTGAATAAGGGTGATGAGAACGGTGCTGTAGCGCGTGTACTGGGTGATTTTACGGCGACCCGCCGCTCCCTCTTCCTTGGCCATGCGCTTCAGTTCCGGACTGACCACCTGCAGGAGTTGAAGGATGATTGAGGCCGAAATGTACGGCATGATTCCGAGGGCGAATACGGAAACGTTCCGCAGACCGCCGCCGGAAAACATGTCGAACAGACCAAACAGGGTGCCTGCCGCGCTGGCAAAGAAGTGGGCGAGGGCCCCTGCGTCCACGCCCGGAACCGGGATATGCACCCCGATCCGGTACGCGCACAGGAGGCCCAGCGTCCACAACAATTTGGTACGCAGTTCAGGCGAACGGGCAAGGTTATCCGCACCACCAAGAGCCACGGTTCACCTACCCTTCCAGACCCTGGGCTTCCAGTTCCCTGGCTTCGCCGCCGGCGGAACGGATCTTTTCCGCAGCCGACTGGCTGAACTTGTGGGCTTCGACCTTCAGAGCCACGGTCAGTTCGCCTTCGCCCAGGACTTTCACCGGGGCGCCGTAGGCGCACAGACCGCGATCATAGATATCCTCGAGGGAAATCTCGGTCTTGCCTTCAAAGGCGGCCACGAGGCGATCGAGATTGATCACCGCGTATTCAACCTTGAAAGGATAGTTTTTGAAACCACGCTTGGGGAGACGCCGCTGGAGAGGCATCTGGCCGCCCTCGAAACCGGGACGGATATTGCCGCCGGAGCGAGCCTTCTGTCCCTTGTTTCCCTTGCCGGACGTGCAGCCCAAGCCGGAACCGGCGCCGCGGCCCACGCGCTTGCGGGTCTTGCGCTCTTCCGCGAAAGGATAGAGTTCGTTCAGATTCATGCTTTGGCAACCTCAACAACCAGGTGAGACACCTTGGCGATCATGCCGCGAACGGCGGGGTTATCCGGAAAGGTCTTAACCTGTTCGCGACGGCGCAGTCCAAGCGCATCCAGAATACGCTTCTGGTGCGGATTGCAGCCGATGCGGCTCTTAATGACTTTTACAGTGATCTCGGACATGACGCTTACTTCCTCGGGGCTTCCAGTTTCATGCCACGGATTTCACTCACGGCGTCCGCGCTGCGCAGGGCAGCGAGGCCGCACATGGTGGCGCGCAGCACGTTGTGGGGGGTGTTGGTCCCGATGGCCTTGGCGAGCACATCGTTCACCCCGGCCGCTTCCATGACGGCGCGGACGGCACCGCCGGCGATGATCCCGGTCCCGCGGGAAGCGGGCTTCAGCATCACGCGCCCGGCGCCGAATTCGCCGAGGATTTCATAGGGAAGAGTTCCCTCAACGAGGGGCACCTTCACCATGGTCTTGCGGGCATGTTCCGTAGCCTTGCGCAGGGCTTCAGGCACTTCCTGAGCCTTGCCGAGGCCAAATCCTACGCTCCCGTTGCCGTCGCCCACCACCACAAGGGCGCTGAAGCTGAAGCGGCGGCCGCCTTTTACGACTTTGGCAACCCGGTTCAGGGAGACGATCTTCTCGATGAAACCCAGTTCATTCTGTTCCATGACAGTGCATTCCTCTCCGGGTTAGAACTCGAGGCCGCCTTCGCGGGCGCCGTCGGCCACGGCCTTGATCTTGCCGTGGTAGAGATATCCGTTACGGTCGAAGACCACCTTCACAATGCTCTTTTCCTTGGCCAGGCGGGCAATCTCCTTGCCCACGGCTTCAGCGCCGGCCCGGTTGCAGGAAAACTTCTCTTCGCCCTTGGAAAGGACCAGGGTAGAAGTGGCGGCAAGGGTAGCTCCGGTAAGATCGTCCACAACCTGGGCATACATGTGCAGGTTGGAACGGAAAACGACCAGACGAGGACGTTCAGCCGTACCGGAAATCTTTTTGCGGATGCGGATCTTCCTGCGCTGTCTGGCTTCATTCTTGGTCATAGTGCTCATAGCGCGCCCCGATTATTTACCCTTCGCACCGGACTTGCCGGCCTTGCGCAGGATGGTTTCGGTTTCGTACTTGATGCCCTTGCCCTTATAGGGTTCGGGCTTGCGGATGCGGCGGATGCGAGCAGCCATTTCGCCCACGAGCACCTTATCGGCGCCCATGATGGTCAGCTTCTGACCTTCGGCCTTCGCAGTGAGCCCAGCAGGCAGTTCCACAAGAACGGGGTGGGAGAAGCCCACCTGAAGTTCGATCACGTTGCCCTTCACGGCCACACGGTAACCGACGCCAATGACTTCCAGGGTCTTGGAGAACCCCTTGGTCACTCCCTCGATGCAGTTGGCCAGCAGAGTGCGGCGCAGACCGTGCTGGGCACGGGATTCGCGCGTTTCCACCTTGCGGGTCAGCGTCACATGACCGTCGGCCACTTCATAGGAAAGAAGATCGCACACCGGCGTGGTAAGCGAGGCTTTCGCCCCCTTCACTTCAACAACATCAGCCCCGATCTTGACTTCCACTCCGGAAGGGATCGCGATGGGCAGTTTTCCGATTCTAGACATGCTGCACCCGCCTACCAGATTTCACACAAAAGTTCACCGCCCACCTTGAGCTGGTGAGCCGTGTTGCCAGCAAGCACCCCATGCGAAGTGGACAGGATGCAAATGCCGAGGCCGTTCTGCACGCGGGGGATTTCGTGGGCGCCCACATAAACCCGGCGACCGGGCTTGCTCATCCGCTTCAGACCCTCGATAGCAGGCTTGCCCTTGAAGTACTTCAGACGGATGTTGATGTTGCGGTCTTCCACGGTTACGTCATCGACGTACCCTTCCTGCTTGAGGATGGAAGCGATGGCTTCCTTCATCTTCGAGCTCGGCACACTCACTTCCTTGTGCAGGGCCAAGTGCGCGTTGCGGATACGCGTAAGCATATCTGCAATAGGATCAGTCATCATCGAATGCTCTCCTTATACCCTTTCACGGTTACCAGCTGGACTTGCGCACGCCGGGGAGATCCCCACGGAGCGCCATATTGCGGAAGCAGATACGGCACAGCCCGAACTTGCGCATGTACGCATGAGGTCTGCCACAAATGGGGCAGCGGTTATAGGCGCGGGCCGAAAACTTGGGCTTGCGGCTGGCCTTTACTTCGAGTGAAGTACGCGACACTATCCTAACTCCTTACTTTCTGAAAGGCATGCCGAGCTGTTCCAGCAGGAACTTGCCTTCCTTGTCCGTGGTGGCGGTGGTCACGATGGTAATGTTCATGCCCTTGGGATTTTCGATGCGATCAGCTTCCATTTCAGGGAAGATGGCGTGTTCCTTGATCCCGAGGGTGAAGTTGCCCCGGCCGTCGAAACCACGATCCGGAATGCCGCGGAAGTCGCGCACTCTGGGCAGAGCGAAGTTCATCAGCTTGTCCAGGAAGTCCCACATGCGGTCCTTGCGGAGCGTCACGCGGCACCCGATGGGCATGCCTTCACGCAGTTTGAAGGCGGCGATGGACTTTTTGGCGCGGGTCACAACGGCCTTCTGCCCGGCGATGGCGGACAGCTCGTTCATGGCCTCTTCCATCAGCTTGTTGTTCTGGCTGCCAGAACCAAGCCCGATGTTCAGCGAAATCTTGACAATCCCGGGGATCTGCATGGGGGAGCTGTACGTGAACTCCTTCTGCAATACCGGGACCACTTTCTCGCGGTATATGTTTTCAAGACGCGTCATGGAGTTCACCTTACAGCGTTTCGTTGCACTTCTTGCAGTAGCGGATTTTCTTGCCGTCTTCCGTGTAGCGATAGCCTACGCGGGTGGGAGCGGCACAAGCGGGGCACACAACCATGAGGTTGGACACATGGATGGGCATTTCCTTGTCCATGATCCCGCCGGGTTCACGCCGATAGGGGTTCGGCTTCACGTGACGCTTGGCCACGTTCACCTTCTCCACGACCACGTTGTCATGCTTGCGAAGAACCTTCAAGACCTTGCCGATCTTGCCCTTGTCCTTGCCGGCGATGACCATCACCTTGTCGTCCTTGCGGATACGAAACTGTTTCATGACGAAGACTCCTAAAGAACCTCAGGTGCGAGGGACACGATCTTCATGAAGTTCCTGGCGCGCAGTTCACGGGCCACGGGGCCGAAGATGCGGGTTCCCACGGGTTCACCCTGCTTGGAAAGCAGCACGGCGGCATTGGAGTCAAACTTGATGTAAGACCCGTCGACGCGGCGCACTTCTTTCGCCGTGCGCACGATGACGGCCTGCATCACGTCGCCCTTTTTCACCTTGCTATGGGGCATGGCTTCCTTGACAGCCACCATGATGATGTCGCCCACGGTGGCGTAACGCCGGTGGGAGCCGCCCAGCACCTTGATGCAGGCCACTTTCTTGGCGCCGGAATTATCGGCGACCTGAAGCGTGGATTCAACCTGGATCATGACGTAACTCCTACACGGCCTTTTCGAGAATCGTCACCAGATGCCACCGCTTGTTGCGGCTCATGGGACGGAATTCCACGATTTTCACTTTATCACCGATGCCGCATTCGTTCATGGGGTCATGAGCGGTAAACTTCTTGCGGCGACGCACGAACTTCTTGAGGAGCGGATGCTTCACCAGGGTCTCAACGCGGACGACAATGGTCTTGTCGTTCTTGTCGCTGACCACGGTTCCGATAAGCATCCGGCCCTTGCGGTTTTCCATGGCTTGAGACATGGGCTATTCCTTTTCCTTCAGGACGGTCAAAATGCGCGCGATGTTCTTCCGAGCAGCGGGAATGGACGCGGTCTTTTCCAGCTGAGCGGTGCTATGCTGGAAGCGCAGATTGAAAAGTTCCTGCCGCTGTTCGGCGAGCTTCGCCTTGAGCTCTTCAACGCCGAGTTCTTTCAGTTCTTTGGCTTTCATACTACAGACCCTCTCTCACCACAATGACTGTCTTGACCGGCAGCTTGTGCGCGGCGCGGGTGAGGGCTTCCTTCGCCAGCTCAAGGCTGACGCCCTTGATTTCGTACAGGATGCGGCCGGGTTTCACCGGAGCGCACCAGCCCACCGGAGCGCCCTTACCGCTACCCTGACGGGTTTCCAGAGGCTTCGCAGTGATCGGATGGTCGGGGAACACGCGGATCCAGACTTTCCCGCCACGCTTGATGTGACGCATCATGGCGATACGGGCGGCTTCGATCTGCTGGTTGGTCAGCTTTCCGTGCTCCACAGTCTTCAAACCGATATCGCCGAAGGCGATGGTGGCGCCACGGAGAGCGGGGCCACGCAGGCGGCCTTTCTGCCACTTGCGGAATTTAACTCTTTTAGGAGCAAGCATTACCTTTCAACCTCTTTGTCAAGGATTTCACCTTTGTAGATCCACGCCTTGACCCCGATGATACCATAGGTGGTATGCGCTTCGGCAAAGCCGTAGTCGATATCGGCACGCAGGGTCTGCAACGGCACGCGACCGTCACGGTACCACTCGGTGCGGGCGATTTCGGCTCCGGCGAGACGACCGGCGCAGGTCACCTTGATGCCTTCGGCGCCGAACTTGCGGGCCATGCTCACCGTGCGCTTCATGGCGCGACGGAAGGCAACACGGCGTTCCAGCTGCTGGGCGATATTTTCGGCCACCAGCTGAGAATCCACTTCAGGACGGCGGATTTCATTCACTTCGAGAGAGAATTCCCGTCCGAACTTGGTCCGCAGGTCGTTCCGCAGCTTTTCGATTTCCACGCCCTTGCGACCGATGACGATGCCGGGACGAGCGGTGGAAAGGATGAGGCGGATCTTGCCCCCGGCGCGTTCGATCTCGATCTTGGAGATGCCAGCGCTGTAGAGGAGCTTCTTCACATACTTGCGAACTTCATGGTCTTCATACACAAAGGCAGGGTAGTCTTTCTTGCTGAACCAGCGAGACTGCCAGTTCTTGTTGTACCCAAGCCGGAATCCGTACGGATGAACTTTCTGACCCATGACTTATTCCTGCCCTTCTGCGAGTATCACGGTGATGTGGCTGGTACGTTTGCGGATGTTGGTGGCACGGCCCTGAGCACGCGGCATGAACCGCTTCCAGGTGGGGCCTTCATTCACCAGAATCTCACGAACAACCAGGGCATCCACGTCCATGCTGGCATTGTGTTCCGCGTTGGCGAGAGCCGAACGGACCACGCCGAGGATCACTCCAGCAGGCTTGTTAGGCGTGAAGCGCAGCAGGTTCATGGCAGCCTCGACAGGCATACCCTTCACGTTGCGGGCAACCAGCCTGGTCTTGCGCGGAGAAACGCGCACGAATTTGGCAGTAGCTTTCGATTCCATGATGGCACCCGTTATTTCTTGGCCTTGGTCTTCTTGTCGGCGGCATGGCCGTGGAAGGTGCGCGTGGGCGCGAATTCCCCAAGCTTATGTCCCACCATGTTTTCGGTCACGAAAACGGGCAGGAACTTCTTGCCGTTATGCACGGCAAAGGTGATCCCCACCATTTCAGGCAGGACGGTGGACCGGCGCGACCAGGTCTTCACCACGCGATGGTCGTTGTTGGCGACCGCGGCATCCACCTTTTTCATCAGATGGTCATCCACGAAGGGACCTTTTTTCAGCGATCTGGGCATAATAGCTCCTACTTCTGGCCGCGGCGCTTAACGATAAGGCGCGACGAAGGCTTCTTCTTGTCACGGGTCTTGTAACCCTTGGCGGGCATACCCCACGGGGACACGGGATGGCGGCCGCCGGAGCTTCTGCCTTCACCACCGCCGAGCGGATGGTCGACCGGGTTCATGGCCACGCCGCGAACCTTGGGACGGCGACCGAGCCAGCGATTGCGGCCGGCCTTGCCCAGGGAGATGTTTTCATGCTGGATATTGCCGACCTGACCGATGGTGGCCAGGCAGGAAGCCAGAACCTTGCGGACTTCGCCGGAGGGCATGCGCAGGAGGGCGTACTTGCCTTCCTTGGCCACGAGCTGGGCATAGGTGCCCGCAGCACGGCAGAACTGACCGCCGCGACCGGGGTTCAGCTCGATGTTGTGCAGCACCGTACCCACAGGGATACGGGACATGGGCAGCGCATTGCCGGGCTTGATGTCCGCCTTTTCGCTGGTCAGGACGACGTCGCCCTGCTTCACGCCCTGAGGGGCGAGAATATAGCGCTTTTCACCGTCGGCATAGTGCAGGAGCGCAATGCGGGCGGTACGGTTGGGGTCGTATTCGATATGCGCGACCGTAGCCGGGATATCGATCTTGTTCCGCTTGAAGTCGATGATGCGGTACAGGCGCTTCACGCCGCCGCCGCGACGACGGCTGGTGACGCGACCGTGATTGTTGCGCCCGGCCTTCTTGGAAAGGCCTTCCGTCAGGGACTTCTCGGGCGTGGATCTCGTAATTTCCTCGAAGTCGGAAACCGTCTGGAAGCGACGGCCGGCCGAGGTGGGTTTCAGCTTGCGCACAGCCATGATTACACTCCCTCGAAGAACTCGATCTTTTCACCGGGCGCGAGGGTCACATAGGCCTTGCGCCAACCGGCCACGTGGCTCACCTTGCGGTTGCGCACACGTTCCGTGGCCTTCTTGGTGACCACGTTCACGCCAGTCACTTTCACATTGAAAGCCGTTTCCACAGCCTTCTTGATTTCAATCTTGTTGGCGTCGGGGTGGACGAAGAAGGAAACCTGATTCGCGCCTTCGCGCAGGAAAGTCGCCTTTTCGGTCACCACGGGCCGCAAGAGAATTTGCGTATGATCCATGGCCAACCTCTTATTTCAGCCGTGTTTCAACGGGTTCCACGGCGCCTTCCAGAAGCACGAGCTGCTTGTGCTTCAGGATTTCGTACACACTGAGCCGATCCGGGGTGGTCAGGGTGATGCCGGGCACGTTCCGGGAAGAGAGCACGAGATTGCGGCTTTCCTCGGGAGCGATGATGAGGGCCTTGGACAGCCCCAGATTGCCTGCGACCTTGGCGAAGAGTTTGGTCTTCGCTTCGGGAAGGTCAATGCCCTTGACCACCAGCAGGTTGTCGCCGGCAAGACGCGAAGAGAGCGCCATGCGCAGAGCGAGCTTCCTGACCTTCTTGTTGACCTTGAAATCGTAGCTGCGGGGCTGGGGGCCAAACAGGATGGCACCGCCGCGCCACACGGGCGAACGATTGGAACCGGCACGGGCACGGCCCGTCCCCTTCTGGCGCCACGGCTTCACGCCGCCGCCGGAGACCATGCCGCGGGTTTTGGTCGAGTGAGTGCCCGCACGCTTGGCGGCGAGCTGAGCCCGCACCACGAGGTGGAGAATCTCCGGCCTCACCGCGACCTCGAACACTTCGGGAGCAAGGGTCAGTTCGCCCTGTTCCGTCTTGTCCTGATCGTATACTTTCACGACAGCCATTGTTTCTCTCCCTACCTACTGCTTGCGCACCAGAACGAGTCCGTTCTTGGGACCGGGCACGGAACCGCGGACCAGAATGACGTTGTCTTCGGACCGCACGTCCACGATTTCAAGACCCTGGACAGTAACCTGTTCGGCACCCCAGTGTCCGGCCATTTTCCTGCCCTTGAACACATGTCCGGGGAAGGTGTTGTTACCGATGGAACCACCGGAACGATGCACCTTTTCACAACCGTGCGTGTCCTTGGAACCCTTGAAGTTCCAGCGGCGCATGACGCCCTGGTACCCCTTGCCGAGGCTCGTTCCGGTAACCTTGACCTTCTCGCCGGCAGCAAAAATTTCGCTCGTCAGGGACTGCCCCACTTCATAGGTGGCGGCGCCTTCAAGGCGGATTTCGCGCACGGTGCGGTACAGTCCGGTGCCGGCTTTTGCAAAGTGACCCTTCATAGGCTTGGTCACATGCTTTTCCTTAGCTTCGTCGAAGGCGATCTGGAGGGCGTTGTAGCCGTCCTTCTCAACCGTCTTGACCTGCGTGACAGGGCAAGGACCGGCCTGAATGACGGTCACGGCCACAGCGGATCCGTCTCCAGCGAAGATGCGGGTCATGCCAAGCTTGCGACCCAGAATTCCCATTTTCTCAGCCATGACATTCCTCGCTAAAGCTTGATTTCCACATCCACGCCAGCAGGCAGGCTGAGCTTGCCCAGGGCGTCCACGGTCTGCTGCGTGGGTTCCAGGATGTCCATAAGCCGCTTGTGGATTCGCATCTCGAACTGTTCGCGGGACTTCTTGTCCACATGCACAGAGCGGTTCACGGTAAATTTATGGATATTGGTGGGCAGAGGGATGGGCCCTGCCACGCCCGCGCCCGTATTCCGAGCCGTATCGACGATTTCCGCCACAGCCTTGTCAAGGATGCGGTAATCGTAAGCCTTGAGCTTTATGCGGATACGATCACTGCTCACTGTCGTCATTGCGTCTACTCCGTTATCTGGCAACACATGCCCGGTTTTGTTCGTTTAAAAGAGCGGGAACAAACCCGGACTTCCACACAGTAGCCGGCCCCGGAAGGCCGGTTCCAAAGCGTCTCAAAATTCGCTTTGGTCAACCCTGGCAAAGACCAGACGACAAAAAAGGTCAGACACGCCGCTTTTCAGCGTCGTGCGACTTCAAGTATTTTGCGGGAGATTGGGACGGGGAGGGAAGGCCATTCCGGCGTACCATCCGACTTGTTCTCCAATCACTTGAAGTCAAACCCTTGTTTCGCCAGCCTGGCCTGTATTGGACGAACGTCCAACAAGACAGGTAGTCCCGCAGGGTCACCAAGGGGGCTTGCGCCCCTAACAAGACCTTTTGCATATCCGGACCCGTGAGGGGATCCGAAAATGAAACGGCTCTTGACATCCTTTCGGCAATCAGTGACGCCTGCAAATGTCAAAGTTGACCAACGGTCAACGTAGCAGGATGGAAAGAAAATCCATCCTTCCCTGCCGCACAGGGATGACCCACATAATGTGGGGGAAACGCATATGTACGCAAAGTCATCCTTTTCGTCAAGCGTTTCCGAACAGTTTTTCACTTTTCCCGGTTCCGGCCATCCGATGCCTGCAGCATGCAGCCTCCCCGGCTTCCGTCCACGGCCGGATGCGGTCTCCCTCATTTTTCGATCATCAGGAATGTCATGCCCGCCGATAGCCGTCCGTCCCTCGAAAGCCTCGTTGTTCCAAATAGAAAGAACTGTCGCATCATCCATGTAAAATCAGCTTCCTGTTTGACTTTTTCCTCTGGCGCTGGTAAGCGTGCCCATGGAAGTGAGGAGGGACTAACAGGACGCAATAATGACGAAAAAATCCGGCAAGAACATGTACCTCGTGGCGCTCCTCCTGTTTCTGGGAGGCGTGGGTTATCTCGCGTATTCGGGCTTTTCCGAAAACAGCGTCTACTTTCTCAACGTTTCCGAAGCGCTTGCCACCCCCGCGGACAAGCTGAAGGCGGCCCGCCTGTTCGGGACCGTCGCCGAAGCGGGTCTCTCACGCTCGCAGGACGGACGTACGGTAAGGTTCAAACTGGAGGACCAGGCCTCTCCCGCAAAGACGCTGTGGGTAGACTTTGAAGGCACCGTTCCCGATACGTTCAAGGCGGGGGCTGAAGTCATCGTCGAAGGCGGAATCGCTCCCGACGGGGACTTCCGCGCCACCTCGCTCATGACCAAGTGTCCCTCCAAGTATCAGAAAGAAAACAGAGGCTGATTGCCGCCCAAACCGAGCGGCGCCCTTCTCCGGTTGCATCCGCGTCCGGAAACGGCGTCTACGGCGGCGGCTTTTTCATTGACGAAACACGCTTCTCCGTTCCAGCGGAAAAATCTGACGCGGGGGTCATCCTCCTCGTTTTCCGGAGCTTCCATGTATTACTTTGCGTTCGCTCTTCTTGCGCTCTCCCTGCTGTGCGCGCTCGGTGGCGCGGCATGGGCCATCAGGTCGCTGTGGCCGGGAACGGTTCCCGGTCCTTTGAAAGGGAAACCGCGCACGGACGGTCAAGCGCTGCGCGCCGGCCTTCCGGCCATCGAAAGGATCAACCTGTTCCTGACGGGCGGCTATGTTCTGGCCTCCTGTTTTCTTCTCTACGCCCTGACGACCTATGATTTCTCTCTGGTCTATGTGGCCAGCTATACGGACCGTTTCCTTCCCCTGTTTTACCGGATCACGGCATTCTGGGCCGGGCAGGCGGGTTCCATGCTGTTCTGGGCCCTTTCCGTGGCGATCTGCGGCAGCCTGTTCCAGCTCACCCGCTCCTACCGGGGCCTGTCCCCCGAAACCAGACTCTGGTACTGGGTGTTCTACCTCGGCATCATGGCCTTCTTCGGCCTCATTCTCGTGGCCTGGAACAATCCCTTTCTGATGACCCACGCCGTGCCGCAGGACGGAAACGGACTGAATCCCCTGCTCCAGAATCCCGGCATGATTTTCCACCCCCCCCTGCTCTTCCTCGGTTACGGCGGCTTCGTGATTCCCGGCTGCCTTGCGCTGGCTCAGACCATGAGCGAAGGTAGTGAGGAAAGTCCCTGGACCTCGGTTTCCAGACCCTTCATTCTTTCCGCCTGGTCCTTTCTTACCGCCGGCATCGTTCTTGGCGGCTGGTGGGCCTATATGGAACTGGGCTGGGGCGGCTACTGGGCCTGGGACCCCGTGGAGAACGCCTCCCTCATTCCCTGGCTGGTCGCGACGGCGGCCCTGCACACCCTGATCATTCAGACCCGACGCAACAAGCTGCACGGAGTCAATGTCTTCCTTATGGCCCTGACGACCATCTCCGCCTTTTTCGCCACCTATCTCGTGCGCAGCGGGGTGGTGCAGTCCGTGCACGCCTTCGGCAGCGGAGGCATGGGCGCACCGTTCCTAGTGTTCATCGGCCTGGGTACACTGGTCGCCCTGTGCGCTGCCCTGCATGCCCGCAAGCCCGACAGTCGCGAACTGGCCGGACTCGACAGCCGCGAGGGTTTTCTCGTACTCACCTGCTGGGCGCTCATCGCTCTGGCCGTCATCATTCTGGTGGCCACCATGTGGCCGGTCTTCACTGCCTTCTGGAAGGAAACGGTCATGGGACTGGCCCGGGAAGTTCAGCTCGACGCGGCCGGGCACGATCACGGGGGAGCGGTGGGACTGACTGCCGATTTCTACAATCGGGTCTGCATGCCCCTGTTCGCCGCCCTGATCGCCATCCTGAGCCTTTGCCCCTGGCTGGGCTGGAACGGGGGCGTCCGCGACATGCGCCGGCTGTTGCTGGTCGTCTGCGTCTTCATCGGTTCTGCCGCGGCGCTGTACTGGTTCGGCTATCGCATCCCCGTGGCGCTGCTCGGCGGTTCCGCAGCCGTCGCTTCGCTTGTGAGCACCCTCATGCTGCTCGCCTCGGCCCCCGTGCGCCGCTCGCGGCAGAGTTTCGCCGCCTATGCCGTGCATTTCGGACTTGCCCTCATGGCTCTCGGCATCGCCTTTTCCGGTCCCTACACGATAGAGGCCAACCCCGTAATCTCCGTAGGACAGACGACCCGGGTCGGCCAGTTCGACGTTCTGCTCAGGAACATGTACGAAGGACGCGGGCCGGGTTACATCTTCATCGAAGCCGAACTTGTGGTCAGCAAAGACGGCAAGGAACTCGGCGTGGCCTCTCCCCAACGCCTCGTCTATGAAAAATGGGGACAGATGCAGTTCGCCGAGGCTTCCACTGTGCCTTCCCTCGGCAACGAATTCTATGCCACGCTCATGGCCATCGACAGGCAGGGACAGGTTTCCCTCCGCCTCAGTTCCAACCCGTTGATCAACTGGCTGTGGATCGGCGGCCTGATCATGTGCCTGCTGCCGTTCCTGAGCCTCAGGAGCACGCCGCGGAAGGAGGAATGATGCTGAAGCTCACCGGAGTAGGCAAGCTGTTCGGATCCCGCGTCGTGTTGCGGAACGTTTCCCTTGAAACGCAGCCCGGTACGGTCAGTCTTCTCGTCGGCGCCAATGGAGCGGGCAAGACCACTCTCCTGAAGATCATGGCAGGACTTGCCAGACCCAGCGCGGGAACCGTGGAACGCCATTGCGACCCCGGCGAACTCGGCTATCTCGGACATGCGACCTTCATCTATCCCGGCCTGTCCGCTCTGGAAAATCTTGCCTTCTGGAGCCGTCTCCACGGGCTGGGAGCAGACCGTTCCCGGTTGATCGCACTACTGGAGCGGGTGGAACTGGGCCGTTTTGCCGAGGAACGGGCCGGCACCTTTTCCCGGGGGATGGCCCAGCGTCTGAATCTCGCACGCATCCTGCTCCAGTCTCCGCGCATTCTGCTGCTGGACGAACCGGGCACCGGACTTGACGGTCGCTCTCTGAATCTGCTGCACAGAGAAATCGCACAGGCCAGAACGGACGGAGCGTCCGTGGTCTGGATCTCCCACGACTTGAACGGTGATGCCGCGCATGCGGACCGCATTCTCGCCATCGCCAATCGGACCCTCGCCTATGACGGTCCTCCGGAAGACTGGCCGGGACTGGAGGCGCTGGAAGCAGCCGGCAAGACGACGCGACGTTCCGGAGCCACGGGACCGATGGGAGCAAGGGCATGCTGACGGCTTCCTGCATCATTGCCGGCAAGGATCTGCGCCTCGTTCTGTCACGCGGCGCGGGGCTTGTTCAGGCCCTTCTGCTGGGGCTGCTTCTGATCTTTGTTTTCAGCCTGTCCCGGGAAACCGGCTCGGTCATGGGCGGTCAGGGTGCGGCGACCATTTTCTGGCTGGCCTCGGCCTTCTGTCAGGTCCTGAGCTTCAACATGCTCTATGGACTGGAAGAGGCCAATGGTTCGCGGGCGGGGCTTCTGCTTCTGCCCGTTCCGATTCAGGCCGTGTGGCTGGGAAAGGCGCTGGCCGGTCTGCTCATCCTTCTGGTCGCTCAGGCGGTGTTCCTGCCCGCGGGCATCGTCTTTCTCGGACAGGACATGGGGGAAGGATGGCCGCATGCCCTGCTCGCCCTCATTCTTGTGGATGTCGGCATGGCAGCTCTGGGATCCCTTCTCGGAGCGCTCTCACAAGGGCAGGCCGCACGGGAATCCCTGCTTTCCATCGTCCTTTTTCCGCTGATTATCCCTGTTCTTCTGGCAGGGATACGCGTCTGCGCCGGGGGACTCGGCGAAGGCATTCCGGAAGGGACCGGCTCATGGCTCGGCGTCGCCGCGGCCTTCGACGCCGTATTTCTGGCAGCGGGACTGTTTCTGTTTCCCTATGTCTTTTCAGGAGATGAATGATCATGCGCCGGAACTGGATATTGCCCTGTGCGCTCCTCGGCGGCCTGTCCATGGCCGTAAGTCAGATGCTCATATACCAGTATGCCCCCATTGAACGAAATATGGGGATCGTACAAAAAATCTTCTATACGCACCTGCCTCTGGCGTGGTGGTCATTCGTCAGCTTCTTCGTCGTCTGCGTCGCGGGATTCGTCTATCTGCGCACGCGGAACAGGCGCTGGGACGCTCTTGCGGGAGCCGCGGCCGAAGTCGGCGTCGTACTCAGCGGACTGGCCCTGATTTCCGGTTCCATCTGGGCCCGGCATTCCTGGGGCGTCTGGTGGACCTGGGACCCGCGACTGACCACGACCATGATCCTGTGGTTCCTGTATGCAGGCTATCTCGTCCTTCGACAGGTGGACATGCCCCGGGATCGCAAGGCCAGTCTGTGCGCAGTGGTCGGCATCGTAGCCTTTCTGGATGTCCCGCTCGTCTTTCTTTCCGCCCGGCTGTGGCGTTCCATTCATCCTGCCGTCTTCGCCAGCAAGGGGGGAGGACTTGAACCCGAAATGCGCATCACTGTCATCGTCGCCGTGCTCAGTTTCGGTCTTCTGTGGGCAGCCCTTGTCGGTCTGCGCACGACGCAGATCCGCCGCCGGGAACAGCTTGACGCGATGAGCATGACAGACCTGTAACCTTTCCCGGGCGCGTTGCCCGTCATCTACCGCCGGCGCAAGCGACGGCCACATCAAGGAGAATGACCATGACAGATATGGACTGGCTTATGTACGCCAATATCGCCGTATGGATGGGTTTCGGCCTGTATCTCGGCATCATCGCCAGAATGCAGGTGAATCTCAAGCGCAGATTCGACCAGATGGAGCGCATGCGGGATGAGTAACCAGAACAGCAAAACCCGTCGTACCATGCTCCTGCTCATGGGAATCGGCCTCGGTCTAATCCTGATCGCCGCCCTGTCCTATCTTGCCGACAATCCGAGCCTGGTTCAGCATACGCAGTCCAGAAATTCGGTGCAGCAGGCTCCAGTCTCTCAGGAACAGGCTTCTGACGGCGTTACAGGCCTCATGCGTCGTCTGCAGGAATCCCCCAACGACATGGACGCGCTCACGGCGCTGGCCCAGCACTTCATGCACACGCAGGACTGGGACAAAGCCGAAACCTTCGCCCTGCGCGCCGTCCTTTCCGCCCCCGGCGATCCGAAACCGCTCTACACTCTAGGCATTATCCAGCACAGCACGGGACGCAATGCCGAGGCCGCAGCCAGTCTGGAAAAAGCCCTTGCGATGAAATTCGATCCCTCCATCGGCTATAGCCTGGGCATTCTATACGCCTACTACCTGAATGAGCCGGACAAGGGACTCGCGCATCTGCGCGCCATCCTGGAATTTCCAGAAAGCCCTGCCGACCTCAGGAACTCGGTTCTTGAGGACATCAGGAAAATAGAAGAGCACAAGAAGCATTCCCAGGCCGCACAATAATCGTCTCTCCCTGAAAAAAGAGACCGTTCCTCCTGAGGATCGGTCTCTTTTTCTATTCTGGAGCTGCCGGCCCCCTGAGTCCGGCCGGTTCTGCCTCTCAGGGGAATGACAGAAGCTCAAAACGCCCGCAAGGCGGAATTTTCCTTCCGTATAAATGAAAAAGCCGACGTCTTCTTCGCGAAAACGCCGGCAGAAACCTTGCCCGCGCGAAGTCAGACCCCGCAGGCCTTTTCCCGCTGACAAGCCCGTAGCTGAAGTTCCAGCACGATCATCCGTTCGTAATCCTGCACGGGAATGACCGACTGCTGGTATTCGGAACGGAGAGCGCTCTCAATCTGCTGCGTTTCTTCCCAGAAATCCAGCAGCTCCTCATCAGCAAGATTCTTGATCTGCATGGTGAAGGGTATTTCTTCGGCCGGGGGAAGACGATTGGCCATTCTTTGCTCCTTGCCGCGTACCCGAAAGAGGAGACGGCTTCTTGATGCACAATAGAGTGGGTTAAGTATATGTTCAATGCAGAGGACTGGCAAGTGCCGACTCCTGACAACGTATACCCTCACGGTCGGAGCGACAACACCTTCCCAGAAAAAAATAAAGCTCGTTCTTTTTTTATCAACATATTGATTCCAAATAAAAACCCCGAAAAAGACCTCTCTTTTGCAGGAAGAGGAATAGCTTTTTCCCACATTGTCGACAAATTTTGCCGGCAGCTCCCGGCGATGTTCCCTGCCGGAATTCTACTCCGGACTTGACAGGCGGGGGCAAGGCGTATGATGAAAACGCCTGTGCCTTGTAAAAATCACGCACCTCAAGGCCTTTCCCTTATTTTGCGAGAGGATACCCATGTCTGAAAAGAAACTCGTTGTCGCTGTCGTCGGAGCCACCGGCGCCGTAGGTCGTGAAATGCTGAAAACTCTTGAAGCGCGGAACTTTCCCGCCTCAGAAGTCATCCCCTTTGCCTCCTCCCGTTCAGCCGGAACCAAGGTTCCTTACGGCGACGCGGAACTGGTTGTCCGCGAGCTGAAAGAGGATGTGTTCGACGGCATTGATCTGGCCATTTTCTCGGCGGGAGGTTCCACGTCCGAAAAATATGCGCCCCATGCCGCTGCCGCTGGCTGTGTGGTCGTGGACAACTCCAGCGCATGGCGCATGGACGACCGCTGCCCGCTGGTCGTGCCTGAAGTAAACGCCCACGCCCTTGAACGGCATAACGGCATCATCGCCAATCCCAACTGCTCCACCATTCAGATGATGGTTGTCCTGAAACCTCTGCATGACGTGGCGCGCATCAGGCGCGTAGTCGTGACCACCTTCCAGGCCGTATCCGGCACAGGACAGAAAGGCATCGAAGAGCTGGAAAAGCAGGTCCGGCAGATGTTCAACATGCAGGACCCCGACGTGAAGGTCTACCCGCATCGCATTGCCTTCAACTGTCTGCCGCACATCGACGTCTTCCTCGACAACGACTACACCAAGGAAGAGATGAAGATGGTCAACGAAACGGTGAAGATCCTCGAGGATCCCAGCGTCAAGGTGACTGCGACCTGCGTGCGCGTGCCTGTGTTCTACAGCCATTCCGAATCAGTCAACATTGAAACGGCCAACAAGATCACCGCCAAGGAGGCCCGCGTCGTTCTGTCTCAGGCTCCGGGCGTTCAGGTGTACGACAATCCCGCAGAAAACATGTACCCGCTCGCCATCGATGCTGCCGGAGAGGACGACACCTTCGTTGGCCGCATCCGCGAAGACGACACCGTTGAAAACGGCCTCAACCTCTGGGTAGTCGCCGACAATATCCGCAAGGGCGCGGCCCTCAATGCCGTCCAGATTGCGGAAGAACTCGTGCGGCGCGACCTTCTGGGCGTGAAGGACCGCACCATGTTCCTCTCCTGAAAAATGAAGAGGGGAAGGGGAAGGCCATCCTCCCCTTCCCGCCTTTCCTCCCGAACAGGCCACCCGGAAATCCGCAGGGCCGGCATGCCGATGCTTCAGCCGGTCGACCTTTTTTCCGCCCATGCCCAGTGTCCCTCAGGCTCTCTCCGGACACTTCGCTTTCTCTGGCCTTTTTTCCGCGAAGGGGCTAAAAGGCGTTCTCGGGGCGTCATCCCCGTTCCTCACCGACCGCCGCGACAGGAAAGCACTTTCGCGCGCACCCATGCGGCCGTTTCTCAGCAAGGCAGGCAACCACCATGATTCCCGTACTTTCCGCCGATATCTGGGCCGAACGTCTCAGGACGCTTCAGCGCCCCGGAACCGATGCCATTCTTGCCTTTTATGAACATCGCTTCGGAGCGATCTGCACGGATGCCCGACTGATGCTCGCGCCGCTGGACGACCATCTCGTACACCGAGGCGACGGCGTATTCGAAACCATCCGATTTACCGAGCGCAAGGTCATTCATCTGGACGCGCATCTGCGCCGTCTGGCCTCCTCGGCGGAAGGCCTGGCTCTCGCCCTTCCCTGTCCGCTGGAGCAGATCAGAGAAATCATTCTTGCGGTAGCACGGGCGGGAAACGAACCCGAAGGCAATCTGCGTGTCCTCGTGGGCCGCGGTCCCGGCGGTTTCGGCATCTCGCCTTCCGAGTGTCCGGAGTCAACCCTGTACGTCGCAGCCTATCGCGTAAAGCCCCATTCCGAGGCATGGTACGACAGGGGACTGACCGCATTCCGCAGCGAAGTTCCGGTCAAGCCGGCCATGTTCGCCCGCCTGAAGACGACCAACTATCTGCCCGGCGTTCTGATGACGCTTGAAGCCATGCGCAAAGGCATGGACGTGGCGCTTTCCTTCGACGCCGACAACTGCCTGACCGAAGCCGCCATCGCCAATGTGGCCGTGGTCGATGCGCAGGGCACGCTTGTCCTCCCCGAATTTCGTAACGCGCTGGCCGGCACCGTCGCCACAAAGGCCATGGAGCTGGCCCGCACGTTCATGCCGGTGCAGATGCGGCGCATCCCAGAAAAAGAGCTGATGGAACTTCGTGAAATGATGATTCTCGGTACGGCGCATGAATGCGTAGGCGTCACCCATTTCGAGGGTAAACCCATAGGCGACGGGAAAACGGGTCCCATATCCCATAAGCTCCGGAAGCTCATCCGCGAGGCTCTGCTCGCCGACGGCGAAGCCTTCTAGCCCCTGACAGCGCCCCGTCAGACGAAAAGATATCTGAAAAAAGGAATCGATCCGGCGCGAGGACCGCGACCGGATCGAAAAAGAACCTGCTCAGGCCGGAGATTTGCGCGAGCGTTCCCACCGGCTCCCTGTCTTGTCCGGACGCAGAAACGGCGCACAGGCGCAGAAACGCCATTTCCTCACCTTCCGCCTTGTCGAAGAAGGGCGCGGGCAGCGCCGGACCGGGGATCGTCTCCGCGACAGGCAGAAGTTCCCGGCTCAAAGGTGAACGACAGCGCCTAATAACGACGAAAACGCGGCATTTCCTTGAGTTCAGCCCGCCCCTGAATCCCAAGCTTGCGATAGATCCGCCGCAGGTGCACGCGCAGCGTGGCGTCGGAGATATGCAGAATTTCGCTGATCTCGATATTCTTTATGCCCGTCTGCACCATGGCAGCCACTTCCCGTTCCCGTGCCGTCAGCGGTTCCCTCAAATCCAGTTCGGCTTCGAAAGCCGCCTCCGGATCGCCCCCGACGCGCGTGAACAGATCCTGATATCGTTCCCGAATCCAGTAAAAACTGAACAGGCTGAACATGGATGCCAAGGCAAGAAGCTGCATGTACAGATCGCGATATTCCAGCTTTGCGCCGATCAGATAGGTTGCCAGAAACCAGAACAGATAGCCGCCGAACAGGCCCAGAGCGACGATCATGGAAAGGCCCCAGCCCAACACCCAGAAAATGCGGGCCTTGTCGCGCAGCAGCGTCTGCATGATGAACAGACTGAAGGCCGAACAGCATCCTGTCGCGAAGTACAGCACAACCATGGGGATCTGATACGGCACTTCGCCCATCAGGGAGTTCAGCAGTGCGCCTCCTCCGAACAGGGCCATTCCAAGCATGGGCACAAGCAGGATGTGTCTGGAAAGAAAGACCGTCAGCAGCATCGCGAACAGAGCGCCTCCGGCCTGACTGAGCAGGATGACCGCCAGCTCCGGTCCGGACTGTTCCAGCACAGTCCCCATGGAAACGACAAAATAGCCGGAAACGAATTCCAGCAGAAGCTGGACGCCGTACAGCAGCGCGAAAAGATACAGGGCTGTTCCCAGCATGCTCGTTCGGCTGAAGATGCCGAAAAGGGAAACAGGCTTGTACAGCCGCCGCAGCCGGAGAAAACGCCCCGCCAGAGCCTGATACAGACGCTTGCGTCGGTACATGACCAGCCGTTCCTTGATTTCGCGGGACGGAGGCACGGCCAGAAAGAGCAACGGCAGGGCCAGCGCAGGGAACAGCAGCCTGGAAAACGAGAGGCCGTCCACGGGCTGCATGGCGATCAGCGTCGAAATCCCCAGGCTGAACACGGTGGCCAGCGCATAGGCGACGCAACACCACGCCCCCGGCAAAAGAATCATCAGAGCAAACCACAGCAGTCCGAACAGGGACGAAACCGTTCCCAGAATCCACGGAACAAGATTGTACAACGAGTCCGAACCAAACCAGTCCGCAAGGCCGAGCAGAAGGACGGCGATGCCCTGCACGACCAGCGCCGGCAGAACAAGATGGATCCGCTCATTGATTTTCGGCGAAAACAGTACGGGACCGGAGAACGCGCAGCGCCGGATAAGTTCAGGATTGCGCAGGGAACCACTCCGTCGGATCTGCAGCATGAGGAAAAGATTCTCGAGAGCGAGTCCCAGAAAGACGAGCATAAGCATCTTGAACCAGCCGATGCTCGCAAGATCGCCGAACAGTCCGATCTGCGGCGTATCCTGACGAACCTGCAACAGATCCCTGAGCCATGCATTATGCAGGGAAGGGAGCCAGTCCCAGCCGGCAGAACAGGAAAACCCCAGCGCGACGGCCAGCGTCTGGATACAGATGGGAAAGGAAAACGGCAAAAGGGCCTTCTCGCGTACGGGAGTCGCGTCGGCCCCGGACAGGGAGCTGGGTGCTTGCTGCATCATGATACTATCCACTTTCTACACAGGGCATTGTGAAAAGTCCGGATATGCGGGCCCCCATCTGTCTCCCCCTCCGGGGAGACGCCACTCTCATTCGAGACGAACACCCCCTGTTGCGAAATATCAGCAGGCGAACAGAGGCCGACAGAGCCGGAGGCCTGATAGCATCATCCTCTTCCCGGTCACTGTGACACACCTGACAATACACATCAATATAGGAAAACAAATATTTTATAATTATCATCCAATTTTTGTACTGCCGTATGCTTATTACGCTATTTCCTAGTCAACGGCAAGGAAAAGCTCCCCGAGGCGTCCCAGCTCCCGCTTTCTCTCTTTCCAGTCCGGCAACAGGGATTCCAGCACGGCATAGAAGCGGCGACTGTGGTTCATTTCGCGGAGGTGCGCCATTTCATGGAGGATGACGAAATCAAGACAGCGGAGCGGGGCCTTGATCAGATGCGTGTTCAACGTCAGTTCCCCGTTTCGGGAGCAACTTCCCCAGCGCCTGCGCATGGTCCGTATCTTCCAGGTGGGCTGCCCTTTCAACCATGTGATGCCGGGACACAGTGCAGCCATCCGTTCAGCGAAGATTCTGCGCGCCTGTTCCCTGTACCAGCGTTCCAGAACGGCCCTGACCCGCCCGGGTTCCGGATTCCGCATCCGGATTCGCAGTTTGCCCGCTGTGGAATCGGCGAGGATGCGCACGCCTCTATCCTCCGAGCCACTCTCGAACTCAAGGGCATAAAGCGACCCGAGATAAAAATGTTCTTCTCCCTCGGAATAGGTCTTCGCCACGAGGTGCGGCAACATGCGGATACGGCGCAGGTGCGACGCTATCCAGTCGATTCTGGAATGCAGCGCCCAACGGATATCGGATTCCGACGTCCGTACCGGAACAAGTATTTCCAC
>JAEYDL010000030.1 GCA_023403845.1 Pseudomonadota bacterium
ACTGTTAGGGGCGTTGCTTTGTCCAGTGGGCTGTTTCTAGCTCAGGAACTCGTCCATCAGCCAATTAAACAGCCGGACAAGGGCAGCCCAAACAGCGGCCTTTGCCAGCATACGGATAAATCCGTACATGGTGGCATGGAACCTCCTTGCATTCCCCCGCTGGTGACTGAACAGGGAAGTCCCGACAGGAAATCTACACGGGGTTGCATGTCATATCAAGCCGTAGATATTACCCTGTATTGTTTAGATTTTTGAGCAGACATTCCAGTGTATCCGGAACTGACCTCACTTTTGGGTTCGCGAGTGCCGGATTATCGGGGAATTTTCCTGCGCGGCCACGGCTCCCAGACGAGCACGCACTACGGAACCGTAAACCATACCAGCGCCAGTTTGGGGGAACTTCAGGGGGACGCCATACGCAACATATCCGGAACCTTTGGCGGCCATCTCATTGGCTGGAGGGGAGGATGGGGGAACGGCCCATTCAATTCCTGGAATTCGGGGGACCGTGCCTCTGGTAGTGGGGAGTGGGGATCAGGCACGTCGTGGGGGGGTGATGCTTCGCGGGTTGTCCCCGTCGCCGATGAAAACCGACCGGTCAATAGAAGCGTGATCTACCTGATTCGCGCAAAATAATACAGTTTATTCAATGGAAAACAGCCTATGCCCATCAGGAGCGCAGGCCGTTTTTTCAATTTCAATCACTTTGCACGAATCAAAAAAATCACGGCCTTGTTGACGGGACGGATTTCAGAACTGGTTGGGGTTACGCGCGAAGCGTTGAAATAGGCTGAAAAATCAAAATCATGTCCACCGCCATCTCTTATTTCGGTGTTTAACCGATTTCTCCGCACAAAATAATATGCTCCATTTTGAGTAGCAGTAGGAAAATGGCTCCATGAACTCATTGCCCATTCGTTGACTCCCCAGATTTCTCTTATGGCATCCCCCTGAAGCTCTCCCAAACCAGCACTGGAGTGGGTCACGGTTCCATAGTGCGTGGACACCTGTGAGCCATGGCCACGCAGGAAGATCCCCCGGTAATCCGGGACAGTCGTGCCGATAAGCGCGACCAGTTCCGGATAGACTGACAGCCAGTCATAAAAAACAAGTTATTTTGCTCTGATGAGATAGATAACACTTCTATTAATCGGACGGTTTTCAGTTGCGACGGGGACAACCCGCGAAGCATCGAACCCCCACGACGTGCCTGATCCCCACTCACCGCTGCCAGAGGCACGGTCCCCCGAATTCCAAGAGGAAAAAGGGCCATGCCCCCATCCTCCCCTCCAGCCAATGAGATGGCCGCCAAAGGTTCCGGATATGTTGCGTATAGCATCTCCCTGAAGCTCCCCTAGTCCCGCGCTGGCATGGGTCACTGTGCCGTAGTGCGTAGACACTTGGGAGCCGTGGCCACGCAAAAAGATGCCCCGGTAATCCGGGACAGTCGTGCCGATGAGCGCGACCAGTTCCGGATATACTGGAACGATATAATATTTTAACTATTATTTCACACGAATAAGGTAGCGAACTGCGCGGTTCACCGGGCGTACCTCATTTGCAACTGGAGTGACTCGTGAAGCATCAAAATAGATGTTCCAGTAGTCGGGACCATGTCGCGAAGGATCGGCCCCGTCAACAGTGGTAGACCCTCCGTAGAAGGCACCGCCTGCGCTTCCCCAATGTCCGTCTTTTCCCCCGGCAACGGCATCAATGATATGACCTGTAATGGGCCGAATAGAGTCTCCCTGAAGCTCTCCCAGGTTTGCACTGGCATGGGTTAGTGTCCCGTAGTGGCTGGACACATGGGAGCCGTGACCACGCAGGAAAATGCCCCGGTAATCCGGCACCCGTGAACCTACAAGCGCAGTCAGTTCCGGATACACTGGTAGGAAGGCAAAAAGGGCTTGCTGTGCCTTGATTTCCAAGGAATATGTCCGTAGGGTGACGAAGTCCCGCAAGGGATAAAACGGGGCCTCCTTCTCCGCAGACAGGCAGGGATGGAAAGGAGGCAAGTTGCCAAGCAAACGGCGGATGTATCATCTGCTCAGGCTGGTGACGAAAGCGGCCCTGTGGGGCGCGTTCTCCCGTCTGGCAAGCTGGCTCATGGGTAAAATCCTGAGCTAGAAGCAAACCCGATGGAATGAAGCGACCCCCAACAGTGCTGCGAACACCGTTGGGGGTCTCCATCGGGTAATTGGATCAACCCATTACCGGAGGGGAGGCCCTTAAAGAACCATCCCGTGCCGGGGGTCAGAGTGTACCAGCACTCTGGCCCTTTCTGGTTTGTAAGGATAAGGAGTTCAGGAAGATTTGGCAAGTCACCTTGCTCGGATGAGATAGCGAACCGCCCGGTTCACCGGACGGATTTCCGCTGCCGTAGGAGTAGCCCGTGATGCATCAAACCAGATAGTGCCGGAGCTACCGGTATCCGTGTGGTTATTCCATCCTTCGCTATTCGCATAGAAAGGGCCGGTGGGATCTGATCCCTTACGCGCAGGATTTGCTACCACGCGCCCCTGCATGTTTCGTATGGCGTCCCCCTGGAGTTCCCCCAAACTGGCACTAGCGTGGGTCACGGTTCCATAGTGCGTACTTGTTTGAGAACCCAGACCTCGCAAAAAGATCCCCCGATAATCCGGCACTCGTGAACCCACAAGTGCAGCCAGTTCCGGATAGACTGGAACTTCGGAGTTTTTTAGCTGTTATTTCGCACGAATAAGATAACGAACTGCGCGGTTCACAGGACGAATTTCCGCTGCCGTGGGTGTAGCACGGGAAGCATCAAACCAAATAGTTCCACTGGAACCAGTATCCGTATGGTTATTCCATCCCTCTCCATTGGCGTAGAAAGGACCTGTGGGGCTTGAGCCTCCACGGGCAGGATTTTAGCTACTACTCGACCTTGCATATTGCGAATCGCATCACCCTGAAGCTGGCCAAGCGCCGCGCTGGAATGTGTCACGGTACCGTAGTGTGTACTCGTCTGTGAACCATGGCCGCGCAGGAAGATCCCCCGGTAGTCTGGCACGGTTGACCCTACAATCCCGACCAGTTCCGGATACACTGGAAGGAAGGCAGAAAGGGCTTGCTGTGCCTTGATTTCCAAGGAATATGTCCATAGGGTAACGAAGTCCCGCAAGGGGCAATACGGAGCCTTCTCTCCGCGGACAGGTAGGGATGGAAAGGAGGTGAATTGCCAAGCAAACGGCAGATTGTATCTTATAGTTTAATCGCAATATTAAACAACAATCAGACTTTGTTCTCCCTATTAAGCCTTCTGTAGTATATAGAATTATGGAATGTATAATATGTTTGTTTTTATTAAAAAAATATTTTATTATTTGGCAACCTATACATATAATCACGATCTAAATTTAATTAAAACACAAATAGATAACCATTATCTATATATTACAAATATAGATAATTTTTTAGTTGATATATTGTGTGTTGCTGAGGATAAACGTTTTTTTCAACATAGTGGTTTTGATTTTTGGTCAGCATTGTCTTTTTTTTATAGATATATATTTTACAATGTGTTTTCAGGTGCAAGTACAATAGATCAACAACTTGTTAGAACGATAACGCTAGATAAGCGGATATCTATTACCAGAAAAATAAAAGAAATAGTTTTATCAGTTGCCATAAATTATATATTTAACAAAAATATTATTGCTAAGTCATATATATATTTTGCATATTATGGATGGCATATGAACGGTTATAACCAAGCAATTAATCGAATTCGTTTATTTAAATTTGAATTGCCTGTAGAATTTATTTTAGTATCTTTGTTAAAGTATCCATTACCTAAAAATCCAACTATAGAGCGTCTCAACAAAATAATTTATCGTGCAAAGTATATACAAAAGAGGTTGTTATGTATACAAACAAATGGTGCCTGAAATTAAATGGTCATTATCCTAAGCATGCATTTATTAATATTTCTGAAATACCAAGTAAAAATGAAATAGAATCCTTCATTCGACTATATATTCTTGAAGGTATACCATATTCATTTATTGAAAATACTTTTATTTATGATATAATACGTACTATAATATCCGAGCAACTAAATATAAAATATGAAAATATTTTTTTAACTGGTAGTTCAAAACTTGGTTTTTCATTAAGTCCATATAAATGGATGAAAGATTTTGACAAAAAATGCTCTGATTTTGATTTTTTTATTATATCTGAAGATTTTTTTCTAGAAATAAAAAACGACTTCCTCCTTTGGAGAAAAGATTTTTCTGAACATATAATTGTTCCAACGACGGCATACCAAGAAAAAATATGGAAAGAAGATGAAATAAGAATCAAAAAAAATATAGATAAAGGTTTTATTGATATAAAAAACATACCAAATAAAAAGAAATATAAATCAGTTTATGCTTGCAATAATTGCATAAACATAATCTCACAAAAAATTCAACAAATATACCTAAATACAGAGGTAATCATCCCACAAAAAATAAATTTTCGTATATATAAAACAAAAGAATGTGCTTTAAAACAAATTTATTTGAATATTCGCTCTGCACTTAATAATATACTAGAAAAAAATCTTGCAATTCCGGGTACACTGGAATGATATATATTTTAGCTATTATTTAGCCCGGATGAGATACCGTTACCGAACGGTTCACCGGGCGCACCTCACCGACAACAGGAGTAACACGCGACACATCAAAACTATAGCGTATCTGGTTATAGTCATTGCCTTCTTGTACACCTGCATTCCCGGCAGGCCAAAAAGCTCCACTTGATCCTCCTTGATTATTGTGACCAGACCAGTCGCCCCCTACAAACGTTCCCCAAATTGTCCTTATTCCATCTCCTTGGAGTTGGCCGAGTGCTGCGCTGTTATGCGTCACGTTACCGTAATGCGTGCTTGTTTGGGCTCCTAGGCCACGTAGAAAGATGCCCCGGTAATCTGGCACGGTTGACCCGACAACCGTGACCAGTTCCGGATAGACTGGTGGTAAGTAAATAACCAGCTAAAATATAAAGACAACACAAAAAAGAGTTCTTTCTTGCGTTGTCTTTATATATTTATGGCTTGGCGCGGATGAGACAGCGGACGTAGATGTGATCTGGAGCCGTTTCGGACCCTCCAGTATAGTCCGTAGGATCACCACCTCCTGCGCCAATAGTTCCCGATACTGTTCCATTCAGCAGATTACCAGAAACGGAGCTGGCATTCGCTGTACCGGAAACAGTACCTTTTGCTGAACCTGAGACAGATGAAGAACTTGCTGTTTTTGTTGTTGTATTTGAACTGATATGGCTTGATCTGATCGGGCCGGAACCATTTGTAACACCAGTTGCATCATAGTAGTTTGTTGTCCACAATATTCCACTATCACTGTACCTTTGTCCTGCCGCTGTACCTGATACACTCAAACTTACCGTAGATGAATATTTCTGCCCCGCCGCTGTGCCGCTCAGAGCTGTGCTGACGAGCTGCCCGGAAAAGGAGTGCGTGTGCATCGGCTGAGTGTGGTTGTGGCTTTGGAGCGAGTTGGCCACTGTCTCGCCTACGAAGTGGCCGGATTGAATGCCGCGCAAAAAACGTCCCCGGTAATCGGGCACTCGGCTACCGACAACCGCGACCAGTTCCGGATAGACTGGAAGAGGGCATGAAAACTTAGTCATTTCACCATAATAAAATGGCACATGCTATACTCGTCGGCTACTGGAATGACGCATGTGGCGTCATCTCCTGACAAAAGAAATGCCCCAAATGAAACTCATTCAGGGCAATTTGCTTACATATCCGACTTATTTCAAATGCTCTCCCGATAGTTTTTTCTTTCTGGAATTATACGCCCTCAAAACATTTTTCTGCAACTTTTCCATGAGATTACCACAAATCAACTTTTGATCGGGGACATAACCACACAATTTTTTGTATTCATCCATGGAGATGCCATGGGACAACAAATGCCTTGCCGTCAGGTTCTGAACTTTCCTACCGCACAGGCAGCACTCTACGAACTCTTTTCCAATCGCTTCTTCCGGCTTCGCCACCAAATTTCGTCTCGTATATTTCTTCTTGGGCTGAGCTGGAGGCATATCGGTTTCTGTTTCCGATACCGTATCTTGAGTTGTCTCAATCTTTGCTGACTCGGCAATATCCTCAACCATATCTCTTTCGGCAAGTTTGCCATTGGCCTCAATAAGACCAGCCTTGAAAATCGTAAATTGCTCAAGGATAAAATCGAAAGGTTGTTCAGGATACCTTTCCATAATCAATTTCAACAATTCTGAATCCTTAATCATAATATCCTCTCTTCATGCCAAGAACCTTTTGTCACTATGCTACCATCAAAACTTGTTTTTCAAGTATCTTTATGTGAATAGTTTGACTCTGTCCAGTTATACCAATTGTACCTATTCAAAGAATAAAAGGAAGCACATTATGGCTACAGTCCGGTATTCAATACGCCAGAAAAAATGGATCGTAACATGGAAATCACATGGAACATCCCTCCGACATGAATGCGACTCGGAACAGGCAGCCCTGACGTTCTCCCAAATTCAGGAAACCATTTTCCACAAGGAACTCCTTCTCAGGGCTCCAAAGAGACGGAAGTCCATCTCCGTAAGGGAACTCTTCGATCTGCATTTCCTTCGCTGCTCCAAGTCTTCAATTACCATCAAACAGGATATGTACCACGCCAAACCTCTGCTTGACTTCTTTTCCCGCCGATCCTCTCTGTCCATCACCCGAGCCGACATCTCGGCATTCTGCTCAATCCAGAAACAGGCCGGCACGGCGCAGTCCACGATCCACAGACGAATCTCGCTGCTGCGCTCGATCATGAACTGGGGATGGCGCGAGGGACTCCTTCCGGAACAGATCGAGCGATGGTCGATTCCCAAGGGGAAAAACAGGCGAACGCCTCCTCCAACGATTTCGGAACTGTCGGCTCTGCTCCGCGCAGCTTCTCCCCATATTCAAAGGATCATCCTGCTCGGCATCTACACCGGTGCCCGCATAGGCCCGAGCGAACTGTTTTCTCTGACTTGGGACGACGTGGATCTGGCTCATGGCGTAATCAGTATGCCCAGCGCCAACAAAGGCGGCAGACTTGCGAAAAGAGATGTCCCGATTCGGAAGGAACTCCTGCCGCTGCTTGCACAATGGCAACGCCAAGACGGAGACTGCCCTTACGTCATTTCCTGGGCGGGGAAACCCGTCCGCAAGGTTGGTTCGGCCTGGAAAACAGCGATTCGCAAGGCAGGTATCCGCCCTTTTAGGCCATACGATCTGCGCCATGCTTACGCCACCTATTCCATCCGTTCCGGAGTCGATCTCAAAACCAGCGCGGAAATCATGGGGCATGAAAATGCCAGAATGATACTAGAGGTGTACGAACACGTTGACTGGACGCAAAAAGTCAAAGCCATCGAAGCCATGCCAGACTTCTTCGGGTCATCCTTGAGCCTCCCGCAGAACCTCCCGCACAAGTGAAATGTTCCAAAGAACAAGATAAACGACGACGGCACACGCCAAAGAGTAGGGAATGCCGTATCCGTATTCCACGACGGGGAAGACCTTTCCGATTCGGAAATCAAACAGCAGCACGATCATCCAGCGAATGAATACGCTGAACATAACCGAAAAACCGAACAGCACTATCCGCCAGTCCTTCAGCAACACGCCAAGATAAAAAGCGGGAACAAGAACAATCTTTCCCAGCAGGCAAAACAGGAAAAGCTGAAACAGAAAGTCCAGAACAGCCAAAACGCCCGGATGTTCCCCCAGCCAGAATATCCCGCAGATGAACAGGACTATCCCTCCAAGTCCAGAACCGATATGCATGTGACCCCTCCGCATACGGGGGCACCCTTCCGGGATACCCCCGGTTAAACCTCAAGCTATCCGTAGCTCCTTAAGTTTCCCGTTTGGACATCTGTCTCTGATGATCCGCATCATCTCCTGGAACGAACAGGTTCTCGGCGTCTTCTCGCCCGGCAACAGGAACGTACACCTTTTTGTTGAAATTTGTCTGGATTTCTATCCCATGCGGAACGCTTCTTGGAAAGAAATATTTGTTATTTTGCAGAGTTGTACCCTATCTGATCTCCCCGCTTTTTAGCTGATCATGAACAGTATGCCGCTGAAAATTCCTCTCTTTCGACACCCCGGTTCGCAAGCGTTGTACCCACGGTCTTTTCAGTCTGCCTAGACGAAAGTCTGCATCTGATCATCGTTGCCCCGCCTCTCAAGAGTGGGGATGGCGGTCCCACCTGCCATCCGAACCAGTCTCTTCGTATCATGGTCTGCAACCTTTTTTTCGGTACAGCCCGCATCCTCAAATATTCCGGTCTGGCCAACATCAGTATTTCATGGGAATCCATCGAAAAAATTCATGCTGTCTCCCACAAGGGCATGGCGGCATCTATCTTCAACTGTAAAACTGCAGCAAAACCGGTATGATGAATTTCAGTACCATCTGTCTTCTGGCGGAGATAGCCATCTGAAACCTCCTTTTAAAAGGGGACAGGCATATTTTCTGCTCATTACGGATTTCCTCGACAAACTTCTGGAAAGTGGCGAGGAGAGACAAGGGATGAAATGAACGCAATCGTACGAAGAATATGGTATGCTCATATCCCTACCTGAACGAAATTGCTGGAGTCTCCCCGCCTGTCGGAATCAATTCCTTTGCGCTTGCAGGCGTGACTAATGAGCGTGCCTCGGACGTATTTTCCGGCACTTTACCTTTCATTACCTGTGACCTAATTGTCGTCATCATACTTTGCTTCTTCCCCAGGATTGCGACGTTCCTGCCGTACTCCATGCTTGAATAGGAGTTGTCATCATGGAATTTGTTCCTGTTGTATCACAGCAGCAGCTTGTCGAGCTGCGGCGTACCCTGCACCGCCATGCCGAGTCCGGTCTTTCGGAATTCTGGACGACAGCCTTTCTTGCCGAAAAATTATCGGAAATCGGATGCGAGGTTCATGTAGGCGAAGAGGTCATGGACCGCTCGGCCATGATGGGCGTACCCGACCCGGAGACGCAGAAGCAACGCCTCACCGAGGCTCTCGCACAGGGAGCCAGTCCTGAATGGATCAGAAAAATGAACGGACTGACGGGGCTGATGGTCGATATTCGTCCGGACCTTCCTCCGCATTCCCTGTTGCGCTTCGACATTGATTGCGTGGACGTGAACGAAAGCTGCGATCCCGACCACAAGCCCGCCACCGAGGGTTTTGCGTCCATCAATGAAAACGAATTCCACGCCTGCGGTCATGATGGACATGCCGCTATCGGACTGGGCGTCGCGATGGAACTGATGCGACGCAAGGATCAGCTGAAGCACAACGTGCGTCTGGTATTCGAACCGGCCGAGGAAGGCAGCCGGGGAGCCCGTCCGATGGTCAGCGCCGGGCTTGCCAGAGGCGCCAAATACTTCCTTGCCGCCCATATCGGCGTCAATGCGGACCGGGACCATCAGCTCGTGTGCGGAACTCAGGGCTTTTTGGCAACGACCAAATTTGACGTGGAACTGTTCGGCCTTGCGTCGCACTCCGGAGCCGATCCCCACAAGGGGCACAATTCGTTGCTTGCAGCCGCCAATATTCTCATCAATCTCCACGCCATTCCGCGTCATGGCGAAGGCGCGAGCCGCATCACGGTGGGCATGCTGTCAGGCGGCACGGGACGCAACGTCATTCCCGACCATGCCAAACTCGTCTGTGAAACCCGCGGCGCGACGACCGAAATCAATGACTACATGTTCGACAAGGCCAGACGCATCATTGAACATGTGGCTGCCATGTATGAGCAGGAAGTCAAAATTACGGTAATGGGGTCTGCGGGCAACGCCGTCAGCGATAAGAAAATGATTGAGGTCGTCAAGCGGGCCGCTCGGCATATCCCGTACTTTTATCAGGATCTTGTCACGGAAATGGGCGACGGGTTCGGCACTGACGACGCATGCACGTTCATCAGCGCCGTTCAGGAACAGGGAGGAGCCGGCACATACGCCCAAATCGGCAGCAGTCTCCCCGCCGGACATCATAATCCCCGCTTTGATTTCAACGAGGATTTGCTGCAGCCGGCCGTAGAGCTGTTCTGCCGCTCGGTATTTATCATGGATGGCATGGAGTAGACCTGTCGGCAGCAAAACAGGACAGTGATTATCTCACGACAGATCGTATCCGTTCTGAGGCGTTCTGACGCCTTTGTTCCAGCGTCAAGTTCCACATCTCTCTACAGGCGCTCCATTGTTTTCAGAACATGGAGCGCCTGTTGTTACGTATCGGGACATAAGAGCCTTGCCGTATATGCGACTCCTCGTGAACAGGAGCAATTGGTTTATCATTATTTGTTTTTCAACAGATTGCGCATCCTGTCCATATCCCGTTCTGGGTGCCGGCGGGCGGCTATTTCGACAAGCCGACAGGAAAGAATACGGTAAATCTCCTGCGTGTCGCCGTGAAGAACGGCAAGATGACGCGCCACTGTCTCCGTGTCGTTTCGCTCTACCGGGCCGGTCAGAGCCTTGTCGACTCCCTGCTCCACCAGCCGCGCCATATTTCCGGAAAGCAAAGGCGCGAGCGCCCGTATCGCCGTCTCCTCATCAAAACCGCATTCCTTGAGCAGGTCGCAGGCTTCCTGAGCAAGCCCGACGACGAGATTGCTGGCGAATACGGCGGCCGCATGGTAGCGAGTCTTGTCCACGCCTTCCAGCGGCTGGATGCAAAGTTCGGCGGGAGCCAGCCAGTCGCGCAGAAACGCCACCGCCGGAGGATCGCCTTCCAGCGTGAAGACGGCCGTGGCCAGTCCCTTCCAGGAACTTTCCCTGCTGCTGACCGCGTAAAGGGGATGCAACGAACAGGCTCCGACGCAAAGAGCGGACGCGTGCTCCAGAAGCGCGGCGGGAAGCGATCCGCTGCAATGGCAGACGACCTTTCCCGCCAGCGGCAGCCCCCTGAGTTCATTCCAGACCTTGAGGATGCTTCCGTCAGGCACAGTGATGAAAAGAATATCGCAGGCGGCCGCAAGTTCTTCCAGCGTTTCAAACGGCCTGCTTCCGGTCATTGCCGCAGCTTCGACGGAGGATGCAAATCTTCTGCCGGCATAACCGGCGACAGGCAGACCGGTTTCATGAAAAACCCGCCCAAGAGAACAGCCGACCTTCCCCGCACCGACGAACCCTGCACTCATGCTTCGTTTTTCCACCTTTCCTCCCGTTCCCGAAATTTCAAATGCACGATTGATACGGCATCCCGTCCCCAAAACAGTATTTTTTGCGTGTCCCCGGATCAACGCTTCCATCTGAACGGTTGCATCCCGATCCTTGCGTTCCTCTCCGGTAACGCACTTTTTCCCGACGGAAAAGCCCCACGAAATATTCCGTCGCCATTGCCCCTTCCTTCACCGCCCGTGCCGCGACAAAGAAAAGGAAGACACGCACCGTCCCCGAAACATCTCCGTCAACAGCAGGGCTTGCGTCCCGGGCTCCGCGGGATTAAGCAAAGAGCACGCATCCTCAAGGAGATAAACCGTTATGGGAAAAATACTCGTTACCGGCGGCACAGGTTATCTTGGCACGCATATGCTCGTGGAACTGGTCAGACAGGGTTATGAACCGCTGTGCCTCGATAATCTGCACAACAGCAGCGCATCCGTGCTGGAGGCGGTCAGGACCATCTGCGGTCAGGAAATCCCCTTCATCAAGGCAGATGCCGCCGATACCGCAATTATGGAAAGACTGTTCACGGAGCACGCCGTGGACGCGGTCATTCACTTCGCCGGACACAAGGCTGTGGGTGAATCCGTGGCGCACCCGCTCATGTATTACCGCAACAACTATGACTCCGCATTGACCGTTCTTGAAATGTGCATTCGCTACGGCAGCGCGCTGGTCTTCAGTTCTTCCGCCACGGTCTACGGCGTGCCGCAGCACCTGCCGCTTACCGAAGAACACCCGCTGAGCGCCGTAAATCCCTACGGTCGCACCAAACTGTATATTGAGGAAACGATTCGGGATGTGGCCGCCGCCCATCCGGACTTCAACGTTTCTATTCTGCGTTATTTCAATCCGGTGGGCGCTCACGAATCGGGCCTCATCGGCGAAAATCCCAACGGCATCCCCAACAATCTGATGCCGTTCATCTGCCAGACTGCTGCGGGCATCCGCAAGGAACTGCAGATCTTCGGCGGCGACTACAACACTCCGGACGGTACGGGAGTGCGCGACTACATCCACGTAACCGACCTTATTTCCGGTCATATTGCTGCGCTGCGCAAACTGGAAACCCGTCCCGGCTGCATTATCCACAATCTTGGCACGGGCCGGGGAACCAGCGTTCTTGAGATGGTGCGCCGCTTTGAAGAAGTCAATGGCGTGCGCGTCCCCTATCGTATCGTCGAACGCAGAGCGGGCGACGTGGCAAGCTGCTATGCCGATCCGTCCAGAGCTCTCAGCGATCTGGACTGGAAGGCGACGAAGGGACTCGACGACATGGTCAGAGACAGCTGGCTCTGGCAAAGAAACAGCCGGTAGGACGTCACATTTCTGTACGCCGGAAGCCCTTCGCTTCCGGCGTTTTTTCATCCATCGAATGAACCGCTGTCACCGTGCCCGTAACAAAGGACGACAACGCCCTTCAGGGGGGTGATGCTGCAACGAGCGCAGCGAAATCTCAAAACCCTTTTTAAAAGCACAACATCGGGACATACTGAAGGAGCATGCCTCTTGCGCGTCCGAGCCAAAAGAGTGATGCCCCTGCAAAGACAGTTCCCCTTTTCCGAAACCGGCCGCCCTCCGGCAGACCGAAAGAAAACCGTCTCCAACCCCGGACCTCTCTGCGGGGCACTCTGCCCGCCGAAGACAGGAGATTCACATGCGTGTCGGCATCATTCAAATGAATATCATCAAGGGCGACAAAAACGCCAATAAGAATACCGTCGCCGAAAAGGTCGCGGCCATCATGCGGAATGACTGTCCGCCTCAGGTCATCGTTCTGCCGGAGCTCTGGTCCACCGGATACGATCTGGAACACGCAAACAGTCTTGCCACACCGTTCGGAGAAGATGAAGCGATCTTTCTCGGGAGTCTGGCCCGGAAGTATTACGTCGCGTTCGCCGGAGGCTCTGTGCTCTCGCGGTACGCGGGAAAGGTCTTCAATCGCGCCCAGATCATCGATGAGAAAGGCGCCTATGCCGGCGGATACGACAAGATCCATCTGTTTCGTCTTATGGGGGAGGAACGATTTCTTGCGGCCGGAAAATCAGCCTTCCCGTTCACATTGCATGGAGTCCGGTGCGCCTGCATCATCTGCTATGATCTCCGCTTCTGCGAACTGCCGCGCAAGCTCGCCGTCGAGGGAGCGGAAATCCTCTTCATCAGCGCGGAATGGCCGCTCGCCCGCAAGGAACACTGGCTCACCCTCGTCCGGGCCAGAGCCATCGAAAATCAGATGTTCGTCGTCGCCTGCAACCGGTGCGGCATCACGGAACAGGAACAATTCGGCGGCAATTCAATGATCGTCGCCCCAGACGGTCGTTTGCTGGCCCATGCAGGCGAGGAGGAATCCCTGCTCTGCGCCGGACTGGATCTCGCCCTCGTCCGCAAGACGCGGGAACACATCAGGGTCTTGGAAGATCGCGTCCCGGACGCCTACAGCCATGAGGAAAAAAACCAAGCCATGTAGACAAGCATTCCGACATGACAGCAGCTAGATGACTTCCTTTCAGCCCAGTCTCTCTCCCCACTGCAACATTGCGAAACCTTTCAATCAGAAGGGTTCACCACATTCGCAGCTGCGTGGTTTTCCACCTTTTTATTCGTCACTTCTTGTTCTTTTTATCTTTTATAAAATCAAGAAACAAAGGACAAGTTACTCGGCTATTCACATCATTAGCATAACATATTGTATTTAATATAAATAACATATATCCAATAATATATATGCCTTTGTACGATCAACACCGTCGCTCAAACTTTATACTATCCCTGTTTTTTGCATTTTAAAGAATATTTCTTATTTTTGCGAAAATTATATTATTTAATATAATTATAAAACTTTATCCATATTCTCTTCGCATAAATGCGAATGCATTAAATTCAAAATATCAATAATATAGCAGTATACCATAATAAATTTTATGGCACGCCTTTTGCTTGTGGAATATATAACAAATTCCCTGAGCTCATAAGGAGTGCCCATGTATTCACAATGTAATTACGGACCAGACTGGAAAGCCATCTATAAACGCAAACTCGTCAGTGGTCAGGAAGCAGTAAGCCATGTTCGATCCGGCGATCTCGTTCTGTCCGCAGGAGAAGGCGGAGAATCCGACTATCTGCTCAACCTGCTGGCTCAGCGCAAGGATGAATTGCAGGATGTCTCCATTCACTGCTGCAATTCACGCAATGTCATCGACGTCAATAATCCGGAATGCTCCGGTCATTTTCTGTGCGATAACTGGTTCGTCGGACCGGTAAGCCGAACGGCCCTGCATGCCGGTCAGGCGACGTTCACGCCGTCCCACTTCAGCCAGTATGAGGAAAACATCAGCCGCAGCAAATGGGGACAGGCCGAAATCGGCATGCTTCAGGTTTCTCCGCCGGACAACCACGGCTTCATGAGCTTCGGCATCACCACAGCATACAGTCGGGGGATTCTCGAACGGGCCCAAAAAATTCTTGTTCAGGTCAACCCCAAAATGCCGCGCGTGCTCGGCGACAACTTCATGCATGTCAGCGAAGCCGATTATATCGTCGAGGCTGAAAGCGAACTCTGGCAATTCCCGGATGTCCCTCCCACCGAAATTCAGAAAGCCATTGCGGCGCATATCGCCGAAAGAATCGAGGACGGCTCCACCTTGCAGCTTGGCATAGGCGGCATTCCCAATGCGGTCGGCGCGTTGCTCGCGCATAAAAAACATCTGGGAGTGCATACGGAAATGATCACCCAATGCATGCGAGAACTCGTGGAGTGCGGCGCAGTGGATAATTCCATGAAAAAAATCCATCGCGGAAAGCTCATCGGCACTTTCGCCGGAGGAAACGACGACCTGTACGGATGGATGGACAACAACCCCCTCGTGGAGTGTTACCCTGTCAAATATGTCAATAATCCTGCTGTAATCGCGCAAAACGACAAGCTTGTTTCCATCAATGCCACGATTGAGGTCGATCTTACCGGGCAGGCCTGCTCCGAAAGTATTGGCGCAAGACAGTACAGCGGCATAGGCGGACAAATGGACTACGTGCGCGGCGCTTACCTTTCCAAAGGCGGCAAGTCTTTTCTGGCCGTAAGCTCCACAGCCGAAACCAGACAGGGGCGGGTATCCTGCATTGTTCCCATGCTCAAGCACGGCGCAGTGGTGAGCACGGCGCGTACCGATATAGACATGGTCGTTACCGAATACGGCGTGGCCGAACTGCGGGGCCGCAGCATCCGTGAACGCGTACGCAATCTTGTTGCCATAGCACATCCCGACTTTCGCGAGGGGCTTTTGGATTTTGCAAAAAAATCAAACTACATCTGAAGCATTACAACCGAATTGATCCCAGGGGACGGCCAATCGGATCCTCACTCGAAACAACTAGGGTGACCGTCTGAGGACCGAGCCGCAATCGCATCACTCCCGCCACCCATAAGAGATACGCCATGTTTGATTACAAGAATCTCCTCATTGAACAGATCGAAACTGGAATCGTCAAGGTAACGGTGAACAGACCCAGGGCACTGAACGCGCTGAATATCGAAACCATGCGGGAACTCGGCGACATGACGGAAAAAATCGGAGCGCGCAAAGACGTGCACGTCGTCATCATAACGGGCGCCGGAGACAAGTCTTTCGTAGCCGGCGCGGACATCGACATCATGTCCGATATGGGTCTCTGGGAAGGCCGTGAATGGGGTGTGCTCGGCGGCATGACGGGACAGCGGATCGAAGAGATGCCGCAGATGGTCATCGCTGCCGTCAACGGATACGCCCTGGGCGGAGGCGCCTGGCTGGCTACAAGCTGCAATCTCCGCATCGCTTCGGAAAAGGCCGTCTTCGGCGCGCCTGAAGTCAAGCTGGGGATCATGGCCGGGTTCGGCTGGACTCAGACTCTGCCCCGCATCATCGGCGTGGGCAATGCTCTGGACATGCTGACGACGGGCCGCTTCATCAAGGCGGACGAGGCGTTGCGCATGGGACTCGTCAACAGGGTCGTCCCACATGAACAGTTGATGGATGCAGCCCTTGAAATGGCCCGCATGATCTGTGCGAACGGCCCCATTGCAGTTCGTCTCACCAAAAGGGCGGTCTACGAAGGGTTGAGCATGCCTCTTGCTGCATCCAGAATTTACGAGCGGGAACTCCACGGCCTCTGCTTCACCACGCAGGATCAGAAGGAAGGCATGGCGGCGTTTCTGGAAAAGCGGACTCCGCATTTCGAAAACAAATAGGCAGAGGAATTACACTGTACCAAAATCATTCTGTATAAATATCCTTGAACAACATAATAATTTTTATTTATTTTATTACTTATAAATATAAACTGTTATTTTATATTTCTGTTTCTTTTTTCATCATATCATGGCCATATTCATTATAATGTTATCTGAAAGAGGATATAAGATGATTTAAACAATACATGCCTTATAGAACATACCCCATACATCTATAAAATACGATTCTGCATCTGGCAGCCTGTGGCAAAAAATCATATTATGAATTTGACTCATGGAGGAATTATGAGAGGAATCAGTAAAAAATTCATGGCGATTGTATTGGCTCTTGGTATGTCCTTTACGTTGCTGACCGCCTGCAACGATGAAAAGTCGACAGCCGGCACTGAATCGTCCCCCTCTGCCGCCCTTCCTAAAGGGGAAACCGTTACTTGGCGTCTGCAAAGCAACTATGCTCTGGATTCCCTGGAAGGCGATATGGCGAAAAATCTGAAGAAAGCTCTGGAAAAGGCTACCAACGGACGCTTGCAGGTAGAACTGTACGAACCAGGAGCCTTGTGCCAGGCCTCCGACATCGTGACCTACCTGTCTCAAGGCGCTTTTGACTGCGCCGTCGTTTTCGGTTCCACATACGCAGGCGTGTTGCCTGAAGCCGATCTTGGCTGCGGCATTCCCTTTGCCTGGGAAAGTTCGTCCGAAATCTATGACGCCATGGAAAATTATGGTCTGTTGAAAGTCATTCAGGAGGCCTATAGTGAACTGAACATCAAATATTATTGGAACGCACACGAACCCAACTACAATACACTGTGCAACTTCAAAGTTACCAGGCTCTCCGACTACTCCGGCAAAAAGATCCGCGCTCTCGGCGTGTGGGGAGACTATTACACCGCCATCGGCGCTTCTCCCGTTAATATTCCTGGAACCGAAGTCTATCAGGCCATGCAACTGGGAACCATTGACGGCGCTCATTACGGCTGGTCCTCTTTAAGCGACTCCAATAACATCCGTGAAGTGGCCAAGTACGCTATCAAGCCTTCTCTGAGTTATTGCCAGATGGCCACTATCGTGAATCAGAACAGCCTGAACAGTCTACCCGCCGATCTACGCGATCTGGTTGATGAAACCATCCGTCTGGCGAATATGGGCCTCATTGGTCAGGATCATGTGGCGGGCACGGAAAAAAGCGTCCGTGACGCTGTGCTCAAAGGTTACACCCAGATTGTGACGCTCCCCGACGATGTGACTGAAGAACTGCGCAAGATTGCCGTTACCAAGATATGGACGCAGTTGGCTGCAAAGAGCGAACGAATGGCCCGTGGTATTGAAATCATCAGGCAGCAAAACCGGGACTACGGTCGTAAGGTCGACTATTAACTCCTCCGGCAGAATGCTGGCATGGTCTCGCCAGCCATGCCGGCAACTGTATTTTTCATAGTCAGAAACGGTTTTTCCTCAAGCCCATGACATGGAACCCCAAAGGAAACCAATGAAAATACTACTGCGACTCTCAGGCATCATTGATGCCGTCAACCGAACGATCGGCACCATTTTCTCCTGGATTCTTTTACCGATGATCGTGTTGACGACATTTGAAGTATTCGCCCGCTATGCGCTCAACAGCCCTACCGTCTGGGCCTGGGAACTGATCATCCAGATATGGGGATTTATGCTCATGGCCTGCGGCGGTTACTGCTACTGGAAAGGTGGATTCGTCAAGGTGGACGTATTTTATAACAAATTTCCCGTGAGGGGAAAATATCTCATCGGTATCGTCACGGCCATCATGGTTTTGATATGCATGGCGCTCGTCTTTAAATATGGCTGGAACATGTTCAGCATATCCTTCCAACGTAACGAAAGAATTTCATCCGTTTGGGGTTCCCCCATGTGGACCATGCGCTTCTGGGTTCCTCTGGGAGCCGGCCTGATGTTTATCCAAGGCGTCAGCGAACTCATCAAGAACACGGCTGCCCTCCTCGGCAGGGCTGATCTGAGGCCCGAAAGCGATGAAGTCGCTGAGACCATCGAACAAGTCAAGTCCACCGAAAGGCTCCCGGCTAATGAATCCGATCACGGCAATGCGCAGTAAAGGAGAACGCCCTGATGAGTCCTGAAATCACCATCCTGCTGATCGGCCTTGTATTCCTCATGGCCTTGGGAATTCCCATCTGTTTTACCCTGATGAGCGTGGCCTCCGCCATTTTGCTGTTCTTTTTCGGCCCCGCGCAAATGAACGTCCTCAACGCAGCCTTCGTCACCCAGATGCAGTCGGAATCACTGCTCGCCATTCCCATGTTCGTGCTCATGGCCTCATTTCTTCAGACATCTGGGATAGGGAGTGATATTTATGAATTCTTTCATAAATGGATGGGCGGCATCAAAGGAGGTCTGGCGATGGCGACTGTGGCAACTACCGCCGTTATTGCTGCCATGAGCGGAGTGGCCGCCACCGCTACCATCGCCATGGGGCTGATCGCCCTTCCCGAAATGCTCAAGCGCGGCTATGACGAATCTCTGGCCTGTGGCCCCGTGCTTGCCGGCGGCTGCCTCGGTCCCATTATTCCACCTTCCACCATCATGATCATTATGGCTTCCTACACCGGCGTGTCCGCCGGCTGGCTGTTCATGGGCGGAGTGCTCCCCGGCATTCTTCTGGCCATCGCCTTCATCATCTACATCGGCATCCGTTGCGCTATTTCCCCAAAACTCGGACCGGCCATCCCCGCAGACGAACGCCCGACATGGGGTGAAAAATTTAAGGTATTCACCAAGATATTTATACCTATCGGCATCATCGTTCTTGTCCTTGGATGCATCTACCGGGGGATCGCCACCCCCACCGAAGCAGCGGGAGTAGGAGCCTTCGCCTCCATGATCTACTCCATCTGCTCCAGGAGGCTGTCCTTCAAAAATCTCAAGATGTCCTTGATTCAGACTATGACCGTTTCCGTCATGCTCATGTGGATTCTTATGGGAGGCGCGGCGTACAACTCCCTCGTCAACATTACCCGTTTCTCCGGCGTAGTAGCGACGGCCTTTCAGAGCGCCAATCTGGATGGTACCGCCCTCATGCTCCTCATTGCGGGCCTGTTCTTCATTATGGGCATGTTCCTGGATACAACCCCCATTATCATGATCGCCGTGCCGATCTTGCTGCCCATCATCCGGGCTTCCTCGCTGGACGTCAGCGCGACCATTCTGATCCTCAGCATTACACTATGCCTCGGCATGATTACACCCCCTTTCGGCATCAACATGTTTTACCTGCTTGGCGTAGCTCCGCCAAGCGTCAACCTGAAGGTCATGTACAGAGCCGCCATTCCCTATGTCATCATCATGGCCGTCGCCATCATCTTCATGTGTTTCTTCCCCAATCTTCTGGTCTCCTTCCCCAATTCCATGATGGGGCGTTAAACCAGAATTCATGGACCCGTCGGAAGATGTGTCAAACGGGCCTGTCTCCCGCAAGGAGGCAGGCTCTCCAGGCAAACTGGAATTCAGCATGATTCACAATTGCCGGATTTTCTTTTTCAACTTCAGCTTTTGGTAGAATGCCATGCCAACCCTTTTGAACAAAAAGCATTTAATCCATAACAACGTATGGTCAAACGCAGCTCTGCATTACCTGATTGTACGAACCATATTTCCCACTCGGCTGGCATAAAGAATTAATGAACCCACTACAGATTTCCCGAAAATCTCAATATATCCGGGACAACTCATATGAAGGCACTCGACATCATGGAACAGGTTTTTCCCCTGCGTCTGGAGGAACTGCTGCGCGGAGCGGCCTCCAGCCCTGTTCCGTCCGGCAGCGACTGGCAACCCGTAGTGAATGCCTCCGGCAAGGTGGTCGGAGTTCTTTCCACGGAGCTTTTGCCCTTGCTCCAGAGGCACCCGGAAGAAAGTGCCGCCGTTCTGGAACGGACGTTTCTCTGCTTGAACGAGCATGACGAAATTCCCTTTGACGGCGCACGCTACATCATCGTGCTGAACGCCGAAGGAGCTGCATGCGGGAAAATCTTCATGGATACGGCGCTGCGGCATGAACTCGGGCAGATGCGGTTCCGAAGACGGCTCTACCATGAGGTGCTCGACGCTCTGGAAAGCGGCATCACCGCCGTGGATGAAAAGGGCGTCATCACCTTCGCCAACCAGACGGCTTCCGTTCTGCTGGGTTATTCCCGTCCGGATGAACTTGAAGGACGTATTGTGGAAGACGCGATACCCGGCACCCGCATGCGTTTTGTTCTGGCTACGCGCAAGCCTCTGCGCTGGGGCACGCTGCTGGTCGGGAACAGGACGCTGGTGGCCTGTTACGCGCCGATCATCCGCAATGGCCAGTTGCGCGGCGTGGCTTCATGCTTCCATGACATTTCGGTGTTCGACAAGATCCACGCCGAATTGAGACAGCTCAAGGACATTCTCAAGGAAATGAACGCCGTGATCGAATCCACCTATGACGGCCTGTCCATAACCGACAGAAACGGCACCGTGCTGCGGATCAACAATGCCTATGAACGAATGACCGGCATCAAGGGGGCCGACATCGTCGGGCAAAACATGAGCGCTATGGTTGATGGGGGCGTGTATGATCAATCGGTTTCTTCCCTTGTGCTCAAGGCGAAAAAGGCCGTCACCATCAACCAGGTCATCAACGGGAGAAGGTTTCTGGTCACGGGCAGTCCGGTGCTGGATGACGATGGGGAAATCCTGCGCATCGTGACGAACCTCCGCGATATTACGGAATTGACCACGCTGCAGCACGAGCTGGAGGATTCACGTAAAAAAATGCGCCGATACCGCTCCCGCCTTGACGAACTGGAAAAGGGCCGGACTGGAAACGACAACCTCGTCTATTGCAGCAAGGCGATGGAACGAGTGGCCGAACTGGCTTCCGTAGTGGCCGCGGTGGACTCTACAGTGCTTATTACCGGCGAATCCGGCACGGGCAAGGATCTCGTCGCGCGGCGCATTCACAGGCTGGGGGGAGGCAAACAGCGTCCTTTCATCAAGATAAACTGCGCGGCCCTTCCCGATAATCTGCTTGAATCGGAACTGTTCGGCTATGAGGCCGGAGCCTTTACAGGCGCTGGCAGCAAAGGCAAACCAGGCATGTTCGAACTGGCGGACGGCGGGTCTCTGTTCATGGACGAAATTGCGGAAATTCCCCTCTACCTGCAGGCCAAGCTCCTCCGGGCTCTTCAGGATCAGGAGATCATGCGCGTCGGAGGAACTTCCCCGAAAAAGGTGAAAGTCCGCATCATCGCCGCGACCAACAGAGATCTGGGCCAGCTGGTGGCGGAAAAAACATTCCGCGAGGATCTCTATTACCGTCTGATGGTCGTCCCCATCCACATTCCTCCGCTGCGCGAGCGGGTGGAGGACATACCGGCGCTGATTTCCCATTTTCTGGAAAAGTACAACGACAAATTCGAATTTTCCAAGACCATCAGCGGCGAAACCATTGACCTCATGCTCAGACATTCCTGGCCCGGAAACGTCCGGGAACTGGAAAACGTCATCGAGCGCATGATGGTTCTGTGCAAGGAAAATGAACTCTCCATCCGGCATCTTCCGGAAAGTATCCGTTCCAATCGGTCCGCGCCTTCGGCATCCACGCTGAAGGCAGGAGTGGAACAGCTGGAGGCCCATATGCTGGCAGAGGCCTTTCTAAAATACGGCTCATGGGGAAAAGCGGCGCTGGCGCTGGGAATCAATACGGCGACGGTCTACCGCAAGGCAGGCAAATACGGACTGATAAAAAAATTCTGACGTCGTCATATGCGCGACAAGAAAAAGCGCGGCACACGCCGACGCGAAATGACCTGCCGGACGCGGAAGCACCCCCCCGGCAGCGCCCGTCCGGTTTTTGACGACCTTCCTTGAACGCGGAAGCCGGACGGAGCGCCAAGCCCCGCCCGACATGGATTCTCGCCGCAAGTCACGGCGACTCAGGACGCGCTCTCTTCGCCCCAGGCGCGTCTGCTCCTGAACACCTTCTTCCGCGTGCCCGCCCAGGTGTCCCGGGTGAGCGCCGATTCTTCCATCGCATCAAGCATCTTTTTGTAGAGCGGGAAGGGGACGGTAAAGGTAAGCTCATCCGTCTTCAGAAACTTGCGTGCGGAAATGTCAAAACCGCCGAGAACAGCACGTTCCTCACCCCGCTGCTGGTAGACCAGAGGCCATGCGATAATGCTGCCGCACCCGGCGCTGAACGGAGACGCCACGGCATTGTAGTCGCCCGTAGCGTAAAAGACGAGCGAACACAGCCCGTTCAGCACTTCAGGCCTGACGAAAAAGGAGACTGCCAGTGGAGGTTCGTCTTCCGAAAACTGATCCAGCGGCTTGATGACGCAATATTTTTTCGGAGCCGGAGGCGGCGCAACATCATCCATGAAGGCGCGCATGGATTCCGGCGAAGGAAGATAATGCTCGCCTTCGAAAGGTGTTCCGGGGATGCCCGTGGAAACGTACAGAACATTGGTTTCAAGATAGGGGGCGTACATGCCAGAATAGTAGCCCCCGCCCATACAGCCGCATTCCTCATGGCTGATCCAGGCCGCCTTCTTCTTTTTCCGGGCCAGCCAGATATTGCCGACCAGACATGAAAAATTATTGCCGAAGGCGTTTCCCCAGTTGATCTCCCCGGCGCTTTCCCGTTCCCTGGTGAAGATCTCGCCGGAGCGCGGACCGAATCCGTCAGGCTTCGTGTCGCTGTAATGCACGCCGAACGGCGCTTCCTCATGTCCCAGAAGTTCCAAAAGTCTTTGCGTCCGCTTCATGACGGCTTCCATAAGGCGTCCTCCCTTTTCCCCGTTGCTTGGGCCTTCTCCCGAACGCCGGAAAACGACTGGCAGGCGCCCTGTTGCAGGGTCCGCTTGACCGTTTCCAGCACCTTCAGACACACGATGCGATCCTGTTCCCCAACGTCTGCAAGAGCCTGTTCCAGAGCTTCGCGCGCGGCGGCCACGCCCCGTTCACGCAAGCTCCATGCCCTGTCCGTCGCATGGATAAGTCTGCGGCGGGCATTGGCCGCGTCGGGACGCCGGCCGATCAGCCCTCTGGCCTCCATCTGGGAAAGCAGGCGGCTCATTCCGGACTTGTCCATGCAGGCAAGCCGGGTCAGTTCTTCCTGCGGCAGCTCGCCCCTTTCCCAGAGCATGGTCAGAATGCCCCACTGATCTCCGCTCAGGTCGATGCCCGCTTCCCGCATTTTCCTGCGCAACAGGCCGTTCATGAGCCTGTTGGCCGTGATCGTCATGAACCCCAGAGACTCTTCGGGAACATAAGAAAGCTTGTTCATGGTCATCATGTAGAACGAACAGTTGACAAGGTCAACCATTGTCTTGCCTCACCCACGCAAGCCTCTTCTCCAGACGGCCTGCCTGCAGAAAACAAAAATCCCCGCAGCGGACGGGTCACGACGCGGGGAAAACGGAAACAACGGATACGAATGCGCTACATTTCAATATTGAACCAGACGCGTGCCGCCCAGCCGATAAGAAACGAAATGGCTGCTACTCCGAAACTGATGCCGACCATTTCAAGAAAACCGCGGATAAAGGAAGTCTTGCGGACGACCGAGACGAAATAGGTAAAACCAAGAATGATCAGACCGGCGATGATCAGACAGAAAAACAGAGCCGCCAGCGGATGCGACAACAGCAGATAAGGCAGCAGGAGAAAGAACACGGTAATCATGTAGGCGATTCCCGTATATACAGCGGCCTTGAACGGATGCTTCTCGCCGGGGTCGGCCTTTTTCGACAGATACTCGGAAGCGGCCATGGACAAGGTCGCGGCCACTCCGGTGATGAACCCGGCCATACCTACGACCCGATTGTCATTCAGGGCCAGCGTGAATCCGGCCAGCGCGCCGGTCAGCTCCACAAGCGCGTCGTTCAGACCGAGCACCATGGAACTGATATAGCTCAGGCTCTCTTCATGAATCATCGCCGCCAGCTGTTCCTCGTGCCGCGTCTCGTCCTCCATGATGCCGCGGGCTTCAGGCAATTCCCCGGCCAGTCTGGTATAGACGGCGGCGGAGTCTTCCTCGCCCGATTCCAGCAGGTTAATGACGAAAACCAGCCCGAATATCCTGCCCAGCAGCACGAACAGGCGCACCTTCAGCAGATTCACGCGCGCTTCAAGCCCTGTGTAACGGCCCCATATGGCGCAATGGCTCGCTTCATCACGCGCGATCCGCTCCAGTATCCTGCGGTTGCCCGGGGACTTCGTCAGTTTCGCCAGCGCCGCGTAAACGGCGTGGTCTGTCGCCTCGTTATCCTGCATCTGCCGGACAAGAGCCAAGGTTTCAGCTTTCATGGATCCTCCTGCGCCCGTGGGTTGCGGGACCACCCCTCACCCTAGCCACCTTCCCTGATTCTGACAACAACCTGTCAAATTATAAAAATTATCATAATTACTAGCATTCCAGCAACCATACATTATGGAAACGGATGTTCCATACGGAAAAACGGCGTCTCCCGCGCATGTTCAAGATGAAACAGGAATGAAGCAGGAAGCTGCATTGCGGTCGAAAACATTTCATCATATCCCTCACCCAGTTACACAAGAGACGATGAGCTTGTCCGCCTGTCTGCAGCGGAACAGGAAACAACGCCGGAACGGACATTTTCCAGTCTCTTCCCCCCGGTCCCGTTTCCAGCAGATGCCGTGAAGACTGCCCGTATCCGGCGAACGTGACAGGCCATCCGGCCCCTTCCGGCCATCTTTCCGACGCCCGCCATATACGGACCCTGGCATTTTCCCGGGAACAGCGCTTCAAGCCCTCGGTCCTCAGGCCCTTTCATGTTCAGAACAAACAGGAACATATTGTATTTCAATATTATTCTGACATGCCGGACTGCCGATTTTACACAAAACAGTATTTTTATATACGCATTTTTACTGATTGACATCAAGGCACAAATACGAAAAATGTTTTTTACACATTTTGGCATGTACCGGACCGCCGGTCGCTCCGACGCATGCTGCAACACAGAACAGGACAGACAAGCCATGTATGTATGCGCCGTCGCCAATCAGAAAGGCGGGGTCGGCAAAACGACCACGACCCAGAATCTGGGAACGATTCTGGCACGGAATCACAAGAAAAACGTGCTGCTGGTGGATCTTGACGCTCAGGGAAACCTCACCGACGCCTGCGGGATCGATCCCGCCACACTGGAGCGGACGACCTATCAGGTGCTGTCCGGAGACGTTCGACTGGACGACGCCCTGCATCATCTCGAGCCACGACTCGATCTTCTGCCCTCCAATATCAATCTTTCCGTGGCCGAGCTGGCCTTCGCCGGGCGAATGGGCCGGGAAAATCTGTTTCGCAAGGCTCTTGCCGGAACATCCGTCAAATACGACTACGTCCTCATCGACTGTCCGCCATCTCTGGGACTCCTGACAGTGAACGCGCTTTCTGCAGCCGCCGGGCTTCTGGTTCCCGTGCAGGTGGAATACCACGCTCTTGCCGGACTGGCTCTGATCCGCCAGACCGTGGACATGGTCCGCGAAAACCTGAATCCGTCCCTGCATATCACGGGACTTGTCCTCACCTTTTTCGACAGCCGCAAGCGTCTGAACAAGGATGTCGCCCGCGTGCTCGAAGAGGAATGGGGCGACATGGTCTTCCGTACCCGCATCCGCGACAACGTGAGTCTTGCCGAAGCCCCAAGCGACGGCAAGGATATCCACACCTACAGAAAAAACAGTGCGGGGGCCATCGACCATCTCGCCCTCGCCAAAGAATTTCTCAAACGAACCAGGGGGAAATAAAGATGGCAGGACTGGGACAGCGGGGGCAGAAGAAGGTCATCGCCTCTGCAAGCGAACTCTTCCGCAAGACGGAACGGGCGGAGTCGGAACAAGACGTAAAAGAGGAAAACAGTAAAAACGATTTTACACAAAACAGCAAAGATGTCATTAAGCAAAACAGACACCCCGTGCGCAAACAGTACGTCTTCGCCTGGGAACTTTCGGAAAAGCTCAGGGAATACTGCTTCCGGGAACGCCGAAAGGAAGTGGATGTTGTCCGTGAGGCCCTTGCGGACTATTTTGAGCGACGGGGAATCTGACGACGCTCCTGCGCCCCGGCCTTCCGAAGAAGGCCGTTCAGGGGTGAACTCCTGGCCCGAAAATCTGCAACGCTCCGCACGGAGAGACAGAGTTTCCGAACAAACAGGACGTATCCCCATTCTGCCGGAAAAAGGCCGGTCGGACTTCAGGCTGAAAGCTTCGAAGACCAACCAGCCCGGACTGTGGCCGCCCCCCCCCGCTCTGGCGGGCGGCTGTCCGTCAGCTACATCTTTTCCATCAGTTTTTCGATATACCGGGACCGCAACTGTTTCTGAGCCAGATTGCGGGCGACTGGCGGCAGCTTCAGAATGGCCCCCAGAACCGCAGCCATCAGACGATGACTGAACAGAACCTGATTGTCGAAGATCAGCTCCTGCAGACATCCCCGCTCGGCGGCCATGAGCACGGCCCGATGCGAGGTATTCAACGGCGTGATCATGCGCTCGGGACGCGGCACCAGTTTCAGGCTGTGCGTCGGACAGGTCCGGACGCACACTCCGCAGCCAAGACACATGTCTTCCTTGATCTCCGGCCTGCCGCGTTCGCCCGGAGCGAGAGACTCCCGGTCCGGAAGACTCAGCACGTCCACGGGACAGGCCCGGACGCACCTGCCGCAACCAATGCAGTCCGACGGCTCCAGATCCACGATAAAATTGGAATGAATGGTCTTGACCATGGCGAAACGCTTGACGGCCAGCAACGCCTCGCAGCAACAGCCGCAGCAGTTGCAGATGAAGTTCACCCCTTCGCGGTTGTTCTCTCCGAACTGAACCAGACCATGCTCGTAGGCCTGCTGAAGCAGATCGCGGCATTCCTCCCGGCTGACTTCCCGGGCGTGTCCGTACTTGATGAGCGAACGAGCGGAGGTGTTAAAGGTCATGCAGATATCCATCGGAGCATCGCAGGCCTTGCCCATGTGCTGCATCTTGTGGCGACAGTAGCACATGCTGACGCCGATATGGCTGGCCGTGTCGATGACATGGGTTGCCCGCTCGTAATCCAGAACCTGTAGTTCGTACTCCTCGCCGATCATCGGTTCCTGCACGAAAATTCTGCCGAGTCCCGTATCGCCCACGGCGAACAGCTCCCGGATAAAGTCCTCTTCCACATTGATATACTGGTGGAACAGCTCGCTGAGCGCCTTCTGATCGATGTCCCTGCGCACCCTCATCATGGAGAACTCGAAGAACCCGGCCATAGGCGGAGGCAGGCAATACATCTGCTTGCCCTTGATCTCCATATCGAGCAGGATCGCTCTACTGGCCAGCTCGTCAAGAATCTTCCTGGCCTCCGTTTCGGAGAGCTTCCAGACGCCGGCGGCCTTTTTCACATCGAAAGGCTTGATGGGCAGCTGCGCCACCAGACCGGCCTCCTTCTCCGTGAACAGCATCTTCAGAATGTCGAAAAGGACATCCGAAGCGGGCGCGCCCTGAGGAAAGCGGTTCAGGCGGTCGACAAGCCGACCGTATGCGGAATTGTTGAAATGATGTGCCATCGCAATTCGTCCTTTAGGGATACCCCTCGGAGATGTGTCCGGGCGAAGCCCGCATGATCTTGAACCTACTCTCTTGCCCCGACCAAGGTCAACGCATCGTGTCGGCCGGAGAGGCTCCCGCACGCAGCCTGCTGAACGCGGAGCCGGGAAAAGGACGGTCCGGGGCTGTCCCGGCAACAGACAAAATTTCTTGACAGAAAAGGGAAAAAACTCTATTGACAATTCGTGCAGATAAGAAATACGGCAACCTGAGGCCTTTTGCCGCCGGATTTCTTTCACATCCTGTCTGGCCGTAGAAGAACGGCCCTGCTGGGGTGGCCTGACAACGGCCCCCTTTTTTTTATGCCGAGGTCCGGCCCGTTCCGTTTACAGGGCGGGACTTCACGGAGCAATGCGAAGAACATGAGCCAACCCGACAAGATCGAATTTATTGCTGAACTGGTCGCCCCTCTGGCGGCCTCTCTCGGACTCTCCGTCTGGGGCGTCGAAATCGGCGGAGCCGCCCGCCCCATAGCCAGAATCTATGTAGACACCCTGCCCGGTGCAGAATCCGAACCGAAGGAGTCCGCTGAAGAAAGCGGTCTTTCCGGCGTGACCGTCGATCAGTGCGCCGAGCTTTCCCGTCTCGTCGGACTGGCGCTTGACGTGGAGGACCCCTTCTCCGGCAACTGGACGCTGGAAGTATCCTCTCCCGGTCTGGAACGCCCCTTCTTCGCCATCGACCAGCTGCGCGCCTATGCAGGCCGCGAGCTGGACGTCGTTCTCAGCGCGCCGATGGATACCTGGCCCGGCCGCAAAAAATTTTCCGGAACCCTTGCCCGCGTGGACGATGAGGAATTCGTTCTCGACCTGCCTCCCGCCAAACGGCTCGCCGACGAGCCTGAACAGGCAGTCATCGCCTGGCATCTGGTGCGCAGGGCCCGTCTCGTTCACCATTTTTCCGAACCCCAAAAGCCCGGCAAGAACAGGGAAGCTCACGATTCCAGGGGCACTAGCGGAGGCGCTGCATGAATTTGGAACTGAAAAAGGCCATTGACCAGATCAGCAAGGACAAGGGACTCGACCGCGACATGCTCGTGTCCACCCTTGAGGACGCCGTCCGCACTTCGGTGATCCGCAAATACGGCGAAAACATCGACGTCGAGGTCAGCTACAACGACGATACGGGCGACATTCAGGTGCATCAGTTCAAGATCGTCGTCGAGGACGTGGAAGATCCGGATACCGAAATCGCCATCGAGAAGGCCCGCGAACTCGATCCCTCCGTCCAGCTGGACGACGAAATCGGCTTTCCGCTCAAGGTGACCGACCTTGGCCGCATTGCCGCACAGTCCGCCAAGCAGGTCATCATCCAGCGCATGCGTGACGCCGAACAGGAGCTGATCTACGAGGAATTCAAGGACCGCGTGGGTGAAATCTGCAGCGGAATCATCCAGCGCCGCGACAAGGGCGGCTGGATCATCAACCTCGGCCGTACGGAAGCCATCCTTCCCAAGGAAGAGCAAATTCCCCGCGAACACTACAAGCGCGGCGACCGGGTGCAGGCTCTGCTTATCGAGGTCAGGAAGGAAGGCCGCGGCCCACAGATCGTCATCTCTCGCGCCCATCGCGACTACACCGCCGCCCTCTTCCGCCGCGAGGTTCCGGAAGTCGACGACGGCACGGTCCAGATCATGGGCGTAGCCCGCGATCCCGGCAGCCGCGCCAAGGTGGCCGTCCTGTCCCGTGAACGGGATGTGGACCCGGTCGGTGCGTGCGTGGGCGTGCGCGGTTCGCGCATTCAGAATATCGTGCAGGAACTGCACGGAGAACGGATCGACATTGTGGTCTGGAGTCCCGAAATCTCCACCTATGCCCGTAACGCTCTGGCTCCGGCCACCATTTCGCGCATCGTGGTTGATGAGGCCGAAAACCTTCTTGAAGTCACCGTTCCCGACGATCAGCTGACCAGCGCCATCGGGCGCAAGGGCCAGAACGTCAAACTGGCGGCCAAGCTGCTCGGCTGGAAGATCGATATTTTCACCGAAACCCGCTACAACGAAACCAACGCCATCGGACGCGGCATTGAACAGGTCGCCAGCGTGGCCGAGATTTCCGTGGACAATCTGATCGAGGCCGGTTTCAACACCCTGGAAAAAATTCAGGAAGCCTCCGACGAGGAACTGGCCGGCAAGCTGAGCCTCTCGGAAACCCGGATCAACGATCTGCGTGCGGCCATCAACTTCCTGAGCCCGGTGGTGTCCGGTTCCGAAAAGGAGCAGGCGGACGACGCGGCGGACGCGGACGACAACGCGTCCAAGGAAAGCGAATAGCATGGACCGGGGGCATGTGCCCACCCGGATGTGCGTCGTCTGCAGGCGGCGCATGCCCAAACAGGAGCTCGTGCGCCATGTTCTGTCCCCGCATGGGGGGGAACTTCTGGCCGATGAGAGCCAAACCCAGCCCGGACGCGGCTGGTATGTATGCTCGGAAACGGCCTGCCGGGAAAAATTCCGGCGGTTCCGCACAGGCGGGCGGAAGCGTAAGGGAGAGTAGTGCATGACTGATGAAAAGACCAAGGTGAAAGACCTGGCGACGGAACTTGGCGTTGCGCCCAAGGACGTGGTGCAGGCGATGCGGGATCTCGATATTCCGGTCCGGAATACCGCGAGCACCGTAGCCGGCGAAGATCTGCCCAGGCTCAAAGAACATTTCAGAAACGCCGACAAGGGAGAACGCAAGGAATCCCAGCCCGGTGTGATTGTCCGCCGCCGTCAGCGGCCCTCGCCGCAGACGGAAACCGCCGAGGCTGCCGCCCCGGTGCAGGAAAGCGCGCCCTCCGAAACGGCCGCGCCCGTCTCTTCCGGCGCGCGCATCGTAAGCAAGCCCGGCGACGAATCCGCACATTCCGTGGAAGTTCCGGCTTCCGAACCCGAAACGGCCAAGGCCGCCGAAACGCCCGCCGCTCCCGCAGCGGCGGAAACGGGTGAAGACAGAAACCGCGCTCCTCGCGACAGGTCGCGCAAACGCCTGCGCGAAGCCGCACCGGTCGCCAAAGTCATCAGCCGTCCGCAGGATCAGGCCGCGGCTGCCGCTGCGGCTGCCGCGAAAGCCGCCGAAGAGGCCGCTGCCAAGGCTGCCGAGGAAGCCCGCCTGAAGGCCGAAGCGGAAGCAAAGGCCGCTGCCGAAAAGCAGGAAAAGGCCGATCGTCCCCGCAAGGCACAGCCCGCGGCCTCCGCCCGTCCCGAAGGTTCTTCCGCGCCGAGTCTGCTGCCACCCGTCTCCGAAACGCCGCGCGCGTCTTCCGAAACGACGGAAGACGGTGAAGAGGATCGTCATGATCGCCGCAAGCGGCGTCAGCCCGAGCCCTCGACGCCCCAGGTTCGCATCATTTCCCGTCCGGACCCTGCCGCTGCTCCCGCACCGCGTCCCCGTGAAACGGGTTACGCCGGGGAAGGCCGCGACAATCGTCGGCCCGGAGGCGGAGGCAACCAGCGTCCCGGCGGTTACCAGAACCAGTCCCGTCCCGGCGGCTATCAAAATCAGTCCCGCCCCGGCGGTGGGTATCAGGGGCCGCGTTCCGGCGCTCCGGCTGCTGCTCCCGGCGGCTTCAACGGCGTGCCCGCTACGCCCGATCGCGATGGACAGAGCAAGAAAAAGCGCAACAAGGGTGCACGGCGCGGACCGGATTTCCAAGATACCGCGCTCATGGGGCGTCGTCGCGACGATGATGACGAAATGCCGCGTTCCCGGGGCGTCCGCAGACGTCCCAAGGCGCGTGCAGCCGCCGCTCCGCAGGCGACCCAGCCGCTCAAGGCCGCAAAGCGCAAGATCCGCGTCGAGGAATCCATCCGCGTATCCGACATGGCTCACCAGATGGGCCTGAAGGCCAACGAAATCATCAAGGTGCTGTTCAATCTCGGCATCATGGCCACCATCAACAAGGCGCTGGACATTGATACCGCCAGCGTCGTGGCCTCCGAGTTCGGCTATGAAGTGGAAAAGGTAGGTTTTGCCGAAGAGGATTACCTGGCCGAAGTGCAGACTCCCGACACGCCGGAACAGCTCAAGCTGCGTCCGCCCGTCGTGACCATCATGGGCCATGTCGACCACGGCAAGACCTCCCTGCTGGACGCCATCCGCAAGACCAACGTCACCAGTGGCGAAGCAGGCGGCATAACCCAGCATATCGGCGCCTACCATGTGAAGACCAAACGCGGCGAAATCGTGTTCCTCGACACGCCCGGTCACGAAGCCTTCACGGCCATGCGTGCCCGCGGCGCGCAGGTAACCGACATCGTCGTTCTGGTCGTGGCCGCCGACGACGGCGTCATGGAGCAGACCCGCGAAGCCATCAACCACTCCCGTGCCGCCGGCGTGCCCATCATGGTGGCGGTCAACAAGATGGACAAACCCACGGCCAATCCCGATCGCGTTCTACAAGAACTGGCGTCCCTCGGACTCGTGCCCGAAGAATGGGGCGGGGACACCGTCGTGTGCAAGGTTTCCGCCAAGACACGCGAAGGGCTGGATGAAATGCTCGAAATGCTGGCTCTTCAGGCCGACATTCTCGAACTGAAGGCCAACCCCGACAAGCCCGCTCGCGGACACATCGTGGAAGCCAAGCTCGACAAGGGCCGCGGTCCCGTGGCGACGGTGCTCATTCAGGAAGGTACCCTCCATCAGGGCGATACTTTCGTCTGCGGCGTGTTCAGCGGCCGCGTGCGCGCCATGTTCAACGATCAGGGGCGCAAGGTGAAGGAAGCCGGACCGTCCATCCCTGTGGAAGTGCAGGGATTTGACGGCGTTCCCGAAGCAGGTGAAGAGTTCATCTGCCTTGAGGACGAAAAGCTGGCCCGCCGCATCGCGGAAAGCCGCGCCATCAAGCAGCGTGAGAAGGAACTGGCCAAGCAGTCCCGCGTGACCCTGGAAACCTTCCTCTCCCGGAAGGCCGATGATCAGGAAGCGCTTACGCTCAATCTGGTGGTCAAGTCCGACGTGCAGGGTTCTCTGGAAGCCATCATTGACGCCCTGCACAAGCAAAGCACCGAGAAGGTCCGTCTCAACATCATCCACGGTGGCACCGGCGCGATCACGGAATCCGACATTCTGCTGGCTTCCGCATCCGACGCCATCGTCATCGGCTTCAACGTCCGTCCCACGGCCAAGGTCAAGGAAGTGGCCGACCACGAAAACGTGGACATTCGCTTCTACGACATCATCTACAAGCTGGTGGACGAAATCAAGAGCGCGATGGCCGGACTTCTCGCTCCCGTCAGCCGCGAGGTCTACCTCGGTCAGGCTGAGGTCCGCGAAGTGTTCTCCGTGCCCAAGGTCGGCTCCATCGCGGGCAGCCATGTTGCCGACGGCAAGATCACCCGCAACGCCAGCGTGCGGCTCCTGCGCAACGGCGTGGTGGTGCATAACGGCAAGGTGGGTTCCCTCCGCCGCTTCAAGGATGACGTCCGCGAAGTCCTGAAGGGATACGAATGCGGCATCGGCCTCGAGAACTTCAACGACATCAAGGTCGGCGACGTGATCGAAGCCTTTGAAATGGTCGAAGAGGCCGCCACGCTGTAACCAGACGCGTACGGACCGATTTTTCGATCCTCGCTCCGGTCGCACAGTCAGAGAAAGTGAAAATGCCGGGGGGAAAGACTTGTCTTTCTCCCCGGTTTCCTTATTTCTTGCCTGACAGGGAAAAACCTTTCCCGCCTCCCGCCGTGCGCGAAAAAGCCGCCGGAACAATTCCGGTGCGCCTCTCAAGGAAAAACGATGATCATAGCCGTTCTTACCGTCGAATACGCCCTCCACGGCAACGACTCCCTCAAGGGAAAGCGCCGGGTGGCCAACAGTCTGAAACAGAAGGTGCGCAACACATTCAATGTGGCCGTCGCCGAATACGGAACCGAAGAATCGCTGACACGTCTACGGCTGATGGTCATTTCGCTGAGCAACAGCCAGCAGCATCTCCAGTCCCGCATGGACAAATGTCTTGCCATGCTGGAAGCCGTTTCCTCCGAGGAAATGATCGACAGCGAACTTGAATTTCTGAACGCGGATGAAGGCTGAGTCGTCCCGCTCCCCTCTCCGGGCCGGCACATCCGCCCGCGCAGCTCAAACAATCAGAAGGAAATCATACATGCAGCACACGGACCAGCTTTCTCCCGCCGCGGCCATGCTCGCCATCATCCGGGAACATGACGACATCGTCATCGCCGCGCATGGAAGTCCGGACGGCGACGCCATCGGCGCCACCGGAGCCATGGCTTACCTCCTGAAAGCCCTGGGCAAGCGATTTGCCCTGTATAATGCCACCGGAATCCCCGAGTATCTGGAATGGGTGCCGCTGCCGGGGCGCGTCTACAGCAAGCCTTCCGCCCTGCCCTTTCGACCCGGCCTGATCATCGCTCTGGACTGCGGCGACGTCTGGCGACTGGGAAAGGAGCTGAACGCCGTATTTGCGGATTACCCCTCCATCAGCATCGACCACCATCTGAGCAATCCCCTGTTCGCCTCTCTGGGCAACTGGGTGGATCCCGGCATGGCCGCCACCGGCCAGATGGTCGCCGCGGTCGCCGATGCGGCGGCAGTTCCTCTTGCTGGCGAACTGGCGCAGTGCATCTACCTTTCTCTTGTCTCCGACACCGGGTCCTTCACGCACGGGAATACCAGCGCGGCAGTCTTCCAGCTTGCCGCTCGCCTGGTCGCCGGCGGCCTTGACGCCGCAGCCATCCGCGAAAAACTGGATAACCAGTGGAGCCTTGCCAAGATCCGGCTCTGGGGCAAGCTGATGCAGGAACTGCGCATGGAATGCGACGGCGAAGTCGCTCTCTGCTCGGTAACACTTGACGAAATCGGTTCCTTCGGAGCCGTGCGCGAAGATCTTGAGGGCTTTGCCGAGCAGATGCGCCGCATCAAGGGCGTCCGCGTGGCCATACTGATCCGGCAGGACCCCGGCAACCGGTGCAAACTGAGCATGCGCTCTTCCGGCAACGACGACGTCCGTGCCGTCGCCGCCCTGTTTGGGGGAGGCGGGCACCTCAACGCGGCGGGAGCCTCCATCGACGACAACGACATGCAGGCTGTTATCCGGCAAACACTCGAAGCGGTCAGAACCATCAGCCTGAAGAATCCGAAAACGGTCGCCTGACCCTTCTCGCCGTCCGTACCGGCGACGCCTCCCCATCCGTTTTCATTTCGCTGCGGATGGGGAGGCGTCGTTTTCCGCTTCGGTCCCGGATCTGCCTGCGTTTTCCCCATGATTTCTTCCGCACCGTCTTCCGTTCCCCCGCGCCGGGTGATGCCCGACAGGCTTCTCACGGGTCATAATCATTCAGGTATGGCCTGCAAGCAGGTATCCTTGGAATCGAACGTTTCAATCATGAACCCTGCTCCCTGAACAAACTCGTTGAGAGCCAAAATCGAGAAGTTGTTTTCATTGACAGGGAGATTTCAGGTCGGTATAGATGTGTTACATTTTTTAAATTCGTAATACAAAAGTACTATCTTTTTTCAGATCGTATTACGCCGCTCCATCCGTGGAGTTCAAGGAAGGCTTGATATGAACGGCAGACGGCTGCTGGTTTCCCTGACAAGAAAAACGCTGATCTTCATCGCCATGATGGCCCTGTTGTCGCTGATCGTCTTCTATGTCTCACGTCTGACACCGGGTGATCCGCTCCAGTCATTCTACGGCGACGCCATGCAGTCCATGACCACGGCCGAGCTGGATGCGGCCCGGGAACGTCTGGGTCTGAATGGTCCCATCTGGATACAGTACACCCGGTGGGTCGGAAACATCCTGCAGGGCGACTTCGGCATCTCCCTGAAATACAAACGCCCCGTTCTCGATGTGGTCTCGCCGCTTATCGGGAACACCCTCATGCTCGGCGGTCTCGCCTATGCGCTGGTCTTTGTGCTTGCCGTCGCACTCGCCTTGTTCTGCGCCCGTTTCGAAGACACGTTCATGGATCGCCTCGTCTGTCGCATCGGAACGGTGGCCTACTATATTCCCGCCTTCTGGATGGGCGTCGTGCTGGTTCTCGTGTTCAGCATCAACCTGAAGCTGCTTCCAAGCAGCGGCGCCTACGGTATCGGCAAGGCGGGAGATGTGGCCGACCGACTGCGCCATCTGATTCTGCCGCTCGCCGTCATGGTGGCCGGGCATCTGTGGTATTACGCCTATATGATTCGCAACAAGCTGCTGGACGAAGTCCGCCGCGACTATGTTCTGCTAGCGCGAGCCAAGGGGCTCGGCAGAACGCGGGTTCTGCTGAGTCACTGTCTGCGCAACGTGCTGCCCACCATCGTCAGCATCATGGCCATTTCCATTCCCCACGTGCTGAGCGGCACCTATGTGGCGGAATCGGTCTTCAACTACCCCGGCATCGGTTTGCTGGCCGTTTCCAGCGCCAAATACCACGACTACAACCTGCTGATGCTCATGGTTCTCATCACCGGGGCCATGGTCATGCTGAGCAGCCTCGCCGCGCAGGCCGTCAATGAAGTCATTGATCCGCGCATGAAGGATTCAGACGGGATGGTGCGCTGATGACCGAGCCTTCCGACGCCTTCACCATTGTCGGGGCGGGCTACCGCACGCACCGTCCCGTCTTCCGAAAAAAACGTCTGCCGGAACGGCTGAAAGGCAAGCCGGTCCTTTCCGTCGTCGTGTTCTCCCTCATCGCTCTTGGTTGTCTTTTTTCGGATCTGATCGTCAATCATGACCCTACCGAACTTTTTCTTCTGAACGCCAATGAAGCGCCCAGTGCCGAATTCTGGTTCGGTACGGATTCACTGGGACGGGACATCTATTCCATCATCTGGTACGGCGGCAGAGCCTCCATCTTCATCGGCGTCATGAGCACAGCAGTCATCACCCTCATCGGCGTGACATACGGCTGCCTGTCGGGATCGGCCTCCGGCACGGTGGACGGAGCCATGATGCGTGCGGTGGAACTCCTGCAAAGCGTTCCCGTTCTGCTCTCCCTGCTTCTGATTCTTTCTCTGATGGGGAGACAGAACGAAATCACCATCTCCCTCGTCATTGGCGTTACGGGCTGGTTCGCGCTCGCCCGCATCGTCAGAAGCGAGGTCCGGCAGATTCGCAACAGCGAATACATTCTCGCCTCGCGCTGCATGGGGGCAGGCTTTCCTTTCATCATGCGCAGACATCTTATTCCCAACTTCGTATCGGCCGTCATGTTCGTGGTCATTTCGAGCATCAGCACCAGCATGGCCATGGAAGCGACGCTCAGCTTTCTCGGACTGGGGCTGCCGGTGGACGTGATCTCCTGGGGAAGCATGCTCGCACTGGCCGACCGGGCCCTTCTTCTCAACGCATGGTGGGTAATTCTCATCCCCGGTGTTTTCCTCGTGGTCACGCTGCTGAGCATCACCGGCATAGGCCACTATTTTCGTAAAAAGACCAATCAGGGCCCGAGTAACCTGTGAAGACGGGACGCACACCATATACACGACAAAGGAGAAACTCCGTGAACGGAAACGCATTGACCAGTTCGCTTCTGAAAACACTGTGCCGCGGTCTCATGTGCCTGACGCTGATGCTGGCTGCCGGAACTCCGGCCCACGCCGGCGACGGCATGGCGAACACCCTCGTCTACGCCGGTGAAAACGAGGACACCATCAACCCTCTGCTGAACAATCATCAGGAGCTGCCTACGATCATCTTTTCCGGCCTGATGAAATATGATGCCAAGGGAAGCCCGGTCGTCGAACTTGCAGAAAGCTGTGCCTATGATCCCTCCGCCCTCACCTACACTTTCAGACTGCGCGACGGCGTGAAATGGCACGACGGCAAGCCCCTGACCGCAGACGATATCCTGTTCACCTACGAAGCCCTGACGAAGGACCGGACGCTTGCCTCCTCCATTACCAGCAACTATGAGGATATCCGGTCCGTCACCGCCCCCGATGCCCGTACCGTGGTCTTCACCCTGTCCCGTCCCAACGCCGCCATGCTGGACAACTTCACCATAGGCATCCTGCCCAGGCACCTGTTTGCGGGCAGGGACATCAACACGGCTCCGGCCAACCAGCATCCCGTGGGCACGGGACGGTACAGATTCGTGGAATGGGATACCGCAGGGGGCATGATTATTCTGGAACGCAACACCGACTACTACGGCAAGGTTCCCAGCATCGAACGCATCGTCTACAAGACCGTGGCCGTGGAAAGCACCAAGGCCCTGATGCTTCAGTCCGGCGAAGCGGATCTGGCCTGGCTGAACGCCAAGTATGCGGATACGTTCCGCGGTAAGGAAGGCTACAGGAACATCGACTTCGCCACTGCGGACTATCGTTCCGCCGCCATGGATTTCCATACCGATTTCTGGAAAAGAAACGGCGACTCCATCGGCGTGCTGAATCTCGCGCTGAACAAGGCCGCCATCGTCAAAAGCGTCCTGAACGGACAGGGCTTCCCAGCTTTCAGTCCGATTCAGATGAACGCCTATGGCGGAAACAGGGCCGCTGACATCTATCCATACGATCTCGAGAAATTCGCCGCTGAAATGGACCGGCTCGGGTGGAAGAAGGGCGCGGACGGCATCTATGAACGCAACGGCGACAAGTTTTCCTTCACCATTCAGGTCCGCGACTATGAAGAGGAGAGGGTCGACATCGCCAGAGTTGTGGCCAACGAGTTGAAAAAGGCCGGTATCGACATGCGGATCGCGCTGGTCACAAAATTCGACTGGAAGGCGGGCTACAACGGCTTTCTCGCCGGGTTCGCTGCGGAATTCGATCCGGACGGCGTATACAAGGACTTCGTCACCGGGGCCAGCGACAACACGATGGACTATTCCAATCCCGAAGTCGACATGCTGCTCAGGGAAGGTCGGACCACGGAGGATCCGGCCAAACGCAAGGCCGTCTACGGTCGTTTCGAAGAAGCCTACGCCAACCGTCCAGGACATTTGCTGATCGCCTACCTGAACGGCAACTATGTAAGTATTGCCGGACTGAAGGGGCTTGATACCACGCGCGTTCTCGGCCACCATGCCGTGGGCGTCATGTGGAATATTGAAGACTGGACCCTGACCCGCTGACCTGCGGAGCCGTCCGGATCCTCCGGGCGGCTCATGCTTTTTGCCGAGACACACAATGGATACCGTACTGAAACTGGAAAATCTCTCTGTTCACTTCGATACACCTGAAGGCACGGTGCAGGCCGTGCGGGAGGTTTCGCTGGAGCTGAGGAAAGGCGAAACCCTGGCCATCGTGGGAGAATCCGGATGCGGCAAGTCCGTTCTATGCAAGGCGGTCATGAAACTCCTCCCCGGCAACGCACAAATCAGCGGAAAAATGCTCGTCGACGGCCACGATATCGTCTCCTGCACTGAAAAACAGATGCGGAAACTGCGCGGTTCCCTGTTTTCCATGCTGTTTCAGGACCCCATGACCACGCTGAACCCCACGATCCCCATTGGCAGACAGATTACTGAAGCCGTTCTGAAGCACCGCAGGATGAGCCGCGAGGAAGCGCAACGGCTGGCCGTAGAAATGCTGCACCGCGTGGGCATCGACGATCCGGCCCAGAGGATGCTGCTGCAACCGCACTATTTTTCGGGGGGCATGCGGCAACGCTGCGTGCTCGCCATCGCTCTGGCCCTGAATCCGCGCATTCTGTTCGCCGACGAACCCACGACCGCACTGGACGTGACCGTTCAGGCGCAGATGCTCGATCTTCTGCGAGAGATACAGCGCAATACAGGAATCGGCATTGTTCTGGTATCCCACGACCTCGGCGTAGTGGCCCGCATCGCGGACCGGGTCGCCGTGATGTATGCCGGGAAAATAGTGGAAATCGGAACCGCCGAAGACATCTTTTATGATCCACGCCACCCCTATACCTGGGGACTGCTGGAGGCCCTGCCCTCCCGGGCCGTGGAAACCGGGGAGCTGCGGAGCATTCCCGGCATGCCGCCGACGCTTCTTGATCCCCCCCCGGGGGATGCCTTCGCGGAACGCAACAGGTACGCCATGAAAATCGACTACGAGCAGATGCCTCCCATGTTCGCCGTTTCCGAAACGCACAGCGCCGCAACCTGGCTTCTGGACGAAAGGGCCCCGACGATCACTCCTCCCATAACCATCAAACGACGCGGAACATTCCATTGAACAAACAGGTTCTTCTGTCCGTCAGGAATTACAGACAGCATTTTCCCGTCAGCGCCTCCCTGACGATACGCGCGGTCAACGGCATTTCCTTTGATCTGCGCAAGGGAGAAATATTCGGACTGGTCGGAGAATCCGGCTGCGGCAAATCGACGGTTGCCCGCGCCGTCATGGGCATCTATACGCCCACGGAAGGCGAAATTTATTTCAAGAACTATCTGATTTCGGAAAAACGATCCTACCGGGAGCATAAAAAAGACATACAGCGCAACATGCAGGTCATTTTTCAGGATTCGGCGGCAGCCCTGAATCCGCGCATGCGGGTTTCCGACATCATTGCGGAACCACTGGTCATCAATCGCATCTACCCGGACAAGCCCCGGAGACGGGCTGAAGTGGACAAGCTCCTCACTCTCGTCGGTCTGGATACGAGCTATGCCGGCAAATTTCCGGGAGAGCTCTCCGGCGGCCAGCGGCAGCGGGTAGCCATTGCCCGCAGCATTGCGGTCGATCCAGAGCTGATCGTCGCCGACGAACCCGTCGCCTCCCTGGATGTTTCCATTCAGGCCCAGATCATTTCACTCTTTCAGCACCTGCAGCGGCAGCATGATTTCTCGTTTCTGTTCATCGCTCACGATCTGTCCATGGTTCGCTATCTCTGCGACCGGGTTGGCGTCATGTATGCGGGCAAGCTGGTGGAACTCGCGCCCACAGAGGAGCTTTTCCGAAACCCTCTGCACCCCTATACCCGAACCCTCCTCTCCGCCATCCCCGTGCCCGATCCCGTTTATGAACGCTCCAAGAAAATCATCCCCCATGCGCCCGGGACAATCGACCCTGACGGCGCATGGAGCGAACTTTCTCCAGGGCATTTTGTACTTGTCAGCAACGGGGCACGCTGAATCCCGCTTTTGCAGATTGTTCCGCCGGGACTCGTCCGCGCGCTTCCCGTCCTGTACCGGGAACACGGGGCAAACCTGATGGCCCTTGCCGAAAAAGGCTTGACCTTCCCCGACAAAGCAGTATTGCAGATCTGCCTTTTCAACGCACGGCTCCCCTTTTGGCAGGAACGACCTTTCCAGAGTTTCCCGTGCGACCTCCATCCGGATAATCTGAAGAGAGAACTGATCAAATTCCTGTTCGCGGAGACGGCAATGATCGCAAACGGACAAATCAGAGCAACGCTGATAGGTTTGACGGCTCCCGCAGGCTGGGGGATGAGCGTCGGTCTGATCCGCAGCATCACGGAATCCTTTGGCCTCGCCGCCGGCATGAGCATCCTGTACGGAGCAACTATTATATTTCTTTTCTTTCTCCTCGGAATGCCGAAGCTGGAGCTTTTTCCCCGCAAATATCTTTTTTGCGGCATTCCCTTGGCCAATCTGTCCACCATCTGTTTCTGCCTCTCCATGTATCTTTCCGATGGGGGGCAGCAGACCGTGGAGGTAGGCATGGTCAATTATCTGTGGCCATGCATGGTCATTCTCTTCGCCATGCTGTTCAACGGGCAAAAGGCCAGATGGTGGGTCCTTCCCGGCATGGTCATCAGCTTTGCGGGGATAATGCTGGTTCTGGGTGGAAAAAACGGCATCGACCCGGAACAGATCCTTGCCCATATACGGCAGAACCCGGCAAGCTATCTTCTCGCCTTCTGCGGAACGCTGTCCTGGGCCGCATACTCCAACCTGACCCGGGTCTGGTCAAACGGCCAGAACCCCACATTGATCATCTTTGTTGTGGACTTCCTGATCTTCTGTCTGCTCTGGGCGGCAGGTTACGGAGATCTGTCCCATACGAGAATCATGGGTTGGGTCAGCATCGGTCTGGGCGCCGTGGTCATGGGCGGCGCCTATGCCGCATGGAGCTACGGCGTCATCAGGGGGAACATCACCCTGCTGGCTATCGCTTCGTATTTTACTCCAGTGCTGTCCTGCCTGTTCGCCACCCTCTGGATCGGGGCCAGTCTGGACGGTTCCCTGTGGACGGGAGTCGGCGTCCTCGTCCTGGGGTCCCTCTTATGCTGGAGCGCCACCTTTTTTCACAAGTAGACCGCCCTTTCTGCCCAGCAGTGCAATCCCTCCTCCACACAGAGACGCAGTTGGAAAAATTCATCCGGACGCGCCGTACCCGGAGTCTTTCCAGCGACGAACACAACGCCTTCCTCTGCCGCATACGGCCGGCATGACCGACGAAACTGTTCCGAAAGTCGGAATGCAAAAATCCTCCTGCCACCTCAGGGCGCACAGGAGGATGCGTAGCGGTCTCCGTCTATTCCATCTTCGACAGATCCATATCGGCCTTGATGTCCTCCTTCTGCGGGAGGGCCTTGTGGTATTTCAGATAGGCCTTCTGGTCCTCTTCCCGCGACTGGACATAGACCTTTTGTGCCTTGCGCACCGCATCATGATATTTCCTGAGATCCTGCTGACGCCGTTCCGTAAAATTGCGCGCATCTTCCGCCTGCTTGCCGGTATAGCCGCCAAACACTTCCTTCACATCATTCTTCAAATCCTGATACCCGTCCTTTACGGAACGAGTAAAGGCATTTTCGGCCATAAGCCTGGTATCCCCGGAACCGGCATGTGCCGCCGGGAGAACAATGAGACCGGTCGCCAGCAAGCTTCCGCAAAAAACGACTGCACCGAGCTTCATGATACATCTCCTTGGATGCTTATACGAGTGAAAGAAACAGGAAAGGGCATCGTCATTCTTTGCTCTTTCCACAGTTTTTCTTCAGAGAGCCTTCGGCCGCCTTCAGCTGTTCTCTGGCACTGTCTGCGGTATTACCCAGAAACTCCCTGACATCTTCAACGGCTTCACCGACGCTTCCCGCAACGGAATTCCCGATGTCGGCCTGATAGTCTACAACCTTGTCCATAACGGTTCCGGCCTTGTCACCGCTATTTCTGAAAGCATCGTCTCCTATTGAAGCCTCCTGCACTTTTTCACAGCATGACCCAATACAGCGGATGAAAAAATTATTTTCCAGCCGGGCAGCGTTATTCCACGCCGAAGCAGGCTGCCCGTCTATCCCGGCCCGTCATGCCGAGAACAGCAGGATTCTCCCCGAAACCTTCTTCACTGCCGGTTCTCATGCTCCGGGAAAGATGACCAGAGTTTTCCCCGTCGAGAAATTTTCGCGGAGATGAAACCAAACCCTGCTCTTCCATAAACGAAAAAGTCGCGCAGTTTCCCCCGTACACGCAGTGTCGGCGGGCGACAAGACAAACAGGAACAGCTCCCGCAACAGCCCGCCACCCGCACCAAGAGTCAATATTGCTACTTGACAGTAATAATTGACTGTATCATTTTTCCTGCCGCCCTGATGCGAGCATAATCCGGCATGCAAGGCCGGGCATTCTGCCCTCCCCCGTATGTCGGCATCATGGGTGCTCCCCCTTGCCGGAGCAGAAGGATTCAGGAGGAAGTATGTCCGGGACTATGTATTTCATACTCTGTGTGGCGCTGCTCATCGGCGGCTATTTCGTATACGGCAGTCTGGTGGAACGGATCTTCGGAGCCGACTCCTCGCGCATCACTCCCGTCAAAAGACAACAAGACGGTGTGGACTTCATCGAGATGCCCGTGTGGAAACTCTACATGGGACAAATGATCAACATTTCCGGACTCGGTCCCGTTCTCGGGACCATTCTCGGCGCGCTGTACGGGCCGGTAGCGCTGTTATGGGTAGTGCTCGGCTGCATCTTTGCCGGGGCCGTTCATGATTATCTGTCCGGCATGATTTCCATCCGCCACGGCGGTATTTCCTATCCCGAAATCATCGGCAGAAACCTCGGACCCCGCGCTCGCGGCTTCATGGAGTGCTTCACCATTCTGTTCATGGTCATGGTGGGCGCAACTTTCGTGCTCGCTCCAGCCGCGCTGCTGGCAAGCCTGTTCCCGCATTTTCTGACCGACCTTTTCCCCGCGGCTCCCACACTGGCGTGGAGTGTGATCATCTTTGCCTATTACTTTCTGGCGACCATCGTCCCCATCAACACGATTGTGAGCCGTTTTTATCCTGTCATCGCCGTACTGCTGATATTCATGGCTTTCGGGTTGATCGGGGCACTGTTTCTGAAAGGATATCACATTCTTCCCAACACAAACTTCTTCGAGAACGTCCATCCCAAGGAACTTCCCGTCTGGCCGCTGCTCTTCATCACCATAGCCTGCGGCGCCATCAGCGGTTTCCACGCCACGCAGTCGCCGCTCCGCGCCCGGTGCATGGGCAACGAAATGCAGGGACACCGGGTCTTCTACGGCGCAATGATCACCGAAGGCGTACTTGGCCTGATCTGGGCGACTCTGGCCCTTTCATTCTACAATTCTCCCGCCGAGCTGAACGCGGCCATGGGCCCCAAGGGATCGCCCGCCCTCGTCGTACAGGAAATCGCACTGACGCTACTGGGTCCCATCGGCGGACTGTTCGCCATTCTCGGCGTGGTGGCGCTGCCCATCAGCACGGGAGACACGGCATTCCGCGCCGCCCGCATGATGCTGGCCGATCGCTTCCGGTTCAATCAGAAACCGGTGAAAAACCGCATTCTCATCGCTCTTCCGCTGTTCGTGCTGGGAATCGCGCTTACCCTGCTCGATTTCCCGATCATCTGGCGGTATTTCGGCTGGGCCAACCAGACTATGTCCTGCGTGACGCTGTGGGCTTTGTCCATTTATCTTGCCCGCCGCGGCCGTTTCCACTGGATCGCCAGTATTCCTGCCTGTTTCATGACGACCGTATGTTCGGCCTACATCTGCTATGCCCCTGTCGGACTCCAGTTTTCGCTTGAAACGTCCACCATCGTCGGAATCGTTGTTGCGGCGGCCTGCCTTGCCCTCTTCCTCAGAGCCGACAAGAGCATCCCCGAACAAGAATATCAGGAAGAAAACGCAGCATAGACGCGGTACCATACCGCGACCGGACTGCGGATGAATCCTTTCACAGGCAGAACGACCGGTCTTTCCCGAAAGAGAAAGACCGGCCGAACTCCTTATCAAGGGATACAGTCCCGGGGAGAAGTCCCCTGTCGTATACGAACGTCACAGGAGAAAAACCACACCGCATCAGCTTTTCCAAATCGTTCCTGCATCCCGGCCCCCGCGCGTATTCCAAGCGGCTCCCCTGCCGCCTGCGAAAAGACGCGTACGCTTTCCGCTTCTATCGATCCTTGTACAGCATTTCCGGCGTCGTTCCGCCGTTTCCCGGCAGGCGGCCGGTGGTCGCCAGCAACAAGTTGACCGTGATTTCCCGCTCTGCCTTTTCCGGCGCAACCACTTCCGGAGAACAGAACACGATATAGGTGGCGTCCTCCTCCAGTATGTCGTCAGGCCCCAGTCCACGCACGGGATCACGCAGGGACGCGACCCTGAACGTTCCACCGCGCAGGCCGCCCTGTTCCGCATAGGTCAATTCCGTCCATCCGGACGCCGTCATCAGCCCGTAGAGACGCAGATTTCTGACCGAACCGCCGTTGCCGAGCATATCCATCTGAAAAACGGGATGTTCCATCCCCCTGACGGCGGCCCGCACCGTGTACGCGCCAAGAAGCCGCTCTCCGGCACGAAGAACGGAATCCGCCTTCTGCCCGTCCAGCGGCGCTCTGTCCAGCATCCGCAGACTCGTCGTCTCATTACCGACATAGGCGGGAACAGGCGGGCCTGCCAGAAATGCTGTTCCGGGCAGGAAACCATATACGAGCCTGTCCCCCACCAGCGTAGCCATCACTCTGATATCGGCAAGTTTTTCGGGGAATTCCTGCGCCACAAGCAGCGGATCCTGTTCCAGAATGACGAAATCCGCAGCCTTGCCCTCCTGCAGGGAACCGACGAGCCGGTCCAGCTTGTTCTGCCATGCAGGCAACCGCGTCACGCCGAGCAGAGCCTGCAGCACGTTGATACGCTGGTCGTAGTTCGGGAAGATCCCCATATCGGGTTCCGGCACCTGAGCCGGATCTCTGGCCGGAAACTCGACGGTAGCCTGGATATCCCTGCCCGTGCCGTCGATCAACGTGCCGCCGGCGGAAAGCGGCGTCGGGGCACTGAGCCGGGTGACGGCGGTCTGCACGCTGCGCAGAGGATGAATGGGCGTAACGAAGGTATCGCTATGGAAACCATAAGGCTGATCGTAGTGCACGCTCCACCCGACTGGACTCATATTGTCCGCTCTGCCCGGCCCCATGAAGATATTTCTGTGCCTATCCCCCCAGAAATAGACGTGGTCAATAAAATAGGAGCTGAACAAATGTTGCTTCTTCATCAGTTCCGCCAAAACTTCAATGCTGGATGCCCCTACGGCCCCGGGGTCGAGCCGACCGCCCCTGAACGCGCCGTCGAGTCCTGCATACAGATGAGCGGTTCCCGGCAGATCCTCATAGTTTCCTGTCATGCGCTGAATATGCTGCAACTCGAGCATTTGCGCATGGATGGCCGTATGGCGCGTATCCTCTCTGTCGGGAAAGGCGACGACCGCCTTCTCCATGCCCGTGATCCAGGCCTCAGCGGCGGCGTTGCCGTTGACGTGCGTCTCGGTACTCTGCCCTGCACGATGGTACAGCTTCAGCAGTTCCTCCAGCCGGGCCGGCAGAATGTTCAGCGTGCCTCGCGCCCCGTTGAAGTACGATGCGCCGTCAAAGCTGTCTGCCGCCGTGTACGTTCCCCAGTTGTAATATCCGGGAGACTTCAGCCATGCGGTATAGCCCTGTGGAGAGCCGTCGAAAAGCAGTTTCCAGGCCCCCAGAAAGAGCATGTCGGCAGGCAGCCCGTCAGGAACCGGAATTTCCCCGCTGCAAAGAGGTTCGCCGTGCCGCGGATCTCCGGAGCATGTTTTGGCCGGATATCGCGTGAGATCTCCGCCGGTCTGCACGGCCTTTGCCGCATCGGAGAACAGCGCCGCATCCTGTCCTGCCACCCCCGGGCCGTCAGCCTCGCGCCATCCCAGTGCGGCACGGTTCATCCAGCCCGCGGCGTCTGCGGTTCCCTCGGGCGTAACAAGCTCATAGATGGCCAACGGATGCAGAACGACGCGAAGAGGAAGAATGTTCAGGGCAAGTCCGCTCTGAAACAGGGGAAGGTGCATGGCGATCATGGAAGCGCCCTGATCCACCGTGGAGACGCCAGCGGCGGCGTATACGTGACTTGCGCGAGCCAGACTTTTCCTTGCATCCGGGACAGGAAAAACGGGCAGAGAGGTGACAAGTCCCATGGCCTTGGTTTCCATGAGCAGCCCCGTGGCCTGTCCCTCTGCGTCCTTGACGACTCCTTCCGTCCCGAATTTGGCGGGATCGCCCGGTGTGATGCCGGCCAGCTCCAGCGCCCTGGAATTTCCCACGCCCATATGTCCGGAAATATGTCTCAGATATACGGGATTGCGGGGACAGACCGCGTCAATGTCCTGGCGGGCAGGATGCCGCAAATCCATGATGGACGTATCGTCGTATCCCCACCCCATAACCCATTCATCCGGACCGGCCGTCGCGCAGCGCTCGCCCAGCACCCGCTGATAGTCCGCTATGGAAGTCATCGTTCCCAGCGGAAAGCTGTTCAGATTCACCTCATACAGATCATACTGTCCCTGTTCTGGAAAATGACCGTGCCCGTCCACAAAACCGGGCAGCAGAGTCTTTCCTTTCAGATCAAGAAGACGGCGGGCAGTCTGAAAATATCCCCTGTCCCGGGCTTCCTTCTCCGTTCCGGCAAAGAGAATCTTCCCGTCGCGCACGGCCACGACTTCCATAACATGGGCTGCTCGCATGTCGGCAGCCTCGCGGGGCGACTCAGTCATGGGGCGGATGACGCCGTTGTAATACAGGGTATCCACCACGTCCGCCCCTGTCGCGAGGGCGGTTCCCGGAGCGTACCAGAAAAGTCCCGTCAGAAGCAGGAGGAGACCCAAATGGCGGAAACGCATATTCATGAAATATCCCCATCAGAAAAAAGACTGCCGGCAAAGAACGAAACGGAATTCCGCCATGACCGGCGGGACAGCATTCTCTCCGAAACAATTTCGCCGTGCGGCGAACCGATTCAAAATCGGGGCGGTCATTTCCCCGAGCCTTCGGAACTGAAACCGTCTTGCGGGTTCCCCGCGCCGCGCAGGTCCGAAACAAGGAGCGCCAAAGAAACGATCTTTCAACGGCTGTTTTCGGCCATTCCCGCAAAATCGGCGTATTGCGGGGTACCCAGAGCATAACCTCCGGCCACTTCATGAATCATGCCTGTCACATACGACGAGGCGTCGCTTGCGTAATATAAAACGGCGGCGGCGATATCTTCCGGTCTTCCCACTCGTCCCAGAGGCACATGCCTGAGGAAAAGATCCCTGAACTCGTCGGACATGTTCTTCATCGCCGCGTCCGTGGCGATCAGACCGGGAAGAACGGCGTTGCACCGGATATTGTATCGTGCATACTGGAGCGCGATATTTCTGGTCAGCCAGTTGATGGCCGACTTGGAAACTCCGTATGCCAGCCTGCTCAGATCGGGCACGATGGAACCGATGCTGGAAATATTGATGATGGAACCGCCTGTCGTCTTCATATGCGGTACGGCCTGCTTGCAGGTCAGGTAAACGCTCTGGACATTCGACTGAACAATACGGAAAAAGGCGTCGGTATCGCCGTTGACCAGATCCTTGTCCCGGGAGACGTCCGTGGAACCGTAGTTGTTGACCAGAATGTCCAGCCGGCCTTCAGCCTGCGCCACGTCGTCGACGACGGAGGCGTAATCCTCTCTTCTCTCCGCATCGAAGTGAATGAAACGGGCCGTACCGCCCCGTTCGACGATATTCGTGGCGACGGCGTTGCCCGCCTCTTCGTTTCGGGCCGCGATATACACGACTGCGCCCTGTTCGGCCAGCATTCTGACACAGGCAAGGCCGATTCCCCGGGTTCCTGCCGTCACCAGCGCGACTTTTCCGGACAAGTCAAACATGAAGCACGCTCCTCCAAATTTCTTGAGACTGTTGGTGAAAGAAGACGAGGCCGCCATGTTCCCCGCCTCGAGGCATGTCCTCGTTCAGGACCGATGCTGCCTCAAAAGACATTATTCCGCCATGAGTTCTTTTCATCCTGTCTTCCCCACGGCCGGGACGGGCGGCGCTACAAAACGCCCCGATGCGCGCGCAATCGGAATCAGTCGCGCACCTTCTCCGCCGACTCCTGAGGAAGGACATCCCACGCGCGGGAGAATTCCCGGTCGGCGAACACTTCGGCAAGTCCCTGCATCTGCTTCAGGCGCAGCACTTCATCCGGGTCCATGCCGAGTTCCTTGCCGATCCTCTCGTTCGTCCAGTTGTGTCTGCGCAACAGCGTGACGAGCCTTGCCGTCAGTTCCACCTGATGCGAACCCCGCGCCATATTGTGGCGGACCGTAGACGTGATGCGATCCTCAATGCTCTTGTCAAGCCTGACGACAGGCAGGTACCCACCGAGACTCTTGCGAATCTGGGCATCCGTTTTGGCCAGCTGGCGCCGGTGAAACCCGTCCACGACGACATATCCCTTTCTGTCGCCCGCCACGACCACCGGCATGGTGAAGCCGTCCTTGAGAAGCGACAGCCTGAGCAGCTGCATCTCAGGGGGCGCGACCTTGTTCGGGTTGTAGTCGTTGCCCCGCACATCGTCCACCGGAACGAGCTGGGGACACGTTGCCGGATGCGGCATGTCAAGGTATGCCGAAGCCAGGGCAACAATACGGTTATATATGGCGACGCGCCTGTCCAGATCGCCCTTTTCGGTCTTGAGGGCCTGTTCCAGCTTATCCAGCAACCCATCAGTATTCATATTTGAATTCCCTTTCAAAACGCATGAAGCGTCCGATCTTGCGGATGGAACAAAATCCGTAGCGCAGATAGAGATCCCGCCGGGTCCAGTAGTCCGTAGTCACCAGCCGGGTCGCCCCGGCCTTCCGAACGAACTCGATGCACCGTTCCAGAACGGGAATATCCGCTTCCTCCTCCAGCGCATGCAGGTGCAGCAAATGGACCGCCGTTCGCCCAAAACGCAACGAACCAAAGGCCATTACCCTCGTCGCGTCGTCCGTCGTCAGGATGAACCACAGACGTCCCGGCTCCGAATTGATGACGCCCCCCAGCTTCTCACGGACAAGAGGGCTTGTCGCGTACTCGCCCAGCAATCCGAACAGCTCCCGATTCTCCGCCGGATCCTGCGCATGGACAAATTCCAGTATTCCCATCACAGCTCCAGATATTTCATGATAATCTGCGCCTGCCGCTCCATGTCACGCTTGGTCTCGGCAAAACTCAGCCCCTTGCACCAGTAGTCGTTTTTCAGCAACGTCTTGCAGATACGTCGCCAGCTCGGAGCCTTGCGGAGCGCCTCCTGTTTGGGGTCCGCCTCCTGCGGAATGCACGGCACGCCATGCGTCTTCCACCATCTGAGAAAGGTGCCGATCTTTTCGCGATAATGCTCGGCCGTGGGCGGGGGCATGGTATCAAGCAAAAATTCGGCATAACTTTGCCATGTATGTCCCTCCGGAAGGCGAATGCGGATGTTGCCGAACACGTTTCCGGAAAGCTCCACATAGCGATTGCCGAAATTTGCGCCCTGCACCCGTCCCACGACTCTGGACCATGTCTCCGGCTCAAGCATCTTGAAAAGCCAGAGCCCCTTGCGCTGATCGTCGCCGTAGGGCTGGCAGAGACGCATCTGGTGAATGCCCACCCCGGCCAGATGCATGAGATCGTAGATCTTGTTGTAGTCCCATCCCATTCTGCCCGTGGCGGTCCAGACATCCTCCGTGCGCCAGTCATAGATCGGATACACGTTGACGACGCCCGAAGGCGTTACCGTGCTCCAGCTCTTCCCGTTCCAGCGTTTCTTTTTCATGGAGGCGACGGCGCGAAAACGATTCAGCGACTCGTCGCTGCGAATGGCCACAATGGCGGCGCAGGAACGCCCCTCCGCGAAATGTCTCGCGAAAAGAGGAAAGAAATCCTCAAATTCCATGCCCCGGCGAAACCAGGGGAAATACTTCTCGTCCGCGACCACTCCCTGATGCTGCGGCAGCTCCCTGATCCACAGGTCACGGGCTTCGGGGTCCCAGCACAACCAGTGGGACTGAATCTGCGATACGGAATTCCGCAAGTGGATGGGCAGACAGATCCAGTGCGGCCGGACATCGGGTCTGGTCATGATGCGGGAAACGAAGGCGGCGGTATGCGCGTACCACGCCTCCAGATCGATATGCAGCACATCCAAAGGAAGCCGTCCCTTTTTTCTGGCGACTTCCAGAGCCAGCTGCACAACGACTCCGGAATCCTTGCCGCCGGAAAAGGCGACGTACACACGCTCGAAATGGTCAAAAACGTCCTCCAGACGCAAACGAGCCGCAGTGAACACGTCCATGTCGAGGAAATGCTTCATACAGTCTGCTCTATCAGTTTCCGGATGGCATTCCGGTTTCCGTTCAGCCTTCCGACTTCCCGCTTCAGCTCCTCAAGAGCGTCGGCCTTTCTGGAAAGAGCCGACCGGATGCGCTCGTCAATATTGCTCTGGCACTGGAGGGTGACATAATGCACCCTTTTCTTCTGTCCGATGCGATGGCATCGGTCTTCGGCCTGTATTCTGAGCGCGTATCGCCAGCCTTCCGAGTAAAAGAAGACGCGGTGGGACTCCGTCAGCGTCAGTCCGTGCCCGCCGGTTCCCTGAGTCGCTACCAAAACGCCGCCGTCCCTTTTCCAGCGGTCGATGTTCGCCGCCCGCCTCGCGGCCGAAAGTCTGCCATGAATCGCGCATACCGGCTTCCCCGGGAAGACGGCGGGCAGAATCTCGCAGAGCGTCGTAATCGATTCCAGATAGTTTACCCAGATGATCACATGACTGGTTCTGAGCTTTCCGAGTTCGTCGAGCAGCACATCCATCCGTCTGTTCTTCAGACGCCTTCCGCCTGAAAATCCGGCGGGAAGGACACCGCAGGAAACGGCGTGCAGTCCGCTGAACAGACGAAAGATCGCCATGCTGATCTCGCCCGGATCGTAACCGGACAGATCTTCCAGAAAGCGATCCTTGACGGCCTGATAGGCCGAAGCCTGTTCCGTAGAAAGTCCGCACACGATACGTCGATATTTTTTCGGCGGCAGCTTCAGGCAATCCTCCTTGCTGACCTGATACACATAGGGAGCTATGCTGCGGCAAATATCTCCAAGCCCCAGTCCCTCGGACGCGGCGGCTTTCCTCTTCGCCCGAAAGACCGCGAGTGCGCATTGAAAGGAATACCACGAGGGATACCCCAAAATCTGTGGAGAGAGAAATTCCATCTGCGTGTACAGGTCTTCAAGGCCCTGTATGATCGGCGTTCCCGTAAGAATGAGCCGATACGGCGTCCGGGGACCAAGCCGGGCGAGCCTCCGGGTGCGCTTTGCCCGGAATCCCTTGATGTAGGACGACTCATCGACGATGAGAAACGTCCTTCCGTCGATCAGTTCATCAAGAACGCAAGCCACGCGGGTCGAACTGCCCAGACTTTCCAGTCCGACGATATGCCACCCTGCCTGCGGAATATTCGTTTCCCGCGTCCTCACGCCGAATACGTGGATGTCTCTGTCATTGCATGAGGTGTGACGCAGAATTTCCCTTTTGGTCGCCTCCATCAACGATACGGGACAGCACCAGACGCACTTCTCGATGCGCTCCCTGCGAAGCCAGACAAGCTCGATGGCCGTACGGGTCTTGCCCGTTCCCATATCCATGAACAGCGCTCCGACCCTGAGTCGCGAGAGCTTTTCTATGGCCGCCCGCTGATGAGCGTACGCAACCGTCGTCAGCTTCCAGTCACCGTTCGAGCAAAACATGGGGAATCATTCCGGAAAATAATAGAAAAAATTATATGTGCTGGCAGGTGATCTTCTTATAATTTAATAGCGTCGAGGAAACAAGGAGGAATTAGGCAGACCATATTCCACGAATAGCAGTGGTTACGGGAACCGCACCGGCGTTCATCCGCCGCCGCGAGACGCCTGATGAAGGACTCCTGTCCCTCGCCCTCCATACCGAAAGACATCTCGACGCTCCGCCCGCGGCTTGTCCTCCCAGACTGCAACGCCATTCCGTGAAGGTTTCTTTGTCGGAGCCCCTGCCGACAGCCCGCGGGATACAAGTCGCTTCGAGTCCCCGTTCCTGGAGGCACAACAAAATCATTGACGCGCCTGGCCTTTCTACATAGGCATAATATAACAATATTGTTATATTTTATTCATCGGAGACACGACATGACCGAATGCATGAAGTCGAAAGAATTTCAACACCGGGTGATGCTGGCCATACTGATCGGCATCATCATCGGAATCATCGGGGCCATTGTGAAATTCGGCTGGGAGGTACCCTTCCCGCCACGTACGCCCTTGCGCGATCTTACCAATCCGCCCCAGCAGCTTCTGCAGCAACTGGGCATGTCGTTCGATTTCACTCACCTGACCTACATGTATAATGAGAATCCGCGTCCGATCATCAGTTTCATCATACACTTCGGCTTTTCCATCGCCTTCGGCGTCCTGTATGCGGTGATCGCCGAATACAGACCGATCATCAGGTTATGGCAGGGGACGGCATTCGGCGTATTCGTGTGGTTCGCCTTCCATATCGTGATCATGCCGCTCATGGGCACCGTGCCTGCCCCGTGGGATCAACCCCTTGCGGAACATTTTTCCGAATTTTTTGGGCACGCGTTCTGGATGTGGGTAATGGAGCTGTGTCGCCATGATCTTCGCAACCGCATGACGCACATGATTGAACCGGCGGTCCCTTCTCTGACGGTCCCTTCTCTGATGCGCTCATGACTGGCAGGCAAGCGAACAGGAATTCGGAGAGCCAGCGAAAAAAACGTTCCGGTTTCGATCGTTACCGGAATACATTTACCCGCACTATGTCATGGAGTCGGACCATGACATTTGACGCCGGCACCTGGCATCAGGCTCAAGGAATCCCTCAAGTCCATGCAACACCAAAAAGAAAACGGCCTGCTCCCATTTACGGGACAGGCCATTTTCTTTCGTTTCTTCACCTTGCCGCATTCAGCAAGGAAAAGAGCCTATGCATGAACTGGCGAAGGAACAACGACGGACGGGGAAACGGTCTTCCCGCCGGCGCGCCATGCCTGCAAGTCAGAGGTTACTGCGGCAGGGCCATATTCTTTTCTTTGTAGAACCTGGCGGCCCCGGGATGCAGAGGAATGGTCAAACCGTTCAGCGCCGTCTCCAGCTTGATTTCCCGAGCCATGGCGTGGGAGGCATGCACGTCGCCAAGATGATTGTACAGTTCCTTAGTAAATTCGTAGATCACCTTTTCAGGCACCTGATCATTCGTGACGAGGATAGCCATCACCGCCGGAGTATGGATCTCCTGATCGATATCCTGATACGTACCCGCAGGAATAACGCTGGGCACGAAATAGGGATGCTGTTTGGACAGATCGGAGAGGAATGCCGGATCAAAGTTCAACAATGTAATCGGCTTGGAAGTGGCAAGATCCATGATGGAAGCGGTGGGATAGCCTGCGACGACGAAACCGGCATCAATCTGGTTGTCCTTGAACCGGCTGGTCGTAGCGCCAAAGTCCAGATAGTCCACCTTCATGTCCCCATAGCCGAGCTTCGCAACCTGAAAAATTGCCTGTACGTCCGCTTCCACGCCTGACCCGGGAGCGCCGACGCTGACCCTCTTTCCCTTCAGGTCGCCGATGGCCTTGATGCCGCTGTCCTTCAGCATGATCATCTGCACATGCTCGGGATAGAGCGCGGCGACGGCCCGCAGACCGGGGAGCGGCTTCTTGAACATCTGCTGACCGTTATAGGCCCAGTAGGCGATATCGTTCTGGGCGAAGGCGATTTCAATTTCCCCCGCCGCGACGAGATTGATATTGGCTACGGAAGCGTTACCCGTCTCAGCGGTTACCTGCAACGCTCCACTTTCGCTCACGGCCTTGGCTATGGCGCCGCCGATGGGGTAGTACGTTCCCGAAGTCCCCCCGGTGGCAATCGACAGAAAGTCTTTGGCCTGAACGGAAGGACTGGCCCCCAATAGCAAGGCCATACATGCCAAGATCAAAGATTGAAACCTGCACTTCATGGCGCACTCCTGATTTAAGGGTTAAGAAAGGGCAGCCTGCTTTTTGTTTTTGGCAAGCTGGAGAACGTAGATGACAGCCAGAATGCCCAGCCCCAAGAGGTCGGTGGCTGTTTCGGGGTGGAGAAGACCAAGAGCACCGACAAGGGCGAGCCAGCGCAACGGCCAGGCAAGCGGGGCCTTGAAATAGCCGATAGTGAACATGGACAGCAGGAATATGCCTATAAAGGCGCTCACTATGGCCTGACACAAGGGCCAGAACGAAACGTCAACAAACAGCAGCATGGGGTGGAAGACATAGATGTATGGAATCAATAGCCCCGCCAGCGCCAGTTTGAAGGCCGTGAACCCCGTCTTCATGGGGTCCGCTCCGGCAATTCCCGCCCCGGCATAGGCCGCCAGGGCCACGGGAGGCGTCAGGTCTGCGGCAATGCCGAAATAGAAGACGAACATGTACGCGGCAATCGGCGGAACTCCCAGCTGCAACAGAGCCGGAGCGGCCATGGTGCTGGTCACGATGAAGTTGGCCGTCGTGGGCAGCCCCGTCCCCAGCAGGATGCTCGCGCACATGGTCAGGATAAGGGTCGGGATCAGCATTCCTCCGGAGAGATCGACAATGCCGCTCGCAATACGCAGGGCAAGTCCCGTCAGCGTACTGGTTCCGACGATCATGCCCACGCAGGCGCAGGCGCAGGCGACGCTGAGCGAAGCCCGCGCCCCTGATTCAAACGCCTCGAAAAGCTTTTGGGGTGTCAGCCGTGTTTCGCGATTCAGCCAGGAAAGGGGGATACAGAGCAGGATGCCGTAAAAGGCGGCCTTGAGAGGCGTAAAACCGGCCAGCAGCAAATAGATGATGCCGACCAGCGGCAACAGCAGGAAGCCCTTGGTTTTGAGCAGAAACCATATATTTGGCAGCTGATCGCGGGAAAGGCCTTTCAGGCCAAGCCGTTGCGCCTCGAAATGCACCTGAATCAGCACGGCGCCGTAATAAAGAACCGCCGGGATGACGGCGGCCAGGGCCACCGTGGTGTAGGATACGCCAAGGAACTGGGCCATGATGAACGCCCCGGCCCCCATGACGGGCGGCATGATCTGGCCTCCCGTAGAAGCCGTCGCCTCCACCGCACCTGCAAAATGGGGACGATACCCCACACTTTTCATGAGAGGAATGGTGAACATGCCCGTCGTGCAGACATTGGCGACAGACGAACCGGAAACCGTTCCCATAAGGCCGGAAGACACCACCGCCACCTTGGCCGGTCCGCCGACGGACCATCCGGCGATGGCCAGAGACAGCTCGATGATGAACTTGCCGATGCCGGTTTTTTCCAGAACCGCGCCAAAAAGAATGAACATGAACACGAAGGTCGCCGAAACCTCAAGCGGAGTTCCGAAAATCCCCTCCGTCCCCAGATACATATGGTTGATGATGCGGGTTATCGAAAAGCCCCGATGCGAAAACATGTCCGGCAGGGCGCGTCCGAAAAAGCAGTACAGCAACGCGGCAATCGCCAGGCAGGAAAGCACGGGATTGGATATCCGACGCGTAGCTTCCAGCAGAACCAGAATGAGGAGCATCCCCATGAGCAGGTCCGTATCCGTGGGCAACCCGGCGCGGTAGGTCAGCTCGATGAAGTTGTAGACCAGATACAGGCAAGTCACGGCTGAAATGCCTGCCAGAATATAGTCCCACCAGGGGATAGAGTTCTTCCTGGCGCTGTGCTGGCGAGCAGGATACAGCAGAAACGTCAGAACCAGCGCGAACGCCAGATGCACGGCTCCTTGCGTCTGGGCGGGAAGAAGCCCTGTGCCAGCCGTATAAAAATGGAAACAGGCCATGGCAAAAGCCAGAATCCCAACCAGTTTGGTACGCCAGCCAGACAGAATCCGATATCTGGCCTCGGAGTCGTACTTGCGCAGCAGGTCATCGAAATCAATGGAGCCTTTTGCCGCGGAAGGTTCATGACGCATGCTCATACAATTCAGTCCTATCAGATGCACAAAAGGGTGATGAAAGGGGACAAAAAACCATGGCTCCTCCATATGGCGAGCCCGGAAACACATGTTCGCGACGTAGCACCTTACAGACGGACAGATCCCCCTTCCTCACCAAATTGTCCGTCCCGTTGTTGCGCAGACCAACTGAAAACCCCCGGAATTCGCCCGGAAGAAAAGCATAGTATCTCTCCTGCGTAACGTCTGTACAGGGCCCTTCGGGGTCCCTGTCCGATCTGCAGTTCATTACGCCCCAGCCGCTCGTTCCCCACACGCAGCCGGATGCTTTCCCAGGCCGGCAACCCCCCTTCCAGAACAAGCCAGTCCCCCTCGGTCAGAAAACGCCCATGCTCCGGCGTTTTCCACGGAAGCCCCGCATTGTGCGATCTGGAAAGGGTCCGCCACTGATGCAGCCGCCCACTCATGGGATAGTAACTGTCGGCAACCAGCGTCCGCTCCACGGAGTGGCAATACCATGTCGTCACCGTCTGTCCCAAAGGAACGGGCACATGCCATGCTCCCCCATCCTCCCTCTGAATGCACAAGGCATCCACGGGTCGTCCCGGCAGCGACGCGACCAGACAGAACAGCGCCGCAGCCAGCCAGCACCCCACAGGCAGGCAGCCTTTCGTCGCAATCGATTTTGCAGGCAATCCATTTCCCCCGCCATGTATGAGCTTCACTTGGCCGCCAGTCCAAAGCATGCTAGTGAGCACCTGAAGATTTCAGACAAAAAGGAAGCATCATGCAGAACTGTTCTGCAACACTCTTCTCCGCGTCCCTGTATCTGGTCGGCATTCTGTGCCTGACACGCGTCATGCTTCGCCTGAACAGACGCCATGCCCCTGCATGCACGCCTCCTGCGACAAGCGGCAGGAATTCCTTCATGGCCCGCATCATTTTCCCAACAGGGATGCTCTGCTCTCTGGGGACATTCCTCTTTCTTCCCTCAGGAACATTTCCAGCCTATATCCCGTGCGACATGCCGGTACTGTACTGGCTCATCTGTTTTTCCATTGCCTCCGCGGCGCTGGCTTTTTCCGGACGAAGGAAAGCGGGCTTCGCCATCGGCACGCTCCTTGTCCCTCTGCTTCTGGGGGCGATCCATGCACTGTGCAGCTGGTATGCCTGGCGACATGGACTGCCGGGGAACATCTGGGAAATGGAACGGTTCGTCGCCGCTCCTCTTCTGGGCCATGCCGGCGTCGTGACGGGCGTCGGCATGCTGGGCCTTGCCGCAGCTGCGGCACTGCACTGTTCCAATGTGCTGACCGAAGCTCACTCCTCCCCTTTGCTGGGGGCCTGTCTGGAACTTGCGGCCGCGCAATTTCTCGTCTGCCAGTTCATACCGATGACGCCGCTGCACAGCCTGCAACTCTCTCCGATCATGACGCTGACGGCAGGCTTCCTCTTCTTCTGGGTGTGCGTCGCTTTCGTGCTGCTGCTTTTCTGTGCCGCAAAAAACCGTACGCCACCCCTGTCCGTATGGATGCTCGCCATCTGTGGAAGCCTGCTCATACTGGGAAAGTGAAGCAGCCTTGCCCATGAACTTTCCTGTTCCCACGCCGTCAGACAATCATAGGCATGTTGTCCGAACAACCTCCCAACAGGATTTTACAACCCTGTTACGAACTATAACCTATTTATACGTAAATGTAAAACATTGCAGAACAAGAGAACAGGACGGAACAGACCGATCGCCATCCCCCGTCCCCCTGCCCGGACAGCAGCCGCCCCACAAACGTAGTTCAGCGGAATATATACGATGTCCACTCAAATCAGGACTGACTTCTCCCTTTCGGAGAAGTTATTTCCCCCCTCTCCGGGAACGGACCGGAACGGTCAGGGACTGAAAATTTTTGCTCTGTCGTCGCTGGCGGTCTCCCCCGGGGGAGCAGAGTCAACATTTCCGGCCATACTTTCCGGGAATGGCCCCGCCAGACAAAAACAAGGCGGCAAACAGAGAACCGGCCATGGCCGTCCGCCGTATGCTCCCGGAGCACTGTTTCCGGGTGCTTCAGATGCAACCTTTCCCATTCGAATGATGCCTTGCCGGGGCGGTTCCGCATAGTCCTTGCCCGGAGAAAGGCAACTCTTTTTGTGTCCCACGAAGACGCAAAAAAAGACCCCCCTTCCCGAAATGGGACGGAGGGTCCGTAACGGCTAAGCCGATTCACTACTTTTTGGCGTCGGTCCCGGGAGCTTCAGCCTTGGGGGCGTCCTTGGAGTCAGCCTTGGCAGGAGCGATTTCCTCCACCTTGACGGGTTCGAACGTCACGGGAGTCCGATTCATCTCCGCGATGACTTCAGAGGTCACATCGGCCTTGGGGTCATAGGACAGCAGACCGTCGCTGTTCACGATAACCGTATATCCCTTCTGGGTGCGATAGGCGTCAAGAGACTTCTGCATCAGGTCGTTGATCTTGGTGACGACCTTCTGCTGTTCTCCGTTCACCAGCTGCTGATAGCCGGAGAACGTTTTCTGGAAGCGGGTGCGCAACGCCTCGTCGTTGGGGGATTTTTCCAGCATGCTCTGGGCGACCTGCACCTGGGCCTGCATGGAGGCTTCAAGCTGCTTCAGGTGTTCGAAGCCAGCCTTTCCGGAATCGCTCTCCTGAAACAGACGGGCGGGATTGACCACGGCAATCTTGTTCGCCGTGCAGCCGGCAACTGCAAAAACCAAAACGAAACTCAGGGCAAGCGCACTTATTCTACGCATAATAACTCCAAATCGTTGCAAAAGTTGTCGGCGTTTCCGATATGGGGACGCCGCAGGCTGTCCCATGACAACCCTCAGGGTTTTCTACCATACTCTTTTTCCGTGCAAGGCACAATTCATGAGACGCCTTCACGATACGCGAGGGCCGGAACCGCCCTTCGGACAGTCCCGGTCCCAGCGCTGAAGAACCTCTAGCTCAAAAAGGCAAACCGTTCGCGCACATCAAGCACCTGAGCCAGAAAGGCTCTGGTTTCACGCGAAGGCACCTTTTCCAGCAGAGTATCCCGAACCTCTTCGGGAGTCATGGAGTTGATGACGGCAAATGCCTCCTCCTGCGTGCGGCCGAATGTCTTCAGCATGCGGCCGGCGCCGATGTTGTAGGAGGCGATGGCACAGTATTCCCGGGAATCGGGATCGGTTATCGCGCTCAGGTAACGGTTTTGCAGCAGGTACATGTAGGCCGTACCATAACGAATGTTCGTTTCCGGCTCCAGCAGCGCAGCCCTGCTGGGAGTCCCCTTGAACCCCAGCCAGCGATGCACTTCCCCGCCGGCGGTGCCGGGCACCACCTGCATCAGTCCGTGCGCGGCACGATTGCTGACCAAATACGGATCAAAACGGCTTTCAATATGAATAAGCGCGTACACAAGCTCGGGGGTCAGACGGTACTGGGCCGCATATTTCTCTACAATGGGCCGATACTGCTCGGCATTCCGCCGCATGAATTCGGTCAGTCCCGCCAGGCTGCGCAACTCCGAAAGAAGCTTCTGAGTTCGGTCCCGGGCTTCCGGCGTCAACTCAAGAGCCTGCTGGCTTCCATTCCAGCGCAAGGCCTGAAAATCAAGCGGCTCATCAAGGACCGCCTCAACCGAAGGGAGGGAGAGCTCATCGCCCATCTGCGCTTCTTCCGCCGCAAGGGCGAAGGGCAGATCATCAAACAATGCGTCCAGCGTGAGCTTTTCGCCACGCCACATCGGCGCAACGGAATCCAGTTCGTCCACGGCAACGGCTCCATGCAACGTTCTGAGCATGACCGAACCGTCCTGAACGACAAGCAACGGGCGATGGGTCGAGAAAGGAGTGGATGCGTCCTTATTGGCCCGGAGCTCTCCAGTGAAGGGGCGAGGCTGCAGCACATCGTTCTCCACGGGGACGAATCCCGTCGTCAGAGCGAGCAACGCAATCAGGCCCGTCACGAAAAAGACACACCCTGCCAATCTGCTGATCATTAAAAAGTATACCTCTGCTGTTAAAGTCCTCACGGGAAACCTCGTCTCAAGCGGAGCAAGAGGTCTCCGGCAGGCTCGCAAGCCTCCGTAAAAACGGCTTTGGATTAGCAAAAGGCATGCCAGTTAGATTACCGATATCCGGCAATCAGAAAAATTTCCTGAATCTCGCGTCCCTCCATTTCCAGTTCATTTTCCTCTGCTTCTCTTCGGGCCACATGAGGCAAAAAAATGCCCGCTCCATGCGAAGCGAGCATTATCAGCGTTTCTCGGCCAGTTGGAAACACACCGTCCTCTTTCTTTTCCCCGGCGGCGAGTTTCTGGAAGGCGGGACCGGAGCGTCTAGCGCTGGTGAACGCCCTCCGGCGTCAGCCGGACTGCCCGTTCGGACCTGATTTCACGCCACAAAATGAAAGAAAAGTACAAATTTTTGTATTTTGTATTCTTTTAATACCGAACAAGAACAAATTTTATTACGATTTTGTCTGTCACCATCATCATTCTGCGCAATTGGATGGATTCTTCCAGTCTTCGGATCTGGCAGGTTCTGCACGAAGCCCCACCCCCAAAAAACAGGGAGTGGAACCGGCGCTCCCCGAAAAGGCGACCCGCACCGACGGGATGAAGTCCATCCGGACGAGAACGCCTGCGTTTCGGCGGAATTTTGCCTGAACGGTGAATACCCCGTCCCATGCGCAGGTACGGCATGGAGCACGAGTCTGCCTGCAAGACGCAGGCTCACGACCAGCGGCTACGACATCGACACCCCGAAATCCAAGGGGGATATCGGTCTTTCCCTTACCCCGTCCGCAGGCCTGCCTCCGAACGTTGACCTCGGCGTGCAGGCCATATGGGAAGGGGCAATCAGCCTGATGGCGCAATGTGAGTTTTGACAGGTATCCATACGGCGGCGACACGGCATTCGCCGCAGAATGGACGCAGTAGCGCCTCCGCATTCAGGAAAGACAGTCATCCCGTTCTACATCTGAACCGCAAGAATGCCCGCAGGAGGACCGAGTTCGACAACAGGGCGGTATCCTCCGCCCGGACAGGCCTGCCGTCCCAGACGACTCAGCGGCAGGCCGCCTCGTCAACGATCCAGACCAACTCTCCCCGTGGGGGACGAACAAGCTGTACGGGCAAACGCGGCGGAGCCAGCAGATCCAGAGCCGCCCGCAGGGGGGTCCGCTTGGCTTCTCCGGCGGCGAGAAACAGGCAGCATCGGGCTTCATTAAGCACGGAAAGGGTCAGCGTGAGACGCCGGCTTTCGGGACGGTCCCCCAGATGTTTCGCCCGGGCGACGGCGACCAGCTCACCGTCGCTCGCTGTCAGGAGAGGACTGTCGGGAAACAGGGAGGCGGTATGCCCGTCTTCTCCCATACCCAGCAGGATACAGTCGAAACGCGGGATGCCGTTTTCCCCGGCAGGCACAGCTTCCAGCATCGTCCGCGCATAGGCTCGAGCCTCCGCTTCCGGTTCCCGTTCGCCGTGCATGCGATGCACGGATCCAGCCCGGACATGGACCAGCAGCTCCCGTACCGCAGCGCCATAGTTGCTTGCCTCATGATCCGGTCCGACGCAACGTTCATCGGCCCAGAAAACCCGCGTTCTCTCCCATACCAGCCGCTGCCGCCACTCGGGACGGCTCAGCAGACGGAACAGCGTCAGCGGAGTGCTGCCCCCGGAAAGAGCCAGCGTAAAAATGCCGCGCCGGTTCACTGCCTCCGCGCACAGGGCGGAAATCCGCTCCGCAGCCCGCAGAGCGAGAGTCTCCCCATCCGGGACCACATGCACGGCAAGACGCAACGAGGTATGGCCCTCCCTAGAGATTCTGTACGGGAGCATCCCCGACCCCCTCTGGCATATCGGCCGCCGGCGTGACCGTATTCGCCTCGTCCGTGGGTTTCCTGCCTTCGGCCTTCTTCGCTCTCGACGGCCTGGGCGTCTTCAGCACTACAGGAACCTCCTCGTTCTGACGCAGATGCACGTCCATCTGCGGGAAGGCGATCTCGATGTTTTCCTCGGCGAATCGCTTGTCGATAGCCGTGCGGATATCCGAAGAAATGCCGGAGCCATGCAGAATATCCCCTACCCAGAACAGCAGTCCGAAATCGAGCGAACTGCCTCCGAAATCCTTGAACAGAACCGTCGGTTCCGGATAGGCGAGCACTTTCGGATGCGCCCTGGCCACTTCCTTGAGCAGACGGACCACAAGCTGGACATCCGTTCCGTAAGCCACGCCGATGGCAATCTCCCGCCGGACCATCCGACCGTTGCGGGTCCAGTTGGTCAGTCTGCCGGACAAAAACTCGGCATTGGGAACAAAAATTACGGCATTGTCAAATGTTTCCACCATCGTGGAACGAACATTGATCTTCTTGACCACGCCGGTGAGATTCTGTCCGACTTCAATGACGTCCCCCTCGCGGAGGGTCTGGCCGAAAATCATCAGCAATCCGCTGATGAAGTTGTTGATGATGTTCTGCATGCCGAAACCGATACCAACGGACAGGCCGCCGGCGACCATGGCGAGACTGGACAGACTGAACCCGAGGGCGCTCAGCGTGTACAACCCGAACATGGCCCAGAGCAGGTAGGTGAATCCGGCCTGAATGGGACCTATCAAAGTGTAGTCCAGCCTGATGCCGTGCGACGGCAGCTCGGCGATGAGAGAGCGCCCGACCGAAATGACGGAACGCGTCACATAAAACGCGCTGAGGATAAACAGGATCTGGATCACGCTGAAGGTGGTCTTGCCGATGCTGAAGTCCATCGAGGCCACCTGCGAAAGCAGGAACTGACCGCCCGGATAGGCCAGAATCCACAAACCGGTGGCAAGCGTGGCAAGCACCAGCACGGCGGGCAGGGCCAGAGCGAGCACCAGACCGCTGAACAAGGCCGTGAAGCCCTCCTGCGGCAGACGTTCAGAAATGCTGTTGGTCAGGCGCATGAAGCCCACGGCCTGCTGCAGACTGACGGCAAAGGCGGCATAGGCCATGCAGACCAGAATGGACAGGCGGCCCCAGCCCAGCATGGTCATGAGCACGGCGATCCAGAGCATGACGGTCTGGAACCGGAGCAGGTTGAGCACCAGAGGGAAGGGTATGTCCGGAAGCGGACGCCTGTGATCGCGCCACAGGGTCACGGCAAGCACCACAAGCCAGACCACTCCAAGGAAGGGACCGGGCAGATTGAATAAAAGCAGCACCAGTCCCCACAACAACGGAGCGAACAACGGCCAGAGGGGCGACGAATCGGGCAGGTCCGACCGCTCGAACGTGTACAGGTCCCAGGCCAGAGCCATCTGCCCGAAACTCAACAGAAGCGTCCCGACCACGGACAGGACGTGGAAGGTCCCTATGGTGGACCAGGCCGCAAAATGGAAGGTGAAGCCGAGCGACAACCAGAAAAGACTATGGGAACTCAGCCGTTGCCAGCCTGTGTTGAGCGGAGCCGGCCACTTCTGGCACAACCGCCGCGAAAACAGAATCAGGAGTTGCAGGGGAGCAAACAGCAACGCCCCGCGCAACAGAACACCCACCCATGCCGACAGGGTCGTGGGCAGTTCGGCGCTCATGCGCACAGCGAACGTTTCCCGCAGGCTGTTCAGATTCTTCTGCACGTTCAACCACGAATCCACATCATAGATACGTGCGGACCGCTGAAGATAGTATTCCCGCCACAGAGCTGGAACGGATTCCCTGAGCTGGCTTTCCAGAGTCGTAATGTTCTCCTCAAGCTGACGGGCCGGTTTCAGAATGCGGCTCAGCCGCGCCTGCACACTGTTCAGGCGACTCTGGGTCTGAGCCAGATCCCGCAGAAAGGCCTTGAGTTCCGGCGTGCCTTCCATCTCGCCCTTGACCGGAGCGTCCTGTTCCATCAGGGAAATGTCCGTCATCCGGGTCTTCAGCGTGTTCAGCGTGCCTTCCAGAGGATTCAGGGCCTGATTGAGCCGTTCACGCAGCCGCATCAGCCGTTCCTGCACCACATTGAGTTCCATCGGCTGACCGCGGCTGACCCGCGAAATGGTGATCAGACGCTGGTATTCGTTCTCAATGCTTGAAAGCTGATCATTGAGTTCACGGGAGGCCGAGGGAAGCTTCTGGGTCAGGGATACGGCTTCCGCATCCAGAGCGCCCAGTTCCTCCACCCGATTCTGAAGCAGGATGTCCCAGACATCCAGCGTGGGATCGACAGTCCCCGCAAAATCGCTCTCCTCCTGCTCCGCTGTGGATGAGGAAGAGGCGTTGTCAGCCGCACGCACGGGCACAGCCGCACTCAGAAAGAACAGAAGAAGCAGGATAAGGAAACGGGATTGCAGCATGGTCGACGGCTCTTTTGAAAAAGTTGAAACAAGGTGTCAAATTATACCCAACACATGTGTTCCGCAATACTCTGATACTAACGCGTCCGGTCCGCGGAGCGCGGCATCCCGCGTTCCCGTGCCGTCGCGACGGTCGGCTCTCGAAGCGAGTGACATCGTCATCCGCAATCATGCAAAAACCGCAGCCTCAAGATTTCGCCTCACAACGAAATCTTGCGAACCTGCGGTTCGTTCCGGAATGCGCCCTAGAACCACAGAAGCCGTTCCCGGGATAGAGTCTATCAAATGACGGACTTTCTCGGATAACGGGTTCCGGACACATAAAATGTGTTCTCGACGATGAACAGCGCCTTGTCGTCGATCTCAAACACCAGATTTTCCAGTTGCCGCAACAAAATATTGTTGGTCACGGTGAGAATGAGTTCGCGGCTTTCGCCGCTGTACGCGCCCTTGCCCTTGAGCACGGTCGCCCCGGCATAGCCTTCCGCAAGAATGGCCTCGCAAAGTTCCTCTCCCCGATCGCTCACGATGTAGACCATCTTGCGCTGATTGCCCATGCGAAGGACATATTCAATAGTTGAAGAGGAAATGAAGACCTGTATGAAGGAAACCACGACCAGATCCAGAGAGATGGTCGTCAGAGCGGTCATGAACATGACAGCATTGAAGGTCAGAAAGAAGCGCCCTACCGGAATATTCCAGCGCCGGTTCAGAATCACGCCGATAAGATCAAGTCCACCTCCGGACCCCAGCGTAGACAGCATGGTTCCGGTGCCGATGCCGCAAAGAACGCCCGCGGTGATTGCCGCGTAAAAATGGTCCTGGATCGGAATCTGAAACGGCATCAGGGCGCTGAATATCGCGGTCATGCAGCTTCCGTACAGGCTGTAGAAAAAGAACTGCCTTCCAATCTGAAACCACGAAAACAGAAACAGGGGAATGTTGATCAGCACGTACCATACGGCGGGGGTGAACGCGCCGGATGCGTACCAGGCGAGCAGGCCGGTTCCGAAGATGCCGCCGGTAAGAAAACCGTGATGCGACGCCACCCCCTGAGCGCCGAGACTGAAGCAGGCGGATCCGAAGGTCAGAAGCAGCAGGTTCCAGAGCGGAGACTGGGACAGTCTGTTGCGGCCGGACAATTTCAGTTTCATGGACTTCACCCCCGGAAGGCGCGATCTCAGGTTACAGGATCCGCACGGCGTCCAACAGACGCCGCACGGATTGAATCCTGCCCTGAAACTGATGATGTTACAAGAGTCCCCACAACATTCTAAGCGCCATAAGACAGACGAAAACGCCGAAGCAGCGTTTCAGCTTGTCCACAGGCAGGGCATGCGCCATCCGCACGCCGAGCGGCGCGGTGAGCACGCTGGCTGCGACAAGGGCGACAAGACCGGGAAGATAGATGAATCCCAGCGACCAGCGCGGCAGATCCGGCACGCCGAAGCCGTTCACTATGTACCCGAGAGCCCCGGCAAGGGCGATGGGCAGCCCGATGGCCGCCGAGGTCCCCACTGCGATCTGCATGGGCACGTTGCACCATGCCATGAAAGGCACGGACATGGTGCCGCCGCCGATTCCGGCAAAACTGGAAATAAGCCCGATGAGTCCGCCCACGCCCCATAGCCCGGCTCTCCCGGGCAGTTCGCGCCCGGGACGGGGTTTGGAGTTAAGCAACATCCGCAGCCCCACGACCACGAGAAAACAGGCGAAAAAGCCCTTGAGCGTTCCCGTGGACAGACCTGCCGCGATCCAGCTCCCTCCGAAGGTGCCGATCAGAATGCCGGGCGTCACGCCTTTCCAGATGTCCCAGCGTACCGCTCCGCGTCTGTTGTGGGCCATGAAACTGGAAATGGACGTGAAAATGATCGCTCCGAAAGAGGTTCCCAGCGCCATGTGCTGGATCTGGTCGGGGGGAAACTGCTGCCACGCGAAGAGCATACCGAGCATGGGGACGATGACGATGCCGCCCCCTACTCCCAGCAGCCCGGCGATGATGCCGGTCACGGCTCCGGACGCCAGATACAGCAGCAACGAGCTTAGCACGCGAACGCCCCGCAGGCAGGATCAAGACTGACCAGCCGCAAACCCGTCTCCCGTACCGATTCGCAGCCTGTCAGCAGCATGGCCTGAACCAGCTCGTCATGCAGAGTCGCGGCAAAGGTGCGCACGCCTTCGGCCTCGCCTCCCATGGCTGCGATGATGAACGGCCTGCCCAGCAGCACGGCATCCGCGCCGAGGGCCAGCATCTTGAGCACATCCACGCCGTTGCGGATGCCGCCGTCGACCAGAATGGCCATGCGTCCCCGGACGAGGGACGTAATGCCGGGAAGCACCTCGGCCGCCCCCAGAGCATGGTCCAGCACCCGGCCTCCATGATTGGAAACAACTATGCCGTCACACCCCACGCGGCTCGCAATCAGCGCGTCTTCCTTCGTCATCACTCCCTTGAGCACGAATTTCATGCCCATGTCGTGCACCCTGCGGACAATGGCGGCCAGTTCGGCAGGCGACTTCGGCGCCACGGGGCGTCCCATCCTGGCCAGCGTGATCAGGCCGGCGGCGTCGATATCCATACCAATGACGGAGCATCCCGTCCGCGATGCCTTCATGAGCTTCTCATCCAGTTCCGCGCTGTCCCAGGGCTTGATGAAGGGTATGCCCCATCCCTGCTCCTTGCTGATCGCCGCGAAGCCGGATTCATGAATGAACGGCGGGACGCCGTCTCCCGTACAGCCCACAATGCCGCTTTCCTTGCAGCCGGAAACGATAGCCTCGATATACTGTTCTTCCGTCAGCTGTCCTCCCATGTTGAAGGCCACTCCACCCACAGGAGCGGCAAGCACGGGCATGCGCAACGGCAGTCCGAGTACAACCGTTTCCGTGGAAGGATGCTTGACATCGTGGATAAGCCGCATGTTCAGACGCACCCGGTCCAAAGCCGAAATATTGTTGCGAAAGGCGCTGCCCGTACCAAGTCCGCCCATGCCGGGCACTTCCCCCGCGCAGGCCCGTCCGTCGCATACCGGACAGACCCGGCAGAAACCCTTCATCCGTTCGCGCGCCTGTGCGCGAATTTCCTTCATCTCCATACTCCCTACCTCGCAATGATCCCCCCGAGCAGGAGGAGCTGCCGTAAAAACCGGAAAGCGCCTTCGCAGACCAGGCGCAATCCTCTCGCTTCCCGAAGACCGGTCGTCCGGGCCGCCAGATTCCCTTGCGGCGTGAAACACGGACGTTTTCCGACCTTTCCAGAGCTGATGCGCTTCCCCGAAGGAAAGCCTCCGTCAAATCCCAAAGGAACCGGGCAGAGTCCCGATCCTGCCTGATCCGACTACGCCAAAGCTAATCTTCCGTCAAGAAGAGCGCCCCGCATTAGCCATTAATATCTTGTAATTTTAATATATTAACTTACAATTTTCAGAACGGTCCATCCACTTTTTGCAAAGAGGCCCCCCCCCTGCTCCGTATCCCCGGTTCCGCCGTCGGGACGTCTTGCCGAGGGTCCGAACTTCTCCTATGCTGTTTCCTTCAGGGATATCACCCCACTCTTTCAACCGCCGGAGATTTCATGTCCTGCGAAACGTCTCAACATTCTCGCGCACTTTCCACGCCGGATGCGCTGATTGATCTTGCGCAACAAGTTCTGTCCATAGAAATGGAAGGCATTGCCTCCGTACGCGCGCGTCTGGCTCACCATGCGCCCGATGCGCCTTTGCTTCGCGCCCTGCACATGCTCGCGGCATGCACGGGCCGGGTCGTCGTAACCGGAATCGGCAAGTCCGGTCTTGTGGGCCGGAAGCTCGCCGCCACCTTTTCCTCCACCGGCACGCCTGCCTTCTTTCTGCACCCTGTGGAGGGTGCGCACGGCGACCTCGGCAGCCTGCGGGACACGGATGTGGTGCTCGCCATTTCCAATTCCGGCGAAACGGCGGAACTGAACGCCATTCTCCCGGCCATGAAATCGCTGGGAGCGGGCATCATCGCCCTGACCGGAAGGCTTGAATCCACGCTTGCCCGTCTGGCCGACGTGACGCTGGATTCCGGCGTTCCGCGCGAAGCCTGCCCCCACGGCCTCGCTCCCACTGCCTCCACCACGGCTGTCCTTGCACTGGGAGACGCTCTGGCCGTATGCCTGATGGAATTGAAATCATTTACAGAGAAAGATTTTCTGCGCTACCATCCCGGAGGGAGTCTGGGACAGCGCCTGCGGCTCAATGTGAGTGAGGTCATGCGTACTGAAGGTCTGCCTCTCCTGCCGGAAAGCAGTACGCAGGCTGAAGCCCTGCGTCACCTCGACCAGGGAAAAATGGGCGCTGTCCTGCTCCTTGATCCGGACGACCGGATTTCCGGCATCCTGACCGACGGCGACGTGCGCCGGGCCGTATGTAATGAACGTCTGAACCCGCAAGGCCCGGTTTCCGACATCATGACCCGTTCTCCCCGTTGCGGAAGCAGACAGGATACGGTGGCCGTACTGCTCGACCTCATGGAGAGCAGGGCGATTACGGTTCTGCCCATTGTGGACGACGACCGGCGTCTGCTCGGCATGGTGCACATGCACGATCTGCTCGGTCAGGGAAGCGTAGCCTTTTCCCGGAGCTGAAGCGGCATTCACCGAAAATCCGTGCAAG